>JAKOVH010000029.1 GCA_029782145.1 Actinomycetes bacterium | reverse complement strand
CGAGCTGAGCGTCACCGCCGGGGTCTCGGCCCGGGTCGGCAACGAGGAGATGCCCGACCGGGTCCGCTGGATTCGTTCCTACGTGGTCCAAGAGGACGACGGGCGCCTGGGCACCGTCTGCATCTACCAGGGCACGGACGAAGCGGCCATCCGCGAGCACGCCCGCCGGGCGGGCATGAGCGCCGACGAGATCGTGCCGAGCGGGGACACCGTCGTGGGTCGCGACGACCCGGTCATGGAACAGGCGAGGGCCGCCTGATCAGCCCCGACCGCCCCGTGGCGGCAGTTTGGCAGAGTGCCGCCACGTCGCTGTCGGCACGCTGCGCACGATCACTTCGTAGCCGCGGCGACCAGGCACTCGCCCGGCACCTCGAACCCACCCGGTGTTTCGAAGCCGCGCATCGAGCCTTCCACTTCGTTCCACACCGACTCGCGTTCTTCGGGGGGCAAATGAGCCATCATCGCGTTGAATCCGCCAAAGGCTTCCCGGGCGACCCGCACGTACTCGGCCGCACTGGCCGTCCTGTGGGGCACCGGCACGGCGCGAATCGCGGCGTCGGCAAAGCCGGCCTCACGGAAGATGCCTTCGAGTACGCCCGGAGCGCCCAGGCCGAACGGCCCCGGTTGCCCCGGAGCGGGAGGCGGAAGTTGCGCGCGCCGGCGGATGATGGACGCCGGTATGGCCCCCCAACTGTTTCGCTCGGGCGTGGAGAAGACGACGACAGCGACCCGACCGCCTGCTCTGAGCGCGCGGCGCCACTCGCGTAGCGCCGTCACGGGGTGCGGCATGTACATCAGGCCGAGCCGACACAGCACCGCATCGAACGAGGCGTCGGGAAGATCCAGCTTCTCGCCGTCCATGGCGCGGGTCTCGACCTGCTCGAGCCCGCGTTCACGGGCAACCTGGCGCGCCAGTTCGACGATGCCTTCCGAGATGTCGGTCGCCAGCACGCGACCCCTCGGGCCCACGCGTTCGGCGGCGCTGACCGCCGGCTCGCCTGCGCCGGCGGCCACGTCCAGGATGCGCTGGCCGGGCTGAA
>JAKOVH010000021.1 GCA_029782145.1 Actinomycetes bacterium | reverse complement strand
GATGTTGATCGTGATCCCCCGCTCACGCTCCTCCGGAGCCTTGTCGATGTTCGAGAAATCCGTCGCCTGGTTGTGCTCCGGATCCGCCTCCGCCAACACCTTCGTGATCGCCGCCGTCAGCGTCGTCTTCCCATGATCGATGTGACCCATCGTGCCCACGTTCGCATGGGGCTTGGTCCGCTCGAACTTCTCACGCGCCATGGGGATCTCCTGGATGCCTTTCGGGGGATGGTGGAGGTGGGGCCGGGCGGTCGCCCGGTGTCGGATGGTGTCGGCGGTCGGACTCGAACCGACGACCACTCGATTATGAGCCGAGTGCTCTAACCGTCTGAGCTACGCCGACAGGCCACGAGGCCGACCGGGCCCTCGCGGGCCGGGGCGGATCCGTGGGAGAGCCCCCTGACAGAATCGAACTGTCGACCTTTTCCTTACCATGGAAACGCTCTGCCGACTGAGCTAAGGGGGCGCGCCGGTCAGCGAGTGCCCGGCACAGGCCTGCCATCATGCCACGGTGGAGGGCCCGATCCCAACTCGGGGTCTGGGGTGGATCGCGCCGGTACGGTGAGGGCCCGTGGAGCTGCGACTGGCCCGACCCGACGACGCCGCGGCGACACGCGCCATCTACAACGCCGAGGTGACGGGCTCGACCGTCACCTTCGACCTGGTGCCGCGCACCGTCGCCGAGCAGCGCGAGTGGATCGAGGCCCGGTCGGGGGCCATGGCGGTGGTGGTCGCCGAGGCGGAGGGCGAGGTGGTCGGGTTCGCGGCGCTCTCGCCCTACCGGTCGCGGCCCGCCTACTCGACGACCGTCGAGGACTCGGTGTACGTGCGGGCCGACCAGCGCGGCGCCGGCGTGGGCCGCCTGCTGCTCGAGGAGTTGATCCAGGTCGCCTCCACGCGTGGGTTCCATACGATGATGGCCCGCATCGTGGGCGGCCACGACGCCTCCATCGGCCTCCACCGCTCCGTCGGGTTCGAGCTGGTGGGGATCGAGCGGGAGGTCGGGCGCAAGTTCGGCCGCTGGCTCGACGTCGTGCTGATGCAGCGCATGCTCTGAACCGAGGCTCCCCCGACCGTTGGCCGCATCGATCCACCCCGCTCCCCCTCCCTCCCGCCCACCCGGGCGGCCGCGGCGGCGGCCCAACTACGCGCTGCGGCGCACCGTGGTGGGCGGCGTCGCGGTGCTGCTCGTGGTGCTCGCCTACGTCGGCGTCCGCCACGTCCTCGGCGGCGACGCCCAGGCCCAGGGGCCGACACCGCCCGACTCGGCCCTGACCGCCGAGCCGACCACGACCACGACCACCCCGGTCGTCACCTCGCCTCGGCACAACGACCTGTCCGTGCCTCCCGAGTTCCCCCTGCGCGACCCCCCGGTGCGTGCGGTGTCGGCCGCCGACCCGCTCACCGTGTGGACCATCGGCGACTCCACGGCCCAGGCTCTGGGGGAGCTGCTCGCATCGAAGCTGGCCGACCGGCCCGAGGTCCGGACCCGGACCATCCACAAGAACTCGACCGGGCTCACGCGCTCGGACTTCTACGACTGGCCCGCGGCCCTTCCGGGGATCCTCGCCGAGGGGGCACCCGACGTCGTCGTCGTCTCGCTGGGCGACAACGACGCCCAGCCGTTGGTGCCCCAGGGCGCCACGGGCTACGTCGAGGTGGGCGACCCGGCGTGGACGGCCGAGTACACCCGTCGCCTGCGCACCCTGGTCGAGCAGCTGACCGCCGCGGGCAGCCGGGTGTACCTCGTCGGCCAACCGACGATGCGTGATCCCGCCTTCGATGCCCGGATCCGGGTGGTCGACGACGCCTACCGGGCGGTGGCCGCCGCGGACCCCCGGCTGACCTACGTCGACTCCCGGGCGCTGCTCGGCGACGACGGCGCCGCCTACACCGACGAGCTCCCCGGGCCGGGCGGGGCCACGGTGACGGTGCGCAGCGCCGACGGCATCCACCTCTCGCTCGAGGGTGCCCGCTGGATGGCCACCGTCGTCGGCCGCCAGGTCCTCGCCGACTACGGCCTGCCGCCACGGTGAGCCACGGCCCGCCCCACCGATTCGGCCGGGTTCGCCGGCTCCGCTAGAGTGACCGCTCCTCAGGGTCGGTGCCCGAGTGGCCAAAGGGAACGGGCTGTAAACCCGTCGGTTCTGCCTACGGTGGTTCGAATCCACCCCGGCCCACCATCCGGCCCCCGCCCGTCGTGGGCGGGGCCGCCGGTGGTCCTCACCCCCGAGGTGGGCCGACGACGCTGCGCCCGCGTGCCCGTCGGCGGTAGAAAGGGGGCATGCCGAGCTTCGACGTCGTGTCCGAGGTCGACGCCCAGGAGGTCCGCAACGCGGTCGACCAGGCGTCGCGAGAGCTGTCCACCCGCTTCGACTTCAAGGGCACCGGCTCCACGATCGAGCTGAAGGAGCTCGAGATCGAGATGCGCTCCAGCAGCGAGGACCGCCTCACCGCCCTGCGCCAGGTCCTCGAGGAGAAGCTGGTCAAGCGGAAGGTCTCGCTCAAGTCGCTCGACTACCAGAAGGTCGAGGACGCCGCCGGCGGCACCGTGCGCCAGACGGCCAAGATCAACGCCGGCATCTCCTCGGAGAAGGCCAAGGCCGTCAACAAGGCCATCAAGGACCTCGGGCTCAAGGGCATCCAGTCGCAGACCCAGGGCGAGCAGGTGCGAGTCACGGGCAAGAAGCGCGACGACCTGCAGGCGGTGATCGCCGGGCTCAAGGAGCTCGACCTCGACATCCCGCTGCAGTTCACCAACTTCCGGGACTGAGCCGCCCCGGGCACGTCACGACAGCGTCTCGACCCGAGGTGGCGTCCAGGTGCCGTCACGCACCTCGGCGCGGGGCCGGTACAGCCGCACCAGGTAGTTCCAGCCCTCGGTGATCGGAAGCAGGTTCGGCACCTCGCCCTCGTTGCCGAAGTGGATCGAGACCGAGCCGCCCGGGTCGCGCTCGGCGGTGAGGTCGTTCACGCTGTAGGCGCCGCGGTCGTTGGGCTCGAAGTAGCCGGCCCGGTTGTAGACCGACACCGACCAGAACCCGTCGACGGGCACGTCGGCCAGGGTGAGGCGGTAGAGGCCGGTGGCCGGCAGCCCCGGCTCGACCCCCACGTACATCGCCTCGCTCGCCGGCAGCCCACCCCAGCCGGCGGCGGTGCCGATGAGGTGGTCGATCGGGTCGACCTCGTCGGCGCGGCCGAACGCCCGGGTGAAGCCGTCCCAGTGCCGGGCCAGCTCGAGCACCGCCTCGCGCACCGCCCGGAAGCTCTCGGGCTCGTAGTCGGGCATGGTGAACGGCTCCGACGAGGAGGCGTCGAGGCGCAGCTGGTCCTGCAGGGCGTGGGCGGCGGCCATGTCGGCGTCGTCGCCGGGGTCGGCCAGGGTCCGCACCAGCACCACGACGTGCCGGGAGCCGAACCGCTCCTCGGTGAGCTCGTGGCGGCCCGCCTCGTGGAGCACGGCGCCGACGTGGTGGTCGCGGTCGACGACCATGGCCGACTGGTAGCGGCCGCCGGCGTCGGGCAGCTCGAGCGTCGCTCCACCGGCGAGGTCGACGACGGCCTGGCTGTACAGCGTGTCTCGGTTCATCCGGATGACCGGCTGGCGCTCGACCGACGCAGGGGTGCGCTGGTGCTGCCAGCGGTTCACACCGGCGCCGCCGAGGCTGTCGAACATGCGGTCGGTCTCGGCCCGGACGAAGTTGCGCACGAGGACGGTCGGCATGGCCGGACGTTACCCCCTGATTCGCGAGCAGCCCCGGCCCCACGGACGCTTCCAAGCTGGTTCTGATCGTTCCGGTTCCCGGAACGATCAGAACCAGCTTGGGTTCGGCTCGGGCCGTGGCTCCGGCTCGGGCCGTGGTCAGTCGTAGTAGCCGGAGTGGATGTACACACAGGGGACGCCCTCCTCGTGGAACATCTCCACGTTGCGGCGGTCGTCCTCGAAGGCCAGGCGCAGCTCGAAGCCGAACTCGCGGAACTCCCCCACCACCCGGCGCTTGTAGCTGCGCGACGAGCCGTGGTCGTCCCAGTCGCGCATGACCAGCAGGTCCCAGCGCAGCCCGTAGCGGTCGAGCCAGCCGAGGGTCTGGTCGCGCACGCGCTGCGGACGGGCGGTGAGCAGCAGGACGCGCAGGTCGTCGTCGAGGACCTCGAGCAGCCGGGCGACCTCGGCCACGGGCTCGTCGTCGCCGCACGCGGCGAAGAACGCCTCCCAGTCGCGGTAGGGCCGGTCGAGGTAGTGCTGGCGGCGGGAGGCGTCGGAGAGCACGCCGTCCATGTCGAACACCACCGCCGGTCCCGACTCGACCGGGCCCGCCCGCCAGTCCCAGTTGGGCGGGACGACCGGCGTCATCCGCCGCTCCCGGGCCCTTCGGCCGCGCTGGTGCGGATGGCGTCGACGACGGTCGGGTCGGCGAGGGTGGTGGTGTCACCGAGGTCGCGCCCCTCGGCGACGTCGCGCAGGAGGCGGCGCATGATCTTGCCGCTGCGGGTCTTGGGCAGGTCAGGGACGACGATGACCCGCTTGGGCCGCGCCGTCGGGCCGATCTTGTGGGCCACGTGCTGGCGGATCTCCTCCACCAGCGCGTCGCTCCCCTCCGCCGTGCCCCGCAGGATCACGTAGCCCACGATGGCCTGGCCGGTGAGATCGTCGGTGGCGCCCACCACGGCGGCCTCGGCGACGGCTGGGTGGTCGACGAGCGCGCTCTCGACCTCGGTGGTGGAGATGCGATGGCCCGAGACGTTCATCACGTCGTCGACCCGGCCGAGCAACCACAGGTAGCCGTCGTCGTCGACCTTGGCACCGTCGCCGGCGAAGTAGCGGCCCGGGTAGTGGCTCCAGTAGGTGTCGCGGTAGCGCTGGGGGTCGCCCCAGATGCCGCGCAGCATCGCCGGCCACGGCCGGGTGAGGGTGAGGTAGCCACCGCCGCGCTCGACGGGGTTGCCGTTGTCGTCGACGACCTCGACACCGATGCCCGGGAGCGGGAAGGTGGCCGAGCCGGGCTTGAGGTCGGTGACGCCCGGCAGCGGGGTGATCATGTGGGCGCCGGTCTCGGTCTGCCACCAGGTGTCGACGATCGGGCAGCGGCCCCCGCCGATGTGGGTGTGGTACCACATCCACGCCTCGGGGTTGATGGGCTCGCCGACCGTGCCGAGCACCCGCAGCGACGACAGGTCGTGCTTCTCGGGCTCCTCCGCCCCCCACTTCATGAACATGCGGATGGCGGTCGGCGCGGTGTAGAGCTGCGTGACCCCGTAGCGCTCGATGATGTCCCACAGCCGGTCGCGGCCGGGCGTGTCGGGGGTGCCCTCGTAGAGCACCGACGTGGCGCCGTTGGCGAGGGGGCCGTAGACGATGTAGCTGTGGCCGGTGACCCAGCCGATGTCGGCCGAGCACCAGTAGACGTCGTGCTCCGGCTTCAGGTCGAACACGTACTTGTGGCTGAACGCCACCTGGGTGAGGTAGCCGCCCGTGGTGTGCATGATGCCCTTGGGCTTGGCCGTGGTGCCCGACGTGTAGAGCAGGTAGAGCAGGTCCTCGGCGTCCATCGCCTCCGGCGGGCACTGGGGGGCGGCGCCGGCCATGAGGTCGTGGTACCAGTGGTCGCGCCCGTCGCGCATGGTGACGTCGGAGCCGGTCCGGCGCACCACCACCACGCCCGTGACCGACGGGCACGACTCGAGCGCCTCGTCGACGTTGGGCTTGAGCAGCGACGGCGCGCCGCGCCGGTAGCCGCCGTCGGCGGTGACGACCACCTTGCACTCGCCGTCGTTGACCCGGTCGATGATGGAGTCCGGCGAGAAGCCGCCGAAGATGGCCGAGTGGGCGGCCCCGATGCGCGTGCAGGCCAGCATGGCCACCGGCAGCTCGGGGATCATCGGCATGTACAGCGCCACCCGGTCGCCGCGCTCGACGCCCAGGCCCTTGAGCACGTTGGCGAAGCGCTCGACCTCGGCCAGCAGCTCGGCGTAGGTGATGGTGCGGGTGTCGCCCGGCTCACCCTCCCAGTGGTAGGCCACCCGCTCGCCCCGGCCGGCGGCGACGTGGCGGTCGAGGCAGTTCACCGAGACGTTGAGCCTGCCGCCGACGAACCACCGGGCGTCGGGCAGCTCCCACTCGAGGGTGGTGTGGAAGTCGGTCTCCCAGGTCAGCAGCTCCCGGGCCTGGCGGGCCCAGAACGCCTCGTAGTCGGCATCGGCCTCGCGGTACAGCGAGTCGTCGGCGACCAGCGCCTCCGCCTGGAACCCCTGGGGCGGAGGGAACAGCCGGTCCTCGTTGGCGAAGTCCTCGATGGCGGGCTGCGACATGGCGACCTCCTGGGGCGGGTCCCGTCCGGGTCGGACACTAGTGCCGCCCGTCACCGCCCTCAGAGGCCGACGTGCCACTCGAGCACGACGAAGGCGCCCAGGCCCTCGGGGTCGGTGAGCGCCTCGGCCTCGCGCACCCGGCTGCGAGCGCGGAGCGCCTCGAGGTCGGGGGCGGCGGCCCGTTCCCCCCAGACCCGTCGACCGTCCTGCACCAGCTCGTCGATGCCCAGGTCGCGCAGGAGCCGGGCCTGGGAGCGGACCCGGTCGGCCGGGTGGTCGAGCTGGAGCTGGTCGATGGCGACGTCGGCGGTGATGTCCTGGCCACCGGGGTCGTCGAGCGGGTGCCCGCCGCGGTCGTGGCCCCGGAACGTGCGCAACCAGCCCAGCTCCGGGCGCCCCGCCAGCTCGGCGGTCGGTGCGCCGTAGTCGAACACCACCACCGCGCCGCGGCGGACCCGGACGAGGGCCTGACCCAACCAGCGCCGGGCCTCGGCCGGCCACGGCACCCACACACCGTCGGGGACACCCAGCCGGGCGAGCTCCTCGGCGACCCCGGCAGGGGCCGCGGTGGCCTGAGCGGCCAGCCCGCCGTCGTCGGCCGCCACGACCACCAGCTCCTCGGCGGCGTCTCCCCGCAGCCGCACGACCTCGAACGGCAGGTTGTCGAGCAGCTCGTTGGCGATCACCGCGCCAGTGAGCGATCGGGGCAGGGCCGCGGCGGACGCGAAGCGCGGCCCGCCGCCCCCGAGCGGGTCCCGGGCCAGCTGGTCGAGCTGCTCGCCGTGGCGCTCCCCCACCCAGCCGGGCAGGTGCTCGGCGTGCATCGCGCGCTGGGAGGCGCTGCGCTCCACGAGCAGGTACACGAGCGCCGGGGCGCACGCCGGGTCGGCCACCCTGACCGCGCGGGCGAGGGTGCCCGGTCCGGCACCGACGTCGGCCACCACGAACGGGTCCGGCCGGCCGAGGGACTCCCACAGCTGGTCGAGCATGCGGGCCACGAGCGCACCGAAGAGGGGGCCGACCTCGGGGCTGGTGAGGAAGTCGCCTCGCACCCCGGCGCGGCCGCCCGCCGCGTAGAAGCCGTGCTGCGGGTCGTACAGCGCGAGGTCGAGGTACTCGGCGAAGGTGATCGCCCCGCCGCCCGAGAGGCGACGGGCGAGGTGCGGCGGCAGCATCGGCCCCGGCCGCCGGGTCGGCTAGCGACCCAGGGCGAGCAGGTTGATCGGGTCGGTGAAGTGGGTGAGCACCCCGGGCACGACCCCGATGACGAGGGTGACCGCCGCGGTGATCACCAGCGCGGCGGTGATCGACGTCGGCACGCGGATGGGGGTGGTGTCGCCGTCGGGCACGTCGTCCATCCACATGACCCGCATCAGCCGTCCGTAGTACGCGAAGGCGATGACCGAGTTCACGGCCACCACCACGGCGAGCACGTACCCCGACGTGTCACCGGCCGAGGCCAGGGCCTGGAAGATGCCGATCTTGGCGAACCAACCGGCCGCGGGCGGCACGCCGGCCAGCGAGAACAGGAACAGCGACATGGCGACCGTCAGCCCGGGGGCGTAGGAGAACAGCCCGCCGAAGGTGTCGATCTCGGCCGAGCGGGTCTTGCGGGCCACGGCCATGACCACCGCGAAGGCCCCGAGGTTCATCGCCGCGTAGATCAGCAGGTACACCACGATCGAGTGCAGGGCCTGGTCGGCGGCTTCCGGGCTGGACCCGGCGATGGCCAGCGGGGCGAGGATGTACCCGGCCTGCGCGATGCCGGAGTAGGCCAGCATGCGCACGACGTTGGTCTGGCGCAGGGCGATGAGGTTGCCGATGGTCATCGTCAGCGCCGCCAGCACCCACATGAGCGGCTCGTACACGTCGTGGCGACCCCAGAACCCGACGTAGATGAGGTTGAGCAGGGCGACGAAGCCGGCGGCCTTGGACGCCACGGCGAGGAAGGCGGTGACGGGGGTGGGGGCGCCCTCGTAGGTGTCGGGCGCCCAGGTGTGGAACGGCACCGCGGACACCTTGAAGCCGAAGCCGATGAGCACGAACACGATGCCGAGCGTGATGATCGGCTCGGAGGTGACGAGCTCGCCGATCCTCGGCGCGATCTCCGCCAGCAGGGTGCTGCCGGTGTAGCCGTAGATCACCGACATGCCGTAGAGCATGACCGCCGACGCGAACACGCCCATCAGGTAGTACTTCACGCCCGCCTCGTCGCTCTTGAGGTCGCGCTTGCGCCAGGCGGCGAGCATGTAGGCGGGGATCGACAGCAGCTCGAGGGCCACGAAGATGCTGATGAGGTCGCGGGCCGAGGCCATGACCATCATGCCGAGCACCGACGCCAGCAGCAGCTGGTAGTACTCGCCCTCCCAGTAGTCGCCCTCGGCGATGTAGTTGGTGGACAGCAGCACCACGACGTAGCCCGACAGGAGGAACAGCGCCTTGAGCACGAGGGCGTAGTCGTCGACGACGTACCCGCCGCCGAACATGACCCGGGTCGCCCCGTCGTAGGCGAGGGTGGCGACGGGGACGAGGGCGACCAGCAGCCCGATGCCGGCGACCGACGACGCCGCCCACCGCTGCTCCTCCCCGGTGAAGGCGTCGATCACCAGCACCACGACGAGGGTCGCGGCCACGACGATCTCGGGCGCGAGGGCGTGGAGGTCGACGCTGGGAGCGTCCCAGGCGAACGACGCGAGGTGGGCGAGCAACGGATCAGCCCCTGAAGCCCATGGCGGCGACCATGTCGGTGACCGCCGGGTTGGTGACGTGGAACAAGATGTTGGGGAAGAAGCCCAGCACCACGATGAGGATCAGCATGGGCACCCACGCCACGTACTCGGTGAAGCTGGCGTCGTGGATGTGGGGGTCGTCGGCGAACTCCTCCCTCGGGGTGCCGAAGGCGACCCGCTGGTAGAGCCACAGCAGGTAGCCGGCGGCGAGCACCGTGCCGAGGGCGGCGACCACCATGTAGACCCGGAACAGCCCGACGTTGAGGTTCCCGCCGGGGTTGTACGACGACAAGATGGCCGGGAACTCGCCCCAGAAGCCGGCCAGGCCGGGCAGGCCCAGCGACGCCATGGCCGAGAAGCCGAGGATCCAGCCCATGCGGGGCATCTGCTTGAGCATGCCGCCGAGGCGGGCGATGTCGAGGGTGTGGAACCGCTCCTTCACCGAGCCGGCCACGAAGAACAGCATGCCGGTGATGAGGCCGTGGGCGACCATGCCGAAGATGGCGGCGTTGATGCCGAAGTCGGTGAGGGTGGCGATGCCGAGCATCACGAAGCCCATGTGGGCCACCGACGAGAAGGCGATGAGGCGCTTCATGTCGGTCTGGGCCAGGCAGCACAGCGCGCCGTAGATGATGCCGATCACCGCCAGCAGCCCGATGAACGGTGCCCACTTCTCGGCGGCCTGGGGCAGGATCGGCAGGGCGATGCGCACGAACCCGTAGGTGCCGAGCTTCAGCAGGACGGCGGCCAGGATGACCGAGCCGACGGTGGGCGCCTGGGTGTGGGCGTCGGGGAGCCAGGTGTGGAAGGGGAACATCGGCACCTTGATGCCGAAGCCCATGAACATGCCGCCGAAGATCCACAGGCCGGCGGTGGTGGAGATGCCGGCCGCGGCCACCGGGAGGGCCCGCATGTCGAAGGTGTGCATCATGCCGTCGGCCGTCGGCACCTTGTCGGACAGGAAGTACAGCGCCATGAAGCTGACGATCATGAGCGCCGAGCCGAACAGGGTGTAGAGGAAGAACTTCATGGCCGCGTAGCGGCGCTTCTCGCCGCCCCACACGCCGATCATGAAGTACATCGGCAGCAGCACGACCTCGAAGAACACGAAGAACAAGATGAGGTCCTGGGCGCAGAACGTGCCCACCATCCCGGTCTCGAGGATGAGGATGAGCACGAGGAACGCCTTGGGGTTCCGCGGCTCCGGGAAGTGGTTCCAGGAGTAGATGATGCACAGCGGGACGACCAGCATCGTCAGGGCGATGAGCGGCAGGGAGATGCCGTCGATGCCGACGATGTAGCGGCTGTTGATGAACGGGATCCAGGACTTGTCCACGACGAACTGCAGGGTGCGCCCCTGGTCGTAGTCGAAGTTGGCGAGCAACAGCACGCCGATCACGGCCACCACCAGGCTGGTGGCGAGGGCCAGGACCTTGTGCACCTGCTCCTGGGCCTTCGGGACGAGGAGCATCACGAACGCACCCACCAGCGGCACGAAGATCGCGAGGCTCAGGCCCCAGCTGTTCAGGAAGTCTTTCATCGGGTTGGTCCTGGGCTCCTAGACGACGAACACGAGAACACCGGCGAGCACGACGACTCCGGCGAAGAGGATGGCGGCGTACTGCTGCACCTTGCCGGTCTGCATGCGGCGCAGGAACTGGCCGGATTCCTCCGACACCAGCCCCGAGCCGTTGACGACGCCGTCGACGACCAGCTGATCGACGTCGCGGTAGACGAAGCGTGCGACCTTCTTCGACACCGTGGCGGCACCGTCGACGATGCCGTCGAGCACGTTCTGGTTGAACCAGTAGGCCGCCCGGGCGAGGGGGCCCTTGGTGTCGGCGGCGATGATGTCGGTGTAGAGGGTGTCGAGGTAGTACTTGTTCTCGAGGAACGTGTAGCCCGCCCGGGCCGCCCCGCTGCGGTGGGTGAGGCCGTGGGGGCCCTTGTTCTTCTCGAAGTAGAGGTAGGCGGTGGCGATGCCCGCCACGGCGAGCACGGTCGACAGCACCGCCAGCCACGGCGTGAAGGTCGGGTGCTCGATCTGCGGGAAGGCGAACGTGGGCTCCACGAAGTGCTCGAAGCGGGTGGTGACGCCGCTGGGCAGCTCCAAGCCGAAGAAGCGGGCCGGGAAGTTCAAGAAGCCGAGGAAGATGGCGCAGATGGCCAGGACCCACAGCGGCACGGTGATGACCTTGGGCGACTCGTGCGGCGTGCCGTGGCCGCGGTACTCGCCCCAGAAGGTCATCCAGTACGCCCGGCCCATGTAGGCCGCGGTCATGAAGGCGGTGATGAGCCCGAAGACCAGCATCAGCGTGTAGGCGTTGCGCTGACCCTGCTGGGCGCCGGCCAGGATCTCGTCCTTCGACCAGAAGCCGGCCAGCGGCACGATGCCGGCCAGCGCCAGCGAGGCGATGGCGAACGTCGCGTGGGTGCTCTTCATGTGCTTGCGCAGTCCACCCATCTCGCGCATGTCGAAGGTGTGGTGGCACGCGTGGCTCACCGAGCCGGCACCGAGGAACAGGCAGGCCTTGAAGAAGGCGTGGGTGAACAGGTGGAACACGCCCGCGGTCCAGGCCCCGACGCCGAGGGCCATGACCATGTACCCCAGCTGGGAGATCGTGGAGTAGGCGAGCACCTTCTTCAGGTCGGTCTGGACGAAGGCCAGCACACCACCCATGACCGTGGTGAAGCCGCCGATGAAGGCCACGTAGTGCAGTGAGCTCGAGCCGATGCCCAGGCCCTGGAAGAACACGGCGTAGAGGCGGGCGATCAGGTACACGCCGGCGACGACCATGGTGGCGGCGTGGATCAGCGCGGACACCGGCGTCGGACCGGCCATGGCGTCGGGGAGCCAGGTGTGCAGCGGGAACTGGCCCGACTTCGAGGTCACGCCGCCGAACAGGCACAGCGCACCCACGAGCAGCAGGGTGGTGTTGGCCCCGCCCGACAGGGCGTACTCGTTGATGTGGAGCACGTTGAAGCTGGTGGCCCCGGCGGCGAAGAACGTGATGGTGACGCCGATGATGAGCCCCATGTCGCCCACCCGGTTGGTGAGGAAGGCCTTGAGGGCGGCGTCGGTGTTGTTCTTCTCCTCCCACCAGTGCCCGATGAGGGCGAAGGAGCAGAGGCCCACGAGCTCCCAGCCGACGAGCATCTGCAGCGTGTTCGAGCTGATGACGTAGAAGAGCATCGACGCCGTGAACAGCGACAGGAAGGCGTAGTAGTGCGTGAAGCGCACGTCGCCGTGGAGGTACTCGGTGGAGTAGATGTGCACCAGCAGCGAGATGATGCAGACGGTGACGAGCATCATCGCCGACAGCCCGTCGACGAGGGTGCCGAGCTCGAAGTGGATCGGGCCGATCTCGAACCACGTCACCGTGCGCACCACCGGCGGCACGCTCTCGTGCTCGGCGCCGTGCTCGCCCTCGGCGGAGGTCGACCCCTCGGCGGTGGGGGTGGCCGGCTGCTCGGTGGCGGCGAGCGGGGCGGCGGCGGACTCGCCCTCGGCCGCGCCGGTGGCGGCGGCGCCGTGCTCGGAGCCGCTCGAGCTGCCCTGGTCGACCGTCTGGCCGGCGTCGTGGGTGGCGGCGTTGGCCTCGGACTCGACCGCCTCGGGCGTCTGAGGGGTGAGGCCGTTGGCCTGGCGGATGTCCTCGGCGAGCTTCTCGCCGGTGGGCGGGTGGTTGACCCGGTTGATCCACTGGCCGGCCACGACGACGGAGAACACCAGGCACACGGACACGGCGGCGATGCCGAGGCCGGCGGTGGCCTTGGTGCCGGCACGCTTGCCGAAGAAGAGGATCAGCAGGAACGACGCCGCCATGATGGCGGGGACGATCCAGACCTTGTCGAGGAGGTTCACGGTTCGGCGTCAGCCCTTCAGCAGGTCGACCTCGTCGAGGTCGATGCTCTGGCGGTTGCGGTAGATCATCAGCACGAGGGCGAGGCCGACACCGACCTCGGCCGCGGCGACGGCGATCACGAAGAGGGCGAAGACCTGCCCCGAGAGGTTGGCCGGGTCGGTGGCGTGCCACATGGCGCCGAAGGCGACCAGGTTGATGTTGACGGCGTTGAGGACGAGCTCGATCGACATCAGCACGAGCACGGCGTTGCGCCGGGCGAGCACGCCGTACACGCCGATGCAGAACAGCACGGCGCCGAGGAAGAGGAACTGGTTGACGAGCATCAGTCGCGCCTCGCCAGGACGATGGCGCCGATGAGCGCCGCGAGCAGGAGCACCGAGATGACCTCGAACGGCAGCAGGTAGGTGGAGAAGAGGGAGTCGCTCACCTCGGCCGTGCGCTGCACCACGATGTCGCCGAGCTCCTGGCCCCTCCACGCGTCCCACAGGGCGTAGCCCATCACGCCGAGCAACAGCACGCCGATGACGCCGGCGCCGACCTTGGCCGGGGTGGGGTTGTCGAGCTCGAGGTCGTGGCCGGTCTTGGCCCGGGTGAGCATGATGCCGAACAGGAACAGCACGACGATGGCCCCCAGGTACACCAGCACCTGGGTGACGGCCACGAACTCGGCGGCCAGGAGGATGTACTGGCCCGCCACCCCGGCGAGCACCAGCACCAGCCACAGGGCGGCGTGCACGAGGTTCTTGCAGGTGACGACCCTGAGGGCGCCGAACACGATCAGCGCGGCGATGACGTAGAACGCGATGTTCTGGGCGACGAGCAGGCCGAACATCACCGGGGCACCTTCTTGACCTTGGCCTCGGAGCCGGCCTCGTAGCTCTCGAAGTCGGGCACCGTCTGCATCCACTGCCCCAGCCGCGACTTGTCGTGGAGCAGGTCGGCGATGCGGACCTCGGAGTACTCGTGCTCGGGGCTCCAGAAGAGGGCCTCGAACGGGCACACCTCGACGCAGATCCCGCAGTACATGCACAGCGAGAAGTCGATGTCGAAGCGGTCGAGGGCGTTCTTCTGCCGGGGCTTGCCGCCCTCGCGCCGGGGCGGGGCGAGGTACTTGTGGGCCTCGATGAAGATGCACCAGTCCGGGCACTCGCGGGCGCACAGCATGCACGCCGTGCAGTTCTCCTCGTAGAGGGAGATCACGCCGCGGGCCCGCGGCGCGGGCTCTTCGCGCTCGTGGGGGTAGCGGGTGGTCTGGGGCCCTTCCTTCAGGGTCTTGACCATCTCCCCGAACGTGACACCGAGGCCCTTGACCAGACCGGGAACCTTGGGCATCTAGAGCACCACCTTCAGCACGGAGGTGACGACGATGTTCGCCAGCGCCAGCGGGATGAGGATCTTCCAGGCGAAGCTCTGCAGCTGGTCCTCACGGAAGCGGGGGTAGGTGAAGCGGACCCAGAAGATGATGAACGACACGATCATCACCTTGGCGAACAGCACCACCGGGCCGAGCACGTAGTACCAGTCGCTGGCGGTGTCGAGCCAGGGCACGGCCCAGCCGCCGAGGAACAGCACCGAGGCGATGCCGGCGAACACGAAGGCGGTGGCGAACTCGGCGAGGAAGAAGATGAGGAAACGGAAGCCGGTGTACTCGACCTGGTAGCCGCTGACGATCTCCGACTCGGCGACGGGCATGTCGAACGGGGGCTGGGTGAGCTCGGCCTGCACGGCGGCCAGGAAGATGAAGAAGCCGACGAACTGGGTGAGGATGTAGGGGTTCCCGATGGCGTCCCAGCCGAAGATCGACCCGTTGGCCTGGGCGAAGACGATGCCGTTGAGGCTGAGGGTGCCCGCCTGGATGACCACGCCGAGCACGGCGAGCACCATCGGCAGCTCGTAGGCGATGAGCTGGCCCGCGGCGCGCAGGCCGCCCATGAGCGAGTACTTGTTCGCCGAGGCCCAGCCGGCCATGAGCACGCCGAGCACCGACAGCGACGACACGGCCAGCACGTAGAACACGCCCACGTCGAGGTCGGACACCACCAGGTGGGCCGAGGCGGGCAGGGCGACGTAGAGCAGCAGGGTCGACATCAGCACCACGAGCGGTGCGGTCCTGAAGATGAAGCGGTCGGCGCCGAAGGGGGCGATGTCCTCCTTCTGGAGGAACTTCACACCGTCGGCGAGCAGCTGCAGGGTGCCTCGCGGGCCGGCCTCCTGGGGGCCGAGGCGGCTCTGCATCCAGCTCATGACCTTGAACAGGAAGACCATGCCGAGGATGAGGGCGGTCGTGGGCACCACGATGCTGATCACCAGCACCTTGATGAGCGTCGACACCCAGTACGGCGGGTCGAAGGCGGCGAGGAGGAGGGTCATCGGTCGATGTCACCCAGGATGAAGTAGAGGCTGCCGAGGATGGAGATGAGGTCCGGGACGTAGGCGCCGCGAGCCACCCAGGGCACGACGGAGATGTTGTTGAACGACGCCGAGCGGATCTTCACCCGGAACGGCACCAGGTCGCCCTTGGAGATGATGTAGTAGCCCATGGCGCCGAGCGGGTTCTCGGTCTCGACGTAGGCCTCGCCCTCGGGCACCTTGATGATCCGGGGCACCTTGGCCATCACCGGGCCGGAGGGGATGGTGTCGAGCAGCTGCTTGACGATGAGGGCGGCCTCACGGGTCTCCTGGAGGCGGACCCAGGTGCGGCCGAAGCAGTCGCCGTCGGGGTGGGTCCAGACCTTCCAGTCGGCCTGGTCGTAGACGAGCCCCGGCGGGCAGCTGTCGCGGCGCAGGTCCCAGTCGACGCCCGACGCTCGCAGGTTGGCGCCCGACAGGCCGTAGGACAGGGCGATGTCGCGCGGGATGACGCCGATGCCCCGGGTGCGGGACTGGAAGATCTCGTTGCCGACGAGCAGGTCGTCGAGCTCGTCGCAGAACGCCAGGAGCTTGTCCATGGCCCGGTGGCTGTCGGTGATCCAGCCCTTGGGCAGATCGTCCTTGAGCCCGCCGATGCGGTCGAAGTTGGGGTGGAACCGGCCGCCCGTGGCCGCCTCGATCTGGTTGAGGACGTGCTCGCGGTCGCGGAAGGCGTAGAAGCCGGCGGTCATGGCGCCGAGCTGCAGGCCGTAGTCGCCGAGGAACAGCGAGATGTTGGCGATGCGCGACATCTCGAACAGGATCGTGCGGATCCACTGGGCCCGGGGCGGGGCCTCGACGCCCATGAGCTTCTCGGCGGCGAGGATGAACGGCACCTCGTTGGCGAAGCTGCCGAGCCAGTCGATGCGGTTCACCAGGGTGTTGATCTGCGGGTACGAGCGGACCTCGACGAGCTTCTCGTAGCCGCGGTGCATGTAGCCCGGCACCGGTTCGGCGGAGATCACCTGCTCGCCGTCGAGGCGGGCGACGATGCGCAGCGTGCCGTGGGTGGCCGGGTGCTGCGGGCCCATGTTGAGGGTCATGCCCTCGGTCTCGAAGTCGAGGTTGACCCGGTTGTCGTTGGCCCGGGCGGCGAGTGCGGCGATCTGCTCGCGGTCGCTGGTGGCGGTCATTCGCCCTCTCCCTCCGACTCGTCGCCGCCGGGCATGGGCTCCACGTCGACGATGCCCGGCCACGGCCGGACCCGGCGGGCCAGCAGCGGGAAGTCCTTGCGCAACGGGAAGCCCTGGAAGTCGGCCGGCAGGTACAGCTTGACGAGATGCGGGTGGCCCTCGAAGTGGAAGCCGAACATCTCGGCGGTCTCCCGCTCGTGCCAGTCGGCCCCGAAGTAGGTCCGGCTCCAGGTGCCGATGCTGAGCTCGTCGTCGGGCAGGTCGGCCTTGAAGTGGATGCCCATGCCGGCCGCGATGCTGTAGAGCCGGGCGAACACCTGGAAGCGGGTGTCGCCGCCGGCGTAGCCCTGCACGAGCGGCGCCGGCTCCTTCACCGGAGCGCCCGAGACCTGCAGGTCGACCTGGGCGTCCATGTCGCGCCCGAACGGCGAGGGCAGCCAGTCGATGCCCGACAGGAAGTCGAACCACGTGTAGCCCAGCGCCTTGGCCACCTGGGCGGCCTCGGGCCACGCGGCGCGCTCGACGCGCACCCACAGGTCGTCGCCGGGTCGGATGTGCGAACCCACGACGGCGTCGCCGAGCCGGGCGGTGAGCTCGTCGAGCACGGCCTGGCGGCGCTCGTCGATCTCGACCTCGGTGGCCTCCTCGGCCGGGGTCTCGGTGGTGGTGTCAGCCGACGACAATTGGCTCACCCTTCCAGCGGTCGGCCATGTCCTCGTGGGCGATGCGCTCCTGGAGCAGCAAGATGCCCTCGAGCAGCGCCTCGGGTCGGGGCGGGCAACCGGGCACGTACACGTCGACCGGGATCAGCTGGTCGACGCCCTTGGTGACCGAGTAGCTGTCCCAGTAGGGGCCACCGCAGTTGGCGCACGAGCCCATGGAGATGACGTACTTCGGGTCGGGCATCTGCTCGTAGAGGCGCACGACCGCGGGAGCGAGCTTGTCGGTGACGGTGCCGGCGATCACGACGAGGTCGGCCTGGCGGGGGCTGGCCGGGAAGGGGATGACCCCGAGGCGCATCACGTCGTAGCGGGGCGAGGCGAACGCCGCGCCCATCTCGATGGCGCAGCACGCCAGACCCCACTGGTAGGCCCAGATGGAGTACTTGCGGGAGATGCTGAGCAGCTTGTTCAGCGACTTTGGGAGCTTGCCGCTCTCGACTAGACCCACCGGAGCACCTTCTTGCGCCAGGCGTACAGGAGGCCGAGGGCGAGGATGACCACGAAGATGAGCATCTCGATCAGCCCGAACGTCGAGTAGGCCTCGAGTCGGGTGGCCCACGGGAAGAGGAACACCGCCTCCACGTCGAACATGACGAACAGGAGGGCGTAGATGTAGTAGCGGATCTGGCTCTGCGACCAGCCGGTGCCGACGGGGTCGACGCCGGACTCGTACACCAGGTACTTCTGCTCCTGGGGACGCACCGGGCGGAAGATGCGCCCGAGGCCCAGCAGACCCGCGCCCAGACCGATGCCGACGGCTGCAAAGATGGCGACGGTCAGGTACTGCCGTACGAACTCCGAGTACTCAGACATCGTGTGCGGAGCCTAGTGAAGGGCTGCACATGGCACGAAATCCGCGGCTCGGCGTCGACTCGGCGCGTCCGCGCTCGCGCCGAGCGGGGCGGCTACTGGCCGGCGCCGGTGCCGGTCACGTCGGGCACGCCGTCGGTGCTGGCGGCGGTGGGCGCCGACGCCGCAGCCGGTCGCTCGTACTGCACGAGGGCGGGCTGGCCCTTCTCGGCGGCCGACACCAGCAGGTCGGGGAACAGCCCGAAGCCGATGGTGGCCACCACGCACACCGCGAGGGCGATGGTGGCGCCCACCGGGAGCGGGATGCGGTCGGCCCGTGACGGCACCGGGCCCTCGGCCGCGTCGTCGCCGCCGGCCATGAACATGGCCACGATGATCCGCAGGTAGAGGAACGCCGAGACCACGGCCGAGAGCATGGCGATGACGGCCAGCGGGGTGCTGTGGGCGTCGACGGCCGCTTCCACGGCGTAGAACTTGGCGAAGAACCCGGAGGTGAACGGCACACCGGCCTGCGCCAGCAGCAGCAGGGTGAAGGCGACCGCCAGCTCGGGGTTGGTGCGCGCCAGGCCCTTGTAGTCGGCGAGCGAGTGCCGGCCGTCGCCTCGGCGCCCGACGATGGTGGCGATGCCGAACGAGCCGGCGACCATGAACACGTAGGTGGTGAGGTAGAAGAGCACGGCCGAGTTGCCCTGCGAGGAGCTGGCCTCGACCGCCATGAGGATGAACCCGGCGTGGCTGATCGACGAGTACGCCAGCATCCGCTTGACGTTCGACTGCACGATGGCGAGCACCGCGCCGACCACCATCGAGAGGATGGCGAGGGCGTAGACGATGGGCTTCCAGGTGCCGCCGTAGTTGGAGAAGGTCAGCACCAGCACCCGCACCATGGCGGCGAAGGCGGCGGCCTTCACGCCCGAGGCCATCCAGGCCACGGCCGGGGTCGGGGCGCCGTCGTAGACGTCGGGGCTCCAGGCGTGGAACGGCACGGCGGCGACCTTGAAGCCGAAGCCGACCACGAGCAGGGCCAGCCCGATGAGCAGCAGCCCGTTCTGGGTCGGCACCACCTGGGCCATGAAGTCCTTGATGTCGACGAGGTTGGTCGACCCGGTGGCGCCGTAGACGAGGGCGATGCCGTAGAGGAAGAACGCCGAGGAGAAGGCGCCCAGCACGAAGTACTTGATGCCGGACTCCTGCGACTGCACCCGGCGCAGGTGCATGCCGGCCAGCACGTACACCGCGATCGACAGCGTCTCGAGGCCGATGAACACGACGATCAGGTCGTTGCCCATCGCCATGATGATGCCGCCGGCGGCCGACAGCAGCATGAGCACGTAGAACTCGGGGCCCTCCATCTGCTCGCGACGCAGGTAGGCGTCGGTGAGCAGGGCGGCGATGGCGACCGCCACGCACAGCACGATGGTGACGAAGACGGTGAAGCCGTCGACGCCGACCATGCCCCCGACCGTGGTGTACGGACCGACCGGGTCCGGGTGGAGGTCCCACCACAGCAGCGAGCTCCATCCCTGGACCTGGGCCCACAGCGGCAGGGCGCTCAGGCCGGCCGCCGCGGCGATGACGACGGTGGCCGTGGCGAAGATGCCACGCGGCGCCGCCTTGCGCAGGAACGACGAGAAGGTGAGCAACAGCAGGCCGCCCACCAGGATGACGAGCAGCGGCAGCAGGGCCGGCCAGTAGATCGACGGGCCCGGCACGTGGGCCGCGGCGTCGGGGGCCGCCGAGATCGGCGTCGGCGCCTCGGTGCCCACCTGGGCCAGGAGCGACAGGATCACGGCGCCACCTCCCCGCTCGCAGCGGTGGCTCCCGTGGCGTGCTCACCCGCCGAGCCGTGGGTGCCGCCCTCGCCCCCGGTGACCGGCGCCAGCTGGGAGCCGCCCTGGGTCGTGGGCTGGTCGTAGCGCTCGACCTGGGCCTCCATGCGGGTCAGGATGCGGTTCACCGAGGGCTCGATGCGGTCGAGGACCGGCTTGGGGTAGACGCCGAGGAACACGATGAGCGCCAGGAGCGGCACCATGACCAACCGCTCGGTGATCTTGAGGTCGGGGAACCTGGCGTTGTCCTCGTCGGGCTCGCCCTGGAAAACCCGCTGGTAGGCCCACAGCAGGTAGAGGGCGGCGATGATGACGCCGATGGCGGCGATGATCGCCCACCAGCGGTGGGCCATGAACGTGCCGAGCAGCACGAGGAACTCGCCGACGAAGCCGTTGAGGCCGGGCAGGCCGATCGACGACAGCATGACCACGGTGAAGATGCCGGCGAACACCGGCGCCGCCTTGGCGATGCCGCGCAGCTTGGCGATCTCGTAGGTGTGGCGACGGCTGTAGAGGAAGCCGAGCAGGATGAACAGCGCACCGGTGGAGATGCCGTGGTTGACCATCTGCAGGACCGAGCCCTCGACGCCCTCGGTGTTGAGGGCGAACAGGCCCATGATGGCGAAGCCCATGTGGGCGACCGAGGAGTAGGCCACCAGGCGCTTGAGGTTGCGCTGCATGGCGGCGACGATGCCGCCGTAGACGATGCCGATGGCCCCGAGGGTGAGCATGACCGGGGCGAACCACACGGTGGCCTCGGGGAACAGCTCGAGGCCGAAGCGCAAGAAGCCGTAGGTGCCGAGCTTGAGCAGGATGCCGGCCAGGTCGATGGAGCCGGCGGTGGGCGCCTCGGTGTGGGCGTCGGGCAGCCACGTGTGGAACGGGAACGACGGGACCTTCACCGCGAAGGCGACGGCCATGCCGAGGAACAGCCACCGGCCGGTGCTCTGGGCGAGGTTGTCGCTGGCGATGATCTTGGTGAAGTCGAAGCTCACCGTGCCGCCGTCGCCCGCCTTGGCCAGCACCGCCAGGGCCACGATCGACACCAGCATGAACGCCGAGCCGGCCATGGTGTAGAGGAAGAACTTGGTGGCGGCGTACACCCGCCGGCCGTGGCCCCACTTGCCGATGAGGAAGTAGAGCGGCACGAGGGTGATCTCGAACATCAAGAAGAACAGGAACAGGTCGAGCGACGTGAAGGCGCCCATGCAGCCGGCCATGAGCAGGGTGAGCCAGGCGTAGTAGCCCTTCGGGTCGTTGTCCGGCTTCGCCGCGAACAGCGCGATCGGGAACAAGATGCCGGTGAGCACGACGAGGAACAGCGACACCCCGTCGACACCGAGGAAGAACTTGATGTCGAGCGACGACACCCACGTCTGGGAGACGACGAACTGGAAGTGCTCGTCCTCGGTCTTGAACTGCACCAGCACGACGATGCTCATGATGCCGGCGAGCAGGCTCGACACGATGGCGACCTGACGGGCCAGCTCGGGGCGCGACCGCGGCAGCAGCCCGATGACCATCGCGCCGACCAGGGGCACGAAGACCATCGCGGGGAGGATCGGGAAGCTGGACGAGCCGGCTTCCGAGGCGAAGAGGGCCGCGGGCATCAGAAGGTCACCTGGGTGAGGACGAAGGCGATGATCAGCACGGCACCGAGGCCGACCATGAGGGCGTACCAGCGGACGTAGCCGTTCTGGACCGTGCGGAGCCGGGTGGCCCCGCCCCGGGTGAGGCGACCGACGCCGTTCACGGCCCCGTCGATGACCACCCGGTCGAAGGTGGCGACCAGCTCGAACAGCCGGCGGCCGGGGCCGCCGGCGAACACGGAGATGCCGTGGTCGATGTACCAGCCGTTGGCGAACAGCGGCAGCTCGATCCGCTCGGGGTCGACCCGGCGCTGCAGGTAGACCCCGTAGGCGATGGCGATGCCGAGCAGGGCGATGATCGTGGAGACCACGAGCTCGACGGTGAGCTGGGCGCCGCTCAGGCCGAGGTGCACCTGGTTGGCGCCGACCACCGGCTCGAGCCACTTGTTGAGGAGCTCGGTGTTCTCGTTGAACGGCAGGTTGAGCAACCCGCCGAGGGCCGAGAGGACCGCCAGCACGACGAGCGGGATGGTCATCGTCCACGGCGACTCGTGGGGGTGCACGTCATGGGCGTGGTGCTCGGTGGCGACGGCCACCGGCCCGGCGTCGGCGGCGGCGGCGACGGTGGCCTCGCCCAGGTCGTCGCTGCGGGCGTCGTCGGTGGTGGCGTCGGCGTCGTGGGCGGCGGTGTGGGCCTCCATGGCCGCCAGCTCGGCGTCGCCGCTCTCACCCCAGCGGGCCTTGCCGAAGAAGACGAGGAACACCTGGCGGCTCATGTAGAAGGCGGTGAGGAGCGCGGTGAACAGGCCGATGGCGTAGAGGACCGGGCTCTTGTGCAGGGCGTAGGAGAGGATGTCGTCCTTCGACCAGAAGCCCGAGAAGGGCGGGACGCCGGCGATCGAGAGCCAGCCCACGATGAAGGTGCCGGCGGTGATCGGCATGAGCTTGCGCAGGGCGCCCATGCGGCGCATGTCCTGCTCCTCGTGCATGCCGTGGATGACCGAGCCCGAGCCGAGGAAGAGGCAGGCCTTGAAGAAGGCGTGGGTGACCATGTGGAAGATGGCCGCGCTGTAGCCGCCGGAGCCGACGGCGAGGAACATGTAGCCGAGCTGGCTCACCGTCGAGTAGGCCAGCACCTTCTTGATGTCGGTCTGGGCGATGGCGATGCTGGCGGCCAGCAGGGCCGTCAGCGCGCCGACGATGGCGATGAGCCACGGCAGCCAGGAGAACGAGGCGGCGAGGATCGGGTTCACCCGCACGAGCAGGTAGACGCCGGCGGTGACCATGGTGGCGGCATGGATGAGCGCCGACACGGGGGTGGGGCCGGCCATGGCGTCCGGCAGCCAGATGAACAGCGGGATCTGGGCCGACTTGCCGATGGCGCCGATGAACAGCATCACCGCGATGAGGGTGGCGGTGCTCTGGGCCAGGCCGGGTGAGAGCGGCAGGAACTCGCTGTACTTCACCGTGCCGAAGGTGAAGAACACCACGAAGGTGCCCACCATGAAGCCCCAGTCGCCCACCCGGTTGGTGATGAAGGCCTTCTTGCCGGCGGTGGCGTTGGCGTCCTTCTCGAACCAGAACGAGATGAGGAAGTACGAGCAGGCCCCGACGCCCTCCCACCCCAGGAAGGTCACGACGAGGTTGTCGCCGAGCACCAGCAGGAGCATGGAGAGCACGAACAGGTTGAGGTAGGTGAAGAAGCGGGGGAACCGGCTGTCGCCGTGCATGTAGCCGATCGAGTACAGGTGGATCAGCGCGGCGATGCCGGTGATGAACAGCACCATGGTCATCGACAGCGGATCGAGCAGGAACGCCAGGTCGACGTGGAAGCTCCCGGCCGGGATCCACGAGAACAGCTTCAGGTCGTAGGTGTGCTCGGGCTGGTCCCACAGGCCGATGAACACCACGATCGACACGAGGAACGACAGCGCCACCATGGCGGTGCCGAGCCAACCGGCGAGCGGTTCGCCGATGCGCTTGCCGAAGAACAGCAGCACCACGAAGCCGGCGAGCGGCAGGGCAGGGATCAGCCAGAGGAGTTCGACCATGGTTGCGCGCTATCCCCTGAGGAGCCGGAGGTCGTCGGCGGTGGCGCCTGGTCGGCGGCGGGCCATGGCCACCACCAGCCCCAGGCCGACCACCACCTCGGCGGCGGCCACCACGAGCACGAAGAACACGATGACCTGGCCGGAGATGTCGTCGAGCATCCGACCGAAGGTGACGAAGGTGAGGTTCACGGCGTTGAGCATCAGCTCGACGCACATGATCATCACCAGCGGGTTGCGCCGCACCAGCAGCCCGAACCCGCCGAGGCCGAAGAGGATCGCCGACAGCGCGAGGTAGGCGATGTCGAGGTTCGAGGTGTCCATCAGTGCCCGCCCTCCTCGGTGGTGACGGTGAGGGGCTCGTCACCCTGCTCGGTCATCGACTCGGGCTCCGGCAGCGGCTGGAGGTCCTTGGGCCGGTGGGACAGCACCACCGCGCCCACCACGGCGATGGTGAGCAGGCCGGCGGTGACCTCCAGCGCGAACACGTAGGTGGTGAACAGCTGGCGACCCAGCTGGTAGACGTTCTCGTAGCCGTCCGCCACGGCCGCGGTGACCGACCGGGCCCCGGTGACGGCGTCGTGGCCGCCCACGATGAGCACGGCGAGCACGGCGCCCACCACCCCGAGGGCGATGATGGCGGCGAAGGCGCGCTGGCCCACGAGCGGCTCGACGTCGAGGTCCTCGTCGGTGTCGACGCCGAGCAGCATCATGACGAACAGGATCAGCACCACGATGGCGCCCGTGTAGACGATGACCTGCACGGCGGCGAGGAGCTGGGCGCCGAGGTTCAAGAACAGCACGGCGATGGCGAACAGCGTGGCCACCAGGCTCAGGGCCGAGTGCACGGGGTTGCGGGAGAAGATCACGCCCAGGCCGCCGAGGATGACGATCACGGCGCACACGGCGAAGACGGCGGTCTCCATGGTCAGTGGCCTCCGTGCCCGTGCTCGTCGTGGCCGTGCTCGTCGTGGTCGCCGTGACCGTGGTCGTCGAGCATGGCGGGGGGCGTCGCCACGGCGTCCTTGCCGTCCTGGCCGGCCTCGGGGGCCCGCACGCCGTAGCCGAGCTCGCCCGACCAGCCCACGACGCCCTCGAAGCGGGCGTCGCCGGAGGGGGCGGTGGCCCGCATCCAGGCCGAGGTCATCTCGTCCTCACCCGGGCGCCAGTCCTCCCAGGGCAGCTTCTGGGGCATCCCGTCGTCGCCGACCACGAGCTCGGCCTTGGTGTAGATGGCGTCGGCCCGGTTGGTGAAGGAGAACTCGAACATCTTCGACTCGGTGATCGCCTCCGTGGGGCACGCCTCCACGCACAGGTCGCAGTGGATGCACCGCAGGTAGTTGATCTCGTAGATGAAGCCGTAGCGCTCACCGGGGCTGACGGGGTCGTCCGGCGGGTTGTCGGCCCCCCTCACGTAGATGCACCGAGCGGGGCACACGCCGGCGCACAGCTCGCAGCCGATGCACTTCTCCATGCCGTCCTCGTAGCGGTTGAGGACGTGGCGGCCGTGCACCCGCACCGGCTTGGGCGCCTTCTCCTGCGGGTACTGCGTGGTGACCCGCTGCTTGCGCCCGATCTGGCGCAGGCTGACGAGGAAGCCTCCGAGGTAGCCCATCAGTCGACCACCCCTTCCAGGCGCCGGGCCTTGGACGTGGCGATGGCGAAGCGCAGCAGGCCGAAGAAGGTCAGCCCGATGGCGGCCCCGACGAGGGCCACGACGACACCGTTCCAGTGCTGGTCGCGGGCGACGTGGAAGGTGGCCAGCACGAGCAGCCAGCCGAGGGAGATCGGGATGAGGACCTTCCAGCCCAGGTCCATCAGCTGGTCGTAGCGGACGCGGGGCAGCGTGCCCCGGATCCACACGAAGACGAAGAGGAACACCAGCAGCTTCAGCAGGAACCAGCCGACGCCCCACAGCCAACCCGGGCCCCAGGGCGCCGGGCCGGCCGGGCCGCCGAGGAAGAGGGTGACGATGATGGCGCCCATCGTCACCGAGTTCATGAACTCGGCCACGAAGAACAGCGCGAAGCGGATCGAGCTGTACTCGGTGTGGTAGCCGCCGACGAGCTCCTGCTCGGCTTCGACGAGGTCGAACGGCGGGCGGTTGAGCTCGGCCTGGCTGGCGATCAGGAAGACCACGAACGGCACGATGCCGGCCGCCAGCAGGTTCCAGTTGGGGATGAAGCTGCCCCAGCCGTCGCCGGCCTGGTGCACGACCATGCCGTGGGTGCTGAGCGTGCCGGTGGTGAGCACCACGGCGCACACCGACAGGCCGAGGGCGGCCTCGTAGGACACCATCTGGGCCGACGCCCGCACCGAGCCGAGCAGCGGGTACTTCGAGCCCGACGACCAGCCGGCGAGCATCACGCCGTACACGGCGACCGAGGACATGGCCAGCGCGAAGAGGATGCCGACGGGCGGGTCGGCGAGCTGCAGGTAGGTCTCGTGGCCGAACAGCTCGACCGTGCCGTTGGCGCCGTTGGCGAAGTCGCCGCCGAAGGGCACGATGCAGAACAACAAGAAGGCGGGCACCACGGTGAGCAGCGGGGCGAGGATGAAGACCCGCCGCTGGGCCCGGTCGGGGAGCAGGTCCTCCTTGAAGAAGAACTTCACGCCGTCGGCGAAGGTCTGGAACAAACCGAACGGGCCGGCGGTGTTGGGCCCGATGCGGTTCTGGAGGTCGCCGATGATCTTGCGCTCCCACCAGATCATGAACATGGTGGCGACGAGCAGCAGGGCGAAGACCACCACGACCTTGAGCAGCACGATCAGCACGACGGCCAAGTCGATGTCGCCCGACAGGAGCGGGTCACCTCCGAGCATCGTCGTCGCCTCCGGATCGAGCGGTAAGGGTGCGGGCCGGCGCGCCGCCCGGCGCCGTCCGCGACGGCCAAGCCCACCGCACCGGGGGTCGGCGACGCAAGCTCGCGGGATGCACGGGCGTCACGAGGCTGTCTCGATGCGCAGCTCGGTGACCGGGCCGTCGACGGCGATCAGGTCGCCGACCCGCACGTCGCGCTGGTTGGTGACCAGGGCGACCGCCCCGCGCGGCACGCCGGGGTCGAGCTCGACCGGCACGGTGATCGACATGCGGGCGGACCGCAGGACCACCCGCTCGCCCGCCGACACCCCGAGGCGGTCGGCGTCGGCGGGGTGGACCCGGGCCGCCGTGCCCGGCGCCAGGCCGGCCAGGTGGGCGCTGGCCTGCACCGTGGTGCCCTGGTCGTAGAGCTTGCGGGTGGCGACGAGCCGGAAGGCGTAGGCGTCGAGCGGCGGGGCCGACCCCGGTGCGCCGGCGACGAAGGCGACCAGCTCGGGCCGCGGGGCGCTGAGCGGCTCGTCGGGCACGGCGTCGTCGCCTCCCGCGGCGGCGCCGTCGGCGGCCCCGGCCTGGGCTTCGGCGGTGGCCGCGCCCTCGGCGGCGGCCGCGGCCGCCGCTTCGGCCTCTTCGGTGGTGGTGTCGTCGGCTGCGTCGGACCGGACTGCGGCGGCGTCGGCCGCGGCGCCGCGCTGGCCCTCCGGCGCGTCGCCGCTCGAGGAGGGCCCGGCTTCGGGCTGGCCGAGGGGCACGAGCACGCCGTCGGGCGAACCGGCGACCACGGCGAGGTCGAGGCCCAGGTGCGACGGGGCGACCCGGCCGATCTCGGCGAGGATCTCCTCGGCGTCGAGCACGCCGAGGTCGGCCCCCAACCGGGCGGCCAGCTCGGCGGCGAGCATCCAGTCGGCCCGAGCGGTGCCCGGCGGGGTGACCCGCTGCGACAGCGAGCTGACCCGGCCCTCGAGGTTGGTCGTGGTGCCGGCCTTCTCGGCGAAGCCGGCCGCGGCGAGCACGACGTCGGCCCGCCGGGTGGAGGCGTTCGGGAGCGTCTCGACGGCGATCACGGCGCGGGCCCCGGCCAGGGCGCGCTCGGCGAGGTCGTGGTCGGGGAAGTCGGCGAGCGGGTCGGCGCCGAGCAGCACCAGCACGTCGATGTGGCCGTCAGCGGCGGCGCGCAGGATGCCCTCGGTGTCGAGCCCTCGCGACGCCGGCACCGACGGCCATGAGCCGGCGAAGCAGTCGCGGCCCTCGTCGAGGCCGACCCGTCCGGGCAGCAGCCCCGGGGCGAGGCCCATGTCGAGAGCGCCGTGGACGTTCGCCCGGCGCAGGGCCGGGAGGAACGTCGTGTCCGGGCGGGCGGCGAGCAGCGCGGTGGCGGCGTCGACCACGGCAGTGGCCGACTCGGCGACCGAGGGGCGCCCGAGCACGACGGTGAGCGGGCCACGGCTGCCCGCCAGGAGGCGCCGGGCCGCGTTCACCGCCTCGGCCGGCAGGCCGGCGACGTCGCGCTCGGCGTCGGAGCCGGCCACCAGGGCCCGCACCAGCTCGCCCGCCTCGCCCGGTCGGGGTTGGAGCGACGCCGCGGCCAACCCGGTGAGGCCGGTGGTGCGGGGCGACACCTCCACGAGGGTGACGCCGTCGGAGACGACGGCGTGGCGGAGCCGCAGGAACAGGACGGGCAGCTCCTCCTTGACGTCGGGGCCGAGCAGCACGACGGTGCCCCCGGGCTCGCAGACCTGGTCGATGGTGGCCCGGGGCAGGCCCAGCACGACCTCGGCGGGCAGGCCGTCGCCGAGCTGGGCGTCGACGTTGTCGGTGCCGAGCACGCCCTTGGCCAGCTTGGCCCAGGCGTAGGCGTCCTCGTTGGTGAGCCGGGCGCCGCCGATGACACCGATGGCCTCGGGCGAGGAGGCACCGCGCAGGGCGTCGGCCGCCCGACCCAGGGCGTCGGCCCAGCGGGTCGGCACCAGCTCGTCGCCCTGGCGCACCAGCGGCTCGCCGAGGCGCGCCTCGGCGGTGACCGACTCGTGGGAGAAGCGGCCCTTGTCGCACAGCCAGCCCCAGTTGACCGGGTCGATGTCGACGCCGGCGTAGCGCTGGACCTGGTCACGGGAGGAGTCGATCGAGATGCGGCACCCCACCGAGCACTGCTGGCACGTGGACTCGGTGGTCTCGAGGTCCCAGGGCCGGGCCTTGAACCGGTAGGTCGACGCGGTCAGCGCACCCACCGGGCAGATCTGCACCGTGTTGCCGCTGAAGTACGACGCGAACGGCTCGTCGGGGAAGGTGTTGACCTCGGTGTCGTTGCCCCGGTGGATGAAGTGGATGAGGGGGTCGCCGGCCACCTCCTTGGCGAACCGCGTGCAGCGGTCGCAGAGGATGCAGCGCTCCCGGTCGAGCAGCACGAGGTCGCTGATCGGGATCGGCTTCTCCTTGTGCCGCTTCTCCTCGACGAAGCGGCTCTCCCCCGGCCCGTAGGCCATGGTCTGGTCCTGCAGCGGGCACTCGCCGCCCTTGTCGCAGACCGGGCAGTCGAGCGGGTGGTTGATGAGGAGGAACTCGAGGACGCCGTCCTGGGCCTTCTTGGTGACCTCGGACTCGGTGTCGACCTTCATGCCGGGGCTGCACTCGATCATGCAGCTCGGCTGGAGGGCGGGACCCCGACCGGTGTCGACCTCGACCAGGCACATGCGGCACATGCCCACCGGCCGCATGCGCTCGTGGTAGCAGAACCGCGGGATGTAGGTGCCGGCTCGCTCGGCGGCGTCGATGAGCAGCTCGCCCTTGCGGGCGACGACCTCGCGGCCGTTGATCTCGACGACGACGCCGTCGGCGGCAGGGGCCTCGGGCTCAGGCATGAGAGGGGGCCTTCAACTCGACGGGCACGGAGGTGCGGGCCTGCTCGGCCACGGTGATGCGGGCCTCGAACTCGTCGCGGAAGCGGCCCAGGGCCGAGGCGATGGGCGCGGTGGCCGACGGGCCGAGCGGGCAGATGGTGGTCTGCTTGGGCGGCCAGGTGAGGCCCGGCGAGATGTTGTCGGACACGTCGAGCAGCAACTCGAGGTCGCTCGGGCGGCCGTGGCCGTCGAGGATGCGCTGGAGGATGCGCTCGAGCCAGGTGGTGCCTTCGCGGCAGGGGGTGCACTTGCCGCACGACTCGCGGGCGTAGAAGCGCACCAGGCGCAGGCAGGCCTTCACCGCATCGGTGGTGTCGTCCATGACGACGATGGCCCCCGAGCCGAGCATGGAGCCGGCCTTGTCGACGGTGACCTTCTCGAGCGGCAGGTCGAGGTGCTCCTCGAAGAACCACGGGGCCGAGCCGCCGCCGGGGATGAACGCCTTGAGCTGGTGGTCGCCGCGGATGCCGCCGGCGTAGACCGGGGCGTAGATGAGGTCGCGGAACGTGGTGACGCCGTACTCGACCTCGAACACGCCGGGGTTCCGCACGTGCCCGGAGACGGCGAACATGCGGGTGCCCTTGGAGCCCTCGGCGCCGAGGGCGGCGAACGCCTCTCCGCCGTTGGCGACGATCCACGGGAGGTTCGACAGCGTCTCGACGTTGTTGACGATGGTGGGCTGCATGTAGAGGCCCTTGGCCGCCGGGAAGAACGGCGGCTTGAGGCGGGGCATGCCCCGATTGCCCTCGAGGCTCTCGATGAGGGCGGTCTCCTCGCCCACGATGTAGGCGCCGGCGCCCCAGGTGAGCACGACGTCGATGGAGTAGTCCGTGCCGAGGATGCCCTTGCCGACGTAGCCGGCCTGGTAGGCGTCGTTGAGGGCCTCGGCGATGCGCTCCTGGGCGAGGGCCATCTCGCCGCGCACGTAGAGGAACGCCTGGCCGGCCCCGATGGCGTAGCAGGCGAGCAGCACTCCTTCGATGAGCTGGTGCGGATCGCGCTCCATCAGGATGCGGTCCTTGTAGGTGCCCGGCTCGCTCTCGTCGCCGTTGACGACGAGGTAGCGCGGCCACACGTCCGCCGGCGCCAGGCCCCACTTGACCCCCGCGGGGAAGCCGGCGCCTCCCCGGCCGAGCAGGCTGGCCGCCTTGACCTGTTCGGCCACCGCGGCGGGCGACATGGTGAGGGCCTTGCGCAGCGCCTGGTACCCGCCGGTGGCGACGTAGCGGTTGATGGTGTGGCTGTCGTCGTAGCCGAGGCGGCTGGTGATGATCTTCGGGGCGTCGGTGATGGCCATCAGGCCTCGGCCTCCTCGGTCGAGGCCGACGCGATCCAGACCGGCGTCGCCGTGTCCTCGGGGAGCACGCACCCGGCCCGTCGTTCCGGTGGGATGTGCTGGCGGACCCGGGCGAGCGTGCCGTGCGGGGGGATGTCGTCGCGCCGGCCGGCGGCGAGGTCGTCGACCAGCTGGTCGAACTCGTCATGGGTGATGCGGTGGAAGTACCGGTAGTTCACCTGCAGGCAGGGCGCCTCGGTGCACGCTGCGATGCACTCGACGTCCTCGACGGTGAACAGCCCGTCGGGGGTGGTCTGCCCCGGACGGACGCCGAGACGGTGCTCGGCGTGCTCGAGCAGCTCCTCGCCCCCGAGCAGCTGGCAGGCGATGTTGGTGCAGATGTTCACCACGTAGCGCCCGACCGGCTCCATCTTGAACATCTCGTAGAACGACGCCGTGCCGAGGACCTCGGCGGGGGTGACGCCGACCAGCTCGGCGATGTGGGCCATGGCGTCGTCGGTGAGGTGGCCGTCCTGCTCCTGGGCGAGGTGCAGCAGCGGGATGAGCGCCGACTTGGGACGCGGGTAGCGGCCGATGATCTCGAGGGCCAGGGTGACGTTGTCGGGGCTGAGGCGAGCCATCAGCGGTCGACCTCCCCGAGGATCGGGTCGACCGAGGAGATGATGGCCACGCCGTCGGCGACGAGGCCGCCGTGCATCAGGTGGGGCAGGGACTGCAGGTTGACGAAGCTCGGGGCCCGGACGTGCATGCGGTAGGGCGTGGAGGTGCCGTCGCTGACGATGTAGCAGCCGAGCTCGCCGCGAGGTGACTCGACGGCGACGTAGGCCTCCCCTTCGGGCACCTTGAACCCCTCGGTGAAGATCTTGAAGTGGTGGATGAGGGCCTCCATCGACTCGTCGATGCGGGCCCGCGGCGGTGGGGTGACCTTCTTGTCCTGGATGCGGTAGTCGCCCTTGGGCATGTTCTCCAGGCACTGGCGGATGATCTTCATCGACTCGTGCATCTCGGCGAGCCGGATGGCGTAGCGGTCGAAGCAGTCGCCGTAGGAGCCCACCACCACGTCGAAGTCGACCTGGTCGAAGGCCAGGTACGGCATGTCGCGCCGCAGGTCCCAGCTGTAGCCGGTCGAGCGCAGGATGGGCCCGGTGACCCCGAGGGCCAGGCACTCCTCGGCGGTGATGACGCCGATGCCCTGCAGCCGCTCGCGCCAGATCGGCTGCTGGGTGAGCAGCGTGTCGTACTCCTGCAGGCGCGGCGGCAGCATGTCGAGCAGGCGCAGCACGCCGTCGCGCCAGCCGTCGGGGAGGTCGGCGGCCACGCCGCCCGGGCGGATGTAGTTGTGGTTCATCCGCAGCCCGGTGACCTCCTGCAGGAACCGCAGGGTCTCCTCGCGCTCACGCCAGCCGTAGAGCATCATCGACACCGCGCCGAGGTCCATGCCGTTGGTGGCCATGAACAGCAGGTGCGACGAGATGCGGTTCATCTCCGTCATGAGCATGCGGATCCAGACCGCCCGCTCGGGGACCTCGATGTCGAGGAGGCGCTCGACGGTGAGCGAGAACGCCAGCTCGGTGAACAGCGGGGCCGCGTAGTCCATCCGGGTGACGTTGGTGGGGCCCTGGAGGTAGGTGAGCTCCTCGCCGGTGCGCTCCATGCCGGTGTGCAGGTAGCCGATGATCGGCTTGCACCGCAGCACCATCTCACCCTGCAGCTCGAGCATGAGGCGCAGCACCCCGTGCGTCGACGGGTGCGACGGCCCCATGTTGATGATCATGGTCTCGTCGGCGGCCACCTGGTCGGGCTCGATGGCGGCGGCGTCCGCCTCGGACAGGCGCAGCACCGCGCCCCGCTCGCGCAGGCCCTCGGCCGCGGCGACGACGTCGGCGCTGGTGAGCTCCTGGGCGCCCTCGGAGGTGCGCTCCACCGGTGCCGCGGACAGCTCGTCGTGGGTCGTCGTCATGGCTGGGTCACCACCTCGTCACCGGTTCGCCGGCGCGCCCTTGAACTGCACCGGGATGCGACCGGGGTCGTAGTCCTTGCGCAGCGGGTGGCCGATCCAGTCCTCGGGCATGAGGATGCGGGTCAGGTCGGGGTGGCCGGCGAAGGCCACGCCGAACATGTCGTAGGCCTCGCGCTCCATGGCCTCGGTGCCGGGATAGAGCTCGAAGGCGCTGGGGAGCTGCGGGTCGGACTCGGGGACCTGGATCCGCAGCCGCACCCGCTCGCGCCGACGATGGTTGATCAGGTTCACGACCACCTCGAAGCGCTCGGTGTGCAGGCCGGCGGGCAGCCCGGCGCGCCCGGGGTGCGACAGGTAGTCGACGCAGGTCAGGTCGACGACGGTGTGGAAGCCGTCGTCGTGCAGGGCCTTCAGCAGGTCGGGGTACTGCTCACGAGCGGGGTGGAGCACGACCTGGTCGTGCGAGCGCGTGACCTCGTGGCCGTGGAGCTGCTCGGGGGCCGCCGCCTCGCGGCCGTCCTGCGGCTCCACCTCGCCCGCTCCGGTGGCGGCGTCGTCGGCCACGATCAGCTCCGTCCCAGGCTGACGGGCACGGGACCCGACGGACCGGCCTGCTCGATCACGATGCCCGCGCCCTCGCCGGGACGGCGGGTGAGGTGGCCGGTGGCGATCTGGTGGTGCAGCGTGAGGATGGAGTGCATGAGCGTCTCCGGCGTGGGGGGGCACCCCGGCGCGTAGACGTCGACGGGCACGATCTGGTCGACGCCCTGGACGATGGCGTAGTTGTTGAACATGCCGCCCGACGAGGCGCACACGCCCATCGAGATGACCCACTTGGGCTCCATCATCTGGTCGTAGACCTGGCGGAGCACCGGCGCCATCTTCTGCGACACCCGGCCGGCGACGATCATGAGGTCGGCCTGCCGGGGCGAGGCCCGGAAGACCTCCATGCCGTAGCGGGCCAGGTCGTAGTGCGGCCCGCCGGTGGCCATCATCTCGAGGGCGCAGCACGCCAGCCCGAACGTGGCCGGCATGACGCTGTGCTTGCGGGCCCACTTCACCAGCTCCTCGAGGGTGCCCGTGAGGAAGTTGTGGTTGAGCCCCTCGAGGCCGGACTCGAGCAGCCCGCCGGAGGGGCGCGACTCGCGCGCCATCAGGCGGCCTCCCCGGCCGCCGCCGGCTCGCGGCCCTCGAGCCCCACCCGGCGGACGGTGCTCGCCGAGGTGCGGCCGGGCGACACGATGTCGGAGCGCTGCAGCCGCTTGACCGGCCCCCAGTCCAGGGCGCCCTTGCTGATGAGGTACACGAACGACTCGAACACGGCCGCCGAGAAGATGACGATGGCGCCGATCCCGAACCCGCCGAGCTCGCGGAACACCGTGGCGAACGGGAACAGGAAGATGATCTCGATGTCGAAGATGATGAAGATCATCGCCACCAGGAAGAACTTCACGGGGAAGCGCTCCGGCGGCTCGTGGCTCGGGATGATGCCGCACTCGTAGGGAGCCGCCTTCGGCACCGACGGCCGCCGCGGCGCGAGCAGCTGGGAGACCAGCCGGCTGACCCCGGCGAAGATCAGGGCCAGCACCAGCATGGCGAGGATGGGGAGGTACTGGCCCACGGTGTCAGGCCCCCTTGGCGGCGGCCTCCGCCAGCTCCTTGTTGCGGTTCAGCACCTTCTCGCGGTTGTGGAGCGTCCAGGCGAAGATGATGAACAGGCTGAGGGAGATGACGAAGTAGAGGAACGGGATCAGCCGCACGTCGCCGAGGTCGCGCACGAGCACCACCGAGTACACCGGCTGGCTCTGGTCGACCTTCGGCAGCGGCGGGGCCTCACCGGGCTTGGTCTCCTGGGGCACGACGGGCTGCACCTGCACCACGGCGTAGTGCTTCGGGTGGTCCCAGAAGGTCACGAGGCGCTCCACCCGGAACCGGGCCCGGCAGAACGCGTCGGAGTTCTCGCACTCGTCGACCCGCCGGGGCTTGCCGCCGAACTCCCAGGTGTTGAGCTTCTTGTACTCGCTGTTGGTGGTGAACAGCTGGGCGTTGATGAGCGCGGTGTCGGCGGCGGCCTGGGCCTCACCGGCCGAGGACGACGGGGTGAGCCGCCACCCGTTGAGGCTCTCCTTGGGCAGGAACTCGGCGATGATCTCGGGGTTGTTGGCGGCGAGGTCGGACAGCACGAAGCCGTTGGGGTACTCCGTCGCCAGCTCGGGGTGCTGGGCTTGGATCTCCGCCGCCGTCGGCAGGTCGCTCGGGCTCACCAGGCTCTCGAGGACCTGGGTGCGGGCCGGTGAGCTGCCGTCGTTGACGTAGATCTCGACCGGTTTCCACGTGGCGTTGTTGCCGCGCGGGCCGATTGCCGGCGGGGACAGCCACCAGAAGAAGGTGAGGATGGTGAGCCAGCCGAACAGCCCGGCGAAAGCGAGCAGCATGCCGAGCCGGGCCCCCACGTTGGTGGCGAGCAGGATGTACACCGAGCCGCACAGCACGGCGACGCCCACGGCGACGACGAGGATGCCCCGGATGCCGGGGTTCCAGGCCAGGCCGGCGAAGAGGTTGACGGTGGCGAGCATCGGGTTCACAGGCTCCGCTCGTAGGCGACGACGGCCGCGATCTGCTCCTCGGTCAACATGACCTGGTCGGCCGACATGGTCGCGGTCTTCGGATCGATGGAGTTCGGGTTGGTGCCGAACGAGCCCATGCGGCCACTGGACCAGCCGCTGGAGCCGTAGGCGGTACCGGCCTTCGGGTAGGCCGACACGAACGCCTCCTGCTGCTTCGCGGTGGCGAACTGGCGCTGCTCGGAGCCGCCCGTGAGGTTCGGCCCCATGGCGCCGCCACCGGGCACCTGGGCCTGGCCGTAGGACCAGCCCTTGGTGTGGCAGCGCCCGCAGGAGTAGGCGCCCCCGGCGAAGCCGGAGTCGTAGCCGAGGTTGAACACCGCCTCACCGAGGGTCTTGTACTTCGCCCCCGGCAGGGTGCACTGGCCGGCGTCGTCGGCCTTGCAGGTGGCGTCGAGCTCGGCCTGCACCGCCGCCTTGGACTCGTCGCCGGTGAGCTGGATGGAGGTCAGGTAGGCGATCACGTTGGTGAGCTGCTGCTCGGTGAGCGGACCGCCGCCGGGTGCGCCCCAGGCCGGCATCGGCGAGTAGCCACGGCCGTAGTTCAAGATGAACAGCACCTGCTCGGGGGTGTAGCGGTACATCACGGTGTTGAGCGCCGGGGCCTTCCACTGGACCTGGGCGACGAAGTCGCCGGTGGAGGGGTCGGTGATGGTGTAGTTGGCGACGCCGCCGACGCCCTCGGGGCCGTGGCAGCTGGCGCACTGGGCGCCGTTGACGTAGGTGTTCTCGCCCCGGGCGACGGCCACGTCGGCGAAGCCGGCCACCGCGTCGGCCTGCCGGCCCGGCTCGGCCAGCCAGTAGAGCGGCAGAGCGACGGCGATGACCGCGAGAAGCACCAGGCCGACGCCGAGGGTGCGGTCGAGCTTCTTGGTCTCGAGCTCGTCGTCGGCCATGTACGGCTTGCGGTTGGCCGCCAGCTCGACCTCCGAGCCGACCTCGGCCCGGCCCCGTCGCATGTTGACGAGCACGGCGACCGCGAACGCCAGGACGAGCAGGACGGCCAGGACGTAGCCGATGGCCTTCTGGACGTCGGCCAGCACCAGCTGGCCGCTGAGGTCGTGCATCAGTGGTGTCCTCCGGAGCCCACGCAGTGCGGGCCTTCAGCTTCCTGACCAGTGGTGTTGGTGCCGATCGGCGGGCCCTGGATGATCTGACCGGTGTTCACGGTCAGCACGCCGCCAGCGACCTCCATGGCGAAGTGGTCCATGCCGCGCGGCGCCGGGCCACCCTTCTTCTCCCCCACCTGGTTGTACTGCGAGCCGTGGCACGGGCACTCGAACCACTGCGACGTGGCGCACGACGGCACCCGGCACCCGAGGTGCGGGCACTTCTGGTACAGCGCCACCACGCCCGCCTCCATGCCGTTGAGCACCGACTGCGGGTACACCTTCTTGGCCTTCTCGAGCGCCGCGGCCGGGTACTGGGTGATCCACATGCGGCCCTCGGCCAGGTACAAGAACCCGCTCGACGCCTCGATCTTGGCGACCACGTCGGAGACGTTGCCCACCCGGATCTTCGAGCCGAACCCGCCCTTCGGCGTCGGCCACAAGAACGCGATCACGGCGGCACCGAAGGCCGACAGCCCGAAGCCCATGAGCACGATGATCGACCGGTTGAAGAACTGCCGGCGGGTGACGCCCAGCGTCTCGGGGTCGGGCGGCACGTACTCGGCCAGGTCGGCGCCGCCGACCTTCACCAGCTCCGGCGGACGGCGCTCGAGCTCGGCGCGGGCCTCCACGTCGCGCCCCGACACCACCTCGGGCCCCTGCTCGACCAACGACGACGGCATCGAGCGATCACGCTTGCGCGTCTCGCGCGACAACGCACCCGTCGCCGACCCGACGTCGCGCCGGCGCGCCGCCGCGAACAACACCACACCGGCCAGCACCACGACGACCGGGATCACGATCACGAGAGGGTTCATGGGGGGCTCCTACCTGTGCCCTTGTCAGAGCTCGAAGAACAGACCCTGGGTCCAGGGAGCGACGAAGTTGAAGCCCGGACCCCGGAAGAACGAGCCGATGATGACGAGCACGGCCCAGAACATCAGGAACATGGTGAACAACGAGATGGCGAACTTGCGGTCCTCGGGCTTGTTGTTCGGGTTGCGGTCGATGTAGGGCGCCAGGATCAGCAAGAAGATGCCCATGCCCGGGATGGTCACGCCGGCGACCATCGGGTGGAACATGGTGAGCAGCTCCTGCAGGCCCAGGAAGTACCAGGGCGCCTTCGACGGGTTCGGCGTGTTGTTGATGTTCGCCAGCTCGAGCAGCGGGGCGTTCACGAAGATCGAGAAGATCAGCACGAACGTCAGCATCAGCAGCGAGGCGACGAACTCGACGGCGAGCAGGTGGGGCCACGTGTGGACCTTGTCGACCGGCGTCGCCTTGACGTCCTGGATGGAACCGGCCTTCACGACGGTGAGCAGCCGCTGGGTGTGCCCGCCCGGGCCGGTGGCGGTGGGGGGCGGTGCGGCGGCGGCGACGGCGGTGGCGACGCCCCCACCGCCGGCGGCGGCGGGTGCGGCGGCGGCCGGCTCGGCGGTGGCGCCCTCCTTGCGGGCCTTGGCCGACTTCGAGCGCTCGAGCAGGTGGGCCGGGATGCGGCTGGCCTCGCCGCTCGGCGCGGCCGCCGGCTCCTCGGCCCCGGCGGCGGGCGCCGCGCCCTCAGCGGGCGCGCCGCCCTCGGCCGCCTTCTCGGCGGCCTTGGCGCGAGCGGCCTCGGCCCGCTTGCGGAGGTGTTCGGGGATCTCGGTCAACGCTGGCGCTCCTCGATCACAACGGTCCGGAGATGCCGCCGTCCTTGCGCACCCGCCAGAAGTGGATGGCCAGGAAGATGACGGTGACGAACGGGACGAACAACACGTGCAGCACGTACCAGCGCAGGAGCGTGTCGGTGCCGATCTCCTTGCCACCGAGCAGCACGAAGCGGACCTGGTCGCCGAAGACCGGCGTGTAGCCCATCATGTTGGTGCCCACGGTGACGGCCCACAGCGCCAGCTGGTCCCACGGCAGCAGGTAGCCGGTGAACGACAGCAGCAGCGTGAGGGTGAGCAGGATCACGCCGATCACCCAGTTGAACTCCCGGGGCGGCTTGTAGGCGCCGTGGTAGAACACCCGCGCCATGTGCAGGAACACCGACAGCACCATGAGGTGGGCGGCCCACCGGTGCATGTTCCGCACGAGCAGGCCGAAGGTCACCGAGGTCTGCAGCGTGTAGATGTCGTTCCAGGCCTGGGCGGCGGTGGGCCGGTAGAAGAACATCAAGAAGATGCCGGTGATGGTGAGCAGGATGAACAGGAAGAAGCTCAGGCCACCGAGGCAGAGGGTGTAGCTGACCTTCACCGCGTGCCGCTTCACCTTCACCGGGTGGAGGTGGTACAGCACGCTGTTCATGATCACGTAGGACCGGTTCCGGGGGCTGTCGGTGTAGCCCTTCCGGAACACCGAGCCCGGCCGGAAGATCGAGTTCCAGGCCTGGGAGCCCTGCGTCTTGTCGACGATCTCGCTGACGCGCTGGCCGGGGGTCTTCTTCCCGCCGGGGCGCTCCATGGTCTTGGCCAAGGTGGTTGCTCCGTTGCTCTCGAGGCCGGGTGCTCGGGGTCGGTCGCTTCGTGGGTTCGTCGGTGGCGTCAGCCGAGGCGCATGCCGTAGCCGTAGCCGTGGGTGGGAGTGCGCTGGTGGGGGTCACCGTCGGCCGGGGCGTCGCCGACCTTGCCGAGGATGATCACACCGGTGGGGCAGCGATCGACGCACAGGGCGCAGCGGGTGCACACGTCGTCGTCGATCAGGAACACGGATCGGTCACCGGGGTCCTCACCGGGCAGCTCGGTGCCGAGCGCCTCGTCGATCGACTCGGTGCGGACCAGGTGGATGCACTTCCAGGGGCAGATGTCGACGCAGCCCTCGCAGGTGATGCACTCGGACTGGTCGATGTGGATGAACTGCTTGGGCTTGACCGCCTTGGAGAGCCAGGCGGCGTCGACCTCCTGCAGGACGTAGTCGTCCCGGAACTCCGGCATCGGGGGGTTGGCGTCGGTGCGCGCCACGGGTCAGCCCTTCCGCACCAGCGGGCGGCCGTAGCCGGACTCCACCACGGCGGTGGACTCGGCGGCGGCGGCCCGCTTGCCCCGGTTCTGCCAGTACGCCCACAGCGCGATCTGCCCGCCGAGGAACACGACGTAGATGCCCACGGCGATGAGGTCGCGCAGGGTCTGATAGGTGATCGTCATCGGGAACGACCCGCCGAGCGACTGCGGCTGCAGGATCGAGCCGGGGCCGTAGAGGAGCTTGTCCGGGCGCCACTGCAGCTCGTTGTCGGCCCAGGTCAGCCACAGGTGCGGGATCACGCCGTAGGCCCAGAACATCAAGAAGAAGGCGTACACGGAGGCGACCATGGCCTCGCCCCAGGTGAGGGGGGTGCCGACCGGACGCCGCTTGCTCATCGGGACGACGAGCAGGCTCAGCCCGATCAGGACCAGCAGGGCAGAGACGAACGCAACCACCCGGTGGGACCTCCCTCGTGAACGTGCTCACAAATGATGACGGCGTGGCGGGCCGACCTGCGGTGCGGGACCGGGGCCGACGTGAGTGATTGTCTACCACCGCCGACGCGGCACAGGCACATCCACGGCCGAGGCGCGACGAGCCGGGCGCGGGCGGCGCCCGCGACACGACGCCACCTACACCGCACCCCCGTGTCGACCGCCTGCGCTACTTGGTGTCCGTCGCGGCGCGTCGTCTAGGTTGGGCCCGTTCGAGCCGCTCCCCCCGGTCCGGTTCGCGCCTCACCCGTCCGACGTCCTCGGAGGAGCTGTGACCGAAGTTCCCGAGCACCTGCTCAAGCGCTCCCGTGATCGCCGCTCGGCCCTCGGCCTCGGCGGCGGTGACGGTGGTGGCGGGGACGCCACGCCGGCGGAGGCCGCCCCCGCCGAGCCGGCTCCCGGTGCAGCGGTCGAGCCGGCCGCAGCCACCGCGGCCGCCGCGCCTGCGGCCGCGACCCCGGCGGTCGCTCCGGAGCCCGAACCGCTGCCGCCCTACGTCGAGGCGGCGCTGAAGCGCAAGAAGATCCCGATCTGGGCGATGCCCGTGCTGGCGTTCCTGCCGGTGTGGGCGATCATCTACGTCGGCGGCCTGTCGAAGGCCGCCACCGGCCAGCCGACCCAGCTCCAGGCGGGCGCCACGATCTTCGCCGCCCAGTGCGCCACCTGCCACGGCTCCACCGGCGGCGGCGGCGTCGGCCGGCCGCTCAGCAACGGCGACGTGCTGAAGACCTTCCCCGACATCCTCGGCCAGCTCGAGTTCGTGTGGCTGGGCTCGAGCGGCACGGGCCCCTCGGGCACCCCCTACGGCGACCCCAACCGCGAAGAGGGCCAGCACAAGACGCTGAGCTACAACGGCAACCAGATGCCCAGCTTCAAGGGCTCGCTCACCGAGGCGCAGCTGCTCGAGGTGGTCCGCTACGAGCGCGAGGTGCTCTCGGGCGCCAAGATCGACGCCAAGCAGGTGGGCACCGACGCCACCGCCGCCATGCTGTGGCCGAACGGCAAGCCGATGCTGGACTCCAGCGGCAAGCTGATCACCCCTGACGGCACGGCCCTGTTCGACGCCGACGGCAAGCTCACCCTCCAGCCCAACTGGACCGAGCCGGTCGGCGGCAGCGGCTGACACACCCTCCGCTGGCTCGATCGGTCACCTCATGAGGTGATGGATCGAGCCAGCTCAGGGGAGCGGCTCGTGCCAGCCGCCGTAGGGGGCCGCGACGGCCTCCGCCTCGGGCGGCCCCCAGGTGCCGCCGTGGTAGAGCTGCACGGGCGGCGGGTGCTCGAGCACCTTCTCCACGATGCGCCACTGCTCGTCGACGCTGTCGTGGCGACCGAAGCGGCGGGCGTCGCCCTCCATGGCGTCCTCGAGCAGGCGCTCGTAGGGCTGGTCGGTGCCACCGAAGAGCTCCTCCTGGGTGACCTCGAGGTCGACCGCCCGGCTCAGCAGGCGGTCGCCGGGGGTCTTGGCGTGGAGCTGCAGCAAGATGCCCTGCTCGCGCCCCAGGCGGAACCGGAGGTGGTTCGGGTGCGGTGCCGGCGAGTCGGCCGGGGCGAAGAGCATGCGCGGCGGCGTGGCGAACTCGACGATCGCCTCGGTGGCGGTGACCGGCATCTTCTTGCCGGCCCGGATGAGCCACGGCACGCCCGCCCACCGCCACGACTCGATCTCGAACTTGAGCGCCACGAAGGTCTCGGTGTCCGAGCCCGGCGCCACACCGTCCTCGTCGACGTAGTCGCGGTACTGGCCCCGCACGGCGTCGGCCGGCTCGAAGGTGCGGATCTGGCGGTACAGCTTCATCTTCTCGTCGCGCAGGGCGTCGGCGTCGGCCGCGACCGGCGGCTCCATGCCGAGCAGGGCGACGATCTCGAGCAGGTGGTTCTGCACCACGTCGCGCAACGCGCCGGCGGTGTCGTAGAACCGGGCGCGCCCGGCGGTGCCGAAGTCCTCGGCCATGGTGATCTGCACGCTGGAGATGAAGTTGCGGTTCCACACGGGCTCGAGCAGCGAGTTGGCGAAGCGGAACACGAGCAGGTTCTCGATGCCGTCCTTGCCGAGGAAGTGGTCGATGCGGAACACCGACGACTCGGGGAACGCCCGGTGGAGCACGGCGTTGAGCTCGTGGGACGAGGCCCGGTCCCGACCGAAGGGCTTCTCGACCACGACCTTGGCGCCCTCGGTGAGGCCGACCCCCTCGAGGCCCTTGACCACGTCGTCGAACAGCGCCGGCGGGATGGCGAGGTAGAAGAGCGGATGGCGGCACGGGTCGACCGCCTGGCGCAGCTGCTCGAAGGTGGCCGGGTCGCGGTAGTCGCCGCTGACGTAGCGCAACCGGTCCCGGAGGCCGGGCCAGGTCGCCGGGTCGAGCCGGCCGTGCTCGATGACGGACTCCTCGGCCCGCGCCCGGAGATCGGCGTCGGTCCACTCGGAGGAGGCCACCCCGACCACCGGGACGCCCAGCTTGCCGCGCGCCTCGAGGGCGGCGATGGCCGGGAAGATCTTCTTGCGGGCGAGGTCGCCGGTGGCACCGAACAGCACCAGCGCGTCGGTGTCGCCCGTGGCGGTCTCCAGGTCGTCGGGCACGACTCCTCCTCACCGGCGCCGGCGCCGGTCGCGGTCGGACGGCTCTGATCTACCCCGGCGCTACGCCGTGGCGGCCAGGTCGGCCGCGGCGCCGTGGGCGGCCTCGGCGATGGCGGCCAGCACCTCGTCGTCGTGGGCGAGGCCCGGGAACATGGCCTCGTAGGCGCCGGGGGCGATGGCCACCCGGCGGTCGAGGAGCGCGTGGAAGAACGTGGCGTAGCGGGCCTCGTCGGTGGTGCAGGCCGATGTGTAGTCGTGCGGCGCCACGTCGCCGAAGAACAGCCCGACCAGGGTGCCGAAGCGGGGCACCTGCACGGCGATGCCGGCGTCGGCGAAGGCGCGGGCGAAGGCGCCCGCCAGGCACTCGGCGCGCGACTCCATGAGGGCGTAGGCGTCGTCGTCGAGCAGGTCGAGCACGGCGAGGCCGGCCGCGGTGGCGAGCGGGTTCCCCGACAGCGTGCCCGCCTGGTAGACGGGGCCGAGGGGGGCCAGCTCGTCCATCACGTCGGCCCGGCCGCCGAAGGCGCCGACGGGGAGGCCGCCGCCGATGACCTTGCCGAAGGCGCTGAGGTCGGGGCGCACGCCGGTGCGCTGCTGGGCGCCGCCCCGTGCGACGCGGAAGCCGGTGATGACCTCGTCGAAGACGAGCAGGGCGCCGACCCGGTCGCACTCGGCCCGGAGGCCCTCGAGGAAGCCCTCGGCCGGCGGCACCAGGCCCATGTTGGCGGCGCACGGCTCGACGATCACCGCGGCGTAGGAGTCGTCGAGGACCGGCACCACGTTGTAGGGCGCGACCACGGTGTCGGCGACGGCGTTCTCGGTGACGCCGGCCGACGCGGGCAGGCCGAGGGAGGCCATGGCCGTGCCGCCCGAGACGAGCAGGCCGTCGCTGTGGCCGTGGTAGTTGCCGGCGAACTTCAGCACCTTGGGCCGGCCGGTGGCGCCGCGGGCGACGCGGATGGCGCTCATGGTGGCCTCGGTGCCACTGCTCACCATGCGCACCTTCTCGACCGAGGGCACCCGCTCGCAGATGGCCTCGGCGAGCTGGACCTCCCGGGGCGTGGGAGCACCGAACGACGTGCCCTCGGCGGCGGCCGAACGGACCGCCTCCACGACCCGGGGGTGGGCGTGGCCGGCGACCACGGCGCCGTAGCTCTGCACCAGGTCGAAGAAGGTGGTGCCCTCCACGTCGGTGACGGTGGCGCCGCGACCCGACACCACGAAGTAGGGCACCCCGCCGACCGAGCGGAAGGCCCGCACCGGCGAGTTGACGCCGCCGGGGATGACCCGCTGGCCGCGTTCGAACAGCTCGTCGTTGGTCGTGCCGTCGGCGGTCATCCGTTGAGCACCTCCGCCACCTCGCCGGCGAGGTAGGTGAGCACGATGTCGGCGCCGGCACGCCGGATGGACACGAGGTGCTCGATGCCCACGGCGAGGCCGTCGATCCACCCGCGCTCGGCGGCCGCCTTCACCATGGCGTACTCGCCCGACACGTGGTAGGCGGCCATCGGCACGTCGACCTCCGGGCGGGCACGGGCGATGACGTCGAGGTAGGCGAGGGCGGGCTTCACCATGACGATGTCGGCCCCCTCGCCGAGGTCGAGGCGGATCTCCTCGAGCGCCTCGCGGGCGTTGGCCGGATCCTGCTGGTAGCCCTTGCGGTCGCCGCCGCCGACGATGGTGACGTCGACCGCGTCGCGGAACGGCCCATAGAGGGCGGAGGCGTACTTGGCGGCGTAGGCCATGATCGCCACGTTCTCGTGGCCGTCGTCGTCGAGGGCCTCGCGGATGGCGAGCACCGCACCGTCCATCATCCCGGAGGGGGCCACGATGTCGGCGCCGGCTTCGGCCTGGGCCAGGGCCACCTCGGCGTAGAGCTCGAGGGTGCGGTCGTTGTCGACCTCGCCGTCGTCGGTGAGCAGGCCGCAGTGGCCGTGCGACGTGTACTCGTCGAGGCACAGGTCGGCCATCAGCACCACGCGGTCGCCGAGGTCGTCACGCAGCTCGCGCAGCGCCACCTGCACGATGCCGTCGGGGTCCCATGCCGCCGATCCCCGATCGTCCTTGGTGGCGGGCACGCCGAACAGGATCACGCCGGGCACCCCGAGCTCGGCCAGGTACCGGACCTCGGCCTGCAGGGACCTCAGCGTGTGCTGGACCACGCCGGGGATGGAGGCGATGGGCTGGGGCTCGTCGATGCCCTCGCGCACGAACAGCGGGGCGACGAGGTCGTCGACCGAGAGCCGGGTCTCGGCGACCAGGCGGCGCAGGGTCGGCGTGCGGCGCAGGCGGCGCAGACGGCGCTGGGGGAAGCTCATCGCCGGCCAGCCTACGCACGGCCCCGGCGCCGGCCTCCCCGGCTCCGGGTGGCCCGCGGCGGGCCGGCCACGTGGGCGACGAGCGCGTCGACCAGGCCGTCGACGGTGTGGACGTCGGCCACGACGTCGACCCGCAGCCCGTGGCGCCGGGCCGTGTCGGCGGTGACCGGGCCGATGCAGGCCACGACCGGCGGCACAAGCTCGGCGCCAAAGGCGGCGACGAAGTGCTCGACCGTCGAGGAGGAGGTGAACGTGACGGCGTCGGCGTGGCGGACCTCCTGGCGCCGTTCGGCGTCGGGCACCACGGGCACGGTGCGGTAGACGGGCACGACCTCGACCTGCCAGCCCATGTCGCGCAGCCCGTCCGGGAGCACGTCGCGGGCGACCGCCGCCCGCGCCAGCAGGACCCGGCGACGATGGCCGTCGCCGTCGCGGGGCAGGGGGAAGGCCTCGAGCAGCGACTCGGCGATGTAGCGCTCGGGCACCAGGTCGGCCACCAGGTGGCGGCGGGCCAGCTCCTCGGCGGTGCCGGGCCCGATGGCGGCCAGGCGCACGCCGGCGAGGTCGCGCCCGTCGCGCAGGGCGTCGCAGAAGCGGGCCGCCCCGTTGGCGGAGGTCAGCACCACCCACTCGAACGTGGCGAGCTCGGCCACCGCGGCGCGCAGGGCGGCCCCGCCGTCGTCGGGGTCGGCGATCTCGATGGTGGGCACCACCACCGGCTCGGCGCCCGCGGCGCGCAACGGCGCAGCCAGGGCGGAGGCCTGGTGGGCGGGACGGGTCACCACGACCCGCGTGCCGAACAGCGGGCGCGACTCGAACCAGTCGAGGTCGGTGGCGGCGACCGCCCCGACCACGATGACGCTCGGCGCCTCGAGGGGGTGCTCGGCCAGCGTGGCCAGCGTGGCCCGCACGGTGTGCTGCTCGGGCCGGGTGCCCCACCGGACCGCAGCGGCCGGGGTGTCCGGGGGCAGGCCGCCGGCGAGCAGGCGCTCGGCGATCGCCGGCCAGCGGCCGACGCCCATGAGCACCACGATGGTGCCCCCCACTCGGGCCACCGCCTCCCAGTCGAGCTCGCCTCCCTTGTCCGGGTCCTCGTGGCCGGTGAGGACCGTGAACGAGGTGGACGAGTGGCGCAGCGTGACGGGGATGCCGGCATAGGCCGGCGCGGCGATGGCGGAGGTGATGCCGGGCACGACCTCGTAGGGCACGCCCGCGGCGCGCAGGGCGGCGGCCTCCTCCCCTCCCCTGGCGAACACGAAGGGGTCGCCGCCCTTGAGGCGCACGACGTGCTGGCCCGCCTTGCCCCGCTCGACGAGCAGTGCGTCGATCTCGGCCTGCGCCATGACCGCCCGGCCCGCGCTCTTGGCCACGCTGATGCGCTCGGCCTCCGCGGGCGCGAGGTCGAGCAGGGCGGCCACGGACAGCCGGTCGTACACGACGACGTCGGCCCTGGCCAGCAGCTCCGCGCCTCGGACGGTCAACAGGCCGGGGTCGCCCGGTCCGGCGCCCACCAGGTACACGGTCACGCCCGGAGCCTAGGGGCCGCCCGAGCGCAGCGGTCACGAGGTCGACGCGACAGCCGGGTTGGCGACGCGGTTATTAGCGCTAAATTAGGAGCATCCGAGCACCGCACCCCGAGACGTGCCCGACAGCCCGAGATGGAGGCCTTATGGACCCCTTCGCCGTGAGTGACCGGCCCTCCTGGATGGAGCAGGCCGCGTGCAAGGGCCGCACCAGCCTGTTCTTCGGGATCGCCGGCGAACGCCCCGAACGCCGGGCGCGTCGGGAGGCCGCGGCGCGCAAGGTCTGCGCCGGCTGCCCAGTGCTCGGCCCGTGCCGGGCGATCGCCCGCCTGAACCGGGAGAACGGCTTCTGGGGCGGAGAGACCGAGGAGGAGCGGGCCGCCGCCGGCTTCGCGCCGAGGTCGATCAGCCGCCGGGCGGTGCAGGAGGCGGCGCGCGCCTCCTGAGCGCGGCCGTCAGCCAGGACCGGGTGCCGGCGCGTCGTCGACGCGGATGCCGAGCGCCGCGCACAGCGCCAGGGCCACCGGCACCAGCTGACCGCTGTCGATCGTGGCGCCGGCGAGCCCGGTGCCGCCCCTGAGCTCGTCGAGGCGCGAGCCTCCGAGGCGGACGTCGCTCAGCACCGCCCTCGACAGGTCGGCCCCGGTGAGGTCGCAGCCGCTGAGCTCCACGCCGTCGAGGCGGGCCTCCATCCACTCGGACCGCCGCAGGTCGCAGCCCTCGAAGCGGGCCCGCTCCAGCACCGCCATGCGCAACCCGGCGTCGCTGAGCTTGCTGTCGACCACCACGACGTCGCGGCCCCGCAGCATCCCGGCGTCGAGGCCCTCGGCCCGGCACCGCTCCATCCGGACGCGCAGGAGGCTGGCCTCGAGCAGGTCGGCACCGCTCAGCTCGCAGTCGCGCAGCACGACGTCGGTCAGCCGCGCCCGCCGGGCCGAGCGGGCGGTGAGGCGCACCCCCTCCACCACGCAACGGGTCAGTTCGAGGTCGTCGAGGTCGCCGTCACCGACCAGGCCCGTCAGGTAGGCGTCGCTGACCTCGGCCGGCCCGGAGGTGTCGAGCTCGGTCGGACCGGTCAGCCCGTCGGGCAACCTCGGGACCTCCGGCGGTCCGGGTCGGCGGAGGGGACGGCGGGGAGGCACGCCCCCATCATGGTGCGCGACGGCTCAGCCGCGGGCCGCGGCGTAGGCGGCGAGCGCCCTCGCCCGGCTCCCGGCCAGCTCGACGATCCGCTCGGGGTAGGTGCCGCCGAGGACGACACCGGCGGCCGCCAGCTCGAGCGGTCCGGCGGCCCACGGCTCGTGCACGGTCGGCCCGGCCAGGCCCGACAGCTCGGGCACCCACGTGCGGACGTAGTCGCCGTGCGGGTCGAAGCGCTGGGCCTGCAGGACCGGGTTGAACACGCGGTTGTAGGGCGATGCGTCGGGACCGGTGCCCGCCACCCACTGCCAGTTGCCGACGTTCTGGGGCACGTCGCCGTCGACGAGGTGGTGACGGAACCACCGCTCGCCCACCCGCCAGTCGACGAGGAGGTTCTTCACCAGGAACGACGCGGTGACCATGCGGACCCGGTTGTGCATCCAGCCGGTGGCCAGCAGCTGGCGCATCCCCGCGTCGACGAGCGGGTAGCCGGTGCGCCCCGCCTTCCAGGCCGCCACCCCGGCCGGGTCGTCTCGCCAGGCGATGGCCGCGTAGGCCGGCTTCATCGGGCGCTCGACCAGCTCCGGTCGGGCGTGCAGGAGGTGGGCGTACCAGTCGCGCCAGGCCAGCTGGCGCACGAGGGCGGCCCGCCCCGGCGTGGCCTCCCCCACCACCTCGGCGACCGTGCGGGGTGAGAGGGTGCCGAAGCGGAGGTCGGCGGACAGCTCGGACGTGCCGACCAGGTCGGGCCGGTCGCGCTCGTCGTCGTAGCGGTCGGCGCGCTCGGCGGCCAGGGCCAGCCGGGCGGCGGCGCCGAGCTCGCCGGGGTCGGCCGCCGGGCCGTCCTGGTCGGCGAGCGTCGGGTAGGACGCCGCCGCCGCGGGCAGGTGGTCGCCCGGGTCGGCCAGCGGCGCACCATCGCCCGGCTCGGGCCAGTCCTCCCACGGGGTGCGGGCCCACACGCGGTGAAACGGGGTGAAGACCTGCGAGAGGGCGCCGCTCGTGGTCCGCACCCGTCCCGGGGCGTGCACGACGGTGCCCCACTGGGGTCGCCAGGCCACGCCGGCATCGGCCAGGGCCCGACGCACGGCGCCGTCGCGCCCGGCTGCGTAGGGCGTCACGTCGGCGTTGACGTGCACCGCGACGGCCCGGCGGGCGGCGGCCTCGGCGGGCACGACCACGCGGGGGTCGCCGACGCGCACGCACAGCCGGCCGCCGTGCTCGGCGAGGCGCTGGTCGAGGGCCGCCACGTCGCCGAGCAGGCGGGCCGCCCGGAGGGCGCCCGCCGGGCCCGTCAACGCGGGGTCGACGACGAAGAGCGGCAGCACCCGCTCGTGCTCGGCGGTGGCCGCGGCCCAGGCGGGGTTGTCGTCGAGGCGCAGGTCGCGCCGGAACCAGGCGATGCCGAGCCCTCCGCTCACGCCGCCACCCTACGGACACCGCCCGCCGCGCCTCGGGTCCGGCGCCCAGACACCCCTGGCTGGTTGGCGGGAGGGTCGGTCAGGCCAGGGGTCGGCCGAAGGGCAGCTCGTCGCGCCAGGAGGCGAGGAAGGCCTCCGCCTGCTCGCAGGCGCCCAGCAGCGGGCCGGCGGGGTGGCCGAGCACCTCGGCCAGGGCACCCTCGACCAGGGCGGCGGCGGCGGCCGGCAGGTCGCCCGGCAGCGCCGCGTCAGCCTCGGGCCACGCCACCAGGTGCCCCCCGGTGGTGACGAAGTCCGGCAGCACCACCACCCCGCGGCGCGCCAGCGCCGCCGCCGCCTTGGCCGTGACGGGGATGGGCCCGCTCGGCACGACCACCGTGGCCCGGACCTCGGCGGCCACGTCGTGGTCGACGACCCCCGCCTTCGAGCCCACCACCAGCACGTCGGCGGCCGCGGACAGCACGCTGCCGGCCGTGGCCACGCTGCCCCCGAGGTGCTCGACGAGCTGCGCCCCGTGGGCCGACCACGCCTCGGCGACCCCGGCGACGTCGAGACCCGACGGGTCAGCGGCGCATCCGGCGGCGGTGGCCAGGGCCACGACACGGGCACCCCGAGCGGTCAGCGCGGCCACCAGCGACGGCCCGCTCGTGTCGAAGCCCTCGACGGCCACGGTGCGGCCCTCGAGCGAGCCGCCGGTCGCCAACGCGGCCGCCGCCGCCACCCCGACCCCCCTGAGCGCGTGGTGCTCGTCCCACCACTGCTGGGGCCGCGGGTCGCTGGCGCGCACGCCCTCCAGCTCCGCGGTGGACAGGCCGCGGCCGGCCTCGAGCAGCACGGGTGCACCGGCGTCGCCGGCCCCGGCGACCATCTCGGCCACGAAGGCCGACACGGCCTCGGCGCGCCCCTCGGCCGAGGCGTTGATGCCGGCCGACGCACCCGAGGCCCGCCGACCGAACGCCGCGAACTGGTAGGTCTGGCTGCGGGCCAGCCAGGTGGCGCCGTCTACGAGCACCTTCGGCGCCAGCCGGGCCACGCCCGCGGCCACCGGAGCGTCGGGCAGGTCGACGACCACGAAGGCGTCGGTGGAGGTCAGCTTGCGGGTGCTCACGAGCGGGGATCCTCCCACACGGCGCCCGGGGCGGGGCCACCCGACGCAGCCGTGCACAATGGGTGGATGGACGAGACCATCGACGTGCTGATCGAGATCCCTCGGGGGAGCCGCAACAAGTACGAGGTCGATCACCACACCGGTCGCATCCGACTCGACCGCCGGCTCTTCGCCGCCACGACCTATCCCACCGAGTACGGCTTCATCCCCGAGACGCTCTCCGAGGACGGCGACCCGCTCGACGTGCTCGTGCTGACCGAGGACCCGACGTTCCCGGGCTGTTGGATCAACGCCCGCCCGGTGGGGGTGATGTGGATGGAGGACGAGGCCGGGCCCGACGCCAAGGTGATCTGCGTCGAGCCCAACGAGCCCCGCTGGAAGGACATCGAGGACATCGGTGACCTGCCCTCGGAGATCCTCGCCGAGATCAAGCACTTCTTCGACATCTACAAGGACCTGGAACCGGAGAAGTTCTCGGTGACGGGCGAGTTCCAGGACCGGGCGTCGGCGTGGCGCGAGATCCACGCCTCGCTCGAGCGCCACGTGGCCGCGACGGCCGAGGAGGCACAGCCATGAACCAGCAGGCCGGCCGCGTCGACGTGGTCGTGGTGGGTGCGGGCATCGTGGGGCTGGCCACGGCACGGGCGCTGCTCCGCGACCGGCCGGGGCTCGACCTGGTGGTGCTCGAGCGCGAGGAGGTGGCCGCCCACCAGAGCGGGCACAACTCCGGTGTGATCCACTCGGGCCTCTACTACAAGCCCGGCTCGGCCAAGGCCCGGCTGTGCACCGCGGGCCGCGCCGAGATGGAGCAGTACTGCACCGACGCCGGCATCCCGTGGGAGCGGTGCGGCAAGGTCGTGGTCGCCTCCGAGCCCGACGAGGTCGAGGCCCTGGCCGGGCTCACCGAGCGGGGACGCCAGAACGGCCTCGAGATCCACGAGCTGTCCGCCGCCGGGCTCGCCGAGCACGAGCCCCACGCCGTCGCCCTGGCGTCGATCTTCGTGCCGGCCACCGGCGTGGTCGACTACCGGGTCGTCTGCCAACGCCTGGCCGAGGAGGTGACCGAGCGGGGCGGGCGCATCCTCACCGGCGTGGGGGTGACCTCGGCGATCGACACCGGCGCCAGCGTGGTGGTCCGCTCGGACTGCGGCCTGTGGTGGGCCGACCGGGCCGTGGCGTGCGCCGGTGCGTGGTCCGACGTGCTCGCCGCCGCCGGCGGCGAACGGCCCCGGGCCCGCATCATCCCGTTCCGGGGCGAGTACCTCGAGCTGCGCCCCGAGGCCGCCCACCTGGTGAAGCACCTGATCTACCCGGTGCCCGACACCCGCTTCCCCTTCCTCGGTGTGCACTTCACGCGCGGCATCGACGGCACGGTGCACGTCGGCCCCAACGCGGTGCCCGCCTTCGGGCGCGACGCCTACAGCTGGAAGCGCTTCCGCCCCGTCGACACGGCCCAGTACGCGGCCCGCCCGTCGACGTGGAGGCTGGCGGCGCGCTACTGGCGCACGGGCCTCGACGAGATCGTCCGGTCGCTCGTGCCATCGCGCAGCCTGGCCGCCATGCAGAAGATGGTGCCGGAGGTGCGCGCCGAGGACCTGGTGCGGGCCGGGTCCGGGGTGCGGGCCCAGGCCATCAACCCCGACGGCTCGCTCCTCGACGACTTCGAGATCGTGCGCACCGGGCGCTGCGTGCACGTGGTGAACGCCCCCTCCCCTGCCGCCACGGCCGCGCTCGCCATCGGCTCGTGGATCGCCAAGGAGGTCGAGGCGGCCGAGCGCGACGACGCGGGCGGCACGATCGTGCCCACCGACGGATAGGGCCGACCAGTGTCGAGCGGGGGCTCCACCCGGGCGATCGTCGCCGCGCTGCTGGCCAACCTCGGCATCGCGGTGGCGAAGTTCGTCGGCTTCCTCTTCACCGGTGCCAGCTCGATGCTCGCCGAGAGCATCCACTCGGTGGCCGACACCGGCAACCAGGTGCTGCTGCTCGTCGGCGGGCGCCGGGCGGCGAGGGTCGCGACCCGCCAGCACCCGTTCGGCTTCGGGCGCGAGCGCTTCTTCTGGGCGTTCGTGGTGGCGATCGTGCTGTTCACCCTGGGTTCCGCGTTCGCCCTGTTCGAGGGCATCGAGAAGCTGCTGCACCCCCACGAGCTGGAGTCGCCCGGCTGGGCCATCGCGATCCTGCTGGTGGCCATGGTGCTCGAGGGGTTCTCGTTCCGCACCGCCGTGCGCGAGTCGCGCCCCTACAAGGGCGACGCCTCCTGGTTCCGCTTCATCCGCCGGTCGAAGCAGCCCGAGCTGCCGGTCGTGCTGCTCGAGGACTCGGGAGCCCTGATCGGCCTGGTGCTGGCCCTGGCGGCGGTGGGCATGTCGATGGCGACCGGCAACGCCCGTTGGGACGGCGTGGGCACGACCTGCATCGGCGTCCTCCTCGGCGTGATCGCCGTCGTGCTGGCGGTGGAGATGAAGAGCCTGCTCATCGGCGAAGCGGCGAGCGAGCAGGACGAGGCGGCCATCACCCGGGCCATCACGGGCGCCGACCCGGTGCGGCGGCTCATCGACCTGCGCACCGAGCACATCGGCCCCGAGTCGATCCTTGTCGCGGCCAAGATCGAGTTCGACCCGGCGTTGACGATGCGCGACCTCGCCGACGTCGTCGACGACGTCGAGGCCCGGATCCGGGCGGCGGTGCCCGACGCCACCCGCATCTTCATCGAGCCCGACGTGGTCCGCCCGATGCGCGCCAGCGTGGTCGAGACCGACGTCGGCGGTGCCGCGCACCACTGACGGCAGAAAATCCGACCTTTGGGGTCGACATTCCTCGCCGCGTCCGTAGGATGGTGCCGTTCCGACGACACGACGCTCCACGGAGGCACCCCATGGCGATCCGCCTCGGCGACACCGCACCCGACTTCCAGGCCGAGACGACCGAAGGCCCCATCTCCTTCCACGACTGGAAGGGCGACAGCTGGGCCGTGCTCTTCTCACACCCCAAGGACTACACCCCGGTGTGCACGACCGAGCTGGGCACGGTGGCCAAGCTCAAGCCCGAGTTCGACAAGCGCAACGTGAAGGTGGTGGGCCTCTCGGTCGACCCGCTCGACTCGCACTCCGGATGGGCCGCCGACATCGAGGAGACCCAGGGCGCGGCGCTGAACTTCCCGCTGATCGCCGACTCCGGCAAGACCGTCGCCGACCTCTACGACATGATCCACCCGAACGCCAACGACACCCTCACGGTGCGCTCGGTGTTCATCATCGACGGTGCCAACAAGGTGCGCCTCATCCTCACCTATCCGGCGAGCACGGGCCGCAACTTCGACGAGCTGCTGCGCGTCATCGACTCGCTCCAGCTCACCGACGGCTACAAGGTGGCCACCCCGGCGAACTGGAACGACGGCGACGACGTGATCGTGGCCGCGGCCCTCTCCGACGACGAGGCCAAGGAGAAGTTCCCCAAGGGCTTCACCACCCTCAAGCCCTACCTGCGGGTCACCCCTCAGCCCAACAAGTGAGCTGACTCACTTCTTGACCCGATGGACCTCCACGGGGCGGGCCGCGCGCCCGCCCCGTGGCGCGCCCGGCCGTAGGCTCGGCGGGTGACCCCCGCCCCCGCCGCTCGCCCGTGCTGAGGGTCACCCTGCACGGCCTCATGGCGCACAAGGTGCGCCTGGTGGCCACCGCCGTGGCGGTGCTGCTCGGCGTGGCGTTCATGACCGGCACGCAGGTGCTCACCTCGAGCGTGAGCGCCAGCTTCGACAAGGTCTTCGCCGACGTCTACGCCCCCATCGACGTGGTGGTGCGGTCGAGCACCCAGATCGACACGCCGTTCGGCGCCGAACGGGCCCGCGTCGACGGCGCGCTCGTGCCGGCCATCGCCGAGGAGCCGGGGGTGGAGGCGGCCGAGGGCCAGGTGGTGGCCCAGATCCGGGTGCTCGACAAGCAGGGCGAGCCGCTGGTGTCGGCGAACGGCCCACCGAACCTCGGCCTCAACTGGTTGACCTCGCCGGCGCTGAACGGCTGGACGATCGTCGACGGCGACCCGCCCACCGGGCCCGGCGACATCGTGCTCGACGCCAAGTCGGCCGCCGACGGCGGCTACTCCGTCGGCGATCCGGTCCGGGTGTCGGTCGCGGGCGGCGTGCGGGACTTCACCGTGGTGGGCATCGCCCGCTTCGGCAAGCTCGACACCTGGGGCGGTGCCCAGGCCGCGCTGTTCGACACCTCGACGGCCCAGGCCGTGGTGGGCGAGCCCGGGCGCTTCGACTGGATCTCCGTCGCCGGCGACGGCGGCTCCCAGGCCGCGCTGCGCGACGAGATCGCTCGCTCGCTCCCCCCGGACACCGAGGCGATCACCGGCGCCGACTTCACCTCCGAGAGCCAGGACGCCTTCCAGAAGCTGATCGGCATCTTCAACACGTTCCTGCTGGTGTTCGCCCTGATCGCGCTGTTCGTCGGGTCGTTCATCATCTACAACACCTTCTCGATCATCGTGGCCCAGCGCACGAGGGAACTGGGCCTGCTGCGAGCGGTGGGGGCCAGCCGGGCCCAGATCCTGCGCTCGGTGCTCATCGAGGCGTTCGTGGTCGGCCTGCTCGCCTCGGCGGTCGGCGTGCTGTGCGGCATCGGTCTCGCCATCGGGCTCACGGCGCTGCTGCGCGACATCGGGTTCTCCGGCCCGGAGACGCCCCTCGTCGTGCCCGCCTCCGCCGTCGTGACCTCGCTCGTGGTGGGCACCGGCATCACCCTGGCCGCGGCCGTGCTGCCCGCCCGCCGGGCCGCCACCACCCCGCCCGTGGCGGCGATGCGCGACCTGGGGCTGGAGAGCGCCGCCACCTCGCTGCGCCGCGTCGCCATCGGGCTCGTCGTGGTGGCCCTCGGCGTGGCCGCCCTCGCCGACGGCGCGTTCCTCAGCCCGGGCGGCGACCTCCAGATCCTGGGCGTCGGCGCCCTGCTCACCTTCCTCGGCCTCGTCGTGCTCGGGCCGGTCACCGCGCCGCGGCTGGCCCGTGCCCTGGGCCGCCCGCTCCCCCGCCTGGCCGGCATCGACGGGCACCTGGCGCGCGAGAACGCCACCCGCAGCCCGCGGCGCACGGCCACCACCGCCTCGGCGCTGATGATCGGGGTCGGCCTCGTCGGGTTCATCGCCGTCACCGCGCAGTCGGTGAAGGCATCCACCAGCGCGGCCATCGACGCGTCGGTGCAGGGCCAGTACGTGGTGTCGACCGACGGGTTCGGCCCCACCGCGCTGCCGGGGTCGGTGGCCGAGCAGATCCGCGACCTGCCCGAGGTGTCGACGGCCGCCGGCCTGCGGGGCACCTTCGCCACCATCGACGGCGATACCCGCCTGGTGCTCGCCGCCGAACCGGAGCAGCTCACCCAGCTCATCGCGTTCGACGACGTGGCCGGGTCGCTGGCCGGCCTCGACGACCAGGGCATCGCCGTGTCGAAGAAACACGCCGACGACAAGGGCCTGACGGTCGGCCAGACCGTCACCGCCACGTTCCTGCAGGGCGGCACCCAGCAGCTCACCGTCGAGGCGATCTACGACACCCGGTTCCCCGTCCGAGGGCCGGGATGGCTCGTGAACCGGCAGCTGTTCGACCGCAACACGCCGCCCGCCCTGCAGACCGACTCGGCGGTCTACGTCGAGCTCGTGGACCCGTCCGCGGCCGGGATCGCCGCCGCCCGGGCGCCGCTGGAGTCCATCGTGGCCGCGGTGCCCGGTGCGGAGCTGCAGGACCTGGGCGAGTACCGCAAGGCGCAGAGCGCGCAGGCCGACCAGTTCCTCCTGGTGGTGTACGTGCTGCTCGCCCTCGCCCTGGTGATCGCCGTCATCGGTGTGGTCAACACCCTGTTGCTGTCGGTCCACGAGCGCACCCACGAGCTGGGCCTGCTGAGAGCGGTGGGCATGACCCGCCGCCAGGTCCGGTCGAGCATCCGCTTGGAGTCGGTGATCATCAGCCTCGTCGGCACGATCATCGGCCTGGCGTTCGGCCTGGTCTTCGGCTGGGCGCTGGTGCGCGTGCTGCGAGACGACGGCATCACCGCGTTCCAGGTGCCCTGGACCCAGCTCCTCGGCGTCATGGCCCTCGCCATCGCCGCCGGGGTCGCCGCCGCCCTGTACCCGGCGTGGAGGGCCTCGCGGCTCGACGTGCTGGCCGCCATCGCCACCGAGTGAACGCCGTCCCACCCGACGAACCGCGCCCCACCCGACGACGCCGCCCCACCCGACGAACCGCCCCACCCGACGCACCGCCCCACCCGACGAGCCGCCCCACCGGAGCCGCCCCATGGCCCTCGACCCCCGTGCCCTCCCGCCCGACGTGCGTGCGTTCCTCGCCGAGCGCCATCTGGCCACGCTCACCACGATGCGACCCGACTGGACCCCCCACGTCGTCCCCGTCGGCTTCAGCTGGGACGGCGACACCGGGCTCGTGCGGGTCATCACCTGGGCCGGGAGCCGCAAGGCCCGCAACCTGGTGGCCCGGCCCGGCAGCCCCGCCGCCGTGTCGCAGGTCGACGGGGGCCGGTGGCTCACCCTGGAGGGCACGGCGGTGGTCACCGCCGACCCGGCCCGCGTCGCCGAGGGGGTGCGCCGCTACGCCGAGCGCTACCGCCCGCCCGGCGAGCGCGCCGACCGGGTGGTGATCGAGCTGTCGGTCACCCGCGTGCTCGGGCGGGCCTGACCGCGACACCACCTGGCCAGGGCCTCGGCGCCCGGGGATGTGGTCAGGTCGGGGCAGGGGCCGGCGGGTCGGGCTGGCACGACGGGCACCAGTAGGTGCCCCGGGCGTGGGTGCCGGTGCGGGCCCAGGCCACGGGTGTGCCGCAGCGCCGGCACGGCTCGCGCCGGCGGCCGTACACCCCGAGGGTGCCGGGCGGCCCGGCCACCGTGGTGCGAGAGGTGGTGGTGAGGTTGGCCTGCAGCTGCCGGGCCGCGGTGGCGGCGACGGCCCGGCGCCGGGCCTCGTCGAGCGCACCGATCGGGGTGAGCGGGTGCAGGCCGAGAGCGAAGGGCACCTCGCTCTTGTAGACGTTGCCGACCCCGCAGCAGACGCGCTGGTCGAGCAGGACGTCGACGAGCGGGGTGGTGGGGTCGAGCTGGCCCATCCGCCGGACCACCTCGTCGAGGTCGGCGTCGGGCTCGCACAGGTCGGGGCCGAGGTGGTCGGTGCGGGGCCGGCGCACCAGCTCGACCACCGGCGCCGAGAAGCACACCGCCACCCAGCCGTCGTCCCCCGCGCTCGCCGCAGTCCCCGCCGTCCCCGCCGTCCCCGCCGTCCCCGGAGGGTCGGCGTCGGCACCGGCGGCCGTCGGGTCGGCGCCGACCTCGACCAGGGCACGCACCAGGTGGGGCGGCTTCCTCCACCGCTCACCGGGCCGGTAGAGGTGCCAGCTGCCCGCCATGCGCATGTGGGTCTGGAGGGTCCAGCCGTCGGCGAAGTGCACGAGCAGGTGCTTGCCCTGCGCCTCCACCTCGGTGACCAGGGTGCCCGCCGCCGGCCAGGGCCGAGGCGTCCGGGGCGCCTCGAAGCGCACCAGCGGCCGGCCGGCCAGCGCCGGGCGGAGGCGGGCGGCGGCCCGGTGGATGGTGTCGCCCTCGGGCACGTGGTGCTCCTCTCCCGGTCGGCGCCGCTCAGCGCCCGCCCAGCACCAGGCCCCGGTAGCCGTCGCGGAAGCCGGCGGTGCGGAGGGCCTCGGCGTGGGGCGACTCGGCCGCCGGCTCGCCGTCGATGCGGGCGATCTCCAGGCGCCGGGCTCGGCCGCGCCCGACCAGGCCGGCCACCGCCCCGGCCCAGCCCGGGTGGTGGGCCGCCTCGGGGAACACGACGAGTGAGCGCCCGCCCCGCTCGAGGTAGGTGACGGCATGGCCGGCGGCCAGCACCACGAGGGCGCCGGCGGCCCGCGCCGGGCGCCCCGGCGAGGCGGGCCACGGGAGGGCGGCGCCGAAGGGCTGGGCCGGGTCGGTGGCGGCCAGCACCACGAACGCCTCGTCGTCGGGGTCGGGCTCCCGCACCGCCCGCAGGCGGTCGACGGCGCCTGGCAGGGCGAACTGGGCGCCACCGAGCCCCGCCACGAAGTAGCCCCGGCGGACCTGGCCCCGCTCCTCCAGGGCCTTGAGCACGGGGTAGACGGCGGCGAAGCCACCCGCCAGCCCCTCGGCCAGCACGGCCTCACGGGTCAGCACGCCGTGGCGCTCGAGCAGCTGCAGCGCGGTGGCGTGGGCCGCCTCGGTGGGGCTCGGCCGCGGCTCGAGCAGCGGCGCCACGAGCGACCAGCGCCCGGCGGCCGCCGGCGGCCCGAGACGGGAGAGCGATCCGAGCGAGGGCCGCCCCAGGTTCGGCCGCCAGCCCACCGACCGCAGCGCGCTGGACCGCGCGCCGGCCGCGCCGCCGCGCCCGGCGCCGCTGCGCCGACCGGACGCGGTGCGCCGGCCGCCCGACGCCACCAGTGCCCGCAGCGGGGCCACGGAGTCGTTGGTGGCCAGGCCGGCCCACACCAGCGACCACAGCGCCTCGAGCACGGTGGGCTCGTCGTAGGGCTGGCCGGCGGCCTGGGCGGCGGCGACGAGCTCCGGCCAGAACGAGGCACCCCGCTCGGCGAGGTGCTGGTGGAGGGCGGCGGCGACGGGGTCGGCGAGCACGTCGCCGAGGTGGTCGGCGGACGGCGGCTCGACCAGCAGCGCGGCCTGGTCGCGGAAGAGCAGGCGGACCCGGCCGTCGCCGGTGCCCAGCCCACCGGCCCCGACCCAGACGAGCTCCCCGGCGGTGCAGAGGGCGTCGAGGTCGGCCGGCCGGTAGTCGGCGACGCGCACGGCCAGCACGTCGGCCTCCAGCACCGACGCCGGCACGGCGACCCCCTGGAGGGCGCCCACCGCCTCGACCAGCGCGTCGAGGCCCTTGCGGGGCGAGCCCACGCCCTGCCAGCTCGGCAGGAACCGGGCCAGGGCGTCGCCCTCGACCGGTTCGACCTCGCGGCGCAGGGCCGCCAGCGACCGGCGGCGTAGCTGGCGCAGCACGTCGTCGTCGCACCACTCCCGTTCGATGCCGTCGGGCCGGAACTCGCCGCGCACGACGCGCCCGTCGGCCTCCAGACGCAAGAGCGCCGGCAGCACCCGGTCGGCGCCGACCCCGTATCGGGTGGCGACCTGGGCGGTGAGGAACGGGCCGTGGGTGCGGGCGAAGCGCGCCACCAGGTCGCCCATCGGATCGGGCACGGGGTCGGTGAACGCCGCCGGCAGCCCGGGCGGCAACGCCACGCCGAGGGCGTCGCGCAGGCGGGCGGCGTCCTCGGCGGCGGCCCAGCGCTCCTCGCCGGCGACGTTCACCACGATCGCCCGCCGCTCGCGCACCAGCCGGTCCAGCCAGGCGCCCACGACCGCCGACGCGTCGTCGGGCTCGGGGGCATCGGTGCGCGCCTCCACCTCCCACCGCCCGAGCGGGCCCAGCACGCGCAGCAGGTCGTGCACCTCGTCGGCGTCTCGCGCCCGGCGGCCGTCGGCCAGCCGCTGCAGCTCCAGCTCCAGGTCGGCGAGCACCGACGGGTCGACCAGCTCGCGCAGCTCCTCGGCACCGAGCAGCTCGCGCAGCAGCTCCCGGTCGAGGGCGAGGGCGGCCGCTCGGCGCTCGGCCAGCGGGGCGTCGCCTTCGTACATGTAGACGGCGATCCAGCCGAACAGCAGCGACTGGGCGAACGGCGACGCCCGGGGCGTCTCGACCGCGACCATCTTCACCTGGCGGGACCGCAGGTCGGTGAGGACCTCGCGCAGGGCGGGGAGGTCGAACACGTCGTTGAGGCACTCACGGGTGGTCTCGAGCAGGATCGGGAAGTCGGGGTAGCGGGCGGCCACGCCCAGCAGGTCGGCCGCCCGCTGGCGCTGCTGCCACAGCGGCGTGCGCCGGTCGGGCCGCCACCGTGGCAGCAGGAGGGCCCGGGCTGCGCACTCCCGGAACCGCCCCGCGAACATGGCGGTGTTGGGCAGCTGGGAGATGACGAGCTCGTCGATCTCGGCCGGGTCGACGGCGAGCTCCTCGGTGGGGAACGAGTCGATGGCCTCGGGCAGGCGCATCACGATGCCGTCGTCGCTCCAGATGAGCTCGACGTCGCCGCCCCACCGCTCGGCCAGCCGAGCCTGCAACGCCATGCCCCACGGGGCGTGGACCTGGGCGCCGAACGGCGTGTGCACGCACACGCGCCAGTCGCCGATCTCGTCGCGGAAGCGCTCGACCACCACCGTGCGGTCGTCGGGCACCACTCCCCCGCACGCTTCGGCTTGCTCGTCGAGGTAGGCGAGCAGGTTCTCAGCTGCGAGCGGGTCGAGGTCGTGGCGCGCCTGCAGCGTGACCAGCGCCTCGGCCCGGGGCTGGGCCCGCACGGTGCGCACGAACTCGCCGAGGGCCCGGCCCAGCTCGAGGGGGCGACCTGGCCCGTCGCCGTGCCAGAACGGCATCTTGCCGGGCTGGCCGGGAGCGGGGGTGACCACGACCCGCTCGTGGGTGATGTCCTCGATGCGCCAGGTCGAGGCGCCGAGCAGGAACGTCTCGCCGGGGCGGCTCTCGTAGACCATCTCCTCGTCGAGCTCACCCACCCGGGTGCCGTCGGGGAGGAACACGCCGAACAGGCCCCGGTCGACGATGGTGCCGCCGGAGGTGACGGCCAGGCGCTGGGCGCCGGCGCGGGCCCGCACGGTGCCGTCGATGCGGTCCCACACCACGCGGGGACGCAGCTCGCCGAACTCCTCGCTCGGGTAGCGGCCGGCGAGCAGATCGAGCACGTTGGCGAGCACCTCGTCGGTGAGCTCGGAGTAGTTCGCCGACGAACGAACCAGGGTGGTGAGCTCGGCGACCGGCCAGTCGTCCATGGCCACCATGGCCACGATCTGCTGAGCGAGCACGTCGAGGGGGTTGCGGGGGTAACGGGTGTGCTCGATCAGACCCTGCTTCATGCGGTCGACCACCACCGCCGCCTCGACCAGGTCGTTGCGGTGCTTGGGGAAGAGCTTGCCCCGGCTGGGCTCGCCCACCTGGTGGCCGGCTCGGCCGATGCGCTGCAGCCCGCGGCTCACCGCCCCGGGCGACTCGACCTGCACCACCAGGTCGACGGCCCCCATGTCGATTCCCAGCTCGAGCGACGAGGTGGCGACCAGCCCCTTCAGCTCGCCCCGCTTGAGCTGGTCCTCGATGAAAAGCCGCCGCTCCCGGCTGAGCGAGCCGTGGTGGGCCATCACCAGCTCCCTCCCCGGCTCGGGCGCGGTGCCGGTGGCCTCGGCCGAGCGGTTCTCTCCCTCGAGGTGCAGCTCGTTGAGCCGGGTGGCGAGGCGCTCGGCCAGGCGGCGGGCGTTCACGAAGATGATGGTGGAGCGGTGCTGCTCGACCAGCTCGAGCAGACGGGGGTGCAGCGAGGGCCAGATGGAGCGGCGGGTGGGTCCGGCCGCGGCCGGGCCGCTCACCGGCTCGTCGATCACCTCGCCGAGGGCGCCCATGTCCTCCACCGGCACCACGACCTCGATGTCGAGCGGCTTGCGCACCCCGGCGTCGACGATGGTGACGGGCCGGGCGCGGCCCGTGGCGCCGTCGTGGCCCGCCAGGAAGCGGGCGATCTCGTCGAGCGGGCGCTGGGTGGCCGACAGCCCGATGCGCTGCACGGGCCGGTCGGTGACGCGGTCGAGGCGCTCGAGGGAGAGCGACAGGTGGGCACCCCGCTTGGTGGGGGCCAAGGCGTGGATCTCGTCGATGATCACCGCCTCGACGCCGCGGAGGTTGTCGCGCGCCGACGACGTGAGCATGAGGTAGAGCGACTCGGGCGTGGTGATGAGCAGGTCGGGCGGGTTCCGCAGCATGCGGCGCCGCTCGTCGGCCGGGGTGTCGCCCGTGCGCGTGCCCACCACCGGCGGGTGGAACGGGACCCCCAGCCGCTCGGCGGCCAGGCCGATGCCGGCCAGCGGGGCGCGCAGGTTCTTCTCGACGTCGACGGCCAGCGCCCGCAGCGGCGACACGTAGAGCAGTCGGGTCCGGCGCTCCCGGTCCTCCGGTGGCGGGCTCGACACCAGCCGGTCGAGGCCCCAGAGGAAGGCGGCCAACGTCTTGCCCGACCCGGTCGGGGCCAGGACGAGCGTGTGCTCGCCCGAGGCGATGGCCGGCCAGCCCTGGGCCTGCGGCGGGGTGGCCTCGGCGAAGGTGGTGGAGAACCACGCCCGCACCGGCTCCGAGAAGCGCTCGAGGGGGTCGACGGCGTCGGGCGGGCTCACCCGAGCCAGGCTACCGAGAGGCAAACGCCAGTTCACCTGGCCCGTCGACGCCGGTCCGCGTCCGGGTCCGGCGGGGCCGGGCCGCCCGGACCGGTGGCGCAGGCGACGCCCTAGACTCCGGAGCCATGGCAGCGCACCAGCCACGGGAGTGGCACCCGGCCTTCGAGGAGTACTGCGAGGCCATCTTCGAGCTGCGGGAGGACGACGTCGACGTCATCCAGGCCCGCATCGCCGAGCGGCTCGAGGTCTCCCGTCCGGCGGTGTCGGAGATGATCCGGCGCATGGAGAAGGCCGACCTGGTCAGGGTCGACGCCGGCGCCATCCGCCTCACCGACGACGGCATGTCGCTGGCCGAGACCGTCGTGCGCCGCCACCGCCTGGCCGAGCGCTTCCTCACCGACCTGCTCGGCCTGTCCTGGGCGGAGGCCCACGTCGAGGCGGGTCGCTGGGAGCACGTGATCTCCCCGACCGTGGAGGCCGCCATGATGCGGGTGCTGGGCGACCCCACCACCTGCCCCCACGGCAACCCCATCCCGGGCACCGACTACCAGCCGCCGTCCACGGTCACCCTCGACCGGCTCGAGGTCGGCCAGAGCTTCGTGGTCAGCCGCATCCCCGAGGAGCTGGAGTTCACCCCCGGCCTGCTCGAGTTCCTCGAGACCTCCTCGCTCCTGCCGGGCCACGCCGGCACCGTCACCGCCGCCTCACCCGACGGCACCACCACGGTCGAGATCGAGGGGCGCCACGTCGGCATCGGCTCGTTCGCCAGCACCCGCATCCTCGTCACGTCGGGCTGACGCCGCCGACCCGATCCACCCGCCCCCCACCGACCCCATCCCCCCCCACCGCTGGCTCGATCCATCACCTCATGAGGTCACCGATCGAGCCAGGGATCCCTGGCAGGCTTCGGGCGATGGCCGTCCCGACCGACCTTCCCGGGCCCCTCGACGACCCCGTCGCCCGCGCCTGCCGGCTCAACTACGTCGAGTTCTGCCGGGAGCTGGGCCGCTGGTCGGGCTCCGCCGGCGCGGTCGAGGAGCGCGACGGGCTCGTGCTGTGGGCGACGGCGTCGGAGTTCCCCGTGTCGCTCAACGGGGTGGTCCGCCTCGACCCCTCGACTCCGGCCGCAGTGGTGCTGGACACCGCCGACGAGTGGTTCGGCCGGCGAGGCACCGGCTACACGGTGAACGTGGTCGACGGGGCCGACGACGACCTGCGCGCCGCCGCCGAGGCGGCAGGCCTGCTGGTGCTGCGCGACAGCCCGCAGATGGTGTGCGACGAGCCGGTCGACGGCCCTCCACCCGCCGACGACGTCACCCTGGTGTGGGTCGCCGAGCTCGCCCACGTCGAGGCCTTCGCCGACATCGTCGACGCGTCGTACCAGTCGCTCGGCGCTCCCGCCGGTGCCATCCGGCCCAGCATCGTGGCCCTCGACCGCGTGCTCGAGCCCCACGTGGAGACGGTGCTCGCCTTCGTCCGCGGTGAGCCCGTGGCCACCGCCCAGGTCGTGCACAGCCACGCCATGGCGGGCGTCTACTACGTGGGGACGCTCGAGTCCGCGAGGGGGCGGGGCCTCGGCGAGCTCGTCACCCGGGCGGTCACCAACCGCGGGTTCGAGCGCGGGGCGCCGTTCGTGGGCCTCCAGGCGTCACCGATGGGTGAGCCGATCTACACCCGGATGGGCTACCGGTCGATCTACCGCCAGGCCGGCCTCGTCCGCTTCGCTCCCGCCTGAACCCCACCGCTGGCTCGATCCATCACCTCATGAGGTCACCGATCGAGCCAGCGGTCGGTGGGTGAGGGTCAGGGCAGGAGGGAGGGGGGCAGGTCGAGCTCGTGGACGACGGCCAGGCGCTTGGTGGCCCGGGTGAGGGCGACGTAGAGCGCCCGGTCGCCCTGGGCCTCCTCGTCGACGACCAGCGCGGGCTCGACGACGACGGCGGCGTCGACCTCGAGGCCCTTGACCAGCCCGACCTCCACGACGGTGACCCGGTGCTCGAGGCCGTTGCGGGTCGCCCTTCCGTAGGCGATGCCGGCGGCGTCGAGGGCGGCGCACACCGGCTCGACGAGCGACGGCGGGCAGACGACCGCCACCTGGCCGGGGTCGACGGCGGCGCGCTCGGCGAGCACCACGGCGGCGACGGTGGCGGCCAGCGCTCCCGGCTCGGCCCGCTGCAGCAGCGGCTCGGCGCCGTCCTCGCGCACCGACCGGGGCGGGCGCAGCTGCGGGGCGGCGTGGCGGAGCACTCGGGCCGCCAGCTGCATGATCGGCGCCGGCAGCCGGTAGCCGAGGGTGAGCTCGGTGCGCCGCGCCGGGCGCTTCTGGGGCAGCCGCTCGAGGATCTCGTCCCACGAGGCGTGGGCCCACTGGCCGGTGGCCTGGGCGATGTCGCCCACCACGGACATGGAGCCGTTGAGCGAGCGGCGCTCCAGCATGCGCAGCTGCATGGGCGACAGGTCCTGCGCCTCGTCGACCACGATGTGGCCGTAGGTGCGGATCTCGTCGTCGTCGGCCGGCTCGCCGGGGCGCCGACGCCTCGGCTTGGGGCCGAGCAGGGCGCGGGCCTCGTCGAGCAGCGGGGCGTCGTCGTGGGTCCAGGCGACCTCGTCGAGCGAGTCGGAGCGGGACCGGAACAGTGAGAGCCACTCGCTGTCGTCGAGCAGGTCGCGCCCGGCGTGGCGCAGCAGGCCCTTGCCGCCGTAGAGGTCGTGGAGGAGCTGGGCGGGCGTGAGCACCGGCCACATCCACTCCAGCGCCTCGCGCACGGCGGGGTCGTGGCGGAGCCGCTCGCGCACCTCGGAGGCGGCCAGCTCGCCCCGGCCCGACAGGGCCAGCTCGGCGAACACCTCGCCCTCGACGTACTTGCGCGCCGGGTTGTGGCGGCGGTAGCGCCGGCGGGCGTCGGCCACGATGCGGGCGCTGCGGTCGCGGCTGAGGGTGAGGCGCTGCAAGCCGTAGCCGACGACGAGATCGCGGCGCAGCGGGCGCTCGCGGTCGCGCAGGGCGCGAGCGAGGAAGGTGACCATCCGGGGGTCGCCCTTCACCCGGGCGGTGAGGCCGCGGTCGTAGCTGCGGATGCTGACGTCGGGCACGAGGTCGGCGAGCACGGACAGCTCGACCCCGGCTTCGCCGAGCGACGGCAGCACCTGCTCGATGTACCCGAGGAACAGCCGGTTCGGCCCGACCACGAGCACGCCCTGGCCCTCCAGCGGGAACCGGTGGGTGTAGAGCAGGTAGGCGGCCCGGTGCAGGGCCACCACCGTCTTGCCCGTGCCGGGGCCGCCCTGCACCACCAGCACGCCGGGCAGCGGCGCCCGGATGATCTCGTCCTGCTCGCCCTGGATGGTGGCGACGATGTCGGTCAGCCGGCCGGTGCGGGCCGCCTCCAGCGCGCTGAACAGGGCGCCCTGGCCGGTGACGGCCGGCTCGCCGCCGTCGCCGGGCAGGCCGAGGCCGTCGAGGGTGTCGCCGAACAGCTCGTCTTCGATGGCGAGCAGCTGCCGGCCCCGGGTGGCGAAGTGGCGCCGCCGGGACAGGCCCATCGGCTGGCGGCCGGTGGCCCGGTAGAACGGCTCGGCCACCGGGGCCCGCCAGTCGACGATGACCGGCTCCTGGTGCTCGTCGCTCACCGCGACCCGCCCGATGTAGAAGCTCTCGGTGGCGCCGTCGGGCGACTCGGCCACCCGGTCGATGCGGCCGAAGCACAACGCGGCGTCGCCGAGCTCGAGCTGGGTGAGGCGGTTCACGACGGTGTCGTAGATGACCTCCCGCTCGAACCGGGCCTGCTCGGTGCCCCCCCGACCCACCTCGACCATCGAGGTCAACCGGGTGGCGGCCTGCCGGGTGGCGTCGAGGCACGCGTAGGCGTGGTCGATGTAGGCCTGCTCGGCGGCCAGGTCTCGATGTGGGGCCATGGGCTCCCTCGGTGAGGACGACGGCCCGCCCGCCCGCCGAGCCGCAGCCCACCGGGCGAGGGGGATCGGCCATGCTAGCCGGACCGCCCGGATTCTCCCCGGAGGGGGCGGATCGGTAGCGTGGCGCTCGTGCCCGACCCCGCCTCGCGCAGCGCGCTGCCCCCCTTCCTGCGGGCGTGCCGGGGCCTGCCCGGAGGGCCCGACGACCGGGTGCCGGTCTGGTTCATGCGCCAGGCGGGCCGCTCCCTGCCCGAGTACCGGGCCATCCGGGGCAGCGGCAGCATCCTCGACGCCATCCGCGACCCCGAGCTGTCGGCCGAGATCACCCTCCAGCCCGTGCGCCGCTACGGCGTCGACGCCGCCATCCTCTACTCCGACATCGTCGTGCCCGTCGCCGCCATCGGCTTCGGCGTCGACGTCGCCCCCGGCGTGGGGCCGGTGGTCGAACAGCCCTTCGCCCGCCGGGAGGACCTCGAGCGGCTCCGGCCCCTCGACCCCGAGGCCGACACGCCCTACGTGCTCGAGACGGTGGCGATCCTCGCCAAGGAGCTGCCGGTCCCGCTCATCGGCTTCGCCGGCGCCCCGTTCACCGTGGCCAGCTACCTCATCGAGGGTCGCCCGTCGCGCACCTACGCCCGCACCAAGGCGCTCATGCACGCCGACCCGCAGCTGTGGCACGAGCTCATGGGCCGCCTGGCCGACCTGGCCGTCACGTCGCTGCGCTCGCAGGTCGGCGCCGGGGCGGTGGCGCTGCAGGTGTTCGACTCGTGGGCCGGCGCCCTGTCGCCGCCCGACTACGAGCGCTTCGTGCTGCCCCACAGCCGCCGGGTGTTCGCCGAGGTCGCCGACCTCGACGTGCCCCGCATCCACTTCGGCGTGGGCACCGGCGAGCTGCTGGGCCTGATGGCCGACGCCGGCGCCGACGTGGTGGGCGTCGACTGGCGGGTGCCGCTCGACGTGGCCCGGGGGCGGGTGCCGGCCGACCGGGCCCTGCAGGGCAACCTCGACCCGGCCATCTGCCTGGCCCCCTGGAAGGTCGTGGCCGAGGCCACCCGCGACGTGCTGGCCCGCAACGCCGGGCACCCCGGCCACGTGTTCAACCTGGGCCACGGCGTGCTGCCCGAGACCGACCCGTCGGTGCTCGAGCGGGTGGTCGAGCTCGTCCACGCCGAGGGCCGCTGCGACGGCACCGCCCCGCCGGCGCCGGGGAGCGATCGTGAGCGGTGACGAGCCCCTGGGGCTCGTCGTCATGGCCTATGGCACCCCCCGCACGCCCGCCGAGATCGAGCCCTACTACACCCACATCCGCCGGGGCCGGCCACCCACGCCCGAGCTGCTGGCCGAGCTGACCGCCCGCTACGACGCCATCGGCGGCATCTCCCCGCTGGCCGAGCGCACGGAGGCCCAGCGCACCGCGCTGGCCGCCGCCCTCGACGCGCGCATGCCCGGCCGGTGGATCGTGGCGCTGGGCCAGAAGCACGCCGCGCCCTTCATCGAGGACGCGGTGGCCGACCTGGCCGACGCCGGCGTCACCCGTGCGGTCGGCCTGGTGCTGGCCCCCCACTACTCCCGCTCGAGCGTGGGCGAGTACCAGCGGCGGGCCGCCGAGGCCGGCGAGAGCCGGGGCGTCGCCCTCCACGCCGTCGAGCACTGGCACCTGCTCGGCGCCTACGTCGACTTCCTCGCCGACGCGGTGCGCGAGGCGAGGGCCGCCCTGCCGGCGCGCCACAAGGTGCTGTTCACCGCCCACTCCCTGCCGGAGCGAGCGCTGGTCGACGACCCCTACCCCGACGAGCTGCGGGAGAGCGCCGCCGCCGTCGCCGAACGGGTCGGCCTCAGCCCCTGGCCCGACTGGGCGCTGGCCTGGCAGAGCGCCGGGCGCACCCCGGAGCCGTGGCGGGGACCCGACGTGCTCGACGTGGTGCGGGACCTCGCCGCCACGGGCCGCACCGACGGCGTGCTGGTGTGCGCCCAGGGCTTCACCGCCGACCACCTCGAGGTCCTCTACGACCTCGACATCGAGGCCGCCGCCGTCGCACGCGACGCGGGGCTGGCCTTCGCCCGCACCCGATCGCTGAACGACGACCCCGCGGTCATGTCCGCCCTCGCCGACCTCGTCGTCGACCGGGCCGCCGCGGCGGAGGTGGTCTGACATGGCCGACACCGGCACCTCGCACGTCGTGGTGGTGGGAGCCGGGATCACCGGCCTCACCGCTGCCTTCACCCTGGCCACCCGCCACCCCGGCGTGCGCGTCACGGTGCTCGAGGCGTCGGAGCGGGTGGGCGGCAAGATCCTCACCACCCCGTTCGCCGGCCGCCCCGTCGACTGCGGCGCCGACGCCTTCCTGGCCCGCGTGCCGGAGGCGCTCGAGCTGTGCGAGGAGCTGGGGCTGCGCCAGGTGCTCACCTCGCCGGCCGAGCGCTCGGCCCTGGTGTGGGCCAGGGGCGAGCTGCGGCGCCTGCCGGCCGGGCTCGTCCTCGGCGTGCCCACCGACATGGACGCCCTCGCCGCGTCGGGCATCGTCAGCGCCGACGGCGTGGCCCGGGCGGCCCGCGACCTCCACGCCACCGAGGCGCCGGCGGGCGAGCCGTCCGGCGCGCCCGACGGTGACGGCGACCTGTCGGTCGGCCAGCTGGTTCGGGGCCGCCTCGGCGACGAGGTCTACGAGCAGCTCGTGGCCCCGCTGCTGTCGGGGGTGAACGCCGGCGACGCCGACCAGCTCAGCGTGGCGGCGGGCGCCGCCCAGCTCGCCGCCGCTGCCCGCCGGCACCCGAGCCTCGTGCGGGGCCTGCGGGAGCAGCAGGCCGAGGCCCTGGCCGGCGGCGCCGACCCGAACGCCCCGGTGTTCTACGGCATCCCGGTCGGCACCCAGACCCTCACCGACCTGCTGCTCGCTCGGCTGACCGCGGCGCGGGTGCCGGTGCACCTGTCGTGCCCCGTCGAGGGGATCGAGCACCGAGGCACCAGCGTCGCGCTGCGCACCGGCGCGGGCACCGTCGAGGCGGACCGCGTGGTGCTGTGCACGCCGGCGCCGGTGGCTGCCCGGCTGCTGGCGCCGCTGGCACCCGACGCCGCCGCCGGGCTGGGCGAGCTCGAGTACGCCTCGGCCGCCATGGTCACCCTGGCCGTGCCCCGCGCCGCGCTCGACCACCCGCTCGACGCCAGCGGCTTCCTCGTGGGCGCGGCCGACCGGCTGCCCACGCTCACGGCCTGCTCGTGGGCGTCGTCGAAGTGGGCCCACCTGGCCGACCCCGACGTGGTGGTGCTGCGGGTGTCGGCCGGCCGCTACGGCGACACCGCCGCGCTCGACCTGCCCGACGACGAGCTGGTGGCGGCGCTGGCGCTCGACCTGCGCACCACCATGGGACTGTCGGCCGCGCCGGTGGCGCACCGGGTGACCCGCTGGTGGGACGGCCTTCCCCAGTTCCGCCCCGGCCACCTCGCCCTGGTGAGGGCATGGCGAGCCGACGTGGCCGCCACCGCCCCGGGGATCGTGCTGGCGGGCGCCGCCTACGACGGCCTCGGGCTGCCGGCGTGCGTGCGCCAGGGCCGCCACGCGGCCGCGGAGGCGGCGGCGACACCCATCGCCTGAGCCTCCTCCGGCGGTCCTGGGGACCGGCGCGCGCCGGCCAACGTTGCGGTCGCGTTGCATCGTTGCGGTCTGTCTGCAAACATTTCGCAACAATGTTCACGCTGCGTAGCCATCCGACCTCCAGCCGCCGGCGGCGCCTCGTCGCCGGTGCGCTCGTCGCCGCCGTCTCGGCGGTGTCGCTGGGCGCCGGTCCCGTCTCCCACGCCCGTGCCCAGGAGGCGCCGTCGGTCGACGTCGACGCGGCTCGGCTGGTGGCCCAGCGCCGCGCCGCCGAGCACCGGCGCCAGAGCGAGATCACCAAGGCCCGCTCGCTCGAGGCGCTGAGCCAGCTCGCCGCCCAGGCCCGCACCGACCGGACGGCGCCGGTGCTCGAGGCGGCGGTGGCCAAGCTCGGACGCCCCTACGTGCGCGGGGCTGCGGGGCCCAACGCCTTCGACTGCTCGGGGTTCACCCGCTGGGCATGGCAGGCCGCCGGGGTGGACTTGCCGCACTACAGCGGCGCCCAGTGGGCCCAGAGCGAGCACATCGGCCTCGACCAGCTGCAGCCCGGCGACCTCGTGTTCTTCTGGGGTCCGGGCGAGCGCGGCGACCCCGGCCACGTCGGGCTCTACGTCGGCGACGGCCAGATGATCCACGCCCCGGGCACCGGCCGCTCCGTGCGCTACGACAGCATCGGCTACTGGGCCGGGGCACGGGTGGCCGCCGGCCGCGTCGGCTGAGCTCGGTGGCCCTCGCCCTCGTCGAGCGGCCGGCCGCCGGCGCCGCCGAGCGGGCCCTGCTGCTGCTGCCGGGCTACGCCGACGAGCCCACCGTCTGGACCGACCGGCTCGACCTCGTCGACCCCGACCGCCGGTGGCACGTCACGGTGGCCCGACCGCCGGACGACACGCCGGAGGGCCCGGCCTGGTACCAGGTGCACGACGACGGCCCCGACGCCGGCCAGCTCGCCGCCTCCGTGGCGGCCGTCGGCCAGGCGGCCGCGGCCCTGGTGGCCGGGCTCGCCCTCCCGCCCGACCGGCTGGTGGTGGCCGGCTACTCCCAGGGCGGCGCCGTCGCCCTGGCCACCCTGGTCGACCCCACCGTCGCCGAACGCCCTCACGCCGTGGCCGCCATCGCCGCCCACCTTCCCCATCGCGACGACCACCTGGAGCCGGCCCTCGCCGCCCGGCACCAGGTGCTGTTCGTCCACGGCTCCGACGACGACGTCGTCGACCCCCTCCTCGGGCGCAGCGCCGCCAAGGTGCTCGGGCGGGCCGGCGCCACGGTCGACTGGGTGGAGGTCGAGGCCGGGCACGCCCTCGGCCCCGCGCTGCTGGCGCCGCTGGCGAGCTGGCTCACCGGGCTCACCGAGGCCGCCGAGGCCCACGAGCCCCCCGAAGCCGGCGGGCCCGCCACCCCGCCGGCCTGAGGCGGCTCAGCGCAACGACCACACCAGCGAGCGGCCGCGACGCCAGCGCTCCAGGCGCACCTCGGCCTCCCGGTCGGCCCGCGCCGACGACGTGCGGTTGGCCACCGCCCACGCCGTGACCCACAGCTCGTAGGCCTCCACCAGCACGTCGAAGCCGGCCCAGCCCCGCGGGTCGGCGCCGTAGCCGGCAAGGAACCGTTCCAGGTCGTGCGGGTCGGCGCCGTAGCGACGCACGGCCACCACCTGGGGCGCCACGTCGACCGAGGCCGGACCCCGACCGGCGAGCTCCAGGTCGGCGAGCACCGGCCCCGCCGGGCCGGGGATGACGTTGGCTCGGTGCAGGTCCCCGTGCACCACGGCCTGGCCGAGCGGGTCCTCGCCGGTGCGGGGCCAGCGCCGGGCCACCCCGTCGGTGACCCGGTGCAGCAGCGCAAGGTCATCGGGCGAGGTGGCGCCGAACCGAGCCGCCCGATCCAGCTCGGCACGCACGGCCGGCAGCGGGTCGTGCCGCGGGACGTCGTGGGCCGGGCCCACCGAGCGGGTGCGGTCGTGGAGGGCCCGTGCCACCCGCCCCATCTCGAACGGCCCGACCCGAGGACCGCTCGGCGCGACCCAGGCCCACAACGTCACCGGGCCGGCCGGGCTGGGCACGGGCTGCGCCGACGGCCCGACCAGCCGCACGGCCGGGAGGTGCACCGCCCGCAGCAGGCGGGCGATCAGCGCCTGCCGCCGGGCGTCGTCGGCCCGGGCCGGCTCGTCGACCCGAGCCAGCGCCGGGACCTCCGGGAGCCCCACCAGCACCGCCGAGCCGGCTCGCCACACACCCGCGCCCGAGACGTCGAGATCGCTCTCCCCCGCCACCGCCACGGCCGCGGCCAGCGCCCGGGCCTGGCGCTCGTCACCGGGTTCATGAAGCGGCCCGGGACGCTCGCCACCCTCTCCTTCCACGCGCGGCTCGAGGCAGTCGGCCATCGCCGCATCCTTCCACCGCCGGCCTCGGACGCCGGGGCTCCACGGCGGCGGCACCCACCCCGATCTGACCGCGCCACCGACGGTTGGCAGGATGGAGGGCGGCGCTGCACCACCACGGCTGCGAGCGCACCACCACCATGCCGAGCGACCACGCACCCCCCACCTCCCCGACGGGCGCCCCCGCGTCACCCACCTCGGCCCGGCCTCCCGCCGCGCCCTCCGGCGACGTCTACGCCACCATCCGCCGGTTCGCGCCCGCCCTCGTCGTGGTGTTCTGCGCCGGGCTGCTCCTGGTGGTCGCCCTCGTGCGGCCCTTCCCCTCCCCGGCGCCCGCCATCGAGCTGCACGACGCGCTGGTGGGGTCCGAGGGCGATCCGGTCGCGGCCTACGTGGTGATCCACAACACCGGCGGCAACGACACCCTGCTCGGCGCCTCGACGCCCGCGGCCACCACGGTGGAGCTCCAGGAACGGGAGACTTCCGAGGCCGACCCGGCCGGCGTGCTGGTCACCGTCGACCACCTCGACGTGCCCGGCTACGCCGACACCCGTCTGCAGCCGGGCAGCGACCAGCTCCTGCTCCGCGGCCTCACCCGGCCGCTCGCCGTGGGTGACACGGTGCCGCTGACCCTCGACTTCGAGCGGGCCGGCACCCTCACCGTGCACGCGCAGGTGCGCACCTACCTCGACATCGCCGACCAGCTCCTGCCGCCCCGACTGGTCGTGCCCGGCCAGGACGGCGCGCCGGCCCAACCCGGCCAGTAGGCCGGCGGCACGCGGCGACGGCGCCGACCGCACGACCGCGCCTTGTGCCGAACGGCCGGTGCGGGCAGAGTGAGAACGTTTCTCATTTCGCCGGTGGTACCGGCCGCCCCTCCGGAGTCCCCGTGCGCCGCGCCCTCGCCCTCCTCGTCGTCGTGCTCTCGCTCGTCGGTCTCGGCGCGTGCGGCAGCTCGACGAGCTCCTCGACCAGGCCCACGGTCGTGGCGACCACCACCATCCTCGGTGACCTCGTGCAGCGGGTCGGAGGCGACGCGGTCGACGTCGAGGTGCTCATGCCGCCGGGCGCCGACCCCCACGAGTTCGAGCCGTCGGCCGCCCAGGCGGCCCGTCTGCGCGGCGCAGATCTGATCGTGGCCAACGGCCTGGGTCTCGAGGAACGGCTGGCCTCCACGCTCGACGCCGCACGCGACGACGGGGTGACGGTCTACGAGGTGGGGCCCGACCTCGATCCCCAGCCGCTCGACGCCGGGCTCGCCGAGCACGGCTCCGACGGCCACGTCCTGGACCCCCACGTGTGGCTCGACCCCGACCGCATGGCCACCGCCGCAGGGTTGGTGGCCGCGCAGATCGCCCAGGCCACCGGCCTCGAGCGCGCCGGGCTCGACGAGCGTGCCGCCGCCTACGCCGAGGAGGCGAAGGCGGCCGGGCAACGAGCCGACGCCATCCTGGCCGCCGTGCCCGCCGAGCGACGCATGCTGGTCACCAACCACGACGCCCTCGGGTACTTCGCCCGCCGCTTCGGCCTCGGCCTGCTGGGCACGGTGATCCCCGGCGGCTCGACCCTCGCCGAGCCCAGCGCCGCCGACCTGAGCCGGCTCGCCGACGACGTGCGTCGCACCGGCACCACGGCCGTCTTCTCGGAGAACACGGTGTCGCCGCGCCTGATGGAGGCCCTCGCCCGCGAGGTGGGCCGCTCGGTCGCCGTGGTCGAGCTCTCCACCGACTCCCTCGGCGAGGAGGGCTCGCCGACCGCCACCTACGCCGGCATGATCGAAACCGACGCCCGGCTCATCGCCGACGGCCTGACCGGCGCGGCGTAGCGTCCGACCACCGTGCACTGGCTCCTCGAACCCTTCCAGTACGAGTTCGTGCAGCGGGCGTTCCTGGCGGGCGCCCTCGCCGCCGTGACCTGCGCGCTCATCGGCACCTGGGTGGTGATCCGGGGCCTCACGTTCATGGGCGACGCCCTGGCCCACGGCGTGCTGCCCGGCATCGCGGTGGCGTTCCTGCTCGGTGTCGACGTCACCATCGGCGCCTTCGTGTCGGCGCTCGTGATGGTGGTGGGGATCAACGCCGTGAACCGCAACGCCCGGCTGGCCAACGACACCGGCATCGGTCTGCTATTCGTCGGGATGCTGGCTCTCGGAGTGGTGCTGATCTCGCGCACCCGCTCGTTCACCGGTGACCTGACCTCGTTCCTGTTCGGCAGCGTGCTCGGCGCCCGTCCCGGCGACATCGCCCTGCAGGCGGTCGCCGCCGCGGTCACCCTGGTGCTCGTCGTCGCCCTGCACCGGATGTTCCTCGCCGTGTCGTTCAACGCCGACAAGGCGGCGGCTCTCGGGCTGCGGCCGCGGCTGGCCCACGTGGTGATGCTCGCCCTCGTCGCCGTGGCCATCGTGGCGTCGTTCCGCACGGTGGGCACGCTGCTCGTGTTCGGCCTGCTGGTCGCGCCGCCCGCCACCGCTGCGCTGGTGGCCCGCCGGGTGCCGGCCATGATGGCGCTGGCCTGCGCCATCGGCGTGGCGTCGGTGGGCATCGGGCTGATCGTCACCTACCACTTCGACACGGCGGCCGGGGCCACCATGGCCGCCACCGCGGTGGGCATCTTCTTCGTGGTGCTGACCGTGCGCGAGGTGGTGGACCGCCTCCACGCACGCCAGCCCCTGCCCGAGCGGTGAGCGGCACCACCGGAGCCGGCCCGGCGGGCATCATGGCGCCCGTGCCGTCGCGTTCCCTCCCCCGGCTGCCCGCGCGCCTCGGGACGGCGCTGCTGGCCGTGGCCGGCGGCCTGTGCCTCGCCGCCTCGGTGCCGCCCTGGGGCTGGTGGCCGCTGGCCTTCGTCGGCGTGGCGGCCTGGGACCGGCTGCTGGCCGGCACGCCGGCCACCGGCCGCTTCGCCCGGTCGTGGCTGCTGGCCGTGGCGTGGTTCGCCCCGTCGATGTTGTGGATGGTCGACATGACCACACCGGGCTACGTCGTGGCGGTGGCGGTGTTCGCGGCCTACGTCGGGGTCGCCGGCATCCTCGTCCCGGGCCGGTCAGCCCGGCCGTGGATGCGCTGGCTGGCCGTGCCGGGGGCGTTCACGCTGGCGGAGGCCGCCCGCTGGGCCTTCCCCTTCGGAGGTGTCCCGCTCGCCACCACGGCCATGAGCCAGGCCGCGGCGCCCCTCGGCCAGGTCGCCCGCGTCGGCTGCGCCATCGGGGTCGTCCTCGTCGTCGGGGTCGTGGGCGTGGCCCTCTCGGCCGCGTGGGAGCGCGAGTGGCGGGTGGCAGCGGGTGGCCTCGCCCTCGCCGTGGCGCTGTGGGGCGTCGCCGTGCTCGCCCCGTCGGGCCACGACGTGCGCCCGCTGGAGGTGGCGCTCATCCAGGGCGGCGGCCGCCAGAACACCCGGGCGTCGGACACCGACCCTCGGGAGGTGTTCCTGCGCCACGTGGAGGCGACCCGGAAGGTCGTGCCGCCGGTCGACCTGGTCGTGTGGCCGGAGAACGTGGTCGACGTCGAGGGGCCCCTGCAGGACCACAAGGAGAGCCGAGAGCTGTCGCAGCTGGCCCAGCAGCTCGACACCACGCTCGTCGCCGGCGTCACCGAGGGCATCGACTCCCGCAGCTTCGTGAACGCGTCGATCGTCTTCCTGCCCGACGGCTCGACCGGCGAACGCTACGACAAGGTGCACCGGGTGCCCTTCGGCGAGTACGTGCCGCTGCGCGACGTGCTCGAGTCGGTGGCCGGCTCGAGCAGCGGCCTGCCCCTGCGCGACGCCCGGTCGGGCACCGGCCCGGCCGTGCTGCACACCCCGGCCGGCACCCTCGGCGTGTCGATCTCGTGGGAGGTGTTCTTCACCGACCGGGCCCGCGACGCCGTGCAGCACGGGGGCCAGATCCTGCTCAACCCCACCAACGGCTCCAGCTACTGGCTGACCCAGGTCCAGACCCAGCAGGTGGCGTCCAGCCGCCTGCGCGCCATCGAGACCGGGCGGTGGGTGCTGCAGGCGTCTCCCACCGGGTTCTCGGCGATCGTCGACCCCGACGGCCGGGTCCTGCAGCGCACGTCGGTCTCCGAGCAGGCGGTGGTGCAGGAGGTGGTGGCCGAGCGCTCCGGCGACACCGTCGCCACCGTGATCGGCCCCAACCCCGTGATCGTCCTGTCCGGCGTGCTGGTGGGCCTGGCCTGGTGGTTCGCCCGAGGGCGGGAGTGGCTGGCCGCCCGGCGCAGCCCGCGCGACGCCGAGCTGGTCGGCGGCGAGCCACCGGACGCCGACTGACCGGTCAGGTCTCGACGACCACCGTGACCGGCCCGTCGTTGACCAGCGCCACCTGCATCATGGCCCCGAAGCGGCCGGTGGCCACGGTGGCACCGAGGCGCCGCAGCTCGGCCACCACCTCCGCCACGAGCGGCTCCGCCCGGGGCCCGGGGGCGGCGGCCGTCCAGCTCGGCCGGCGCCCCTTGCGGGTGTCGCCGTAGAGCGTGAACTGCGAGATCACCAGCAGCTCCCCGCCGATCGCGTCGACGTCGAGGTCCATGCGACCGTCGGCGTCGGCGAACAGCCGCAACGTCCACAGCTTGGCCGCCAGCTTGCGGGCCGAGGCCTCGTCGTCGTCGTGGGTCACGCCGACCAGCACGCACAGGCCCGCACCGATGGTGCCGACGACCTCGCCGTCGACCGTGACCGACGCCTCCGTGACCCGCTGGACGACCGCTCGCACGGGCGCGGGTCTACCAGAGCCCCCGACGAGCGGCCCGGACGCGCACCACGCGCCGAGGACCGGTCGCGGGACGCGCTCAACGAGCGGGGCTCGGGTGCCGATGCTGAAGGCTCATGGCCACGACCGAGGAGCGAGGCAGCTGATGGATTGGCGACCGGCGGCGGGCATCGACGTCACGAGCCCGCGCAACGTCGACGACCTGGGGGTCCCCGAGCCCCTGGTGCACGACATCGTCCTGCGCCAGGCGGTGGCGATGGGCCGCACGTCGACGCTGGACCTGAGCAACAAGCTCGCCCTCAGCCCCGGCCTCATGACCCGGATCGTCGAAGACCTGCGCGACCTGCAGTTCCTCGAGGTGCAGGGCATGGACGGGCGGGACTACCGGCTCGCCCCGACGAGCGCCGGGCGCCAGCAGGCCAACGACCGCATGGTGCTCTCGCGCTACGTGGGGCCCGTCCCGGTGGGGCTGAGCGCCTACACGCAGGTGATCCGGGCCCAGCACGCCAGCCCCCGCATCGACCTGCCCGCCCTCAAGGCCGCCTTCTCCGACCTGGTGATCAGCGACGAGCTGCTGTGCGAGCTGGGCCCGGCGGCCATCGCCGGAGGAGCCATGTTCCTCTACGGCCCGCCCGGCACCGGCAAATCGTCGATCGCCGAGCGGCTGCTGCGCATCTACGGCGACCACGTGCTCGTGCCCTACGCGGTCGAGGTCGACAGCCAGATCATCACCGTGTTCGACCCCGTCGTGCACCGGCCCGCCGAGGAGCAGCCCGCGGGCATCGACCGCCGCTGGATCCTGTGCCACCGCCCGTGCGTCATCGTCGGCGGGGAGCTGGGCCCGGACATGCTCGACCTCAAGTACCAGCGCGACAGCGGCACCTACGTGGCCCCGCTCCAGATGCAGGCCAACAACGGGATCCTGGTCATCGACGACTTCGGCCGCCAGGCGCACCTCACCCCCGAGGCGCTGCTCAACCGCTGGATCGTCCCGCTCGACCGCCAGCGCGACCACCTGATGCTCGACCACGGCGTGAAGTTCGACATCCCCTTCGACGCCAAGATCGTGTTCTCGACGAACCTCCAGCCCGAGACCCTGGGCGACGAGGCGTTCTTCCGCCGCATCCAGTCGAAGGTGCTCGTCCCGTCGATCGCCGACGACGCGTTCGACGAGGTCCTGCGCCGGGTCTGCGAGAGCCAGGGCGTCCGGCTGGCACCGGGCGCCCCCGCCCACCTCCGGCGCACGAGCCGCGAGCTGGGCGACGGCGACCTGCGGCCCTACCTCCCCAGTGCCGTCTGCAAGATCCTGATCTCCATCTGCACCTTCGAGGACCTCCCCCTCGAGCTCGACGGTGCGATGATCGACCGGATCGCCCACCTGTACTTCACCCACACCGACGACCGGGGCGGCGAGATCCCCGTCGCCGCGTCGGCCCGGCGGTTGGTAACGATGCCCACGGTGTCCCGGCGCCACCACCAGGAGGCCCACCCGGGCGCGCAGCACGCGGGCGCAGCGCACACCGGCGCCGCGGCCGGACCGTCGGCGCCGACACCGCCGCCCGCCTCGTCGCCCCACGCCGCCCCGCTGCACTCGCCCACGGCGCCGCAGCCCGCGGCCCGGCCGGCGCCGGTCGCGGCCGCGCCTCGCGCCGCCGACACCGCCGGGCTCGACCGGGCGTCGATCGCCGAGGCGGTCGAGGCCGCCATGGCCCGGCGCGCCGCGGACCTGGGCCTGCCGACCGAGCGTCGCACCGCCGCCGCCCGACCCGAGCAGGACCCGACCCCGGCTTGACCACCCGGTAGGCGGGAACGAGACTTGACGCCCCATGTCGTCTCGCCCTGTCGCGCCCCGTTCCACCGCTCCCGCCGCCGCCGACGGGGAGCTCCCTCTGCGGGTCGCGTTCCTGACCTACCGGGGAAAGCCCCACGTCGGGGGCCAGGGCGTCTACACCCGCCACCTCACCAAGGCCCTCTCCGACCTGGGCCACGAGGTCGAGGTGCTCGGCGGGCAGCCGTTCCCCGAGCTCGACCCGCGCGTGCCGCTGGTCGAGCTGCCGAGCCTCGACATCTACAACGACCACTTCCCCATGCGGCTGCCCATGCCGTGGGAGATCAAGACCGTCGGCGACGCCGTCGAGGTCGGCGCCTACATGTCGGGCAGCTTCCCCGAGCCGCTGGCGTTCAGCGTCCGGGCCTTCCAGCACCTGCGGGGCCGGGTGAACGACTTCGACCTGGTGCAGGACAACCAGTGCCTGGGCTACGGCCTGCTGGGCATGGAACGCCTGGGGCTGCCCGTGCTGGCCACCATCCACCACCCGATCACCGTCGACCGGCGCCTCGAGATGGAGCACGCCGAGAGCGCCTGGAAGCGCTTCTCGAAGTCCCGCTGGTACGGCTTCACCAAGATGCAGACCCGGGTCGCGTCCCGCCTGCCGCGCGTCGTCACCGTGTCGCAGAACTCCCTGGGTGACATCAACGCCGACCACGCCGTGCCCCTCGAGCGGCTCCACGTCGTGCCCGTCGGCGTCGACCAGGACCTGTTCCGCCCCCTGCCCGACGTGGCCCGGGTGCCCGGCCGGCTCATCACCACCGCCAGCGCCGACGTCACCATGAAGGGCCTGCGCTACCTGCTCGAGGCGCTGGCCAAGCTGCGCACCGAGCGCCACGTGGAGCTGGTCGTGATCGGCCGGCTCAAGGAGGGCGGCGCCTCGGCCCGGATCATCGACGAGCTGGGCCTGCGCGACGTCGTCACCTTCGTCACCGGTGTGCCCGAGCGGCGCATCATCGAGCTGTACTCCGAGGCCGAGCTGGCCGTGGTGCCCTCGCTCTACGAGGGCTTCTCCCTGCCGGCCATCGAGGCCATGAGCTGCGGCGTGCCCCTCGTCGCCACCACCGGTGGGGCCCTCCCCGAGGTCGTGGGGGCCGACGGCGAGACGGCCCTGCTCGTGGCGCCCGGCGACAGCGAGGCGCTCGCCGCCCGCATCGCCGTGGCCCTCGACGACCCCGAGCTGCGGGCCCGCATCGGGGCCGCCGGCCGCCAGCGGGTCATCGAGCGCTGGACCTGGCGCCACACCGCGGTCGGCACCGTCGAGCACTACCGCGCCCTGCTCGCCGAGACGCCCCACATCCAGGCCCGCCGCCCGGGCGGGGCCGGGGCCGCCCCCCGCTACCAGCGCCGCCGCATCACCCCGAAGGCCGACTGAGCGTGCTCACGGCCGACTACGACCGGCTCGGCCTGCGCGCCGGCGATCGCCTGCTCGACCTCGGCTGCGGCTTCGGCCGCCACGCCTTCGAGGCCCTGCGCCGCGGTGCCCGGGTGGTCGCCTGCGACATGGCCCTGCCCGAGCTGCGCCAGGTGCTCGAGACGGTGAGCGCCATGCGCGACGCCGACGACGTGGCGCCCGGGCTGTCGGCCACCTGCGTCAACGGCGACGCCACCCGGCTGCCCTTCGCCGACGGCTCCTTCGACCGCGTGATCGCGTCGGAGGTCATGGAGCACGTGCCCGACGACCTCGCCGCCCTCGACGAGCTCACCCGGGTGCTGCGCCCCGGCGGCACCATCGCCGTCACCGTGCCGGCCTGGCTGCCGGAGAAGATCTGCTGGGCCCTCTCCGAGCACTACCACGCGCCCCACGTGGAGGGCGGCCACGTGCGGATCTACACCGAGGGCGAGCTGCGCCGGAAGATGCTCGGTGCCGGCCTCGAGCCGGGCGGCGCCCACCTGGCCCACGCCCTGCACTCGCCCTACTGGTGGCTGCGCTGCGCCGTCGGGCCCACCAACGACGCCAACGCGCTGGTGCGGGCCTACACCAAGCTGCTCGAGTGGGACATCGTGTCGCGCCCGGCGGTCACCCGGCTCGCCGAGCAGGCCCTGAACCCGATCCTCGGCAAGTCGCTGGTGGTGTACGCGACCAAGCCGGTCACCCGGTCGGGCCGCATCCCCGCCCTCGCCGCCAGCGGAGCCGTGTCATGACCGCCGTCCCCTTCGTCGAGGGCATCATCACCGCCGACCAGGTGCGCGACACCGCCGAGGCAATCGCCTCGTGGCAGCTGCCCACCGGCATGATCCCGTGGTTCCCCGGCGGCCACGCCGACCCCTGGAACCACGTCGAGGCGGCCATGGCGCTCGACCTCGCGGGCATGCGGGCCGAGGCCGAGCACGCCTACCAGTGGCTCGTCGACGTGCAGCACCCCAACGGGGCCTGGCACCAGTACTACCTGGCCGACTCCATCGAGCAGGACAAGCTCGACGCCAACACCATCGCCTACATCGCCGCCGGGGTGTGGCACCACTGGCTGGTGACGGGCGACCGGGGGTTCGTCGAGTCGATGTGGGACGTCGTCGAGCGGGCCATCGACTTCGTGCTCGACCTGCAGACCCCTCGCGGCGAGATCCTCTGGGCCCGCCACGCGGACGGCACGCCGTGGTCGTTCGCCCTGCTCACCGGGTCCTCCAGCATCTGCCACAGCCTGCGCTGCGCGGTGGCGGTCGCCGAGCTGCTCGGCCACGAGCGCCCCGACTGGGAGCTCAGCGCCGCCCGGCTGGCCCAGGTCATCCGGGCCCACTGCGCCGGGCAGGCCCCCGACGCCTTCGCCCCCAAGGCCCGCTGGGCCATGGACTGGTACTACCCGGTGCTCGGCGGCGTGCTGCGCGACGACGAGGCCCACGCCCGCCTCGACGCCCGGCGCGACGCCTTCGTGGTCGAGGGGCGAGGGGTGCGCTGCGTGAGCGACCGCCCGTGGGTCACCGCCGCCGAGACCTGCGAGTGCCTCATGGCCGAGCTGTCGGTCGGCAACCGCGAGCACGCCCTGCAGCTGTTCGGCTGGGCCCAGGAGCTGCGCGACCACGACGGCCACTACTGGACCGGCATCGTGTTCCCCGACGAAGTGCACTTCCCCGGCGACGAGCGCACCACCTACACCGACGCCGCGGTGATCCTCGCCGCCGACGCGCTGAGCCGCACCTCGCCGGCCGCCGGCATGTTCACCGACCACGACGCCCTGCCGGCGCTGGTCGAGCTCGACGACGAGCCCGTCGCCGACCCCACCGACTGATCCGAACCCACGCGCGAATCGGTCGCTCCGACGACCGTTCCACGGGCAGGTTCGGCGACGGGGGCAGGTCGAGCGGTCAGGCGGTGCGGCGCAGGACCCGCAGCGAGCCGGTGGCCGAGACGTCGGCGAACCGGCCCGACTCGAGCGCCCGGCAGTAGATCTCGTAGGGCGGGCGGCCGCCGTCGGCGGGGTCGGGGAACACGTCGTGGATGGCCAGCAGGCCGCCCGGCTCGACCCACGGGGTCCACAGCTCGTAGTCGCGGTGGGCCGGCTCGGCGCCGTGCCCCCCGTCGATGAACAGCAGCGACAGCGGGATGCGCCAGCGGCTGCCGACGGTCGGCGAGTCGCCGACCAGGGCCACCACCACGTCCTCCAGGCCGGCGTCGTGCACCGTGCGCCGGAAGCGGGGCAGGGTGTCGATGCGCCCCACCTCGGGGTCGACCAGGTCGGGCTCGTGCCACTCCCACCCGGGCTGGTTCTCCTCCGAGCCCCGGTGGTGGTCGAGGGCGAACAGCACCGTGCCCCGCTTGCGGGCGGCGGCGCCGAGGTAGACGGCCGACTTGCCGCAGTAGCTGCCGATCTCGAGCATCGGCGACCCGCCCTCGGGCACGGCGAGCGCGGCGTCGTGCAGGGCGAGGCCCTCGCCGGGGGGCATGAAGCCCCGGGCCGCCTCGGCCGCGGCGCGCAGCACCGGATCCATGCTCAGCTGCCCCGCCCGATCAGTCCTCGTCGGGCGTGTCGTCCTCGAACACCTCGACGTGGAAGAGCTTGTCGAGGACGAAGAAGCGCACGACCCACAGCACACCGAAGGCGAACAGCTGGACGAAGAGGATGGCCAGCTTGCCCTCGGTCGTGGTGCGGTCGAAGTGGTCCTCGGCGACGTGGATGAACAGCGTCGACATGACGAGGCCCGCCGCGGTGAACACCCAGAACGGCAGGACCTCCTTCTTCCAGTGGCTCTTGCCCCGCTTGCCCCACACCCACGCCCGGTTCATGTAGTAGGCGGGCACGGCGGAGATGCCCACGGCGACGAGGTTGGCCTCGACCGCGTCCATCCAGTGCTGGAAGAGCACGAGGAGGCCACCGCCGACGAGGACGTTGACCACCGAGACGCCGATGTACTTCAGACCCTTGGTGCGGACCAGCGTGAGGACGTAGCCGACGATGCCGGCTTCGGCGTCGTGGGCGGCGGCCGGGGCCGCCGGGGTGTGGCTGCTCATGCGGGGGGAGCTCCATCCGTTCCGTCAAACCTCACGAGCCTACCCGCACCGGTCGGCGGACCCCATGGCACCTACCCGTCGACGGCCAGCGAGTTGGCCAGGGCGACGGCCCCCAACCACTCGGCGCTGGGCTTCACCGTGCGGCGCTGGGTGGCCCGGTCGACGGCAACGATGCCGAACCGGGGGCGGTAGCCGAACGCCCACTCGAAGTTGTCGAGCAGGCTCCAGTAGGTGTAGCCGCGCACGTCGAGGCCGTCGGCCAGGCAGGCCAGCACGCCGCCCAGGGCGGTGCGCAGGTAGTCGATGCGCTGGGTGTCGTCGTCGGTGCCGATGCCGTTCTCGGTGACGACCAGCGGCACCTGCCCGCCGGTGACGGCCCATGCCCGGCGCAGGCACGCCTCCAGCGAGTCCGGGTAGTACTCGTAGCCCATGGGCAGGACGGGCACGTCGTCCTCCGGGCCGAGCGCCCCCTCGGGGCCGAAGCGCATGCGGCTGTAGGTCTGCACGCCGAGGAAGTCGTCGCCCGCGGCCAGCTCCAGATAGGGGTCCTCGAGGGTCGCACGGGCCTCTTCGCAGCGGGCCACGGCGGCCGGGTCGTCGCCCGGGTGGGGCTGGTAGTCGGTCATCGACAAGGTGAGCCCCACCGGGAACTCGCCGGGGCCGGAGCGCAGCACCGGCACGACCCGCTCGTGGGCGGCGAGGAGGTTGTCGGTGGCGACCCGGAACAGCTCGTCGGACACGATGCCCGGCGGGAAGACGCCGAGCTGGTAGCCCACGAAGGCCACCACGTTGGGCTCGTTGATGGTGCAGGCCGCGCCGATCAGGTCGCCGAGGTGGGCGACGGCCCGCTCGGCGAAGCGCACGAAGTGCTCGACGGTGCTCGCGTCGTGCCAGCCGCCGGCCTGGGCGACCCAGCGGGGGCTGGTGAAGTGGTGGAAGGTGACCACCGGCCGCACGCCGTGGGCGAGGCAGGCGGCGCACACCCGGCGGTAGTGGTCGAGCGCCGCCAGGGAGATCTCACCCGGCTCGGGCTCGATGCGCGACCACTCGATGGAGAAGCGGTAGTCGTCGAAGCCGAGGGCGGCCAGCAGGGAGATGTCCTGCTCGAAGCGGTGCCAGTGGTCGCAGGCGTCGCCGCTCGGCTCGGCGCACGGCGTGCCCTCGGCGTGCTCCCATGCCCACCAGTCGTTGTTCCAGTTGCCGCCCTCGACCTGGTGCGCGGCCGTGGCGGTGCCCCACCGGAAGCCCTCCGGGAAGTCCGTCCCCATGGCGCGGGACCCTAACGCAGCACCCCCGGGAGCGCCTCCGCCCGCCGCCGGCACGTCCGGGGACGGCCGATGTGCCAGATTTGAGCGTGTCCCAGGCAGCCGTCGACGCTCTCATCGCCCTGCTCGACCTCGAACCGATCGAGGTCAACATCTTCCGGGGCGGCAGCCCTCCGGCTGAGCGCCAGCGGGTCTTCGGCGGTCAGGTGGCGGGCCAGGCGCTGGTGGCCGCCGCCCGCACGGTCGAGCCCGACAGCCGGGTCCACTCGTTGCACGCCTACTTCCTCCGCCCGGGCGACACCCGCATCCCGATCCTCTACGAGGTCGAGCGGATCCGCGACGGCCTGTCGTTCGTGACCCGTCGGGTCACGGCGATCCAGCACGGCCGGGCCATCTTCAGCCTCTCCGCCTCGTTCCAGGTGCCCGAGGACGGCTTCGAGCACTCCGACCCGATGCCGGACGTGCCCCCGCCCGACACGCTGCCCACCATCCGCGAGCGGTGGGGAGAGCTGGCCGCCGAGCGGGGCGACACCACCATCGACCTCGACCTGCCGTTCGACCTGCGCAACTGCGACTGGACGCCCGGCGACCGCGACAAGCCGCTGCCGCCCTACCAGCGGATCTGGCTGAAGACCACGGGGGTGCTGCCCGACGACCCCGTGATCCACGCCTGTGCCCTCACCTACGCGTCGGACATGACCCTGCTCGACACCGCCCTTCTCCCCCACGGCCTGCACCGCCTCGACAACGCCTTCATGGCCAGCCTCGACCACGCCATGTGGTTCCACCGTCCCTTCCGCGCCGACGGGTGGCTGCTCTACGCGCAGCAGACCCCGTCGGCCTCCGGCGGGCGCGGCTTCGCCCAGGGATCGGTGTTCACGTCCGACGGCAAGCTGGCCGTCACCGTGGTGCAGGAGGGCCTCATCCGCCCGCCCCGTTGACCCGTTCCCGGCCCGGGCCGTGGGTAGCCTCGGTCTGCCATGTCGAGCCCCCCACCTGACCGACGACCGCCGGCCCGCACCCGGCGCCGCCTGCTCGTCACGGCCCTCGCCCTGCTCGGCGCGCTGGGCCTGACGGCGAGCGCCTGCGCGTCGAGCGACAGCCCGGCCTCGGGGGCGAGCACCACCTCGTCGAGCTCGACCACCTCGACCACCGCCGTCGACCCCGGCCCCGGGCCGACCTCCCTCGAGGGCGTCGCCGTCCGCCTCGACCCGGTGGTGCCGAACGGCCTCGACGACCCGACCGCCATGGCGACGCGGCCCATGCGCAACCAGCTGTGGGTGACCGAGCGCCCGGGTCGCGTGCGGATCGTGAGCGTCGACACCACCTACGACAAGACCACCGGCAAGACCAAGCGCACGGGCTACACGTTGTTGCCCGGCGCTGCGCTCGACGTGTCGTCGCTCACCACCACCAGCGGCGAGCGGGGCCTGCTGGGGCTGGCGTTCTCCACCGACGGCAACACCCTGTTCGTCGACCACACCCTCGCCAACGGCGACATCGTCGTGGCGTCCTACCAGGTCGAGGACAAGAGCGAGTTCAGCGGCGGCCCGGGGGCCACGCCACCGCAGGCCGGCAGGGTGGCCTTCGTCGACCCGGCCAGCCGCCGGGAGCTGCTCACGATCCCCCACCAGGAGAACTCCAACCACAACGGCGGGCAGCTGCTGCTCGGGCCCGACGGGTACCTCTACGTCGGTGTCGGTGACGGCGGCGGGTCGGGCGACCCCAAGGGCAACGGCCAGAGCACCGACACGCTGCTCGGCAAGATCCTGCGCGTCGACCCCGCGGGTGCCGCCCTCGGGCAGGCCTACGCGGTGCCGCCCTCGAACCCGTTCGCCACGTCGGGCGGCCGCCCGGAGATCTACCTCTACGGCGTGCGCAACCCGTGGCGGTTCAGCTTCGACGACGCCACCGGCGACCTGTGGGTGGCCGACGTCGGCCAGAACGCGGTCGAGGAGGTCGACTGGCTGCCGGCGTCCTCGGGCGCCGGGCGGGGCGCCAACCTGGGCTGGAGCTGGTTCGAGGGCGACCAGCGCTTCCGCACCGACGGCACGCCGCCCGAGGGCACCGTCAAGCCGCTGCTCACCTACGGCCACGACGGCGGCCGGTGCGCGATCACCGGCGGCTACGTGTACCGGGGCTCGGCGGTGCCGAAGCTGGTCGGCACCTACGTCTACGGCGACTACTGCACCGGGGCGATCCGGGGGCTGCTCGCCCGCAAGGGCATCGAGCTCGACGACCGCCCCCTCGGCGGGCAGGTGCCGGCCAGCTCCCTCGTCAGCTTCGGTCAGGACGACCAGGGCGAGCTCTACGTGCTGTCCTCCACGGGCAGCCTCTCGCGGATCGTGGCCGGGTGAGCACCGACCTGCGCGCCAGCGGCACCGACGTCGCCGCCGAGGCCCGGCCCAAGTGGCGCCGGGGCCGCACGCTCTCCGACGGCTCCACCCTCTACTGGTGGAAGGAGCTGGTGATCGTCCTCGTGCTCGACCTCGTGTACGAGTCGGTCCGGAACCTGTCGTCGGCCAAGCCCGAGAAGGCCTACCGCAACGCCATGCGGCTGATCGACTGGCAGAAGGACCTGGGCATCTGGCACGAGCACGCCATCCAGCAGTGGGCCCTCGGCTTCACCCCCCTCATCATCGCCGCCAACTACTTCTACGGCTCCGTCTACATCGTCGCCACCGTCCTCGGCCTGGTGTTCCTCTACCGCCTCCACAGCGACGACTACCCGCTGTGGCGCAACACGCTCGCCATCGGCACCATGCTCGGGCTCATCGGGTTCGCCACCTTCCCGCTGATGCCGCCCCGCCTGCTCGACTCGATGGGCGACGGCATCACCCACTTCGGGTTCGTCGACACGCTCATCAAGTACCCCACCTTCTGGTCGTTCGACTCGGAGGGGATGAAGACGATCTCCAACCAGTTCGCGGCCATGCCGTCGCTGCACTGCGGCTGGGCGTTCTGGGGCCTGGCGGTCTTCTACCCGCGCGTGAGGAGCTGGTGGGCCAAGAGCCTGGCCGTGCTCTACCCGGTCGCCACGATCTCGGTGGTGGTGGTCACGGGCAACCACTACTTCCTCGACGCCGTCGGCGGCCTCGTGATCATGGTCGCCGGCTACGGGCTCGCCCGCGTGGTCACCCGGGCCGGGAGGCGTCGCGTCGCCCCCGCCGAGCCCGGCACGGTCGACGCCGCCACTGGCGCCTGAGCGGAACCCGATCGCCCCGGCCGGCGATGCCCGCTGGTCGTCAGCTGCTCGGGTGGAGTGCTCGGCGACCGGCTTGCAGGGCGATCGCCGACCCGTAGGCGCCCACGTTGCGGGCCACCACGTCGGTCCAGTCGACCGGCGAGGGCACCTCACGGTTGTTCTTGGTGATGAGCAGGCGCAGCTCGCGGTCCTTCACGATGCGCACCAGCTGCTCGACCATGTCGGAGTCGGAGGAGGCCAGCAGGCCCTCGCGGCCGTGCTCGACGAACTCGCGGATGCCGGTGCGGGCCTTGGCCACGACCGGCAGCCCGGCGCAGCGGGCCTCGAGGGCGGCGATCCCGAACGACTCCAGGTTGGCGGGCGCCACGAAGACGTCGGAGCGGCCGAAGATCTCCCTGATCTCCTCCCGGCTGCGGCGGCCGACCAGCTCGACGACCTCGGTGAGGCCGTTGGCGCGCAGGTAGCGCTCCAGCTGCGGCCGCTCGGGGCCCTCACCGATGACCACGACCCGCACGGCCACGTCGCCCGACACCCGCTCGACCACCCGCTTGACCATCTTGAGCAGCTGCAGGGGCCGCTTGCGCGGCGCCAGGCGCATCACCGACACCAGGGTGACGACCGACGGGTCGCGCTCGACCGGCTCGACCACCCACGCCGCGTTGTCGATGCCGTTCGGCAGCACCACCACGGGGCGGTCGGGGCCGGCGATGCGGCGCAGCGGTTGGGCGGCGACGTCGCTGACGGCCGAGAGCACCACCGGCCACTCGCTCCAGCCGCTGAGGCGGTCGAGGGCGGCGAACAGCGGGGTGGCGTAGCTCCACATGCAGTGCACCGTGATCACGGTGGGCACGCCGGCCCGCTGGGCGGCCCGGGCGGCCCCATAGGCGAGGGGGCTGGCGATGCCGCCGTGGAAGTGGGCCACGTCGACCCGCTCGCGCTCGAGCAGCTCGGCGACCAGCCGGAACGCCCGCGGGGTGAAGGGGATGTCGAAGGGCAACAGCGGCACGTCGATGCGGTGGACCGGCACGCCGTCGACCACGGTGGGCCCGGGGGTGGGGGTGATGACCACGACCTCGTGGCCGGCGCCCTGCAGGTGGCGGGCGAGGTCGTGCACCTGCATCTCGATCCCGCCGAGGCGGGGGACGTAGCAGTCGGACACGAGACCGATGCGCAGCGGCCGGGTGGCGGGCACGAGGTCACGGTAGCCCCGCCGACGCGCTGCAAGAATGCGCGGGTGTCCCTCCGCACGATCGTCGCGTTCCACGCGCACCCCGACGACGAGGCCCTGCTGAGCGCGGGCACCCTCGCCCGGGCGGCGGCGGCCGGCCATCGCGTGGTGCTGGTGCTGGCCACCAGTGGCGAGGCCGGGCTGGTCGGCGAGTCGGTGCTGGGAGGCGACGACCTCGGTCCCCGACGGGAGCGGGAGGCCCGGGCCTCGGCCGACGCGCTCGGCGTGGCCCGGCTGGTGCTGCTCGGCTACGGCGACTCCGGGCACGAGGACCGCCCCGCCGGCGGGTGGCCCGCCGGGTCGTTCTGCGCCACGCCCGTCGCCGACGCGGCAGCCCGCCTCGGGGCCGTGCTCGCCGAGGAGGGGGCCGACGTGCTCGTGGCCGACGACGCCCGCGGCGGCTACGGCCACCCCGACCACCTCCAGGTCCACCGGGTCGCGACAGCCGCCGCTGCGTCGAGGGGCATCCCGCTGCTGCAGGCCACCATCGACCGCGAGTTCCTCGCCGGCGGCATCGAGCTGGCCCGCGGCATGGGCCTCGAGGTGCCCGAGGGCTTCGTGCCGCCGGACGTCACCCACTGGTACACCCCGCACGACGAGGTCACCCACACCGTCGACGCCTCCACGGTGCTCGCCGCCAAGCGTGCCTCCATGGCCGCCCACGCCACCCAGGCCACCGGCGCACCGGACACCGTCCGCACCCTGGCCGTCTTCCTCGGGCTTCCCGAGGAGATCTTCGCCGTCGCCTTCTGCACCGAATGGTTCGTGTCCGACCCCTCCGGACCGGCGGTGCCCGACGACCTCGTCGAGGAGCTCTTCCGGCCCTCGGCGCCGGCCGTCCCGTGAGCAGGTCCTCCGGCCCGCCGGGCGAGCACGAGCGCCCCGCCGTGCTGGCCGGCCTCTCCGACGACGAGGCGCTCGACCCCATGGCCGTGGTCGGCCACGAGCTGCACCGCAAGTCGACCGCCCGCCGCGTCGGTGAGGCCGCCGCGTCGCTCGCGGTGGTCGCGGTGATCTTCGCCTTCGTGCTGCCCGCCGTGACCGGCTCGCACTACTCGGACATCTGGCGGGAGATCACCAAGCTCTCGGGCGCGTGGGTGCTCGCCCTCGTCGGCATCTGGGCGGCCGGCATGCTCGCCTACACCGGGGTGCTCACCAACAGCCTGCCGGGGCTCACCCACCCGCAGGCGCTCACGGTGAACTTCGCGGGCAGCGCGGTGTCGAACGTTGTGCCCTTCGGCGGCGCGGTCGGCGTGGGCGCCACCTACGCCATCGACATGTCGTGGGGCTTCACGATGCCCTCCGTGACGCTGTCCATCCTGGTGTCGGGCGTCTGGAACGTGTTCGCCAAGCTGTTGATGCCGGTGATCGCCCTCATCCTCCTCGTGGCCACCGGTCGGGCCGCCGGCCACCTGATCGTGCCGACCCTGGTGGGCTTGCTCGCCCTCGGCGGGGCCGCCACGGTGCTGGCGCTGATCATGCGCAGCGAGGCTCTCGCCGTGAGGATCGGCGCCATGGGGCAGCGCCTGGTCGACCGGGTCAGCCGCGGCCTGCGCCGCTCGTCGTCGCCGGACGTCTCGGCCGCGGTGCTCGACTTCCGCCACAACAGCATCGGCCTGCTGCGGCAGCGCTGGTGGCGCCTGACCACGTGGATCGTGGTCTTCAACGTGGCGCAGTTCCTCCTCCTGCTGGCGTGCGTGCGGGCGGTGGGAGTCGGCGTGGAGTCGCTCGGCTGGATCGAGGTCTTCGCCGCGTTCGCCTTCGCCCGGCTGCTCGAGACCATCCCCATCACCCCGAGCGGGGTGGGCTTCGTCGAGACGGGGGCGGTCGCCGCCCTGATCGGCTTCGGCGGCCACGAGCCCGCCTGCGCCGCCGCCGTGTTCTTGTTCCGCGGGTTCACCTACCTGCTGGAGATCCCGGTCGGGGCGGTGGCGTGGCTGGTGTGGGCGTCTCGGCGGAGCTGGCGCCGGCACCCCGTGGCCGCCGGCACCTGAGCCCTGCGCTACGGGCAGAGCCCGGCGACGGCGTCGTGCAGGGCGTCGAGGCGATCGGCCCGCTCCGCTCCGGTCCCGAGGTCCCAGTCGGGGACGATGACCTCGTCCACGCCCGCCGCCGCCCACTCGGCCGCCACCTCGGCGAACGCCGACGGGGGGCCGGCGACCGCTGCTCGCGGAGCCAGGGCGTCGACGAAGGCGTTCGCCCGGTGCCGGTCCCCGGTCACGAGGACGCGCGCCTGGGTGGTGCGGCGCAGCGTGGCCGGGTCACGGCCGATCTCCTCACAGCGACGAGCGAGCACCTCGGACCGCGCCCGCATGGCGGGTGGGAGGCTCCACATGTTCCAGGCGTCGGCGTGCCGGGCGACCAGACCGAGCATGCGGTCGCCCTTGCCTCCCACGAGCACCGGCAGCGGACGCTGGAGCGGCTTGGGCTCGCAGAGCGCCCCGTCGAGCTGGAACCATTCGCCGGCGAACGATGTGCTCGGGCGGTCGAGCAGGCTGCGCACGACCGTGAGGTGCTCGTCGAGGCGCCGGATCCGCTGGCCCGGCGGGCCGAGGGCGAGGCCGTACTGGTGGTGCTCGTTCTCCTGCCAGCCGGCGCCCACGCCGAGGGTGAGCCGGCCGCCGCTGGCATGGTCGACCGTGGCCGCCCAGTTGGCCACCACGGCCGGGTGCCGGTAGGTCGCGGACAGCACGAGCGACCCGAGCCGGATGCGGGCGGTGGCGCCGGCCAGGGCGGCGAGCACCGCGGTGGCCTCCAGCCACGGGGCGCTCTCGGCGCCGAAGGCCGCTCCGTCGCCCATGAAGTGGTCGGCGACGTAGGCCGCGTGCCAACCGGTGGCCTCGGCGTGGCGGACCGCGTCAAGCAGGTCCGGCCAGGGCTGGCTGGTGGTGGGCCAGAGGGAGAGCTCCATGGCGCCAGTCTCGCCGGGTGCTGGCGCGGCCGCGGCCGACCGAGGTGCTCGGCACGGTGTGACAGAGTGGCCGCCATGGCCGAGGGCGACCTGTTCGACGAGCGCTCCATCCTGCTCACCGACCGCGTGGCGATCGTGACCGGCGCCGCCCAGGGGATCGGCCGGGCCACCGCCCGCCTGTTCGCCCGCTGCGGGGCGTCGATGGCGCTGTGCGACCGGGAGGCGGGCCTGCTGGCCGAGGTGGCCGCCGAGATCGAGGCGCTGGGGCGCCCGGTGCTGACCGCTGAGCTCGACGTGCGCGATCCCGAGGCCGTCGACCGCTTCGTGGAGGCCGTCGCCGCTCGCTTCGAGCACGTCGACGTGCTGGTCAACAACGCCGGCGGCACGTTCGTGGCGCCGTTCCTCGACACCGCCCCGAAGGGCGAGGCGTCGCTCGTCGCCGAGAACTTCACCCAGGTCACGCACTTCGTGCGCCGGGTCGTGCCGGTGATGCGCGACGGTGGCTCGATCGTGAACCTCACCTCCATCGAGGCGCACCAGGCCGGTCCCAGCTTCGGGATCTACGCGGCCATGAAGGCGGCGGTGGAGAGCCTGTCGAAGACGCTGGCCCTCGAGCTCGGCGCCCGGCGCATCCGGGTGAACAGCATCGCACCCGACGCCCAGCCGAGCGGCGGCGAGAAGGAGGCGCGCCAGGCCATGCTGGACCAGGCGCCCGAGTACCTGCCGGCCTTCCTGCCTCCCCTGGGCTACTTCGGCACCCCCGAGGACTCCGCGGCGGCCGCTCTGTTCCTGGCGAGCGACCTGTCCCGCTTCATCACCGGCACCACCCTCCACGTCGACGGGGGCAACCGGGCCGCCGGCGGCTGGCACCGGCCGGTCGACGCCGACGCCATGCACGACGACCTGTAGCGGATCTGACCCGGGGAGCACGACGATGGACCACGACGTCTGGGGCCTCGAGGGCCGATCGGTGGTGGTGCTGGGCGCCGGGGGCGGCGGCATCGGCACGGCCATCGCCCGCCACCTCGGCCGGGCCGGTGCCCGGGTGCTGGCGGTCGACGTCGACCCCGACAAGCTGGCCCTCTGCACCGAGGCGCTCACCGCCGACGGCACGGCCCACGCCGGGTTCGTGGCCGACGGGCGCGACCGCGAGGCGATGGCTGCCGCCGTCGAGCGGGCCTGCGAGCTGGGCCGCCTGCGAGGCTCGGTGCAGGTCGCCGGCGGCATGTGGCCGGCCCAGTGGGCCCCGTTCGCGAGCGACGACCCGGCGTTCGACGACGTGGTCGAGCTCAACCTCGGCACCACGGTCAACGCCCTGCGGGCCGTGGGCCGCCGGCTGGTCGAGCAGGGCGAGGGCGGGGCGGTCGTCAACATCGCCACGGTGTCGGCCCTCAACGCCATGCCCTACGGGTCGGCCTACGCCGCGGCCAAGGCCGCCGTGCTGTCGCTCACCCGCTCGCTGGCGGTCGAGTGGGGCCGTGAGGGCATCCGGGTGAACGCCGTCGCGCCCGGCTCGATCGCCACCCCCAAGAGTGCGTCGACCCGAGCGCCCGGTGACACCGACCGCGACGACCTCGAGGTCATCCCCATGCGACGCCGGGGCACCCCCGACGACATCGCCACGGCGGTGCTGTTCCTCATGTCCGACCTGGCCTCGTACGTCACCGGCCAGGTCATCGCCGTCGACGGCGGCACGTCCGTGCGGCCCGCGGTCAACGACCGCGACGAGCTGCCGGTGTTCGTGCACAACGAGGAGCTGCGGGCCCGGCTGACGGGCCGCTGAGGGGCGTCAGCCGAACGGGCGCAGCAGGCGTCGGGCCGCCCCCCGGACCGGGGCGAGCGCCGTCCCGGCGGCGTTCCCGACGGCGGACGACACGCCGCCGAGCGCCGTGCCCGCCATGTCGACCACACGGGTGGCCACCGGGTGGGGCATCTCGGCCACCAGCCGGTCGAGGGTCTGCTGCATCCGACCGGTCACCTCGGCGTAGGCGGCCCGCACGACGTCCTCGTCGTCGGCCGCGGCGGGCCCGTGGTGGGTCCAGCTCAGCGGTTCGAGCACCTCGATGAGGATCTTGGCCGGGTTGGGCAGGTTGGGCAGGAACACCGGCACGACGCCGAACGGCACCCCCAGGGTGAACGGGAACACCTGCACCCGCAGCTTGTCGAGGCCGAGAGCCCTGCTGATCTCCTCGCCTCGGGAGACGACCACGAGCGTGTCGTGGCTGCCGTGGGTCACCGCCGGGTAGACCGGCACCCCCTCCCGCATCGCCAGGCGGATGAACCCGGTGTGGTCCTTGAAGTCGATGCGGTTCCGGTCCGGCCAGGGCCGGTAGGCCTCCCAGTCGCCACCGGGGTAGACGAGCACGCCGGCGCCGTCCGAGAGCGCCTGCTTGGCGTTGTCCATGTTGGCCGGCACGCCACCGAGGCGCCGCAGCGCCGGGCCGAAGCCGGGGATGGCGAAGGCGAAGTCGAACACGAGCGGATGGATCACCCGGTCGATGCCGAAGCTGTCGAGCATCTCCGCGGCCAGGGCCCACACGTCGGGCATCAGGAACCCGCCGGAGTGGTTCGACACGAGCAGGAAGGGCCCGTCGTCGGGCAGGCGGTCGACACCCCTGACCTCCGGCGCGAAGTACCGGTCGATGACGTCGCCCACCACCGGCAGGTACCGCTCGATGAACTCCGGGTCGCGTTGGAACGCCGGTGCGGACAGCTCGGCCGCGGTGTGGTTCTCGAGGGCCTCGACGGCCTGGGCCCACAGCTCGTCGAGCCGCTCGGTCGGTGCCTGGAGCATGGACGCCATGAGAACCCCTCCCCCGTGAGCTCTTCCCCTCACCCTGATCCTCGCCGCGGGTGGCGGATAGGGCCGAAGGCCCCTCGGGCCCGGTGCCGGCGCACGGGACGACGGCGTCCGGGCGGCCGACCCGTGCCTTGTTGTACAGTTGTTCAACACGTCGGGGGCTCGAGAGGGGGGCGGCATGGCGCTGCGGGTGGTGCAGTGGACGACGGGCAACGTCGGCAAGCAGTCGGTCCAGGCGATCGTCAAGCGGCCGGACCTGGAGCTGGTCGGGTGCTTCGCGTGGTCACCGGACAAGGTGCGGCGCGATGTGGGCGAGCTCTGTGACATCGACCCGATCGGCGTGAGCGCCACCGACGACGTCGACGCGCTGCTGGCGCTCTCGCCGGACTGCGTGGTCTACAACCCGATGTGGCGCGACGTCGGCGAGATGGTGCGGATCCTCAAGTCGGGGGCCAACGTGGTGAGCACGGCGGCGTTCATCACCGGCCACTCGCTCGGGGCCGACCGGGCGCGCGTCGCCGCAGCCTGCGAGCGGGGCGGGTCCACCGTGTTCGGCTCGGGGATCAACCCCGGCTTCATCGAGATGCTCACCATCGCCTCCGCCGGCGCATGCGACCGCATCGACAAGATCACCGTGGCCGAGGAGGCCGACACCACCGCCTACGACTCGCCCGACACCGAGATCGCCGCCGGCTTCGGCCGCCCCATCGACGACCCGGAGCTGGCGAAGCTCACCGAGGAGGGCACCGCCGTGTTCGGCGAGGCGGTGCGCATGGTGGGCGACGCCATCGGCGTCGAGTTCGACGAGGTGCGGTGCGTGTCGGAGCACGCCCAGACCACCGAGGACCTCGTCATGGCATCGTGGACGATCCCCGCCGGGTGCGTCGCCGGGGTGGCGGCCAGCTGGCAGGGGCGGGTGGGCGACCGCACCGTGGTGGAGCTGAGCGTCCGGTGGCGCAAGGGCGCCACGCTCGACCCGGACTGGCAGGTCGGCATGGGCCACACCATCCAGATCGACGGCCGCCCCACCATCACCACCGCCGTGCACTTCCTGCCGCCGCCGGACTTCGCGGCCACGACCATGGAGGAGTTCATGGTGCTCGGGCACATCATGACCGCCGTCCCCGCCGTCAACGCCATCCCCGCGGTCGTCGCCGCGCCGCCGGGCATCGTCACCTACACCGATCTGCCGCTCCCACTGCCCACCGGCTACGTCAGCGCCTGATCCGGCTACAAGCCAGTGAACCGCCCACCGCTCACCACGAGCGTCTGGCCGGTGACGTAGCGGGCCGCGTCGCTGCAGAGGAACACCGACGGCGGGCCGATGTCGGCCGCCGGGTCGCCCAGCCAGCCCAGCGGGACCAGGCCCTCCAGGCGAGCCACCCGCTCGGGGTCGGTGGCCTTCAGGTGCTCCAGCGCGGGTGAGACGGCGAGGGGGGCCACGCTGTTCACCCGGATGCCGTCGGGCCCCCACTCCCTCGCCAGGGCCCGCACGAACCCCCGCTGGGCCGCCTTCACCGCGCTGTAGAACGGCAGCGGCGCCGAGCCCTCGATGCCCGCCGGGGAGGTCATGAGCAGCAGCGCGCCGCCGCTGGCCTTCAGGTGGGGATGGGCCTGGACGGCGAGGCGGTACGCCGCCCGGACCGACACCGAGGCGTGCTCCTCCCACAGCTCGAGGCTCGCCGACTCGAAGTCGGTCGGCTCGCTGGAGCGGTTGCTGACGGCGTTGTGCACGAGCGCGTCGAGGCGCCCGTGCGCCTCCACCACGGCGGCGATGGCCGCCGCGCTCTGGGCGGCGTCAGTGACGTCGCAGCGCAGCACCATGGCGGTGCCGCCCGCCGCCCGCACCGCGTCCGCCGCGTCGCGGGCCGCCTCGGGCCGGCGCACGCCGAGGGCCACCACCGCCCCCGCCGCCCCGAAGGCCTCGGTCACGCCGCGGCCCACCCCGGCGGCCGCACCCGTGACGAGCACCACCCGGCCGGCCATCGACGGCACAGCGGCGGGCATCGGCACCGCCACGCTCACGGCAGCATCACCGTGCCGCGGTCGGCGGCGAGCAGCGCCCCGGTGAGCCCGGCCGCGTCGGCGGAGCCGAGCAGGTCCACCAGCCCGGCCACGTCGGCCGCCACGGAGCCGGCAGGGAGGGCCGGACTGCCGAGCACCGGCACCGAGGGCAGGTCGACGCCCGCGCCGGGCTCGTCGTCACCGAGCAGGAAGGCCGACAGCTCCACCTCGACGGTGTTGACGGTGATGCGGCGGGCGCCCCAGCGACGGGCCAGCGCCTTGGCCATCACCCTGATGCCCTCGACGGCGGTGCACAACGGCACCAACCCCGGGACCCCGACCCCGGCGACGGTGGGCAGGACCACCACGACGGCGGCCCCGTCGGGCGCCACGGCGTGGATCTGCTGCAGCACGACCACCGCCGCCCGCAGCGAGCGCTCGGCCGCCGCGTCCCACGCCGCCTCGTCGAGCGCGACGAGGGGGGTGGCCACGAAGCCGGCCGGGTCGAGGTGGGCCAGCACCGCCGTGGTCATCGCGCCGTCGCCGGCGGCCGCCGCCAGCTCGGCGCGGACGGCATCGGCGTCGGCGAGGTCGAGCGCCGAGGGCACCACCCCCACCGCACGCCCTCGCGCCGCGAGGGCCTCGACCAGGGCCCGGCCGATGCCCCGGTCGCCGCCCACCACCACCGTCGTCCCCTCGTCGGCCATGCCTGCCCTCCTCGCAGGCCGACGCTACCCGTCCGGTCCCCGGCCGGGGCCCCCTGGAGCTCGCCGAGCCCCGCCGTGGCCGGCCACCCGACCGAGCGGGTGCTGCGGTCCGTAGACTCCCCTCCTGTGCAACGGGCTCCGCAGCGGCGCGTCTGACCACCATGCCCGACGAGACGCCCTCGGGGCTGCTGCACCTGCGCACCTGGCTCCCCGCTGAGCTCGACGAGCGCTTCTCGGCCTGGTGCGACGTGCACCACCTCGAGCAGCTCGCCGTGCCGGGCTTCCAGCGGGTCCGCCGCTTCGAGCTCGAGCGCTCGGCCGCCGCCGAGCCGCCCCGCTTCCTCACCGTCTACGACCTCGACCGGTTGGAGGTGCTGCAGAGCGAGGCCTACGCCGACTACGGGCGGCGCTCCCCCGGCCTGCCGGAGTTCCTGCAGGGCCACCTGCGCGCCGCCCGCTCCGAGGCGTGGCTGGTGGCGGGGATCCCCGGCGTCGAGGGGGTGACCGACGGCGGTCGCGGCCTGGCCCACCTGTTCGTCCCCGACGGCCCCGAGCTGGCCGAATGGTTCGTCGACCAAGGGCTGCCCCTGCTCGACGCCTGCCGTGGCTCCTCGGCTCGGCTCCTGCGCACCGCCAGCGGCGAGCAGATCGTGATGGTCGAGATCGAGGAGGTGCCACAGGGCCTCGACCCCGCGTCGCTGAGCCTGCCCGTCGGCCACCACCCGGGCGTGGGCTGGGGCCTCTACCGGCTCGCCTTCCTCGCCACCGCGGACGGGGCCGCCGGTGGGAGCCCAGCCGGGGCGCCCGGCGGCGGCTCGTAGGATCACCCCCATCGAGATCCTGGTCGTCTGCTCGGGCAACACCTGCCGCTCCCCCATGGCCATGGGGCTGCTCGCTCACCACCTGGCCCGCCGGGGCATGGACGCGCGGGTGCACTCGGCGGGCACGCTGGGCTGGGGCGGTCCGGCCACCGACCACGCCGTGGAGGTGCTCGCCGATCGGGGCATCGACCTCTCCGAGCACCTGAGCCGGCGCCTCTCGGGCGACATCGTCGGCGAGGCCGACCTCGTGCTCGGCATGACCCGTGACCACGTCGGCGGGGTGGTGGCCCACGATCCGTCGGCCGCCGACCGGGCGTTCGTCATCGGCGAGCTCGTCCGCCTCGGGCGCCAGGTCGGGCCCCGCCGCGCCGGCCAGCCGGTGCGCGACTGGTGCGCCCAGGTGGCGGGGCGGCGGCCACCACGACGGCCACCCGGCCTCGGCAGCGACGAGATCGACGATCCGGTCGGGCTGGGGCTCGCCACCTACCGGGCCACCGCCGAGCGCCTCGACGGCCTGTGCGCCGAGATCGCCGCGCTCTTGGTGCCGGAGGGCTCGGTGGGCGAGGTCGTCGACATCGACCCCCTCGACGACCACCCCGGCTGAGCGTCTCCGGCCGGACCGGCGAGCGGGCGCAGCCGGCGCGACGGGCCGAGAGGGTGGGTTCAGCCCTCGCCGTCGAGCGGGGGCACCCCCACCGGCCACCCCTCGAGCACCACGACCTCGCGGGTGAGCGGCGGCTGCCAGCCGTCGTCGTCGGTCCACCGGCGGATCACCTTGCCGGGCACACCGGCCACCACCGAGTGGTCGGGGATGACCCCCCGCACCACGGTGCCGGCGGCGATGGCGCAGTTGCGCCCGATGTCGGACCCGGGCAGCACGACCACGTTGGTGCCGATCCAGGTGCCGCTGCCCACCCGGACGGGGTCGCACTGCAGGATCTGCTTGCCCACGGGCAGCCAGGGGTCGGCGTAGGTGTGGTTGTGGTCGGTGATGTACACGTTCGGGGCCAAGGTGACGTCGTGCTCGAGCACCAGCCGCTCCCGCGCCACGAACCAGCAGCCCTTGCCGACCGTGGTGCGATCACCGATCTCGATGACCGGTGGGCAGTCCGGCGGGTACACCTCGGTGGGCATGCCCACGGCGAGGGTGACGTCGGCGCCCAGGACGCACTCCCGGCCGATGTGCACGGCGTGGGGGTTGCAGCGGTCGCCCGGCGGGAAGGCGATGTAGCTGCCCTCCCCCATCGCCCCGAGCTCGGCGGCCAGAGGATGGGTGGCATCGACCACGCCGTGGCGCTTCGCCCAGGCCCACGCCCGGTTGGCGGTGGTGGCGGCGAGGCGGCGGGCCTCGGTGCGGATCGTGGACCGGACGGGCACGGGGCGCCACGCTACCTGGCGTGCCGGCCGGCCACGACGAGGCACCCGGCCGGACCCCGGCGGCACCGCGGGCCGGGGGAGGCCGAGCACCCGACCGGCGCGCGAGATACCCAACGCGTGCGGTTCCGGTGGCGGCGGGTGTCCCGTACCTTGCTGAGGACAGGCGACCGACGTGGGGTCGGCGCCCACCAGAGGTGCCGGAGGGCAGCTTGACCACGGAGTCCACGACCTCGCTCGAGGAGCTCGACAGGGAGGCGCTGCTGGAGCGGCTGCGCGTCTCCGAGAGCCGGCGGGCGCTGGCCGAGGCCAAGCTGGCCATCGCCCGCCTCGCCCACGGCCAGCGGTGGGACCCCGAGACCGAGGCGGGCCGCCGGGCGCGGGTCCGGCTGGGCGACGTGGAGCCGGCGCTCGACGTGCTGTTCCACACCGCCAAGGTGGCCTTGGTGCTCATGCAGGCCGACAGCACCATCCTGCGGGCCAACCAGCACTACGCCGACCTCATGGGCCGGCCGCTGACCTCCCTCGCCGGCATGCGCTCCGTCGACCTCACCGCCCCGCTGGACCGGGCGGCCACCGTGAAGGCCATCGGTGCCGCCGCCGAGGGCCAGGTGATGCTCAAGCAGTACGAGCGCCCCGACGGCAGCCACGTCACCACGCTGGCCATGGGGTGGCCGCTGGTCGACGACGACGGGCAGATGGTGTGCCTGTTCGGGGTCGCCGTGCCGCTCGACCGGGTGACGGTCCCGCGAGCCGAGCTCGAGCAGCTGCTCGACGCGCTCGTCGAGTGACGCCGGCTCAGAGCAGGTCGGCCAGCACGGCGAGGGTGGCGTCGCGGTTGCGGTAGGCGATGGCGACGAAGTCCGTCGCCCCCTGCTCGAAGAGGTGCTCGACCCCGGCGCGCACCGTGGCGGCGTCGCCGACGATGGCGACGTCGGCCGGGCCGGCGGCGCCTTCTCGCTCGAGCATCGCCCGGTACGACGGCAGGAAGCCGTACATCTGGAACCGCTCCGCCGCCACCGCCCGCGCCCCTTCGACGTCGTCGGTCACGCAGACGGGCAGGGCGCACACCACCCGCGGGCTCGGGCGACCAGCGGCCGCCGCAGCCGCGGTGATGGTGGGGACGATGTGGGCACCGATGGTGGACGGCCCGGTCATCCAGGTCACGGTGCCGTCGGCCAGCCGACCGGTGACGTTGAGCATCTGGGTGCCCAGCGCGGCGACGAGCACCGGCACGTCGGGTGAGTCGACCTGCAGGGCCAGCTTGGCGGTGAGGGTCTCGCCCTCGACCTCGACCGCTTCGCCGCGCAGCAGCGGCGCCAGGATCGACAGATACTCGCGCAGGTGGCGCACCGGCTTCTCCCACGGGATGCCGAGCATGCCCTCGATGACGATCTGGTGCGAGAGGCCGATGCCGAGGGTGAGCCGGCCACCCGCCACCTGCTGCACGGTTCGGGCCTGTGCGGCCAGCATCATCGGGTGACGGGGGAAGGTCGGGATCACGGCCGTGCCGAGCCCCACGTCGGGCACCTCGCGTGCGACCACCGCCAGGGTGGTCAAGGTGTCGACCCCGAAGATCTGCGGCATCCACGCCGAGGAGAAGCCGGCGGTGGCGATCCCCCGCACGTCCTCGACGGCGCGCTCGACGGTGCTCGGCTCGCAGAAGATGCCGATGTCCATGTGCCCTCCTCGGTGCTGTCCTGGCGAGGCTAACGATCCCCGCTCACGTCCGCCGGTTCCACCGCCCGCAGCGTCGTCGGGTAGAGGAAGTAGTTGACCGCGGCCGCCGCCTGGGTGCCCTCGTGCATGGCGGTCGCCACCTGGTGGGAGTGCAGGGCCGTCACGTCGCCGGCGGCGAACAGGCCGGGCACCGTCGTGTGCTGCTCTTCGTCGACGACCACCCAGCCGTCGTCGTTCAGCTCGGCGCCCACCCGGGCGGCGAGATCCGACGCCGGGGTCGCGCCCTGGGCCACGAAGAGGGCGCCGAGCTCCAGGTCGCGGCCGTCGTCGAGGCGCAGCCGCCGGAGGTGCCCGCCGTCGTGCACGGCCTCCACGATCCGGCCCTCCACGACGGGGATGCCGGCCCGCTCGACCCGCTCGGCCCAGCGCGGCGACAGGCGGGCCCGGCCGTTGGTGACCAGCGTCAGGTCCTCGCTGTAGCGACGCAGCTGGAGGGCTTCACCGGCCGCCGCATCGCTGCTGCCGGCGACCACCACGCGATCGCCGCGGTGCTCGTAGGCGTCGCACGCCAGGCACCAGAACATGGAGCGACCCACGCACGACTCCCAGCCGTCGAACCGGGGGAAGTGGTCGCGCACGCCCGTGGCGAGCACCACGGTGCGGGCCACCGTCGTGCCCCCGGGGGCCACCACCTCGAACCCGTCGTCGACGACCCGCAGGTCCGACACTGGCCCGTCGCCGCGCCGCACCTCGGGCTGGGCGTCGAGCTGGGCCCAGCCCAACCGCCGCAGCTCCCGTGCCGGGATGCCGCCGGGGTGGCCGAGCAGGTTGTGGTTCACCTGGTGGCCGGTGCTGCGCCCGTCGTCGGTGTCGAGCACCAGCACCGAGCGCCGGTAGCGGGCCAGGTTGAGGGCCGCCGACAACCCGGCCGGGCCACCGCCCACCACCGCGCAGTCGACGGGCTCGTCGGCGCGTCCGTCGGTGGGCCGCGACGCCTCGCCGGAGGGGTCCGGGCGGCGTGGTCGGGCCGGGGGCGAGTCGGGCATCCCGGCTCCCTACCCTCCGCTCGGCCGGCCAGGCCCCTCGCTCGCGGCCGGCCTCCCGATCAGTCCTCCCCGGGCGGGCGGCGGTCGCGCTTGCGAGCCGCCTGGCGCCGCTTGGCCTCCAGGCGTCGCTCGACGGCGGCCCGGGTGGGGCGGGTCGGGCGCCGAGGCGGCTCGACCCGCAGGGCACCGGCCAGGCGGTGGCGGAGACGGTCGAGGGCGAGCCGCCGGTTCCGCAGCTGGGACCGCTCGTCGTCGGCGCTCACCACCACGACGTCACCGAGGCGGGCCCGCAGCCGGTCGCGCTGGGCCGGGCCGAGCGCGCTGGACGCGACGACGTCGAAGCGCACCTCGGCGCGGGTGTGGGCGCGGTTGGCGTGCTGGCCGCCGGGTCCGCCCGACGGGCCGAACCGCCACTCCAGCTCGTGGGCGGGGATGGTGACCGAGCCGGTCACCCGCAGCGGGTCGGTGTCGGTGCCCACGCGCCGAGCCTACGGGCCGGGCGCCTACGCTCCGGCGTCATGACCGGCAACGAGTGGATCCGTGCCTTCGCCGAGCAGCTCGGCCTCGAACCGCTGGGCGACGACGACATCGAGGCGCTCCTCGACCTCGCCGGCGTGGCCGCCCATGCATCGGAGCGCATCGCCGCGCCGCTGACCTGCTACCTGGTGGGGCGGGCCGGCATGGGGGCCACCGAGGCGCTCGCCGTCGCCCGGCAGCTGGGCGGCGACGCCGCGGAGGCCTGACAGCCCCCCAGCCACCCCGCCGTCAGCGGCGATCCAGCGACACCTGCGGCGCCGGGACGGGCTCACCGAACAGCCATCCCTGGGCGAACTCGCAGCCCATGGCCACCAGCACCTCGAGCTGCGACGACCGCTCGACACCCTCGGCGACGACCCGGCGGCCCATGGAGCGGGCCAGGGCCACGATGCGCTCGGCGAAGTCCGCGCCCTCGGGGCTCACGTCGACGTCCGCGGTGAAGGTCCGGTCGATCTTGATGAGGTCGAACGGCATCGTGCGCACCAGCCGCAGCGACGACCAGCCCGTGCCGAAGTCGTCGAGCGCCAGCCCGACCCCCATGCGCCGCAGGTCCTCCAGCCGCTCGACGACGAGCTGCTCGTCGGCGGCGAGCACGTGCTCGGTGAGCTCCACCACCACCCGACCCGGGTCGAGGCCGGTGCGCTCGAGGTCGGCGGCGATGATCTCGACGATGTCGTCGGCCAGCAGCTGGGTGACCGACAGGTTGACCGACACCGACGGAGCGGCGCGACCGGGCTCGGCCGGCCAGCGGACGGCCTGCTCGAAGGCCACGCCCAGGGTGCGCAGCGAGATGGCCGCCATGAGCCCGGCGTCCTCGGCCACCTGCAGGAACTCGCCCGGCAGGTGCACCGCCCCGTCGGCGCTGCGCCACCGCAGCAGGGCCTCGAGGCCCTCGACGTGCCGGGACGGCAGCTCGACGATGGGCTGGAACCACACCTCGAGCCCCCCGCTCTCCAGCGCGTCGCGCAGCCCCGTCTCGACCCGCCGCCGGCGACCGGCGCGCGCCCGCGTGTCGTGGTCGGCCACCACGACCCGACCCCGCCCGAGCCGCTTGGCCTCGTACATGGCGTGGTCGGCGTCGGCCACCCACGCCTCGGGATCGCTCCAGAGCCCCCCGCCGACCCGGTCGACCGAGACGCCGATGCTCGCCATCGCCCGCAGCCCCGTGCCGGCCGGGCCGGGCGTGGTGGCCAGCGCCAGCGCCACCCGCTGGCCGACCCGGCGGGCGTCGAGCTCGGTGTCGTCGGCGTCGAGCTCGCGGCACAGCACGGCGAACTCGTCGCCCCCGAAGCGGGCGGCGACGTCGCCGGTGCGCACGGTGCGGCGCAGGGCGTCGGCCACCGACACCAGCACGGCGTCGCCCACCGAGTGCCCGTAGGCGTCGTTGACCTGCTTGAAGCGGTCGAGGTCGAACAGCAGCACGGCGGCCGGCCCCTCGTCGCGCGCGAGGTGGTCGCGCAGCGCCTCGACGAACCCCAGCCGGTTCGCCAGCCCCGTGAGGGCGTCGACGGTGGCCCTCCGCCGCAGCTCGGTGGCGGCGCGGTGGCTCGAGCGGGCGAGGGCGATGATGCGCCGGGCCTGCTCGGCACCGGGTGAGCCGTCGCTCTCCAGCGCCTCGGTGAGGGCCTCGACCTCCGGGGACAGCCGCTCGTAGGCCGAGTCCTGGTGCACCAGCAGGTCGCGGACGAGCCGGCACACCTCGTCGAGCGACTTCCCGGCGGCGATGGCTTCGAGCGCCGCCGCCGAGTCGGCCAGGAGCCGGTCGTGGCGGTGGCGGCGCGACACGTTCCGGGTGGTGACGAGGATGCCGGCGATCAGCGGATCGTGGAGCATGTTGCGCGCCGTCGCCTCGATGACCTCCCAGTGGCCCTCGTTGTGCAGCATCCGCAGCTGGCAGTCGATCTCCACGTCCGGGGCGGCGAGCACGTCGCGCTCCATCGCCTCGTAGATGTGCAGGTCGTCGGGGTGGATGAGGTCCCGGGCGTTCAGCGACATGAGCGTCGGGTACCCGAGCGTGGGCACGGTGTCACCGGCGCTCATCACCACGGTGCCCTGCGGGTCGATCACCGTGATCGTGCTGGCCGAGGCCCGCAGCAGCGCGGCGTGGAAGCCCTCCGCGCCGTCGGGGCGCCGCGGCGGCACGGGCTCGGAGGCAGCGGCAGGCACGTCACGCACCGTAGTTGGCCCCCGCGGCCGCCAGGACCGTCGGCGGCGCCGGCGGCCGGGTCAGACGAAGCTGGCGACCACGTCTTCGGGCGGTCGGGCCACCGCCGCCCGGTCGGCGGTCTCGAGCACCGGCCGCTGCATGAGCTCGGGGTGCTCGACGAGCAGGTCCACGACGGCCTCGGGGGTCTCGTAGGCGGCGGGATCGAGGCCCAGCTCCTTGAACCGGTTGTCGTGGCGCACCAGCTCGGAGACCGGCCCGTCGAGGTGGCCGACGATGCGCTCGAGGTCGGCCCGGCCCGGCGGCGTCTTCAGGTACAGCACCGTGTCGAACTCGGCGCCGGCCGCCTCGAGGGCCTCCAGGGCCCGGCGGGAGTTGGAGCACTTGGGGTTGTGGAAGAGGGTGAGCTCGGCCATGGGCCGATGCTAGGCAGGCGCCCAGAGCGCCGCCGTCGAACGGGGGCGGCGGAGCCCGGCCGCCCGGAGGCGTCGCACCAGCACCCGCGCGTCGACGTCCACCGCGCCGAGGCGCAGGGCCTCCAGGCGGTAGTCCTCGGGCACGTCGTAGTGGTCGCCCTGGAACGCCCGGCGCGGGATGCCGAGGCGCTCGGCGAAGCGGTGGAGCTCGTCGTAGCTCTCGTCGCTCACCAGGTGCGCCCAGCGGCGCCCCCTCCAGTGCCAGATCGCCTGGTCCACCAGCACGGCCACCTCGCTGAGGGTATCGGCCTGGCTCAGCTCGGGTGGACGAGGTCGTCGGGCAGGGTCCACGGCTCGCGCACCACGCGGTCGGGGTCGAAGCAGGCGAGCAGGTCCGTCGGGGTGACCGGCTCGTCCGGCGGGCACAGCCCGAGCGACGCACCGAACAGGGCGAGGACGTGCGGCGCGGTGCGGCCGGCGGCGAGCTGGTCGGCGAGGGTGACCGACCCGTGGCGCTTGGCCAGGCGCTCGCCGTCGGGGCCGAGCACCAGCGGCACGTGGGCGTGGCCGGGCGGGTCGATGCCGAGCAGGCGGGCCACCAGCAGCTGCCGGGGGGTGCTGTCGAGCAGGTCGTCGCCCCGCACCACCTCGCCGATGCCCTGGTCGTGGTCGTCGACCACGACCACCAGGTTGTAGGCGGGGGTGCCGTCGGATCGCCGGATCACGAAGTCGTCGACCGCCCCGGTGACCTCGCCGGCGACCCGGTCGCGAAACGACAGCACCTCGCCTTCGGCGCGCAGCCGCAGCGAGGGGCGCCGCCCGGCCGCCTCCCGCTCGGCCCGTCGGCGCCGGTCGAGGTCGCGGCAGGTGCCCGGGTAGGCGCCGGCGGGAAGCGGGCCGTGGGGCGCGGCGACGGCGGCCTCCACCTCGGCCAGGATCTCCCGCCGGGTGCAGTAGCACGGGTAGGTGCGGCCCTCGGCGACGAGGCGGGCCAACGCCGCCTCGTGGGCGTCCCGGCGCTCCGACTGGCGCACGAGCGGCCCGTCGTGCTCGAGGCCCAACGTGGCCAGGTCGGCCACCGCGCCCGCCTCGTGCTCGGACCGGGAGCCGGCGGCGTCGAGGTCCTCGATGCGCAGCAAGAAGCGGCTGCCGTCGCAGCGGGCGAACAGCCACGCCAGCAGGGCGGTGCGCAGGTTCCCCAGGTGCAGCGGGCCGGTGGGGCTGGGGGCGAAGCGGCCGTCGGGCACGTCGGTGGGCGCTCGGCGCTAGAGGCGCTCGTTGATCTCCGTCCACAGCGCCGAGTACGCACGCGCCGAGCGGGTGCCCGGCGCGAAGGCGGCGACGGGCTGGCGGTGGACACCCATGCGCTCGATGTCGGTGATGGCCGGGATGACGGCGTCGAGCAGGTCGGGCCGAACCTGGCGGAGGTCGACGAGCAGCTCCCGGTGCAGCCGCTTGCGCCGGTCGACCATCGAGAAGAACCCGATGACGTCGAGCTCCTCGACGACCTCGGGGTTCTCCTCCACGAACCGGTCGAGCTGCTCGAAGGTCCGGATCGACAGCGTCGTCGGGATCACCGGCACGAGCAGGGCGTCGGCGGCGCGGAACACGCTCTCCGACGCCAACGAGATGCTGGGCGGGCAGTCGAGGAACACCAGGTCGTACTCGTGGGCGACGCTCTTGAGCAGGCGGCGCAGGGTGGCCAGCGGCTTCTTCGAGCCCTCGAGGAGCAGGTCGAGGTTGCGCATCGAGAAGTCGGCGGGCACCACGTCGAGGTTCTCGTAGTCGCTCGCCTTGATGATCTCGTCGAGCACCCGCCGCCCCGACACCAGCGCCTTGCCGCCTCCCTTCACCTTCGGGCGGATGCGGAAGTAGAAGGTGGCGGCGCCCTGCGGGTCGAGGTCCCACACGAGCACCCGGTGCCCCCGGATGGCGGCCTCGTAGGCCAGGTTCACCGCGGTGGCCGTCTTCCCCACGCCGCCTTTGATGTTGTAGGTGGCGAGCACCTTCACGTGGCGGCCTCCGCGTCGTCGGAGAGCCGCTCGTAGGCGCCGCGCACGGCGCGGCTGTCGAAGGCGCCGAAGCGCTCGGCGTACTGCCGGCGGGCGGCGGCCCCGCGGGCCGAGACGTGCTCGATCACCGCGCCGAGGGCGAGCAGGGTGGGCGCGCCCGCCCCTCGCTGCACGAGCTCGTCACCGAAGCCCTCGAGGGCGTGGGCCTGGACCTCGGTGTCCTGGAACGTGCCGAGGGTGTCCTGCAGGGCCTTGAGCGGCTTGACGGCCACCGACACGTCGCCGGTCGGGAAGAGCGAGCCGAAGCACTCGAGCAGGTAGCGCAGCCGCTTGGCGTCCTTGCGCAGGTCGTGCAGCGCGGTGGCCGGAGAGCCGGCGTGGATCGCCCGGCCGTCGCGCACGAGGCGGCGGTGGGCCTTGCGGATGCGGGCGGCGGCCACCACGATCGCCGGGCGCGAGGCGTCGGGCGCGTCGGCGCCTGGTGGCCCGTCGGGATGACCGCCGTCGCCGTCGAGGCTGTCCGGCGGCCAGGGGCCGTCGCCGTCGAGGAACGCCGCCCACTCCTGTCCCAGCCGGGCCCGCCGCCACGAGCGGAGGTCGCCGACGAGCTGCTCGTGGCAGGCCCGTTGGCGCTCGACGAGCAGCTCGTGCAGCGGTTCGAGGGCGTCGACCCGGTCAGCCGGCAGGAGCTGCACCAGGCCGGGGAGGTCGAGCAGGTGCACGTCGGCGTCGCGCTGGGGGGTGGTGATGTCGCCCAGCCATTTGAAGCCGGCGCGGAAGTGGGCGCGAGCCCCCGGCGGCAGCACCCCCTTGCCCTCCTGCAGCACGGAACGGGTGCGGCGCACCGCCACCCGGAAGTCGTGCAGGAACTCCGAGTCGGTGTCGGCCAGCGTCCCGGCGAAGTTCGCCGTCATGGCGGCGGTCAGCTCCCGCAGCACGTCCCGCCAGGCGTCGGCCGCGACGGCGGTCGGGTCGAGCGAGAGCCGAAGCTTGGAGCGCAGGAACGCCGGCGCCCCGGCGAGCCGGCGGGCGTTGGCCGCGGCCGTGGTCGTGGTCGGCTCGAGCGCCAGCCGGGCGACGAGCAGCTTCTCGAGCTTCTCGGCTTCGCGCTGGTAGCCGCGCAGCTGGTGCACCTCGAGCAGCACGGGCAGCTCCGTGCCGTCGGGCAGCGCCGACGCGTCCACGACCACCCGTGCGGTGGTCTTCTCCTCCCGGTCGAGGGCGGCCAACGTGGTGAGCCGGCTACGCGTCACCGGTCCGGGCACCAGCGCGCGCATCTCCATCAGCGACGCCAGGTGCGGCGCGCCCGGCCAGGGCGGCAGGTCGGAGGCGAACCGCGGCGCCGTCGGGGCGTCGAGCGGGGCGGTGGCCACCAGGCGCTCGGCCTCCACCCACACCAGGGTCGGTGAGGCGCCCCCCTCGAGAGGGCGGCGCAGCTCGAGCACGATGCCCGCCGCGTCGAGGCGGCCGTCGGCGGTGTCGAGGAAGGTCCGCTCCACCACGGTCGAGCTCACCACCCGCAACCCGGCCCGCTCGGCCAGGCCGGCGAGCACCGCCGAGGGGTCGCCCGCGCCGGTCACCACGAACCGATGGACCTCGCTCACCTCGCCCCCTCCCGGGTCGCCGGACCCGGGCGAGGCTAGTGCCAGCACGGGTGGGGCACCGACGGTTCGGGCGCCGTCGTCGCCCCCCGGTCAGCGGGGGATGCGCTCGGCGATCAACCAGGCCAGGTTGTGCCGGTCGGGGTGCTGGAGCACGACCCGCCACGGGTTGTCGAGGCGGGTCTGGACGACCAGCACCTCGTCGTCGCGGTAGCAGCTCCACAGCTGGCGCACACCCTTGCGGCCCTTCGTCGTGAAGTGTCCGGCCGCCACCGAGCCCGGCCAGTAGGTGCCGCCGACGCGCCAGCCGAGGTCGGCCTTGAGCTCGTCCTGACGGGCGATCCGGGCCTCCACCACGTCGGCCATGTCGAGGCGCAGGTGGCGCTTCAGCGCCCAGACCTGGTCCCACCCGGTGAAGTCGACGTCGACTGCGTCGTCGTGCACGAACACGTGGACGGCCATCTCCTCAGGCTACGGACCCGGCACCACCTCGCCTCCCATCAGCGGCGCCGGGCCGGTCAAGGGAGGGACGGGGAGTGCAGGACGACCAGGCGCTCCTCGGTCATCTCCCGGGCGGCGTAGGCCGGCCCCTCCCGGGTGTTGCCCGAGTCGCGCACGCCGCCGTAGGGCATCTGGTCGGCCCGCCAGGTGGGCACCTCGTTGACCGTGACCCCGCCGAAGTCCAGGGTGCGGGCCGCCAGCAGGGCGGTGTCGAGGTCGGCGGTGAAGATGCCGGCTTGGAGCCCGTAGCGGGTGTCGTTGGCGAGGCGGAGCGCGTCGGCCACGTCGTCGTAGGCCTGCACACCGACGAGGGGGCCGAACACCTCGGTGCGGCACACCTCCATGTCGGGCTCCACGTCGGCGAGCACCGTGGGGCGCAGCACACCGTCGTCGCCCACGGTGCCGCCCACCAGCACCCGGGCGCCGGCGTGGGCCGCTTCGTCGATCCATGACTTCACGCGGTCGGTCTCGCCCCGGTCGATGAGGGCGCTGACGTCGGTGGCGTCGTCGTACGGGTCGCCGACCACCAACTTCGAGAAGGCCTCTCCGAGGCGGGCGAGGAAGCCCTCGGCGATGGACCGGTGCACGTACACCCGCTGCACGGAGATGCACGACTGCCCGGCGAACGACGTGCCCGCCACGGCGATCTTGTCGGCCGCGGCCTCCCAGTCGGCGGACGGCTCGACGATGACCGGCGCGTTGTTGCCCAGCTCCAGGCTCACCCGCTTGTGCGGCACGCGCTGGCGGATGCCCCAGCCCACCGCCGGCGAGCCGGTGAAGGTGACCATGGCGACGTCGGGGTGCTCGACGAGGCGGTTGGCCGTGGCGCCCGAGCACGTGACGACGTTGAGCCACCCGTCGGGAAGGCCGCAGTCGTCCACCAGCATCTGCGCCAGCGCCAGCGCCGACAACGGGGTGGCCGACGCCGGCTTGAGCACCACCGGGCACCCGGCGGCGATGGCTGGCCCGATCTTGTGGGCCACCAGGTTCACGGGGAAGTTGAACGGCGAGATGGCGCCGACCACGCCGACGGGCACCCGCAGCACCAACCCGAGCTTGTGGGCACCCGCGGACGACGCGTCCATGGGGATGGTCTCGCCGGTGAGGGTGCGGGCCACGGCGGCGCTGAACCGGAAGGTGTCGACGGCTCGGGCGACCTCGACCCGTGCCGTGCGGATGGGCTTGGCCGACTCGCCGGCGACGCGCCGGGCGAACTCCTCGGCCCGCTCCCCCAGCCGCACGGCCGCGCGGTCGAGGACCTCGGCCCTGCGCCATGCCGGCAGCGGCTCGCCGTCGCGCCGAGCGACGGCCGCTGCCACGGCGGCGTCGATGTGAGCCTCGGTGCCGACGGGCACCCGTCCCACCTCGTGGCCGTCGTACGGGCTCTTCACCACCGACACGTCGTCGGTGGTGACGAGGTCGGCGCCGATGCGCATCGGGGTCAGATCGGTCATGGGACCCTCCTGTCAGATCGCGGGTCGGAACGCGTCGGTCGTGGGCTCGGGCAGCAGGAAGTACCGGTCCGCCGAGCGGACGGCCACGGGTGCCGCCGGGTCAGTCATCGGCGGCTGCGGCGGCGCGCTGGGCGAGCAGCCGCCCGGCGATCGCGCCGAACGACGAACCGACCGGCATGCCGGCGTAGGTGCACAGGGTGACGGTGATGTCGTCGACGTCGGCGGCGTCGAACTCGCCCTTGCCCAGCGACGCGTCGAGGTGGAGCGTGAGGTAGTCCTCGCGTCCCCACAGGGCCAGGACGGTGAGCACGATAAGGCGCCGTTCGCGGTCGGTGAGCTGCTCGCGGTTCCACACGTCACCGAAGGCGATGGCGCCGGAGAAGGCTCCCCAGCCCCCGGGCAGCTCGGGCGCGGGCGTTCCCATGGCTCGCTCCCACCCCCGGGCGTAGCTCTCCCGCTCCAGCTCGATCCCCATGGCTTCCACCCCTTCCCGGCACCGCGGCCGTCGATCCGTCCGGACGGTACCGGACCGCCGGCCGGGACGACCCCGCCGCCATCCGACGACGTGGGCCGGCCGATCGCTCAGACGGTGAGGGGCAGCGACTCCATGCCCCGCAGCACCAGGCGGCCGTTCCAGTGGGGCTCCCCGGCGGCGGCCAGGTCGGGGAAGCGCCGGATCAGCCCGCCGATGGCCTCGCCGCCCTGCAACCGGGCCAGCGAGGCCCCCAGGCAGTGGTGGGTGCCGCTGCCGAACGACAGGTGGCGGGCCGCGTCGGCCCGGCGCAGGTCGAGCTGCTCGGCGGTCGGCCCGAAGGCGGCCGGGTCGCGGTTGGCCGAACCGAGCGAGGTCAGCACGAAGCTGCCCGCCGGCACGTGACGACCCTGGATCTCGATGTTCTGCAGGGCGATGCGGCGCGAGAGCTGCACCGGCGAGTCGAACCGGAGCAGCTCGTCGACCGCGGTGGCCTCGAGCGACGGATCGTCGCGCCACAGGGCGAGCTGGTCGGGATGGCGCAGCAGGGCCCAGGTGCCGTTGCCGATGAGGTTCACCGTCGTCTCGTGGCCGGCGATGTAGAGCAACATGACCTGGTCGAGCAGCTCGGTGTCGGAGAGCACGTCACCGTCCTCCTCGGCGCGGATGAGCGCGCTGAGCAGGTCGTCGGCGGGGTTGGCCCGCTTCCAGGCGATGACCTCTCTCAGGTGGGCGCGCATCTGCTCACCCGCGGCGAGCGCAGCGCGCATCTCGTCGGGACCGATGGTGAAGTCGAGGATGCGCACGAGGGTGTGCGACCACTCCCGCACCTGGGTCCGGTCGGCCACCGGCATGCCCATCATCTCCGAGATCACGGCGAACGGCAGCGGGAAGGCCAGGTCGGCGATGAGGTCGATCTCGCCCCTGTCGGCCGCGGCGTCGAGGTGCTCGACGACCAGGCGCTGGACGAGGGGCCGCAGGTCGGCGATGCGGCGGGGCGTGAACACGCTGCTGACCAGCTTGCGCAACCGGGTGTGGTCCGGCGGGTCGATGTTCAGGATCGAGGTGTCCTCGCGTACCTCCAGGTCGGGGGCGACCTCGGCGATGATGCGCCGGCGCACCGTCTCCTGCTCCGGGTCGATGGCTCGGGCCTTGCGGGCGTCGACGCTCATCGAGGTGTCGCGCAGCAACCGGGTGCACTCGGCGTGCTCGAACACGATCCACGGGCCCAGCGCCAGGTGCTGGACCGGCTCGGACTCGCGCTGCTCGCGGTAGTGCGGGTACGGGTCGGCCGCGAAGCCCGGCTCGAACGGGTTGAACACGCTGCCCCCTCGTGATCGGTGAGCGACCGGACCCCTCGTCGCGGATCGCCCGAAGCTAGTGCGGGAGGTCCCGGAACGGGGTGGTGCGGTCGTTGCCCGGCTCACGGGGGAGGCCCAGCACCCGCTCGCCGACGATGTTGCGCTGCACGTCCTCGGTGCCACCACCGATGCGCGACATCCACTGCCCCAGGAACACCATGGTCTGCCAGTAGCCCTCGTCGGGGGCGTCGTCCCCCCACAGCGTGCCGGCCGCGCCCATGATCTGCTCGACGAGGTCGCCCTGGCGGGCCAGCCGCTCGGAGACGGCGATCTTGGCGACCGACACCTCCGGCCCGGGGGCCACGCCCCGGCTGGCCGCGGTGCGGGCGCGGTAGCCGGTGAAGCGGGAGATCTCGTAGCTGGTGAACAGCTGGGCGAGCTTCTGGCGCACGACCGGGTCGTCGGCCACGCCGAAGCGCCGGGCCAGGTCGACCACGCCGTCGAAGCCGCTGCCGTGGGCAGCACCGATGTCGGCTCGCTCGCTGGTGAGGGTGGTCATGGCCACGCCCCAGCCGCCGTTCACCGGGCCGATGACGTTGGCCACGGGGATGCGCACCTGCTCGAGGAAGACCTCGTTGAACTCGGCGCCGCCGGTGGCCTGCCGCAACGGCCGGACCTCGATGCCCGGCGTGCGCATGTCGACGGCGAAGAAGGTGATGCCCCGGTGCTTGGGAACGTCCCAGTCGGTGCGGGCCAGCAGCATGCCCCAGTCGGCCACGTGGGCCGACGAGGTCCAGACCTTCTGCCCGTCGACGACGTACTCGTCGCCGTCGCGCTCGGCCCGGGTGCGCAGCGACGCCAGGTCCGAGCCGGCGTTGGGCTCGCTGAAGAGCTGGCACCAGACCTGCTCGCCGCGCAGGATCGGCCGGAGGAAGCGCTGCTTGTGCTCGTCGGTGCCGTGGGCGATGACCGTCGGGCCCATCATGCCGATGGCCTGGGCGAACATGCCGACGGGCACGTCGTAGTGCGACTCCTCCTCGAGGAAGATGCCCTGCATCAGCCCGCTGAGGCCCCGACCGCCGTACTCGACCGGCCACGTGAGCCCCGCCCAGCCGGCATCGGCCTTGGTGCGCTGCCAGTCGCGGCACGCCTTGACGTGGGCCTCCTCGTCCGCGGCCATCGTCGACATGGTGATGCGGCGCGTCGACGGGTCCCTGCGCTCGGCGTGCGCCGACAGGAACTCCCGGCACTGCGCGCGGAAGGCGGCCTCTTCCGGCGTCTCGTCGAAGTCCACGGATCTCCCCCTGGCGTGTGCGGCAGCGGCCCTCACCATGCCACCCGCGCCTTCCGTCGCGTCAAACGCACGCCGGAGCGGCATCCGGCGCGACGCATCGGGAGGGTCAGGTGTTGGTCCAGCGGGGCTGGCGCCGCTCGAAGAAGGCGTCCACGCCCTCGACGGTGTCGGCCGAGCTGCGGATGACCGCTTCGGCTTCCAGCGTGAGCTCCCAGCCGGTGCGGTCGTCGTCGGCGACGAGGCCCTCGAGCACCCGCATGGTCTCGCGCACGGCCACCGGTCCGTTGCGACAGATCCGCTGGGCCAGGGCGACGGCCTCCTCGAGCGCCTCACCCGGCCCGACCAGCCGGTTCACGAAGCCCAGGCGCTCGGCCCGCTCGGCGTCGATGGGGTCGCCGGTGAGCAGCAGCTCGCGGGCCACGTTGAGCGGCAGCGCCCGCGGCGCGCGGAACATGCCGGCGCAGGTCGCCACCAGGCTGCGCTGCACCTCGGGCAGGCCGAAGGTGGCCGTCGTCGACGCCACGACGAGGTCGCAGGCGAGCACCACCTCCATGCCGCCCCCCAGGGCGTAGCCCTCGACGGCGGCGATCAGGGGCTTGGCCCGCCGGCGCTTGATCACGCCGTACTGGCCGCCCCGCTCGGTCTGGCTCATGCCGGCCCGGAGGTCGGTGCCGGCCGAGAAGACGCCGGGTGTGCCGGTGATGACGCCGGCCCAGAGCTCGGGGTCGTCGTCGAGGCGGTCGAGGGCGGCCCCGATCCCTGCCGTCGTCGGCGGGTCGATGGCGTTGCGCTTCGCCTCCCGGTCGATCCGCACCACCAGCACCCGGTCGCGCACCTCGGTGTGCACCGTCTCCGACGTCGCCGTCATCGCAGCCTCCTGTCCCCTGCCACCGCCTCGACCGGCGGCACCGGGCGACATCCCCGGCCCCGACGGCGACGCCGTAGCCTGCGTTCGATGGGCCCAGCGTCGCAGATGCCACTGACCGTCGGCGTGCCCCGGGAGATCAAGCCGGAGGAGCACCGGGTCGCGATCACACCCGACGGTGTGCGCGAGCTGCTCCACGTCGGCGCCGAGGTCCTGATCGAGAGCGGCGCCGGCGCCGACTCGAGCATCCCCGACGACGACTACCGGCGCGCCGGGGCCACCATCGTCACCGACGCCGCCGAGGTGTGGGAGCGGGCCCAGCTGGTGTGCAAGGTGAAGGAGCCCCTCGCCCCGGAGTTCGCCCACTTCCGGCCCGGCCTGGTGCTGTTCACCTACCTGCACCTGGCCGCCTACCCGAAGGTCGCCGAGGCCCTGGTCGAGCACCGGGTGACCGGCATCGGCTACGAGACGGTCCAGCTGGCCGACGGATCGCTGCCCCTGCTGGCACCGATGAGCGAGGTCGCCGGGCGCATGAGCGTGCAGGTCGGCGCCCACTTCCTCGAGCGCCACAACGGAGGCCGAGGCGTGCTGCTCGGCGGCGCGCCGGGGGTGCAGCCGGCGCGGGTCGTGGTGCTCGGCGCCGGCAACGTCGGGTGGAACGCGGCGTGGATGGCGGCCGGCCTGGAGGCCGAGGTGCACCTGCTCGACAAGAGCATCGACAAGCTCCGCCACGTCGACCAGATCCAGATGGGACGCATCACCACGCTGGCCTCCAACCGGGGCATGGTCGAGCGCACCGTGGCCGAGGCCGACCTGGTGATCGGCGCCGTGCTGGTGCCCGGCGGTCGGGCCCCCACCGTGGTGAGCGAGGAGATGGTGCGCTCGATGAAGCCGGGCGCGGTCATCATCGACATCGCCATCGACCAGGGCGGCTGCGTGGAGACCTCGCACGAGACCACCCACGCCGACCCGGTGTTCGAGCGCCACGGCGTCGTCCACTACGCCGTCGGCAACATGCCCGGCGCGGTGCCCCACACGTCGACCCACGCCCTCACCAACGCCACCCTCCCCTACCTCGCCGAGCTGGCCCGCCTCGGGCCCGCCGAGGCGGTCGGCCGCGACCCCGCCCTGGCCCACGGCGTGAACACCGCCGGCGGCCACGTCGTCAACCCGGCGGTGACCGAGGCGCTCTCCGCCACCCCGTTCGACCTCCACGCCGCCCTGTCCCAGCCCTGACCCCTCCACAGGCTCGCCCCACCCCTCCCCCGGCTCCCCCCACCCCTCCGCTGGCTCGATCCATCACCTCATCAGGTCATCGATCGAGCCACGGAAAGGGACCTCGGCATCGCTGGCTCGATCCATCACCTCATCAGGTGATCGATCGAGCCACGGAAAGGGTCTGGGCACCGGGGGTCGGGGACGGGCACCGGCTCGCATGCCCGCACGGACGCCTACCCTCAAGGCATGGGTCGAGGCGGCACCTCCGAGCGCCCGGTCGGGGTCTACCCCGGCTCGTTCGACCCGCCGACGGTCGCCCACCTGCACGTGGCCGAGCAGGCGGTGGCCCAGCTCGGGCTGGTCCGCCTCGACCTGACCATCTCGCTCGCCACGCTCGGCAAGGACGACGCTGCCCTCACCCCGGTCGCGTCCCGCCTGGCCGAGCTGCACCGGCTCGCCGCCGCCCACCCGTGGCTGGCTGCGCGCACCAGCCCCCGGAGCCTGCTCGCCGACCTCGCCGAGGGGTACGACGTGGTGGTCGTGGGCGCCGACAAATGGCACCAGCTGCTCGATCCGGCCTGGTACGGCGGCGTCGGGGCGCGTGACACGGCCCTCGCACGGCTGCCGCTGGTCGCCATCGCCCCGCGCCCGCCGTGGGCCGTGCCCGGCGACGATCCCGCCGCGGACCCACCGGCGGGGCTGGAGGTGGTCGTTCTCGACACCGATCCGGCGCACCACCACGTGTCGGCCACCGCGGTGCGAGCCGGACGTCACGAGTGGAGAGCCCGCCCCCGACTTTGATCCTGGGGACGGGGCGGCGAGACTTGGGCCGGGCACCGGCGGGGTCGCCCGCCGAGCGTGACCATGGCCATCGACGCACCACCCCACCCCGAACGGGCCCCCGAGGCCCCTGCGCCCCGAAGCGCCCGCGGCCCGTTCGCGCTGATCACCGTGGCCGCCCTGCTCGTCGCGGCGGTCGGCGTCATCGCCTTCCTGCGCGACGACGGCGGCGACACCCGCCCGCCCGCCCCGACCTGGCGGGGTGCGACGGTCGAGCCGGCGCGCTCCCGGCCGTCGTTCACCCTCACCGGCACCGACGGCCAGCCCTACGACTTCGCGGCCAGGACGGCCGGCCAGCTCACCTTCTTGTTCTTCGGGTACACGAACTGCCCGGACGTGTGCCCCATCAGCATGGCCACCCTCACCCAGGCCCTCCACGACCTGCCCGGCGTGGGCGCCCAGGTGGTCTTCGTGACCACCGACCCCAGCCGTGACACCCCGGAGCGGCTGCAGGAGTGGCTGGGCCACTTCGAGGGGAAGGTCGTGGGCCTGACCGGCACGCCGGAGCAGCTGGCCGCCGCCCAGCAGGCCGCCGGGGCCACGGTGGCCATCGCCGAGCAGCCCGACGCCGGCGGGAGCTACACCGTGGGCCACTCGGCCGCCATGAACGTCTACACGCCGGACGACCTTCAGCACCTCAGCTACCCGGCGGGCACCGTCCAGTCCGACTGGATGGCCGACATCCCCCGCATCCTCGCCCAGCCGGGCTGGAACGGAGCGGGCAGCGTGCGGGTGACGGCCGCTTACGCCTCCCCCGGCACGGGCGGCGCCGGGGCCGCCTACCTGAGCGTCACCAACACCGGCGGCGACGACGCCATCGTGGGTATCACCTCCCCCGACGCGGCCGCCGCCGAGCTGCACGTGACGAGCGGAACGACCATGCGCGAGGCCACCGAGCTGGCCCTCCCCGCCGGCGCCACGGTGCAGCTGGCCCCCGGCGGCGACCACGTCATGTTGAGCGGCCTCACCCGCGAGCTGGCCGAGGGCGACACGATCACGCTGGTGGTCCACTTCCGAGAGGCGCCGGCGACCACCGTGCAGGCCGCCGTGGTCAGCTACGACGACCTGGCGGGCCGCATGGCGCAGGCCGCCGACGCTCCAGGAGGTGGGTCGTGACCGACCGCGTGCTGGCGGTGAGCTGGTGGTGCCAGAGCACCACCGCGCCGTGGACGTGGACCCCGAAGGCCTACGTCGGGGTGTGGGCCATGGTGGCCGTGCTGCTCGGCACCTACGGCGTCGCCATGCGTCGCCGGGCCCGCACCGAGGGCCTGACCTCTCGCGACAAGCGGGCGATCCTGTGGTTCGTGCTCGGCACCCTCGCCCTGTGGGTGGCCAGCGACTGGCCGCTCGGGCTGCTGGGATCGGGCTACCTGCTCAGCGTGCACACCACCCTGTACCTCATCTACACGATGGTCGCCGCGCCGCTGATGGTCATCGGCATCCCCGACTGGATGGCCCGCCGGATGATCGACCGGGTGCGGGGGTGGGGCGCCTACCGCTTGAGCACCAGGCCGTGGTTCGCCGTGCTCCTGCTCAACGGCGTGCTGGTCTTCACCCACATCCCTCCGGTGGTCGACGCGTTCCGAGCGTCGCAGATCGGCTCGTTCGCCCTCGACGCCATGTGGCTCGTCTCCGGCATGGTCGGCTGGCTGCCCATCGTCAGCCCCTTCCGGGGCGATCGCGTGCAGTCGCCGGTCTGGAAGTGCGTGTACCTCTTCGTCGCCTTCGGCCTGTTCCCCATGCTGCCGGGCGCGTTCATCACCTTCTCCCCCGTGCCGCTCTACCGGGTCTACGAGCTGGCCCCCCGGTTCGGCGACTGGACCCCGGAGGACGACCAGCAGCTGGCGGGCGCGCTCATGAAGGTCGGCAACGTCCCGATCCTCTGGAGCGTGATCGCGGCTGTGTTCATCAAGTCGGCGCTCGAGCAGTCGAGGTCCGAGCAGCGCGTCGGGCTCGTCGACGACGACGGCAACCCCGTCGCGGCCACCCCACCCGTGCCCCCCACCCCGGTCAGCTGAGCCGCCCCGGTACCGTCGTCGCCATGAGGGTGGCGGCGGTGCAGATGCGGTGCGGGCCCGACCGGGACGAGAACCTGCGGCGCGCCGCCGAGCTCGTCGAGGCCGCCGCCGGGCAGCGCGCCGAGCTGGTCGTCCTGCCCGAGCTGTTCGCTTCGCTCGGGCGCACCTCGGCCATGCGGGCCGCCGCCGAACCGCTCCACGGACCCACCCTGGCGTGGGCCTCGCACCATGCGAGGCGCCACCACCTCCACCTCGTGGCCGGCAGCTTCGTGGAGCGCGACGGCACCCACCTGTTCAACACCTCGTGCCTGGTCGCGCCCGACGGCGGCCTGCGGGCCGCCTACCGCAAGGTCCACCTCTTCGACGTCGAGGTCCCCGGAGCCACCACGCGCGAGTCCGACACGTTCAGCTCCGGGGCGGGACCCATCGTGGCCCCGCTGGGTGACCACGGACCGCTCCTCGGTCTCACGGTCTGCTACGACCTGCGCTTCCCCGAGCTGTACCGGATCGAGGCGCTCCTCGGGGCCGCCGTGGTGTCGGTGCCGGCCGCCTTCACCCGCGCCACGGGTCGCGACCACTGGGAGCTGCTGGTGCGGGCGCGCGCCGTCGAGGACCAGGTGGCCGTGGTGGCCGCCGCCCAGTGGGGCACCTCCCCCGACGGCATCGAGCGCCACGGGCACGCCATGGTGGTCGACCCGTGGGGCCGGGTCCTGGCCGACGCGGGAGACGACGGCGACGGCCTCGCCACGGCCGAGGTGGACCTCGACTGGCTGGCCGCCGTCCGTGCCCGGCTGCCGAGCCTCGCCAACCGGCGCCCCGCGGCCTATCCCTGGCCCGACACCGGCGGATCGGACTCGTAGGTCGCCAGCGCGCCCGGGAACAGCGACTCGACGTAGGCCGGCGCGAGCGACGCCTCGCTGGGGTCCAGGCCGAACACCCACCGGAGCTGGGCGACCGAGAGGTGGTCGATCACCCGGTAGCCGGTGGCCGGGTCGAGGTAGCCGTCGAGGCAGCCGTCCTCGCCGAGGCGGAACAGGGTGGCCCCGGCGGGGAACGACGAGCTGAGCTGGCTGAGCCCGCCCTGGGCGCGGATCGGCGCGCACAGGTCGGTGAAGGCGTTGTGGCCGGCGTTCGCCAGCACGGCGAAGCGCTTGGGCGTCGCCAGCCAGGCGTACTCCGACCGGATGCTCGCCAGCGGGATGACGCCGTCGCGCTCGCCGGCGATGATCAGCGAGGGCTTGGCGGGGGGCGCCTTCTGCGCGTAGGCGGCGTCGAGCGCGGCCTGGTCGACGCCGCCCGACGACGAGAGGTCGAGCGGTGACGCCGGCGCCAGCCCGATGAAGGTGTCGATGCCGTCGTCGTAGGCGAGCTGGGCGGCCGCGCTGCCGCCGGCGGAGTGGCCCTCCGCCGCGACGTGGTCGAGGTCGACCGCTCCGGCGACCCGGCCACCGGCCCCGGACTCCCGGCGGACCAGGTCGAGGGTCGATCGGAGGTCGGCGACGTCGGCGTCGCCCTGCTGCACGGAGTTCGTGGCCGCGGCCGCCAGGTTGCGGCTCACGTGGTCGGGTGCGGCGACGACGAAGCCCCACGAGGCCAGGTGGGCGAGCAGGTTGGCGGAGTACTCGGGGTAGCTGCCGAACCCGTGGCTGTAGAGGACCACCGGGAACGGGCCGTCGGCGACCGGCGCGTCGCGGGTGGCGTCGAGGGGGATCTCCTGCACCAGCTGGGCCGGCACGATGGCACGGAACGCCTCGGGGAAGGCGTCGCCCGAGCTGTAGGAGGTGACCTTGGTGCCCTCGCCCAGGCGGGCCGGGTCGGCCGGGTAGTAGAGGAAGACCTTCTGGGTGGCGGCGTCGTCGAGGGCGAGGGTGGCCGTGCCGACCGGGTAGGGCCCGGGCGCCGAGTAGTCGGTTGGCCCGGGCGCCTCGGTGGTCGGCGCCGCGCCGTCCGACGAGCTGCTGGTGCAGCCGGCGAGGACGCCGAGCACGGCGACCAGCACCGCCACGACGGCCAGTCGGGTGCGAGCGCGTGGGCCGGTGTTCCTCATGGGCCCACGGTAGTGACCCGTGCCCGGGTGTGCCCCGGTGTGCCCCGGTGTGCCGCGGTGCGCCGGGCTCCGCCGGCACGCGCCCGGGTCAGCCCGCCCCGAACATCGTCAGCCACTCCTGCTCGTTGCGGGGCCGGAAGACGAAGTTGACCCGCCGGGTGTCGCCCATGGAGGCGGCCGCGGCCGCCGAGTAGAGGTGGCCCGGGAACACGATGGAGTCGTCGGGCACCTTGGCCAGGGTGTGGGTCAGGCTGTGGTAGAGCGCCACTGGGTCGCCGCCGGGCAGGTCGGTGCGGCCACAGCCCTCGAGGAACAGGGTGTCGCCCGAGACGAGGGCGCCGTCGAGCATGAAGCACTGGCTGCCCGGCGTGTGGCCGGGGGTGTGGACGAGCTCGATGGGGATGTCGCCGACCATGACGATGTCGCCGCTGTGGTGGCGCACGAGGTCGGCGTCGGTGAGGTGGGTGACCTTCTGCACCAGCGGCGCCTCGTCGGCCTGCACGTGCACCGGCACCTGGGCGAGCTCCAGCAGCTCGTGCACGCCGGCGATCTCGAAGCCCATCATCGAGCCGCCGACGTGGTCCTGGTGGTGGTGGGTGGCGAGCACGCCCGTGAGGCGCATGCCGTCGGCGGCCAGCACGTCGAGGATCCCCGCGGGGTCGTAGGCCGGGTCGATGGCCACCGCCTCGCCCGTCTCCCGGTCGCCGATGAGGTAGACGAAGTTCACCATCTGGCGGGCGATGGGATCGTTCGTGGCGATGTCCCGGCCGGCGAGCAGCTGGCGGAAGTAGAGGCGGGGCGCGGCGTCGGTCATGGCGCCATTCTCGCCCGGATGCGGCACACTTGGGGCGTGGGACCTGCAGTTGCGCGCTCGTCGATGGTGCCGCCGCCCGAGGCGCTGCCCGACGTGCTGCCCACCGACCGCCTCACCGCCACCGGCATGCCGCGGCCCTTCCTGCGTGACGAGCTGCGCCGCGTCCCGAACGCCCGCAACGTCCTCAACGTGGTGTCGGTGTGGCTCCAGACCATGGGCCTGCTGGCCGTGGTGTGCTGGCTCACGCCCGCCCTGCCGTTGGCCGCCGCGCTGGTGGTGTGGGCCGCCGCCTTCGTGCTGGTCGGGCGGGGCTTCGCCCTGTTCTCCATCCTCGCCCACGAGGCCGCCCACCGGCTGCTGTTCTCCAAGAAGCCGGTCAACGACACGGTCGGCCGGTGGCTGCTCGCCTACCCCGCCTTCGTGCCCTTCGACGCCTACCGCCGCAGCCACTTCGCCCACCACCGCGACGAGCTGGGACCCAACGAGCCCGACCTCAACCTCTACCTCGGCTATCCCGTCACCAAGGCGTCGTGGCACCGCAAGCTGCGGCGCGACGCCCTCGGCAGCTCGGGCTGGAAGAACCTCAAGGGCCTGCTGCTCGCCCTCACCCGGCCGTCGTCACGGCCCTTCGCCGTGCGCATCGTCGGCACCCAGGTGGTGCTGTTCGTGGCCATGGGCCTGCTGTCGGGTCGCTGGTGGTTGTGGCCGGTCATGTGGCTGGGGCCGTGGATGACGGTGTGGCGCGTGCTCAACCGGCTGCGAGCGGTGGCCGAGCACGGCGGCATGGAGCACTCCGACGACCGCCGCCGCACCACCCACGTGGTGCACCAGTCGCTGCTGCCGCGCTTCTGGATCGTGCCGTTCAACACCGGCTGGCACCTGGCCCACCACGCCGACATGGGGGTGCCGTTCCAGCGCCTGCCCGCCCTCCACGAGGAGCTGGTGCGCTCCGGCTGGGTCACGCCGCCGCTCGAGTACCGCAGCTACGGCGAGCTGTGGAAGGCTGCGTCGTCGGGCTGAGCGCCGCCCTGGCGCCGGCCAGGGGGAGACCATGACCACCGTCGAGTCCGACCGCTCCGGCCACGTCCACGAGCCGCTGACCGACCAGTTCCTCGGGGTCGAGTTCAGCGTCGCCGACCACGTCGCCTACTACGCCGAGCTGCGGGCCAGAGGGCCGCTGCTGTGGAACGCCACCCAGGGCTTCTGGGTGGCCCCCCGCCACGCCGAGGTGATGGCCGTCGCCACCGACTCCGAGACGTTCTGCTCGGGCAGGGGCATCCTCACGTTCGAGATCGGCGCCGAGTACGCCAGCCCACCCACGATGATGCACACCGACCCGCCGGACCACACCCGCTACCGGGCGCTGGTGCAGCCGGCCTTCGGGCGCCGGGTGGTCAAGACCCTCGACGCCTCCGTGCGCGAGGCGGCCAAGGCGCTCGTCGACCGGCTCCCGCTCGACCGGGCGGTCGACGTGGTGCCGCCTCTGGCCGTGCCGTTGCCCGTGCAGGTGATCGCCCAGCTGCTCGGGCTGCCCGAGGAGCGCTGGGACGACGTGTGGGCCTGGTCGGAGGCCTCCATCCCCGGCACCGAGATCTACGCCGACGAGGCCCGCCGCGCCGCGCTCAACGCCGAGATGATGGCCGAGCTCATGCGCCTGGTGGCCGAGGCACGGGTCTCGCCCAAGGACGACGTCATCGGGCAGCTGGCCACCACCGAGGTCGACGGCGACCGGCTCACCGACGACGAGCTGGCCATGTTCCTCAACCAGCTGCTCGTCGCCGGCAACGAGACCACCCGCAACACCATCTCCGGTGGCCTCGTCGCCCTGGCCGAGAACCCCGACCAGTGGGCCCGCCTGGTGGCCGACCGGTCGCTGGTGGCCAGCGCAGTGGAGGAGATCCTGCGCTGGACCACCGCGGTCATCTACTTCATGCGCACCGCCACGCGCGACACCGAGCTCGGCGGGGTGCCGGTCGCCGCCGGCGAGCCGGTCGTGATGGTGTACGCCTCGGCCAACCGCGACGAGGCGGAGTTCGGGCCCACGGCCGGCTCGTTCGACGTGGGCCGCTCGCCCAACCACCACGTCGCCTTCGGCTTCGGGGCCCACTTCTGCCTGGGCGCGGCCCTCGCCCGCCTCGAGGTGGCGGCCGTGCTCGACGCCCTGCTCGACCGGGGCGTCACCCGCCTCGAGCTGGCGGGGCCGGTCGGCCGCTCGGCCAGCAACATCATCGCCGGCGTCACCGCCGCCCCGATGATCCTCCACACCACCTGACCCGGCCCTCCTCCCTCCCGGCGCGCACTCCTCCACTCGCCGTTCTTGTGCCCGATCCTGTCCCTGGGGGAACAGGATCGGGCACAGGTTCGCCGTCGGCGGGGCGCCGGGCGGCTCAGTGGGCGTCGCGCCAGGCCTGCTCGGCGCGACGGGCGACCTCGCGCAGCGGGAGGCCGAGGGCCCGGGCGGCACGGGCGGCATCGTCGTGCTCGGCCTTCACCCGCTCGCCGGCCACCTTGATGCGGATGACCTGACCGTCGACGTGGATCTCGTCGAACGAGCGGCTCTGCGGCCAACGCTCGAGGTTCGTGCCGCGCACGCCCATCGTGCCGGTCTCTCGGACGAGGACGGCCCGTACGTCGGCGGCGAGCGCCGGCTCGGCCAGCACGCTGACGGTGTGCGCCGGCCGGCCCTTCTTCATCACGATCGGCGTGACCCACGCGTCGTGGGCGCCGGCGGCGAGCAGCGCGTCGACGGCGTAGGCGAGGGTCTCCCCGGTGACGTCGTCGACGTTGGCCTCGAGCAGCACCACGGGCTGGCCGGGGACCCGACCGCCTGGATCGCTGCGCCGGCCGACGACGACCCGGGTGAGGTTCGGTCGATCGCCGAGGTCGGCGGTGCCCGCGCCGTAGCCGGAGGAAGCGACGACCATCGCCGGCATCGGGCCCCACTCCACGACGTTGGCCGCCAGCAGCGCCGCCCCGGTGGGCGTCGTGAGCTCGCGGGGGATGTCGAGGCCGTAGGTCGGCGCGCCCTCGAGCAGGGCCACCACCGCCGGCACGGGCACCGGGAGCTGCCCGTGGGCGGCGCGCACGGTGCCCGAGCCGTCGGCGACCGGGGACGACGCCACGTCGTCGACCCCGAGCACCTCCAGCGCCGCGCACGTGCCGACGACGTCGACGATGGCGTCGAGGGCCCCGACCTCGTGGAAGTGCACCGCGTCCGGGTCCTCGCGGTGCAGGCGGCCCTCCGCCTCGGCCAGCGCCCGGAACGTGGCGAGGGCACGCCGGTGCACGCGGTCGGGAAGGCCCGCCTCGGCCACGATGCCGGCCACCTCGGCCGCCGTGCGGGCCGGAGGGTCGGCCTCGGTGCGCACGTGCACCTTGGTGCCGGCGATGCCGGAGCGCAGCACCGTCTCGGTCTCCAGCGCCCAGCCGTCGACCGGGAGGCGCTTCAGCATGGTGCGCACCTCGTCGACGTCGGCACCGGCGTCGAGCAGCGCCCCGAGGGCCATGTCGCCGGCGATGCCCGAGAAGCAGTGGAACCACGCCACCGTGGCGCCCGGCCCACCGCCCGCGGGGACGGTCACGCCCGCCCACGCGCCGGGGCTGGTGTGCGGCGCTCCCTCGTGGCCCTCGCCGCGACCGTGGTCGTGCGGCTGGGGATCGAGGTGGCGGTGCCCGTGATCGTGGTCGTGGCTGTGGCCGTGCTCAGGCATCGGCCCGCTCCGACCGGCGCACGTTCAGCGCTCGCAGCACCGCGCACGCGGCGCCGAAGCCGTTGTCGATGCCGACGACGGTCAACCCCGAGGCGCACGACGCCAGCATGCCGAGCAGGGCGGTGACCCCCTCCAGCGACGAGCCGTATCCCACCGACGTGGGCACGGCGATCACCGGCGCGGCGGTGAGCCCGCCGACCACGCTGGCCAGGGCCCCCTCCATGCCGGCGACGACCACCACCACGTCGGCGGCGGCCAGCTCCTCGGCGGCGTCGAGGATGCGGTGGAGCCCGGCCACGCCGACGTCGCTGATGCGCAGCGGCCGCACACCGTGAGCGACCAGGGTGGCGGCGCACTCGTCGGCCACCGGGAGGTCTGCGGTGCCGGCGGTGACCACGGCGACGGCCTCCGACCGCCCGGGCGCCGGTCGCCACACCACCGTGTGCAGGCGGCGGCGGTCCGGGTCGCCGTGGCCGGCCTCGACCACGGTGCCGTCGGGGTTGGCGGCCACGGCGGTGGCCACCTGCTCGGCGTCGGCCCTCGAGAGCACGACGGGCGACGACCCCGGCTGGGCCAGCAGCTCGGCCACGATGGCCGCACACTGCTCGGGCGACTTCCCCGGCCCGTACACGGTCTCGGCCATCCCCTGGCGCAGCGAGCGGTGGTGGTCGACGCGGGCGAAGCCGAGGTCGGCGAACGGCAGGCGGCGCAGGGCCGCGACGGCGTCGTCGGCGCTGACCTCGCCGGCCATCACGCCGTCGAGCAGCTCACGGAGGGCGGCCTCGTCCATCCGCCCATCCTCCCCGATCCCCGGCGGCCCCGCCGCACACCGTCCAAGCTGGCTCACCAGGGTGCGGTTTCCGCACCGTGGTGAGCCAGCGTTGCTCGGGCAGCGAATCGAGACGGCCGGCTCAGGCGTCGACGCCCAGGCGTGCGGCCAGGGCGGCCACGTCGGAGGGGCCGAGGACCGAGCCGACCAGGCCCCACACCCCGGCGAAGACCTCGGCCGGGGCCTCGGCCCGCATGCCGCCGAGCAGCTCGGTGCGGTCGTCGACGTTCATGGCCGGGATCATCAGCGCCAGCGACTCGGCCATCTCGGCGGGCGGGATCGAGCCGATGATGGCCTGGTGGATCCCGAGCACGGCCACCGGCCCGAGCGCCGCGGCGAGAGCGGGCATCACGACCCGCTCCTCGAGGTCGATGTGGCCGAGGTAGGCGCTGGTGAACGACGCCAGCTCGAGGTACAGCTCGTGGGCCGCGGTGCGGGCGGATGGGCCGCACGTGTCGGCCACGACGACCGACAGGTCGTGGATGTCGCCGATGCGGGCGTCGAGCAGCTCGTGGTCGGCCACGATCCGCTCGGCGACGCCCGGCACGTGCAGCTCGATGGCGGGCTGCACCGAGGTGTCCTCGTGCTCGGCGTGCGAGTGCAGGAGGTGCACGAGACGGTCGATGCGGCCGGCGACGTGCAGCCGGTCGCCGCGGTCCGACGGGTCGAGCGAGCCGGCCTCGAGGGTGGCGCCGAACAGCTCGGCACGGATGCCCTTGTGGATGTCCTTGTAGAGGTCGACGGTGGGGACGGCGGCGGGTCGCCCGGTGCCGGCGTCGGTCGTGTCGCCGGTCGTGTCGCCGGTCGTGTCGATGGTGCTGTCGGTGGTGGTCATGGGTTCCTCCGTCTCGGTGGTCCGGCCCGGGTGCCGGCCGGTGCGTGGGGTGCTGTGACCATCGTGAGGAACCGTCGCCACGCGTGCTGCTGAAAGACCCCTCACCGGATGCTAAGAACTCGCTACTCCCACGGCAGAGAGGCGGTTGACGTGGTCCTGGCGGCCGACACGGCGCGTTTCCTCAGCGACAAGGCGGCGCTGATCGTCGGGGCCGTGGGCGCCGACGGACGGCCCTTCTCCGCCCGCGGATGGGGGATCGTGGTCGACGGGACCACCGGCCGCAGCCGTCTGCTCCTCGACGCCGGCGACCTCGACCGCCTCGCCCACCTCGCCGACGGGGGCGCCATCGCGGTCACCGGCTCCGACGTCCCGACCCTGCGGTCGTGCCAGCTGAAGGGGCGAGTCGAGGCCTTCGACGCGGTCACCGACGATGACCTCGCCCACTCGGCCGACCACTGCGAGGGGTTCTTCGCCGACGTGGAGCGCACCGACCACCTGCCGAGCTGGAAGATGGACCGGCTCCGTCCCGACGACCTGGTGGCCTGCACCTTCACCATCGAGGAGGTCTACGACCAGACCCCCGGCCCCCAGGCCGGTCGACCCCTGTCGGAGCGCTCGTCGTGACCGGACCGGGGACGATCCCGCTCGGCACCCTCCGGACCTGCTTCGAGGGGGTGGTGCCGGTCGTCATCGCCACCGCCTCGGCGGCCGGCGTCCCCAACGTCACCTACCTGTCGCGCGTCCGGATGGTCGACGACGGCCACATCGCCGTCTCCAACCAGTTCTTCTCGAAGACCAGCAGGAACCTGGCCGAGAACCCCTACGCCAGCGTGCTGATGGTCGATCCGGTCCGCTACGACGAGTACCGCGTCGAGGTCGAGTACGTGCGCACCGAGAAGCGCGGGGCCGTCTTCGACCAGCTGCGCGCCGACGTCGACACGGTCGCCGCCCTGTACGGCATGGAGGACGTCTTCCACCTGCGGGCGGCCGACATCTACCGGGTCCTCTCCGTGGAGCGCCACCCGGCACGCATCCGGCCGTCGGATCCCGAGTTCGGCGCCGATGCCGACGGTACGGACGCGCCCTCCACCGCTCAGGACGCCGAGCGCCTCGCCGAGCTCACCCGGCGGGTGAGCCGCTGTCCCGACCTCGACACCCTCGTCGGCACGGCCGTCCGGGCGCTGGCCGAGCTGTTCGCCTACTCGCACTGCATCCTGTTGCTGGCCGACGAGCGGGGCGAGCGCCTCTACACCATCGCCAGCCACGGCTACGACGAGCAGGGCGTCGGCTCGGAGGTGGTCGTGGGCGAGGGGGTGGTCGGCGTGGCCGCCTCGCGCTGTCGAGCCATCCGGGTCGGGAACCTCCACCAGATGACCAAGTACGGCGGCACCGTGCGGCGATCGATCGAGCAGATCGAGGGCCAGTCCCCCGGGCGCGACATCGCGCTGCCCGGGCTCCCGCTGGCCCACAGCCAGATCGCCGTCCCCGCGCAGGCCCTCGGCGAGCTGGTGGGTGTGCTCGTCGTCGAGAGCGAGACCTCCGTGGCCTTCGACGAGCACGACGAGCACCGGCTCGAGATCGTCGCCACCATGCTGGCCGGCGCCATCGAGATCGAGCGGAGCAGGGCCCGGGCCGACACCAGCTCCGCCCCGGCCGGCGCGGGCGCGCCGCCCGACCCCCCGGCCACGGGCACGACGCGGGTGCGGTACTTCCCCGTCGACGGCAGCACGTTCCTCGACGGCGACTACCTGATCAAGGGCGTCGCCGGCCGCATCCTGTGGTCGCTGCTGCAGAGCCACGCCGCCGACGGGCGCACCGAGTTCACCAACCGGGAGGTCCGACTCGATCCGTCGCTCGAGCTGCCCGAGTTCCGGGACAACTTCGAGAGCCGGCTCATCCTGCTCAAGCGCCGCCTCGACGAGCGGCAGGCCCCGATCCGCGTCGAGAAGACCGGACGGGGCCGGTTCCGGCTGGTCGTCACCCGCCCGCTCCACCTCGAGTCGGTCGACTGATCGGCCCCGAGCCGGCGAGGGCAGGCCGTAGGCTCGCGGTCGTGAGCGCCTCCCCCACCTCCCCCGCCGCGGACGACTGGGCGACGCGCACCATCGCCTTCCTGGGGCCGGTCGGCACGTTCACCGAGCAGGCGCTGCACACCCAGCCCGACCTGGCGAGCGCCAAGCTCATCCCCATGCCGAGCTTCTCGGCCGTGCTCAACGCGGTCGAGGCCGGCGACGTCGACTGCGGGTTCGTGGCCATCGAGAACGCCATCGAGGGCACGGTCAACGTCAACCAGGACACCCTGGCCTTCGACGTCGAGCTGCCAATCCAGCGCGAGGTCGTCCTGCCGGTGCACCTCGACCTGATGGTCCGCCCCGGGACCACCATCGACCGGATCACCCGGGTGTGGTCGTACCCGCACGCCCTGGCGCAGTGCCGCAAGTTCCTCGCACGCGAGCTGCCCCTCGCCGAGGCCGAGGCGTCCAACTCGACCGCCGACGCGGCCCGCATGCTGGCCCAGCACGACGATCCCCACGGCGCCGCCATCGCCCCCGGTCGGGCGGCCGAGGTCTACGGGCTCGAGGTCATCGCCCACGCCATCGAGGACCACGCCGGGAACGAGACCCGCTTCGTGCTCGTGGCCCGCGACGGCATCCCCGCCCCCACCGGCCACGACAAGACCTCCATCGTCGTGTTCCAGCGCGCCGACGAGCCCGGCAGCCTGCTGTCGATCCTCCAGGAGTTCGCGGCGCGGGGCATCAACCTCAGCAAGCTCGAGTCACGGCCGACCGGCCGGGGGCTCGGCGACTACTGCTTCCTCATCGACCTGGAGGGGCACCTCAGCGACGAGGTCGTGGCCGATGCGCTGCGCTCGCTCAAGGCCAAGCAGGCCGACGTGAAGTTCCTCGGCTCGTATCCGGCGGCGGGCGAGCACGGGCCGGCGCGGCGCCAGGAGGTCGAGGAGTCCCGGCGGCAGGCGGCGTCGTGGGTCGACGACCTGCGCCGCCAGGTCCGCTCCGGCTGACACGAGGGCGGCCGGCGGCCTCGCGGCCGCCGGGCTGACACCGCAGGACACGGAACGCGTTCAAGCCGGACGCTCTGCGTGCCGATGACGGCCGGATGACCGCCGGTCCGGGCCTCGGAGCCACCGCCCCGCCCGTCGCCGGGACCGACCCGTCGGCACCGGCACCGGCGCCCGCCCTGCGGCCGGTCCCCACGATCCGACCGTCCTCGCCCGAGCAGCTGGTCGAGCGCGCCCGCGCCGGTGACGCCGAGGCCTGGGTCACCCTCTACCGCAACGCCTATCCCGGCCTCTACGCCTTCGCGCGCCGCCGGCTGCCGACCCACGACGACGCCGTCGACGCCGTCAGCGAGACCATGGCGAGGGCGGTCGCCGACCTGGGCCGGTACCGCTCCGACGCCGGCGGCTTCCCCGGCTGGCTGTTCGGCATCCTGCGCAACGTCGTGCGCAACGTGCAGCGCCGCGACGGGCGACCGGTCCCGGTGGTCGGCGAGGCCGCCCCGCCCGACGTGCTCGAGCACCTCGTGGACGACGAGGACGCCGCCGAGTTGCGCACCGCCTTCGGCCGGCTGCCGGCCGCCGACCGAGAGCTGCTCGAGCTGCGGGTGGTCGCCGGCCTCAGCGCCGAGGAGGTGGGGCTGGCGACCGGACGCACAGCGGGAGCCGTCCGCATGGCCCAGTCACGCGCCCTCGGCCGGCTGCGCGACCTGATGGAGGAGCGGCGATGACCATGACCGACGACGAGCTCCTCACCCGCCTCGAGCTGGCCCTCGCCACGCCTCCTGTCGCGCCGTCCGACGCCGAGGAGGCCGCGTTCAGGAGCCTGCTGGGCGCCGAGGTGGTGCCGCCGGCGGCGCGCCGCCGGGTGCCGAGGTGGGCGGCGGTCGTCGCGGCCGGCGCCCTCACCTTCGGGGGCCCGGTGGCCGCAGCAGCCGCCCTGGGGAACGACGCGCCGCCCCCCTTGCGCGCGCTGGGCCGGGCCCTCGGCGTGACCGAGCCGGGGACCACCGCTCCCGCCGGACCCGCCGTCGCCGATCCCACGGCCCCCACCGACGCCGACCCGGTCGACGGCTCCGCCGCCTCGACCTCGATCCCCGCGGCGCCGACGGCGACCGGCGACGGGCCCACCGAGGCCACCGGCGGCACGGGCACCTCGGGCCGCCACGGCGCACCGCACGCCGGCGAGAGCTCCTCGGGGCCCTCCTCGGATCACGTCGACCACAGTGACGACGACGACGGGCGGCAAGGCGCCGGCGGCGGCAGCTCCGCGGGCGACCACGGGTCCGGCTCGTCCGGTTCCGGATCGAGCGGATCGAGCAGCTCCAGCGGCTCCAGCAGCTCGGGGGACCAGAAGGGATCCGATTCGGGTGAGGGATCCGACCTCTCGAGTGGTCCGCACGGCTCGTCGGGCTCGGGCGCCGGCTCGGGCTCGTCGGACGGCTCCGGCAGCGGCGGCGACGGCGGCGAGGGCGGCGGGGGTTGAGCGCCGGAGAAATCGTGTGACGCGAGCGCTCCTGCCGCGAAGTACAGGGCGTCAGGACGTTCCACACCCGAACACACGGAGGACGCATGTTCCGCTCACGCCTCGCCGCCGCCGCCGCGGCGGCCGCCCTCGCCTCAGGGGGCCTCGCCATCAGCGCCGCCACCGCCGGCGCCGAGACCACCGACACCGCGGCTGACATCACCGCGACCGCCCCGAGCGCAGCCGACAGCCCGATCGCGGCGACGTCGACCACCGACGGCTGGACCGCCACGCTGCCCGGCGTGGGCGTGATCACGTTCTCCCTGGACGAGACCGGCGCGGTCACGGGCCTCGTCCTCACGCCCGACGCCGACCCGGCCCTCACCTCCGAGTGCGTGCGCATCTCCTACGTCGCCCCCGACGGAACCACCCAGACGTTCGCGGTGAAGATCGAGACCGAGGACGGCGTGCTGAGCGCCGAGGTCGAGGACCACGGGACCGAGCCCGAGGACGGCACCGACGACGGCCACGACGGCACCGAGGACGGCCACGACGGGCGCGGCAGCGGCCGTGAGCACAGCAACCGTGACGAGCACGCCAACGAGCACGCCGCCACGCCCGCCGACCCCGGCGTGTCCCCGGCGACCCCGTCCGACCGCTCCGAGCACGCCAGTGACGACCACGGCAGTGGCGGCAGCAGCGAGGACGACGGCAGCCGCAGTGGCAGCAGCGCCGGCCCGGCGAGCGACTCGACCGGTGGCCACCACGGCGGATCCGACAGCTCCGACGACTCCGGCCGCGACTAGGGCACCGTGCGGATGACCACGAACAGGTCCCGGACCGGCCAGCTCGGCGTCCTGGGGCTCGCCGCCATCTCGGCGGCGAGCCTCGCGGCGTGCGGGGGCGGCGGCGGCAGCGCGGCCGACGCCGCCCCGGCACCGGCTCCCGACTCGGCCACGGTCGACCCGGCCGCCACCGCGGCGCTGCAGGAGGCCGTGGCGTCGATGCAGAACGCCGGCTCGTTCCGCTTCCAGTCGTCGGTGCACTCCAACGGCGACACCACGATCGTCGGCGAGTTCGCCGGCCCCGACCGCGTCCACCAGGTGGTCACCGACGGCACCGGACACGTGACCGAGGCGGTGTTCTCGGGCGGTTCGGCGTGGGTGAAGGACAGCACCGGTGCCTGGAAGACGCTCGGCGCCTCGGCAGTGAGCGCGGCCAGCCCGACGGAGACCTTCGCGGCACTGGGGAGGGCGCAGGTGACGAGCACCGACGGCTCGACCATCTCGTTCACGCTCAGCGGCGCCGACTCCTTCCTCCAGGGCAACGCCGGGCCCGAGCCGATCACCGGGCAGGTGCAACTCGCCGACGGTCGCGTCGCGCAGCTCAGCTACCACCCCACCGACGGCCGCTCGCAGCTCAGCGTCACCGTGTCCTACAGCGACGTGGGCACGCCGATCACCGTCGACGTACCGGCCGGCTGACCCGCCTTCGACCGGCAGGGACATCTCCATGGCCGCTTCTCCCGCGCTCGCTAAGGTCGGCAGGCGTCTCGGAGGGATGGCAGAGGGGACGATTGCGACGGTCTTGAAAGCAGAGATCTGGATGTCGGCTGATCCGGTTGCGTGACAGTTGGTCCTGCGTTTTCAACGGTTTTCGACGACTGAATCAGCACGGGTCTTGTGGAGGCATCGATCCCACGGAAAGGTGGAGTCATGCCAGCACCGAGGAAGTACCCGGAGGAGTTGCGGGAGCGGGCGGTCCGTCTCGTGCTCGAGGCTCGGTCCGAGGATGAGGCGTTGTCGTTGAACGCGGCGGTGCAGCGGATCGGGCCTCGGGTCGGGGTGAACCCGGACACGTTGCGGACCTGGGCCAAGCAGGCCGAGATCGACACGGGCCGCCGACCGGGGACCACGACGACCGAGGCGGCGGAGCTCAAGGCGCTGCGCCAAGAGGTCAAGGAACTCAAGCGGGCCAACGAGATCTTGTTGGCGGCGTCGAGTTTCTTCGCGAGGGAGCTCGACCCTCGACTGCCGTGGTGATCGCGTTCATCGAGGATCACCGGGACCGCTTCGGAGTCGAGCCGATTTGTCGGGTGCTCACCGAGCACGGCGTCAAGATCGCTCCGAGCACCTACTACGCCGCCAAGAAGCGCTCACCGTCGGCGCGGGCGATCCGCGACGAGATCGTGTTGGCTCATGTCGTGCGGGTGCACGAGTCGCCCACGATCGGTCGTCGCCTCTACGGGGCCCGCAAGGTCTACAAGGAACTCGCCCGCGAACAAGCCCGCGGCGAGCACCCCGAGCTGGGGCACGTGCCGTGTTGCCAGGTCGAACGGTTGATGCGGGCCAACGGCCTGCGAGGCGTGCGCCGGGGCCGACGGTTCGTCACGACCCGCCCCGGGTCGGGCATCGAGCGGCCACCGGACCTGGTGAAGCGGGACTTCACCGCCGGCCGCCCGAACGAGTTGTGGGTCGTGGACTTCACCTACGTGCCGACCTGGTCGGGCACGGTGTTCACCGCGTTCGTGACCGACGTGTTCTCCCGGCGCATCGTCGGCTGGCGCACCAAGGCCACCATGCCCACCGAGTTGCCCCTCGACGCCCTGGAGATGGCCCTGTGGACCCGAGCCCAGGCCGACCAGCTCGTCGACGGGCTCGTCCACCACTCCGACGCCGGGAGCCAATACACGTCGATCCGCTACAGCGAACGCCTCACCGACGCAGGAGCGGTCGCGTCGATCGGCACCGTCGGCGACAGCTACGACAACGCCCTCGCGGAGTCGAACATCGGGCTCTACAAGACCGAATGCGTCCACCACGAGGGCCCCTGGCGCGGCGCCGACGACCTCGAGCTCGCCACCCTCAACTGGGTGTGGTGGTTCAACAACACCCGCATCCACTCCGCTCTCGGCTACGTCACCCCGATCGAGTTCGAGGCGGACCACTACCGTCACATCAACACCCGACACGAGCCCTGTCGGGAGAACCAGCCCTCCACTGAACCCGTGCTGATTCAATCTGGCGTTCCGAGCACAGGTAGACCCCTTCGTCGAGCAGCGTCGAGCACACCTGGGCCGGAGCGAGGTCCACGAAGCGTTCCGAGCACAACGTCTCGATGATCAGGTTCTTCTCGGTGTCGCTCAGTGATGCCGGGTGCCGCCGGCGGGGCCGAGGCTCGGCTGGTGGCGGCAACCGCAAGCGACCCTCGTCACGTTGGCGGCGATGGTGGTACGAGCGCTCCTTGACCCCGAACGCCGCGCACGCGGCGCGCACGCCGACCTTCGGGGCGAACGCCTCGACCCGGCCGTCGAGCAGCTTCACGATGTCGGGTCGGCGCTCTTGCGGCGCATTTGCTGGAAGAGCGCCGAGGCTTCTCCCTGCGCGTCGATCAACTCCTCGGCGGTGGCCAGCTTGTCCTCCAGGGCCGCGACCTGGGCTCGCAGCCGGGCGTTCTCCGCCTTCACCGCGTCAGCCTTCGGACCCGGCCGCCGGGCCTTCATCGCCTCCAGAGCGCCCTTGTCGCGCTGGTCGCGCCACGCCGAGATCAACGACGAGTACAGCCCCTCGCGGCGCATGATCTCGCCCTTGGCCGCCTTGGAGTCCGCCGCGTCGAGCTCGGCGAGGATCCTCAGCTTGTACGCCACCGGATACGACTGGCGGCCCGGACGAACCTCCGGGTCAGGCTCGGGACGCGAAACCACGCCCCCAACGGTAGTGACTGCCACAGCTCCTTCTCATTCCTCGCCCTACTACACTCAACTCACCCTACAAGGACGCAATACCAATTCTGACAGAGAGGGCACGCCGCCAACGCGGCGCTCCATCGGTCACGAGCATCCGAGCCCGCCGTCCCAGGTTCGTCGCGTAGGGCGCTGAAAGGCCGAGGGCGGGATCGACCCTCTACGCTCGTCGGGTGAGCGCCGGGCCCTTGGCGCACTCGCTCCAACCCAGTTCCTCAAAGGCGGTGTCGAGCCGCGTGGCGCTGGCATTGAGCGCTCTTGCGACCTGGCTGTACTGCGCATCGGTACCATTCAACGCTGTTGATGCAGCTTCCCGCATCTTCTTGATGTAGTCGCCGGCCAGGGTCGCGACCACTTGCACTTGCGGTGCTTGATCCTTCGGGACGATCAGGCTGAACAACTCCGAGTGCTCGTCCCTGTAACGATCTGCGTATCCATTGAGCAACGTGGAGAGTGCGGTCGGGGTCTTGGGACCGCTCCGCACCTGGTCGGCGAACTCTTGGATCCTCTGATTGGTCTCGCTGCAGATAGCGTTTGCCGCAATCACGCCCTGTGCCTCTTGCGCGACTGGCTGGGTTTCATGGGTTTCCTCGGCACGGCTCATGTCAGTCCCGGCGCTCGGGCCATCACCTGCCGAGTGACCACAGCCCACAAGGAGCACGATGGCTAGCCACAGGAGCGCGCTTCGACCTATCCGCCTCGAGCCGACGGGCGGGAGGCCACATGTTCTACGGTTCTGCACCGGAATGGCTCCTCACAAACCTGGCCGGATGCCGGCGGGTGTTAGCGGCGAGTGATGCTCTGGCGGCTGTGTCATTTCCATCCGCTGTTGCAGAAGCGAGCTGACGATAGAAGGACACCGCTAATGGGCCGGTCGGGAGAGGAACGCGTAGACCGACAGGGCTCCCATCGTTAAAAGGCCGATCACGTTCCACCACACCTGAAGGTTGCTTGGATTGCGCACAAACCAAACGAAGCGCGTCTTAGCAGTGTAGATGGCGTAAACGAAGAAGAACCCAGCAAGGAGAAGAAGATAGGCGCCCCCCCAGCCCGCCGTGGCGATCAACACTGCGGACCTGTCCCCGAAAGCCTTCTAGTCGTAGTCGGCCCGCCGCTCACACCCGGGGACCCGAGTGATATACCGCTTCCGGTTGTCGAGAGTGTTCCGCCAATCATCCATGGAGTATTGGCCGATATCTCAAGTCCTTGCCCTTCGCTGGCGCATTCATCTACCGCGCCAAGGAAGGTTACACTCACCCCTCGAGCGCCCACCGCGCCAGTCGTAAGGTAGATCCCCCCTGGTGCCAACGTCAGTGTGAAACAAGGTCCGCCGCAATAGGTCAGTGCAATCCCCCACAGAGGATCCAGGCCCGTATTGGGAACTTCGCTTTGGGCGAGTGGAACGCCGTTCTGCAGATTCGGCTGCCTCTGATACTCGCAGTTCGGACTCTCCGGAATGGCGGACGGTCCTGAGAGAGCCAACGGATACTCGCTGTAGGGTTCGGTACAGTCACCGTTGGCCCAGTCGCCCGATCGACTTGCATCGGCGCAGTCCAAACCACTGGGGTCTCGGAACTGCAGCGGGCTACGCCGCGCATAGCCGTAAGGATCCTGCGTAATTGACGCAAGAGGATCCTGGCCTAAGAATTGCCCGGTCTGCGGGTCGTAGTAGCGGGCTCGGAGGTACTGGTAGCCGGTGTCGGTGTCGGTGTATTGGCCGGCGTAGCCGAAGGGTGTCGCGGCGGTGCCGGTGGTGGTGGAGGGTTTGCCGTACGGGGTGTAAGCGCGTTCGCCGATGTTGGTGCCGCTGGCATTGGTGAGCAGTCGGGTGGAGCCGAGTTGGTCTCGGTGGAGGTAGGTGAGGGTGCCGTCGGGGTTGATCTGTTCGTAGGGGGTGCCGCCGGGGCCGTAGATGTAGCGGGTGGTGTTGGTGCCGGTGGTTTCGGTGAGCAGGAGGGGGATGAGGGGGTTGGTTGTGTCCCAGGTGTAGGTGGTGGTGGTTCCGTCGGGGGTGGTCTTGGTGGTGCGGAGGCCGTCGTTGTCGTAGGCGTAGGTGGTGGTTGTGGCGGCGGGGGTGAAGTAGCCGTAGGTGTCGATGCGGAGGTCGGTGGCGGCCCAGGTGAAGATCTTGATGCGTCCGGTGGGTCCGACCTTGACCGTGGCGGTGGTAGCGACGGTGTTGGTGGAGCCGCCGCCGGGTTCGTAGAGGGTGACGTTGCCGGGGTAGGGGCTGCCGTCGTCGGCCCAGACGCCGATCCAGCCGGGGTTGGTACTGGTGGCGCTGAGGTTGACCACCACCGAGTCGACGTTGGTGGTGGGGATGCCGCCTTCGCCGCCGACCTGGACGGTGATGGTCTGGGCGGCGCCCAGCGGGCTACAGGGGTGGGTGGTGTCGGGGCATTTCCCGATGGCGGTGGCGCCGGTCTCGCCGCGCATGATGGTGGTCTGGGTGGTGAGGGGGTGGTAGCCGCCGGTGGCGGAGGGGTCGCCGGTGAAGTAGCCGTACACGTCGAGGCGGACGTCGACGGCGCCGCCCCAGGCCCACACCCCGATGCGGCCGTCAGCGCCGACGGGGACGATGAGCAGGTTCGAGCCGAGCTCGGCGTTGTGGTACGGGATGGTCTGGCTGGGCCAGTTGTTCGACGGGCCGACGAGCAGGTTGCCGTCACCGGCGGGGTTCACGATCCCGACGTTGATCGCGACGGCGGTGACGCCGGTGGCGGGGATGCCGCCGTGGCCGCGCACCTCGAAGGTCTTGGTGTCGGGGGCGGTGCCGGTGCCCGCGAAGCGCCCACAATCGGGTGAGCACACCCCGGACTGCGAGCTCGGGGTGCTCGAGGTGCCGGCGATGTTGGCGGGGTTGACCGCCTCGAAGGCGTTGTCCCAGGTGCCGTTGTTCGGGGCGAAGTAGCCCGAGACCCACAGCTGCACGTTGGCGTCGGTGGCGTACACCTTGAGGCGTCCATCGGCGGGGAGGCGCACGATGGCGGTGTTGGAGACGGCCTCGGTGCCGGTGTAGTTGACGTTCGTGGTCCACGGGAAGGTGACGTCGTTGGGCCACAACGACACAACCCCGGCGCAGCTGGTGCAGGTGCCGGTGGCGACGATGTTGACCACCACCGCCCCGATCTGGCCCGCTGCGGGGAGCCCGGCCTCACCGGCGATCTGCACCTCCCGGGTGTTGCCGTTGGTGGCGTTGAGCGGCAGGCACTGGGTGTTGGAGGTCGGGCATTTGCCGACGGTCGGTGACGACCCGGTGTCGAGGACCTTCACCGCGGCGGACAGCGAGGTGTACTGGTCGCCGGAGAGGTCCTCGACCGCGACCGAGGTCAACCGGTTGGCCTGGTCGAACGTCGCCGCGTTGGTGGCGCCGGTGGCGGGGTCGGTCGAGGTGCGGTTCCCTCGGTTGTCGAACCCGTAGCGGGTCGCGCCCGTCGGTGGCGCGGTGCACGACCCGGACCCGGAGGTCGCCGACCAGCAGATCTGGTTCGCCGCGTTGAACTGCTGCACCTGCCCGGGTTGGGAGGTGAGGTTCTTCGCCGTGTCGTAGGCCAGGTTGGGGCTGGTCGAGTTGACGCGGTCGAGCTGGCCGAGCGCGTTGTAGCCGTAGGTCGAGCTCGCCGCGGTGAGCGTCGCGACGGTCTCGGAAGTCACCCGGCCGGCGCCGTCACGTCCGTAGGTCAACGACCCCAGCGTCGTGGCGCCCTGGGTGTAGGTGATCGCGGTGGGTCGGCCGGCGTTGTCGACGGTGTAGGTGTCGGTGTTGACCGCCGACGGGAACGTGGTCGACGTCCAGTTCGAATCGGCGTCGTAGCCGAAGCTGGTGGTGTTGCCGGTGGTGGCGGTGCTGCCGGTGCCGTCGATGCTGGCGATCCAGCGGCCCGCCGCGTCGTAGCTGCGCACCACGGGCACCGTGGAGCCCGGGTAGGTGATCGACGTGGTCCGCCCCGCCAGGTCATACCCGTACTGCGTTGTCGCTGAACCGACGGTCGAGGAGGCCAGCCGGCCCAGCGAGTCCCACACCTGGCTCGTGGCCGTCGACCCGCCCCCACGAGACGTGACGCGCCCATCGAGGTCGTAGCCGACCGTGATGTCCTGGGTGAGCGGATCGCTGTAGTCGATGCTGGTCAGCCGTGACGCCGCGTCATAGCCGAACGTGGTGCAGCCCGTCTTCGGGGTGGCTGCGCAGTTCCCGCCCGGGTCCTGACTCGTCGCCACCCTGCTGAACGCGTCGTAGGTGTGGTTCCGGGTCCCCGACGGGTCGATCTGGGCGATCACCCGCCCGACGTGGTCGTAGTCGTAGTGGGTGATGTTCCCGGCCGGGTCCTCGGTCTCCTGCACCGTCCCATCGGGGTTCCAGCGGGTCAGCGACACACTCGGCGACGCGGTGTCATCGGCCTGTCGGGTCTGGGTGGGCCGGCCCGCTCCGTCACGCACATAGGCGGTGGTGTGCCCGTCGGCGCCCTGTTCGGAAGTCACGTTGTGCTCGGCGTCGAAGCTGCGCGTGACCGGGTTGGTGGAGGGGGCGGTGATCCCGGTGGCGGCCCCGTAGCCGTCCACGGCGAAGCTGGTCTTGAACGCCGACGCGTCCCCGCAGGCGACCGTCCCCGCCCGCGGCGAGTACGTCGAGGTCAACCGGCCCACGTTGTCGTAGCAGTAGGTGGTCGTCGTCCCGGTCGGGAACGCCGCGGTGGCTGCCTCGGTGACGGTCTTGACCTGACCATCGACGTCGTAGCTGAACCGGGTCGAGTCGCCCACATCGGAGTCCTGCTGGGTCGGGGACTTCACCATCGTCACATCACCCGGATGGTTCGTGTCACCGTAGGTCCACGTCGTTCGTGACGGTGTCGTCCCGCTGTCCCCGCACGTCAACGTGGCCCCCGCCGCCGGGAACGGACCCAATGGCGCGCACTGTGATTTGAGCGTGCCGAGCCCGTCGCTGCCGTAGTCGAACGTGGTGACGATCCCGGCCGGGTCCGTGACGGTGAGCGGCTGCCCGTGCTCGTTGTAGGTGGCCTTGGTGGTGCGCGACAAGGCGTCGGCGCTCGAGATGAGATCGCCCGACGAGTCATAGCGGTTGGTCGCCACCGTGACCGCGCCGGCGCCTTCCCCGACCGCAACCGTGGCGACCGCGCCGGTCGAGGGGTCGTAGGTGAACGTGCGGGTCACCGCTTCGGGCGTGCCGTAGCCGTCGACGACCTTGGTGCGCCGCCCCTCGGTGTAGTAGTCGACCCGGACATTGCCCTTCGGGTCGATGATCTTGGTCGCGCCGGGGATCGTCGTGTAGTCGAACTGGCGGACCAACGCCGGCGACACCCGGTTGTCGGTCTGCAACGTCACCTTGCCCGACGTGTAGGTGTTGACCACGTCCTGGTTGGTGACGTTGGCCGCCACCTGGTTCGGATGACGAACCGAGGTCAGCTGGTGCGAGGCGTCGTAACCGAACTTCCAGTGCGCCCCACCGCCGTCGGTCGCGTCGCTCAGGTTGCCGGACCCGTCGTACGCGTAGGTGACGCTGCGGCTGGCGCCGTCGGTGATCGTGTGGATCCGACCGCCGGTCCAGGTGACCGCGAGGCTGCGTCCCGAGTCGGCGTCGGTGACCGAGCTCAGGTTCCCCGAGGTGTAGGTGAAGTTCGTGACGTAGCCCTGGAGGTTCGTGATGGTCCTCAACTTGCCGTCGGACCCGTAGGTGTACTTCAGGCCGTCCTTGAGTTGGAACACGACATCGGAGCCGGCCTTGGTCAGTGTGGCGTTGATCCACGAGCCAGCGGTGTACCCGCCGACGCTGCCGTCGGAGTTCATCATGGGTGAGAACACCACCGGCACCCCGCTCGGCTGCCACACCGAGACGTCACCGCTGGCCGGGGCGTCGAACTGCAGATGGGTCGACCAGTTGTTCGCCCACCCGTACCCGATCGTCGAGTCGTTCCCCGCGACCAGCGAGTTGTAGGAGCGGCGCACCTCGAGCTGGCCGCCCCGCGTCGGGACAGCCAGATCGGTCGCGTCCTCCATGACGTTGCCGACCGCGGTCCCCACCGGGTCGCCGTCCCTCGCCGACCCGGCGTTCGTGGCATGGCCCGCTTCCGAGCACGAGCAGTACAACTCGAGCGCGCCCGGGGCGCAGGGCTGCTGCCCGGAGGTGCTCACCAGGACGCTCCACGTGCCCGGCCCCGGATCGCCGGACACATACCAGTACAGGTGGGTGTTGATCGACAGCCGGTACCAGCCAGCAGCGGGAACCGTGACAGATGTCGTGGTGGTGCCGCTGGCGTCGCCCGACCAGTTGTTCACGTCCACCACTCGGGGGCCGCTTCCCACCGCAGCGTCGAACGCTTCGACAGAGACGTACATCGCGACGCCTGCGTTGAACCCCGGGAGCGTGTGGTAGTCCCAGTTGGCCGAAACGCTCGAGGTTCCCTGCGGCAGGTACACGGCCGCGTACTCCTGGCGGGTCGGGCTGTACATCACACCAGCGACCCCGACGTTGGAGCACATCTTCGGGCCCTTCGCCGGATCCGACGAGGGCGACACGTAGGACGGGCTTCCCGTCGCGCTGCTCGGCGGCGCCGCCGCCGTGGTGACAGCGACACTCGCGAACACCGACGAAGCGAGCAGCGCCGTGGCGAGCAGACACCGCGCCGCGCTGGTGCGAGCACGACCCCGACCCCTCGACAGCTGATCCGCCTTCGCAGCTCCCGACAACGACACCCTCAGCACCGGCCACGACGCCCACCCGCGGCGACCGCTTGACCCCGACGAAACCACCCGACCCGACACTGCCGCCCCGCCTCCCCACCGTGGTCACGCGACCACTCTCAGCATTGGTACGTCTGAACTAACGCCTTGTCAAGGAGATGTCAGCCCGCGTCGAGCAGGCCGGTCAGCGCAAGTCCTCACGGACCAGCTGAACCGCCGCTCACCGGTACGGCCGGGTCTTCGCCGGTCAAGACCGGACCGGTGTCCTCCCACCGCCAGGCCGAGCGGGAGCTGGCGTTTCGTCGACCGACCCCGCATGGTGTGAGACTCTGCAAAGGACTCGCCCGAACTCCGTGACCTATCCGTGACCACTTGGTGGCCGCGGGAACTCACTCGGTGGACGGTGGGTCGGCAGCAAGCCGCTGAACCCTGGCTGGTGCCCAGTCGGCGGTCTCGGAGGGATGGCAGAGCGGACGATTGCGACGGTCTTGAAAACCGTTGAGGGGCAACCCTCCGGGGGTTCGAATCCCCCTCCCTCCGCCCTGTAGGCTTTTCGCCTGCGCCTGGAGAGGTGCCGGAGTCCGGTCGATCGGGCCTCCCTGCTAAGGAGGTGACGGGGTCAACTCGTCCGTGGGTTCGAATCCCACCCTCTCCGCACCGCACCGATGGGCCCCTGCGGGGGCCCATCGGTCGTTTTCAGCACGGGGTCAGGCGGCTCGGCGATGATCACCCCCATGGGGCGACGGACGACGGTGATCGGTGCAGTGCTGGTGGTCGGCACGCTGGTGCTGGCCGCGTGCGGATCGGGCGCCGACGCAGCCGACCGGACGACGGCCCCCTCCACCGCTTCGGCGCCCTCGCCGGAGGGTGCCGGCACCGGCACGGACACCGGCACCGCCACCGGCGGCTGCTCGCACTCGGCGGTCGAGCCCCGCACGGTGCAGTACCAGCACGTCGACGGCGTCGATCCCGACCTGCTCAGCGTCGACGTGTACGGCCCGCCCGCCGGGTGCCCGCCCGTGCCGGTCGTGTTCTGGGTGCACGGAGGGGGCTGGTCGACGGGCGACAAGGCCAACCCCTCCACCGCCACCAAGGCGGCCTGGGCCGCCGAGAACGGCTGGGCGCTGGTGGCGGTGAACTACCGCCTCTCGGCTCCCGGCGCCGGCGTGGTGTGGCCGACCCACGGCCAGGACGTCGCCGCAGCCGTCGGCCACACGCTCGACCACGCCGCCGAGCTCGGCATCGACCCGCAGCGCGTGGCGCTCATGGGCCACTCCGCCGGCGGGCACCTGGTCTCCATCGTCTCGGTCGACCCCGCGCTGCTCGCCGCCGTCGGCCACGACCGCACCGACGTCGACTGCCTCGTGTCGCTCGACACCGAGGGCTACGACCTCCAGGAGCGCATCGACACGGGCAGCGACCTCACCGACGAGATGCTCGCCAACGCCTTCGGCACCGACCCTGCCGCGCTGGCGGCCGCCTCGCCACTGCAGGTGCTCGAGCAGGCTGGGGGCCCGGTGCCCGACGCGGTGATCGTCACACGTGGCCTCCCCCGCCGGCGGGCGCAGGCTGAAGCGTTCGCCGATGCCCTGCGCGGGGCCGGGGCCGAGGTGACCGTGGTGCAGGCCGACGGCTACAGCCACGCCGACGTCAACGCCCGGCTCGGCGCGGCCGGCGAGACGCTGGAGACCCCGACCATCACGTCGTTCCTCCACTCCTGCCTGAGCTGACCGTGCCCCTCAGGGGTGCAGCACGACCTTGATCGCGCCCGTGCTGCGATCGTCGGCCACCCGGAACGCCTCGGCCGCAGCGTCGAGCGGGAAGCGGTGGGCGTGCCGGCCGCGTCGATCACGACGTCGTACTTCCCGTCGGCCGGGCCCGCACCCAGCTGCTCGGCCGCGGCGCGCTGGTGGGCGTGGCGGGCCTCGACGTCGGACCACCGCACCCCTCGCACGCCGGCATCGTAGGAGGGGCTCTCGCGCAGCGCGAGCGGGCGGCCCGCCGCTGCCCGCGCGCCGCTATCCGCCCGACACGGCAGGCAGCACCGACACCTCGGCGCCCGGCGGCACCGCGGTGGCCTGCCCGTCGAGGTCGCGGATGTTGTCGGCGCCGACGAAGACGTTGACGTGGGTGCGCACCGCGCCTTCCTCGTTGCGGATCCGCCGGCCGAGGGCCGGGTGGCACGCGGCGAGGACGTCGAGCAGCTCCCCGATGGTGGCCGACGGCGGCACGTCGAGCTCGACGGTGCCCGCTCCGCCGGCGTGGGGGCGCAGCACCTCGGCCAGGCGGACGCGGACCGTCACCCCACCACCGCCGCCTTCACGCACGCCACCGGTGGGAGGTGTCGGGCCAGCTCCTGCCAGGTCCCCCCGCCGTCGACCGAGCCGAACACCTCGCCGGTGCGGGTGCCGAGGTAGAGGCCGGTCGGCGACAGGCCGTCGGTGCCGAAGCCGTCGCGCAGCACGGTGAGGTAGGCGTCCTGCGACGGCAGGCCCGAGCCGTGGGCGTGCCACGACGCGCCGCCGTCGGTCGTGCGGAAGACGCGCAGGGCACCCTCGGCCGAGCAGCGGAAGAAGTCGGACTTGAGGGGGACGACGTAGGCCGTGTCGGCGTCGCTGGGGTCGACCACGATCGGGAAGCCGAAGGTGGAGGGCAGCTTCTCCTCGCCGACCTCGGTCCAGGAGCCACCGAAGTCGTCGGAGCGGTACACGCCCCAGTGGTGCTGCACGTAGAGCGTGTCGGGCCGGTCGGGGTGCTGGGCCACCTTGTGCACGCACTGGCCGAACTCGGGTGCCGGCTCGGGCAGGAAGGGCGGGAGGATGCCGGAGTTGGCCGCTTCCCAGGTGGTGCCGTCGAGGGTGCGGTAGAAGCCGGCGGCCGACACGGCGATGCCCATCCGGGGGCCGCCGGCTGGGTCGGGAACGATGGTGTGCAGGCACAGCCCGCCGCCACCGGGCTGCCACTGCTGGCGGTGAGGGTGGTCCCACAGCTCCCGCACGAGCGAGAAGGACGCGCCACCGTCGTCGGAGCGGAACAGGGCGGCCGGCTCGACTCCGGCGTACACCACGTCGGGCTGGCTGGCCGCCGCCGGCATCAGCTGCCACACGCGGGCCACGCTCGCGCCGGTGTCGTCGGGGAAGCGCAACGTGGTCGGCTCTGGTTCCCGCCAGGTGCCCCCGAGGTCGTCGGACGTGTACACCGACGGGCCGAAGTGCCAGCTCATGGCGCCGACCAGCAGCCGGTTGCGCCCACCGCGGGTGTCGAGCGCGGCGGCCGCGATCTCCTCACCGGGGAACCAGGGGCCGGAGCGGGTCCATGTCCGCCGGTCGGGGCCGGCGCGGAGCGCGAACAGGCCCTTGGTGGTGCCGACGAGGACCACGACGTCGCCCGGGCCCGCGTCGATGCCCGGTGCCGGGTCGGGCAGCGCCCCGGGCGGCGGCAGGAACGGCTCCTCGGGGGCCGAGCCGGCGGGCGGCTCGTCGGGGGCGAACAGGACATGGGAGCAGGTACGCGCGCGCATGTGGGGGTAGACCGCTTCGGGGCCCGGGACTCATCGGCGGTGAACGAGCTCGGCGTCCGGGCGCTGGGTCGGTCAGCCGGTCTCGTTCTTGTGGGCGATGCGGTCGGAGTCGAGCCGCAGCGACGCCACCGAGTCGATGGGCGGGTCGACCTTCACGAGGTAGGACGGGTCGCAGGTGAACTGGCCCGGCTCGTCGGGTCGCCACTGCACGAAGCCGGTGCCCTCGACCTTCATCACCAGGCCGCACTGTCCCGGTTTGTTGGTGCCCGGGTCCTGCGGCGAGCTGAGCCCGCCCGCGGTCCAGTCGTGGACGCCCTTGAGCTGCTGCACGACGCAGGCCCGGGTGAGTTCGTTGCCGCACGCCTTCGCCGCGGTGGCCCACAGCAGGAAGGCGGACGCGGCCTGCTGACCGGTGTAGGAGGTGTCGCCGCCGTGGGCGGTGACGATGTCGACGTAGGCGGCGTTGGCGGTTCCCGGTGTGATGACCTCGAGAGGCGTGAACACGTTGCCGAAGTACACCTTGTCGGCGTTGCCGTGCTGGTTCCACCCGGCGAAGTTGGCGTCGTAGACGCTGCTGGTGGCCATCCAGATCGGGTGGAAGTCGATCTGGCTCGCTGCGTCCAGCGCGTTCTCGAGGTTGGCGGCCGTGTCGGTGGTGAAGACCACCTCGGCCCCGCAGTCCTTCAGCTTCTGCAGGAATGGCCGGAAGTCGGTGACCCCGCTGATCGGATAGGTCTGGGTGCAGTCGAGGAACTGCCAGCCGACGGTGGTGAAGGTCCGCTCGGCCCGTTGGGTGAAGTCGATGGTGGCCGGGAAGTTGGGCAGCATCACGCCTGCCTTGGCCACCTCCGCCGGGAAGGCCTGGGCCAGCGCAGCGGCCCCTTCGACGTTCATGTAGTCGACGGGTTGGGGGGCGGGAGCGACCATGAGCGGGGCGTTGGCCACCTCCGAACCGCCGAGCAGGCCGGGCACCGAGGGCAGGCCGCAACCCAGGCGGGTGACCTCGCCGGAGCCCCCAAGAGCGAAGCCCTGGCCGACGAGCATGAAGACCTGCGAGCAAGCCTCGGTCATCACGTTGTTCACCTCGGTGATGCGGGCGTCGTAGTAGATGCCCTTCACCTCGCGGCCGTTGATGCCGCCCTGCTGGTTGCACCAGTCGATCAACGCCCTCACGGCGTCGCTCATCTGGTGGTTGCTCCCGGGGTTGCCCTGGTAGCCGGCGTCGTCCCCGTACCCGATGGTCACGCTGCTGGCGTCGACGGCCTGGTCCGGCGAGCCCGACGGGGCACCGGTGCCGCACGGGCTCTGCAGGTCTCCGAAGGAGCTGGCCCCGGCACCGTCCGCTGAGGTCGGCGCGGTCCCACCTCCACCCGTGCCGCCGTCCTTGCTCGCCGAGCGGCCGCTTCCGCAGCCGGCTGCCAGCAGCGCCACCACCATCGCGGCGGCGACGGCCGCGACCGCGCGGCGCCCTCTTGCTCCCCTCCACGCCATCTCGGCCCCCTCGCCTCGTTTCGCCGGGAAACGTACCGGACCCGACGGCGAGCTCCGGGCGACCGCAGCCCAACTCAGTCCGCGAGCAGGGTGGGTTGGTGCCCGACGTCGTAGACGAGGCGACCCTCCGCGACCCGGGCCTCCGGTGTGGGCGGGTGGGGCTGGACGCGCCCGTCGTGGAAGAGATGCTCGACCGCCGTGTCGTCGATCAGCACGAGGTGGTCGGCGAGGAGCCGGCGGTGGCAGCGCCACCACACCGACTCGGCGCACATGACCGCGACCGAGTGAGCGTGGGCCTCTGCGAGGAGCTCGTCGACGCCACCCAGGAACTCGGCGCTGGCCATGTGGTCGGCGTAGGCCCGGAACTGCTCGTTGCGCAGCGCCACGTTGGGCGACCCGGGATCCGGCCGTCGGCGCCCTCCCAGCGCGGGGACCCAGCGGTAGTCGATGCCGTGCTCGGGCAGCCACTGCGCCATGGCCGCCGAGGCGAACTGCGGGTGGCGTCGACTGCCCGCATACCTCCGGACGTCCACCACCTCCTCCACTCCGGCCTCGGTGAGCAGGCCGGCCAGCTCCGCGGCTTCCAGCGCTCCGTGGCCGACGGTGAGGATCCGGCGCATGCGCCGATGCTCGCCGCGCCGGGGGTCGACAACAACACGACTGTCCGCCGGCAGGCGGTTCCCGCGGGCCTTTCTGACGTCGACGTCGAAATCGGTACTCGGCCTATGGTGGAGCCATGGAGATCCCTGTCGAGGTCGAGGAGCTCACCGCCGAGTGGCTCACCGAGGTGCTCCAGCCCCACGCCCCCGGGTCCGTGGTCGAGGCGGTCGAGATCGTCGACCGCAGCTCCGGCACGACGGGGCGGGCCCGGCTGCTGCTGCGGTCGAGCGACGAACGACTGCCCGGGTCCGTGTTCGTCAAGCTCCCGCCATTCACCCCCGAGCGGCGGACCATGGTCGACATGACCGGCATGGGCGTGTCGGAGGCCCGCTTCTACCGCGAGCTCGCCGGATCGGTCCCTGTGCGGACGCCGGGCGTGTGGCACGCCGCCCACAGCCCCGAGGGCGGCTACGTGATGGTGCTCGAGGACCTGACCGTCATCGGCGCCCGCCAGCCCACCCAGGACGAGGACGACGCGGCGGAGTTCGCCGAGCAGGTGATGGACGCCTTCGCGGCCCTGCACGCCACGTTCCAGGGAGATCCCCGTTTCTCACCTGGTGGTGAGTTCGCGTGGGTCGACGAGCACACCATGCGCTACGGCCCCGGGCCGGGCCTCGACATCATCCGCATGGGTGTGGCCAGCTTCGGCGACGAGATGCCGCCGGTGTTCCACGAGATGGTCGACATCTACCTCACCCGCACGTCGGAGCTGAGCGACCTGCTCTTCTCCGGGCCCGCCACCCTCATCCACGGTGACTCGCACATCGGCAACATGCTGCGCGACGACGACGGCCCGATCCTCCTCGACTGGGCCGTGGTCGGCTGGGGCCCAGGGCTGCGAGACGTCGCCTACTTCGTCGGCAACTCGGTGCCTGAGGAGGTGCGCCGCCAGCACGAGCAGGGCCTGGTGCGCCGCTACGTCGAGGCGCTGCGCGGGCACGGCGTCGAGATGCCCTTCGAGGAGGCGTGGGACACCTACCGCCTGCAGCTGGTGACGGGGTGGATCTCGGCCGCGTCGACGGCCTCGCTGGGCGACGCCCTGCAGCCGCTGGAGATCGGCATGCGGGCCACGCACCGGTCGAACCGGGCCCTCGACGAGCTCGACGTGCTGGCACTCCTGCGGGAGCGGCTGGGCTGAGCGCCCGACCGGCCTTACACGTTGCGACCGCCGGACCGGCTTGGAGGGCCGCCATGGGCTCTCCTATGCTGGCTCCTCCCCGGGCTCCCCGAGCGCGGGGCACAACCCAGAAGTTCTGCGCTCGTAGCTCAATTGGATAGAGCATCTGACTACGGATCAGAAGGTTGGGGGTTCGAGTCCCTCCGAGCGCGCTAGATAAGTCCAGGTCAGAGCGTCGATCGACCGCCGCTGGAGCCAAGCGGGTGCGCAGGTGCAGCCATTGGTGCAGCCAAGTTGGCTGCACCCAGCTCCCTAGACCGCCCTGGAAGTCGCTGTACGGGAGCGGACGAGCCCTCACGAGCACCGCCGGCGTCGTCAGCGAAGACGACGAGCTCAGCGCCACAGACTGAGCCAGCTGCGACAGGGTGGGCCATTCGAATCGTTTGCCCTTGTGTGACCGAGAGTCGCCAGCACTCGGCCTTAGGCTCATCACCCGTCGGCTCCGCCGCCGGCATCGGGCTGAGCTTCCGCCGCTCGCCCATCCCACAAGGCCCCGGCTCCACCGCCGGGGCCTTGTCGCGCCTCGACGCTGAACCAGGTAAGCCACAACGAGCCGCCGCCGCGTAGCGTCGGCGTAGGCAGCACGAACGCCTCCATGCTCCGACGGCGAGGAAGAGAGCAGTGACCGTAAGCAGCCAGGAGGCGCTACTCAACGCACTGCACGCTGGCGACTTCGACGCTGTCGTCGGAACCGTGGAGTCAGTGGCTCGACTTCAAAGCCCAGCCCTACCTCCACGAAGAACGAACTAGGCAGCTGACCTGCTCGCAGATGTGGCAGCGTTCGCCAACGCCGACGGCGGCGTCCTGCTACTCGGAGTCCGCGAGGAGAAGGACACGACCACTCGCATCGCCCGCGCCGTCGAGGTCCGAGGGGTCCAGAAAGGACTCCTCGACGCTGAGCAAACAAAGACCCTCGTGCGCAACAACATCTCGCCCCTGCATCGGGCGCTAAGTGAGCAGCTCCCGGACGAGACCGTCGAGCTTCTTGTCTAGCTGCGCGCTGGCGAGACGCTCGCGGACCTGGCGGCGCTGCGCCTGGAATGACGCATGGACTAGATCCAGACCCTCGACCACGGCCTCAGCGGTCGCTGCGGCGTTGGCGAGCTCCCGGTGCAGTTCGTTCTCTGGCTCGAAGAGCGGGATCGGCAGGTTGAACACGTACTTATCGAAGTCTCGGGGATTGTGTTCGCCCCTCGCCTGGAACTCACGCACCGCCAACGTGAAGGCACCTGAGTTGAACACCGCGGTGAGGAAGCGCCCCTCCTCGGGCGACTTCACATCGGCCCAGTAGAGCTTGTGATCGATCACCACGGTCGGGTCGGTGATCACGGCCGCCGCCAGATACATCCCGCCTTTCGTATAGACGACCCGGGATTCGTGGTCGCCGAGCTGCCCCGAGAGCTTGTGCATGTAGTCAAGCTGACCTGACAGCTCCAACCGGTCACTCGACCGGTTCTTCCGCCAGACCTTGTTGGCTTCACGCCACCATGTGGCCAGGCCCGGGAAGTCATCGAGGCGCTCGTCGTTGGGCTCGACAATCTCGCCGTCGATGACCGGCAGCACGACTTGCCACGGGACTTGCAGGCGGAACCCCAGAATGGTCTCCCCGAGATGCATCGGGAAGATGAACTGCTCCTCGACGTTCGCGGTGAGCGGCGGCAACGACTTCCACGGCTGCTTCTCGTTGGACGAACGCCAGGACCTCACGGACCGACGTCCAGGGCCAGCCCCGAGGGGCCCAGCAGGCGCGTCCTCGACGACGAACAGCATCCGCGGGACCACGGTGGCCCCCTGCGTGAAGCTCGCCGCGTAGGGCGAGCGTTCGGCACCAGCGGTGCCGATGCTCAGAGCAGACTTGGTCCCGCCGATGGTGAGGCCTGAGACGGCCTCATCCCACGAAGCGTTGTGCTTGGGAACCCGGCCCGACCACGGCTGAGAATCGGCAGGCAGCGCCACGGCTGCAGTCGCGCGTTCTCCAAAGACGACAGATGGCGGCACCGGGAAGATCGAGGGCTTCACGGCGTGCAGGTCCCACGGCTGGTCGAACGCCAGGAGCGTCTGCTCGATGGGTGGGTTGAACGTGCCGGTGCGGAAGCCTGCGTATTGCTTGCGGGAGAGCACAGCGAGCGGCATCACGAAACCGAACCGGCCGCCGTCACGCAGGTAGAGCTCCGCGGAACGGGTGACGAACAGCGCCGAGAGATCCTGGTGGGTGGCCACCGATGCTCCCGCCCACATTCCGCGCTCCGTTGTCATCTTCCGGAACGTCTTCTGCATGTCCTCTGGCATGTAGCGATACGAGAGCCACGGCGGGTTGCCGATGAGGGCATCGACGCGGTTCTCGGGCCGGGCGAACCAGACGGGCCGGGCGAGGTTGCGGGTGAAATAGCCCCAGATGTGGTCCCGGCCCATGTCGTGCAGGTCACACATGGTGCGGAACGTGTCGGTGAGCGTGGCCTTGTCGCTGTCGTCGGTGACGCCGTAGCGCTTGAAGAAGGCGGTCAGCGGCGGCAGTTCGCTCCTCTTCCTCCGGCGTGTGGCCTTGTCGGCCATCTCGGTGACGAGCTGGTCGAAGTTCGCCGGATCGTCGAGCAGGTGACGGGGGAACCGCAGCGGCTCGGCGAAGAGCGTCGCCGGCGATGACGAGGTGTCGATGGTGAGTGCGTCTGCGGTGAGGAGGTTCTCCTCCTGGTTCCATTGCACCGAGTCACCCAGATAGACGGGGATGGTGAGCGCCGGGCGTTCGGACAGATCCCCGAGAGCGAGCAGGTAGGTCACCCGGGCAAAGGCGACGGCGACGGGATGCACGTCGATGCCGAAGATGTGGCCGCACACGTCGGAGAGCGCCTGCGAGCGGGACACGCCTGCCGTTGCGGCAGCGGCCAGGTATAGGCGCACGGCGTGGAACAAGAAGGTGCCGGACCCGCATGACGGGTCGAGCGCCCGGACGCCGACCGGCTCGGGAACGACTGTCTCGACGATGCGCTGGGCCAACCAGTCGGGGGTGTAGTACTCGCCGAGCCGGTGGCGTTGTTCGGCGGAGATGACCGACTCGTAGAGGACTTTCATCACGTCGTGTTCGACGTTGTCCCAGTCGAAGCGCCCCAGGCGCCGGGCGAGCGTGCGGACGAAACGGGCGCCGCCCTCGACCTCGATAGGCCAATCGAAGAAGTCGGATTCGACGACACCGGCGATCTGCGCATTCACGAAGCCCTCGCCGGTGCAGATCGCCTCCGGGGTGAGTGACGGGTCGTTCAGCTTCCAGCCGATCACTGCATGCGCGATGCATTCCGCGGAGAGCACCAGCAGCGTGTGATTGACGAACAGCTCGTCGGAGTCTTCGAAGGCTGTGCCCAGAGCGGTGGTGAGGAGTCGTCCCCACAGCTCCCGTTTCAGCTTCACCGTCGGGTCGTCACGGTGCACTTCGTAGAGGGCGGCAAGATCGGCCGAGTCGAGCTGGTGCGCGGACGACCGGGCACCCAACCGGCGCTCGATCTCCCTGGGCGTGGGCCGCACCTGGTCAGCGGTGGCGAGTACGCCTTCGAGCCACAACAGCAGGCCCTCGACGTCCGGGTTCTTCGGATCGATGACAAGGCTTGAGACGAGGCTGAGTTCGTCCTCCACGAGGTGGTAGAGGTGCCATTCGGCTCCGTCAGTGAGAACCCCCACGTAGCGCTGGGCGACGGTCGCGGAGCGCTGGGCGACATAGCCGGCGAGCTGCACTTCGGCTTCGCTGCACACGTTGCCGACCCGCAGGTCCTTCTTGACCTCGATGACGGTGGCGCCCACTTCGACGTCAATGCGTCGGCCTTGTCCTGCCTGGGCTTCGAGCGCGACCTGGGGCATCTCGATGTCGTCGTCGCCGAGGTTCAACGGCGCGGCCAGCAACAGCGTCTTGATCGACGACTGCACGTCCGCTTCGGTTCGTGGCCGGTCACGGTCGGCGAGCTCGCCGACCAAGGCCCGGAGGTCAATGCCCGCCTGGGATGCCATCGCCGGCGAGCCTAGGTGGGTGTGAAGACGTCACGGGTGACGAATCGTGGGTGCGGCGTGGTGGCCTCAGAGAACGTCGAAGCGTCCCTGGCCGATGAGAGCCGGGGGGCCGATGGGCACCCCTCGGCAGTCGCCGACGCTGAGGAGTCTTGGGTCCCTCGTCATCATCCGGTCGGCACCACGGGCCACCGCGGTAGCGAGATGGATCGCGTCAGCGCCCTTGAGTCCATGGGTGATGCCTAGCTCCCTGGCGAGGTCTGCGACCGGACGGGACACCGGAACCCATTCGATGCCGCTGTGCTTCAAGAAGTCGGCGGTGAGAGCGTTTGCTTCCGGGTCCCGGCCCCGGACCTCGGCGCGGATGAGCTCGGATGCGATCACTTGGATGTCGCCGACCTCGAGCGACTGAAGCAGCCCGGTGGCGGTGAGCGTGTGCGCCTCGTTCTGGTCCGTGACCGCATCGAGATACACGCAGGCATCGAGGTAGATGCGCAGCGGCTTGGGGACTCCGCTTCGCCTAGTAGGCATCGCCGCCGCCTCGGAGCTCTCGCACGTATTCGACCGGGTCGTGCCCGCCCAGATGGTCAGGGAAACGTCCGGCGAACTGCGCCACACGTGGGAGCTGCGAGTCCTCCGGGAGCACCTCGATCGATTCGGCCGAGATGCTCACCACCTGGTCTTGGGCGTTGAGCGACAACATTCCGGTCACGAGCACCCGGCGCCCGAGCGCATCCCGGGCAACTTCGACCACGTCAGGCGGAGCCAGACACGTCACCGGTCGCCGCTCGAGGCGTTCGAACAGCCCGAACTTGGGCTTGCCTCGCAGGCTCACTAGGTCGATCGATCCTTCGAGGGCACCCCAGACGGTGGTGCGGGCACGGGTCGCGAGGCTCGCCTTCGCCGCCAAGGAACGTTCAATGACCACCGGCTCGGCCCGCACACTGCCGTCGATGAGACGCAGGTGGGCTCGTGGCATCGAGCGGTCCAGGTTCCGGCTTACGGCACCGAGAGCCTTGACGGTGCGCACGTCGAACCCGGCCGGGATGTGCGGGTCGTCTTCGGTGAGGGCCCCAACCCCGTTGATGACGGTGAGAGCCACACGTTCCGGTTCGCCCGCACCAGCATCCTCGACTTCGAGCAGATCGATGGCAGCTACGACCGACCCGCCGTGGATGTCGGAGACGACCGCACGAAAGGACCGCTTGCCGGCGTGCGCGGCCTGATCGGCGCTCGCCAATAGCTCACCGACCTTCACCAGAAGTCGGGCAGTCGCGTCGAACGACATCTCGCCGAGCTGACCTTCGACGGTCAGCTCCATCCTCGCCATCGGTGCATTCTTGCCCCATCAGCCAGGGAGCAGGCGCCAATAGGTCCGATGCTCGACCATCCCAAGGGTGGGCGCCGCGCCTTGGCAGGCACCCTCTGTCACCGAGGCCCGGCGGCGTCGGCAGCCCGTGGCCCTCAGTCCAGGTGCATAAGGCGGGTCGAAACAGCGTCGAAGAGAGGAGCTCGCGTCGATCGATGGGCGTCGGGTGGACGAAGGACTCCGGAGTACCAACCGCCAGCTTCGAACGTCTTCGCGATCTGGCTGGCTGCCAGTCGCGCCGGGATGCCTTCGCCATCGACGACCTCGGCGACGGACCCTCGCTGGGCTTTGAGCACCCGCAGAGGTGTGGGCCAGCGGCTGGCCACCCGCCCATCGTGAAGGTGGCTTCCGCTCGGCTTGGCCAGCGGGCCGATGAGGCGCGCCGCCCCATCCTGCTTGAGCGGATCACCGGATCGCCGGAGTCGGACCAGCACCCGCTGGCCCTTCTCTGCCACGCCGAGCTGGCAGGTGAAGCGCATGTCCACCTCATCAACCTCGGCGAGCACCTTCTTCGAGTCCTCCCGACGGAGGATCTTGACGTCCCGTATGTAGTCAAACCCGGGGGTGTCTGCTGTTGGCCAGCACCAGGCCACAGGGACGCTTCCGTCGAAGCCGACGTCGGCGGAGATCAAGACCAGCTCCTGTCCGGCGACGACCTGGCCCACCTCGGAGGAAGCGGCGAATCCTCGCCACCCGTCGGCATGCTCGAGGAACCACCCGGATGACCTGTGAAGATTGCCCTCACCGACGACGGTCCATGTGTGCGGACCAGGGTCCCACAGAAACTCAGTTCGGGCGATCAGCGAATCGACGTCGATGGTCGGAGCTTGACCGCAGACCCGCCGGAGCGTCGGGACGGTCAGATGGAAACGTGGCGCCGGACGCGTATCCGCAGGGTCCGCGCTAGCCAGGTAAGTCGGTAGCCCCCGGCTGTTGGCGAACGCGGCGGCGGGGACAAGATCATGATCGCGAGTCAGCATCACCGCCGCCTCGATCCCTGCCGGTCGTTCGTAGGCCAGCTCGGCAAGTTTGAGAGCGCAGTGCGTGTCGGTCATCTTCTCGCGGACCTGACCGTCCTCGGTCCGCAGCAGGCCCTCCATCACTTCCCACGAGTAGCTGCGAGCCACGTCAGCGAGCTTGTCGTTCTCCTCGTGCATCGCCAGAAGAGGGCCGGAGGTGCCCGGGGCGAAGGCGATGCCCACCGACACGGCAGCCAACTCGAGTCCGAACCCTGCCAAGACCTCGGCCAGCGAATCCGGGGCGGGGATGGCGCACGCGACAGAGTGCGTCTCACATTGGCCAACCAGGTTCCGCCAGTCGATGACCACCCACGCGCCCGCCAAGCCAACCGCCAATCGTTCCGAAAAAGGCGCTGGGGCCGGCTTTCGCCGACCCCTGCGACAGAGCGGGCACCTACGTCCCTTTGTACTTCTGCCGTTGATCTTAACCCAACACTTCGTCGGGCACTACCCCTAGACAGGTCCGACGGGCAGGCACCGGCGCACGCGCTGGGCTGTGGACGCACTCAGTGTGCGCCAAAGGCCTCGACCGAAGGCTTCACGCTATCGGCCCAGCGCCTCATCTGCACTCATGTCCAGCGGCCGTGGTTGTCGATGGCCGGTGCTCTCAACTTGCAGACCAGCCCGTAGCGGTCGATCTGCCGTTCGCAGATTCTTGCCCCGACCTGCCCCGCGTTGTAGGGCACTCCTCCTCACCAAGGCCATCAGAACGGCTCCTCATCTACGTCGTCCCAGCCATCCGACTCCGGGATCTCGGGCGGCGCCTGCTGCTTGGCCATGAGGGCCGAGACGAGCGGGATGGTCGCCAGGTACCAGTGGAAGATCCACTCGAGGAACGCAGGGTCGTAGTCGCTCCGCTGGTCGGCCTTGCGGTGACGAAGGTCGAAGTTGTTGGCGATGTCGAAGAGGTATCCCTCGTCCTTGGTGAGCAGCTCAGCCTTGAGTAGAGCTCGATGCGCTTCCAAGACGCCTGCGAGCGCGGTGATTGCCGAACGCATCGAGGCGACGTTGCGATCACGAGCACGGAACATCATCACGGCGTGCTGAACGTCTTCGCTGTATCCCTCCGGTGCTTCCTCGACGGCGGATCGGACGGACTCTTCAAGATCCGGGGCACCTGGTGTGATGATCCTTCCTCGCTCAGGCCCGATTTCTCCAACGACCACACCGAGTTCGCTTCGTGCGAGCAGGGCATTCACGTGATGACGGAAAAGGTCCTGGCCGCATCTCGGTGAGAAGTCAGTGGGGTGGCCGACGCAGCCGCCCCAGTCGTGGCCGTAGATCACGCTGGGCCATGACGCGAGGTCGTGGAGAAGCTCGATCGCGTCGTAGAGGTCGTCGTGATCCCATGAGCCTGCGGCGTCCTCGGGAAGGGGCCAGCGGAATCCTGGGAGGTCGCGCTCGAGAAGTTCTGCGACCTGCTCCGCGGGAGAGGAAACCGGATCGCCCACCCCGTCGGGACAATCGACCCCGAAGGCTTCTGACCAGAGCAGGTCTCGCGTGTCAAACGTCCGGACCATCGCCACGAACCGACGTGCCGTGACCTCGAACGAGAGACGTTCGCCACTTACGCCGCGCTTGCGCTGAGACCAGTACAGGCTCCTCTCGGGAACCTGGCTCTCGAAATCGGCCAGCTCAGAGCGCAGGTCGTGCAACCAGTTCAGCTCCGGAAACGCCTCGGGCACGTCACTGAATGGACCACCGGAGTAGTAGCCGCGCTGCTGAACTGCCTGGAACTCCTCCGCTACGGAGGGGCCGGCGAACGCGGTTCGAAGCAAGCGATCCGTGCCCGCTGACCACTTCTGCGCGTCTCTGCGCCCCCTCGCCGTTCCCATGATGGACAGGCGTCGGTCGAGCTCATCGAGCAGGACTTCGCGCGGCCACACGAGGCGGTGATCCGGGTCATTCGGGTCCAGCACCCTCGGCTCTCCTGTGCTCGGGTCCTACAAGCTTCGCAGTCCGAGGCGGCCCGACCGGGACGGTTCTCGATGACACGCGTCCCGCGCGTCTGTGCGGGGCACCGCGCATCCGTCCAGATGTCCCCGGAGTTCCTACGGAGGTCATCTGATGGCAGTCCCGGAGATCGGCAGGCGCATCCACCGCCTGATCGGCGAGCTGTCCCGGAACCGACCCGAGCGGGCGGACCGTCCTCGACGCCACGCACGCCATATGAGCTCGGAACCCCCACGGCGGCACCACGCAGCGCCCGGTGCGCTTGGAGACCGCGACGAGCGTGTCGGTCTATCTCCAACACGCCTTCGATCCAGGAGCCGGGCATTATCGGAGCTGTGGTGGAACGGGTCGCTCCGGTGAACACCGTGAGCGGACCATTAGTTCAGTGATCTCATGACACTGATTAGACCGTGCCATGTCGAGGGAGCCTCGAGCAGGTCGCGTCCTTCGCTGTTGTGGTGGGCGGCGCGACGAAGCCTGCCGGTGGCAGTGCGGTCAACAGGCATGCCCCAGCACCGCCATCACTGCGCGACGACCCCGATACGTTCGACTCCGATCCGCCTGCAGTCGACGCCATCCGGCGGCAGGTGCAAGCCGCCCGTCGCGGAAGTCGGTCCAGGCTCGTTCGGGCAGTCGGCCGGTCGCCACGTGGCCTCGGATCGTCTCGAGGGTCGCGGTGAGCATCGCTCGGTCGGTGGCGTGCTGGGCAACATCGACCTCCGATCGGGGACTCAGCTCTGCTGGCGGCATCGTCCGCTCCCGGTCTCGAGTGGTGCGCGCTGTCTCGTATCGGCGGCGCGCGCGTGCGTGAGCCCGTCGGGTGAGTCGAGTGGCCAGGCGGTCGAGGTCGTTGAGATCCGCGGCTTCGAGGATGACGAGGGCGAGCTCGACGAGGATCTCGTCCCGGAACTCGGCGCTGAGTCGTCGACTGGATGGCCACGTCATTGCGAGAGCCTCGAGCAGAGCCGTCCCGGCCTCCGAGTCGATCTGGTTGAGGGCCACCAACGCTCGGATGACCCCGTCGGCCTCGGTGATGCGGTCGTCATCACGGATGACCGTGACGAGCGCGGATCGCGACGAGTACCGGGAGAGAATGGGCTGCTGTCGGATCCAGCGACCAGGGATCGGTCGGTGCGCGTTTCGCTGGTAGCTGCTGCGGATCTGCTGCTGGAGCGTGGACATCGGGTTGCCTCCGTCGTCGGTGTGGTTCGAGCGACGGTGCGGGTCGGGAGTCCCGGCTCTGGTCCCGTTGGAGGTCCCGATTCATGCGTACGGGTCCAGAGGGCCAGCTCGTTCGGTCCCGGGATCGGTCCCGACCTGCACATCAGCGGCCAAGGGGCTGGTAGGGCCCGATGAGGGCGAATGGGGACCAGCCGGGGGTGTGGTCGGGACCAGACCGCCTGCTGTTCGCCGGCCTGAGCGCCATGTTGGGCTTCGTCGTGGTCGGCTTCGGAGGTGCGTGGTTGTCGGCTCGCGTCACCGGCGGGTGGGTGTCGGCTGATCTCTCGGTGCTGCTGCCTGCGCTGGCTGCACTGGTCTCGAATCCGGGGGCCCCGGAGAAGGCTTGGGGATCGCATGCCACCGGCATTCCTGGCCCCGCCCTCTACTGGGGGTGCACGGCGGTGGTGGGGGTGCTGACTGCTGGTGCGGTGTGGTTTGGCTGGCGGCTCTGGCGCCGGCTCGTCCCATTCGGCGGGTTGCGCTTCGGGGTGGACACCGACGCTCGTGCGGCTCGGCCGGGGGATCTGGCCACGCTCGTGGTCGACTCGCCGTTGCCGCCGACCGGTCGGTTCCTGTTGGGGGCGCAGGCGCCGAGGGGTCCGCTGCTGGCGACCGAGGATCGTGACCGTTATCCCCTTCGGGGACGAGCCGGGCGTCGTCAGGGGTCGAGGGGGTCGGTGGCGTTGATCGGGCCGACCCAGTCTGGGAAGACGGCGTTGTTGTCGTCGGGGGTGGTGGGGTGGGACGGCCCGGTGATCGCCTTGTCGGTGAAGCGGGATCTCTACGACGTGACGGCGTCAGCGCGTTCGAGTCGGGGCGAGTTGGCAGTGTTCGACCCTGGTTCGTCGACGTCGCTGCCGACGGCTCGGTGGACGCCTCTGCGCAACGTGGCGACGGCGTCGGGGGCGCTTCGGGCGGGGCGGGCGTTGGCGGCGGCGATCCCGACGAGCGGGGTCCAAGGTGGGGACTACTGGGCCCAGCAGGGCGAGACGTTCGTGTCGGCGTACATGGCTGTGGCGGGGTTGTCGGTGCGGCTCCCCAGGACTCCCGACGGCCAGCGCCGGGTGCCGTTGACGATCCAGACGTTGACAGCGTGGGCGTTTCGGGGTGCCGGGATCACCGACCCGGTGATCAACGAGCTCGTGGAGTCGGGTCTGGCGAGCGAGGATCTGGAGACGCAGCGGCTCGCCGATGCCGCCGCGTTGAAGCTGACGGCGCTGCACAACGAGGACCCGCGGATCCGGGCGTCGATCTACGCGACTGGGCGGATGGCGTTCGAGGCGTGGGGCGAGCCGTCGGTCGCGCATTCGGCGTCGCTGGACCCTCGGGACTTCTACAGCAGCGACGAGGTCTGGGACCGAGTCCCTCGGTTCGTGGATCTCGAATGGCTGGTCGGAGGCGTCGACGGCGGTGCGAACACGCTGTATTTGGTGGCGCCGGACACGGAGTTCAAGCGGCTCGCTCCGGTGCTCGGTGGGCTCCTCGGCGATCTACGGGAGCAACTGCACACTTGGGACATCGAAGGCCGGCGCCTCACGAAGCCGCTGCTGGTGGTGATCGACGAAGCGGCCCAGCTCGAGTTGGCGTGGCTCCCGGAGGAGGTCTCGACCATCGCCGGGCTGGGTGGGCTGATCGTCACCTGTTGGCAGTCGAAGGCGCAGATCGATCACCGTTACGGCACCCTCGCCGACGCGGTGCTGGGCGGGCACCGATCCAAGGTCGTGTTCACCGGGGTGGACGACCCGGCGACGCTGAACTGGCTCCGAACCGTCGCTGGTACCGAGCATGTTGCGCGTCGGTCGTGGTCGGTCGACACCCGCGGTGGGCGGCGGACGGTGTCGGAAAGCTCGCAGCGGGAGGATCTCATCGCGCCGCACGTGGTGCGTCAGATGGTCCCGGGGGAGGCGGTGCTGATCCATGGCACATTGCCGCCGGTGCATCTGCGGTCGCTGCGGTGGTGGGAGGACAAGGCGCTCCGCAGGCTCGTCCCTGTCGACGCCGACGGTCGCCCCGTCGCGCCTTCCAGTGGGACCTGCCCGCTCAGCGACCGCGGACCGGTTCCTGGGACGAGTGGGCTCGATCGGGCGGTGCACCTCCAAACGGCACGGCATCTGCCACCTCCCGCGGTCGACCCCACGACACGACCTGGCCCGGCGACACTCCCGAGGAATCCGCTGACTACCGGGGTGCCGTCCGTTGCTCGTCCGGAGACGCCATACGTCGCTCCTCCAACCCGGCCAGACCTCATCCGGCCGTCGGATGGGATGGGGCCGAACCGAGTCGCAGGGTCCTGCATCAACTGTGGCAAGTGGATTCTGCCCGGCGAGGGGCTGGCGGTCCGGCATGACCTGAGCACCGCCGTGCTCTGCCTCCCGTGTGCCGGTGACCGTGACCTCGAGGTTGAGGAGTAGGGCCGGGTCGGGACCGATTCCGGGACTCCCGGGACAGTGTTTGTCCTGGTCACCGCCTGGATGGGACTGATTCCGGGACCATTCTCGGGACCTGGCGCCCGCAGGGTCGGGGCATGGTGGTCAACCCGCGGCCGATCTCGTTCGACGGCGCCCGATCGGTGAAGTTGTGGCTGGACTGGTGGGCAGCGGAAAGCCTCGAGGCGCGTGACGATTGGCGCCAGGCGCTGGATCTGACCCGGGACTGGTCCGACTACTCGCCCCGGAACCAGCTGTTGCTCGCGTCCTACGGGGCCACCGGTCCGGTGGCGGGGATCGAGACATGGCATCTGGTCCCGGCTCGCCGCGGTGGCGTCTGTGAGGTTCGTTCCGGTGAGCACGCGCTCCCGGTGCGGGTGCCGGTCTCGGCGGTCGGCGCGGAGCCCGACCCACACCTCGGTGGGGTGCGACCCACCCAGGCTGCCGTCGCCGGGTGGGAGTGGCGCGGCGTGTTCAGCCTCGGCCAGCTCGCTCGCCGCCCGGACCACGAAGCGCTGGCCCGTCCTCTGGGGTCGTGGTCGGAGGAGCAGGTCCATCAGGCGACGGTCGCGGCGGCGCGTCGAACCCTCCGTGGCCGCCTCCCAGCCGATGCGGATCTGGTGGGGGTGCTGGAGGCTGCGGCGGCGCGCATGCCCCGTGGTTCGAGTCGTCCCGCACCCACCGGCGTGTTGGCCGAGCAGGTCGCCCAGCTGGCCCTGGACCGAGTCGGCCGGGCCGGCGCCCTCGCCGAGTTCGACCCGGGTCCGCTTCGACCTCGGGAGCGGTGGGAGACGTTGCTGGATGTCGTCGACGTCGAGCGTCGGTTGTCGGCTGCGATCGGCCGCTCCCTGGGCGTCGACCTGCTCGCGTCTCCGCTGCCGCGCATGGTCGTCGATGACGACCGCGTCGTGGCTGCCCATCGCCGCAACCGGCTACCTCGGGCCTCGGTGGCTCAGCTGCCGCTCGGCCAGTGGGTCGAGGTCGGGCCCTACACCGCCGAGGAGTGGGCGGCGCGGGGTGAGAGCGCCAGCGGGAAGGGCGTCTACCTGCGCCTCAACTCCACCGCCTATGTGGTCGCCGTCGAGCAGGGCGAGCGTGCGTCGTGGCGCCTGGAGGACACGCGAACCCGAGTCGGCGCCGGCCGCCTCGATGGCGCGGAGGCCTCCGACCTCACAACGGCGATGGCCTCGGCGGTTAGGACCCTCGGGCGCCGCTACCCGCAACTCGCCGCCACCCCGTCGTTGTCTGAGGATCCGCCGCCTCCGCCGGGTTGGACCCAGGTTGAGGATCAGCCGGGAGCGTGGCAGCACTCGCACCACGGAGACGTGACGAGTTGGGTGCTTCTTGCGGAGGGACAGTGGATCCCGTTGGTCGCCCGCACGCCTGGTGCGATGGCGGAGGTGGCCGGCCCGCCTGCGGCGACCCGTGGCGAGGCGATGGATGTCGCCGCCGGGGCCGCGCGCCGGGCGGTGCGCGAGGCAGCCCTCGAGAGCCGGGTCGATTTCGATGCCGAGCTCGCCAGCTTCGCTGCGTCGGTCCACTACGACCGTGAAGGCCTCGTGGATCGTGTCGCGCCGCGCCTGGCGCCTCCTGAGCACGACACGCTCGCTGCGACTGCGAGCCCGATGGAGTTGGTGGAGGTCCTCGGTGCCGCTGGGGTCACCTCCGCCACGACCCTGGTCGTGTTGAACGCAGAGAACGTGCCCGCGAGCGCGGTGGCGCCGCTGCTCCCCCTCCTGGGGATCGATGCTACGGACGGGATCGGGGAGCTCCACCAGCGGTGGGGACTGGCCCGCGTCGAGGCCGCGGAGCTCGTCGGCGCGACCGCCGCCGAGATGCGCGCCGCGGGCTGCGGACCACGGGAGATCCTGTTGGCGCGGCCTCGCGACGCACTACCCACCCTGCCCGCTCTGCCGGACCTGTGGGACCTCGCCGGCGGCACCCTCGCCGGCCGCCATCGGCCGGAGGAGGTGGTCGGGTTCCTGGCCAGCCACGCGCCGGACCCCGACTGCTTCGCCGCCGGGCTCGCTGCCGCCGTCGACGATCCGACCGTGGGGCTCTCGCTGGCTGCTCGCCGGGGCATGCCGCCCTCTGCGGTGGCGGCGTGCTCGGAACGCTACGGGCTCTCCCCCGCCGACACCGCGACCGTCCTTGCCGCCGGACGCGCCAGCGCGAGCCTCGCCGTCGGGGTCGTGCTGGTGCGCTGCGACGAGGACCCGGTCCTCACCACCCAGATCGCACGCTCCCATCTGGGGATGCGCACCGACACCGTGCTCGCCGAGCTCACCTCGCTCACCGAGCTCACCTCCCAGCTCACCGGCGGCGACGCCGTCGCCATTCGCGAGCAGTTGCGGGCGGCGCCGTCGCTCAGCAACGACCGTCACGCCCTTCTCGCCGCACACAGGACACCAGACGCGTCCTTGCACTCCCGGTCGGCCGCCGCCCCGTTGGTGCACGAACCGCGGTCGGACACCTTCGTCGCGCCCGAGCTGTCGATCACCGAACAGGAGCTGATGTGAGCACTCCCCAGGACCCGGACGCCGATGCGCACAAGGAGCGGCGCCTCTGGCTCGTCCCCGACGACGACCTCGCGGACGGTGAGCCTCATTTCGAGGAGCACGCGGAGGCCACCATCCGATTCCTGGAGGTCGTCTCGGCGGTCGAGTTCCTGCGGCGGGGTGATCGACGAGGGCTCACCCTGTGGGCCGCGATTGAGGAAGCACTGCGGTGGTGGACTGCGGAACGAGTGGCCCTCATCGACGGGTTCTGCGAGCCGTCGCTGGGAGCGCCGGCGCTCGGTGGGTCCGAGACGCTTCCAGCGACGTTGCTCCGCTTCGTAGCCGTCGCCGGCCAAGACCAGCCCATCCATCTCCATCTCGCGTTCCAGCAGGCGCTGCGTCGTTGGGCCGCCACGATGGCGGAGCGTCACAACGACGGATATCCCTGGCCGCCACCGGCGCCCCGTTCGCCGGTAACCGTGCAGTTGAGCTTCGGGATCGGTGACGATGATGGACCACCGGACCTCGTGGCCTGACAACGCGCGGAGGGTGCGACCCTCTGGACGGATCGAACATTTGTTCGGTACGGTGAGGTTCGTGTCGAGCCCGCTCACCGTTGGCGAGGTGGTGACCATGCATCGCTCCTTGGGGATGGCACCGAACCTGCCTGCGGCCCAGGTCCGCCAGCTACTCGATGAGGTCGAGCGGTTGCTGCGCCTGGAGGCCGATGTCGAGGCGATCGTGGTTCGGATGCGAGCGCCGTTCGGTGACGTGAGGGGCAACCTCAACGACCTCGCCAAGCTCGTCGGGCGGGAGTGACCCGCCGCGTCGTCTCGTCGATGGTGCGGGTCGGTCGGGCGCGTGAGCGCCCCGGTGGCGGGACCGGGGCGCTGTGCCGGATGGCGGATCCGGCGCATGTCGGCCAGGCGGACGGCCAACAGCGGCGACTGTAGATCCGCCGGCCGTGAGTGTCCGCGCGACTCGACTGAAACAGTCCGTTCGACTCATCACCGCTCGGTGTCGGCTACAGCTCCGGCCCGGTGTCGAGCGCCAGTTGCTCGGCGACGCCACGGTCCGGGTGACGGTCCTCGGTGGGCTCGAGGGCTGCTTCGACCTGGAGGTGTTCGATGACGTGGGGCCAGTGCTGCAGGATCCACTTCCGTCGGGCGTCGCTCACATCGAGGGCGTGCTGCAGCTCGTCGTGAGCCTCTGCGAGGGTGGGCGGGTTGTCGCTGGTGAGTCGGTCGATGAGCCGGCGGGTGTCGGGTGGGGCGGTGGCCAGGATGGCGTCGAGCTCGCTGCGGCGTTCGACGAGCTCGGTGTGGCTGCGTTGCAGCTGCCGTGGGGTGATGGTCTCGAGGTCGTGGATCTGGTGGCGGGCCTGGAGGACCTGGTGGCGCAGCGCCGTGGCGTCGGTGCCGACGTCGAGGCCGAGCCCGATCGTGCCGGGTTGGGGGTGGCGGAGACGGTGCTGGGCGATGGTGTCGACGGTGTGGTCCCACACCTGGGCGGCGTGGGGGTGGTCGGGTCGAGGTCCGAGGGTGTCGGTGAGCCAGGCTGGCTGGGTGGCGGCGAGGTGTCGGGCCTGGCGGTCGACAAGGACACCGACGGCCCTGTCGTAGCGTCTGGCGTCGCCTGGGCTGACACCGTTGTCGACCAGGTGGTGTTCCCATCGCTGCAGCGTCACCGCGGCCGCGCTGCGGAGGGTGTTGAGATGGTGCTGAGCCTCGGGTGGGAGCGCTCGGGCCGCTGGCAGGTGGCGGTCGACGAGTTGGGTTTCGGTCCACGGCAGTGTGCGCTCGCCGGTGATACCGGTGCGGGAGGTGAAGCGGAGGTCGACGGTGCCGGCGTGGTCGTCGATGGCGGTGACGATGCCGATGTTGTGCCGGTCGAACGCTTTGACCTGGGCACCGAGGTGCACGTGTCGTGCGGTGTGCTCAGCCCGGGTGATGGAGCGGGCGAGGTGGGAGGGGTCGATCCCGATGATGTCGGTGGCCTGGTGTTCGACGGTGCGGGCCAGGGCGGCGAGGGCTTCGAGTTCGGGGACGGGGTGTGTGGCGGCGAGCTCGACGATGACATCGGCGTCGGGATCACGACTGAGAGCGAGCTGTTTGGCGCCCGACCGGGCGAGCCGTCCGAGAAGCTCGTCGAAGGGGTCATCGGGGCTATCGCCCGGGAGGGGGATGCCGTGGTTGTGGCGGGTGAGCTCAGCATCGACTGTCTGCATCTGTTCCGCTGGGATGATCAGGGTGTTCGAATGTCGGCCGCGGGAAAGCTGCACGTAGGCGGCTTCGCGGTAAAGGCCATCGAGCCCCACGGCGATGGCGGTGTCCCAGGTGCCGCCCTGGGCCCGGTGGGCGGTGACGGCGTAGGCGTGGTCGACCCAACCGGCGGACAGGTAGTCCGCGGGCAGGGTGATCGTGTGGTTATCGGTGTCGCGGTGGATCTGGATGCCGCCGCCTGCGGCCGGTCCGATGATGGTGGCGACGTCGCTGTTGCGGACCCGAGCCAGCTGCCCGCCTGGTTGGGTGATGGTGTCGTTGCGGCGCAGCACGACCCGGTCGCCGACCACCAGCGATCGGTGGTGGCTGGTGGCGATCTCGGCGTCGAGGTCGAGTGCCCCGTTCTCCGCGAGGCGGGTCCGGACCTCGTCGTTCAACATGCGCACGGTGTTGTTGGTTCCGGCAAGGAGTACCGGTCGCAGACCCTGGCGGAGCGCGTCGATGTAGCGGTCGACGGCGGTTGTGACCATCGTGTGGTGGTCGGCGGTGACCACGACTCGGTTGTGGGCCCGGTAGGCGTCGACTGCCGTGGGGACCGATCCGGCACGCAGCTCCGCGAGAGCTTCGTGTTCCCACGTTTCGAGCTGGCGGCGATTCACCGTGAGCTCGGCGACGGTGCGGCAGCGGGTGGCGGCGGCAGCGAGGGCGCCGCCGGGTCCGACTTCGGGGAGCTGGTGGTGGTCGCCGACCAAGAGCACCCTTCCTCCGGCGGCGACGGTGGCGGTGAGGAGGGGTTCGAGGTCGCCGGTGGTGGCCATGGCCGCCTCGTCGACGATCAGCACCGTGGCGGCGTCGGGGCCGTTTCCGGGTCGTCGCCACCGGTAGCGCAGCGAGTGCAGGGTGGACGCGTCGATGCTGGCGCCGGCCTCGAGCTCGGCCGCCGCCCTTGCCGATGGTGCCGCACCGACCGGCTCCAACCCGGCTGTCCTATAGGCGGCGGAGATGGCGGCGAGGGTGTGGGTCTTGCCGGTGCCGGCAGGCCCGATCAGCACGGCGACTGCGTCAGGGCTGGCAGCGATGGCCCGGAGCGCGACGCTCTGGTCCGGGCCGAGGGTCCGATAGGCGTCGAGGGCCGCGTCCACCGCTGCGGGGTCGACCGGGCGGTGGGTGTCGGTGTGGTGGTAGGCGTCGAGGAGGCGTCGTTCGGTGGCGGCCATGGCCTTGGAGGTCCACCGATCCATGCCATCGCGACGAGCGGGGCCTGTGACGGGCAGGACCTGGCCGGACGCCAGGACCTGCGCGGCGATGCGGTCGATCGTCGCGACCGACGCCCCCTCACCGAGCTGCTGGGCGACCACCCGGTAGAGATCGGGCAGGGCGAAGGTGGCGTCGCTCGAAAGCAGGTCACCGGCCAGCAGCCCAGCGATCCACACCTCGCCGGGCACAGTGCGCGCGTGCGTGCTCGGGGCACCGTCGGCCCCGACAGAGGTCTCGGGGAGCTGCCACGATCCCGCGGGTCGGGGGGCGTCGACGGGGCGGGCGTGGAGGAGGGCTTCGGCGTGTTCGGGTCCGAAGCCGAGCGCGGCGGCTTCGCGCTTCCATGCGAGGTCGAGGCGTTCGCCTTCCATCTCGGGCTTGCCTCGGCGGGTGGCCAACACCGCGTCTTGGCGTGCGGTCGGGCTCTCGGGTCGGTTGTGGTCATCGAGCCAGGCGGCGATCTCGGCGGAACGCTTCGAGAACGCGTCGAGCACCGCTTGGGGGATTCCTGCAATCTCGGGGACGTGTCGCCCGGGCCGCCACCGCACCCCGAGCCGCTGGGTCAAACCATCTCGTAGCGCAGCTTGGAACACCTCACCCGCGGCTCGCTGCAGCCGGAAGATCTCGGGATGCAGGAATGCCGACCAGCGGCCGTCCGCGCCGCGGACCATGTTCGGGACCAACACGTGCCAATGCAGCAGCGGGTCCCCGGACCTCGAGGTTCGGTGCCGGAACACCGCCGCCACCAGCTCGGCACCACGTTCGACCCGGACCGCCTTGGTGGCGACGAGTGTGGGGTTGTGGGCCTCGAGGTTGGCGAGGTACCGGCGGTCGTCGCTCCCCCGCCGCACCGCCATCCCCTCTCGCTCCAACCACGCCAGCGTGTCGCGCAGCGCTGCTTCTGAGGCGTCGATGATCGCCCCCTGCACGCGGGGGTCGTCGCTGATCGCGTAGAGCACCGACGCGGACTTGGGGGCTTTGAAGGTCAGGTCGAACCCCGGGACCCGCCTCGGGTGCGGACGGATCGTTTCCTCGTTCGGGGACAGCCCACCGGTGCCGGGCTGGATCCCGGCGAGCACCGCCCGCAGATCATCGCCATCGACTTCGCCGTCGAGGCCGAGCACGTTGGCGCCGGTGCCGGCCCACCACCCGGCGGCCTCCCCCGAGCCGGAGTAGTAGTCGTCGAGGGACTGGGCGACCCCGGTGAGTTGGTAGGCCTCGGAGCCGACGCGGAGCTTGGCGATCGACAACACGACCGGTGTTCCCACCCGGGTGGGACTGGGGTGTCGCGTGCACACCGGCGGAGCCGGTGATGTTCTGTGTCGCTCGCTGGTTCTGGCCGGTTGGGAGCGGGTGCGTGGGGGGGCGGTCGTGGCGGCTGGGGCGCGACGCGTCGCGTCGGTGTGGGTGGGTGTGTTCGTCGTAGTGAGCGCGCGCCGGGTGGTGCGTGCGGTGACGGACGGAGGTGACTGGCTTTGGGGCGTGACGCGGTTCGTGATCTGAGGGCGTGGCAGCGCCAGGCAGCGGGTGCGCAGGAGCAGGCGCTGCGGGCGACGGCGAGGGCGTGGCGGCGCTGTGAGTCGCTCGATGCCCAGCGCGTCGCGGCCGGCGAAGCGCTGGGCGCGACGCTCGAGGATCTGGCCTCCACTGGTGTGACTCGGGAACAGGCGGCGGCGTTCCTGGGTGTCGAGCTCGGTGCGCTGTCGGCGCGCCGGTCTCGAGCCAAGCGTGGTCCGGCCGAGACCGGGACGGGCGAGTGAGTCGCCGCGTCCCGTCCTCGGCGGGTCCCGTCGTCGGTACCCGACGCAACCGGCCGGCTACCGCATCGCGGTGGCGACGGGTTCTGCGCCCGCTGGGTACGGAACCCTGTGGCTCAGGTGTCGGCGACCGTGGGGTGCCGGCTGGCGACTGCGGTGAGGTGGTCGAGGGCTCGTTGGGCTCGGCTGGCGATGGTGAGCAGGTGGCGGGGGTCGGCTCGCAGGATGCGCAGCCACCCGGCGAGGTAGGCGGCGTGATCGGCTCGGGTGACCGTGGTGAGTCGGGCTTCGGCCGACCACATGGCGGCGCCGAGTTCGGCGACGAGCTCCTCGGCGGCGTAGGCGTCGGATCCGAAGCGGCCGGTGAGGTCGCGGTCGAGGCGGCTGGGGTGTCCGGTCCAGTGGACGTGCTCGTGAGCCGCGGTGGCCCAGAAGTGTTCGGGTTGGTCGAACCGGGCCGGGTCGGGGAGCTCGATGGTGTCGCTGGCGGGTCGGTAGCAGGCTCGGTCGCCGCCGAGGCGCACGGTGGCGGCAATCGCAGCGAAGTAGGCCTCGGCGTGTGCGATCCGCGTGACGTGCTCGACCGGTGGGGCTTCGGTGGGTTTGCTCGCCTGGTCGGCTGCGTCGGTCTGCTCTACGGCGAAGACGGTGAAGGTGCGGGCGACGAGTCGGCGCGTCGGGCGCGTCGAGCGCTCGGCGACGGCCGCGTCCTCGGACTCGTTCGAGTCACCTTGGAGGGTCTTCCACAGCAGGACGGAGGTGCCGTGTTCGCCGCGTCGGACCTGGGCGCCGTGGCGTTGCCAGGCCTTGTAGGTGGCCCACACCCCGGAGGACCAGCCGCGGGCGTCTGCGACCATGGCCAGCCACAAGGCGTTGACGCCGCGGTAGCGGCGGCCTTCGACGCTGGATGGCGCGTGGGTCGCGAGGGTGTGCCAGGGCATTCGCCAGTCGCCGGCGCCCGCTTCGATGTCGGCGATGAGCTGGTCGGTGATGGTGGCGTAGAGATCGTCTGCTCGCATCGGGGCTCCTTGGGTGATGGCCCCGTCGGTGCCGGGGCTTCGCCCTCCGGGCGGTCCGCCCGCCGCGCAAGGGGCGGGGTCAACCCCGAAGGGGCGAAGCCCGCCGGAGCCTGCGGAGGCGGGTTGACGCTGCTCCGGCGGTGGGCGATCACGGCACCCCGCCGCCAGGCGGGCCACGGCACCCCGGACGTGCTCGTCGACCCGACCGGACGCGGGCTGGTCGGGTCGACGTGCGATGCGTCACCGGTGGCGTGTCTCGTAGAGCTCGCGCAGGTAGCTCGGCAGCTGGTCGAGGTGACGGCGACTGAGCGGCGCCAGCGCGGTGCGCAGGTAGATCGCCTGGCCGTGGCAGGTCACCAGGTCGAAGCGCTCGAGACGGGCGATGGCGGCACGGACTCGACCGTTGCTGTTGCCCATCCCGAAGGTTCGGGCCACATCGGCCGTGGTGATCTGGAGTCGCGGCTGGTGGGCGAGGGCTGCCGCGAAGCGCTGGGCCATCATGGCGGCGGTCGGTCCGAGCACCGGTGTCCACCACACGAGCGTCTCGGCGCTTGCGGTGGGATGCGAACCGGGATCGCGCTCCACGACCGGGTCGGGCCATGGCTCGATCGTGAGGATCTCCCGGGTGTCCCGCGGTGGACGGTGGCTGGTCGGGTGGGTGCCGGTCTGGCTCGCGTGGTTCATCGGGCGTGCTCCAGGGCATGGCGGCGTCGAGCCGCATCGGGGCCGGCGGTAGCGCCGGCAGGCCCACGTGGATGGGGCTTGGCCCTCCGGGCCCGCCCGGACGGGGCGGCGTCGTCAAGCCCGAAGGGCCCCGCCCGCCGGAGCCTGCGGAGGCGGGTTGACGACGTGGACCCGACCGGGCAGCACGGCACCCGGACCGAAGGTCCGGCCACGGCACAAGCACACGTGTCAAGTCATAGGCCGATCGGCACAAATCACCCGACCCGACCGAATCTCACTCTCCGCGCGTGCGCATGCTGGCCGTCCCACGACGTCGAGCACCTTGGCGGGTCACTCGACGTCGGAGTCCACGGCGAAAGGGTGCACAGCCCGATGACGATCGAACCATCGACCACGCGCAGTCGACCCCAAGACGCGCCGCATGCGTGTCGAGGCCGGCATCTGCCACAGACCGCAGCGGTGCTGGCCCTGCTACTCGCCACCCTCGCCGGATGCGCGACCAGCGCCTCCAATGACGGCACCGCTGCAACGAGCACGACGCTGGCAGCCGACGCTGAGCGGGCCGCTGTGGAGCGGGCGTACCGCTCGGCCATCGAAGCCTTCGAGGCGAGCCTCATGGACCCCGCCGCCGGATCGGGGCGCCTCGACGCCTGGTGGGCCGGCCCTGCCCTCGCCTCCGCGGCGAGCGAGGTGAACACGTGGGCCGGATTCGGTCAGCAGCTCCGCTTCCCCGAGCCGTCGCAGCGCTCGATCGAGGTGCTGTCGGTGAGCGTGGCTGCGGAGGAAGCCTCGCTTCGAGCTTGCTTCGTCGATGACGGTCAGACGGTCGACGTGGCGACTGGCGGCGTGCTCGACTCGCAGGTGACCACGACCCTCGAAGACGTGGAGCTCCGCCGGAACCCAACCGGTTGGGTGGTCATCGGGCGCAGCCAGGTGGACGAGGCGCGGGGGGTCGGCACGTGCGGCGCCTGACAGTCGTTGTCGCCGTACTCGCCGCCGCAACGCTGATGCCAGGGTCAGCAGCAGAAGCTCGTGGTGCATCCGCGGGTGGCTACACCGATGGCAGTGGCGGCGGTGTCCGGGTCGATGCCCCCGGCTCAGACGGGGCCCCGGGTGGCGGCACGGGCGGTGGCGGCCGGTCGTCGACGAGGACGTGCGCGTACTTCTCGGTGGTACCTGGTGACCCGCCGTTCGTTGGTCCGCGTATCACCGACACGAGCACGCTCGAGGCGGGCACACCGGTGGTGTTGCAGTGCCGGGACAACACGACCGGCGAGATCGTCTACTCGCTCTTGCAGCAGTGGGACCCGGCGACGGCGATCGATACCGGGCCGACCGCGGCCGAGCTCGCCGAACAGGCAGCGAACGCGGTGACCGTGCCGGTCCCGGCGGTGCGGACATGGCCGGCCGGTGGGACCGGGTTGGTGAACTTGCCGGTGTGGCTCCATGTCGACAACTGGGCCGTGATGTCGGCGTCTGCGTCGGCCGGTGGGTTGACCGCCACGGTCGAGGCCGTTCCGGTGCGGGCACTGTGGACGCTCGGGACGGAGGTCGTCGTGTGTGGCGACGCCGGGACGGAGTGGACCCCTGGGGCGTCGTCCTCGTCGTGCTCCTACACGTTCCGGCGCAGCTCCGGAACAGATCAGGGCGGGTTGGCGCCGGTGTCGGTGTCGGTGGTGTGGCACCTGCGCTGGTCGGCGACTGATGGCCAGGTCGGTGATCTGGGTGAGGTGACCAGCCCGGCGGCGGCGTTCGGGTTGCGGATCGAGGAGTCCCAGGCGCTGGTGGCGCCGGGCCGAGGCTGAGGAGAACCACAGGCGATGACTTCCACGCTCACACGATCGAAGACGCCACCATCTGGTGACGGACGCGCCGGGCGGGTCGGGATCGATCCCGGTCGGTCCCGCCGCCGGAGCCTGCCCCTTGCGGCGGTGGCGGTGGCGTGCATGGCGGTGTCGATCGTTGCGTTCGTCGGGCTTCAGTTGGCCGGCTCGGACCGTGCATCGGTGCTAGTCGTGGCACGGCCGGTGTCGGCTGGCGCCACGATCGGCCTCGATGATCTCACGGTGGCCCAGGTGGCACCGGACCCCGCCTTGCGACCTATCGGGGCCACCGAGAGGGAGTCGGTGGTGGGCCGGACGGCGGCGATCGATCTGACCCCGGGGAGCCTTCTCGTGGAGGACGCGCTCGGCCCGGCGCGGGCCCTCGCCGTCGACGAGGCGATCGTCGGGGTGGCCGTCGCTGCCGCATCCGCGCCGACGACAGCGCTCGCGGTCGGGGACCGGGTGCAACTGGTCGAGACCCAATCGGCGCCGACCACATCGTCGGTCGGCACCCCGACCCAATCTGTGCTGGCCGAAGGACGGGTCACCGACGTGACCGACTCGTCGAGCACCTCGGGCAACGGCGCGGTCCAGCTCGCCGTGGCGGTGCCTGGGGTCGCGGCCCCGTCGATCGCGGCGGCCTCCGCTGACGGTCGCATCGCGGTGGTGGTGATCCCGTGACGGTTCGAATGTTCGCGGCAGCGAAGGGATCCCCGGGGGTCACGACCACGGTGGCTGCGCTGGCCGGGTCGTGGCCGGCCCATCGTGAGGCGCTCGTCGTCGAGGCCGATGGCTCCGGCGGTGATCTCGTGGTGCGACTCTGCCCGGCCAGCGAGGACGCGCCCGGCGTCCACAGCGAGCCAACGACCGTTCATCTCGCGGCGGCCGCCCGAGGCGGCCTGTCCGATCGAGTTCTCCTGGAGCACCTCCAGCGGCTTCCCGGTTCGGGTGAGATACGCGCCCTGGTCGCACCGCCCTCACCGTTCTCCGCCGCCACCGCGCTCAACTCGCTGGTGGACGCGGGGCTGGCGGAGTGCCTGAGCTCGCTCGGGTCGCGTGACGTGCTCGTCGATGTCGGGCGTCTCGATCCGGGCTCGGCCGAGCTCGAACTGGTCCGAACCGTCGGGCAGGTCGTGTTGGTGGTCCGACCCTGCGTCTCGAGTGTGATCCACACTCGGGAACTGGCGGCTGGGCTGCACGATCTCGAGGTCGAGGTGTCGCTGATGGTCCTCGGCGAGAAGCCCTACCCTCCTGCCGAAGTCGCAGCCGCCATCGGCGTGCCCTCGCTGGTCGGGGTGATGGCCGATGACCCGATTGGAGCAGCCGGGTTCGAGGGGAACTCCGGCCGGCCTCGGGCCTGGGCTCGGAGCCGTCTCGTTCGTAGCGCGGCGATGATCGCGGACCGGCTCGCACCACCACCCCCGCCTCCGCCTCCGGCGACGGATGGTGAGGAGATGGTCTCGAGGTCGGCCGGCAACCTCTCCGATGAGTCGCCAAGTGGTGTGACTGCGGCGACATCGACGGGCGGCGAGCGATGAGCGTCGAGGCCGAGCCCGTCGCAAGCCGCAACGATCGGGTGCGCGCCGCAGTCGAGGAGCTGCGCAGGTCGAGCATCGGTGAGGAGGTTGCCGGCTGGCGCCACAACGCCATCGCGGCGGGCCGGTCGGTCACCGGTGCCGACCAACGCCAGTTCGCCCTGTCGGTCATCCACCGGCGGTTGCGGGTGATGGCCGAGCGCGACATCGCCAACGGCGTCGGCGCGCTGAGCCCCGCTGAGGACGATGCCGTGGCGGTCGCGGTGCTGGACGACATGTTCGGCGCGGGCGCCTTGGATCGCTTGTTGGCCGATCCACTGGTGGAGAACATCGACGCCATCGGCTGTGACCGGGTGTGGGTGTCCTATGCCGACGGACGCAAGGCGCTCGGCCCGCAGCTGTGGCGAACCGACGCCGAGATGATCGAGCACCTGCGGCGTCTCGGTGCCCGAGTCGGGCAGAACGAGCGCCGGTTCGACCACGCCTCGGTGGAGTTGAACCTGCAACTGCCGTCGGGGGCTCGACTGTTCGCGGTCATGGCGGTCACCGCCCGCCCGTGCGTGTCGGTTCGTCGCCATCGCAAGGCCTCCGCCACCCTGACCGATCTGCGTGACAGCGGCACCCTCGACGGCCTCTTGGAAGGATTCCTGGCTGCGGTGGTGCGGGCCCGGCTCAACATCCTCATCGCCGGTGGCACCAACGCCGGCAAGACCACATTGTTGCGTGCGCTGCTGGCCGAGACCGACTCCACCGAGCGGCTCGTCACGATCGAGGACAACCGGGAGCTGAATCTGTCGGCGTGTCTGCCGGGTCACCTCGATGTGGTCGAGATGGAAGCACGCGACGCCAACACCGAGGGCATGGGTGCGGTGTCGATGGCCGAGCTGGTGCGCATGGGTCTGCGCATGAACCCGTCGCGGGTCATCGTCGGCGAGGTTCGTGGCGCCGAGGTCATCCCGATGCTGAATGCCATGTCGCAGGGCAACGACGGATCGATGTGCACGATCCACGCGTCGGGGAGCGACGGGGTGTTCGACCGGGTCGCCGCCTACTGCGTGCAAGCTCCGGAGCATCTGGATCGGGTGGCGTCGAACCTGCTGGCCGCCAACGCGGTCGACCTCGTCGTGTTCTTGTCCCACACCACCACGCCGGATGGTGCTCCGCTTCGGCGGGTCGCGTCGGTGCGCGAGGTCGTGGGCGCCGAGGACCACCACGTGGTCACCAACGAGATCTTCCGACTCGACCACGGCGACGACACCGCGACCGCGACCGGGGTGCCGCTTCGCCCCGGCACCGCCGAGCGTCTCCGGGCGGTCGGCTACGCGTGGCCCCCTCTCGAGAGGCGGGCGCCCTGATGGCGGTGTCGATGGGTTGCGGCGTTGTGTTCGGGTTGGGGATGTTCCTGCTCACCTGCGCGCTCCGGGCCGGCCCTTGCCCCCGGGCCGAGACCGCGAGAAGCCGACCTCGACCCCGACGGTCGGTCGAGAAGGTGGGACCGCGGGTCGGCTTGGCTGTTGCAGGGGGTTTGGTGGCGGCGGTGGTGACGGGCTGGCCGGTCGGGATCGCGCTCGCCGCGGCAGGCGGGTTCTGGGTGCCGTCACTGCTCGGGAGCCGCTCTGCGCGGGGCCGGCGACAGGCACGTCTCGAGGGGCTGGCGTCATGGACCGAGCAGCTGCGAGACGTCATGGCTGCCGCCGCGGGCCTCGAACAGGCAGTGATCGCCACCGCCGCGTTCGCTCCGGTGGCGCTTCGAGACGAGGTCACCGCCCTCGCAACCGCGCTCGAGTCGGGGACCGCGCCGCGAACCGCCCTGCGCCGCTTCGCCGAGGCGGTCGATGACCCGGCGGGGGATCTGGTCGTGGCTGCGCTGATCCTCGCCTCGGAGGGGTCACCGCGACATTTGGCCGACCTTCTCGGCCGGCTGGCGGCCGCGAGCCGCGACACGGTGACGATGCGGCTACGGGTCGAGACCGGTCGGGCCCGGACCCGCAGCTCGGTGCGGCTGGTCACCTCGATCACGGTGGCGTTCTCGGTCGGCATCGTGGTCTTCAACCCGACCTACGTCGAGGTCTACAGCAGTGCGATCGGCCAGGTGGTCCTCGCCGTGGTCGCGGCGTTCTTCGGCGGCGCCTACTGGTGGCTGGCCCGTTCGACCATCGAGTCAGACGAGGGCCGCTTTCTCACGACCACCGCCCCGACCACGGCGGGTGTCCGATGAACGGGATCTGGATCACCGTCGCTCTGGGGGCGTGCCTCGGTCTCGCCATGACCGCCGTCTGGCACTTCGGTGTCGGCTCCGCCCCCACCCTGGGTTCGGTCCTCGACCGGATCGACCGGCCACTCCCGACTGCCACCCGGGCCACCGAGGGCGAGTGGAGACTCCGGGTCGGGCGACGGAGCCGACGAGTGCTGTCGGTGTGGGGGTTGCCCGCCGTCGATGGGAGCGACGCCCGCGTCGCGGAGGTGGATCCCGACCTCCACGCCGCGTCCAAGGTGGTGTGCGCGGTGATGGCCCCCGCGTTCGTGGTCGTCACGGCTGCGGTGTGCGTGCTCGGGGGTGTCACCATCCCGACACCGGTCCTGGTCGTCGCCACTCTCGCCGGCATGGCAGTCGGGTTCGTGGCTCCGGACCTGACATTGCGCCGGCGGGCAACGGAGCGGCGCCATGAGTTCACCGTCGCCTTCGGCGCCTACCTCGACCTGGTCGCGATCAGCCTCGCCGGCGGGATGGGCACCGAAGCGGCGCTCACCGAAGCCGCACGGGTGGGCGACTCGTGGGTGTTCCACACGCTGCGGCGCACCATCGACGTCGCACAGATCGACGGCACCACGATCTGGGAGGGACTTCGCGGCCTCGGCGATGACCTGAACGTTCCAGCCGTCATCGAGCTCGCCTCGAGCGTCGCACTCGCCGGAAGCGAGGGCGCCAAGGTCCGCAACACGATCTCCGTGAAGGCCGACGGCCTGCGAACCGCCGAGCTCGCCGCGGCCGAATCCCGAGCCCAGGCCGCCACCGAACGCATGGCCATCCCCACCGCCATGTTGCTGTTCGGGTTCGTGCTGCTCATCGGGTTCCCCGCCGTCATCACCGTCCTCGACGGCCTCTGACTTCACCGACACCACCGGGGCAACTGCCCCTCTAGAGAGAAGGACACGATCCATGTCACCAGAGCTCGAGTACCTGCTCGCCCACACCACCCTGTTGCGGAACCGACTCGCCAACCTCCGACATCAGTCATTGGAAGGCGATCGGGGGGCGATGACCACCGAGACGGTGATCGTCGTGGCCGGCCTCGCCGCTCTCGCCTTGGCCGTGGTGGCGATAATCGTCACCAAGGTCACCGCCAAGGCGAACTCCATCCCCACCAACTGACCCCCGTGCACGACCGACCCGTCGAAACAGGGGCCGCCCGGTGCGAGGGTGATCGCGGCGCGGCCGCCACCGAGCTCGCCATCGCCATGCCCCTGCTGTTGGTGCTGGTGCTGGCGTCCGTGCATCTGGCGTTGTGGTTTCACGCCCGACAGATCGTCTCCGCCGCCGCGCAGGAAGCGGCCCGATCCGCTCGCGCCTACGAGGCCACCGACAGCGACGGCTACGCCCGCGCCGAGCAGATCCTCACCAGTCTCGGATCCCGGTCGGTCACCGATCCCACGGTCACGATCACCCGCTCGTCGGGGACCGTGACCGCAACCGTGACCGGGCAGTCGCCCGCGGTCATCCCTGGACTGGTCCTCGACGTGTCGGCCACCACCCGCTCCCCGATCGAGGAGTTCACCCCATGACAACGACACGCGTGCGGGGTGACCGGGGTTCGGTGATCACCGAGATGGTGATCATCGTCCCCGTCGCCATCGCCTTGATGTGCCTCGTCGCCCTCGTCGGGCGGACCACGGTCACCCGGCAGGTCCTCGATGGTGCTGCTCGTGACGCCGCTCGAGCCGCCAGTGCGCAGCGCACCCCGGGCGCGGCACGCGCCGCCGCCGCCGAGGCCGTCAACGCGGCCCTCGATCGGTCCGGCCTGCACTGCGCGACCCACACCGTCGACCTCGACACCAGCCGGTTCGAACCGGGCGGCCAGGTGACCGCTGTGGTGGGGTGCGAGGTGAGCCTGGCGGATCTCGGACCGATCGGCCTCGGCGGCACCCGACGCTTCGACGGCCACGCAACCTCGGTCCTCGACACCTACCGCGCCACCGGCGACACGCCATGAGCGTCCATCAGCTGGGACGTGAGCGGGGGGCGGCGTCGGTGTGGATGGTGTTCGCCACGATCATCGTCCTCGCCGTGGCCGGACTCGTCTACGACGGCGGCGGTCTCATCGCCACCAAACGACAGGCCATCAACGTCGCCGAACAGGCCGCCCGGGCCGGCGCCCAAGCCATCGACACGCCCACGTTGATGGCCACCGGCGTCGTGCGACTCGACCCGACCGCGGCGAGCGCCAGGGCCGAGGCGTTCCTCGCGACCAACGGCTGGACCGGCACCGCGTCGGCGACCACGACCTCAGTGACCGTCACCGTCACCCAGACCCGTCCCCTCGTGTTCCTCCAGACCATCGGCATCGGAGCCCGTCCGGTGAGCGGGACCGCCACCGCCGAACCCCACCACGATCTCGCCAGGAGCTGACCATGCGCCGACCGACCCCGACCCGAGTCGCTTCCGCCGTCGCGCAACTGATGGCTGGCATCGCCGTGATCGTCGGGTTGCCGATCGCGCTCGGCGTCGCGTTCGGATGGCCACTTCCCACGTCGATCCCCACCTCGGACGCCATCGCGTCGACACCGCTGCGGTTCGTCGACCCCACCGTGATCCTGAACGCGTTCGTCTGTCTCGCCTGGGTGAGCTGGGCGGTGCTCACCGGCTACACGGTGCGCGGCGTGGTCGACTCGATGCGCGGCCGTCCCGGCCGGCGCCAGCGCATCGCGCCCCTCGCGACGCTCGCCGGCAAGATCACCGGATCGGTGCTGCTCCTCGCCAGCCTCACCCGACCCGTGACCGTCGCCGCCCTCCCACCCAGCGCGATCAGCATCGGCCTCGACAGCCCCACGAACCTCGACCGTGAGACGACCGGCCCCCAAGAGCATCCGAACGAATCGACCGTCGCCGAGCCGGCCCCTACGGTCGATCCCACCTACGTCGTGCAGCGGGGAGACACCCTCTGGGATATCGCCGAGGCACGATTGGGTGACCCGTTCCGATGGCCGGAGATCCGCGACCTCAACCCGGTCCTCCTCGCGGAGCCCAACCTCATCTGCAGCGGCTGGGAGCTGACCCTCCCCCGCGACGCCACTTCGGCATCTGCCATCCCGGCCCCGACGCCGCAGCCGACGGCTTCCCTGCCCGACGAGCCCAGTCCATCCGTGGAGCTGGCAACGCCCACCGACGCCGAACCCACCACCACCCTCTCGACCACCCCCACCCCGGCACCGGCACCGGCACCGGCACCGGCACCACAGGATCAGACGACCGAGTCGACGGCAGCGGGCGCATCCGACGGCAGCTTCGACCTCGATACCGCATTGGTCGGTCTGGCTGGGACAACCGCGCTGGCGACCGGTTTGATGCTGTTGTTGCGACGGCGGCGCCGGAACGCGGCGCCGGGCCCGCTGCCCTACTACCGCCCGAGCGAGCTCGAGCAGAACCTGGTGGCGGCGAGCGACGTACCGCTGGTTCGCTGGGTGGGCCAAGCGCTCGGCTGGCTCGGCGACCACCTGACCGGTCGAACGTTCGGCTCGGTCCCGATCGCTGTCGAGTACAGCGAAGCGACCGGTATCGAGATCCTCTGGGATCAACCCGCGTCGAGCCCGCCGGAGGGGTGGACGTCAGAGCCGGGAGGCTGGTCCTGGCACCGCCCCTATGACCCGGAAGCACCGGTGCCTGAAGCGGAGCACCCCTCGGTGCTCCCCGGTCTGGTCACCTTCGGTCAGCGCGACGGCCGCCAGCTCCTGGTGAACCTGGAGGCCTACGGAACCGTCGCCATCGCCGGCGACCCGGGCGCTGCGGAAGACCTGTTCCGGGCGCTGGTCGTCGAGCTCGCCACCGGCGATGAGATCGGCCAGGCCCGCGTGCTCGTCAGCCCCGAGGCGCAGGTGCTGCCCCGGTCGATCGGGATCGACGCCGTCGCGGCTGACCAGGCGCTCGCCGAGCTCGAGTCGGTGACGAAGGAATCCGAGGCGCTCCTGGGTCAGGCTGGATGCGCGACCACGTTCGCGTACCGGACCTGCGCTACCCCGGTGCTGCCCCTCGACGTCACCGTCGTCGCCGGCGACTCCCACACACCGGCGCTGCGCGAGGCGACGGCTGCCACGCCTGCTCATCGTGGCGGCGTGGTACTCCTCCTCGGCCAATCCGACGACGCAGCCTGCCGCATCGAGGTCGGCGGCGACGGGACTGCGACCATGGACCCGTTGGGGATCGAGTTCACCCCGGCCGCACTGGCCGCGGACACCGTCGACGAGATCGACGATCTGCTGGAGAGCACCATCGTGGTTCCCGCCGACGACGAGCCCGGCCCCCTGCGGGCGTGGTGGGTCGACGATCTCGCTGGCGAGAGCGCGGTTGCCGCAAGTGCCGTGCAGGAGACATTTGACCTCGATGAGGTAGAGCTCGGGAGCAACGACCAGCCGCTACTGGCATCGCCGCGCATGACGGTGAAGGTCCTCGGTGCTCCACGGCTCGTCGACGGCCCAGCCCTCTCCCGGCGCGAGCTCGCCGTCGTCGCCTTGGTGGCGTGCTCGTCACGGCCGATCACCCACGAACAGGTCCAGGACGCGATCTGGGGGTCGAGTCCGATCTCCGCCAAGTCCGTGTTCAACCTCATCAGCTCCGCCCGTCGCTCCCTGGGATCGTGGGACGGTGTGCCCGTGTTGAGCGCGGCGAGCCGCCCGGACAGCACAATCACCCTCCACCCAGAGGTAGGCACGGACCTGGAGCTGCTGCGCTCATTGTACGAGGCAGCGCAGCAGTCACCCTCAGCGGACGCGACCCAGCACCTCGTTCGTGCCCTCGAGATGGTGGAGGGACCGCCGTTCGACGCCGCCGGCTACGACTGGGCGATCAGCGAGCAGCTGGTGAGCGAAGCCGAGCAGCTCATCGAACAGGCCGCCACGGCATGCGCGCATCTGGCCCTCGAAGCCGGAGAGGTGGAACGGGCCCGGTGGGCTCTGGGACAGGGGCTGCGGGCTCTGCCGGGAGACGAGATGCTCTATCGACTGCGGATGAGAGTCGAGGACGCGGCCGGCAACCCCGCCGGGGTGCGTCGCGTGTTCCAGGAGCTCGAAGCGCATCTCGACGACTTCGGACTGACCCCGTCGACGGCCACCGTGGATCTCCTGCGAGAGCTCTCGACGGCCACCGCCGAGCGCGGAGACGTGCACACGACGGACGCCTAGAAGGTGCAGCCGGTCGACGGCAACGCCGATGGGGCGATCCCGGCCCCGAGGTGGACCAGTGACTCGATCAGCGGCTGGGGACAGCGGGCGACACCGGCGACACGAACGGCGAGATGGAGATGGGGGCCCGTGCTGTTGCCGGAGTTGCCGCTCGTCAGGATCTGTTGGCCTGCACTCACTTGGTCTCCGACGGCGACGTGGAGTCGGCTGCCGTGGCAGTAGGTCCACGTCACCAGGTCGATGTCGGTGACGATGACCCCGAGACCGCAGGCGACACACCCGGCGAGCCCGTAGCAGTTGCCAGTGTTGGTGGTAAGGGCGGTGACGGTCCCGCCTCGTATGGCGGTGATCGGGGTGCCCGTGGGGATGGCCCAGTCCCATGCGGGGTAGTCGTGATGGGGGTTGTCGAGCTGATCGGCTGTCGCCTCGAGGAGCTCGCGGGGACCGAGTAGCGCCCAACCGCCGGGAAGGACCTCACCCGAAGACGTGGCGCACCCGGCGCCCTCGGCTGCGGTGGCGTCGGCGTTGGAGGAGGCGAGGCTGTCGTAGTGGGCCATCCAGCGGGCCTGGTACTGGCGTGGGGTGAGCCGGTTCCCGGCGCCCGGGGCGGGGATGGTGTCCCACTCGGGCGAGCCGGCGGCGGGGACATGGCCGAGGTACCAGGAGACGGGTACGGCGGTGACGTCGCCTGAGTGGGCGGCGAGGATGGCGGTGATCAGCTGTGCGGCCTTTGCGTCTTGCACCTCCGGTGGGGCGAGCCAGGCGCGCGGGTAGCCGCCGTAGTCGGCCCAGCTGGAGTCGAGGAACTGATAGGCGCCGGACGCGCTCGACCCGGCCGCCCGGGCGGTGTAGTCGCCACCGGATTCGAGGGCCCTGATGGTGGCGGCGATCCGGTCGACCTCGACGTTGCGGATCCCACACCCTGCAGCTGTCGGTGCTCGACCGAGTAGGGCCGGCAGGAGCGCGACGGCGAGCAGGACGGTCACGAGGCCGCCGGTAGCGGCACAGGTTCGAAGGCGCATGACCGTCATGCCCACCGCCGGGGGCGGGGCTCGTCGCGCACCACCGCGGGCGGATAGCGCGACGGCACCGACGGGTGGGGGTGGGTTGGGGGGGAGGACTGAGCACGCCGACGGGGTGTGCCCGGAGCGGAGGGAGACTCGATGAGACACGGTGTGCGGCGTGTCGTCGCCGCTGTCGTCACGACGGCAACGACGGTGGTGGTGGTGACGGCCTCGATCGCGGCGGCGCAGGTCCCGGACCCCGCTCCTGACGCGTCGATGCCCGGCGCGGGTCTGGTGACCTCGCTGCTGGGGTGGCTGAAGTGGGGTGCGCTGGCCGCGGCGGTCGCGGGGATCCTCGGTGGGGGGATCGCGGTGGGGGTCGGGCACTTCGGCAACAACTACGGGGCCGCCTCGGCGGGACGCAAGTGGGTGCTCGGCGGAGTGGGCGCCGCCGCGTTGGCGGGTTTGGCCCACACGTTCGCGACGCAGGTCTACAACGCGACATGAGCACCACTCGTCGCCTTCGGATCCTCGCGGTCGTCGCTGCTGTTGTTCTGGTCGTCGGGTTCGCCGCCTGCGCCAACCCCAGCGACCCGGCGCCGGCGAGCCGTCCCGTCGCCGACGAGGTCGCAGCTACTGCGGCGTCCGGTGTCGACACGGCGAGATCGATCGGTCCGACCCGGACCGAGCACGGCATCCCGGTGGGATGGTCGCTCGACCAGTCCGGCGCCGAGGCGGCCGCGGCTGCGTTCGTGCGTTCGACGTCGGTGATCGCGACCGCTGGTCCGCTGACTCGACGCGACGCGATTCTCACCATGGCGACCTCATCGTTCGGACCAGACCTGGTGAGCACGGTGAACGACCAGCTCGCCGGGCTCACCGTCGGTACTGACAATCGAGCCGTCGCCCCGGCCGAGTTGGTGTGGCACGAGTTCCCGCTGACGGTCACCTCGACCATGGACTCCGCCACCACCGCCCGGGTACGGGTGTGGTCGGTGCTGGTCGTCGGCATCGACGGCGGGTCGGTGGCCCGTCAGGTGTGGCGCACCTCGACGCTGACGCTCGAGGTGGAGCGTGGCGACTGGAAGGTCGCTGGGTGGACCGACGAACCCGGCCCCTCGCCAGTTGCGCTCAACGACACCGACCTGGCCTCGGTCGCCGACCTCGACCAGGTCGCCTCCTGGTCCCATGTGGGGGTGGGCGCGTGATCCCGCAGCTCCCAGGGATCGGCGAGCTGTTCGGGTGGATGGTCGACTCCGCGTCGTCGTCGATCTTCGACGGGATCGTCGGGTGGATGGCTCGGGGGTTGGCGGTGCTGATCGAGTGGATCTGGACCACGCTCGACACTGCCACCACGCCTCGGCTCACCGAGGCGTGGTTCACCACCGAGCTGATGGCCCCGATCTCCGGGTTGGCGTTGGCGGTGGTGGTGGGGTTGATGCTCGCCTCTGCCATCCAAGCCGCCCTCGCGGGGCGGCCCGAGCAGATCGTGGACGCGTTCAAGCAGGGCGCCTGGAGCATCGTGGCCACCGGGCTTTCGATCACGGTGATCGATCTGCTCCTGGGCGTGGTCGACCAGGCCTCGGCCGGGATCTGGGCGACGGTGCGACCGGACCTGCAACGGCTCCTCGAGGGCGTGATCTCGGTGATGACCGCGTCGTCGATGCTCGACATGGGGTTCCTGGCGGTGCTGACGATGCTGCTTTTGTATCTGGCGTTGCTCGGCCTCGCCGTCGCCCTGGCGATGCGCAACGCGTTGATCTACGTGACCGCGCTGTTGGCGCCGCTGGTGTTCGCGTCGTCGGTGCTGCCGATGTTCCGTGACTCGGCCCGCAAGATCGTGCACCTCGCCGTAGCTCTGGTGGTGTCGAAGCTCGCCATCGTGGCCACCCTCGCGTTGGCGGTGAAGCTGATGGCGAACGCCACCGATCTCACGGCGACCGGTGACTCGGTGCGAGACGGGGCGGCGTCGCTCGGGGTGCTCTTCGCTGGCATCGTGTGCTTCGCCGTCGCGTCGTTCACCCCGATGGTGCTCTACAAGCTGATGCCCACCGTCGAGGGCGCTGTCGTCGGGGCCGGGGTGGCATCGGGGTGGGGTCGGGGCGCGATGACCGGCATGTACGCGGCCAACAGCGCCCGCAGCCTCGGTGGCGGGATCGCCAAGATGGCGTCCAACCCAATCCCGGATGGGGATGCCACCAGCTCGTCCCCGGGTGGCGGCGGTGCCGATGCTCGACTCGCCGGGGGCGAGGTCGGTGCGGCGGGGGGTGCCGGATCGGCTAGTCCGTCGGCGGCGGGCGCCTCGGGGGCTGCGGCGGTGGCGGGCCCGGTGATGGCTGCCCGCCAGGTCGGCGAGTCGGTGCTCTCCGCCGGCGAGCGGGTTGGTGGGGCGGCCGACGCGACGCTCGACCAGGCTGTCGCCCGCCATCCGTCGGCTCGTGGGTCGGACGAGGTGCCGTCCACGCAGGCGTCTGCTGAGGATGGGTCGAGGCCGTCGGAGGCACCGGCAACCACCCCGGTTCCCGAGGGTGAGGACTCGTGAGCGCTCGGAGCTACCGGTTCGGTGACGCTTCCCGGCCCGGTGTGCTGTTGGGCTTGGCGGGCCGCCAGGTCGTGCCCCTCATCGCCGGAGTCCTGGTGATGACGCTCACGCTGCAGACCTCGGCACCGGCGATCGTGGCCCTGGCGGGCCCTGCCCTGGGTGCGGTGGTGGCGTTCGGGCGACACCGGGGTCTGGCTCTCAACGAGGTCGCCAGCCCCGGGCTGCGGCTGTGGTGGGGGCGCCGTCAAGGCCGAGCCCAGTGGGTCCGGACCCCGCTCACCGCCACATCCGACCTCGTTAACGGCGCGGTGCCGGCGCAGCTTGCCGGTCTCGAGCTCCTGGAGATCCCGACGACCAGCGGAGCGGGCTCGACCGGGATCGGCGTCATCCACGACCGGACCGGGGGGACGGTGACTGCGGTGGTGCGGGCTCGGGTCGACGGGTTCGCTCTGGCCTCACCCACCGATCAGGACTCGATGCTGGCCGGGTGGGGAGCAGCGCTGGCCCCCTTCGCCCGGGAACGAAGCCCGATCGCCCGAATCGTGTGGCAGGAGTGGGCCCACCCGGTCGGGGTCGATGCCCACCGTCGGTTCCTGGCCGAGCACGACCTCGACGCGCGAGCCGCCGAGCCGGTGGTTGCCGACTACCTCTCACACCTCGGTGCCCAGGCTCGCCACACGGTGGTTCACGAGACACTGCTGTGCGTCAGCGTCGCGGTGGATCGGGTGCGCCGACGCCGGGCCACCCCTGCGCTCGACGCTGCTCTCGAGGTGCTCGCCGACGAGGTCGCCCTGTTCTCTGGCCGCCTCGCCGGCGCCGGGGTCGTCGTCGATCCCCCACTTGGTGCCGCGGAGCTTGCGGCGGCTGTGCGGACCCGATCGGACCCGACCCGACACGCCGCTGTGACCACGATGGCGTCGTCGCTGGCGGCCGCCGCCGGCCGAGCCACCCTCGAGTGGGGTCCGATGGCGACCGAGCCGGCATGGTCACAGGTGCGGGTCGACGGGTCGTTCCATCGCAGCTTCCGGGTCGCGTCGTGGCCGCTGCTCCCTGTCGGGGCCGATTGGCTCGAACCGCTGCTCGCCAGCTCTGAGGTGACCCGCACCATCACCGTGGTGGCCGAACCGGTGCCGCCGTCGCGCGCCGCTCGGCAGGCGGATCGGGAGGTGATGAGCCGAGAAGCCGACGCCGAGATGAAGGAACGGCGCGGGTTCCGGGTGTCCGAGCGTGACCGCAAGCGCATCGACGACGTGCGCCGCCGTGAGACCGAACTGACCCAGGGCCACCCGGAGTTCCGCTTCGTCGGTCTCGTCGACGTGTGCGCGCCAGACCTCGACGCGCTCGACGACGCCTGCGCGGCGATCGAGCAGCACGCCGGGCAATGCCTCATCGACCTGCGGGCCCTCGAAGCCCGCCACCACCTCGGCTGGGTCGCCTCGCTCCCCCTCGGCCGCAACGTCGCACCACCGAAAGGTCTCACATGACCAGTCCCGGCACTCGCAGGTCGCACGCCAGCGACGGGCACATCGTCCGATCCGATCCGCGTCCGCCGTGGTGGGCTCGACCTCCCGGGATGAGCCTCGACTGGCACCGCTCCACCATGGCCAACCTGCGCTCGGTCTACCCGTTCCACACCGACACCGGACTCGGACATCGAGGCCCCTACATGGGCGTCTCTCTCACCGGTGGCATGGCCGCGTTCCACTATGACCCGTTCGAGCTCTATCCCACCGTGCTCACCAACCCGAACGTGATCGTGCTCGGCGAGGTCGGCTCCGGGAAGAGCTCGACCATCAAGGCGTTCCTGGGGCGTTCGATCGCCGTCTACGGGGCCCGCCGGTTCATCGCGGTCATCGACCCCAAAGGTGAGTACCGGACCCTCGCTGACGTGCTCGGGTTCTCGGTGGTCAAGCTCCACCCCGGTGGTACGAGCCGCCTCAACCCGATGGACGCCCGTCCGGGAGACGACTCGAGCGACGTGGCGGCCCGACAGCGCCTCGTCGCCGGCTTGGTCACCGCCGTACTTGGCCGGCCCCTGGATGCCACCGAGGACGCGCTGCTCGGATGGGCGATCCTCACCCTTGGGCGTACGGGTCGATCGTTCACCCTCGCGGACGTCGTCACCGCCATGCAGCACCCCCCAGCCGATCTGATCGAGCTCACCCACACCAGCCCCCAGACACTCGGCCGCGCCGCGGCACCGGTCGTGTTCGCGCTCGACAAGCTCATCAACCGATCACTGCGGGGCATGTTCGACGGACCCACCACCGTGTCGCTCGACTGGGCCGACGGCCCCGGCATCGTCGTCGACCTCTCCGCCGCCTACGGCGACCGCGACGCCCTCCCCCTCGTAGTCATGGCCGCCACCCACTGGCTCAGCGCAGTGCTGCAACGAGACAGCGAACGCAGAGTCATCCAGGTCATCGACGAGGCATGGGCCGCCGTGCTCCACGGCGCCCGCCACTTCCAGGCCTCCCTCAAGCTGGCCCGCACTTACGGCGTCTCCACCTGGCTGATCTGCCACCGACCCTCCGACCTCACCGCCCAAGCCGACGACGGCACCGCCGACGCCAAGATCGCCGCCGGGCTCCTCTCCGACATCCAGACCCGCATCCTCCTTCGCCAACCCCCCGACCAGCTCGCCACCGCCGCCGACCTCTTCGGACTCAACCCCCGAGAGACCAGCCTCGTTGGCCAACTGGCACGGGGCCGGGCGCTGTGGCGGCTCCAGCAACGAGCAGCGGTCGTCCACAACGTCCTGTCACCAACAGAACGGGCCCTGTTCGACACCGACACCGCCATGACCACCTGACATGGCGGCTCGCACAAAGCGATGGGACATCGCGGAGATCCTCGACCGCACCGACCTCGCTGCGCTCCTCGACGAACACACCAGCTCCCAAGGAGAAGGCCACCGGCGCCGCTGGCACTGCCCCGCCCCCGACCACCACGACCAACACCCCTCAGTGACCATCGCCGCCGATGCCCACGGGCACGAACGATGGCGGTGCTGGTCCGGCGACGACACCCACCGCGGCGACGCCATCGACCTGATCATGCTCACACATCGCACAGACCGCGCCGCAGCCATCGCGCACCTCGCCGAACGAGCCGGCATCGGTCGCGACGAACCCACCCGCCCCAGAGCACCACACCGCACCACCCCCAAAGAGGCGGGCCCCGTGCCGCTCGACGACGCCGTGCGCCGCTACGTCGCCGCATGCGAGAACGTCCTGTGGTCACGCTTCGGTCGACCCGTACGGGCCTGGCTCCACGACCGAGGCCTCACCGACGAGACCCTCCACGCCCACCACATCGGCGCCGACCCCGGCCGCCAGATGTTGCGCCGACCCGGCGGGCTCCCCAGCGGCCGAGCACTTGCCGCCACGTTCCCCGCCCTCTCCCCCACCGGCGACATCACCTACGTGCAGACCCGCTACCTCGACCCCGGAGACGGACCCAAGTACGAGAACCCCGCATCCAAGTTGGGCACGAACCCTCGCCTCGCCTGGACACAGAGACCCGTGCCCGACGAGGGTCCGTTGGTCGTGTGCGAAGGCATCCCAGACGCCCTCACCGCCAGGCAAAGCGGCTTCACGACGGTGGCCATCCTCGGCGCACAAGCACCGGATCCCAGCGTGGCGGACGCGCTCGCCGCCTACGCCCACCGCCGCTCAGTCGACCTCATTGCCGTCATCGACGACGACCCGGCAGGCCACGCCTGGGGAACCCGCCTCGACACCCTCATCTCCGAGCGCGGCTCTCACATCACCGTCATCGCTCCACCAGGGGGACTGGACCTCAACGCCTGGGCACTCACCGAACCTGAGTGGCCCGCTGTCCTGCGCGCTCCCCACCGAGCTTCCGTCGATCCTCCGGCGTTCGACGTCGGAGTCGAGCTCTGATGATCAGAGCAAGCGATCCCTTTCGTTTCACGAGGGCAGGCAGCTATCGTCGGCAACGGCTCCACCGCATATCTCCGAAGCGCTGTCTCGTGGAGCGACAGCGCGATCGGAGCCTTGCTATGCAGGAGCACGACCCGTTCACCTTCGCCCTGAACGAGATCCGGGCCCACGACGCCGGCCGACGCCGATGGCCCGTCGGCGAACGTATCCGGCGGCTCGACGAACTAGTCGCGACCGAGGCAGAAGAGATCGCATGGGGCAGACGGCATCTGACGCTGGTCTACGGCCAGATCGCAACGACGGATGAAGAACAGGCGCTCGACGATGCCGTGTGCATCATCCTCGACACGATCGCCGGGCGATGGAACCGCCTCACGGGAGTCCCGGGCAGCTACCTCACCGTCACCATCGACGGAGAAGGCGCGCCGCAACTAATCCACACGCTCCAAGCGCAGTTGGCGGCAATGACCCCTCGCCACTGGGCCCTCACCGACACCGCGATCGTCGAGGTCCCCCAGTGACCCTCACTGGCGATGACGCAGCCACCCGTCAAGGACACCACACGACCAGGAGGCCCAGGTGCAGAAGCTCCTACTCACCCCCGAGGAAGCAGCCAAGACGCTCTCGATCAGCCGATCGAAGCTCTACGAGCTACTGGCCCGCGGCGCCCTCGAGTCAGTCAGGATCGGCACGAGCCGTCGCATCACCACCCGAGCGCTCGAGGAGTTCGTCGAGCGCTGCCGAGAGAACCCGGAAGCCGCATGACGGCCCCGTCTCCTCTCCCAAGCGGTGGCCTCCCACATGAGCCGCCGCCGAAGTCACGGCGAGGGAAGCCTCTACTTCGACGACACCAAGGAGCTCTGGGTCGGAGTCGTTGACCTCCCGCCCGACGGCACCGGCCGACGACGACGCAAATACGTCCGAGCCAAACGAAAGCAGGACGTCGTAACCAAGATCGCAGCGATCAAGACCGACCTGGCAAAGGGTCGAGTCCTCCCAGACGAGCGCCGCACCACAACCGACTTCCTTCGATGGTGGTACCGGGAGGTCCTTCCGGGCACGGTAAAGGAGAGCACAGCACGCGACTACATCTGGGTCCTCGAGACCTACGTGATCCCAGCCATCGGTCGTCACCGACTCGCGAAACTGACCCCCGACCACGTCCACTCAATGCTTCGGGCGATGGACGAGCGCGGCCTCTCCGCCGGCACACGACGCCTGACCCGATCCATCCTGCGGCGGGCGCTCACTACCGCAGAGCGATTCGGACACGTCTCACGCAACGTCGCGTCGCTCACCGAACCGCCGAGGGTGGCCTCAACGAAGCTCGCAGACTCCCTGACCCTCGAAGAGGTCAAGGCGGTGCTCGAGACGGCACGCGACGACCGGTTTGCAGCGTTGGCCGAGATCGCGCTCGCACTGGGTCTCCGCAAGGGGGAGGTCTTGGCCCTCCGGTGGGACGACCTGGACTTCGATCACCGGACCATCACCGTCCGAGGGACGATGAAGAGCCGCAAGGGCGGGGGGTGGTATGTCGACACCCCTAAGACCAAGAAGGCCGAACGGGTCCTTCCAATGATCGACCGCGTCCACGACGCACTCATCTCGCGCCAACGGATCCAAGTCGGCGAGCGGGAACGGGCCGGCGCGGAGTGGCAGGAGCACGGCTTCGTATTCACCACCCAAACCGGAACGCCCGTCAACGAATGGAACGCCTACCGGTGGTGGCGGAGGCTCACCACCAAGGCCGGAGTCGGTCCTCGCCGGTTCCACGCGTCACGACATACGACCGCCACGCTTCTCCATGATCAAGGCGTACCTCTCGAGGTGATCTCATCGCTTCTCGGTCACGCGAGCCTCGCGATCACCGCCGATATCTACACCGACATCGGGCTTAGAGCGAAGCGAGACGCTGCCGAACGGATCGGCTCGGCCCTGAAGAACCTCGAGGAAGGCGAGTAACTTCATCAGTGGGCTCGCCGTCGGGCGTGTGGCTGTCCCGGCCGTCCCGACGACAGTCCTCGTCGGCACGAGCGTGTGCGAGTCGCAGGCGAGGTGGTTCCCTCGAGACCGGACCTCGCGTGGATCGGTCAAGTCCGACGCCGCACGGGAGTCAGCCCAGATGCCCGATGCATACGCGACGCGTCATCGGGGCCCGCGGTAGGCGCATCCAGAGCGGTGCGCTGAACCGTCTCCCTGGCCGACCCACGGAGTGATGCCGTGAGGTGTCAGGGGGCCTGGGCCCGTCGCGCGCTCACGAGCAGGAGTGGCGGCCCAGTGAGGGTATCGATCGCAGCGACGATCGGTTGGAGCGCAGTCCACCCGTCATAGCTCGACGCCACCCGGATGACTGGCGGGAGTGTCGACGCTCGCCGGGAGAGAGGGTCGAGGTCGCGCAGCATCTGGTGGTCCTCGGGGTGGACGATCTCAAGGACACTTCGGCCGATCCACTCCGTCGATCGCCATCCGAGAGCCGCTTCGGTCGTCAGGTTGTACCAGTGGAGGATCCCTGTCCTGTCGACCAACGCGATGAGCTCAGGCAGGTGATCGGGCAGGTCGAGAAGGACAGCATGGACGTCAGCGGATCTTGTGGTGGCCTCGCCGGCCGGCAATCCGGGCTGGAGTTCGGTCATCCTTCTCGCTTGGGGAGGTGGAGCAGTGCCTCGAGCTGGCGCAGGACGGTCTCAGTCGGTACCTCAGTCCCAGAGGCGACGTAGCGAAGTCCGACCATTGCGACCATGCCGAAGATGGCTGAGCTTGCTACCTCGGGGTCGACCACGGTGAGAGAGCCGTCTCGCTGGGCTTCGATGAGGAGCGCTGCCACCGGCTCGTGGAAGGCCTGGTGGACGGACTGGGAGACCACAGGGATCCGCAGTACCCGACCGAGCTCGGATAGCAGCACGGTACAAACGTGCGGTTCCTCAGCGAAGATCTGGAGGTGGCTCGCCAAGAGCAGGCGAAGCCGCTCGGCCGGTGGCAGGTCCATCCCGACGACTGCGTCGACGCGAGCCGACAGATCGGCGAGGAAGCGCTCCAGGAGCCAGGTCACGATCTCTTCCTTGGAAGAGAAGTGGTAGTAGAGCGTGGGCTTGGGGATGCCGGTTGCGAGGACGACCTGCTCGATCGTTGTGGCGTCGAGGCCGCGCTCGGCGAAGACCTGTGCCGCTTGCGGGAGTGTCGATGCGAGATGCGGCGTGAGCTGCTTCACGTCCAGACCCTTCTGGCTCGTCGGGTGACGATCGGTTGGAGGGGCACCTAGACTCGACGTCTAGACGTTTTGACTCCACACTAGCTAACCGCAGGAGTTCAAATTGTGACACCATCACTGTCAGGGGATTCGGGCGGGGCACGGGCTGGCGGCCAGCTTTGCCCGAGGAAGGCACTGCAGCACAGCGTAGGGACCGTGGTGGTGAGCCGTGGCTGACCACGTGGCCGAAACCGAGCCGCTGGTGGTCGGCGTAGACGGTTCAGAGGCTGGGTTCGGCGCGATCGAGGTGGCGGGCCAGTTGGCCGCTCTCTCGGGCTGCTCGTTGGCGGTCGTGTTCGTGAGCGAGCCGCCCCACCTGGTGTCTCCCGCCACCTCGCTGGGAACGTGCGCCTCGGAGGCTGCCTACCGGGTGGCGCAACACGAGACCGCCGAGCGTTGTCGGAGCTACTCACAGCTCGTGCTTGACGTCGCCGGTGTCGACTGGACTTTCGAGATCGTTGAGGGGGCTGCAGCGCGATGTCTTGCCGAGGCCGTCGACCGGCATCGTGCCTGCGCGCTCGTGATCGGTCAGGAGACGACCCATCGGCATGGAAGAAGCTCGACGAGGACGCGGGTGCTTGACGGGATGAGAGTTCCGGTCATAGTCGTGCCGCACGGTGCAGTGGCATCGAGGCCGCGGTGACCTCCCGCGGTGGTGGCGTGGCGGGTCCGCCGCTCGAGGTCCTGCGGATTGAGGTAGGACGCGGCTCGGTGGCGACCGGCCTCCGATGGGACGGCAATGGCGTCGATCGGCCGATCCTTTTGCTTCATCCGAACGGGTTCGGCGCAGGGGTGTTCGCGTCGCTCGGGCCGTTGCTCGCCGACGGGCGTCGGGTGATCGCTCTGGACCTGCGCGGTCATGGTGGGAGCGCTGGACCTGGCGGCGACCGCTCGAGTCGAAGCTATCTGGAGTTGGCGGCGGACCTGCTCGACGCGGTCGACGTGCTTCGCCTCGAGGAACCGCTGGTGGTCGGGCAGTCCCTTGGCGGTGCCGTCGCCGTCCTCGCAGACCGGATCCGCCCGGGGTGGGCGCGACACCTCGCGCTTTTCGAGCCCGCCGCGTACCCGCAGCGGCCCGGGCCCTCGGAGAATCCGCTCGCGCAGCAGGCTCGGCGCCGCCGCCGCGAGTGGGCCTCGACCGACGCGCTGTTGGAGGCGTATCGGAAGAAGCCGACGCTGGCGGAACTCGGCGGAGAGGCCCTTCGCGGTTACATCGACTACGGCACCAGGGCGACGGCACAGGGCACGGTCGAGCTCAGTTGCGCACCTGCGACGGAGGCAGCGTTGTTCGAGTTGGCTACCTCGCCGGTGGGTGGCGCGGCGGCATTAGACCATCTCGCGCACCTGCGCTGTTCGATGTCGATTTCTGCGGGCACACAGAGCTTCCTGCCAGCGGAGTTCTTCGAGGTCCAAGCCCATCGAGCCGGCGTTTCTCTCAGACCTGTCGTTGGTGGTCACTTCTTCCTTCAAGCCGAGCCGGTCGCGGCGGCGCGGCTCCTCCTCGACGAGTTCGACGTCGTGGAGAGGCGTGTCGAATCGCCGAGATCTAGACGCTTCGTCTAGATTCGACGTCTGAGAATCTCGAGGTCTGAAAGGTGTCGTGAGCATGGCGCGAAGTGAGTCGGTCGAGGGCCCGATCGGATCCGATGGCGAGGCCCATGAGGAAGTCGTCCGGGACAGGCGCCGCCAGCTTGTCATCCTCGTCGCCATGTGCGTGGCCCTCGTCGGCGTCGTCGCCTCGGTCTCGGGACTCAACGTGGCACAACAGGCCTTGGCCGAGGACCTGGGAGCCTCGCAAAGCCAGCTCCTGTGGGTGATCAATGGCTACACCCTGGTGCTGGCGGCGCTGCTCATGCCGGTCGGAGCGATCGGTGATCGTTGGGGCCGCAAGCCGATCCTCCTCGCGGGCCTGGTGGTATTCGCTGGCGCCAACCTCGCCTCTGCGTTCGCCCAGGATCCCGGGTTCCTTATCGCGACGAGGCTCGTCGCCGGTCTCGGGGCGGCGATGGTCATGCCGGTGACCCTCTCGGTCATCACCACAAGCTTTCCGCGAGAGGAACAGGCCAAAGCGATCGGCGTATGGGCGGGCTTCGCCGGGGGTGGAGCGATCATCGGTGTCTTCGTGTCCGCCGCGATCATCGACAACGCGACCTGGCCGTGGGTCTTCGCCATGCCGGTCGCGTTGGCGGCGGTTGCCTTCGTGTTGACGACGGCGGTTGTCCCGCACGCGGTGGAGCACGTTGCAGGGGGATTCGACCTGGGCGGCTCGCTTCTGTCGATCCTCGCCGTCGGTGGTCTGGTATTGGCGTTTCACGAAGGTCCTGAGCGGGGCTGGTCGTCAGCGCTCACGGTGGGAGCACTTCTCGTCGGCCTAATCGGCGCGGTGTCGTTCGTGCTGGTCGAGCTGCGGAAAGCACATCCTCTGCTCGATGTGCGCATCTTTCGCCTTCGTGGCCTGGCCACCGGTTCGCTCAACCTCTTTGTGATCTTCGGAACCATGCTCGCCCTGTTCCTCGTCTTGGTGCAGTTCCTCCAGGCGGTGCTCGGGTACTCGGCGCTGAAGGCAGCCGCTGGTCTGCTCCCGATGGCTCTCCTCATGCTGCCGCTATCTGCGATCGCGCCGAGCGTCGCCGAGAGGTTCGGCTTCCGCCGGACCCTGGTCCTCGGGATGGGGTTGCTCAGTGCGGGACTGGTGCTACTGGCGCTCTCGGCTGATCCCGAGGGTGGGTATCTGCAGATCCTTCCGGCCATCGTCCTCATGGGTGGGGGGGTCGGATTGGCGATGAGCCCCTCGACTGCTGCGATCACCTCGTCGTTGCCTGAGGAGAAGCAGGGAGTTGCGTCGGCGCTGAACGACACGGTCAGGGAGATGGGCGCGGCTGTAGGGATCGCCCTTCTCGGCTCGGTCCTGAACTCGGCCTACCAGGCGAACGTCGAGGGGGTGACGTCGCAGTTGCCGGCACCGCTTGCCGAACGCGCCTCTGCGGGAATCGGCGGCGCGATCGCGGTGGCCGGTCAGGCAGGGGGCGACGCTGCGAGCCTCTTGGCGGGCGCCAGATCCGCATTCGTGGACGGCATGCTGCCCACCATGCTCCTCGCTGCGGCGTTGTGCGCCGGGGCTGCGGTGTTCACCGTTCTCTGGGGACCCAAGTCGGCAGCCGAAGCCGAGCCACGCCTTCACCTGGTCGAGGTCCCGTCGGGCGAAGACGGGTAGCGGCCCTCGAATGACGCCGCCGATCATCTAGAGCTGCACAGGGGTGAGACATGAGCTCGAGCACGTTCTCGTCGGACTACCTCACGCAAACCCTCGTGACGCTGATGCTGCTCGCTGCTGCAATGTTCCTGTTCGTCCTGGCGGTGGCGCTCTGCCTCGTCGTCCTCTGGCGACGTAGAACAGCCCCCCCAGTCGTCCACAGCAGCACCTTTGCGGACGCCATTGCCGCAGGTGACTACCAGCGTGCGGAGGCCGCCGCACGCGAGGTCCTCGCCGCCAACGACCCGAGGTCCGACGAGGCCGGGCGAGACGCATGCAAGCTCGCGAAGGAGCGCCGAATCGACCTCTACGACACGCATGCAGTGGTGAGTGCCTCGGTCGAGGAGTTCGTCGCCACGGTCGATCCGCAGACGGCCCTCACCGCTCTGCTTGCGCCGTGCGAGCTGGGTGGCGTGGTCTACCTGTGCGGCCAGCGCAACGAACTGCGTCTCGAGGGATTCGTGGAGCATTGGGGCGCTCCTCGCCCATGGCTCGAATTCGATGCCTGTTCCGTGACGGGAGTGATGGTCGAGGGGACCCTCGAAGCACGGGAAATCATGGTCAGCGACAACGGGCACCTCTCGGTCGGCGTCGAGGTCTGGGTGCACCTCGAAGTGCCCGCGAACCGAAGGGGGCATCTCGTCCTGTCGGTGATGAGGCCGGTCATCGAGGAGGGGTTGATCGTCCTCGGCTCGCCATTCGAAGGACGCTGATCCGAGCCCGTGTTCGGCGGCGGCTCCGCCGCATCCTCGCGGTACCGCCGGCACCCGACTCCACGCTCGGCACCGGACCCGCCGTGCCAGATCGGTTGCGAGGCGAACCAAGCAGTGTTAGACGAGATGTCTAGACGCGACGTTTCGACACTCAGTCGTCGAAAGGGGGCTACTCGTGAATCCGAACGAGAGCGATGCCGAGTTGGCGGCACGAGTGGCGATGGCGGCCGAACTCCGGCGGCTCGGCCATTCCCTCGTGGCCCACAAACTCGATGAGGCTCTCTGCCACCGTGTTACGCAGGTGGCTTCGGAGCTCACTGGCCTCGTAGAAGCCCGCCCGCCGAGAGACCGAGCCGCGGAGTTCGCCAGCAGCTCGCGGGTGTCCGCGTTCCTCGCCGGCGCCTCAGCGGTCCAGTCGGTCGATGACGGTGAGGTGATGGACCTCTTCCGTGACTCAGTCGTGTCTGGCCGGGCAAACCCCATGGGCGTGGCCATGACGGTCCGACGCGTCGGCTCGACAGCCGTCGGCACCACCGTGCTCGGCCCGGGATTCGAAGGCGCGCCACGGCGCGCGCACGGCGGCGTGGTCGCAGCCATCCTCGATGAGCTGATGGGCCATGTGCTGCCGATCGTCGGGGAGGTGGCCTACACGGCGAACCTCTCGATCGACTACGTGGCCCCGACACCGCTGGGGGTGCCCCTCACGTTCACGGCTCGGCTGCGAGATCGCGCCGATCGCAAGTTGTGGATCGAAGCATCAGGCACGTGCGGTGCCGAACCGTTCGTGCGCAGCGAGGCGCTGTTCCTCTGCGTGGATGTGGCCAAGTTCGCGCATCGGGAGGAAGCCGAATGAGTGAACGCCGCCCAGTCCTGTGTGGTCGTAGAAGCAGCAGCAGGCGTCTCGTCATCGCGGCCTTCTACAGAACTCGTGAGATCTCGCCCGAGGCTGGCGCGACTACGAGCGTCGTGTCCGCCTCGGACGCAGCGCTATGTGCGATGGAGGTATGAGATGGATGAGTCTGCTTCGATGACCCGGGGGGCCCAGCTCACCCATCGCCAGGTCCTGGTCGTCTTCGGTGGCATTTCTCTCGGGATGCTCCTGGCCGCGCTCGACATCACCATCGTCGCAACGGCGTTGCCGACCATCGCCGGTGAGTTCGGCGGTCTCGACCACCTCTCCTGGGTCGTCACCGCGTACCTCCTGACCTCCACGGCATCCACGCCGATCTACGGGAAGCTGTCGGACCTCTACGGCCGAAAGGTCATGTTCCAATCGGCCATCGTCATCTTCCTCGTCGGTTCCCTCGCATCGGGCCTCTCGCAGAACATGGGCGAGCTCATCGGATCTCGCGCGATCCAGGGCCTGGGGGCGGGGGGCCTCATGGCGATGGCGATGGCGATCATCGGGGACATCGTCTCCCCAAGGGAACGAGGAAGGTACCAGGGGTACACGGGAGCGATCTTCGCCCTCGCCAGCGTGGCCGGGCCGCTCGTCGGAGGGTTCTTCGTCGACAACCTGTCGTGGCGATGGGTGTTCTTCATCAACCTGCCCATCGGCGCGGCCGCGCTGATCCTGACCACTGTGGTGCTCCGGGTCCCGTTCACACGGCGCGAGCACAGCATCGATTACCTCGGCTCCGCCCTCCTCGTCGCTGCGGTGTGTTGCCTTCTCCTCGTGACCGTCTGGGGTGGAAGCGAGTACGAGTGGTGGTCCCCTCCCATCGTCGGCCTCACCCTCGCCGGACTCGCTCTGCTCGTGGCCTTCGCCTACCAGGAGGGCCGAGCGAAGGAGCCCGTGCTCCCGCTGCGGTTGTTCCGGAACCAGGTCTTCGCCGTTTCCACCGCAGGAAGCTTCATCGTCGGCTTCGGCATGTACGGCGCGATCATCTACATCCCCCTCTACCTCGAAATCGTCAACGACGCGACCCCCACACAGGCCGGCCTGCAACTGATCCCCCTCATGCTCGGCCTCGTCGCCGGATCGGTCGGATCAGGCCGGATCATCACCCGAACCGGCCACTACAAGCCCTTCCCGATCATCGGCATGGCCCTGATGGCGACCGGCATGTTCCTCCTGTCGCTGCTGGACGCCGAAAGCACCCGAGCCACCCAAGCGGTGTTCATGGTCGTCACCGGGCTCGGCGTGGGACTCGTGATGCAGGTGCTGGTCCTCGCAACACAGAACGCCGTCGAACAACGGGATCTCGGCACTGCCACCTCGGCGACATCCTTCTTCCGCTCGATGGGCGGGGCATTTGGGGTCGCCGCGTTCGGCTCCGTGTTCAACAATCGACTCGAGACCTACCTCCACGACTCGCTCCCGGCAGGCACGACCATCGATCCCGCAAGCATCCAGGCCGGCCCAGCAGCACTGCACCGACTCGCCCCGGACACCCTGGCCGTGGTCATCGACGCATTCGCCAGAGCCCTGCACGTCATGTTCCTCGTCGGCGTGCCAGTGGCGGTTGTGGGATTCATCGTCATGCTCTTCCTCCCGGAGAGGCCACTGCGCGAATCAGCGCACGTCGGCCTGGAGGCTGTGGAGGAGGACCTGGGTGTCGCCTTCGAGTCCGGTATCGATCCAGGCTCGGCCCCCGAGCTCCTCAGACCCGCTCCACCGCCAGCCGGCAAGACCGAATGACCGGTTCCACCCGCCATCCAGACACCGGTACCGGTCCCACGGTGCCGCGCCAACCTCGAACAACTCCGTGTCGACCCCACCTGTGGTGCGAGCACGCCCAAAGATCACACGCTTCATCGCCCTGGTCCATACAAGGAACCCGCAGAATCCGACTGCTCGGATCTGATGATCGTGTCCCGCTTCCGGAGATCCGGCTCAGGTCGAAACTGACTTGCCCTGAAGGTTCCTGAGAGGCCGTCGGAGGCCGTCGCCGTCGGAGGCCGTCGCCGTCGGAGGCCGTCGCCGCCGAAGGCGAACAGCCGGGGCTGTGACGTCAATCCTGGCCGGCGAGATACGCCTCCCCAAGGCCGCGCCCGACTTGCGGTTCGCGACCTTCCCCTGCACTGATCCGGGTGCAGCCATTGGTGCAGCCAAACCGCACGCGCCGCAACCGACCGCCACGGACGGGAACGAACTCACGTCCGTGATGGCACCGGACCCGTGGACACCAGCGGACCCCTCCGGACCGACAGCATCTCCTACGGATCAGAAGGTTGGGGGTTCGAGTCCCTCCGAGCGCGCTAGCTGTTTGCCCTGGTCAGGCGGCCGTCGTTCGGCTGGGGGAGGTGTAGGGACGCCCGGTCGTCCCTACAACTGTCCCTACTTCGGTCACCGGCGAGACCGGCCGTCAGGTGTCGTCTTGGACGGTGGCGCCGGGAGCGTCGCGCTTGACCGCAGCGATCCCGTTCTTGGCACCGTCCTTGCTGGTGAACCCTTCGCCACCGATGGCGATGGTCTGACCGTTGGCCGACTTCAGCCGCCAGCCGAACTGCCCGTCGGTGCGCTTGTAGATGTGGAACTTGGCCATGGCGCGCCTCCTGCTACTTCGAGCCCTTGCGCGGAGCCCGCTGGCTCAGCGCGCTACCGGCCGCGGTCTTGGATGCCCTTCCGCTGCGCCCGTCGCGCAGCACCTTCGACGCGGCCTTGGCCGCCTTGGCGCTGGTCTTTCTGCTACCTGCCATTGGATGTGATCCTCCAGTGGGCTCGTCGCCCGTCGTGAGCGCCTCGGTTGTGCGCTCCTGCGGAGGTATAGGTCCGGGCGCTGCCGGAAAGTCGCGCCCGCGTGCGTTCCTGAGTACCTCTCGGGCGCGCTCGGAGCTCGTTCGTTCGGCCAACCGCCGGACCTGTCGGGTGCCGAGGGAGGAGCGGCGCAGCAGCCACTCAAAGTCGGACTGATGTCGGCGCTCAGGCACTGCGCTGCTCCTTCTTTCGAAGCCGGTAGAGACGAGACTTCACGCTCGCGACGGAGAGACCGGTGAGCTCGGCGATCTCCTCGTCCCCGTAGCCTTCGGCCTTGTAGAAGCACACGGCCCGGGTCTGGGGGTCCTCGGTCAAGTCGTCGAGGGCCGAGGTGTACCCCTCCGCGGCGATGACCGACTCGTCGGGCCGGCGATCAGTGGACGGCGGATCGAGCACCGCAGCGGGATCTCGCGCGACGGGGACGCTCCGCTGCTTGCTCCGTTGCCAGCGTCGATGCTCGTTCAAGAAGCGCAACAAGCACTGTCCGATGAAGAAGGTCTTCAGTGACGCGCCCTTGCGGTGGTCCCACACGGCGGGGATGAGGACGGTTTCCCGGAACTTCACGATGGCGACGCCCACCGTGGCGTTGGCGACACCCTCCACTTCGTCGGGGTCGATCCGTACTGGGTTCTCGACGGTCCAGCCCTTCTGGGCGCACTTGTTGAAGATGGCGCCCGATCGGCACCAAGCCGTCATCACGGTCAGGCCATAGCGGACCAGTCGCTCCGCGAAGACCTCGTACTCCGGCCCGGTATAGCCGCCCCACATGAGCCGATCGAGCAGCTCGCGGTCGGCCTCGAGCTCGGCGAGCCGGCGGGCCTCCTGCGAGTTCTCGAAGGTCGCGACCCAGTCAGTCGGGACACCGACCTGAGGTTGTATCGCCGGTTCGTCGTCCGCCTCGGTGAGGTCGTCCATCGGGGAGTCCTGGTTGGGGGTCTGTCTGCGGGCCGGCGATCAACAGAGTTCCTCCGTTGGTCGTCAGCCCTTGTAGGTCCGCCGACATCGCAGAAGTCGCGCTCGGACCAGAAAATCCTCAAGAACGCGATGCCTAGGGCAAGTGCCGCCAAGGGCGGACAGCCCGCATGTCGTGTCTCACTCCACTCGGCGTCCATCCACGAACAGCCAAGAGGAGGCTATCGGGTGCCTTGAGCCGTTGAACGCTCTGATGACTCGACGCTCTCGAACGACGGCGCCAACGGGCAGGCGGGTGGGTCCGGGCGACACCCGCCTCCCTGCGACAGAACCACCACCCGAACCCCGGCCATAGCTTCGCCGTATGAGAGCGAAACGTGGGACGGGATCGATGCGCCAGCGACACCCCGGCGTTTGGGAGATACGGGTCGCGATTGGAGCAGATCCGGTGACCGGCCAGACGTTGCAGCGATCGGTGACGTTCCGAGGCTCGGCCAGCGACGCTGAGCGCTACCGACGTGAGCTAGCAGCGGAGTACACGGCGCGGCGTTCGATCACCCGAGCGGCACCGATGATCACCGTCGCCGAGCTCCTCGAACGCTGGCTGGTCGCCGATCACCCCTGGAAGCCCTCGACGCAGGTCGGCTACGCATCGAACGCCCGACTGATCCTTGCCGACCGCAAGCTGGCGTCGACGAGGGTCATCTCACTGACCCCGCAGGCGGTGCGCGCCGCGTTCGGTCGATGGGAGGCCGCCGGCGCGACCCGCAGCACAGTGGCACTGCGATTCCGGGTGCTGCGCTCCGCGATCGGATGGGCCTACGACGAACGCATCATCGACCACCACCCGATCCGTTCCATGCGCGGACCGGGCCGTCCTGAACCTCGCCGACCACTGGCTGACGATGAGATCCGGGTGCTGCTCGCCTTCGCCGAGCAGCGGGTCCTCGAAGCGGTCGCCAACGACCGTGATCTCCGTCACCGGCAGCTCGCCGAGCAGGACCTTCTGATGGTTCGCCTCGCTGCGGACTCGGGGGCCCGACGCGGTGAGCTCGTCGCCCTGCGCTTCGATGACCTCGCCGGCCAGGTGCTTCACGTCCGCCGGGCCGCGTCCGCCGATGTGATCACCACGCCAAAGTCAGGGCGCACACGGACGCTCACGCTCGGCTCATCCACCGCTCGGCTGTGGCGGACCCTCGAACAGGACTGGGGAAGGGATAGCGACGCGGCACTTGGGCCGTGGGTGTTCAGTCCCGAGACAACTCACTCTCGACGCCTCACCAACGCCGCCCTCGGCCACCGCTTCGAACGGCTCCGCGACGCCGCCGGCGTTCCGGGCGCGAGTCTGCATCGCCTACGCCACACCGTCGCCACCTTCCTCGTCGCCCGCGGCGAAATCCTCCAAGCCCAAGCCCGCCTCGGTCACGCCGACGCCTCCACGACGCTCAGGGAGTACGCCTACGCCCTCCCCCTCACCGACCAGAGCGTCGCCGACGCAATCGACCGCCATCTGGACGAACTGACCAGCCCCGTCGCCCCCGATCCTCCCGCACGCAGCACCCAGTAGGGCAACAGCATTCAGGGATTCGACTTCTCTTCGCGTGCCTTCTTCCCCGCACTCAGTTAGGGAAGCCGCTCAAATCATCGGCGGTCGACCAACAATGGTGTGATGCCCCGAGACGAGTTCCCCGAAGCAGTCAAGCGTGAGCTCGAACTCGCCGCTGGCGCTCGCTGCTCACATCCAGATTGCGGTGTGCGTACGTCCGCTCGAGGCACATCCGGCTTGATCCGGGCGGGGCAGGCCGCACACATCACAGCTGCAAGCCCTGGCGGGCCACGGTTCGACGAGACCCTCAGCGCGGAGGAGCGGCGCTCGGTATCCAATGGAATCTGGCTGTGCAACATCCACGCCAGGGTGATCGACGTCGACCAGGACGGCTTCTCCGCGGACCTCATCCGCACATGGAAGGAGCAGAGCGAGCGGCAGTCGCTGGGCCTTCAGCCGACGGTCCCCCGGTCTCGGGACTTGCTGGACGAGCGCCTGCTACGGCAGCTCCCCCCGGCGATCGGAAGCCGCCTCCGAGACGTCGAGGCCTCAGCTTCACAGTTGGCTCAGCACCTCGCGCAATGGCTGGGGAATCCTTCAGATCGGCCACGGAACATCCGTCAGCTACTCGACGCGCCACCGCAATGGCTCGTGGGGGGCGCCGACCTCGCATGGCGGCTCTTAGCAGAACTTGCCGAAGCACACGACATGCCCGAGGCAGGACAGCTCTACGAGCGAGCAGCCACCTCAACACCGGAAGCGTCCGAGCGCTTGGTCATGCGGATCAAGGCAGCTCTTTCCCTGTTCCCCACGGACGCTCCACAAGCTGACACCACGCTCGCGAAGCTGCAGGAGGAAGTGGATGGCCACAGCGAGGCCGCTCTACTCCGAGCCTGTCGCGCTGCCGTCGAATCGGACCCGGAAGCGATCCTCGAGCACGGACCGCAAGCGATCGGAGTGACCGAGACCTCGGACGTCTTGGTGCGCAGCTTCATGGGCCAGGCCCACCTGATGCGCGGCGACGTCGACCTGGCAATCGCTGAACTTGACGAGATTGCGACGCCAGAGCGCGGCGGGCTCCGCCTTGTCTTGGCGACGGCGCTCATCACCCGCGCCGGGAACGAGGATGCCGGCCGTCGAACTGATGATGGCGCCAGGGCCCGCGACATCGCGCTCGCAGTCCGAGACGAGCGGCGCGGATGGGGAGGTGATTCAGCTGCCGCTGCCCTCATTGCAGGGCAGGCCGCTGCTGCACTCGGCGACTGGGATGCCGTTCTGATGATCGGCTCAGCAACCCATGGGGAGGCGACCACCGATGAGGCGCGGGCGGTCGGCCTAGCGGAGTTGGTAGGCGTGGCGGCCGCCCTGAGCGACCGGCTTTCAGACGACGATGGCGAGGCCGAGAACGGCATGTCGCCCTCAGGACGTGCATGGCTCACGGGGATGCGCCTCGCCAGGGATCCCTCCACGCGTCCTCAGGCAACGCTCGCGTTCCAACGCGCAGCCGAGGCGGCGGTAGGCCCCGTTGAACTGGAACGCTCGCTTCGAGGCTTGGCGGTCCAAGGCGTTCATCCACTTCCCCGTCTCGACGACTTGGCTGCCGACGAGCCCGAGCGCGCTGCAACGCTCGATGCACTAGCCCAATATCGAAGCGATTCCTCACTCTCCGCGCTGGGGGAGCTGCGACGCCTCGCACGAGTGACGCGCATCGCTGCTGCCTTCACGGCGACCATTGAGGCCGAGCGCGGTGACACGGAACTCGCAGCGAACATCGCTCTCGATGCTGCCGCCCGCTTCGATGACCCCGCTCTTGTTGAACAGGCCGTTGGGATCCTCTCCTCCAACGACCCAGAGGCTGCAAAGCGGGTGGCCAGCGAACACGTCGACAAGATTCCAGCAGCGGCTCCAGAACGGGAGTCCCTCCGGCGGTTCCTGCTCGATCAGGCGATCCTCTCAGGCGATCCCGAGCAGGTGGAGCAGGCAGCGCTCTCCGCGCTGCGCGACGGTGCCAAGGACCGGCGCATCGAATGGCTTGCGGTGGAAGCGATGCATGCACGAGGCGGCGCTGGAAGGGCCTGGGAGCAAGTCGAATCTCGTTCGCTGACACCGGACTCCGACCGGGAAGCGCAGCTCTACCTCATGCTGCTTGATGCCAACGCGCCAGATCGATGGACTGACGCACTGGAGGTGCTCGACCGATTCTCATCGAGCCACGACGTGCTTGCGGCTGGCCTGCTCCTCTTCTTTGGCCACGAACACGAAGCCGTGGATGAGGAGGTCGGCCAGCGCTTCGGAGCGCACCTCCAGCGATTCACCGAGCTGTTTCCGGACTCACAGGCCATTCAGGCAATGACGTTCGATCTCGATGATCCCGACTCGATGATCGCGACGCTCCGAGACGCCCTCCCGGAGTACTCCGCAGACACCGTCGCCGCGGTCTCGAAGCTCGGAGAGGAACTTGCTCTCGGTAGGGCCCCCTGCGGCGCCTGCGCTGTGATTCTCGGCCGCAACCCGCTCACTCTCATGTGCTCCGGCGAGCTTGCGTCGGTTCCGCACCTCGCAGGGCCAGAGAGCTTCGCAACCGATGTCGACGCTGGACGCGCAGCGCTCGACTCGGAAGTGGTTCTCGACATCACGACCCTTGCCGCCGCGAGCCTGGCCCCGTCGCTACTCGAGCACTTGAGAAGTCTCTGCAGCCGCATGGTGATGCCAGCGAGTCAGATTGCTGACATCGTCGGGTTCGCACGGTCCCGGCCGGCTTCGGGCTATCTGTCGTCGACCGAGGACGGAATCCATCTGGTCGACGTGGCCGAGACCAACCAGGCAGCGATCGGTAGCCGCTCGGAATGGATGCGCGTCGAGAGCTCGACCATCGCTGCAGAGCCACCCCCCGTGGCCGAGCCACTCAGCCCGCTGGGCGATCTCGAGTTCGAGGGCTCGTGGGCCCACGCCGTCCACCTTGCCAAGGCGACGAACCGCCTCTTGATCGCTGACGATCCAGCACTGATCGCATTGGCGCGATCCGCGGGCGTTCGTGCCACCAGCAGCCTCGCAGTCGCTGCGGCAGGGCGAGCAACAGACAGGATGACCGATGATCAGTTCAATGACACGATCCTCGAACAGGTCAGAACTGGCTTTGTAGACCTCCCCCTCACGGCGCAGCACCTCGCAGAGGCCCTCGCCGCATGTGGCTGGCCGATCAGCCCGGCGCTCGGATACCTCACCCGTCCCGCGTTCTGGCGCACCCCGGGAGCGGCAAGGGCGCACAGGGAGATCATCGGTCAGCTCTCCAGCGAGGATCGAGAGGCCGTACCCAGCCTCGTCTGGGCATCGATCGTAGGGGCCAATCGCACGGTCGCCCCAGGCACCGCGACAGGATTCGCCTCGGCATTGGCAACACAGGTCATCCTGACCGGCGACGTCCGTCCCGACGAGATGGCCAACGTCGTCGCCGCAGCCAGAGCAGCGTGGCCTGCAGACACTCCCGATCCCCTACCGGCTCTAGCACGGACGCTGCGGACCGAGGTCGAAGGTCTCGCGTCGCCCGCGGATGCCGGCCGCTACGTGATCAACCTCTTCCAGGACCTCTCTGAACCCGACCATCACATAGCGCTCAAGGCGATCCTCGGCCAGTAGCACCAACCCTCAGAGGTTGAACGGAGGATGACCCGAGATCGTGGGACTTGGGTGCGGCACCGTGGGTACTAGACCTGCTGCATCTGGATCTGGCTCGTTCGGTGGGGGCTCGGGCTGGTGGATCCCAACCGCATGGTCGAGACATCGTTGGCACAAGGAAGCCATGCCCCCCCGGAGTCGCCAGCCGTACACTCCCCGCATGGCGTTCGAGCGAATCTCCGTCGACCCGGCCCGTATGGGCGGACTTCCGACGATCCGCGACACCCGCGTCACCGTCGGCATGATCCTCGGGCAGCTCGCCAGCGGCCGATCCGTCGACGAAGTCCTGAGCGACTACCCCTACCTCGAGCGCGACGACGTCCTGGCCGCCCTCGAGTACGCGGCCGCAGCGGTCAACGAGCGCGAGGTCCCGGTCGCTCGACCCGCATGAAGCTGCTCATCGACGCCAACCTCTCACCACAAGTCGCCCGTGGGCTCCGCGACCTCGGCTTCGACACAACCCATGTGGCCGAGGTCGGCCTGCTGACAGCGTCCGACGACGCCATCTTCGACCACGCCGTAACCCACGGCCTTGTGATCGTCACCGCCGACAGCGACTTCGGGATGCTCCTCGCACTCCGCCGAGCAGTCAGCCCATCGGTCGTCCACCTACGCCAGGTCGCCGAGCTGCACCCCGACGACCACATCGCCCTGTTGATCGCCAACCTCCCGAGCATCGAGACGGACCTCGGCCGAGGCGCGATAGCGTCGCTCAGTCCGACACGACTGGCGCTTCGCGACCTTCCCCTGCGCTGATCCGGGTGCAGCCATTGGTGCAGCCAAACGGCACGCACCGCATCCGACGGTCACGGACACGAGCAGACTCACGTCCGTGACGACACCAGACCCGTGCACACCAGCGGACCCCTGCGGACCGACAGCATCTCCCTACGGATCAGAAGGTTGGGGGTTCGAGTCCCTCCGAGCGCGCTAGCTGTTTCCGCAGTCCAGCCCTTCGTGGCTGAGCTGTTGGGCGTGTAGGGACGGCCCGCCATCCCGACTTCTGTCCCTACATTCCGGGCGATGACAGCCAGTACGGAATGGGGTCGATGCGTGAACATCGGCCGGGCATGTGGATCGGTTTGGTCGAGCACACGATCGAGCGGGGCGAGAAGGCCGCCGGATACGACGACGCCTCCGACGGGTAGCGCATCGACAAGACGCCCACCGAGCACCGCCGAACCGACCGCCCCTCGGCGACCACCGTCCGACCGCTCCTGGCCATCCAGCCATCACCGCTCTTGACCACATCGATCCGCTGCATGGCACGCTCCATGTAGTCGCGCGACCCGAGAGAGTTCGTTCCCCGAAGGTTTCTTGGACTACAGCGGTTCGGCCGCTTCGGCGGCCGCACGTGCGGTGAAGGTTCTGCCGTTGAAGCTCAGAGCGGTCACGCCTGGCCGAGGGGTCGCTGGTTGGGCGTGGGTAGATACGGTCAGATGTCGGCTGGTCCGGCGAGCGATCGGCATCGCATTCAGCAGCCACCGCCTTCGAAGGAGACGACCGTGATTCTCCAGGACACCTACATCCTCTCGAACGGCGTCGCGATCCCGAAGCTGGGTCTCGGCACGTGGTTCATCGACGACGACGATGCCGCACGAGCGGTGCGCGACGCGGCCAGCATCGGCTACCGCCACATCGACACCGCGCAGGCCTACGGCTGATGGCGCTCGCCGAAGTTCCCCAGGTGTGCTCATCGAGATTCCCCACCTGTGAGGTGTGGTCAAGGTAGCGGGTTGCGGTTGCCGGTGGTGGTGCGGCGGAGGGTGTCGGTGCGTGCGTGGTGGTCTCGGAGGCGGTAGCTGTCGCCGTCGAGGTTGATGACGACGGAGCGGTGCAGGAGCCGGTCCAACATGGCGG
>JAKOVH010000028.1 GCA_029782145.1 Actinomycetes bacterium | reverse complement strand
AGCACCGCGGCGGGGCCGTTGCCGGAGTCCTGGCAGTACCGGCGACGGAGCAGCTCGACCATCTCGGCCTCGGTGGCCTTCGCCGGGGAGCCCATCAGGCGTCCTCGCAGCGGCAGGCCCGGCAGTCGTGGTTGCGGCGCCAGCGCGTCGACGGCTCGCACTCGTCGCCGTGGCCCTCGGGCAGCGAGCACGGGACCCGGTGACGGTTGCCGGCGTCGTCGACGACGACGGGGTCGCCGCACCTTCCCTGCTGGCGGGCACGCGTGTAGGCGTCGGTCATGGCACCTCGATCGGTCGGGGGTTGGCGTGGGCGTCGGCGGCACGGTGGAGGCGGAGATGCGCCGGCCACGAGCCCTCAGCGACGAGGCAGTGGCAGCCGGAGCACTCCACGACGGGCACGAGCACGGCCCCAGCTTGCCGCTCGCGGCCGCCGGGAGCGTCGGGTGGGGGTTCACCGCCGGAGGCGTCAGCGTAGGCGCCACGGGCGAAGGCGATGACGGCGACGCGGGCGACCTGCCGGGCGAACTCGTCGACCGCGGACGCCGGCGCGTTGAGGGCGATCGCCGAGGCCATGAGCCCGTCGCCGCCGGACCGGACCCAGGCGGCGACCTCGGTGACCGCTTGGATCAGGCCCGGTTCGTCGCCGCGGATTCCGCCGGGGAACACGGCGCCGGTCCCGCCCCAGCGGGGAGGGCCGACGACGAAGGCCTCGACCTCGAAGGCGAGCTGGCGTTCCTCGGAGCACTCCCGAGCCCGGTCCTGAGCTTCGGAGCGGGTCGGCCAGATCGAGTGGACGTAGCCGTCGGGCTCGGTGACGGCGTACACGACGGGGAAGGCGGCCATCACCGGTCGACCTTCGTGAACAGGGTGTCGCTGGGCCAGAGCTGCTCGCGGTCGATCTCGCCGGGCGGCACGGCCGGGACCGGGGCCAGGTAGACGGCGATGAGGCGCGCCCGGCTGGCGACGGCCACGTCCCGGTCGGGTTCGGTGCTCCAGGTGACGGCGCCGATGTCGAACGTGGCGCGGGCGCGGCGGCCCGGTTCGTTGCCGGTGAGGGCCTCCCAGGCGTCGTCGTTGACGGCGAGGTCGGCGGTGACGACGCCGTACCGGTCGAACAGGACGGCCGTCCGGTCACCCTCGCGGGCGAGCAGCAGGGCCAGCTCGCCGAGGTCGAGCGGCCAGTCACCGCCCCACGGGAATACGCGGTCGAAGGCGGCGTCGTCGAGGGCGGCCACGGCGACGAGCAGCTTCCACGCCAGCGTGGCCTCCTTCTCGACCCAGCCGTCCTCGTCGGGCTCCGGGTCGCCAGGATGGGAGAGCAGCACGCCGTGGACGCGCTCGACAGCGGTCAGCTCGGCGATCCGGTCGGCGACGATCCGGGCGACGGGGACGCCGGTGGCGAGCGACACGAACACGAGCACGGCGCGCACCTCGGCCTCGCGGTGGGCGGCCTCGGCGGCCATGAGCTGCTCGACGTGGCGGCGGAGCGCGGCCTCGAGGTTGCAGGCGTCCCGCGAGCGGGGCGGGCAGGCCCAGCCGCCCTCGCCGGGCGGGCCGGGCACGAAGGCGATAGGGCCGGGCGGGACCGGGCGCTGGCACCGGAAACAGGTCTTGCTCATGCGACCCTCGAGGCGGCCTCGGCGAGCCCGAGCGGCTCGGTGGAGTGGTCGACCTCGAACACGACGGGGCGGGAGTCGTCCCAGCCGGCGATCCAGGCGGTGACCTTGTGGCCGTTGACGATGCGGCTCCGCTTGCGGAGGGGTTCGCCGGCGGCGGTGTGGGCGGACGGGAGGCCGGCGATGGTCTGCTCGGCGAGGCGGGCGAGGTCGGCGACCACGGTGCAGTTGCCGGGGGTGATGGTGGTGGCGGTGCTCATGAACATCATCGTAGCGCATAGTCTCGCGATACGCAACCCCGAATGTTGGGGGACCCCCAAAACGACCAACACCCCCAGGGGAGGGGGCGCCAGTGCCGAGGTCTTACACCGGATGTCCTCGGGTCCGGTCCGTACCACCCCGCGAGCAGGGGGCGGCGGTGACAGCACCCTACACCTTACGCGGCGGCTTGTCCGAACCAGAGCAACGCAGATACGGCGCCGACGGAGCCGGATCGGTCGCGTGGCGAGGCAGCTTCCCACCGACCGGGGAGATCAGCCGGCCACACCACGCACACTTCACGGGCTTCGCCGCGGTCACACCGACACCTCCGCCACCGACCCGCGCGGAGCACGAGCCCGGAACGCCTTGCCGCCCTCGCCACCCGCCTCAGCAAGCCACCTCCAGCTCCAGTACGAGTTGTGCACCAGGAGCCCGTTGGCGAAGAACTCGTGGCACCCCTCAACCTCGAGGTCGTACACCACCGGGGCTACGCCGGCTGGTCGCACGGTTGCGGCAGGTGACGCAGCAGTAGCGGGTCGGTTTCCGTCGCTCGGCGAGGAACCCCTCGCCACAGAACTCGCACGCTCGTTCAACCTTGTTTGACGGGTCGAGCGAGAACCTTCGATCTCGGCACCGCTGCGAACAGAATCGGGTGGTGGCGACTTTGGACTCGAACCGTTCGCCGCACTGCTCGCAGACGCACTCCACGGACTCTCGGCCCTCCCATGTTCGCTTCCCGTGCTCGCTGTGCCACGCCCGGCCGTCCTCAGACCGATGCCACGCAGTAGCGAGCGGGCGAACCGCAGCGAGGTGGTCGAGCATCTCTTGACGATCGTCCCAGTTCGACCCGTGAACGAGCCGGTGCTCGGACTGGGTGAGGGCCACGAGGTTGCCCGGGTCGTTGTTGAAAGGGTCGTGGTCTCGGTGGTGGACGATCTTCCCTTCGGGGATCGGGCCGTGGTGGTCGAGGTAGACCTGTCGGTGGAGCGGCTCGGCTGCGCCCGCTCCGTCTCCGGTGGCGTGGTAGTAAACCGCGAGATGTCGACGGGGCGAGTCGGGGTATCGGCGGTAGACGCGGCCACGGTAGACGACCTCGGCAGCGGCTTCGGATGCCATGAGCCAGTATCGCGCGTCAACTGTGCAAGCCGCAAGCCATCCAGGTCGCCCATCGGCACCCAGCCGGCCTCCTCCGTCCACACGCGATGGTCGGCGGTTCCAACGATCACAGCGTCACCGGCGGCGACCTCAACCACCGGGACATCCCATGCTGTCGGCCCAGCCGCCACCACCCGGCGCAACCCTTCACGGGTCCACACTCGGTCTCCGGGCATCACCGACTCGATCGGCTTGTCTCCATCCTCGGTAGCTACGAGCGTCCCGGCGACCAGGCACGCGTCGACGCAGTCGAAGGGCTTGTGCGCCGGGAACCGGCGAAGGCCGGCCTCGAGAGCGCCGGCGCCGCCCTCGACGTGGCGGAACCGGCCCAGCTCGTAGTCGGCGAGCATCCGGGAGGCGCGCTCGACCTTCGAGAGCTGGGTGGAGCC
>JAKOVH010000018.1 GCA_029782145.1 Actinomycetes bacterium | reverse complement strand
GGCCTCTCCGGCGTCGTCAAGCTCGCCGCCACCGGGTTCCGCACCCGCACCATGCACGCCTCCTACCTCGCCGGCGTCGGCATCACGGTCCGATGAGCGCCCGCCCCCGCTCTCGTGGCGACGGCTGGGAGGTCGCGGTCCACACCGCCCTCGCCGAGCTGCCTGCCGGCACCCACACCGACGACGTGCTCGACGCCGTGTACGGCATCGTCGGGCACGACGAGTTCACCGCCAACGAGGCCGCCATCACGGCCGCCGTGGAGCGCCTCCGGTGACCGCCCGCACCGTCGTCGTCGACGGCGACCCGTTCCTCTACGGCACCGCCGAGGAGGCCGTGGCCGCCTTCCCCGCCCACGTCCGGGCCGCCGCTGCCGGCGATCGGCTCGTCGAGGTGAGCTACCTGTACCGCCGGGTGATCGCCGGCCGCGGCCGTGTCCGCGTGCTCGACATGCCCCCTCGGCGCCCTGACACGGGGCCGCTCGAGCCTCTCCCGGCCCCCACGAAACCCCTTGCGTAGCGTCCGGCTATGCGTTAGCGTGATCCCCATGAGCACCGCCACCAAGCTCCGCCCCAACCGGTACGCAGGTCACTGCGCCCGGTGCGGCGCGGACGTTCCCGCCCAGGAGGGCCACGCCTACAAGGCGTGGCCGTTCAAGCCCGAGCAGCCCTGGCTCGTCCGCTGCGCCGACGACGCCGCCTGCAAGCTCCGCCAGGACGACCGGAAGCGGCTCGAGGCCATCGAGCGCCGTGAGCGCGCTGAGCTGGCCCGCGCCCAGCGGGAGGCCGAGCAGGCCGCCGCCGCCGAGCGCGCCGCCGCCAAGCGCGCCGCTGGCCGGTTCGGCGAGCTGACCGACGCAGAGGCCTCGGCCTACGCCAACATGGTCGACCGGGCCTGCGCCGCCGTCATCCCCAAGACGGTCATGTTCGACTCGCCCGCCGGCGACGGCTGGCAGCACGGCTACCTGCGCCGTGTCGCCGAGGACGGCTCCGCCCGCGTCTACCGCATCAACGTCGGCCCCGACGGCGACACGCACCGGGAGCGCCTGTTCGACTGCTCCACCGAGGCCGAGGCCGTCGGCCGGACGCTCCGCCACCTCGCCGGCGTGCTCCGCTGGTGCCGCACCAAGGACACCCCCGGCTACCTCGCCGCGGCCGCCTTCCTCGAGGAGCACCGGCCGTGACCGCCTCGCCGGTCGTCCAAGGTCCACGCGACGTGCCGGAGCTGCGCCTCTGGCTCGACGAGCAGTGGAAGCCGGGCCGGGCCTACGCGGCTGCCGCTCATCAGCTCATGCTCGGCGGCCCCGGCGTGCCGGCGTCCGGGGTCGCCGCTGCCCGGCAGGCCGACAACTACGCCGCCTGGGAGCGCCGGTCCCTCGCCAACGGGACCCTGTGGTGGGCCGCGCCCGAGATGGTCGACCTGCTCAACGCGGCCTTCGCCTCGATCCCCGACGACGTGACGCCGGCCGAGCTGCCGGTGCCGTCGCCGTGCGGGCTCATCGTGTTCGGCGCCCCGCTCGTCGGCCACGACGCCCGCTCCGGTGGCGAGCTGCTCGTCGACGGGCTCGTCTGGAACGTCGCCACGTCCCTCCCGCCGATCCCCGGCTACTCCGACCGGCCCCGTGTCGGGCTCTCCGTCTCGAGCTACCGGTGCCTCGACTACAGCGCCGGCCTCTCCGGCAACGAGCTGCACTTCGCCCTGGCGACCGGCGCCATCGACAACGCTCGGCCGGACGGCGTGGCCGTCTCGGGCGGCTCCGTCTCGTACTCGCTCCACGGCCAGACGTGGGCGCCCCTGGGCCGCTCCGACTGGCCCATCCACGAGCCGCTCGACCGGAAGCCCTGGCCGCTCACCGACGCGCAGTGGGCCTCGATGCTCGAGGACCGCCGGTTCGTCGCCGCCCTGTTCACGCTGCTCGCTCAGGAAGGCCTGGCGTCCCGCACCCTGGAGCGCCCCGAGCGGCCCGTGGTGCGCCGCACCCAGCGCGCCGGCATCGACCGGGCGCTCGCCGACGTGCGCGTCGTCCGGCTGCGCCGCCCTCACGTCGAGGGCGACCCCGAGGCTGAGCCGTCGGGCCGGGAGTGGTCGCACCGCTGGGTCGTCGACGGCCACTGGCGGCTGCAACCGTGTGGCCCCGGCCGCTCCGAGCGGCGCCTCACCTACATCGCCCCCTACGTCAAGGGGCCGGCCGACAAGCCGCTCAAGACCCCGACCCGCGTCAACGCCTGGGTCCGCTGACCCCCAAGGAGTGCTCGTGCCTTCCGAACCGCGCCCGGACCCGCGCCCCGGCGTCCCCCGCCTCGAGCCCGACCAGCCGGCCGCGCCCGTCGCCGATCCCGGCAAGCTCGCCGCCGACCTGATCGCCCTCATCGAAGGCCTCGGCCAGCTCGTCGAGGCCGTCGTCGGCTACCGGAAGAAGTGCGAGGACGCCGGGTTCTCCCCGACCGCGGCCGAGGCGATGGCGGTCGAGCTGCACCGCCACATGCTCAACCAGGCCTTCCGGCAGGCTGCCCGGTGACGCTCATCCTCGACATGGACGGCTACGTCGCGCTCCCGCCGGCGGAGCGCCTCGAGGTGGACGACTGGCTCGAGCGCGTCGGGCTCAAGGAGCGCCGGCTCGTGTCGATCGTCCTCGCCGACGAGTCCGGCACCGTGCTCGCCTGCCAAGCTCTCGACCCGGACGCCTTCGCCCACAAGGACTGCGACCGTGGCCCTGGCTGCTCGTGCCTCGTGCCGGTCATCGACGTGGAGGCCGTCGTCGGCGAGCCCTTCCCCGCCGCGCTGCTCCCGAGGCTACGCTCGGCGCCATGAGCGACGCCCGCCTCGATGTCACCGTCGTCGGCTCCGAGGAGAACCTCGCCGCCTTCGTGCAGCTCTGCAAGACGATGGACCTGCTCGGCCGTGCCGGCGCGTCGCGCACGATCGTCGTGCCCTACGACGGGGACGGCGCCGCCCGGCTCCGCTTCGACTTCGGCGCCACGGACGTGACCGACGTGGAGGGTCCGGCCGAGGCCGACCTCGACCAAGACGAGATCGTCGTCGGGTTCGGCTGATGGCTCGTGCCCCGCACGCGGTCAACGGGAACCGGCTGCGCCTCTGGAACCGGCTCCGGTGGCGGCTCGGGCTCGTCCCGTTCCGCCGCTGCCCGACCCGGCACATGGCCCGGAACATCTACGCCGACGAGATCATCGTGGCCCGTGGCGCTCGGGCGCGGTGCCTGCTCTGCGAGAAGCGGTGGCCGGCCCTGTTCAGCGGCGACACCGACGAGGCCGTGTTCGTCCCCTCCCGCGTCGAGCTGGAGGTGGCGATGGCCCGCAGGAAGTGGCCGGCCGATGGCTGACTGCGGCTGCGCCTGCCACATGCCCGGCTGCCGGGTCGTCACCCCCGACGGTGAGCCCTGCTGCGTCTGCTCGCCAGACGAGCGGCCGCCGATCCCGCGGCCTGCCGCTGCCCCATCGGGCCGCGTGAGGCCCCTCTCGCCGGTCGTCCCGCACGGACGCCGGCACGCCAAGGTCGGCTAGACGCTGTAGAGCGGCGCGGTACAGTGGCTCATGCCGCTCGCCGCCCCGTCCCGCCTCCGCCGTTCGGAGCAGGCCGTCGCCGCCGAGGTGCTGGCGAAGCTGCTCGCCGACCGGGTCGTCACCGGCACGCCGGAGCGGATCGCTCGGGCCTGCGCCGCTGCCCGCGTCCCCGTGGCGGCCGTCGAGGCCCGCTACATGGCCCTCACCCGTGACGCTGCGCCCTACGAGGCCCCCTCGGACGAGCCCTGTGCGGCCGCGAGGGCGCTTCACGCGGTGCCGGCGCCTGATCCTGAGCTGGAGGTGCTGCGGAGCGCCCTGGCGGACGCTGAGGCCGCTCTCGAGGCCGCCGCTGCGAACGTGGAGCGGCTCGAGCACGAGCTGATGCTGGAGCGTGGCCGCGTCCCCACGCCGGCGGTGAACGCCGACCGGGCTCGTGGGCGCCGGATGGCGGCGAAGAACCCCGAGCCGGGGATGCGCCGCTGCTCGCGCTGCAAGCAGCTCAAGCCGGCCACGACCGAGCACTTCTACGTCAAGGTGCCGCGCACCGGTCAGCTCACCTCGATGTGCCACCCGTGCCGGCGGGAGTACCAGCAGGAGCGGTACCTCTCGGTGGAGAAGCTCGACGCCCTGAACCGGGCGCGCCTCGTGTTCGAGGTCGTCGAGGGGGACGCCGTGGTCGGGCTCGTGTGCGCCTCGTGCGGTGAGCCGATCGTCGCCGGCGAGAAGGTGCATGGCGAGGCGGAGCTGCGCCACGAGGGCTGCTCGTGAACGAGGGCGGCTACTGCCCCGTCTGCGGGCAGCGATCGTTCCACTGGAAGGGCTGCCCGGCGCCGCCGCCTCGGGAGCTGCGCCGGTGATGCGGGTCGAGCTGGCGGTCGAGGTCCGGCCGCGGCTCGAGACGCTGGAGCGTGGCGGCTGGTGCTCCGTGTGCCGGCTGCCGTCGGCCGTGGCGGTCGAGTTCGAGGCCGTGGCGATCACCGGGCTCGGGGTAGGTGCCTCGCCTCTGCGGCGCGTCTCGTGGTGCCCGGAGCACGACGGTCCGCCTTCGTGAAACTTCCCCCTTGCGTAGTGCGCCGCTATGCGCTAAGGTGATGCCCATGAGCACCACCACCCCCGCCCAAGACGCCCTCCGGTCCCGCACCGCCGACCGGCACGCCGCCCTCCGGGCCGCCCACGCCGAAGCCAAGGCGGCCCTCTCGGCCAAGGTCGACGCCCTGTTCGCCGCCGTCTCCGCCGAGGGCCGCACCGCCACCGACGCCGAGCGGGCCGAGTTCCAGGCCATCACCGCCGAGCAGACCCGCCTCGACGCCATCCTCCAGGCCGACCTCAACGACGCCAAGCCTTCGGTCGCCGAGTGGAAGCTCGCCCGCTGCGCCGACCGCGGCATCGACCCCGACACCGTCTGCTCCCGCTGCGGCGGCACCGGCCAGTACCAGTCGTTCGGCACCTGCTACGGCTGCGGCGGCACCGGCCGGATCGAGGAGGACTGATGGCCGCCCTCACCGTGGCCCGCACAGCCGAAGCTCGGGCAGCGATGCTCGACTGGCTCGCCGGCGGACCCGCCACCGCCCGCCAGCTCGCCGGCATGGCCGGCCTCCCCGTCCTCGACGCCACCCCGCTCGTCGCCGACCTCGAACGCGACGGGCTCGTCGTCGCCGACCGATCCACCACCCCTACCCGCTGGGCGCTCGCCCCGGAAGGAGACACCCCATGAGCACCACCCCCGACGCCGAAGCCATCCTCAACCTCACCGTCGCCGTCACCGTCGACCGGGACAGCGACCCGGCCGCCCGGCGCGTGCTCGAAGCCGGGCGCCGCTGGGCCACCATCGAGCCGTCCCCCGCCGCTCTCGGCGACATGGACCCCGCCGACTTCGAGCGAGCGATGCGCGCCTTCAGCAACCTCGGCTGGAAGCACGGCGACGGCCCGCAAGAGGTCCCCGCCTCCCGGCTGCCGCTCATCGTCGACGCCCTCGGCGTGCTCCGCCGCTCCATCGAGGAGTTCATCGCCCAACCCGGCGTCGCCGAGCCGCTCGCCGTCGAGTGGCGCTCCGGCCTCCACGACCTCGACTGCGCGGCCCGGCTCGTCAGCCGGATGGTCGCCGCCGTCCGCACCGCCTCCGTCCCCGAGCGCGTCTACGCGTCCGTCTCGGACTGACCCCTCCCCCCACCCCAACCACCGCAAGGAGCCCCGAACATGCGGATCATCCGCCTCGAAGCCGAGAACGTGAAGCGGCTGCGCGCCGTCGACATCACCCCCGACGGCAACGTCGTCACCATCTCCGGCCGCAACGGCCAAGGCAAGACCTCCGTCCTCGACGCGATCTGGCTGGCGCTCGCCGGCAAGTCCGCGACCAAGGACAACTCCCGCCCCATCCGTGACGGCGCCGAGTCCGCCCGCGTGCAGCTCGAGCTGGAGGAGATCGTCGTCACCCGCACCTGGACCGACAAGGGCACCCAGCTCAAGGTCGAGTCGGCCGGCGGCACGACCCGCTTCAACAGCCCACAGGCCATGCTCGACGGGCTCATCGGCGCCCTCTCGTTCGACCCGCTGGCCTTCGCGCACGCCGACCCGAAGGACCAGCTCAAGACGCTGCTCGGGCTCGTGAAGCTCCCGTTCGACCCCGAGGACCTGGCCCTGGAGCGCAAGGAGGTGTTCGACGAGCGCACCATCGTCAACCGCAACGTCAAGCAGCTCGCCGGCCAGCTCGCCGGGATGCC
>JAKOVH010000006.1 GCA_029782145.1 Actinomycetes bacterium | reverse complement strand
GCCGGCCAGGTAGGAGGCGTCGGCGAGGATGTCGGCTTCGACCTCGGCGGCGTCGGCGTCGATGTTGCGGGCGATCCAGGCGATGAGGCGCCCGGCGTAGGCGTCGAGGCAGCCGATGGAGGCGACGTGCTCGGCGGCGTGCTCGCGCAGCTCGCCGGCGTCCAGGGCGGCGAGGTCGCCGCTGGTGCGGTAGATGGGGCGCTTGTTCTTTGCGGTGGTGCTCATAGGCATCACCTTAGCGCATAGCGCCACGCTACGCAAGGGGGGAGGGCGAGATTCGTTCCACGTCCCCCGGCAGCGCCAGCTCCATGTGCGCCCGGCACCGGAGGTCCGGCGTCACCCGGACCACCTCGACGAGCCCGATCCGGCGCTCGGAGTGCCAGCACGGCGGCTCCGGGTCCTCGCCGCCCCAGCCGGCCACGATGACGCCTTCGTGGCGGACCACGAGCCCGACCACGAGCCCGAGCCAGGGCTCCGGCTCGTAGCCGTCCGGGTAGCCGATGTCGGCGTGGCTGATGCGCCGCCACCGGACCCGCGCGTCGGCGTGACGGAACACGTTGCGGCCGGAGAGGGGCACCTCCGGCGGATCGGGCTCGAGGACGAACCGGTCGTCGACCGGGGTGCCGGCCTCGAGCGGGATCGGCGAGCCCGGCCAGCCCGGCAGCGCGTACGGGAGCGCGTGCAGGTCGTAGCGGCCGAGGTTCTTCCGTTGACCCGACTCACGGACTCCGCCCGAGTCGACGAGGTGACGCCGGACCACGGCCTCGAGCCGGACCACGTCGCCGAAGGCGAGGTCGCTCACTGGTCGGCCCAGCTCGACTCGACGATCGTCCCGTTCGAGTCGGTGTGGCCGGTCCAGGCGCGGCCACCTTCGTCGACCCAGCGGAGCGTCGCCGAGGCCGGCGGCGACGCGAGCGGGAGGTGCCAGTGGGCGGGCATCCCAGCTTCGGCGTACACGCCGGCGTCGAGGTCGGACGGGTCGAGCCACTCGTTGAGGTCGGAGGCGGGGACGGCGATCCACTCGCCGCCGATCTGCCAGGCCCAGGCGTCGGCCGGGGCCGGCGGGTCGCCGGCGTGGAAGATGAGGCCGACCACGTCGATGAGCGGGTCGTGGTCGGGGCGACGGGGGTGGACCGGGGCCTCGGCGGCGGCGAGGAACTCCTCGGCGCGGCGCGTCCAGTCGTACCAGCTCCAGCCCTCGATGGCGGGGAGCACGGCCTCGCCGACGTACTCGCGGGTGTGCTCGAAGGCGATGATGCCGGCGGAGATGAGCCCGAGCACGTCGGGGTACGGTTCGACCGTGGCGGGCGGGCCGAGCACGGACGCCGGCAGCGCGGCCTCGATGGAGACGGCCCAGCCGTCGATGAACTCGTCGGCGTCGGGCACCTCGCCGTCCCAGGCGGCGAGCATGAGCCCGAGCTGCTCACGGACGCCAGGCACGGTCGGGGCCGGCGCCGGCGCGGCGAGCGCGGAGAGCTGGGCCACGAGGTCGGCGGGGTGGACACGGAGCCGCCAGAGCGGCTCCTCCTCGACCCAGGCGCCGATGGCGATGCCTGCCTTGGTGTCGGCCAGCTCGACCTCGACGAACCGGCCCGGCTGAGCGTTGGGCGGCCCGTCGAACACGATGTCGATGGCGGGGAGGTCGGCGAGGACGCGGGCCACGACGGCCAGCTCGTCAGGGGTGGGCATGGTTGGGTTCTCCTCAGTAGGGGACGTTGCCGTCCCGTTGGAAGGGCGGCCGGGAGGCGCGGCGGAGCAGCACCTCGTCGACGGATTCGGCGACCTCGGGCGGGTCGTTGTTGACGTGGATCTTGGTGACGTTCACCGGGACGGCGGGGCCGGCGGGGGCGCCGGAGGCGTCGAGCGGGACCATCAGGGACACGGAGGCCTGCGCCGCGTCGAGGGCCGCCTTGGCGCGGGCGCGGACGCGCAGCTCGGCGGCGTCGGCCATGAGCGGGGCCAGCCGCGAGAGCGCGTCGGCGGTGACGTGGACCCAGGCGGCCAGCTCGGCGTCGACTTGGGCGGGGATGCCGACTGACGGGTCGGAGAGCAGCGCGGCACGGATGGCGGCGGCGTAGGCGGACGGATCAGCGGCGGTCATCGGTGAGGGCCTCCAGGTCGTCGAGCTTGATGAGGTGGCGGTCGCCGGCGGCGGCGTCGCCGAGGGCGGAGAGCAGCAGGTCGAACACGCGGCCGGTCTTGCCGTCGAACCGGCCGGGCCGCGGGCGGGAGGCGTCAGCGGCGCCTTGCTCGTAGGCGCTCGAGACGGCGAGCTTCTCGCCGGCGACGACGGCGACGATCTGCCGGGCGGCCATGCCGTTCTTCGTGCGGGTGTCCTCGATGGAGAGGCAGGCCACGTCGGCGAGGTTGAGGGCCGAGCGCCCTCCGACGGGCACGAGCCAGGCGGTCACCGGGGCGACCCGGAGGCGTAGGCGATGTCGGAGCCGTAGACGGCCCAGGCCAGCTCGCCGGCTTCGACGGTGAGCACGTCGCTGTAGTTGTCGTCGTCGCCGACGACGCCGGGCAGGTGCTTGACCTTCGAGCCAGGGCCGACGCGGAGCGTGGCGATGCGCCACACGCCGTCCCCGTCGAACTCGATGCGGGCGGCGGTGCCGTCGGAGAACGCGACGACGGCGGGCTCGTCGTTGGTGCCCCACTCCTCGGCGATGGCG
>JAKOVH010000015.1 GCA_029782145.1 Actinomycetes bacterium | reverse complement strand
AGGTCGACCTCGAAGGTGGGCACGTCTACCGCCGGCTCGGGTGGGACAACGCCCAGGGCTACCGGAGCGTGAGCATCGACGGGCAGACCCGCCTCGTTCATCGCGTCGTGTGGGAAGCGGCTCACGGCCCGATCCCTCCGGGGATGACGATCAACCACCTCAACGGCAACCGGCTCGACAATCGGCTCGTGAACCTCGAGTGCGTCAGCCAAGCCGACAACAACAAGCACGCCCGAGAGGTGCTCGGGCACGACCCCGGTGGTGGTAAGCGTTCCCGAGGTGAAGGGCATTGGGCCTCGAAGCTCACCGAGGGCGACGTGACCGAGATCCGTCGACGGGCCGGCGAAGGTGAGTCCTGCACGGCTCTCGCTGCCGAGTTCGGCATCACCAAGAGCACTGCGGCGAGGATCGTCCGACGGGAGATGTGGGCTCATGTTGTCGATGCCTGACTTGCTCATCGTCAGCTTGGCTGCCTTTCGGATCACGCGCTTCGTCGTGTTCGACTCCCTCGCCGGCTTCAACCTCGAGTCGGGCTCGCCGATGTCCCGGCGGCTCGACGTGTGGGCCTGGACCGCCGAAGGCAAGGAGCGGCCTGGGTTCGGCGGCTGGCTGCGCGACAAGGTCGGGAACCTGCTTGTGTGCCCCTACTGCATCGGGTTCCACATATCCTGGCTACTGCTCTGTTTCTGGATTAGGGTATGGCCGTGGGATCTTGGCACCCTTGGATGGATCACGGCGTTCGCCGTGGCCGGCGCTCAGTCGATGCTGAACGCGATCGACCGGAGGCTCGCATAGATGACCTCCCGCCTCGCCTCCGCCGGAAAGTGTCGCCCGACTCGTCCGGGTGCTGGCTCTGGAACGGGTCGATCCATGCCGCCGGCTACGGGCAGATCGAGTTCTCCGGCCCCGACGGATCGCGCAACGTGTGGCTCGCTCACCGTCTCGTGTGGGACGTGGTCGTCGGGCCTGCCGGAGCAGATGAAGTGCATCACCTCCCGACGTGTCCGAAGCGATGCGTCAACCCGGCCCACCTCGAACTGCTCAGCAAGATCGAACACGCCAAGGTGCATGGCGCCCTCGCTCAGAGCGGGTTCGGGCACCGGAACTTCAAGATCGGCCCCGACGAGGTGGTCGGCATCCGTGCCGCCTATGCCGGTGGGCTCACTCAGACCGAGGTGGGGAAGCTCTACGGGATCTCGCAATGCCACGTCAGCGAGATCGTCCGCCGTGTCCAGTGGGCTCACGTTCCCTAGCATCGGCTTCTGGATCGCGGTGGCCTGCTGGGCCGCCTGGGCCTGGGGGCCGTCCTGGGCGCAGTACGTTCTCGTGGCCTGGGCCGCGGCCGGCGCCCAAGCCCTGCTCTCGACCGTCGATCGGAGGCTCAACCGATGAGCGCACAGGAGTACGAGATCATCCCCATCGGGGACGTGCAGCCCCACCCCGACAACCCTCGGAAGGGCGACCTCAAGGCCATCGGGGCCTCCGTCGAGGAGCTGGGCTTCTACGGCGCCATCGTCGTGCAGCGGTCCACGAGCTTCATCCTGGCCGGCAACCACCGGTGGAAGGCGCTCAAGGCTGCCGGCGCCACCGAGGTGCCCGTCCTCTGGATCGACGTGGACGACGAGAAGGCGCGCCGCATCATGCTGGCCGACAACCGAGTGTCGGACCTCGGCGGCTACGACCCTGCGGCGCTGGCCGTGTTCGTCGACGAGCTGCCGCCGGCCTTCCTGGCCGCCCTCCAGCTCGGCGATGCCCCGCTCCCCGAGCCCCGCCGCGTCGAGCACCACGAGGACGAGCCCGGCACCAAGGAGGGCTCCGGTGCCGAGCAGTCCTACGAGGAGCGCCTCAAGAACTTCAAGGAGTCGGGGGTCCGGTCCCTGGTGCTCGACTTCACGGTCGACGAGTACCGGGAGGTGTCCAGCGTGCTCCCCGGCCTCTGCCGGGCTCACAACGTCGAGTCCAACTCGGACCTGTTCTACGCGCTGGTGATGCCCGATGACGCCGCCGCCTGAGGTCACGGTCTACCCGCTGGACGCTGACCCCGCCGCCCTGCTCGCGCACGGCGCTCCCGACCTCTCGCCGAACGTGCGCGGGCCGATCATCGCCCGGGACCCCGATGGCCGGCCCGTGTTCGCCCTCGCCAAGTTCGGCGCGGGGCTCTCCGGGCTCCGGTCGGCCGCTCGGGCCTACCCGGCCGGCAACACGCTCCGGTCCTCCGGCGTCCGCAACCTGTCGCGGTCGTTCGGCTTCGTCGCCCGGAATCAGGTCCTCCAGCGGAACGCCTGCCGCGTCTGCTCGGGCGCGCTGGAAGCTGCCCCCCAGCACGCCGGCCTCGTGGCCGCGGCCGAGCGCCTCGCCGAGCTGGCCGCCGAGATCGTCCCCGAGCGGTTCGCCGCCGACATGGGCCTCGTCGGCGAGGCCGTGCTCCCCGAGTGGCGCATGTCGCCCGCCGGCCCCTGGACCTCCGGCGTCGTGAACTTCGACTCGCCGCTGCCCTACCACTACGACCGCAACAACTTCGACTGCTGGTCGGCGATGGTCACGATCCGGCGTGGCGCTCTCGGCGGCCACCTCCACTGCCCGACGTGGGGCCTCTCCCCCGATGGGCCGTCGGCCGTGCTGCCCTGCGACGACGGCGACGTGGTGCTGTTCAACGGTCAGACGCTGCTCCACGGGGTCACGCCGCTCCAGCTCATGCAGCCGACCTCGTACCGCATCTCGATCGTCTACTACGCCGTCTCCCGGATGCGGGAGTGCCTCCCGTTCGACGACGAGATCGCCTATGCCCGCCGGTCCCGCTCGAACCGCGAGGAACACTGGAAAGAGAACCTGGAGGCCCTGTGAGCAAGCTCCTGGAGCAGCGTGTCGAGTCGGTCCGGCTCGACACCCTCACCCCCCACCCGGACAACCCTCGCGTCGGTGACGTGGCGGCCATCGTGGCGTCGATCGAGGCCAACGAGCCCTACGGCGTCATCATCGTGCAGGCCTCCACGAACTTCATCCTGGCCGGCGCCCACCGCTGGCAGGCGCTCACCGACCTCGGCTGCGAGGAGGCCCTCGTGGCCCTCGTGGACGTGGACGACGAGGCCGCCAAGGCGATCGTCCTGGCCGACAACCGCACCCACGACCTCGGCTCCTACGACGACGCCGCGCTCGCTCGCGTGCTCGGCGAGCTGGCCGACTTCGAGGGCACCGGCTACGACGAGACGGACGTGGCCGCGCTCATGGCCTCCGTCTCGACCGGTCCGTCGATGCCGACCGGGGTCGCTGCGCCCGACGTGCCGCCGGTCGACCCTCCCGTGGTCCCGCAAGGCCTTCGCCCTCTCGTGCTCCCGTTCGACCTCGAGCGGTACGAGGCCCTCACGGCCGCCCTCCCCGAGCTGCGCGCCGAGTGGGGAGTCGAGACGAACGCCGAGCTGTTCCTCGCCGTGGTCCGCGCCGCCGCCGACGAGATGGAGGCCGAGGGCGCGGCCGGTCACATCGAAGGCAACGACTGATGCGCGCTGCCCTCCCGTCCGGCGCCCGCGTCGAGCAGATCGACTGGATGCAGGCGAGCGAGTGGGGCTACGGCGTCCGCGGGCACCTTCGTGAGCAAGCCGCCGCGGCCCCCGATGGTGGCGCGCTCTGCCGGTTCGAGGCCAGCTACCTGTCCGACGTGTGCCGGCGCTCCACCGGCAACCCTGGCTACTACGAGTACGTCGGAGCGGACGTGTGGGGCATCTTCGACGACGGCGGCACGATGGTCGGCGTCCACATCGCCCGCCCCGCCACCGGGAAGCGCAAGAACGCGTGGGGGCTCTACGTCAACCACTACCTCGCCTTCGTCCGCCCCGAGTGCCGGAACCAGGGGTTCGGCTCGGGCGCCGAGGCCGAGCTGCAAGCTCGCTGGGCAGAGGGCGGCTGGGACCGCCTCAAGACGCTCTGCCAGTCCCGCCTCGGCGTCTACTACCACGAGGCCCTCGCCGATCAGGTGTGGGGCACGAACGCCAAGGGCGAGCTGGTCATCGACTCGCCGCTCGACCCCGCCGCCTCGTTCCCCGACGGCATCCCCATCAAGGCGCGCAAGGACGCCGACCCCTCCCGCACTGCACCCCTCTCCGCCGAGGAGCTGCTCCCCATCGTCACCGACCCCGCCGGCCGGTTCCGCATGGACGAGGCTGAGGCTCGGGCGCTGTTCGCCCGGCGAGCGGAGGGCGCAGGAGTCGAACCTGCAAGGCCGTGAAGCCTGTCCCGCCGGCCGGAGCCGACGAGGTGCCTTGCCACATGGCGAGCCCCCCTCGGGATGGGTCGAACGTAGCAGACCTCGCCGAGTTCGCCCGGTGGCACGTCGCGTCTGGCGACATCGACCCGGCCTACCCGGTGCTGGCCGCGCTCATCGACCGCTGGGGCCTCGACCCGGAGGACGCCGTCCGGTTCGTGCTGCTCTACGTCGCCTACTACGACCTCGGCTCGGCCGTGTCCGCCTGGGACGCCGGCGCCTGGACGCCGGGCCGCGGCCTCGACCACCGGTTCGCCCGGCTCCCGACCGGCACCGAGCGGCGCGGCCTCCGCGGCGGCATCAACCTGCTCACCCACATCGACTCGCTCGATGGCCGCGCCGCCGGCGGGAGCCTGCTCTCGTGGCTCACCTCCCGGTTCACCGGCGACCCCCGCGCCGACTGGAAGGTCGCCGAAGCCACGATCCGCTCCGTCGAGCACAACGGACGGTGGGCCGCCTACAAGACCGGCGAGATCCTCGCCACCGTCTGCAAGCTCCCGATCGAGCCAACGGACGCCGGCCACGACTTCAGCTCCGGCCCCCGCGCCGGGCTCGCCCTCGTGTACCCGAAGGTCACGAAGTTCAAGGGCGCCCGGCCCGGCACCGTGGCCGCCCTCGACGGCTTCACCGAGGAGCTGCGCGACGACCTCGCCGGCCGCGGCGTCCCGCTCCCCATCGAGCAGCTCGAGACGGTGCTCTGCGACTGGCACGCCGTCGTCGAAGGCCGGTACTACGTCGGCCACGATCAGGATATGATGATGGATCAGATCCGGCGTCCGCACGTCACGCCGGCCGCCTGGGCCGACATCATGGCCGCCCGGGAAGCGTCATTCGAGAGGAGGTGGCTCGGTGAGTTCAACGATTGGGACGGGGTCCGCCCCAAGCTCAAACGGCTCTACAAGGACCACGGCCGCATCTGTTGGTGGGATGACTGACCCTCGGAAGCTGTACCGCTCCCACCCGTACGTGCGGAAGTTCATCCGCCACTACGGCCGCGTCGGCCCGTACACCTGCCACTTCTGCGGCGAGGAAGTCTGGCTCCTGGCCGGCCGATCCGGCTCAGCCGGGGTCGTGCATCACCTCGATCACGACCACGACAACGATGCCATCGAGAACCTTGCTCCCGCCCATCGTCGCTGCCACGGCCAGCACCACCACGCCGAACGGGAGTTCAGCCCCGAGCACCGGGCAAAGATCAGCGCCTCCCTCCGTGAACGCGGAATCCGGCCGCCCCTCGGGTCCGGTGGGCGCGCCCAACGTGGTCGGCCGAAGTCCGAAGCTCACAAAGCAGCGATCGCCGAAGGGCAGCGCCGCCGGTGGGCTCGACAACGAGGGGAATCCGAATGACCCTGCACCTCGAAGGGATGGGCTGGATCGGTTCCGTGCTGGCCCGCCGGCTCGAAGCTCTCGGCGTCGACTTCACCTGGAGCGACTCCGACTCCCCGATCAACGCCTGGCAGGCGTCGACCGGGCTCGTCTACCCGACGGGCGAGCCCGACAGCGAGGAGGCCCGCCGCCAGTGGCTCGCCTGGCACGAGCGGGGCCTGTTCGCCCCGCACAGCCAGATCGTCCGCTACTGGTACTCGCACAAGGCGCACCCCCACGGGCTCAAGGTCAAGGCCGACCTCGACGTGGGCTGGCTCCGCCGCTCGCCCGAGCTGGCCGTGCAGCTCAACGTGGCCCGCATCGTGGAGGACACCCGTGCCCGGTTCGCCGGCTGCCGCGTCTCGGCCCCGGCGCCCGGCGCCCGCATCGTCGTGTGCCACGGCTGGGGGCCGCGCACCACGCACTCCGTGTGGGGATGGTCCCGTCAGGTCCGCCTATCGGTCCCGGCCGATATCGCCGGCGACGGGCTCTACTCGATGAACCTCCACCGGTCCCGGTTCGAGTTCACCTACGCCTACGCCGTGCCGGGCCGTCCCGGCTGGCACTACGCCGGCTCGTCGATGGTCCGCCAGCGTGAGCCCCGCACCCTCGACCTCGACAAGCACTTCGCCCGGTGGCTCGAGGCCGTCGCCGAGGTCGCCCCTCCCGTGAAGGTGCTGGAGATGGACCCCGTGACCCTCCAGGGCTGGCGCCCCAAGGGCGAGACGCTCACCTGGGAGCCGTTCGAGGACGGCGACCGGCTGTACGTCCCTCCGCTCTACCACTCCGGGGTCCGGTGGGCTCCGCTCGTCTCGTCCGCTCTGCTCGAGCGGCTCGGCCTCCCGACCGCAGCATGAGGCACCTGCTGTACCTCACGGGCCGCCCCGGCGCCGGCAAGAGCACGCTCGCCGCGGCGCTCACTGCCGGCCTGCCGTCGTTCGTCGACCGGCGCCCCTTCGCTCACGTCCTGTTCCACTCGTGCTCGCCGCCGGTCGCGGCGCTGGGCGCCCCTCGGGATGGCTTCCCCGGCACCGACACGCTCCCGATGAACGTCGTCACCGCGGTCCGGGCCTGGCTCCCCACGGTGCCGTTCGACGTGCTCGGCGAGGGCGACCGGCTCGCCACGGCTGGCTTCCTCGACGGCTGCCGGGAGATGGGCCTCTCCGTCTGCCACGTCCACCTCGACCTCGACGACGCCAACGCTGAGGCCCGCCTGGCGACGCGCACCGAGTGGTCGCCGTCCTCGGCGTGGCTGGCTGGCCGGGTCACCAAGGCGCGCCGCCTCGGCGAGCGCGCCGACCTCGTGCTGGACGCCTCTCTGCCGACCGCTGAGCTGGCCGTGGCCGTCCGTGAAGCATCGCCGGTCGCGGCGGCCCTGGCGGCCGCCCAGGAGGCTCTCGCGGGGTCGTAAGGTTTCTCGTGCTCCCCCTTGCGTAGCGTGGCGCTATGCGCTAAGGTGATGCCCATGAGCACCACCACAGCACCCCGCCCCACCCGCCTCTCCGAGCTGGTCCGGGAACTCATCAACAGCGGCGAGATCAGCGTCGCCGAGGCCCGCGCCGAGCTGGACTCCCGGATGCTGGCCGACGACCCGGTCGCCCGCGAGCACCTCGCCCTGTTCATCCTCAACCACGCCGACGACCCCGACTTCCGGGCCACGCGTGCCTACTGCCACGACTGCGGCACCCCGGTCGCCCGCCGCGGCGACGACACCTGCCCCTCGTGCGGCTCCGATCGAGTGTGGGAGTGATCGCCGTGTCCGACGCTGCCCCCACCACCGCTCCCCCGGTCGACGCCGAGGTCGAGCCCGAAGGCGACTGGCGAGCCGCCCACACCGGCCAGCTCGACGCCATCAACAAGATACTCGAGGAGGTGATGACCCGCACCGCCGGCGTCATCGCCACCGACCTCCAGTGGAAGCTGGAGGGCATCAAGGGCCAGCTCGATCAGGTCGGCCGCCAGCCGCTTTCCATCGCCGACCGGTGGCCGTCGTGAGCGCCGCCGCCAGTCCCTTCGACCGGCTCCGCTCCGCCTTCGACCGGGAGCGTGTCGGGCCGGCGCTCGCCGGCTACCTCCGTGACGACCTCGACCTCTCCGCGATGCGGGAGGTCGCCGAGCAGGTCATCGCCGTGGCCGACGCCCTCGAGTCCGCCGCCGACGCCATCGAAGCGATCGAGGACGCCGAAGGGCGCGACGAACGGGCCGACGCCCGTGACGCCGCTCTCGACGCGCTCGGCGAAGCGGTCGACGCCATCAACGCTCTGCCCGGCGACGATGACTCGCTGCTCGTCCTGTGCATGGAGCCGGTCGAGTGAGCGCCCCCAAGCCGGTCCGGGCCGTGGTCACCCTCGTCGTCGAGGCCGAGTCGCAGTCCCTCGTCCGCGACTACGCCGCCGGCGCGCTGCGCGGCCCCCGCGCCCCGCTGCCCGGCGACGGGCTCGCCGGCAAGCTCGCCGCCCTCATCGCCCTCGACCGGTGGCCCGGCATCACCGCCACCGTCGAATCCGTGAAGGCGCTCCCCGCCCCGTGCTCGAACTGCGGAGGCGACCCGCTCACCAGCCCTCCGTGCATGGACGGCTCGTCGTGAGCGCCCCGGTGTACCGCTGGCGCCGCGAGCGTGCCGCCTGGCTCGCGCCCGGCGACATCGTCGACTTCGGGCACGGCTCGTTCGCCCGTGTCGCCTCCGTCGACGCCCGCTGCTCCGACCCCGAAGCTCCCGCCGGCGCTCTGCCCGACCTCGTGGCCGTGGCCTACGTCGGCGCCCGCCCCGACGACGTGTTCGACGCCGACCTCCGCTTCGAGTTCCTCCGCCCCGACGACCCTCCCCCGGAGGTGCCCTCGTGACCGGGGCGCTCCCGTTCAACGCCGACACGGCCGCCGGCCTCGCCGTCGCCGCTCACCGCGGCCAGACCGAGAAAGACGGCGCCCCGTACTGGCATCACCTCGCTCGAGTCGCCGCCGCCGTGCCGCCGGCGTACCGGGCGCTCGCCTGGCTCCACGATCTGTTCGAGGACACGTCGTGGACGTGCGCCGAGCTGCTCGACCTCGGCCCGCTCCCGGTCGGGCTCTGCTCCGACCTGGCGATCCTCACGAAGCCGCGCGGGGCGCTCTACCCCGACTTCATCGTCGGGATCGTCGAGTCGGGCTCCGTGCCGGCGCTCGTCGTGAAGCGTGCCGACGTGGCCGACCACCTGCGCCCCGGCCACGAGGCCGTCCTCACCGCCGAGAAGATCGCCGTCTACCGGGACGCGCTCGCCGTGCTCGACCTCACCCTCGAGGAGCGCCGCGTCGAGGTCGCCGCCGACCTGCTGGCCCGGACCGCGGTGCTCGCTGGCCGCTGGAACACCGCCACCGTGGACGAGTCCGGCGTGGCTCGTGCGGCTCGGGCCGTCATCGGCGACCTCATGTACCGCGACGAGCTGTTCGGCGACGTGTCCCGTGCCGGCCTCGCCGGCGCCGCCGGCTACGAGGCGATGGCCGTGCTCCACTCGGCCGATCGGGAGCGGACCGGTGCCTGAGCACGACCCGGCGTCCTGCTCGTGGTGGGCCGAGGAAGCTCCCGGCTCGTTCGCCGTTCTCGACTGCCCGGTCGAGGGCTGCCGGTTTGAGCACACCGACGACGACGGCTGCGGCCTCGCCCGGCTGATGTCGACGCCCGACTCGATCGCCGCCTGGGACGCCGGCGACCCCGTGGTGCGCGGCTGCCTCGCGATGCGGCGCTCCGAGGAGGTCATGGAGCACTGGGACTGCCCGGCCGGTGGCGCCCCTGGCCGCTCCCGGCTCGTCGTCAAGGAGGGCTCCGATGCCTGATCGTCCGCCCGAGCTGCCGTGCTGGGTCTGCGGCAAGCCGAAGGGCCAGCCGCCCGACCGCTGCCCCGGCCACTACTCGTTCCCCGGAGAAGAACCGATGCCCGCCCCCGCCCGCCCTCTGCCGCCCGTCGACGTTCTCGAGCGCGCCCCCGCCGCCGAGGTGAAGCGGCTCGCCGCCGAGGTGATGGGCTGGTCGATCGACCACGCCACGCTCGACACGGTCCGCTCGGCGCTCATCGACGTGGTCCGCCGGCGTCACCGTCTGGCCGAGGACGAGCGGCGCGCCCTCGAGGAAGCTGCCGCCGACGCTGCCCGCCGCACCCCCGAAGCTCTCCACGCCGCGGTCACCGCCGCGGTGCTGGCCCACGGCCCGCTCGACTGCGACGACCACGACGACGCGATGGTCGCCGACGCCGTGGTGCGCGAGCTGTACCGCCGGGACATGCCCACCGACCTCGTGCTCGTCCCGGCCGGCGACCTCGACCGGGCCTCCCTCGACAGCTCCCGCGCCGCCGAGGTCCCGTCGGGCTCCCCCGAGCTGGCCGACTTCCACCAGGCCATCGTCGACGCCCTCTCCCCGCTCGACCCCGACTTCGACTGGCACGACCGGGCCACGCTCGTCCTCGACGCCCTGTGGGACGCCGGCGTCACCGCGCTGCTCGTCGGCGACCACGCCCCCGCCGGCCAGCTCGTCGCCTACTGGCTGCTCGACCCCCACTCTGCCCGCGACGTGACCGCTCGGGCGCTCCAGACCGGCCCCGACGGCCAGGACTGGCTCGACGCCCTCCGTCTCCACGAGGAAGCGGTCGACGCCCTCTCCGATCAGGGCATCGCGCTGCTCGTCGCCGCCTGCGACGCCGTGGAGCCCCTGTCGCCCGGCGCCGTGATGATCGCCGCCGAACGTGCCCGCCAGATCGAGGTCGAGGGATGGACCGCCGACCACGACGACGCCCACGCCGAAGGCGACCTGTACGAAGCTGCGGCCGCGTACCTGCTGGGCCTCGGCGAACCCGAGGGGATGCCCCCGCCGGACCCGTGGCCGTGGGGCGCCGAGTGGTACAAGCCGGGCGACCCGGTGCGGACGCTCGTGAAGGCCGGCGCGCTGATCGCCGCCGAGCTGGACCGGCTCCGCCGTGCCACCGCCATGCTCGCCTCCACCTGCCCCGCCTGCCACGCCAACCTCACCCCCCACGACGGCGGCGAACCCGGCCGCCACGACTCAGGATGCCCCCATGCCCGACCGTGACCCCATCGTCGACTTCGCCGCCCGAGCCCTCGCTCTCGTCATCCTCTGCTGCGCCGCCGCCATCGTCATCGCCGCCACCGCCTGGCTCCTCACCCGCCTCCTCACCTGACCCCCCAGCCCCCGGCCGTAGCGTCCTGCGCTACGCTGCCCCGCATGGCCCCGACACCCAAGATCGGCGAACCCTCCAAGGGCGACCCCACCCGAACCGTCGCCGAAGCCATCATCGACGCCGTCCGAGCCGGCAACACCCACGACTGCGCCGCCCTGTGGGCCGGCATCTGGCCCGACACCCTCTCCCGCTGGCTCACCCGAGGCGCCAACGAACTAGCCCGAATGGCAGCCGACAACACCGAAACACCACAAGACTCAGAGAAACCATACGTTGACCTCACCCTCGACCTCGCCCACGCCGCCGCCGCCGCCGAGGCCCGCATGACCGCACAGTGGCAGGCCCACTTCCCCCGTGACTGGCGAGCGATCGAGCGGTTCATGGCGAAGCGGTACCGGAAGGCCTGGGGGGAGGCTCCGTCTCGTGTGGAGCTGTCGGGGCCGTCGGGAGGTCCGGTGCCGGTGGCGGCTGCGGTGATGTCGCTGGACGAGGCTGAGGCGATGCTGGCGCAGGTGGAAGCTCGGGCGCTGGAGGCCGTGGAGCCGTGAGCGGCCACGGAGCGCGCGCTGCCGGCCCTCAGCCTGTGGATAGCCCTGTGGATGGTCAGGGTTCGTCACCGGCTGGAGCCTCGGTCGGCCCGGTTTCGACCACGGAGCGTGTGATTCGGCTCGAGATGGGCTCGCGGTGGGCGGCGCGCTGGTGGGCGATGCGGACGTGGCGTGCTCGCCGGCGTGCCGGTCGGGCCTGGGTGAACGGGGACGCCGTGGCGGACGTGGCGAGGATGGCCGCGGCGTACCGGGCTCGGCTGGACGGCAGCGTCGGGTTCCCGTCGGCCGATGGCGTGCCGGCTGGCCGGCCCGGTGCCGGTCCGGGGGTCCCGTCAGGGATCGTCGACGGGCCTGCCTGATGGGCCTCGACTTCGACCTGGCGGCGCGCCGGCAGACGCGTGTGGCTGGGCCGGCGAAGGCGCAGTGTGTTCGGGTGCCGGCTCGTGGCGGCCCGTTGGCCGGCGTCGAGCTGGCGATGCACTCGTACGCGGCGGAGCCGGTCGTCGATCCGGTCGTGCCGGTGGCCGGTGGCGTGTACCGCCTCGTGGACGGCGTGTACGTGTGGGACGCTGAGCGCCCGTCTGCGGCGCCTGGCGGGGCGGACGGGTGATTGCCCATCCTGGGGCGCTGGAGGCCGTGTCCGGGCCGCTGAGCGGCGCTCGTGGGAAGCTGGGGAGGTGCGCTACGTGAACACGGTCGACGATCTGCTCGTGGCGCTCGGCTCCGGCCCGGAGGACGGCCTCACCGTCAAGATGATCGCCCTCGCGCTGGCCGGCTCGATGGACCTCCGCAACTCCACGGCGCCGGCGATCGCCGGTCAGCTCGTCAAGCAGGCGCTCGAGGCCGGCCTCATCGAGCAGGGCGAGAAGCGGGGCCGCTGGGTCCTCACCGAGACGGGCCGTGGCCGGCTCCCTGAACCGGAGCCGGCGCCCGAGCCGGAGAAGCCGAAGCGGAAGCCGAAGCCGGGGAAGTCGCGGGCCGTGCTCGCTCAGCTCCCCGAGGCCCCTCCCGACGCTGCTCCCCCTCCCCGCGACCCGGCCCGTGAACGCGCCGACCGGGTCGCCCGCCTCAAGGACTCGTTCGAGCGGCTCAAGGGCGACATGGACCCCGAGGAGCGGGAGCGGCTCGTCGCCGCGCTCGCCGTCCACGGCCTCGACGACTGGCGCATCTGGCTCCCCACGATGTTCCCGCGCCTGTTCACGGCCCCGTTCGGCCCCCACCACGAGGAGTTCTGGACGTGGCTGTGGGAGATCGAGGCCGGCCAGTCGAAGGAGCCGTTCGTCGGCATCTGGAACCGTGGCGGCGCCAAGTTTCTGGACCTCGACACACCGGTCCCTACCCCGTCGGGCTGGTCGACGATCGGCCAGATCGAGCCGGGCGACATCGTGTTCGACGAGTGTGGGAAGCCGTGCCGAGTGGTGGGGCTGTCCCCGGTCGAGGAGCGGCCCTGCTACCGCCTCACGTTCAAGGGCGGCTCCGAGATCGTGGCGTCAGACGATCACCTCTGGACGATGCTTGACCGTTCGTCGCGTCGCGTCATGGCTCGCCACGCCGGCGGCATCATCGAGGAGTGGGCGTCATGGGCTCACGCCGACCGCCCGCAGACTGTGTGCGAGGTCGAGAGCTGTGTGGCTCGCGTCGATCGGCGCGGCCCGAACGGTGAACGGTGGTGCGGAGCGCACCACTCTCGCTGGGTCCGCCACGGCGACCCCATCGCCGGGCAACGACCCCGAGCTCGTTCCGCCCCGCCAGCGGCCCCGCCGACACGAGTGTTTGCCCCTACCACGCTCACCACCGAGGAGCTAATCGCTGCCGGGCTCCGTGATGGCAACGAATGGCGGTGGGCTGTCCCGGTCGCCCCGGCGTTCGAGTGCCCGCATGTCGACCTCCCACTTGACCCGTACCTGCTCGGCTACTGGCTCGGAGACGGAACCTCCGCTACCGGTGCCGTCACCGTCGGTCACCAAGACGCAACGGAAGTCGAGGCGATCCTGTCGGCTCTGTGGCCTGACATCCGCGTCTCGGACCGTGGCCACGCTGTCAACATCGGGTTCCGTGGACTGCAAACTCTGCTCCGGTCAATCGGTGTCCTCAACAACAAGCACGTCCCCGCCGTCTACCTGCGTGCCGACGCGAAGCAGCGGGCAGCGTTGCTCGCCGGTCTCCTCGACTCCGATGGGACCGTTCACCGTGACTCGGCGTCGTTCTCCAACACGAACCGGGGGTTGGCGGCCGCTGTCCATGAGCTTGCCGTGTCCCTCGGGTTTCGCGCCTCGATGTCCGAGGGGCGCTCCACTCTCAACGGGGTGGACTGCGGCCCGGTGTGGCGTGTCCGTGTAGCCGGCGCCCCGTCCTCCCTGTTTCGGCTCTCCCGGAAAGCTGGGGGCGGTGCAGGTCGCCCGATGGTCACCAACCAGCGCCTCCACTATCTGGCCTCGGCCGAGCCGGTCGGTTCGCGTCGAGTTCGTTGCCTGACCGTTGATTCCCCCAACCACTTGTTCCTCGCCGGCCCCGACGCCATCCCTACCCACAACTCGGCGTCAGCGGAGGCCGGGCTCGTCGCGCTGGCCGCCCGGCAGCGCCGCCGCTACGCCCTGTACGTCTCCGGCACGCAGACTCTCGCCGACGAGCACGTCGCCAACATCGGCTCCCTGCTGGAGTCCCCCGAGCTGGCCGCCGCGTACCCGGCGCTCGGGCAGCGCGCCGTCGGCAAGTACGGCGAGTCGAAGGGCTGGCGCCGCAACCGGCTCCGCACCGCCGCCGGCTTCACCGTCGACGCCCTCGGCCTCGACGTGGCCGCCCGTGGCGCCCGCATCGACGAACAGCGCCCCGACCTCATCGTCCTCGACGACGTGGACTCCGAGAACGACACGCCCGCCACCGTCGAGAAGAAGATCCGCACCATCACCCGGAAGCTGCTCCCCGCCGGCTCCCAGGACGCCATCGTCATCGCCATCCAGAACGTCATCCACTCCAACTCGATCTTCGCCCGCCTCGGCAACCTCCCCGGCGCCCCTCGCGTCGACTTCCTCGCCCGCCGCCGCGTCTCCGGCCCCATCCCCGCCGTGTGGGACCTGGAGTGGCGCCAGGAAGGCGACTCGTACCGGATCGTCGGCGGCCGGCCCTCGTGGGGCGGCATGAGCCTCGACGCCTGCCAAGCGATGCTCGACCTGTACGGCCTCACCGCCTTCCTCGTCGAGTGCCAGCACGAGGAGGCCGACCTCTCCGGCGGCATGTTCGACCACATCAACTTCGACGCCCTCCGCGTCTCGAAGGCCGAGCTGCCCGTGCTCCGCAAGGTCGGATGCTGGGTCGACCCGGCCGTCACCTCGACGAAGCGGTCCGACTCGTGCGGCATCGTCATCGACGGGCT
>JAKOVH010000033.1 GCA_029782145.1 Actinomycetes bacterium | reverse complement strand
ACCGTCGTGTCGGAGAACGACGTGGCCGTCACCGTCGCCAACGGCGTCGCCGACCCGTTGCGGTACACCCGATACCCCGTCACCCCGACGTCGTCGCTGCTCGCCGACCACGCCACGTCCACCCGCGACGAGCTCACCGCACTCGCCGACACCCCGCCCGGCACGCTCGGCGCCTGCGAGTCGCCACCGCCCGACGGGGCGAAGGTGTACGTCTGCACGTCGAACGTCTGCCCGAGGGAGTTCGTGGGGATGACGGTCACCTGGTTGCCGCTCACCGTGACCTTCACGAAGCCGTACACCTGCGAGTTGCTCTGGCCGCCCGGCGCCGCCCCGCACGCCGAGCCGCTGGAACCGACGGCGTAGAGGTCACCGGCGCTGCACGGCCCGACCCGTCCGAGGGCGGCGCCGCCGTTGCCCACCACGTAGCTCACCATGCCGGCGGAGTCGGGACGGAACCGCTGGTAGCCGTGGGCGTGGCCGTTGAAGGCGATGTCGACGCCGTACTGGTCCAACAGCCCCTGCAGGGTCCCCGGTCCGCCCTGCAGGAACGTGTCGGAGGGCTGGCCGCTCGAGTCGGCGTAGAGCGGGTAGTGCCAGAACGCGAACTTGAGCCCGCCGGGGTGGGCGGCGAGGTCGGCCTGGAGCCACTGGTACTCGGCGCTCGTGGGCAGCCAGTGGGCGTCGCGCTCGGTCTGGTAGGGCGTGGCGCTGCCGGCGTTGCCGTCGGCCCACGCCGCGGTGAGTGCGTAGAAGCGGGCCCCGCCGGCGTCGAAGGCGTACCACATGCTGGGGTAGCTGGCCGGGTTCGAGCCGTTGATCGACGGGTAGGCCTCCATCAGGTAGCGCCCACCGGACGTGGCGGCGGCGTTCTCCTCCGGCCAGTTCACCACCTGGTTGGCGCCGCCCGTGAAGCCGTGGTTGCCGGTGACGTTGAACACCGGCAGCGAGCGACCCGGCACCGCCCAGAAGCTGGCGCCGAACACCGTGCTGATGTCGGTGCCGGTCTGCTGGAGGTCGCCGTAGTTGGTCTGGCTGCCGCTCGGGTAGGCGGTGTCGCCGGTCATCACGGCGAAGCGCGAACCGCTCTGGGCCATGAGGGCCAGCACGTTCGCCTGGTCGACGTTGGCGCCGCCGGCGTAGGCCTGTCCCCAGTCGCCGAACACGGCGAAGGAGAACGGTGCCGACGAGCCGGCGGCCACCTGGGAGGTGAAGACCGGTGACGGGTCGCCGCCGAGCAGGTCGACCCCGCCGAGCAGCACCCGATAGCAGTACTGGGTGTCGGGCGAGACCGGAATGGTGGCCTTCCACTGGTACTCGGCGACGGAGCCCACGGTGATCGCCGTGCGGGTGGCGCTGGTCGTGTTGGCCGTGCACGCCCCCGGCGGCCCCCACGTCACGCTGCCGGTGGTCGCCGAGCGGTCGGTCGCCCAGTTGACGGTGACCGAGCTCTGGATCGAGTCGGTGAGGTACGGGTAGCGCGTGAGCGAGCTGCGCGGCGCCGCCGCCACCGGCGCCGCGCTCATCGGCACGGTCAGGCCGGCGAGAGCCACCACCGCCGCCAGGAGCGCCGCGAGTCGGCGGGCGCGACGGCCACCCACCTGGAACCAGGAGTGGGCCTTCTCATCGACGGACGCGGTCACCGACGCCCCCTCTACGCGCCGGGTCACCCCGGCCCCCTTGTTGGCGACGAGGGCTCCGCCGAGCCGTAGAGAAGTGACCGCGTCGCACGCCGTTCGACGACAGTGTCCACCGAAACGGCCGAGACATCCAGCACCTCGGCCGCGCCGCTCAGGGGGCCGGCGGAGCCGAGCCCCTCGGCGCTGCCCGCCATGCCGTGGCGCTCAGTTGATCAGCGGGTCGCGAGGCAGGCCGAGGATGCGCTCGCCGATCTGGTTGCGCTTGATCTCCGACGTGCCGCCGGCGATGGACATCGCCCGGTTCATGAGGGTCATGTTGGTGGCGATGGCACCGGGGCCGTCGAGGAAGGCGCCGTCGGGACCGGCCAGCTCGGCCAGGATGGCGGCGATCTCCTGGAAGTTCTCCGACAGCACCAGCTTGGTGACCGCCCCTTCCGGGCCCGGCGCCCCGCCGGCCACCGCCCGCTGCGCGCTGCGGAAGTTGAGGGTCTCGACGGCCTGCGCCTTCGCCTGGTAGCGGCCGATGCGGGCGGCACCGCCGTAGAGGCGCTCGGGGTGGGCGTCGAAGGGCGGCAGGGCCATGTCGCCGGAGAAGGCGAAGCCCTCGCCGCCACCGATGCTGACGCTCTCGTTGCCGAGGGTGGCCCGGGCGACGGTCCAGCCCTGGTCGATGGGGCCGACCACGTCGTCGTCGGGCACGAACACGTCGTTGAAGAACACCTCGTTGAACTCCGACGCACCGGTCGGCATCTTGAGGGGGCGCACCTCGACGCCGGGCGCGTGCATGTCGATCACCATGGTGGTGATGCCGGCGTGCTTCGGGGCGTCGGGGTTGGTGCGCACCGTCGCCAGGCCGAAGCCGGCGAGATGGGCCCCGCTGGTCCACACCTTCTGGCCGTTCACCAGCCAACCGCCGTCGACCCGTGTGGCCCGGGTCTTCACCCCGGCGGCGTCGGACCCGGCGTCGGGCTCGCTGAACAGCTGGCACCAGATCACCTCCTGGTCGAGCGCCGGGCGCACCCACCGGGCCACCTGGTCGGGGGTGCCGTGCTGGATCAGCGTGAGGATCACCCAGCCGGTGATGCTGTAGGAGGGCTTCTTGATGCCGGCCTTGGCGAACTCCTCCTCGATGACGAGCTGCTCGACGGCGCCGGCCTCGCGGCCGTAGGGCTTGGGCCAGTGCGGCACGGCGTAACCGGACGCCACCAGGGCCCGGGTGCGCGCCGACTCGTCGAGGTCCACGACCTCCTCGACCACCGCACGGACCTGTTCGCGGATCTGCTCGGCCTCCGGCGGCAGCTCGATGGCGCGCGTCAGCCGGGTGCCTCGGCGCAGCTGGTCGGTGACCTCCTCGGCCGCCGCCTCGGCGTCGAGCACGGCCCGGATGGCGGTGGCTCGGCGGAGGTAGAGGTGGGCGTCGTGCTCCCAGGTGAAGCCGATGCCGCCGTGGACCTGGATGCCCAGCTGGGCGTTGTCGTAGGCCGCCGACACGGCGAGGGTGGCAGCCATGGCGGTGGCGTAGGTGAGCTGGTCGCCGCCGACCGTCGCCGCCCGGGCGGCGTCCCACACCGCCGCGGTGGCCAGCTCCGCCGCCACGAGCATGTTGGCGCAGTGGTGCTTCACGGCCTGGAACATGGCGATTGGCCGCCCGAACTGCTGGCGCACCTTGGCGTACTCGGCGGCGTGGTCGGTGCAGGCGTGGGCGATGCCGGTGCCCTCGGCGGCCAGGATCAGACGGGCGAGGTCGACGAGGGTCCGCCGGGCGCCAGGCAGCACCTCCACCGGCGTGTCGGTGAGGGTCACCCGGGCAGAGTGGCGGCCGGGGTCGACGTCGGTGCCGGTGGCGATGTCGACGCCCGTCGCCGAGCGGTCGACGACAACGACGTCGTCGCCGGCAGGCACCACCAGCAGCTGGGCGAGAGCGCCGCCGAGCACCACGCCGGCGTCGCCCGAGGCGGCACCCCCGCTCAGGGTCAGGCCGCCGCCGAGGCCCACCCCCGCCGGCGTCGAGCCGTCGACGAGGCCGGGCAGCAGGCGCCCGGCCAGCTCCGGCGCACCCGCCGCGACGAGCACCGCGCTGGCGATGGTGGTGGGCACGAAGGGCCCGGGGGCGACCTCCCGCCCGAGCTGCTCGACCACCACGACGAGCTCGGGGAGCGCGAACCCCGAGCCTCCGTGCTCCTCCGGCACGTGCAGCCCCAGCCAGCCGAGCTCGGCCATCGCCGACCAGGCGGCGGGCAGCGCCTCGACGCCGCTGTCGAGCTGGCGGCGCGTCTCGGCCCGGGCGTCGTTCTTGACGAGGAAGTCGGCGACGACCTCGGCCAGCGCCCGGTGGTCGTCGGAGATGGCGATGGACATGGTGAGCTCGCAGTCGGTCGGCGGGTCGGTCCGCCGGGCAGGTTACGAGGGATCGGGCCCCCGTGACGGACCGGTCCCCGGACCCGGGACGACCACGGGGTTAGCGTGCGACCGCATGGGAACCCACCACCGCACCTGCCCTCTCTGCGAGGCGATGTGCGGGCTCGCGATCGAGAGCGGGTGGTGCGGGTGCGAGGCGACCGTGACGACGTCTGGAGCCGGGGGTACCTCTGCCCCAAGGGCGCGGCGCTGGGCCAGCTCCACCACGACCCCGACCGGCTCCGGGCTCCGCTCGTGCGCGACGGCTCCGACTGGCGCGAGGTCTCGTGGCCGGAGGCGTTCCAGCGGTGCGAGGAGCTGCTGCACCCGGTGGTCGCGGAGCACGGCATCGAGGCGGTCACCGCCTACATGGGCAACCCCAACGTGCACAGCTACTCCCTCAGCCGCTACTCCGGCGCGGTGCCGGCGCTGGGCGGCGTGACCCGGATCTGGTCGGCCGGCACCGTCGACCAGTGGCCGAAGAACCTGGTGTGCGCCCAGCTCTACGGCGGCGCATGGAGCATCCCCATCCCCGACGTGGCCAACACCGACCTGTTCGTGGTCATGGGCGCCAACCCGCACGCTTCCAACGGGTCGATCCTCGCCTACCCGGACCTGGTGGGCGAGCTCGACCGCATCCGAGCGCGAGGGGGCCGGGTCGTCGTCGTCGACCCCCGTCGCACCGGCACCGCCGAGCGGGCCGACGAGTGGCTCCCGATCGTGCCGGGCACCGACGCCGCCCTCCTGCTGGCGGTCGTGCACGTGCTCGACGCCGAGGGCCTGGTCGATCTCGGCCCGCTCGCCGGACGGGTGCGGGGCGTCGACGAGGTGCTGGAGGCGGCCAGGCCCTACTCGCCCGACTCGGTGGCCGGGTGGTGCGGCGTGAGCGCCGAGCGCATCACCGCGCTCGCACGACAGCTCGGGGCGGCCGAACGGCCGGTGGTGTACGGGCGCATCGGGCTGTGCACCCAGGAGTTCGGCACGCTCGCCTCCTGGCTCGTCGAGGTGGTCAACGTGCTGCTCGGGCGGCTCGGAGCCGTCGGCGGTGCCCTGTTCCCACGACCGGCCATCGCCCCCATCTCCTCGACCGCCCGCCGTCGCGGCCCCGTGCGCACGGGCCGGTGGCGCACCCGGGTGCGAGGCGCCCCCGAGGTGCTGGGCCAGGCCCCGCTGTCGTGCCTGGCCGAGGAGATCGACACACCCGGCGACGGCCAGGTCCGCGCCCTCGTCACCATCGCCGGCAACCCGGTGCTCTCGGCGCCCGACGCAGGACGGCTCGACGCCGCGCTGGCGCAGCTCGACGCCATGATCAGCATCGACAACTACCTGAACGAGACGACCCGGCACGCCCACGTCATCCTGCCCGGGCTGTCACCGCTGGAGCAGCCGCACTGCGACGAGGCGATCTGGAGCTTCGCGCTGCGCGCCGTCGCGCGCTGGTCACCAGCCGTCTTCGACCCCGGCGAGCGACCCCACGAGTGGGAGATCTGCCTGCGCCTCGGCGCCATCCTCGGGGGCATGCCCGCCGACGCCGTCGACGTCGAGGCCCTCGACGACGAGTGGTACCTGGCTCGAGCGGCGCGCCACGGTGTCGACGGCGCCGCCGTGGAGAGCCACCACGGGAACGGCCCGGATCGGATCGTCGACGTGGCGTTCCGCACCAGCGCTTTCGGCGACGGCTACGGGGCCCGGCCCGGCGGGATCACCCTCGACGAGGTGCGCCGCCACCCCCACGGTCTGGACCTCGGCCCGTCGTCGGCCGATCTCGACGACGTGCTGCGCACCGCGTCGGGCGACATCGAGCTGGCCCACCCCGACATCCTGGTCGACCTCGACCGGCTGCGAGCGCGCATGGCCGAGCCCCACCCGCCGCTGGTGCTCATCGGCCGCCGGCACGTGCGCTCCAACAACTCGTGGATGCACAACGTCCCGGCGCTCGTGAGAGGACGTGACCGCTCGACGCTGCTCGTGCACCCCACCGACGCCGCCACCCACGGCATCGTCGACGGTGCTCGTGTCCGCGTCACCAGTGCCGCTGGTTCGGTGGTGGCGGTGGCCGAGATCAGCGACGAGGTCCGGCCCGGCGTCGTCAGCCTCCCGCACGGGTTCGGGCACGGGGTGCCCGGCACGCGCACCCGCGTCGCCGCCGAGCGGCCGGGCGCCAACGCCAACGTGCTGGTGCCCGCCGGGGCACTCGACGTGCCGTCCGGGAACGCCTCGGTCAACGGGGTGCCGGTCGAGGTCCGCCCCTGCCACGTTCCGTGACGGCGCCACATTGCCGACGTGACGAGCGCTCCCATGGTGATCCGGCAAACGATCCCACCTTGCGCGACCGGACTCGCGCGCAGAGCGGGCACGGCACTCACGCAGCGTGAGAACCCACGCGCGGCGCGACAGAGGGCCGTTCGCTCTGTTTCGTCGCCGGGGCAACCGTGGTAGGACACCAGCATCATGACGACCAGACGCCTTTGGATCATTGCGCGTTCGGGCCGTTCCGGAGCCCGGAAGCTGGTGGCGCTCGCCGCTCTCTCGATCGCCGCCGTGCTGTTCGCGCTGCCCGGCGGATCGGCGCTCGCGCAGGTCGACACCACCCTTCCGCCGGTGACGACCTTGCCGCCGGTCACCATCCCGCCGGTCACCGAACCACCGCCGACGACCCCGCCGCCCACCACCCCTCCGCCGACGACGCCCCCACCGACGACCCCACCGCCGACGACCCCGCCGCCCACCACCCCACCGCCGACGACGCCCCCGCCGACGACCCCGCCGCCCACGACGGCGCCGCCGAGCACGATCCCTCCCACCACCACGCCACCGACCACGAAGCCGCCGACCACCATCCCGCCGACGACGAGGCCGCCGACCACCACACCGCCCACCACGAAGCCGCCGACCACCACCCCGGGCACCGGGGTCGGCGTCGGCTTCTCGGTGGCACCGTCGACCGGCGCCCGGGAGACGCCCTTCTTCCCGTTCGCGGTGGGCTCGACCAACGACGCCCCTGCGGTGCTGCCGTCGCTGTTCAGCGTCCCGGGCCGAGCCGCGGTGGTCGCCGGGGCGACGGTCGTCGCCCCTGACCTGGCCGCCGAGGCCGGATCCGACGCTGCGGCCGCGCCACAGGCCCAGATCCCGCTGTCGATCGCCAGCCCCGCGGTCGTGAACGAGGCCACCGCAGCGGCCGCCGAGAACGCGGCGAGCGTGTTCCCCGTCGAGACCGGCTCGGGGACGTCGCTGCCGATGGCGCTGAAGGTGGCGCTCGGCATCCTGGCGGCGGCGGCCATCGGTGGGCTGTTCGTGGGCGCCACCGCCCTCGACAGCCGCCGCACCCCGCAGTAGCGGCGGGCGGCGCCACCCCGACCCTGCCCTGACGGGCACGATACGGTTGGGCCCGCGCCCGGTGCCCGCCGGCCGCCGGCGGACGAAGGGGGACCCGATGCGACGGGGAGGGCCACCGCGGTGAAGATCACGACAGCGCTGCTCTGCGACTTCGCGCAGGTCCGTGACGGCCTGCTGTTCGTCTCGTCGGGCGCGGTCACCCGCCTCTACCGCCACGACCTGCCCGCGCCGCTCGGGATCATGGTGGCCGTCGTGATCGACGTGCCCCTCGAGGACGCCGCCGAGCCGCACACCTTGCGGGCCTCGGTCGTGAACCGGCACAACAACGAGCTGGCCGGGCTCACCAACACCTTCCAGGTGGGCAACGAGGGCCTGTTCCCCCACGAGGTGCAGCAGGTGCCGCTCGTGCTGTCGCTCACCGGGGTGTCGGCACGCTCGTGGGGCACCCACCAGGTGCGGCTCTGGCTCGACGATGAGAAGGCCAAGCGGCTCACGTTCTACGTCGTGCCCTCACCCGCGGCCGGGGGCGTGGTGGCCGCCGAGCCCGACGCCGAGCCGATCGACCGCGACGACGACGAGCCCGACGCACCCGACGGGCCGGGCGAGCTCGACTGACGTCCCGCCGCCCGCTGGGCCCCGGTGCCCGGGCGCCGCGCCCGACGTGGTGGTTCAGCGAGCGACGGGCGGAGTGGTGGTGCCGGTCGGCGTGCCGTCGTCGAGGTGGCCCGACCGTGCTCGGTCGGCACCGCCGTGGTTGTCGACGGCCTGGACGGTGAGCGCTCCCGCGGCGGGGGCGGCCACCACCAGCACGGCGGCCGTGGACAGCCACTTGCCGCGCCCCTCGCGTGCGAAGCGCCCCACCGGGCGGGCACGGCCCCGACGCCGGCGCGGGGATCTTCTCGGCCGGGGGGCCGACGACGACCCGGGCGGGACCAGCGAGTCGATCAGCTCGCTGAGGCTGAGCTCCCCCGCGTTGGCGGTCTGCCCGGGCGGGCGGGCCGGCAGCTCGGGAGCCGGGTCGCCTGGCCCGTCGAGCCACGCCGGCCCGTCCGGCTCGTCCTCGTCGCGGTCCTCGGCCCCCAGAGGTCCGAAGACGCGCACCCAGTCCAGGGTGTCCATCGTGGGCGTCGGTCGCGGCTCTCCGGGGGCGCCCGACGCGGCGAGGATCTCCTCGGGCACGAGCGGTGGCCCGGCGGGCCTGGTCACCGCGTGAGCGCCGGCGAGACCCGCCTCGTCGGCGACCGGCGTCGGCTCGCCGTCGGGCACCGGCTCGAACATGGTGGGATCGAGCGCGGGGACGACAGCCGGGCCCACGGACGGCACCGGGGTGGGCTGGTCGTGCACGACCCACACCCGGGCGCCCTGCTCGGGGTCGGGCCCCAGCTCGAGATGGACGGTCGGAGGCGTGGCCTCCCCCGAGACCCGGCGAGAGGCCTCGGGGGAGCCCACAGAAGGTGCCACCGCTCGGCCCCCGTCAGTGCGCAGCCCGGCGGCTGCGGCGCTCGAGGGCGAGCCCGGCGAGCAGCAACCCCATGCCGATGGCGGCGGCGTCGCGGGTGTGGTCGCTGCCGGTGTAGGGCAGCACGCCGCTCACGCTGACCGCCTCGGCCGCCGCCACGTCCGCCGTCTCCACCTCTGCGGGCGGAGGGGTGGTGGAGTCGGTCGGTGGCCTCGAGGGGGTCTCCGGCTGGGGCGTCTCGGGGGTCGGGATGGGCGGGGTCGGGGTCGGGGCCTCGGGCACGCCGGTGTCGATGACCGCGGTGCCCGTCGAGGTGTTCGAGGCCGTGCCCGACAGCACGCCGCCTTCACCGCCGCCCTGCTGCTCGATGCCCGCCTGGTTGGTGGAGCCGTTCCCGATGGCGGTGTTGCCGCCGGTGTTGGCGACCGCCATGCCCAGGTTGTGCACCTGCGCCTGCTGGACCAGCACGAACGGCGTCGGGGTCCCCGAGCCGAGCAGGCTCACGATCTGGGTCACCGTGGTGGTGGCGTCGTTGCCGGTCGCGGTGGCGACGCCGGTGGTGATCCGTGCGATGCCGTCGGAGCGGTTGGTCGCCTGGGCGACGAGCGAGGTGACCGACCCCGGCGTCGTCCACCCGGTGCTGATCTGCAGCACCCCGGCGGTGTTCGACGACTGGTTCCCGATGGCGGTGTTGGCCCCGGTGTTGGCGAAGGCCACGCCGAGGTTGAGCACCACGCTCTGCTGCACGATGTACAGCACGCCCTTGCCGTTCACCGTGCCGGTCCAGCCCTGGGTGACCGTCGTGGTCGACGTGTTGCCCACCGCCGTGGCGGCGCCGGTGACGATGCGGGCGGTGCCGGTCGAGGTGTTCGACGCCGTGCCCTTCGCCGCCGCCGTGCCGCCACCACCGACGGCGGGGGCGGCGCTCGGGGTCGGGGCGGCCAGGCCGGCCTGGGCCAGCAGGTTCTGGTAGGCCTGCTGGATCAGCCCGGCCAGCTCCTGGCTGACCGACGCATCGTTGAACGACAGGTTCCCGATGGCCAGGTTCCCGCCGCTGTTGGCGGTGCTGTGCCCGACGTTGACGATGTGGCTCACCTGGTACACGACGATCGGCATCGCCGAGCCCTGGCTGACCGCCACCGACTGCACCACCGTGGTGGTCGAGGAGTTCCCGGTCGCGGTGGCGGTGCCGGTGACGATCCGGGCCGTGCCGCTCGACGTGTTCGACGCCGTCCCGGTGTTGGAGGCCACACCGGCACCACCGGAGCCGGCGACCTGCTCGAGGCTGGCCCCGTTGGTGGAGGCGTTCCCGGCGGCGGTGTTCAGGCCCGTGTTGGCCACGCCCAACCCGGAGTTCACGACCGAGCTGCGCTCCACGACGTAGACCGCGCCGGGGTTGGCGAGCGAGCCGGTCCAGGTCTGGGCCACCGTGGTGGTCGACTGGTTGCCCACCGCCGAGGCGGCGCCGGTGGTGATCGTGGCGCTCCCGCCGGAGGTGTTCTTGGCGGTGCCGTCGTTGGAGGCCACCGCGGCTCCCCCGGTCGCACCGTTCGTGTCGACCGAGGCGCCCTGGCCGACGCCGGCGACGTTGGTGGAGCCATTGCCGAGCGCCGAGTTGCCACCGGTGTTGGCCACCGCGACGCCCTGGTTGACCACGTCGCTCGAGAGCTCGACGACGGTGGCACCGCTGCCCCCGCTCGGCGTCTGGGTGACGCTGACGAGCGCCAGCCCGCCGTTGGCCGAAGCCGCTCCCGTGGTGACGTCGGCCGTACCGCTCGAGCGGTTCGACGCCTCACCGTTGTTCGACGCCACCGCGTCACGCAGCGCACTGGTGACCGGCGCAGCCTCGTTCGGCCCGAGGTCGACGACGAGCACCCCACCGATGGCGGCCTGGCCGCCGACCGAGGCGGTGTTCTCCGAGGCGTTCCCGACGGCGGTGTTGCCGCCGGTGTCGGCCGAGGCGGCCCCACCGTTGAGGACCGTGGACGACATGCTCCCCACGGCGGGGGCGCCGGTGGTGGACTGATCGACGGTGGTGGTCGACTCCGAGCCGGTGGCCGAGGCCGAGCCGGTGCGGATGGTGGCCGACCCGTCGGAGCCGTTGGTGGCCATGTCGAACTGACCGACGACCTCGATCTTGGCGCCGCCGCCCGTGCTGCCCTGGGCCTCCACACCGGCGTCGTTCAGCGACGCGTTACCCACTGCGCTGTTGCCGCCGGTGGAGGCGGACGCCTGGCCGTCGTTGACGACGCTCGAGGACTGCGCCGTGGTGGTCACCGAGCCGCCGCTGATGCCGCCGCCCTGGGTGACCTCGGTGGTGGCCCGGTTCCCGACGGCGGAGGCGTCGCCCGTGGTCACCCTGGCGGTGCCGTTCGAGCTGTTCTGCGAGAGCCCGAAGTTGCCCACGACGCTGACGTTCTTGGCCGGGCCGGCCGCCGCGTCCTGGGCGACGCCGGCGGTGTTGTCCGACGCGTTGCCCACCGCGGTGTTGCCGCCCGTGTCGGCCGAGGCGGTGCCCAGGTTGGTGACGTCCGAGCCCTGCTGGAGCACGCCCACGCCACCGGGGCCCACGATCGTGCCGTTGGCCGTCTGGTTCACCCGCGTCGTCGACTCGTTGCCCACGGCATCGGCGTCGCCCGTGGCGACCCGTGCCGTGCCGTCGGAACGGTTCGACGCCTCACCGTTGTTGGAGGCGATCGACACCGGAGCCGGGGCCGGCGCGGCGCCCGGCCCCACGAGGCCCGGGCCGCCCCCCGGCCCGGCGCCGGCGCCCTGGCCGACCGCCGAGGCGTTGGTCGAGCCGTTCCCGCCCGCCTCGTTGCCTCCGGTGTTGGCCTCGGCGCTGCCGGAGTTGAGCACCGCCACCTGCTGGTTGAACAAGATGATGCCGCCGAGCGCCCCGCCCGCCGTGCCGCCTGCCGTCTGGTTCACGTCGGTGGACGAGCGGTTCCCGACGGCGCTGGCGTCGCCGGTGGTGACGCTGCCCGTGCCGCCGGAGCGGTTGGAGGCCGTGGCGTCGTTGGCGGCGACGGCCCCGCCTCCGCCCGATCCGCCCTGGCCGACGGTGGCGCCGTTCTGCGAGGCGTTCCCCGCCGCCTCGTTGCCCCCGGTGGACGCCGAGGCGTCGCCCTGGTTGGCGACCTCGGCCTCCTGGTTGACGACGAGGATGCCGCCGAGGCGGCCGGTGGCGTTGCCCTGGGCCACCTGGTCGACGTTCGTCGTCGACTGGTTGCCGACCGCGCTGGCGTCGCCGGTGCGCGTCGTGCCGGTGCCACCGGAGGTGTTGGTCGCGGTGCCGTCACCGGAGCCGGAGCCGGAGCCACCGGTGCCCGCCGTGTTCGACGAGGCGTTGCCGACCGTGACGTTGCCGCCGGAGCCGGCGCTGGCCGTGCCGTTGTTCTGCACGGTCGCGTGCTGGTCGATCACCTGGATGGTGCCGAGGTTCCCCGACACCGTGACGGTCTGGTTGGTGTTGGTGTCGGCCTGGTTGCCCACCCCGCTGGCGCCCTGGGTCGACGCGGTGGCCTCACCGGTCGACTGCGAGCCCGCCTCGGCCGCCCCGGCGGTGGTCGCCATGCCGACGCCGACTGCGGTCAGCAGGGCGCCGCCGGACAGGGTCAGGGCGATGGTGCGGACGTGGTGTCGGTCGTTCTCGGCCGGCTCGTCGTCACGACGGTTCATGTGCTGGGCCTCCTCGTCACTCACCCGCCGCGCGTGCCCGGCGCCGGCGCAGGATGATCGTGGACCGCTCCTGGGGGGAGAGACCTCCCCAGACGCCGTCGACGATCTCGTTGGCGATCGCGTAGTCGAGGCAGGGGAGCTGCACGGAGCACTGCTGGCAGACGACCTTGGCCGCCGCTGCCCTCCGCCCCTTGCCTGGGAAGAAATCGATGTCCGGCCGTCGGGTGCAGAGCCCTTCCTGCATCCAGTCGTGTTCGACGCCGCTCAGCGAGAGGAGGGTCGCACCCTCGTCCGCCGGGCCCGCCTCGGCTGCCTCTGCACTCCCCATGTCACCTGTCCACTCGCCTGGACCGTGCTGTTTCGGTCTGCGGTCGTGCCGGCCCCCCCGGGGCCGGCAC
>JAKOVH010000032.1 GCA_029782145.1 Actinomycetes bacterium | reverse complement strand
AGACGGTCGCGGATGGCCCGCACGTGGTCGGCGAAGCCGGGGCGGTCCATCGACCACTGCTGCACGCCGAGCTCGAGGTCGAACGCCTCCTGGAGCGTGGCGGGCTGTGCGTTCAGCGTCTGCTTGGCCCGCAGCATCAGCTCCCGGTCGCGCCCGGCGGCCCGGGTGGCGAGCTTCATGGCGAGCGGCAGCGCGTCGGCGTCGGGCACGCAGCGCCAGGCCAGCCCCGCCCGCTCGGCCTCGGGGCCGGTGAGCGAGTCGCCGCACAGCGACAGCGCCGCCGCGCCCTGCCGGCCCACGCGCTGCTGCAGCAGGAACAGGTGACCGCCGCCGGGGTGGATGCCGACGTCGAGGAAGCGGGGGTCGAACCGGGCGCTGGTGCCGGCCACCACGATGTCGCAGGCCAGCGGCAGGTTGACCCCGGCGCCGATGGCCGGCCCGGTGACCACGGCGATGGTGGGCACGGGCGCGAGGCGCAGGGCGTCGAAGGCGGCATAGACCTCGATCAGCGGGGCTCGGGGCTCGATGAGGTCGTCGAGCACGCCACCCGAGCAGAACACCGGCTCGGCGGCGGAGAGCACGATGGCACCGACGTCGCCGAACCCGGCGATCGCCTCGGCGATGGCGCGGGACGTCTCCAGGCTGAGCACGTTGCGGTGCTCGGCGTCGTCGAGCTGCACCCGGCCGACGCCGTCGTCCTCCCACGAGCGGATCACAGCCGGCCCTCCGTGCGCAGGTCCTCGGCCACCCAGCTCGGGTTGCGGCGCTCCTTGAACGCCTCGAACCCCTCGACCGGCTCCGGCCCGTACAGCGACTCGTCCATCGACATGCGGTCCATGCGCTCGTACTGGCGGTTGAGCTCCCGCTTCACCGCGGCGCGGGCCTTCGGCGCGCCCCGGGCGATCTGGGCGGCGACGTCGAGGGCGGTTCTGAGCTCCTCGCCCGGCTCGACCATGCGGGTGACCAGGCCCCAGTCGACGGCGGTGGGCGCGTCGACGGTGAGCCCGGTGAGCAGCATGTCGCGCGCCCGGGGGATGCCGATCTGCCCGGGGAGGACGGCGGCGTAGCCGGTGTCGGCGATGCCCCGGAAGATCTCGGGGGCCCGGAACGTGGCCGAGCGGGAGGCCACGGCCACGTCGGACAGCATGGCGATGATCAGCCCGCCGCCCTGGCAGATGCCGTTGACCGCCGACACCACCGGCTTGGGGGAGTTGCGCAGCGCCTCGAACGGGGTGTTGTCCATGTGCAGCAGCGTGGCCAGTTCGGCCCAGCTGTCCTCCTGGTCGCCGCCGAGGTCGCCGCCGGGGATGAACGCGTCGCCCGTGCCGGTGATCACCAGGGCGGCGAGCTCGTCGCTGCGGTTCACGTGGTCGACCGCGTAGCGCACGCCGAAGTACATGGCGGGGGTCATGGCGTTGCGGCGGTGGGGCCGGTCGACCGTGCACACGGCGATCGAGCCGCGGCGCTCGAAGCGCAGGAAGGGCGTGCCGAGCCAGTCGCCTTCGGGTGGACGGGGCGCATGGGCCATGGTGGTGCCTCTCTGTCGGGCGCCTCGTGCTCGGCGCGACGTGGAACTGTAGGGACCCGTCGAGGGCACCACGCGGCCGGGGAGGACGGGCGCGGGAGGGCCCGACAGGGCCGTCAGGCCGCGGCACGGATATCGTATATTCCGCTCTCGTTCCGGAAGGGGTGGCGTCATGACCAGCACCGCGGATCGCCCGCTCGTCGCCGACGACCTGGTGGCCAAGATCCCGCCGATCGTCGACCTCGACGCCCACGTGGTCGAGCCACCCGAGCTGTGGACCAGCCGCCTGCCGGCCAGGTACCGCGACGTCGGGCCGCGCATCGTCTACGCCCCCGCGCCCGACTCCATCGAGCTCGACGGCGCCCTCTACAAGGAGGCGCCCGGCACGCCCGGCTCGGGGCCCGACGTGGCCTGGTGGTTCTACGAGGACCACCGGTACTCGCTCAAGCGCGTCATCGCCGCCTCGGGCTACCCGGCCGAAGAGGTCGAGATGAGGGGCGTCACCTACGAAGAGATGCGCCCGGGCTGCTACAAGGTCGCCGACCGGCTGGCCGACATGGACCTCAACGGCGTCGAGGCCCAGCTGTGCTACCCGAACTACCCCCGCTTCGCCGGGCAGATCTTCGCGTGGGGCCAGGACAAGGAGCTGGCCCAGCTCTGCGTGGAGGCCTACAACGACTGGCAGGTCGAGGAGTGGGCGGCCGAGAGCGGCGGGCGGCTCATCCCGCTGTGCCTGGTGCCGCTGTGGGACGTCGAGCTGGCCGCCGCCGAGGTGCGGCGCAACGCGGCGCGCGGCGTGCGGGCGGTGGCCTTCAGCGAGATCCCGGCCTACCTCGGCTACCCGAGCATCCACTCGGGCTACTGGGACCCGTTCTTCCGGGCGTGCGACGAGACGGGCACGGTCGTGTGCATGCACATCGGCTCGGGCACCAAGACGCCGCAGAGCTCGCCCGACGCCCCCGAGCTGGTCAGCTCGGTGGTGATCTTCGGCAACAGCGCGGTGAGCCTCACCGACTTCTTGTTCTCCGGCGTGCTGGCCCGGTTCCCGAACCTCAAGCTCATGTACGCCGAGTGCCAGATCGGCTGGATCCCCTACGTGATCGAGCGCTGTGACGACGCGTGGCAGACGCACCTGTGGGCCCGCAAGGGGGCGGTGCTCGACGAGCTGCCGTCGCTCTACTACCGGCGTCAGGTCTTCAGCTGCTTCTTCAAGGACCCGGTCGGGGTGGAGATGATCGACCGGGTCGGCATCGACAACGTGACCTTCGAGACCGACTACCCCCACCAGGACTCCACCTGGCCGCACTCCCGTGAGGCGGCGGCCAGCCAGTTCGGGCACCTCGACCAGGCGTCGGTCGACAAGATCGCCCGCAACAACGGCATCACGCTGCTCGGCCTCGACCTGCCCCTCGCTTGATGGGGTCCCCCTACGACCCGGTCGCCGGGCTGCAGGTCTCCCTCGACGGGCCCGTCCTGCGCCTCACCATCGATCGGGCCGACCGGCGCGGCGCGCTCGACGACGCCGTCGTCGCCGGCCTCATCGGTGCCGTCGACGCCGCCGGGCGCGACGAGCAGGTGCGGGTGATCGTGCTCGGCTCGGTCGGCGAGCACTTCTGCTCCGGGTTCGACATCGTCGCTCGCAACGCCCCCGGCGGCGGCCGCCCGCGGGTCGGCAGCATCCAGCGGCGGCTCCCCTCGCAGGCCAACCGCCTCGTGCCGCTCATGTTGCGCACCCAGGTGCCCATCGTGAGCGTCGTGCGGGGGTGGGCGGCCGGCATCGGGCTCAACCTGGCGGTGGCGTCGGACTTCACCGTCGCCGCCGACGACGCCCGCTTCTGGGCGCCGTTCGTCGAACGGGGCTTCACCCCCGACAGCGGCGCCACGTGGATGCTGCCGCGGCGCATCGGCGACGTGCGGGCCCGCGACATGGTCCTGCTGGGCCGGGTCGTGTCGGGCACCGAGGCGGCCGAGTGGGGGATGGTCCACCGGGCCGTGCCCGGCGCCGAGCTCGACGCCGCCGCCGAGGAGCTCGTCGGGCGGTTGGCGTCGGCCCCGACCGTCGCCCTGGGGCTGGCCAAGTGGCTGCTCACCACCGGGGCGAGCAAGGCTCTCGACGACCACCTCCACGACGAGGCGTTCGCCATGGAGCTGTCGTCGCGCAGCGAGGACTTCAAGGAAGGGCTGGCGGCGTTCAAGGACAAGCGCCAGCCGCACTACAAGGGACGATGACGTGACCGATCTGCAGACCCCGTCCGGTGTCGACGTCGCCGAGCTGGCCATGGCACCGGGTGCGTCGGTCGACGACGCCGTGGCTGCCACCCGGGCCTGGGTGGAGGCCAACGTGCCCGCGGCCTGGCGGGAGGCTGCGGAGCAGGGCGGTCGGGCCGCCATCCGCAAGGTGCGATCGTTTGCCGACTATGAATCGTGGTATCCCGGCTTCGCCCGGTCCGGCCTGGCGGTGGCCACGTGGCCGGTAGCCTACGGCGGGCTCGACCTCAGCCCGTCGGTCGCCCGTGCGGTCGAGGGCGTGCTGGCGCCGTACAACCTCGGCCGCCTCAATCCGCTGGGACTGAACCTGATGGCACCGGCGTTGTTCGCCCACGGCACCGAGGAGCAGCGGCGGCGCTTCCTGCCGCCGATGGTGCGCAACGAGGAGGTGTGGTGCCAGCTGTTCAGCGAGCCCGGAGCCGGCTCCGACCTCGCCTCGCTCGCCTGCCGGGCCGAGCGCGACGGTGACGAGTGGGTGCTCACCGGCCAGAAGGTGTGGTCGACCTGGGCCCACAACGCCGACTACGGCGTGCTGCTGGCCCGCACCGACCCCGGAGCCCCCAAGCGCAAGGGCATCACCTACTTCCTGGTCGACCTGCACCAGCCGGGGGTGGAGGTGCGGCCGCTGCGGCACATCACCGGTGAGGTCGACTTCAACGAGACCTTCCTCGACGGGGCCCGGGTGCCCGACGCCAACCGGGTGGGCGACGTCGGCGAGGGCTGGAAGGTGGCCAACGCCACCCTCTCGGGCGAGCGCCAGATGGTGTCCGGTTCCGGCTCGGGCGGCGTCGACCGCATCGGCGGCTCCGGCGCCGAGCACCTGGTGGACATCGCCAAGGCCAACACCGCCGCAGGCCTCGACGGCGGTTGGGACGACCCCGTCGTGCGCCAGGAGATCATGAAGCTGCTGTCCGAGGAGCGCATCCGGGCCTGGACCAACCAGCGCGTGCGGGCCGGCCTCAAGGCAGGCCGCTCGCCCGGGCCGGAGAGCTCGATCGGCAAGGTGCACCAGGGTTCGCTGAACCAGCGCATCCAGGCCCTGGCCACCGACCTGCTCGGCGCCCGGGCCATGGCCTGGGACGATGCCAACCCGGCCGGGACCCCCGAGCCCGCCGACAGCGCCGAGGCCTACGCGCTGGCGCTGCCCCGAGAGGTGAAGGGCATGCTCCGCAGCCGGGCCAACACCATCGAGGGCGGCACCACCGAGGTCAACAAGAACATCGTCGGGGAGCGCGTGCTGGGCCTGCCCCGCGAGCCCGACCCCTACCAGGGCGCCGCCTGGCGCGACATCCCCCGGAGCTGACGGTGCCCGACAGCAGCGGACTGCTCGTCGAGCGGCACGGCCCGGTCGGCTGGCTGATCTTCGACCGGCCCGGGGCCGGCAACGCCATGGACGCGGCGATGCTCGACGCCCTGCCCCACGCCTGGCGCCAGCTCGACGACGACCCCGACGTGCGGGTCATCGTTAACACCGGCAACGGCAGGAACTTCCAGACCGGCCTCGACGTGGTGCAGCTCAGCAAGGACCCCGAGGCCCTGCGGGAGCAGTCCCGCCGCACCAAGCGAGCCGAGCTGCTCATCAGCGCCTGGCACAACGAGGTGGTCACCCCGGTGATCACCGCGGTCAACGGCAGCTGCGCCGGCGGGGGCCTGCACTTCGTGGCCGACTCCGACATCGTCATCGCCGCCGCCGACGCCACCTTCCTCGACCCGCACGTCTCGATCGGGCAGGTCACCGCCTACGAGGCCATTGCCCTGGCCCGCAAGGTGCCGTTCGAGTCGGTCATGCGCATGGCGCTCGCCGGTCGCCACGAGCGCATCGGCGCCGAGCGGGCGTACCAGCTCGGCATGATCAGCGAGGTGGTCGACCCGCCCGAGCGACTTCGTGAGGCGGCTCAGGATCTGGCCGAGAAGATCGCCCGCAACTCGCCGGCGGCCATGGCGGTGAGCAAGCGGGCGCTGTGGCGGGCGCTCGAGCTGGGGCTCACCGACGCCTGCCGGGCCGGCGCCCTCGACATCGTGTCGATGTGGGGCCACCCCGACCAGGAGGAGGGGCCCATGGCGTTCGCCGAGAAGCGCGACGCCCGTTGGTCCACCGCCCCGGCGCCCCCCGACCCGTCTGCCCCGTCTGCCGCCCCGCCCGTCGAGGACCCACGATGACCGACTTCGCCTACACCGACTTCACCTGCCTCCGGATCGAGCGCCACGGGCCGGTCGGGTGGCTGATCAACAACCGGCCCGAGCAGCTCAACGCCATGAACAGCACCATGCGCGACGAGTTCGGCCAGGCCTGGATCGAGCTCGACGCCGACCCGAACGTGAAGGTCATCGTCCACACCGGCGAGGGTCGGGCGTTCCAGACCGGCGTCGACGTGGCCGAGATCGCCTCCGACGGCGTCGGCATGCAGCGCTACCAGCAGTCGATGGAGGAGTGGGACGTCCACTTCACCGCCTGGCACCAGGGCGTCGAGAAGCCGGTCATCACCGCGGTCAACGGCCTGTGCGCCGGGGGCGCCTTCCACTGGGTGGCCGACGCCGACGTCGTCATCGCCGCCTCCGACGCCCAGTTCTTCGACCCCCACGTGTCGGTGGGCCAGGTCGTGTCGCTCGAGGCCATCGGCCTTCTGCGCAAGATGCCCTTCGAGGCGGTGATGCGCATGGCCCTCGTCGGCCGCCACGAGCGCATGTCGGCCCAACGGGCCTACGAGCTGGGGATGGTCAGCCAGGTGGTCGACCCGCCGGAGCGGCTTCGTGAGGCGGCTCAGGAGCTGGCCGAGAAGATCGCCCGCAACTCGCCGGCGGCCATGGCCGCCAGCAAGCGGGCCCTCTGGCGGGCGCTCGAGCTGGGCCTCACCGACGCGTGCAAGGCTGGGGCGCTCGATCTGGTCTCGATGTGGGGCCACCCCGACCAGGAGGAGGGCCCTCGGGCCTTCGCCGAGAAGCGTGAGGCGCACTGGGTCGACCCGGTGGCCCACGCCTCCGACCACGCTCACCGCGACACCAACGAAGGGAACCCGTCGTGACCGACGCCGTCATCGTCTCCATCGCCCGCACCCCGATCGGCAAGGCCAACAAAGGCTCGCTGGTCGGCGTCGACGCCTTCCGCCTGGCCGAGGTCGCCCTCGGTGCGGCCATCGAGCGCAGCGGCGTGCCCACTGCCGACATCGACGACATCGTCCTCGCCGAGTCGCTCCAGGGCGGCGGTGTGATCGGGCGCAACGTGGCCGTGCGCCTCGGGCTCGACCACGTTCCCGGCCTGGCCGACAACCGCCACTGCGCGGCCGGCCTCTCGGCCGTTCAGATCGCCGCCTCCTCGATCATGGCCGGCATGACCGACGTGATCGTGGCCGGCGGCACCGAGAGCATCTCGACCTCGCCGTCGTCGTTCAAGCGGCCCGGCATCGGCCAGGACGCCCAGCCGTGGATGTCGCCCAGCCACCCCGAGACGCCCGACGCCCCGGCGTTCGACATGACCATCACGGTCGGCGACAACACCGCCAAGGAGATGGGCCTCACCCGGCGCGACCTCGACGAGTGGGCCGCCTACACGCACGGCCGGGCCGTCGAGTCGATCGACAACGGCTGGTTCGAGGCCGAGATCGTGCCCCTCACCGACGTGCCCACCGCCGACGGCTCCACCATCACCTTCTCGGTCGACGAGCACCCCCGCCGCGGCGTCACCGTCGAGAGCCTGGGCGAGCTCAAGCCCCTCCACCCCGAGATCGACGGCTTCACCATCACCGCCGGCAACTCGGCGGGCATCAACGACGCCGCCGCGGCCATGGTGATCGTCTCGTCGGACTACGCCGCCGCCCACGGGCTCACGCCCCTCGCCCGCATCGTGTCGTGGGGCAACGCCGGCGTCGAGCCCGCCCGCACCGGCATGGGCCCCACCGTCGCCATCCCCAAGGCGCTGGCCCGGGCCGGTCTGTCGGTGGGCGACGTCGACCTGTGGGAGGTCAACGAGGCGTTCTGCTCGGTGCCGATCGCCGCCCACCGCACCCTCGGCATCGACCCCACGATCATGAACGTGAACGGCAGCGGCTGCAGCCTGGGCCACCCCATCGCCTGCACCGGCTCGCGCATGGTCGTCACCATGCTCGGCGAGCTGCGCCGCCGGGGCCAGCAGACCGGCGTGGTGTCGATGTGCGCCGGCGGCGGCATGGGCTCCGCCCTCGTGCTCGAGCTGCTGTAGCCCTTCCTCGCCGCCCCGCCACACCACCTCACCGTTCTGGTGGAGATCTACGTGTCCAGGTGACCGCAGATCTCCACCAGAACGCGGTGAAGGGCCGGATCAGGCCCGCTTCATCTCCCTGCCGTGGGCCACCAAGGCGTAGATCACCACGATGGAGATCACCACGACGGTGATCGACCACAGCGGATAGGCCGGGATGAACATGAAGTTCACGATGGCGGTGATGGCGGCGAGGACCACCCCGATCATCCGGGCGAGCAGGTTGCCGCTCATCACCCCCAGCCCGGCGAGCACCATGATCACGCCCCAGATCAGGTGGACCCAGCCCCACTGGCTGATGTCGAGGTACACCGCGCCGCGGTCACCCCACAGCACCCATTGGTCGTTGAGGATGGCGACCAGGCCGTAGAAGGCCTGCAGGCACCCACCGATCATCATCAGGATCCCGGCGAAGGCGATCCACCCCGTCCAGCGGTCCCCCTCGACCGCGTCGTAGCTCTGCTCCATCACTGCCTCCCGTCGCTCGGACACAGCAGCCGAGCCGGTACCCGGCTGTGCGCGACGGTACCGGCAGGCGTGGTCGCCGTCATCGACCTCATGGGTGAGCCCAACCCGAGCGTCCTCGTCGCAGCGGCGGATGGAGAGGAACGATCCGGTGCATGCTGATCCCATGCAGAGCACGAGAGCTGAGATGGCAGATGCCGATGACGCAGGCGGGTCCGTCGGACCGACGGCAGAAGCCGACGAGTTGCGGCCGTTCGTGTTCGACGTCGACTCCACGCCGGGTTACACCAACGCCGAGCTGCTCGGTGACGCGCCCGACGCCGAAGCGCTGTTCGAGCTGCTCGGCCGCGACCTCGTCACGAGGGCGCTCGTCCAGACACCGAAGCTGAGCGTCTACCACGAGACGGCGAAGCCGGGGGAGCTGGTGAAGCCCCACCGTCACGGCACCTACCAGGTGAACTACGTGCTGCGGGGCGAGCTGTTCTTCGGCAGCCAGCGCGTCGGCCCCGGCATGGGGTACTTCTCCCCGGACGCCCTCTACGCCTGGCGGGCCGGCGACGAGGGAGCGGAGTGGATCGAGATCCACTCCGGCATCGGTGGCATCTACACCGACCGACCGGGCTGACGACCGGCCGTGCGGCCGCGACCTGCTCGGGTGCAGGTTATACTCAGCGGTATGACTCACCGGGTGGGCCCCAAGGGTCAAGTCGTCATCCCGAAGGAGCTCCGCGACGAGCTGGGCATCGAGCCCGGCGACGAGGTGAGCTTCTGGCGTCATGGCGACCATGTCGCGGTGCGGCCGGCGGTCCGTCCGGAGTCCCTGCGCGGTCGCTTCAAGGGCTCTGAGCTCACCGCGGAGCTGGAGGCGGAGCGCCGCGCCGACCGGGAGCGCGACCGCAGCACGTGAATGTCGTCCTGGACTCGTGGGCGGTGCTCCGGCTGCTCGAGGACAGCGGCCCCGCGGCGCGGGCTGTCGAGCGGTTGCTGGAGCGTCGCCATCCGACCATGTCGTGGATCAACCTCGGCGAGGTCTTCCACGTGCTGCGACGGCTCCATGGCGAGGACGCCGCGTCCGACACCGTGCGCGATGTTCGTGACCTGGTCGATGCTCGGCTGCCCGACGAGCGACTGGTCCTCGAAGCCGCTCGTCTCAAGGCCGCCTACCCGATGTCCTACGCCGGCGCGTTCGCGGCAGCCCAAGCGCTCGCTCGCGACGGCGAGCTGTGGACCGGCGACCCCGAGCTCCTGCTGGAGGACGCCACCTGGCGGTGGAAGGACCTCCGGTCGATCTGACGTCACGCGTCGCAGAAGATGCAGCCGGGGTTGAGGATGCCGGCCGGGTCGAAGGCAGCCTTGACCCGTCGCTGCAGGGCCAGCTTGGCCGGGTCCTCGAGCTGCTCGAAGTAGCGGCGCTTGGTGCGGCCGATGCCGTGCTCGCCCGAGACGGCACCGCCCATGTCGTGGCCCATGGCGAAGATCGCCCCCAGCAGCCTCGAGCGGCGCGCCGCGTCCGGCTCGTACACCGAGAAGTGGATGTTGCCGTCGCCGGCGTGGCCGCAGCCGAACACCTTCGAGCCGTGGGTGCGAGCGAGCAGCTGCACGCCCCGCAGGTACTCGGGGATGCGGCTGCGGGGCACCACCATGTCGATCACGTCGTCGGCCCCGGCCGCCTTCACCATCCAGAAGGCGCTCTCGCGGGCCGCCAGCAGGTCGGCGCCCTGGCCGGCCGGCAGCACGTAGACGTCATGCGCGCCGGCCTGGGCGAGCTGCTCGGCCACGGCGGCCACGTCGACGTCGAGGCGCTGCTCGTCCCGGCCCTCCAGCACGACGATGAGGTGCGCCTCGGTGGCGGCCATCACGTCGTCGGGCACGCCGAGGGTGAGGTCGTTCATCCGCAGCAGCCCGGTCATGGTGGCCCGGTCGATGTACTCGAGGATCATCGGTTGCACGCCCGAGGCGACGATGCGGGGCACGACCCGCGCCACCTCGTCGACCGAGGCGAACGGGGCGAGGATCGACGCGGTGTGGGTGAGGCGGGGGTGCAGCCTGAGGGTCGCCTCGGTGACGAGGGCGAGGGTGCCCTCCGAGCCGATGATCAGCTGGGTGAGGTCGTAGCCGGTCGTGCTCTTCACATACCGGCCGCCGGTGCGCACGACTTCGCCCGTGCCGATCACCGCCTCCAGGCCCAGCACCTGGTGGCGGGTCACGCCGTACTTCACCGCCCGCATGCCCCCGGCGTTGGTGGCCACGTTGCCGCCCAGGCTGGCGGCGAGGGTGCCTGGGAACACCGGATAGACGAGGCCCGCCGCCGCGGTGCGCTCGTCGAGCTCGGCGAGGGTGAGGCCCGGCTGCACGACGGCCACCTGGTTGGCCTCGTCGAGCTCGAGCAGCGCGGCCATGCGGTCGAACGACACGACGATGCCGTGGGGCTCGGGGATGCAGGCGCCGGACAGGCCGGTGCCGGCGCCCCGGGCGGTGAGCGGCACGCCGAGCTCGGCGGCCACGGCCACCACGGCCGCGACCTGGGCCGTGTCGGTGGGCGTGACCACGACCGCGGGCGCCACCGGCCTGGCCTTCAGGGTCTCGTCGACGAACAGATCGGGGGAGGCGTCGGCGCCCAGCCGCACCGCCTCGGCGCCGACCTCGGCCGCGAGGCGGTCGAGCAGTGCGGGCGGATCGACCCGGTCGGCAGGGTCGGCCCGGTCGGTCACGCGCGCACCTCGGCCCCGGTGATGGTGAAGGCCACTGCGCAGCGGAACCCGCCAGTGACCTCCAGCGGGGCCAGCGCCGTGTGCTCCTCGAACGGGGAGGCCAGCAGCTCCAGCTCGGCGTCGCCCTCCCACACCTCCGCACACTCGAACCCGGTCACCAGGTTGCGGGCCAGGTCGTGCACGAGCGGTGGCCCGCCGGCGAGGTCCGGCAGGTGGCGGGTGTGCCACACGGGCAGGCGCAGCGCCCGGGGCACGAACCCCTCGTCGGCCGGAGCGGTGAGCGTGACCGAGCCGTGCACCAGCCTGCGCCCGAGGCTCGACGCATGGCCCACGAAGCGGCCGCCCGCCTCGACCTTGGGCCCGCCCCGGCCGACCCGCACGGCGCGGGTGATGGCGACCTCGCCCATCTTCTTGGGGAACCCCTGGATGTGGCCCCGGGCGAACGAGAGGTCGTTGTCCACCCAGATGTAGGGCACCCGGGCCACCTTCTTGCCGTCGAGCAGCGCGTTCACCGACAGGTACGCCTCGCGGTACTGGCCGCGGGCCGGGTCGGCGATGGTGCGGGGGTCGGCGTCGGCCGACGACGACCAGTCGCAGAACACGAACGAGCACGACCCGTCGCCCAGCGGCTCGAGCCCGTCGGGCAGCACGGCGGCCACCGCGTCGGGGTCGGCGCGGAAGTCGATGCCGAGCGCCTCGCCCGAGAAGTGCCACGGCGGAGGGGGCACCAACGAGGCGGTGCCGCCGGGGGAGAGGGGAAGGCTCCAGCCGTGCAGGCTCATGGGATCTCCGGCTGCGGTTCAGATGCGGGTGTCGGGGCGGACGTGGCGGGTGCCGGGCCCGGCGTAGGACTTGCCGAAGCCGGGCAGCTCCGTGAAGCCGAGGTCGGGTGGGTTCGCCACCGCCGCCTTCCACCAGGCGACCAGACGGTCCTCGGCGGCGTAGTCGAACGGGTCCTGCAGCGCCGTCTCCTCGTAGCCGCCGGGCGCCGGCGGGTTGTCGACCAGCCAGCGGGCGGCCAGGCGCACGGCCTGGCGGGCGGGCACGACGTCTCGGTACCCGAGCCGCTCGCGCAGCTTCGAGGTGTCCATGACCCGGTGCGTGGAGCGGTAGCCCATCTGCAGCGGACGGGCGGGCACCGCCAGGTCGGCCGGCATGCCGATCAGCTCCCAGTCGTGGCCCAGCTCGTCGGTGATGATCTCGGCGACCTGGCGGATGGTGAGGCGCTCGTCGTCGCCGCAGTTGAAGATCTCGCCCATCGAAGCCTCGGGCTGGTCGACGGCGAGCAGCAGGGCGTGGGCCAGGTTGTCGACGTAGCCGAAGGTGATGAGCGACAGGCCGTCGTCGGGCAGCACCAAGAACGGGCGCCTGTCGAGGATGCGGCGCACGATGCACCACTCGCGGGGCGCCAGCTGCCGTGGCCCGTAGACGTAGGGGTAGCGGAAGTGGGTGGCCGTCGGGTGGGCCTCGAAGAGCAGCTCCTCGGTGCGCCCGATGCGGTAGCTCTTGCCGTCGTCGCCCTCGGTGGCGAGCGGTGCATCCTCGCGGGTGGGCACCGGCAGGCCGGGCGGCCGGTGGACGGCCGGGTCGAAGAAGCCCTTGTAGACGGGCACGCCTCCCACCGAGACGAGCCGGCCGGTGCGGCCCACCATCACCTCGGCGATGGAGCGCAGCCGGCCGTAGGTGGCGAGGGTGACGTCGAAGGTCTCGTCGCCGAGCACCTCGAGCAGGCCCTCGGTGCTGAACACGTCGCCGTGGAGGTGGCGCAGGTGGGCGACCTCGGCGACCTCGTGGTTGCCCGAGTGCAGCACGGTGACGCGGTGGCCCCGATCCTCGAGGCCCCGGGCGATGGCCGGGCCCGTCGGCCCCGTCCCCCCGATCAGCAACACCTCCATGCCCAACATTACCATGATGGCATGGTAAGCGACCCCGGCCGTCGGCCCGCCCGCCCCCCGGCGCTCCCCAAGGAGCCGCCCCTGCGGGGCCGGCCCGCCGGCGGGCTCCGGGCCCGCTCGCCTCGCATGGCCGAGGTCGTCGCCGCGTCGCTGCGTGACGCCATCCTCAGCGGTGAGCTGGCCGTGGTGCCCCGGCTGGAAGACCTCGTGGAGCGCTACGACGTCGGCCCACCCGCGGCTCGGGAGGCGATGAGGATCCTCGAGACCGAGGGCCTCATCACGGTGCGGCGGGGCAACATCGGCGGGGCCGAGGTGCATCCGCCCACCAACGCCCGGGTCGCCTACATGCTCGGCCTGGTGCTGCAGTCGTCGCACACCGCCCTGAGCGACGTCGGCACGGCGCTGCGCGAGCTCGAGCCGCTGTGCGCCGTGCTGTGCTCGGCGCGCCCGGACCGCACCGAGGCCGTCGTGCCGGTGCTGCGCGAGCTCGTGGCCGAGCAGCAGGCCGCCATCGGCGACCACGAGCGCACCATGCAGGCCGTCGACCGGTTCCACGGGGCGATCGTCGAGCTCTGCGGCAACGAGACGCTCCGCCAGCTGGTGGGCTCGCTCGAGCGGATCTGGGCGACCCACGTCAGCGCGGTCTACGAGACCCGGGAGGCGGAGCCACCGCTGAAGGTGTGGAAGGCGGCGGTGCGCGACCACGAGCGGATCGTCGACGCCGTCGAGCGGGGCGACCCCAAGGTGCAGGCCCTCGCCCGAGCGCACCTCGAGGCGACGCAGGCGTTCGTGTCCGACGTCGACGGCACGAAGATGGTCACCGCCGCCATCGTGGGGGCGCCCCGCTGAGGGGCGGGCTCACCCGCTCAGCCGAACCGGCGCTGCCCCGCCAGGGCGGCCCGGGCGACGACGGCCCGGTGGTGGCGCACGTCCCCGAGCAGCACGGCGGCCGCCAGCGTGCGGCGGTACCACCGGTGGTACGGCGCGCTGGCCAGGATGCCCTGGCCGCCGGCCAGCTGGTGGGCCGACGCCGTGACCCGGGCGCTGCGCTCGACACCGAGCTTGGCGTGGGGCACCACCAACCCCACCTCGTCGGCCGGAGCGCCGCGGTCGATCACGCCGGCCGCGTCGAGCACGGCGTCGGCGGCGAGGCGCACGTCGACCGCCATGTCGGCGGCCCGGTGCTGCACCGCCTGGAGCGTCGCCAGCGGCGCCCCGAACTGCTCGCGCTCCTGGACGTGCGCCACGGCGGCCTCCGCCGCCGCGGCCGCTGCGCCCGCGGCGTCTGCCGCCATCACCACCGCGGCCCGGGCGTGGGCGCCGGTCACGTCGGCCCGCCAGGTGCGCCGCACCGCGTCGGGCGTGAAGCGCACCTCGCAGGTCGAGTCGTCGACCAGCGACGGGCGGGCGACGACCTCGACCGCGGCATGGTGGAGATCGACCTCGGCGACCGTCTCCGGGTCGACGCCCAGCAGCAGCACGTCCACCGAGCGGGCGTCCGGCACGACCAGGGCCACGTCGTCGTCGTGCTCGGCGGTGGCGGTGGCCCGGGAGCAGCCGTCCCATCCGAGCAGGTCGAGCAGCACGTCGGTGTGGAAGCGCCACGGCCCGGCGTCGCGGCCGAGCTGCATGGCGGCGCTGACCTGCCGGCCCGTCGCACCCGACGGGGTGGGGGAGAGGTCCATCAGGCCCGCCTCCGTGGCAGGCCCAGCCCGAGGGTGGCGATGGTGTCGCGCTGCACCTCGTTGGCGCCCGCCCCGATCGTGGGGTGCACCCGCTCGAGCACCTCGAACCCGAAGCGCCCCCGGTCGGCGGGCCCGGTGGTGTCGGCGGCGTCGGCCCCACCCCCGAACAGCGGCCCCCACGTGAGCGCGGCGGGCCCCACCAGCTCCAGCGCGGTGCGGGCGATGTCCTGCTGCAGCTCGCTGGCCACGACCTTCGCCATCGAGCCCAGGGCCGGGTCGGGCTCGGCGCCCTCGGTGGTGGCGGTCCACAGCGCCCGCCGGCTGAGGCGCTCGGCGTCGGCCCACGCCGCCTCCAGCCGCCCGACCTCGTCGAGCACCACCGGGTCGTCGGCCAGCGGCTGCCCGTCGCGGGACGTGGTGCGGACGTGCTCGAGGAGCAGGTCGAGGGCGTGGCGGGCGAAGCCGTTCAGGAACACGCCGGAGCGCTCGGCGGTGAGCGCCATCGCCATCTGCCGCCATCCGCCGCCGACCTCGCCGAGCACCGCCTCGGGCCCCAGCCGGGCGCCGTCGAAGTGGATCTCGCCGAGGTCCCAGCCGTTCATGGTGGTGGTGCGCACGACCCGCACTCCGGGGGTGTGCATGGGGACGAGGAACATCGTCATGCCCCTGCGAGGCGCCACGTCGGGGTCGGTGACCGCGATCGTGCAGCACAGGTCGGCCTTGTGGGGGCCGGTCACGAGCGACTTCACGCCGTCGAGCACCCAACCGTCGCGGTCGGCGCGGGCCGTCGTGGCCAGTGCGGTGAGGTCGCTCCCCGCGCCGGGCTCGGTGTAGGCGATCGACATCTCGACCTCGCCGGCGCGCATGGCCGCCAGCAGGTCGCGGTGCCGGTCGGCGCCGAACATCGAGACGGCCACTCCCGCATTGGTCATGGCGGTGTCGATGGCAGGGGCGTCGGCCCGGGCCACCTCGAAGTCGAACACCGACTGGCGCAGGGGGTCCATGCCCAGCCACCCGCGAGCGCCGGCCTGGCGGTGCAGCTCGCGCTCGAACGGCTCGGCCAGGCCGGTGAGGTCGCGGTGGTCGGCGTGGGCGTCGGCGTCGGCCATGGCCCGGGTGAGGAAGGAGCGCACCTCGGCGCGGAGGGCCTCGCAGTCGGGTGGGTAGCGGAAGTCAGCCATCCGCCGTCCGATCGGTCGCGGGCACGGTCATGGTGGCCACCGTAGAGGGCCGGTGTGGCGGCCTCAGCGCTCGGCCGCCGCGGCGTCCCACGTCGCCGGGCCCGTGCCGCGCGCTCGCAGCTCGGCCTTGAGCACCCGGTGGGTGGTGCGGTTGCGGGGCAGCTCGGCGAACGCCTCGACGTAGCGGGGGACCATGAACCGGGGCAGGCGCTCGGTGGCCCAGGCGTGGAACGCGGCCGGGTCGAACCCCGCGGGCTCGGCGACCTGCACGGCGACGAACACCTCGTCGTCGCCGTGCTCGGTGGGCACCCCCACCACCGCCACCTCGACGGCGTCGGGGTGGGCGGTGAGCACCGCCTCCACCTCCGACGAGGAGATGTTCTCGCCCCGGCGGCGGATGCTGTCGTGGAGCCGGTCGACGAAGTAGTGCCAGCCCTGCTCGTCGCGCCGGAAGAGGTCGCCGGTGTGGAACCAGCCGTTGCGCCACGCCTCGACGGTGGCGTCGGGCTGGCCGTAGTAGCCCAGGTTGAGCGCCCACGGCTCCCGGGAGCGCACGACCATCTCGCCCACCTGGCCCACGGGCACCTCGTCGTCGTGCTCGTCGACCAGGCGGACCTCGTTGTGGGGCCAGCTCGTGCGGGCGCGGCCGCAGTTGGCGGGCGGCCCGTGGTCCCAGCCGGTGGTGATCGGGCAGCCCGACTCGGTCTGGCCGTAGCAGGTGGCCACCTTGACGGCGAAGCGCTCCTCGAAGGCGGCCATGTCCGGGATCATCGGTCCGAGGATCACGCCGCGCAGCGGGTTGTCGGCGTCGTCGGGCCGCGATGGGGCCGCCCACAGCATCGAGGTGAGCGGGCCGACCAGCGCGGCCAGGCTGCTGCCCGTGGCACGCACGTCGTCCCAGAAGTTGGTGACGCTGAACTTCTCGCGGAACACGAAGCGCCCGCCGCGGTCGACGGTGTTGGTGAACCCGGACCGACCGCTGTTGTGGAACATCGGCAGCGAGCAGTACAGGCCCTCGCCCGGTGCCAGCGCGTCGTCGGGGATCCACGACCAGATCGACCAGATCAGGCCCCACGGGGCGATGACCGCCTTCGACGGGCCGGTGGTGCCGGAGGTGAAGAGCAGCGCGGCGACGTCGTGGACCTGCGGCCCCTCGTGGCGGTCCTCGCCCTCGACGCCGTCGAGGAAGGTGGGCGCATCGACGAACTCGACCCCGGCGGCCAGCGGCGGGGGAGGGCCGTCGCCGCCCACGACGATGGCGGTCCGCAGGCGCGGGAGCTGGCCGGCGACCTCGGCCAGCGTCGGTGCCAGCGAGGCGTCGACGACCACGGCGGTGGCGTCGGCGCGCTCGAGCGCCTGGCCCAGCAGCTCGCCGCGGTGGGCGGCGTTGAGCGGCACCTCAACCGCCCGCAGCCAGGCGAGGCCCAGCATGGCGAACTGCGCCTCGAGCCGGGCGGGCAGGAACGTGGCGACGTGGGAGCCCGCGGTGACACCAGCCCGCTCGAAGGCGCCGGCCCACCGCAGGGCCGTGTCGTGCAGCTCCGCGTAGGTCAGCGACCGACCACCCACCTCCTGCAACGCGACGGTGTCGGGCGTCTGGCCGGCCCACCGCGCGACCGCGTGCGGTGGGAGGTGGACCTTGTCGAGCACGTCGTCCCCCTGTGCTTGGGCCCCGGGCCGCCCGGCCCAGCCCGCTTCGGCACGTGGGGCCATCATAGCTAGGATGGCGAGGATCGGCCGAAGGGCGCCGCTCGCGCACCAGGGGGGTGCCGGACCATGGTCTCCACGCTCCACATCGAGAGGCAGGCGGGCGCGCTCGGTGCGGTCGTCACCGGCCTCGACCTCAGCGCGCCGGTCGACGACGCCATGCTCGCCGAGCTCCACCGGGCGCTGCTCGACCACCTGGTCGTCTGCATCCGCGGCCAGGGGGCGGTCACGCCCGAGCAGCACGTCGCCTTCGCCCGGCGGTGGGGACCGATCGAGCCCCACCCCTACGTCGAGCCGGTCGAGGGCCATCCGGAGATGATCCGGATCTACGACCCCAACCCCCTCACCGAGACCTGGCACGCCGACTTCAGCTACGCGCCCCACCCGCCCGAGCTGAGCCTGCTGCTCGCCCGCACCGTCCCGCCCTACGGCGGCGACACCGCCTTCGCCAACGCCTACCTGGCGTTCGAGGCGCTGAGCGACGGGTTGAAGGACACCCTCCGGGGCCTGCGGGCGGTGCACCAGGGCACGGCGTTGGCGATGTCGAGAGGGCTCACGCTCGACGACATCACGGCGGTGCACCCGGTGGTGACCGTCCACCCCGAGACGCGGCGCGAGGTGCTCAACGTCAACGGTGTGTACGTGAAGCACCTCGACGGCTGGACACCCGAGGAGAGCGCCCCTCTGCTCGACCTGCTCTACACCGAGGTCGCTCGCATGGAGCACACCTACCGTCACCGGTGGCAACCCGGCGACCTGCTGCTGTGGGACAACCGCTGCGTGCAGCACCGGGTGGTGGGCGACACCGGCGGCCAGCCCCGCGACCTGCACCGCGTCACCGTCGGTCGCATCGAGATCCCCGGGAAGGGCTGAGCCACCGATGGCGAACGACAAGGTCTACATCCACGAGCTCATCGACGTCATCGGCCACAACCGGGCCAACTACATGCACCACATGACGGCCAACTGGTCGCCGATGGCCCGGGAGGCCCGCCACCAGCTCTGCTACGGCGTGTGGGGCACCGTCGGCACCACCCGCCGGTGGCCCGAGGTCGTGAACCTGACCGACACCATCGAGCAGCTCTGCGCCGAGGGCGTGCGGGGCGAGACACTCGGTGGAGTGGAGCCGGTTCCTCCTGGTCGACTCGCCGCTGTGCCCGTTGCGCACCGGGCGCCAGCCGCAGGAGAGCGACCGCGACACCTACCAGCTGCCGGACTGAGCGGCGCCCGACGATGGCCGACGACGCCGTGGAGCTGATCCCCGCCGAGCGCATGCTCGCGTGCATCGAGGGCGTGCTCGTGGCGCTGGGCGTGCCGGCCGCCGACGCCGCGGTGGTGGCCGAGGCGCTCGTCGAGGCCGACCTCACCGGCGTCGACTCCCACGGCATCCACCTGCTGACCATGTACGTCGAGCGCTTGCGCGGCGGGCAGATCCGGCCCGTCACGGACATCACCGTGATCGACGACAGTGGCGCCACCGTGTGGCTCGACGCCCACCTCGGCCTCGGCCAGGTGGCGGCGCGGCGGGCCACCGAGGTGCTGGTCGACCGGGCCACCGACCACGGCGTGGCCACGGTGGCCGTGCGCGAGGCCACCCACCTCGGAGCGCTCGGCGTGCACACCCGGCGCGTCGCCGAGCAGGGCCTGGTGTGCCTGTGCGTGCAGAACGGCCCCACCGTCGTGCCGCCCCACGGCGGGGTGACGCCCCTGTTCTCGACCAACCCGTTGTCCTACGCCGTGCCCACCGGGCGCCACCCCACGATCGTCTACGACATCGCCACCACCGCGGTGGCCGGCAACAAGATCCTGCTGGCCCAGCGCCGGGGCGACCCGACCATCCCCGAGGGGTGGGCCAACGACGAGAAGGGCAGGCCCACCACCGACACCCGAGCCGCGTCGGTGTGGAGCCTCCAGTGGTTCGGCGGGCACAAGGGCTACGGGCTCGGCCTCTTCGTCGAGATCCTGGCCGGCGTGCTGGCGGGCAGCTCGTTCGGCCGCACCGAGCACACCGACAGCGACGTCCACGGCCGGGGGCGGGTGGCCAAGGGCTTCACGTTCGTGGCCCTCGACCCCGACCGGTTCGTCGGCCGGGCCGAGCTGCGCGACCGCGTCGATGCGCTGATCGACGACATCGTCGGCTCCGACCCCGCCGAGGGCGTCGAGCGCATCGTGGTGCCCGGCATGTTCGAGGCCGAGCGGCGGGCCGCCCGCCTGGTCGACGGCGTCCCCCTGCCGACGCCGCTGGTCGACGATCTCGACGGCGTGGCGGCCGCGCTCGGTGCCCCCACCCTCCGACCCGAGGAGACCTGACCCGATGGACGGCAGCGAGCTGCTCGTGGCCCAGCTGAAGGCCGAGGGGGTCGACACCGTGTTCGGCATCCCCGGCATCCACCTCATGCACGTGCTCGACGCGCTGTACAAGGAGCCGTCGATCCGGTTCGTCACCACGCGGCACGAGCAGGCCACCACCTACATGGCCGACGGCTACTCGCGCGTGACCGGCAGGCCCGGCGTCGCCATGGTGGTGCCCGGGCCCGGCGTGTACAACGCCATGAGCGGCCTGGCCACGGCGTGGGCGTGCTCGTCGCCGGTGATGATGGTCGCCGGCCAGATCGAGTCGCACGGCCTGGGCCGGGGGCTCGGCCTCACCCACGAGGTCCACGACCAGCTCGAGGTCGTGAAGCCGGTGACCAAGTCGGCCGAGCGGGTCACCGACCCCAACGAGCTGGCCGCCGCCGTGCGCCGGGCCTTCGGGACCATGCTCGACGGCCGTACCCGGCCGGTCGAGATCGAGGTGGCGCCCGACGTGCTCTCGGCCGCCGCCTCCGGCTCGCCGTTGCCGTCCCTCGTGCCCGAGCCCCACGCCCCCGACCCCGACGCGGTGGCCCGGGCCGCCGAGCTGCTGGCGTCGGCGAAGGCCCCGATGCTCGTCGGCGGCGGGGGAGTGGTCGTGGCCGACGCGTCGGAGGCGTTCACGGCGGTCGCCGGACGCCTGCAGGCTGCGGTGGTCAACACCCGCGAGGGCAAGGGCTGCATCGACGAGCGCAGCCCGCTGTTCGCCGGCACCGCGTGGGTGAACCGCCGGCTGCGCCCCGTCATCGAGGCGTCCGACGTGGTGCTCGCCGTGGGGACCCGCGGCCAAGGCCTGAACCTCCTTCCCTCGCAGAAGGTGATCCACCTCGACGTCGACGCCAACGAGTTCGGCAAGCACCTGTCGCCCGACGTCACCGTCGAGGCCGACGCCCGCCTGGGGCTCGAGGCGCTGCTCGGCGCCCTCGACGAGCTGGGTGTCGAGCGGCCACGGCGCGGTGACGACCTCGTGCGCGCTCGGCAGGCCATCGACGACGACCTCGCCGCGGTCGGGCCCCAGCACGGCATGGTGAAGGCGCTGCGCGCCGCCATCCCCGACCACGGGGTGCTCGCCACCGGCACCACGACCGTCGGCTACATGTGCCACCTCGCCTACCCGGTGCACCGGCCCCGCACCTACATCACCTCGTCGTACATGGGCACGCTCGGCTACTGCTTTCCCACCGCGCTCGGCGCCAAGGTCGCCCGGCCCGACCTGCCGGTGGTGTCGATCAACGGCGACGGCGGCTTCCTGTTCTGCGCCTCCGAGCTGGCCACCGCGGTGCAGCACGGGATCAACGTGGTCACGGTCGTGTTCGACGACTCGGCCTACGGCAACACCAACCGCGACCAGCAGGACCGCTTCGGCGGCCGGTCCATCGGCACCGAGCTGGTGAACCCCGACTTCGTGGCCTTCGCCGAGTCGTTCGGGGCCGTGGGGGTGAGGGTCACGACGAACGACGCGCTGCGGGGCGCGATCGTGGAGGGTCTGGCCGACGACCGGCCGGTCGTCATCGAGATGCCGATGGAGCGGCTGCCCTCGCTGTTCTGAGCGGGGCGGGGGAGAGGGGACACCGATGATCGACGCCGACCGGCACCGCCAGCTCGCCGAGGAGCTGCTCGGCGGGCCGCACCTGGTGGTGGGCGACGCCCGGCTGGCCCGCGGCAGCGGTGGCGTGCACCACCACGTGAACCCCAGCACCGGCCGCCCGCAGGCCGACGTGCCCCTCGCCGGCGCCGACGAGATCGCCGACGCGGTGGCCGCCGCACGCGGCGCCTTCGCGGTGTGGTCGCGCTGGCGCCCCGACGAGCGCCGCGACGCGCTGCTGCGGCTGGCCGCGCTGGTGCTGCGCGACGCCGCCACCATCGGCGCGGTGCTGAGCGTGGAAGCCGGCGTGCCCGCGGCGGTGGCCGCCGGGCTGCCCAAGCGGGGCGCCGACTACCTGTCGTACTACGCGGGCTACGCCGACAAGCTCGAGGGGTCGGTCATCCCGATCTTCCCCGAGAACGCCTTCGACTACACCCGCCTCGAGCCCCTCGGCGTCATCGGTGTGATCTCCACCTGGAACGGCGGCATCTCGGCGATCTGCCGGAAGGCCGGTCCCGCGTTGGCCGTCGGCAACACGGTGGTGGTCAAGCCCATGGAGCTGGCGCCGTTCTCGGTGCTGCGCTTCGCCGAGCTGGCGCTCGAGGCCGGCATCCCGCCCGGTGTGGTCAACGTCGTGCCGGGCGACGCGGCCGCCGGCCAGGCGTTGGTGGCCCATCCCGGCGTCGACAAGATCTCCTTCACCGGTGGCATCGGCACGGCCCGCAAGATCCTGGCGGCCGCCGCCGAGAACATCACGCCGGTGGTGCTCGAGCTCGGGGGCAAGTCGGGCAACATCGTCTTCCCAGACGCCGACCTCGCCGTGGCCGGGCAGTTCTCCGGGCAGGTGTGCATGGGCAACGCCGGTCAGGGTTGCGTGTTCCCCACCCGGCTGATCGTCCACGAGGACGTCCACGACGAGATCCTCGAGCGGGTCGTGGCCGTCGCCGGGTCGCTGCCGCTGGGCGACGCCCTCGACCCCACCACCGTCGTCGGCCCGGTGATCAGCGCGGGCCACTGCCAGCGCGTCCTCGGCATGATCGAACGGGCCCGATCCGAGCGGTCGGGCGAGATCGTGCTCGGCGGGAGGCGGGCCGGCGGCGAGCTGGGCGAGGGGTTCTTCGTCGAGCCGACGGTGATCGACGGGGTGGACAGCCACGCCCACATCGCCCAGGAGGAGGTGTTCGGCCCGGTGCTGTCGGTCATGACCTTCGCCGACGAGGACGAGGCCGTCGCCCTGGCCAACGACACGCCCTACGGCCTGGCCGGCTACGTCCACACCAACGACCTGCGCCGGGCGCACCGGGTGGCCGCCGCCCTCGACGCCGGCTACGTGTCGCTCAACAGCTTCGCGGCTCTGCCCGCACCGGCGCCGTTCGGGGGCTTCGGCATGAGCGGGATCGGCAAGGAGGGCGGGCGCGAGGGCCTGCTCGAGTTCGTCCGCACCAAGAACGTCTACCTCGGGATGTGATCGAACATGGCAGTCGGAGACCGCTACGGCTTCACCTACATCGCCACCGAGCTGCGCGACGACGGGATCCTGTGGATCACTCTCGACCGGCCCGAGCGGCGCAACGCCATCTCCCCGGAGATGCACGACGAGCTGGCGCCGCTGTTCCGGCGCCTGGCCGACGACCGCGAGGTGCGGGTGGCGGTGCTCACCGGTGCCGGCGACAAGGCGTTCTGCGTGGGCGCCGACTTCGGCGGCATGCAGGACAACGCCGAGGCCGGCTACGCCGACGGCTACCCCGAGCTGATGATCGGTTCGGCCCAGCTGGTGCGGGCCCAGCTGCACGTGCCCCAGCCCCTCGTCGCCGCCATCAACGGTGACGCCATCGGCCTCGGCGCCACCATGGCGCTGTTCTGCGACATCACCCTCATGGCCGAGGAGGCCCGCCTCGCCGACCCGCACGTCAACGCCGGCCTGGTCGCCGGCGACGGCGGCGCCATCCTGTGGCCGATGCTCATGGGCCTGAACCGGGGCAAGGAGTTCCTCCTCACGGGCGACATCATGGACGCCGAGGAGGCCCATCGGCTGGGGCTGGTCAACCACCTGCACCCCCGCGCCGAGCTGCCCGACGCCGCCCTCGCCATGGCCCAGCGGCTGGCCCGCGGCCCGCAGGTCGCGATCCAGTTCAACAAGCGCCTCGCCAACGCCGAGCTGGTCGACCGGGTCAACCGGGTCATCGACGCCTCCCTCGCCATGGAGGCCATCACCTTCGGCACCGCCGACCACCGGGAGGCCGTCCAGGCGTTCATCGACAAGCGGCCCCCCTCGTTCGGTCGTTGAGCCACGGGCGGCCCCGGGGCGGACGTCGATTCGTATATATGATGCGGTGGTGAGGCTGTCGTCGCTGCTGCTCGACCACCCCTTTGCCGACGACGAGGGCCTGCTGCACACCGTCGACACGTCCATGACGGCGGGCGAGGCCCGGGCCCGGGTGGGCGAGCTGGTGGCCCAGCTCCCGATCGAGCCCGGCCAGGCGGTGGCCGTGATGTTGCCCAACGGGCCCGAGCTGGTGTGCACCATGGTCGCCATCTGGGAGGCCGGCGGGGTGTACGTGCCCGTCAACCCGCGGCTGCCCGAGCGCGAGGTCGAGGCCGTCGTCGCCGACACCGAGCCGGCCCTCATGGTGACCTCCGAGGGCATCACGCGGGTGCCAGGAGACCCTCGGACCTACCCCGACGACGTCGCGTTCGTGGTGTGGACCTCGGGCACCACCGGCCGGCCCAAGCCCATCCTGCACACCCACACCGCCTACCTCGAGCTGCTCGACCGGGTGCTCGGGCCGCTGCGCGCCGCCGGCTCGGCGGGCGCGGCGGCCAAGGCCGACGGCGGCGAGCGCAGGACCCCGACGCCGAACCTCATCCCGGTGTCGATGGCGCTCAACGCCGGCATCTACAACGCCATGTTCGGGCTGCGGGCCGGTGCCGCCCTGGTGATGATGGACCGCTTCGAGCCCCACGCCTTCGCCGAGCTCGTCTGGCGGTTCCAGATCCGCTCCACCGTGCTGCCGCCGGCGGCGATGGCGATGCTCACCGACTCCGACGTCACCGACCTCGCCCCGCTGAAGTACGTCCGCTCCATCACCTCGCCGCTCTCGCCGCTGCAGGCACAGCGCTTCGTGGCCAAGTTCGGCTCGGTGCACGTGCTCAACAGCTACGGGCAGGCCGAGATGGGCGAGGTCATCGGCTGGACCGCCGCCGACGCCAAGGCCCACCCCGAGAAGGTGGGAGCGGTCGGCCGGCCGCTGCCGGGCGTCAAGATCAGGCTCAGCCCCGAGGCCCACCTGCTGGTGCGCCCACCCAACGCCGCGGTCGGCATCGACGAGCGGCGCGACGCCGAGGGCTTCATCGACACCGGCGACCTGGCCCGCATCGACGACGACGGCTTCGTGTGGATCGAGGGACGGGCCAGCGACCTCATCAACCGGGGCGGCAACAAGGTGTTCCCCGACGCGGTCGAGGAGGTGCTGCGCCTGCACCCCGCGGTGCGCGAGGCCGCCGTGGTCGGGGTGCCCGACGACCGGCTGGGGGAGGTGCCGGTGGCGTTCCTGGTGGGCGACACCGTCGCCGACGACGAGCTGGTCGCCCACTGCCGTGAGCACCTGGTGCCCTACAAGGTGCCGGCCGCGTTCCGGTGGGTCGACGCCCTGCCCCGCAGCGAGGTGGGCAAGGTGCTGCGCCGGGAGCTGGCGAGCAGCTACGAGTGAGCGGGGCCGGCGACCGCCGGCCCCGACCGATGACGAACGACGACGACCGACGACGAACGACGACCGGGCCCGCCCGGCGGGAGGGGGAGCAGTGGATCTCGGACTGGCCGGTGCCAAGGCCGTGGTGCAGGGCGGCACGCAGGGCATGGGCCGCAGCGCGGCGGAGTGCTTCGCCGCCGACGGCGCCAACGTCGCCGTGCTGGCCCGCACCCAGGCCGACATCGACGCCACCGTGGCGCGCCTGCTCGAGCTGGGCGCGCCCGACGCGGTGGGCCTGCGGGCCGACATCACCAGCTACGAGGAGGTGCGGGCCGCCTTCGCGCAGATCGGTGAGCGATGGGGTGGTGAGCTCAACATCTTGGTGAACGCCACCGGCCCGGGTGCCGGTGGGCCCTTCGAGCAGCTCACCGACGACGACTGGCAGGCGATGATCGACCTGGGCGCCATGGGCATGATCCGCTGCGTGCGGGCCGCCCTGCCGCTGCTGCGCGCCGCCGGATGGGCCCGCATCGTCAACGTGTCGGCCCATTCGACCAAGCGCCAGAGCCCGGGCCTGGTGGCCTACACCGCGGCCAAGGCCATGGTCACCAGCGTCACCAAGAACCTCTCGCAGTCGCTGGCGCCCGACGAGATCCTGGTCAACACGGTGTCGCCGGGCAGCTTCGCCACCGAGAACTTCAAGGGCTGGGCCCGCAGCGTCGGCATCGACCCCGACGACCTCTACGCGTGCATGCGCGGCATCGAGGAGCACTTCGGGCACCCGGCCTACCTGCCCCGCGCCGGCGACCCGGACGAGATCGGGCCGGTCATCGCCTTCGTGGCGTCACGGCGCAACAGCTACATGACGGGTGCCGACATCAACGTCGACGGCGGCTCCGACTTCACCTAGCCGCCTCCCCCACCCCGTTCTTGTGCCCGTTTCTGTCCCTCCAGGGACAGAAACGGGCACAAGAACGAGCAGTGGGGGGCCGGTTCGAGCAGTGGGGGTGCGGGCGCTCAGGCGCCGCCGCGCTCGGCGAAGCGCTCGGCCAGCGCGTCGAGGGTGCCCTGGCAGGTGGTGGCGCCGCCGGGCACGTCGGGCAGGCGCACCGCCCCGTGCTCGCGCGACGGCAGCAGGATCGAGGCGTGGCCCGGCGTGGTGACGTCGCCGCGCTGGTTCTCCCCCCAGATCTCCAGGTCGACCGCCGGCCGGTCGCCCTCGGCCAGGTACTTGCGGGTGACCCGGCCCTTCATCCAGTGCGTGTCGCCCACGTAGTTGAACTTGCGGAACTGGCAGTCGAGCTTCCAGAGCCAGGCGTCGTCGCCCATCCAGTCGGTGCACAGGTGGATGAGCCACACCTCGCGCATGCGCCCGTAGTCGTACGACGCCGGGTTGCCGGCCCGCTGGGCCCACTCGTCGTCCCAGTGGAGTCGCTGCTGCACGTCCGGGATGTTGAGCCGGTCGCGCTTGAAGAACTTGGGCATGCGCCGGTGGTGGTCGACGTTCTGGCGCAGCGCCGACACGCCGTAGAGGCCCATGCCCACCCCGGCGTGCCACACGATCATGTCGGTGACCCGCAGCGGGCCCTTCACCAGCTGTGGCAGCTCGTCGCCCTCGTCGACGTCCTCCCACCAGCGCGGCTCGGCGCCCCGCCGGCGGTCGCGCTCGCCGAGCACGGCCTCCTCGATGGCGTCGATCTGCTCGTCGGTGTAGGGCTCGATCTCGATGCCGACGTTGGCCTTGCGCTCCCGCGCCTTCTCCCGCTCGGCGCGGATCATCAGGCGGTACTGGCCCGAGAGCATGGGCCCGCCCTTGGCGCCGAACACCTCGCCGAACCACTCGTGCACGGCCCGCCCGGCGAACTGCCCCTCCTTCTCGATCACGCCCACCAGCGCGTTGCGGCGGGTGACCTGGGTGCCCGGCAGCAGCGGGTTCCACCACTCGCGGTAGGACCCTGAGTAGAAGGCGTGCACACCGCCGAGGGGATCGCCCTTCATCAGCTCGCGGACCTCGCCCTCGAGCCGGGTGACCTCGTCCTCGCCGATGAGGGTGTCGCCCCCGACCAGGTGGGGCGGGGCGATGGCCGCGCCCCACCTGGTCCCGCGGCCGTACGAGGGATCGCACCACAGCGGGTTGTCGTCGCCGTAGGCCAGCGCCACGTGGCGGAAGGCGTCCTCGTTGGGGCTGAGGTACCGGGGCGGCGCGCTGTGCGGGCGCGCCACCCCGATGCGGCGACGGAGGTGCGCGATGCCCTCGTCGGTGATCACGAGACGGCTTCGGCGATGGCCTTCTGCTCGAGGTACTCCTCGAAGCCGGCGACACCCATCTCCCGGCCGATCCCCGACTGCTTGTAGCCGCCGAAGGGCACGTCGGCGCCGTACCAGAGGCCGCCGTTGAGCGACATGGTGCCGGTGCGGATGCGCCGGGCGACGCCCAGGGCGCGCTCGCGGTCGGCGCCGGTGACGCCGCCGGACAGGCCGAAGATGGAGTCGTTGGCGATGCGCACGGCGTCGTCGTCGTCCTCGTAGGGGATGACCACGAGCACCGGGCCGAAGATCTCGTCGCGGGCGATCTCCATGTCGTTGGTGACGTCGGCGAGCAGCGTGGGCTGGAACCAGAAGCCCTTCTCGAACTGGGTGGCGATGCCGCCGCCCACGACGCAGCGGGCGCCCTGCTCCTTGGCCCGCTGCACCATGCCGTCGATCTTCTCGAGCTGGGGCCGGTTGACGATGGGCCCGGTCATGTTGCCCGGCTCCTGGGGGTCGCCGTAGGGCAGCATGCCGATGAGGGCGGCGGCGGCCTCCACGCCCTCCTCGTAGCGGGAGCGGGGGACGAGCAGGCGGGTGCTGGTGGCGCAGCCCTGCCCGCCATGGGTGCACACGCCGAAGGCGGCGGCGCCGACGGCCGAGCCCATGTCCTCCACGTCGTCGAGCACGATGTGGGCCGACTTGCCGCCCAGCTCGAGGAACACCCGCTTGATGGTCTCGGCGCCGGCCGCCATGATCCGCCGGCCGGTGGCGGTGGAGCCGGTGAAGCTGACCATGTCGACGTCGGGCGAGGTGCTGAGGATCTCACCGATGGCCTTGTCGGAGGACGTGACCACGTTGAGCACGCCGGCGGGGATGTCGGTGTACTCGGCGGCCAGGCGGCCGAGGGCCAGGCCGGTCCAGGGGGTGTCGGGTGCCGGCTTGAGCACCACCGTGCAGCCGGCCGCCAGCGCCGGAGCGGTCTTGGCCAGGTTGATCTGGTTCGGGTAGTTCCACGGGGTGATGGCGGCCACGACGCCCGCCGGCTCCTTCTCGACCCACCGGTGGGCGGGCCCGGCCATGGTCTCGGCCCGGCCCAGGTCGACGGTCCACTCGTAGCGCTCGGCCAGGTCGGCGTAGAACGGCAGGTAGGCGAGCGGGGCGTCGAGCTGGGGGCCGCTCATGAGCATGCGCGGCGCGCCCACCTCGGCGATGGTCATCTCGACGAAGTCGTCGTGGTGCTTCTGGATGGCTTCGTGGAGCTGGCGCAGGCAGCGGGCACGCAGCTCGACGTTGGTGGTCCAGTCGCTCTCGTAGAACGCCCGCTTGGCGGCGGCGATGGCCCGGCGCAGGTCGTCGCCGGAGGCGTCGGCGGAGACGCCGATGACCTCCTCGTTGGCCGGGTTGACGTTGTCGTAGACCTTGCCGCCCTCCGCGTCGACGAGCTCGCCGTCGATGTAGAGCCGCTCCTCGTGCCACATGTCGGTCATGGGGGTCCCCCTCCTCAGGCACGCCCGAGACCGGCGTGCAACGCGTGGGATACTGTATATGTCAGTGCGACGGACCGCCCTGGGGCGGTCCCTCCCGGACTGGCCCGGCGTTCGGCGCCGAGGTGACACGGACGATAGATCGACGGGGGCCGTGCGCGTGCGGCGACCCGACGGGGGACTGATGCCGACCACGACCGAGCTGTACTGGGATCCCTACGACACCGACCTCGACGACGATCCCCACCCGACCTGGAAGCGGATGCGCGACGAGGCGCCCCTCTACCGCAACGACCGCTTCGGGTTCTGGGCCCTCAGCCGCTTCGCCGACGTCGAGGCCGCCCACCGCGACCCCGCCACCTACAGCTCCGCCTCCGGCACCGTGCTGGAGATGATGGGCAACGACATGAGCGGCACGGGCCAGATCATCTTCATGGACCCGCCCGCCCACACCACCCTGCGGGCCCTCGTGTCGCGGGCGTTCACGCCACGGCGCATGGCGGCCCTGGAGGACGACATCCGGGCGATCTGCACCGAGCTGCTCGACCCGCTCGTGGGCCGCGACGAGCTCGACTACGTCCAGGACTTCGCCGCCCAGGTGCCGTCGCGGGTCATCAGCCGCCTGGTCGGCGTGCCCGAGGAGGACCGGGAGGAGCAGCGCCACAACATCGACGGCATCTTCCACATCGAGCCGGGCGTGGGGATGCTCAACGAGAAGTCCATCACCTGCCAGCTGGCGCTGCGCGAGTACCTCCGTGGCCTGGTGGCCGATCGGGCGGAGGCGCCCCGCGACGACCTGGTGAGCGTGCTCAGCCAGGCGTCGATCACCGACGAGGACGGCGGCGAGCGGCGCCTCACCGTCGACGAGACCACCGACTTCGCCCTGCTGCTCTTCAGCGCCGGCACCGAGACGGTGATGCGGCTGCTCGGCAACGCCGCGGTGCTGCTGGCCGCCCACCCCGATCAGCGGGCCGACCTCGTCGCCCACCCCGAGGTCATCGCCAACGCCGTCGAGGAGCTCCTGCGCTACGAGGCGCCCTCGCCGGTGCAGGGGCGCACCACGACCCGCGACGTCGAGCTGCACGGCACCACCGTGCCGGCCGGGTCGAAGGTGCTGCTGCTCACCGGCAGCGCCGGGCGCGACGAGCGGGAGTACCCCGACGCCGACCGCTTCGACGTGCGCCGCCAGTTCCGCCAGCACGTCTCGTTCGGCTACGGCATCCACTACTGCGTGGGGGCCAACCTCGCTCGCGTCGAGGGCCGCATCGCGCTGGAGGAGACCTTCAAGCGGTTCCCCACCTGGGACGTCGTGCCCGACGGTGTCGTGCGCCAGCACACCTCCACCGTCCGGGGCTACTCGCAGGTCCGCATCCGGCCGGGCGCGTGAGGCCGGCGTCCGTCGTCCGACCCGGCCCCGGCGCGGGCCGAAGGGAGAGCACCACGTGAGCGAGAGCCCGACCCTGAAGGGCCGACGGGTCCTGGTCGTCGGCGCCTCGGCCGGCATCGGGGCGGCCTTCGCCCGGAGCGCGGCCGCCGCCGGCGCCGACGTGTGCGTGAGCGCCCGCCGCCTCGACCGGTTGCAGGAGCTGTGCGAGGAGCTCGGCTCCGGCCACGCCATCGCCGCCGACGTCACCGACGCGGCGGCCTGCGCGGCGCTGGTGCACACCGCGGTCGAGCGCCTCGGCGGCCTCGACCTCGTGCTCTACTCGGCCGGCACCGCGGTGCTCGCCCCGCTCGGGCGGGCCGACGCAGAGGCCTGGCGCAGCTCCTACGAGGTCAACGTCGTGGGCCCAGCGCTCGTCGCCCAGGCCGCCGTGGGCCACTTGTCCGACGAGGGCCTCATCGCCTTCCTCTCGTCGGAGTCGGTGCACGAGTTCCGGTGGGGCCTCGGCACCTACGCGGCGTCCAAGGCGGCGCTCAACACCGCCATCCAGTACTGGCGCAACGAGCACCCCGACCGCCGCTTCTCGCGCGTCATCATCGGCGCCACCATGCCGACCGACTTCGGCAACAACTTCACCGACCCCGAGCTGCTCACCGAGGCGCTCGAGCGGTGGTCGAGCTCGGGCATCGCCATGACGGCGATGGAGACCTCCGACGTGGGCCGGCACCTCGCCGAGCTCATGGGCGTGGTGCTCGCCCACCCCGAGATCGACGTGCCCGACCTGTACCTCGACGCCCGGCTGGCCTGACCCGCCGCCCCGCCCACCCGTTCCGACCCGCGGGTCCGCCCGCCCCGAGACACCACCGAGGAAGCGACACATGGCAGAGCAGCAGGGGGAGTTCGTCGACCGGATGTTCCCGCCCCCGGTCGACCACGGCATCGCCCGGGAGGACCGGGCCACGACGACGGTTGCCCACGGCACCGACACCGCGCCGGAGCAGTCGGGCAACACCACCTGGTACGAGGGCGGCGGCCGCATCGGCGAGCGGGCCTTCAAGGACATCGTGATCTACCCGCCCACGCGGGGGCTGCAGACCCAGGGCGACCCCTTCGAGCCGGCCAAGATCGGCGTGCTGGTCGACATGGACCTGGGCCAGCTGCTGGCCGACTGGATCGACCCGACCATCCTCGCCATCGAGGACGCCATGAACGAAGGCGTCTACGACCGGCCGGTGCAGCTCGTCGTGGCCGACGCCCGCGGCCTGCCCCGAGAGAACTACAAGAAGGCCCGTGACGGCTACGAGTGGCTCTGCGACCAGGGCTGCGTCGCCATCCTCGGGCCGATGATCTCGGACAACTCGCTCAACATCCAGGACCTGGTGAACCAGCGCAAGGTGCCGGTCATCGGCTGGACCGGGGCGTGGCGCTTCGCCAGCGAGTACTGCTTCACCATCGCCAACGGCGACATCCCCAGCGAGGGCGTCATGTGCGCCCAGTGGCTGGCGAGCAAGGGCTACAAGAACGTCGGCATGTTCTGGGAGCAGGGCTCCTCGGGCCGCGACTACGCCGACTTCTTCCGTGAGGAGTGCGGCCGGCTCGGCATCACCGTCACCCGCGACGTGAAGCTCGGCCCCAACCCGCGGGGCCTGGTCGACCACCTGCGGGCCATGAAGGAGGGCGGCACCGAGGCGATCTACTACGGCGGCTACGGCTACGCCACGTTCCACTTCGCCCGGGCGTTCGCCGAGCTCGACTGGGACCCGCCCCGCGTCATGGGCACCGCGTTCATGTTCTACTCGAACACCAACGAGTGGGCGAAGGGCCTCGAGGGCTGGCACGGCGTCGACCAGCTCGGCGAGGACGGCACCAACCCCAACTACGAGGCGATGATCCGCCGCTTCACCGAGCGCTTCGGGCGCACGTCCAAGAACGTGGTCGTCGCCCTCAGCTACGACACCGCCCGGGTGGCCATCCACGGCCTCGGCAACGCGGGCATGGCCACCCCCGAGGAGGTCATGCGGGGCATGGAGCGCATCCGCTGGATGCCGGCCACCAACGGTGGGCCCGGCACCTACATCCAGTTCGGCCCATGGGACCGCAAGGGCTACAAGGGCGACTTCCTCACCATCCGGGAGCTGCGCGGCGGCGAGCTGCGCTTCGACGGCTACCACCGGCCGCAGTTCCCCTCGAACTTCACGCAGTGACAAGCTCGGGCCCGGGCACCAGCCCGGGCCCGACCCCGCCCACGAGCCCGGCTTCCCGGGGGGATCCAGGAGAAGAGACATGAAGGCAGACGCGTTCCGCTACGACGGCAAGCGTGCGCTGGTCGTCGGTGGCGCCACCGGCATGGGCGCCGCCACCGCTGAGCTGGTGCAGGACCTCGGGGCCGAGGTCGTGGTCATGGACTACGCCGACGTCACGCTCCCCGGGGTCAAGGCGATCAAGCTCGACCTGCGCGACAAGGCCGGCATCGACGCCGCCGTCGACGAGTGCGGCGGCCCCATCCACGCCCTGTTCTCGTGCGCCGGCGCCGCCGACGGCACGCCTGGCATCGAGAAGATCAACTTCATCGGCCACCGCCACCTCATCGACCGTTGCATCGACAAGGGCTTCCTCGGTCGGGGGTCGGCTATCGGCATGATCTCCTCGACCGCCGGCCTGGCGTGGGAGAACAACCTCGACGCCGTGCTCGACTACCTCGCCACCCCGGACTTCGACAGCGCGGTGGCCTGGATCGAGGAGAAGTCGGCCGACCCGAACCACCCGGGCAACGCCGACTACATGTGGAGCAAGCAGGCCATCTGCGGCTACGTGGCCAGCCGGGCGGTCGAGATGCAGAAGCGCGGCATCCGCCTCAACGCCATCATGCCCGGGCCCACCGACACGCCCCTGGCCCGCTCCCAGGAGGACCTGTGGCTGGGCTTCGGCAAGGACTACCGCGACGACGTCGGCGTCGGCGCCTCCGAGCCCGACGAGCAGGCCGGCCCGCTGGCGTTCCTCTGCAGCGACGCGGCGGTGTACGTCAACGGCGTCACCATGATCGTCGACGCCGGCTACGTCAGCTCGGGCATCACCAACTCCTACCCGGCGGCCAAGCCGGTGGTCGACTTCCTCCGCGGCAACTACTGAGCACGGCGGGGTCGTCCCCGCAACCCGGAACCCGCGAACCCCCCCGCCCACGCCCGTTCTGGTGGAGATCTACGGTCGCATGTGGTCGTAGACCTCCACCAGAACGGCGGGGCGGCGGAGGGAACGGGGTGGGGCGGCGTCAGTGCTGCTGGAGGGAGGCCACGCCCTCGTCGCGCAGCTGGAACTTGAGCACCTTGTTGCTGGCGTTGAGCGGCAGGCTGTCGACGATGCGCACGTGGCGGGGCACCTTGTAGTTGGCCATCTCCTCGCGGCACCACGACACCAGCTCGGCCTCGTCGAGCGACGCGCCGGGGCGCAGCACCACGAACGCCATGCCGACCTCGCCCATGCGCTGGTCGGGCACGCCGACCACGGCGACCTGGTTCACGGCGGGGTGGCGCAGGATCACGCCCTCGATCTCGGCGGGGTAGGCGTTGAACCCGCCGACGATGAACATGTCCTTGATGCGGTCGGTGATGCGCAGGTTGCCGTCGTCGTCCATCACGCCGATGTCGCCGGTGTGCAACCACCCGTCGGCGTCGATCGCCTCGGCGGTGGCTTCGGGGTTCTCGAAGTAGCCCGGCATCACGACGTAGCCGCGGATGACGATCTCCCCCGACTCGCCCCGCGGCACCTCGTTGCCGTCCTCGTCGACGACGAGCACCTCGACGTCGGGGATCGCCCGCCCCGAGGTCTGCGAGATGATCTCCGGGTCGTCGTCGTGGCGGCACATGGTGGCCATGCCGTGGGCCTCGGTGAGCCCGTAGCCGGTGACGATCGTGGTGAACGTGAGCTCCTCGCGCATGCGGCGGATCATCTCCACCGGCACCGCCGCGGCGCCGGTGACCGACAGCCGCAGCGTGGAGGTGTCGTAGGTGTCGCGCTCGGGATGGTCGAGCATCGTCTGGTAGATCGCCGGGGGCCCGGGGAGCATGGTGACCTTCTCCTCCTCGACCCGCTTCATCACCGCCGGCACGTCGAACACGGCGTGGGGGATCATGGTGGCGCCCTTCAGCTCGCAGGCCAGGATGCCCGAGTTCAGGCCGAAGGAGTGGAAGAACGGGTTGACGATGAGGTACCGGTCGCCCTCCTGCAGGCCGACCACCGAGGCCCACGCCCAGTAGGCGCGCACCAGCACCGAGTGCAGCAGCATCGCCCCCTTGGGCTTCCCGGTCGTGCCCGAGGTGAAGAGGATGTCGGCCAGGTCGTCGGGACCGATGGCGGCGGCGCGCCGGGCGGCGGCGTCGACGGGCACCGACGAGGCCCGGGCGAGGAAGTCGCCCCAGCTGGTGCAACCCTGCGGCGCCCGGCCCCGCAGCACCACGACGTGCTCCAGGTGGGGCACCTCGGCCCGGTCGCCGAGCAGGGCGACGTAGTCGGTGTCGAGGAAGTCGGTGACGGTGAACAGCAGCCGGGCCCGCGACGTGTTGAGGATGTAGGCGGCCTCGTTGCCCTTGAACCGTGTGTTGAGCGGCACCAGCACGGCGCCGACGCGGTGGATGGCCGCCGAGGCGATCACCCACTCGGCGCAGTTGGGCGCCCAGATGGCCACCCGGTCACCCGCCTCGATGCCGGTGGCGATCAGGGCCCGGGCGGCCTCGTCGGCCGCCTCGAGCAGCTGCGGGAAGGTGAGCCGCAGGTCGCCCTCGACGAGCGCCTCGCGCTCGGGGAACAGCCGGGCGGCCCGCTCGAGGGCGCCGGCCACCGTGGTCGGCAGGTCGTCGGGGACGGGGATCTCGTCGGTCACGGTGCGCTCGCTCGGTCGGGCCCGCCGTGGGCGACGGGAGGAGCCGGCGCCGAGTCGGGCGGAAGAAGGTATATGTGATTCAATCACTGGCGCCGGTGGTGGTCCCCTGGAGCGTGCCGGTGCGGGGCCACCCACGGCTCGGGGACGGATCGTAGAAGGTCGAGGAACATGGCGAACGACGACGTCTGGAAGAGCGGCGAGTCCGCCACGATCATCGACGTCCTGCGGCGCCGCCTCGACGCCGACCCCGACAGCGAGTACCTCGACGTCAACGGGGCCAAGGTCACCGGCGCCGACGTCCACGACACCGCCTGCCGGGTGGCCAACGCCCTGATCGAGCTCGGCGTGCGCCCCGGCGACCGGGTGGCCACCCTCGTCGAGAACTCGATCGAGATGGCGCTGGCCTGGTGGGGCATCGTGTGGGCCGGTGCCATCGCCGTGCCGGTCAACACCGCCTACAAGGGCCAGTACCTCCGCCACCAGCTGCACGACTCGGGCTCGAGGGTGCTGATCGTGCAGGGCGACCTCGCCGACCGCCTGCCCGCCATCACCCCCGAGCTGCCCGACCTGGTGCGGGTCGTGGTCATCGGCGACGAGGCCCCGAGCCTGCCGCAGGTCGACACCGGCACGTGGGCCGAGCTGCTGTCGGCCGACGCCGCCGACCCGGGCGTGGCCGTCAAGCCGGTCGACCTGGGCACCTTCGTCTACACGGGTGGCACCACCGGCCCGTCGAAGGGCTGCATGCTCAGCCACAACTACCACATCGCCCTGACCACCCAGATCGGCATCTGCTGGGGCCGCACCGCCGACGACGTGGTCTGGACGCCCCTGCCGCTGTTCCACTTCAACGCCATCACCACCGCGGTGCTCGGTCCGCTGGTGTTCGGTGGCCGGTCGGCCATCTACAAGAAGTTCTCCGTGTCGAACTTCTGGCCGGAGATGAACCGGGTGGGCGCCACGGTCACCTCCACCCTCGGCACCATGGCCTACCTGCTGGCCCACGACGAGGACCGGCCCGAGATGCCCAGGTCGGGGGCGCCGGAGGCCAACACGTCCCTGCGCCTGCTCGGCGCGGCGCCGATGCCGGTGGAGGTCGACGAGGTCATCCGCAGCCGGTTCGGCATCGAGACCTTCAGCGGCGCCTACGGCGTCACCGAGGCCAGCCTCGTCTCCTGGCAGCCGCCCGGGGTGCGCAACAAGCCCAACGCCGCCGGCGTGGTCAACTGCGAGTACTTCGACGTGCGCATCTTCGACGACGACGACGACGAGCTGCCCCGCGGCACGGAAGGCGAGATCGTCATCCGGCCCAAGCGCCCCGAGGTGATGTTCGCCGGCTACTGGGGCCGGCCCGAGGCCACGGTCGAGACCAGTCGCAACTGGTGGTACCACACCGGCGACATCGGCAAGATCGACGACGAGGACTTCCTCTACTTCGTCGACCGCAAGGCCGACTACCTGCGCCGCCGGGGCGAGAACATCTCCAGCTTCGAGGTGGAGTCCATCCTCATGGGCCACGGCCAGCTGGCCGACGTCGCCGTGCACGCGGTGTTCAGCGAGCTCACCGAGGACGACCTCAAGGTCACCGCCACCCTGAAGGAGGGGGCGACCACCACCGAGGAAGAGCTCTTCCGCTGGTGCATCGACGAGCTGCCCTACTTCGCCCTGCCCCGCTACATCGAGTTCCGGGCCGAGCTGCCCCGCTCGCCGGTGGGCCGGGTCCTCAAGCGGGAGCTGCGCGAGGAAGGCGTCACCCCCACGACGTGGGACGTCGAGGCCGCCGGCATCACCTACGAGAAGCGCTGACCCGGGTGGTGCGGCCCTGGGCGTGGGGCGGGCCTCGGCCCGCCGTGCCGGTGGGGGAGCGCAGGTCGGCTCGATGATCCGGCGCAGCAGCGGCGACCAGGTCGCGTCCCACATCCGCCGCATGGTCTTCAACGGCGAGTACCGGCCCGGCGACCGGGTGCGCCAGGACGAGATCGCGGCCGAGCTCGGCGTGAGCCGCATCCCCGTGCGGGAGGCCATCATCGCCCTCGAGCGCGAGGGCTGGGTCACCGTCGAGCCCCACCGCGGCGCCTTCGTGCGCGGCGTCGACGCCGCCTACGTGCGCGACCACTACGAGCTCTACGGCCTGGTCCACGGGCTCATGGCCTCCCGCGTCGCCGAGCGCGCCGACGACGACGGCCTCCGCTCGGTGCTCGCCGCGGCCGCCGCCGTCGCCGAGGCCGAGGCCGACCCCGCCGTGTTCAACGCGGCGAACCGGGCGTTCCTGCAGTGCCTCGACGAGGCCGCCGAGGCACCCCGGCTGAGCTCCATGGCCCGAGTGATGACCAACGTGGTCCCCGGCAACTTCTTCCGCCAGATCCCCGGCGCCATCGAGACCCAGCGCCGGGGCGTGGCCGCGGCGGCCCGTGCCCTCCAGGCCCGCGACGGCGAGCGGGCGAGGGCCGAGCTGCGCGAGCTGCTGCGCCGGCAGGGCGAGGCCGTGGTGGCGCTGCTCACCGAGCGGGGTCTGTTCTCCCCGCCGGTCGACCGGGCCGCCGCCGGCGCCTGACCCGCCGAGGCTCCCCAGCGGTCAGCGGGCGGTCCAGCCGCCGTCGACCACGACGGTCTGGCCGGTGGTGTAGCGGCCGGCGTCGCTGACCAGCCACAGCACCGCCCCCACGACGTCGTCGACCTGCCCCTCGACCGGCAGCAGGGTGTTGCGCCGCAGCCAGGCCGACCCGCGCTCCTCGGTGTAGAGCGACTCGGTGATCTCGCTGCGGAAGAACCCCGGTGCCACCGTGTTCACGCGGATCGAGTGGCGGGCCCACTGCACGGCCAGCTCCACGGTGAGGCCGGACAGCCCAGCCTTGGCGGCGGCGTAGGACGCCTGGGGGATGCCCGGGATGCCCACCCGGCCGCTGATCGAGGAGACGTGCACGATGGCGCCGCCGCCCGCGTCGCGCAGGTGGGGGAACACGGCCTGCGAGAGCCGGAACGGGGCCACCAGGTTCAGCTGCAGCGCCCGCTCGACGTGCTCGGGCGTCTCGTGCTCGGCGAGGTGGCCGCCCTCGATCCCGCCGGCGGCGTTCACGAGGATGGTCGGCGGCCCCAGCGCGGCAGCCACGGCGGGCACCACGGCGTCGACCGCGTCGGGATCGAGCAGGTCGCAGGCGAAGGCGGCCCCGCCGGTCTGGTCGGCCAGCTCCTCGAGCCGGTCGCGGCGGCGGGCGACGAGCCCGACGATGGCCCCGCCTCCCGCCAGGGCCCGCGCCACACCGGCCCCGAGGCCCGACGACGCACCGGTGACCACGGCGACGCGCCCCGACAGGTCGAACAGGTCCATCACCCCCCGGCCGCTGGCTTCCATCCCGTCCCTCCCTCGCGCGTGAGCGACGTGAGTCAACCACGCCCCACCACCGTTCTTGTGCCCGGATCGGTCCCTGGGGGGACCGATCCGGGCACAAGAACGGAGAGCGGTGGGGCGTCCCGGGGTGGGTACGTGGTGGTGGGTCGGGTCACGTCGGCGTACGCCGACGTGACTGAGTGAGTTCTCACTCACAGCTGGTAGGCTCGCCGGGTGCCCCCGCCGCTGACCGCCGAACCCGAGCCCCGCGCGCCCGCGGCCGACACCGCGCCCCGCTCCCGCCGGGCCGCCGCCATGCCGCCCGACGAGCGGCGGGCCGCCATCGTGGCCGCCACGGTGCCGCTGCTGCTCGAGCACGGTGAGGCGGTGAGCACCCGCCAGATCGCCGAAGCCGCCGGCGTGGCCGAGGGCACGATCTTCCGGGTCTTCCCCGACAAGCCGGCCGTGCTGCGAGCCGCGGTGGAGGCGGCCTTCGACGACTCGCCCGTGCAGGCGGCCATCGAGTCCATCGACCGCAACCAGCCCCTCGACGCCCAGCTCGTGGAGGCCACCCGCCTCATGCAGCAGCGCTTCTCGTCGATCTGGCGGCTCCTGCCCGTCGCCCGCGACACCGGCGTGGTCCGCCCCGGCCGGCACCACCGCCCCGACCTGCACGCCCTGAGCGCCCTGTTCGAGCCCCACGCCGCCCGCCTGCGGGTCGACCCCGGCACCGCCGCCCGGCGCCTGCGCTCGCTCGCCATCGCCACGAGCAACCCCGGCTTCGAGCCCGACGGGCCCGTCCCGCCCGAGGAGCTCGTGTCGCTGCTGCTCGACGGCATCCGCCGTCCCTCCCGGAGGAACCCCCGATGACCACCGTCGACCGCGCCCGACCGGCGACCGACACCCAGACCCGCCGGGAGCGGCCGTGCTGATCCAGCTCCTGCGCGGCTACCTGCTGCGCTACCGCGGCCTGCTGGTCGCCCTCCTGTGCTTCCAGATCGTGCAGGCCGGCTGCTCGCTGCTGCTGCCCGCCCTCAACGCCCAGATCATCGACAACGGCGTGATCACCGGCAACAGCGGCTACATCTGGCGCATGGGCGGGGTGATGCTCGCCGTCGCCCTGGCCCAGATGCTCTTCGCCGTCTCCGCCTACTACGTGGCGTCACGAGCGGCCATGGGCTTCGGCCGCGACGTGCGCAGCGACCTGTTCCACCGGGTCACCTCGTTCTCCCAGCGCGAGGTCAACCAGCTCGGCGCCCCGTCGCTCATCACCCGCATCACCAACGACGTGCAGCAGGTGCAGATCCTCGCCGTCATGACCTGCACCGTGGCCATCACCGCGCCCATCACCGCCATCGGCGGGATCATCATGGCCCTGCGCGAGGACGTCGGCCTGTCGGCCCTGCTGCTCGTGAGCCTGCCCGCCCTGGCCGTCGTCCTGACGCTGATCATCACCCGGATGATCCCGGCGTTCCGGCTCATGCAGGAGCGGATCGACGGCGTCAACCGGGTGCTGCGCGAGCAGATCATCGGCATGCGGGTGGTGCGGGCGTTCGTGCGCGAGCCGCTCGAGACCGAGCGCTTCGAGGACGAGAACACCAAGCTCACCGACGTGTCGCTGCGGGCCGGTCGGTTGATGGCCCTCATGTTCCCGGCGGTGATGTTCGTCGTGAACTGCTCGACCGTGCTGGTGATCTGGTTCGGCGCCTACCGCATCCAGAACGGCGACATGACCATCGGAGCGATGATCGCCTTCATCAGCTACTTCACCATCATCCTCATGTCGATCATGATGGCGACCTTCGTGGCGATGCTCGCCCCCCGGGCCTCGGTCAGCGCCGACCGCATCGCCGAGGTCCTCGACACCGAGACCAGCGTCCACACCGCCGAGCACCCCGTCTCGGAGCTGGCCGGCCGCGGCACCCTCGAGCTGCGCGACGTCGGGTTCGGCTACCCCGGCGCCGAGGCCCCCGTGCTCGACGACATCTCGTTCGTGTCGCGCCCGGGCCAGATGACCGCCATCATCGGCAGCACCGGCTCGGGCAAGAGCACGCTGGTCAACCTGGTGCCGAGGCTGTTCGACGTGACCTCCGGCGCCGTGCTCGTCGACGGGGTCGACGTGCGCCAGCTCGAGCCCGAGGCGCTGTGGGACCGGGTCGGCCTGGTGCCCCAGAAGCCCTACCTGTTCACCGGCACCGTGGCCAGCAACCTGCGCTACGGCAAGCCGGACGCCACCGACGACGAGATGTGGGCCGCGCTCGAGGTGGCCCAGGCCGCCGACTTCGTGAAGGCCATGGGCGGGCTCGACGCCCGCATCGCCCAGGGCGGCTCGAACGTGTCCGGCGGGCAGCGCCAACGGCTCTCCATCGCCCGGGCCCTGGTGCGACGCCCCGAGATCTACGTGTTCGACGACTCCTTCTCGGCCCTCGACCTGGCCACCGACGCCCGCCTCCGGGCGGCGCTCGTGCCGTGGACCGTCGACTGCACGGTCGTGGTCGTCGCCCAGCGCGTCTCCACGATCATCGGCGCCGACCAGATCCTCGTGCTCGAGGACGGCCGCAGCGTCGGGCTCGGCACCCACCAGGAGCTGCTCGAGACGTGCCCGACCTACGCCGAGATCGTGGCCTCGCAGACCAAGCAGCAGGAGGCGGCGTGAGCGACACCACGACGGAACGTCCCGGCAGCGCCGACGACACCGACGAGCTCGCCGCCGGCGTGCGGCCGCCGGCGGCGGCGATGCCGCGCACCATGAACATCCCGGGCGAGCAGTCGCGCGACTTCGGCCACGCCGTGCGCCGCACCTTCGCCCGGCTGCGCCAGCAGCGGCTCCACGTGTCGGGGGTCGTGATCCTCGCGGTGATCGCGGTGGCGATGCAGGTGGTCGGTCCCAAGGTGCTGGGCCATGCCACCGACGTGATCGTGCGGGGCCTGCGCGGTGGCGGCATCGACTTCACCGCCCTGCACCTCACCCTCGGCCTGGCCGTGCTGCTCTACGCCGGCGCGGCGGCCTTGACCTACTTCCAGGCGTGGTTGCTGGCCGGCATCGTGCAAGGGGCGATGTCGCGCCTGCGCAGCGAGGTCGAGGACAAGCTCAACCACCTGCCGCTGTCCTACGTCGACCGCCAGGCTCGCGGCGACCTGCTGAGCCGGGTCACCAACGACATCGACAACATGGCCCAGGGCCTGCAGCAGACGCTGAGCCAGATGCTCACCTCGGTGCTCAGCATCGTCGGCGTGGTGATCATGATGTTCACCATCTCGCCGGTGCTGGCCCTGGTGTCGGTGGTGATCATCCCGCTGTCGCTCGGCCTCACCCGGGTGATCGCCGCTCGCTCCCGCAAGCGCTTCGGGGCCCAGTGGCGCCACACCGGCGAGCTCAACGCGCTGGTGGAGGAGTCGATCACCGGCCACGCCATCGTGAAGGCCTTCGGCCGCCAGAAGGAGGTCGAGGCCCGCTTCCGAGACACCAACGGCGAGCTGTTCGAGGCCAGCGCCTGGGCGCAGTTCATCTCCGGGGCAATGCAGCCGCTGATGATGTTCCTCGGCAACCTGAACTTCATCATCGTGGCCGTGGTCGGCGGCCTGCGGGTCGCCAACGGCCAGATGAGCATCGGCGACATCCAGGCCTTCATCCAGTACTCACGCCAGATGCAGATGCCCCTCACCCAGGTGGCGTCGATGTTCAACGTCTTCCAGTCGAGCATCGCCTCCGCCGAGCGGGTGTTCGACCTGCTCGACGCGCCGGTCGAGGTCAGCGACGCCGACGCCGCACCCGTCGAGGGGCCGACCCGGGGCCGGGTCGCCTTCGAGGACGTCTCGTTCTCGTACTCGGAGGACCGCGACCTCATCCAGCACCTCTCGTTCGTGGCCGAGCCGGGCAGGACGGTGGCCATCGTCGGGCCGACGGGCGCCGGCAAGACCACCCTGGTGAACCTGCTCATGCGCTTCTACGACGTCGACGACGGCCGCATCACCGTCGACGGGCGCGACATCCGCACCATGGCGCGCGCCGACCTGCGCTCCATGATGGGGATGGTGCTCCAGGACACCTGGCTGTTCGGCGGCACGATCCGCGAGAACATCGCCTACGGCAACCCGGCGGCGAGCGACGAGGAGCTGCTCCAGGCGGCCCGGGCCACCTACGTCGACCGCTTCGTGCGGTCGCTTCCCGACGGCTACGACACCATCCTCGACGACGAGCACGGCACGGTCAGCGCCGGTGAGATGCAGCTGCTCACCATCGCCCGGGCGTTCCTCGCCGATCCCGCCATCCTCATCCTCGACGAGGCCACCAGCTCGGTCGACACCCGCACCGAGGTGCTCATCCAGGAGGCGATGAACGCCCTGCGCCAGAACCGCACGAGCTTCGTCATCGCCCACCGCCTCTCCACCATCCGTGACGCCCACGTCATCTTGGTGATGGAGGACGGCCAGATCGTCGAGCAGGGCGACCACGACGAGCTGCTCGAGCGGGGCGGTGCCTACGCCCGCCTGTACAACGCCCAGTTCGCCGCCCCCGCCACCGAGGTGGCCTGACCGCCGGGGCCCGGTCGCCTCCGTCCGTCAGGTGTGACGACTGGCACAGCGAGGCGCGCCTCGGCTACCGTGCCGGCCCCATGGGGCACGGGATGGTTCGCCGGTTCATGGAACGGCTCTTCGCCTCGCCGGGTGACGACATGCACCGGGCGTGGACCCGCTGCCCCCTGTGCGGTGTGGGGGTCGGGGGCAGCCTGCTGGTCGCCATGCGGGTGTCCGCGGTGCTCGGTCCGCTGTCCTGGGTGCCCACCGAGGACGACGTCGTCGCCGCCTGCCCCCTCCACCAGCTGCTCGAACGCTCTGCCCCCACCACCTCCGGTCGCTGAGGGGCGGCTCCGAGCGCCGGCCGTGGGCCGGCCCGTCGCAGCGCCGTCCGCAGCCCGGCGTCCGCGCCACCCCGCCGCGCTTGGCAGGATGAGAGGTCGAGGGCCCCGGCTGGGGTGACCGGAGGGGTACGGGAGGGGCGATGGAGCACGACCTGGGGGACGACGTGGCGCAGCTGCGCACCGAGCTGCGCCGGCTCGTCGCCGACCACGTGCCCCCGGACTTCCTCGGCGCCTTCACCGACGACCCGGCCGACCTCGAGGTGGCGCAGCGCTTCTGCCGGGTGCTGGCCGAGCAGGGCCTGCTGTGCGCGGCGTGGCCCGAGGAGTTCGGCGGGCGGGGCGCATCACCGTGGGCCCAGACCGCGGTGCGCGAGGAGATGTGGGCATTCCACGAGCCGAGGGGCGCCCAGTACATGGGCGTCAACTGGGTCGGCCCCACGATCATGCGCCACGGCACACCCGACCAGCAGCGCCGCCACCTGCCGCCGATCGCCCGGGGCGAGGTGATCTGGTGCCAGGGCTTCAGCGAGCCCGACGCGGGCTCCGACCTCGCGTCGCTGCAGACCTCGGCCCGCCGCGACGGCGACGAGTGGCGGATCTCCGGCCAGAAGATCTGGACGTCCTACGCCACCATGGCCCAGTGGTGCTTCCTGCTCGCCCGCACCTCGAAGGCCGAGCGCAAGCAGCACGGCCTCACCATCTTCCTGTTGCCCATGGACACTCCGGGCATCGAGGTCCGGCCCATCGCCTGCATGATGGGCCCGCACCACCTCAACGAGGTCTTCTTCGACGACGTGCGGGCCACCGACGCCGACGTCCTCGGCGAGGTCGGCGACGGCTGGCGGGTGGTGCAGGAGGTGCTGTCGTTCGAGCGGGTCGGCATCGCCCGCTACGCCCGCGTCGACCGGCTGCTGCAGTGGGCGCCCATCGCCCTCGGCGAGCAGTGGGACGCCCTCCCCGAGGAGCTGCGGGGCCGGTGGGCGCGCATGCTCACCCACTGCCGCCGGGCCCGCCTGCTCGCCTACCGCGTGGTGGCCCTGCAGAGCACCGGCCAGGTGCGCCCCACCGACGCGGCGGCCTACCGCATCGCCGTCACCCGCCTCGACCAGGAGAGCGCCGAGGTGCTCATGGACATCGTGGGGGCGGCCGCCCTCAGCAGCGACGACGGCCGGCGCTTCCGGCGGGCGGTCGAGGACCACCACCGCTACGCCGTGGCCGCCACCGTGTCGTCGGGCAGCATCGAGATGCAGCGGATCCTCATGGCTCGTTCCCTGCTGGCGGCGTCGTGAACATCGACCTCACCGACGAGGCGCAGGAGTACGGCCGCACCGCCGAGCGGGCCATCGAGGCCGCCGGCGGCGACGCGCTGGTCCAACGCGCCGAGGCCGACCCGGCGCGACGGGGCGACGCCGCCGCCGTGCTCGGCGAGCTCGGCGCGTGGGACCTCGACCCCCTCGGCAGCGACGACGAGCTCGAGGCGGCGGCCGCCCTGTGCCGGGCCGCGGGCCGTTGGGCGGTGCCGTACCCGGTGGCCGAGCGCCTGAGCCGACCCGGCGACCTGCACGTCGACGGGCTGGTCGTCGTGGCCGGGCCGGCCCCCGAGGCACCGCTGGCCGGCCTCGACCTGCGGTGGGCGACGATCGACCTCGACGGGCGGTGCGGCATGGCGACGCCTCGGCCCCTGTCCGTCCCGGCGCGCAAGGCCGCCTTCGTCACCGGCCTCGACCTCGAGCCGCTCGACGAGGGCGGGTCGCCGGCGGCGGTGGCGCTCGGCCTCGTGCTCGGTTGCTGGACCCTGCTCGGCATGCTCGACCGGGCCATGGAGCTCACCCGGGCCTACGTCGTCGAGCGCCACCAGTTCGGCCAGCCGCTCTCGCGGTTCCAGGGGGTGCAGTTCCAGCTCACCGACGCCGAGGTCGAGCGGGCCGGCGTCGAGGAGCTGGCCGGGTACGCCCTCTGGTCGATCGAGGGCCAGCGGCCCGACGCCGTCGAGGACGCCCTCGCCCTGCGCCTGGCGGCCGTCGAAGCAGCCGAGGTCGTGTTCCGCACCTGCCACCAGCTGCACGGCGCCATCGGCTTCTGCGACGAGACCGCCCTGTCGTGGCTGTCGCGCTACAGCCAGCCGTTGCGCCGGCTGCCGCTCGGCGCGGCCGCCACCCGCGACGAGCTCAGCCGCCGGCTGGGCCGGCGCCCGCTCGCCGGGCTCTTCGACGGCACGGGAGCCGGGTGGTGAGCACGACCTACGACCTGCCCGACGAGCTCACCGTGGCCGCCGAGGGCCCGCTGCGCATCGTCACGATCAACCGGCCCGAGCAGCTCAACGCCGTGAACCGACCGCTGCACTGGGCCCTGGCCAACGTGTGGCGCCAGCTCACGGCCGACCGAGAGGCGCGGGTGGTGGTGCTCACCGGCGCCGGGCGGGCCTTCAGCGCGGGCGGCGATCTCGACTGGATCACCACGTTCCTCGACGACCCCGTGGCGCGCGACGAAAGCCTGCGCGAAGGCGCCCAGATCATCGAGGAGCTGCTGCGCTTCCCGCTCCCGGTGATCGCCGCGGTGAACGGCCCCGCGGTGGGCCTCGGCTGCAGCGTGGCGGTCCTCTGCGACGTGGTGCTGATCTCCGAGCGCGCCTACCTCGCCGACCCGCACGTGTCGGTGGGGTTGGTGGCCGGCGACGGTGGGGCCGCCTTCTGGCCGCTGCTCACCCCGATCCTGCGCTCGCGGGAGTACCTGCTCACCGGCGACCGCATCCCCGCCGCCACCGCGGTCGAGCTGGGCCTGGCCAGCCGCACCACCGAGCCGGACGAGCTGCTGGCCGAGGCCCGGGCGCTGGGCGGGCGCCTGGCCGCCCAGCCCCGCGAGGCGCTCGAGGGCACCAAACGGGTCGCCAACATGCACCTCGCCCAGGCCCTCGCCGGCGCCGTGCAGGCCGGGTTCGCCGCCGAGGCCGTCACCATGCGCAGCGACGAGCACCGCCGCCGCCTCCTGGCCCTGCGCGAGGGCCGGCGGTGAGCCCCGCCACCGACACGGACCTCGAGGCCTTCCGGGCCGAGGTGCGCAACTGGTGCCGGGCCAACGTGCCGGCGGGCTGGCGGGGCGCGCAGACCGGCGTGAGCGACGACGAGTTCGTGTCGTTCCAGAAGGCGTGGTTCCAGCAGCTGCGCCGGGCCGGCTACGCCGTGCCGCACTGGCCGGCGGAGTGGGGCGGCGGCCTGTCGAGCGCCCAGCAGATGGTGCTCTACCAGGAGCTGGCCGCCCACGACGCACCTCGGCTGGTGCTGGCCTTCGTGTCGATCCACCACGCCGCGTCGACGCTGCTGGCCGCCGGCACCGACGAGCAGCGGCGTCGGCACCTGCCCGCCATCCTCGACGGCGAGATCTGGTGCCAGGGCTTCTCCGAGCCCGAGGCCGGCTCCGACCTGGCCGCCCTGCGCACCACCGCCCGGCGCCACGGCGACACCTTCGTCGTGAACGGTCAGAAGGTGTGGGCGAGCGGGGCGCTGCACGCCGACTGGTGCCTCCTGCTCGCCCGCACCGATCCGGACGCGCCGAAGCGCCGAGGCATCTCCTACTTCCTGCTCGACATGCGCACGCCGGGCATCGACGTGCGCCCCATCCGCCAGGCCACGGGGGAGTCGCACTTCTGCGAGATGTTCCTCACCGACGTGGAGATCCCGGCCGCCGACCTCGTCGGCCCCGAGAACGCGGGCTGGCAGGTCGCCCAGGAGACCCTCAGCGCCGAGCGGGGCATGACCATGCTCGAGCTGGCCGAACGGCTCGGCCACGCCGGGTTCGGGTGGCTGCTCGACGCCTGCGCCCGGCCGAGGCCCGACGGTGGTCGCCCCCTCGACGACCCCGTGGTGCAGGACCGCCTCGTCGAGCTGGAGATCGAGGTGACGGCGTTGCGGCGCATGTGCCGCCACCTCGTCGAGCGCCACGACACCGGCGGTGCCGGCCCGGTCGACGCGTCGATCGTGAAGCTGCACTACAGCGAGGTGCTGCAGCGGCTCACCGACTTCGGCGCCGAGGTCGTCGGGCTGCCGGGCCAGACGGTGCTGCGCAAGCCCGTGTCGAGCGGGTGGGAGTCGGGGGCGTGGGTGCTCGACTTCATCAGCTCGTGGGAGTGGACGATCCCCGGCGGCAGCAGTGAGATCCAGCGCACGATCATCGGCGAGCGGGGGCTGGGCCTGCCGCGCGAGCCGGCGGTGGGCCCGTGAGCGGCGGCTTCGCCGAGCTGCACGACGAGCTGCGCGCCGTCGCCCGCGACCTGCTGGCCGGGTCGGCCCCTACGGCCGCCGGTGGCAGCGCCGGCCCGCCCGTCGACTGGTCGCTCCTCGCCGAGTCGGGGTGGCTGGGCCTCGAGGCGCCCGAAGCGCTCGACGGCGCCGGCGCCACCTTCGCCGAGACGGCCGTGATCCTCGAGGAGCTGGGCCGCGCCGCGGCGGTGGCGCCCTACCTCGGCACGGTCGTGCTGGGGGTGGGTGCGCTGCTCCTGGCCGAGCCGACCTCCGCCCGCGACGACCTGCTGCGGCGCGCCGTGGCCGGCGAGGCCCGCCTGGCGGTGGCACTGGGCGACGGGGCCGCCGACGCCGTGCCGCCCGTTCCCGCCTTCCGCATCGAGGCGACCGCCGAGGGCCACCGGCTCACCGGCGCCGCCGGGTTCGTGCCCGACGCCTGCTCGGCCCACGAGCTGCTGCTCGTCGCCACCGATCCCGCCGGAGAGCCGGTCCTCGTAGGGGTCGTCCCCGGCCGGTCCGGCGTCGAGGTCGACGCCCAGCCGCTACTCGACGCCACCCGCGAGCTCGCCACGGTGCGGGCCGACGTGGTGGTGCCGGCCGACGCGGTGTGGCGCTTCGCCGACGCCCGCACCGCCCCGGGTCGGCTCTTCGACCGGGGGGCGCTGGCCGTGGCGTGCGATGGGCTGGGCCTCGGCCGGGCGATGCTCGACGCGACCGTCGCCTATGCGTCCGTGCGCCGGCAGTTCGGTCGGCCCATCGGCTCGTTCCAGGCCGTCAAGCACGCCTGCGCCGACATGCTCGTGCAGCTCACCGTGGCGGAGGAGCTGGTGGGCGCGGCGGTCGAGGCGGTCGTGGCCGGTGATCCGCAGGCCGGCCGGGCCGTGTCGATGGCGGCGGCGCACGTCGGCGGCGCGGCGGTGGAGGTCGTGGGCAAGGCCCTCCAGCTCCACGGCGGCATCGGCTACACGTGGGAGAGCGGCATCCACGTCCACCTCAAGCGCGCCGTGCTCGACCGCTCGCTGTTCGGCTCGCCCGCGGCGCATCGCCGCCGCCTCGCCGCCTCCCTCGCCCCCCGCTGACCCGCCACGCCGCCACCCCGTCGACCCGTTCCCCGTCCCCCGTCCCCCGTTCGACCCGTCCCCTCCTGCCGAACCTGTGCCCGGATCTGTCCCCATGGGGACAGATCCGGGCACAAGAACGGGAGAGGTGGTGGCGTTGAAGTGGCATCGGTCACGCGGTAGGGTGACGCGGATGTTAGAGAACACCTTCGTCGTCGACGCCGACAGCCACTGGTCCGAGCCAGCGGACCTGTTCACCCGCAACGCCCCGGCCAAGTACAAGGACCGGGTCCCGCACGTCGAGGTGGTCGACGGCGAGCAGGTCTGGATCTTCGACGGCCAGCCGTGGGGCAAGTTCATGGCCGGGGCCGTGATCGGGGCCGACGGCAACAAGGCGCCCGCAGCCATCTCCCTCGAGCAGTGGACCGTCGAGCAGGCCCACGCCGGCGCCTACGACCCCAAGGAGCGCCTGAAGGTGCTCGACCGGTTCGGCATCGACGCCCAAGTCATCTTCCCGAGCACCATCGGGCTCGGCGGCCAGGACCTCGCCTCGGTCGACGACGAGGCCCTCAAGCGGGCGACCGTCGAGATCTACAACGACGGCATGGCCGAGATCCAGGCCGACTCGCGGAACCGGCTGCTGCCGCTGCCGCTCATGCCGGCCTGGAGCGTCGAGGCGTGCGTGCACGAGGCGCAGCGCGTCGCCGCCCTCGGCGCCCGGGGCGTGAACATGACCTCCGACCCGCAGGACCTCGGTGGCCCCGACCTGGCCAACCGGGCGTGGGACCCGTTCTGGGAGGCGTGCGCCGACCTCGACCTGCCGGTGCACTTCCACATCGGCGCCAGCGTCACGGCCATGAGCTTCTACAGCAAGTACTCGTGGGAGTCGCACCCGCGCGGCACCCAGCTCGCCATCGGCGGCAGCATGCTGTTCATCGGCAACGCCCGCATCGTCATCAACACGGTGCTGTCGGGCATGTTCGACCGCTACCCCAAGCTGCAGGTCGTGTCGGTCGAGAGCGGCGTCGGTTGGATCCCGTTCATCCTCGAGACGATGGACTACGAGATGGCCGAGAACGCCCCCGACGAGCTGGCCCAGCTGCAGAAGCTGCCCTCGGAGTACTTCCAGAGCAACCTCTACGCCACCTTCTGGTTCGAGAACAACCGCAACAAGCTGCCCGAGCTGATCGAGGCGGTGGGCGAGGACCGGATCCTGTTCGAGACCGACTTCCCCCACCCGACCTGCCTCTACCCCGACCCGTTGCAGGCGGTGGAGGACAAGATGGCCACCCTCGCCCCGGAGACCAGCGCCAAGATCCTGGGCGAGAACGCCCGCCGGCTCTACCGGCTCTGACCCGGTGACGGAGATGGAGCACATCGGTCACTGGGTGGCGGGCCGCCGGGTGCCCGGGTCGTCGGGACGCACGGCGCCCGTCCACGACCCGGCCCGGGGCGTGCAGACCGCCGAGGTGGCGCTGGCGTCAGCGGGTGAGGTCGACGAAGTCGTGGCGGTGGCGTCCGAGGCGGCGGCGAGCTGGGGCGCGTCCTCTCTCACCACGCGCGCAACGGCCATGTTCCGCCTGCGCGAGCTGCTCGACGCCCATCGTGACGACCTCGCCGCCCTCGTGACCCGCGAGCACGGCAAGGTGCTCGACGACGCCAGGGGCGAGGTGGCCCGGGCCATCGAGAACGTGGAGTTCGCCTGCGGCGTGCCGCACCTGCTCAAGGGCTCGGTGAGCTCCGAGGTCTCCACCGGCATCGACGTGCAGACGGTGCTCGAGCCCCTCGGGGTGGTCGCCGGCATCACGCCGTTCAACTTCCCGGTGATGGTCCCGATGTGGATGATGGCCAACGCCGTCGCCTGCGGGAACGCCTTCGTGCTCAAGCCGTCGGAGAAGGACCCCTCGGCCTCGCTGCTGCTGGCCGAGCTGGTGCAACGAGCGGGCGTGCCCGACGGTGTCGTCAACGTGGTGCACGGCGACGCCGAGGCGGTCGACGCCCTGCTCACCCATCCCGGCGTCGCCGCCGTGTCGTTCGTGGGCAGCACCCCCGTCGCCCGCCACGTGTACGAGACCGCCACCGGCAACGGCAAGCGGGCCCAGGCCCTCGGCGGGGCCAAGAACCACATGGTCGTGCTGCCCGACGCCGACCTCGACGCCGCGGCCGACGCCGCCATCTCCGCCGGCTACGGCTCGGCCGGCGAGCGCTGCATGGCCATCTCGGTGGTGGTCGCCGTCGGCGACATTGGCGACGCCCTCGTCGAGGCCATCGCCGCGCGCATCCCCGACGTGGTGGTCGGCCCCGGCGACGACCCCACCTCGATGATGGGCCCGCTCATCAGCGAGCAGCACCGCGACCGGGTGCGCGGGTACGTCACTGGCGCGACCGAGGAGGGCGCCCGGGTGGTGGTCGACGGCTCCACGCCGCCCCGACCCGACGGGTTCTTCCTCGGCTGCTCGTTGATCGACGACGTCAAGCCCGGGATGCGCGTCTACGACGACGAGATCTTCGGCCCGGTGCTGAGCGTGGTGCGCGCGGCCAGCCTCGACGAGGCGGTGTCGGTGATCAACGCCGTGCCCTACGGCAACGGCGTCGCGCTGTTCACCCGCGACGGCGCCGCCGCTCGGCGCTTCCAGCGCACGGTGCAGATCGGCATGGTCGGCATCAACGTGCCCATCCCGGTGCCGGTGGCGTCGCACTCCTTCGGCGGCTGGAAGGACTCGCTGTTCGGCGGCACACCCATCTACGGCCCCGAGGGCCTGCGCTTCTACACCCGCCCCAAGGTGGTCACCTCGCGCTGGCCGGGCGGCGCCGGCAGCGCCATCGACCTGGGCTTCCCGACGACCCGCTGATCCTCGGCGAGGACCGCCGTTTCCCGTTCTGGAGGACCGCCCCTTCCCGTTCTTGAGACTCGCCCTTTCCCGTTCTGGTGGAGGTTTCACCCCCGGATCGGGAGGGAGACCTCCACCAGAACGGGGGGTGAGGGGCAGGTCGCGGCGGTGAGGGACAGGTCGCGGGGGTCTAGGGCAGGTCGCGGGGGGCAGGTCGCGGGGGTCTAGGGCAGGTCGTGGGGGCCCTGGGGCAGGTCGTGGACGACCGTGGCCCGGTGGTCGTAGAAGCTGAGCATCCCCGCGATGGGCAGGCACTCCGGCAGTGGGTCGTCGTAGCTCCACGCCACGTCGACCACGGTGGTGCCGTCGACCACGGCCGTCCAGTACGACGCCCATCCCTTGTAGGGGCAGTAGGACGTCGTGGTGCTCGGGACGAGCAGCCCCATGTCGACGTCGTCGCGGGCCACGTAGAGCCGGGCCGGCAACGACGTCTCGTACACACCGATGGTGCGGGACGTGTCGACCAGCGTGCGACCGGCGACCTCCACCCGCAGGTGCCGGCTGGTGGGCACGCAGTCGACCCGGTGGTAGGGGTTGCGGGGGTGGTCGACGACCTGCTGGTCCTCCTCGAACCAGGCGTCGACCGCGCCCCAGGGCACCCGCACAAACCCCTCGGCGGCCGGTTCGGGCTCGGTGGGCACGTCGCCGGTGACGTCGGCGGCCGGGAAGGCCCACATCGGCGCCTCGCCGGAGCGGTGCACGAACACGACACCCTCGCTGTCGACCACGGCTCGACCGTCGACGAGGCCCCGCACCCGCCGAGGGAACCACTCGACGTAGGTGACCGGCACGGGCACGGGCGGGTCGAGGCGGCCCGCCGGCTGGCGGCTCAGCGGGCCGCGGCCGCTGGTGAGGCTCACAGCGCGGTGCGGTCGTCGACCGCCCCGGTGCTCGGCGCGAACGCTCGCACCATGGCGTCGACGCTGAACGAGGCGAGCAGGCCGCCGTGCTCGTCGTGCACCCGGCACTCGGCGTGCGTCATGCCGTCGCCGGCGAAGGTCGAGAGGTGGTGGTAGAGCATCCACCGGTCGGCCCGCACGTCGGCGTGGAACGAGACGGAGATGGCGTTGATGGCCGTCGACAGGGTGCGGTGGGCCTGGTCCTGGCCCACCCCGGCGTGGGGGCGCAGGGCGGCGGCGATCGACATGTGCCCGGTGAACTGGGCGAGCAGGGCGGCGTGCAGGGCCGGGTCGTCGGGGACGTCGCGGAAGCGGATCCACGTGTCGAGCACCGGCGGGCCGACGGGCGCCTCGGGGTCGCCGGTGTAGGCGTCGTCGACGATGCGCAGATCGCGGCCGGTGACCGACATGTCGTAGGGCGCCGAGTCGTACGGTCCGGGCACGCCGGCCGGTGGGGGAGCGGCGTGGCGGATCACGTCGGGCGCGGTCTGGTCGAACAGGAACGTGCCGGTGGCGCAGCACCGGTCGCCTTGTGTCACCCGCATGGCGAGCGTGGTGAAGGTGCGCCCGGCCGTCACCTCGTCGAGCTCGAAGCACAGCGGCGTGCCGGCGTCGGCGGCGCGCGTGGCCACGAGGTGGGCCGACACCGGACGCCGCCCGCCGGTGTGGCGGCTGCCGGCCACGATGCACTGGGCGAGCATCTGGCTGGCCTCCACCACGGGACGCCGCCAGTCGGCGCGGGTCGCGCTGACGTAGCGCCGCTCGCCGTCGGGGCGCACGTCGAGGATGTCGACCAGGTGGGCGGCGTCGCCCCACGTGGGGAACCGCTTGACGGTCACGTCCCGCTCGTCGTCGCCCGGCGCGGCGTCGACCAGCTCGACGGTGACCCTGTCGTGGTCGAAGGCGACGTGCCCGCGCAGCCAGTCCAGGGCAGCCGTCGGTTCGTCGAACGACCACGCCACGTCGTCGGGCCCGGTCGCCACCTCGCCGTCGGCCCGCCAGTCCTGCGACGCCGCGGGGACGTGGTCGCCCAGGGCGGCATCGACGCTCCAGAGGCGGGCACCGCCCTTGACCGGGCAGTCGGCACGGTGGCCCTCGTCGACGAGCCCGTCGAGGCGGACGTCGGAGAGCGGGAACCACAGGCTCGGTGGCCCGCCGTCTTCGAGCCGGAGCGCTGCGGTGGACTCGGCCAGCAGGTGGCCGCCCCAGCGGGCTCGGGCGAGGAACGGGACCGGCACCGTGGTGAGCTGCTCGGGGCCCCCGGTCGGGCCGACGGGCGACTGAGGCTGCACGATCCCGAACCTACCAGCGACGCCCCAGACCCCACTCCGACCCGGCCCCGAGCCCACCCCGAGCTGGTTCTGGACGTTCCGGTTCCCGGAACGTCCAGAACCAGCTTGGCAGGGGGGCGTGGGGTCAGCGCGGTGGCCGCCCGGGCCGCACGCCGGTAAGGTGACACCACCGTTAGTCGGACGCACCGGGGGGCACGTCACGATGGACATGGACGACATGGTCCTGGTGAGCATCGACGACCACGTCGTCGAGCCACCGCACCTCTTCGACGGCCGGCTGCCGGCCAAGTACGCCGATCTGGCGCCGAAGTTCATCACCCGGGCCGACGGCACCAACGCCTGGGTGTACGAGGGCGTCGAGATCGCCAACGTGGCCCTCAACGCCGTCGCCGGCCGCCCGCCCGAGGAGTACGGCATGGAGCCCACCTCCTTCGCCGAGCTGCGAGCCGGCTGCTACGACATCGACGAGCGGGTCAAGGACATGGACGCCAACGGCGTGCTCGGCTCGCTGTGCTTCCCGTCGTTCCCGCAGTTCTGCGGGCAGCTGTTCGCCCGCACGGAGGACAAGGACGTCGCCCTCGCCATGGTGCGGGCCTACAACGACTGGCACATCGAGGACTGGTGCGGCAGCCACCCCGGCCGGTTCATCCCGTGCTCGCTGCCCGCCATCTGGGATCCGCAGGTGCTCGCCGACGAGGTGCGCCGCACCGCTCGCATGGGCGCCCACGCCGTCACCTTCTCGGAGAACCCCGCCAAGCTCGGCTGGCCCAGCCTCCACTCCGACCACTGGGACCCGTTCTGGCAGGCGTGCTCCGACGAGGGCGTGGTCGTCTGCCTGCACATCGGCTCGTCGTCGTCGCTGGTCATCACCGCCGAGGACGCACCGATCGACGTGCTCATCACGCTGACGCCGATCAACATCGTGCAGGCTGCCGCGGACCTCGTGTGGTCGCCGGTGCTGCGCAAGTTCCCCGACATCAAGATCGCCCTCTCCGAGGGCGGCACCGGCTGGATCCCGTACTTCCTCGAGCGGGTCGACCGCACCTACACCCAGCACCGGGCGTGGACCGGGCAGGACTTCGGCGGGCGGCTGCCGAGCGAGGTCTTCAACGAGCACGTCCTCACCTGCTTCATCGTCGACGACTTCGGCGTGGCCAGCCGGGAGCACCTGAACATGGACAACGTGATGTGGGAGTGCGACTACCCGCACTCGGACTCGACGTGGCCGTTCTCGCCCGAGCTGCTGGCCGAGACCTTCGTGGGCGTGAGCGACCACGACGTCGACCGCATGACCCACCTCAACGCCATGCACCACTACCGCTACGACCCGTTCAGCGCCCTCGGTGGGCGGGAGAACTGCACGGTCGGCGCCTTGCGGGCACGCGCCGCCGGCCATGACGTGTCGATGCGGTCGGTCAACCCCGACAAGGTCGGGGCCCACGCCACCCGGGCCGTCGACCTCTCGGTCCCCAGCTCCTGAGCTCGCCGGCGGCGCACCACCCGTCGGGCCCGACCCCGTCCGTATACTCCATACATGGACCGTCGCAGCAGTGGTGAGCTGGTCGCGGCGCACATCCGGCGCATGGTCTTCGAGGGTGCCTACCGCCCCGGGGAGCGCATCCGCCAGGACGAGATCGCCGCGCAGCTCGGGGTGAGCCGCATCCCGGTGCGCGAGGCCATCATCGCCCTCGAGCGCGAGGGCTGGGTCACCGTCGAGCCCCACCGCGGCGCCTTCGTCAACGGCCTCGACGCCGACTTCATCCGCGACCACTTCGAGCTGCACGCCGCCATCTCGGGCGTCACCGCGACCCGGGTCGTCGAGCGGGCTGACGACGAGGCCCTCGCCGCCGTGCTCACCGCCGCCCGAGCGGTGCTCGACTGCGACCCCACCGACACCGAGGCGTTCAACCACGCCGTCTACGCCTTCGTCGACGAGGTCGACCGGGCCGCCGCCGCGCCCCGGCTGAGCTCGATGACGAGGGTGATGGCCAACCTCGTCCCGGGCAACTTCTTCGCCGAGGTCCCCGGCACGGTAGAGACCCAGCGCGAGGGGCTGGCCGCCATCGCCTCCGCCCTCGAGCGGCGCGACGCTGCGGCCGCGGTGGAGGCCTACGAGGAGCTGCTGCACCGCCACGGGGAGGCCCTGGTGGCGGAGCTGGAGCGGCGCCACGTGATCACCGAGCCGGCGGCCGCACCGACCGGCTGACCCGGCTGGCCACGGTGAGAGGTTTTCTGGCCCGTTCGGTTCAGGTTCGGGCCACGGTGGGGAAGGAAGGCCGCCGTGGAGAGTGACGGTACGCTCCCGGCCATGGCGGTCGGTGAGCTCGACGAGCAGGCAACCGAGCGCCTGCGCAGGATCGAGGCCGTCACCGACACCGCGCTCGCCCACCTCGACACCGACGAGCTGCTGCACGAGCTGCTCGAACGGGTCCGCGAGCTGCTGCACGTCGATACCGCGGCGGTGCTCCTCGTCGACCCCAAGGCGGGCGACCTGGTGGCCACCGTGGCCATCGGCATCGAGGAAGAGGTCCGCCAAGGGGTCCGCATCCCCGTCGGGGAGGGCTTCGCCGGTCGGGTCGCGGCCGAGCGCCGGGCGGTCGTCATCCACCACGTCGATCCGACTAACGTGCGCAACCCGCTGCTGTGGGCCCGCGGGATCGAGAGCCTGCTCGGGGTGCCGCTGCTCACCGAGGGTCGGGCCATCGGCGTGCTCCACGTCGGCTCGCTCACCCCTCGCGAGTTCCACACCGACGAGGTCGAGCTGCTCCAACGGGTGGCCGACCGGGCCGCCCTGGCCGTCGACGCCCGCCGGGCCCGGCTCGACCGGAGTGCCGCCACGGCCCTTCAGCGCAGCCTCATCCCCGGTCGCCTCCCGGTCATCCCCGGCCTCGATCTCGCCGCCCGGTACCTGCCCGCCGTCGGCGACGGCGTGGGCGGCGACTGGTACGACGTGTTCCCCCTTCCCCTCGGGCGGGTGGGGCTGGTCATCGGCGACGTCGTCGGGCGCGGCCTCGACGCCGCGGTGGTGATGGGCCGCCTGCGCAGCGCCCTGCGCGCCTACGCCCTGGACTGGCCCGACCCCGCCGAGGTGCTGAGCCGCCTCGACCGCAAGCTGCAGCACTTCGAAGCGGGCCAGATGACCACCGTGCTCTACGCCGTGTTCGAGCCCTCCTTCCAGCACGTGGCGATCGCGTCTGCCGGTCACCCTCTGCCGGTGGTGAAGGTCGAGGGCGAGGCCCCGCGGCAGCTCGAGGTGGCCGTCGACCCGCCCCTCGGGGTCGGTCTCGACCTCACCCGCCACAGCCACACGGTCGAGCTCACCTCCGGCACCACCCTCGCCTTCTTCACCGACGGACTGGTCGAGCGGCGCCACCAGTCCATCGACGTGGGGCTCGCCGAGCTGCGCGACAGCCTCGTCGGCGACACCGCCGAGGAGGCGTGCACCTCGGTGATCCGCCGGCTCCTCGGGGGCTTCGACCCCCGAGACGACGTCGCCTTGCTGGTCGCCCGCTGCGCCACCCTGCGGGCCGACGTGCCCCTCGACGTCGAGCTGCCGGCCCTGCCGGCCTCTCTGGCGCAACTGCGCGCCGCCGTCCGCCGCTGGATCGCCACCGCCGAGCTCGGCGACGACATCGAGTTCCGTGCCCTGCTGGCGCTCGGGGAGGCGGCCACCAACAGCATCGAGCACGCCTACGGCCCGGCCGGGGGCACCGTGCGCGTCACCATGGGCCTCGACCACGGCGCGCTGGTGGCCGAGGTGCACGACCGTGGCGGGTGGCGTGCAGCTCGGGGAGAGAACCGGGGTAGGGGCATGTCGATCATCGAGGAGTGCGCCGACGACGTCGTCGTCGACCGGACCGATCAGGGCACCACCGTGACCATGCGCTTCCGTGTCGGGAAGGCCGAGGACCGTTGAACGAGACCCGCATCACCATCAACACCGACGGCGGCCGGGTCGTCATCTCCGTCACGGGCGACGTCGACCTCTCCAACGCCGACCAGCTCGAGCGCGAAGCCGTGGCCGCCATCGCCAACGACACCCTCGACGTCGTCCTCGACCTGGGTCGGGTGGGGTACCTCGACAGCGCCGGGCTGCGGGTCGTGTACTCGCTCACCAGCCGGCTGCGGCGCCTGCAGATCGACTTCGCGGTCGCCGCTCCCGAGGGTTCGCCGGCCCGCCGGGTCATCGAGATGACCGGCATGGCGGCCGTCGCCCCGCTCGTCTCGGGGTGACCGTCGCGACGGCACCGGACGGTCGCGACGCCACCGGACGGTCGCGACCGCCGGCGCCCGCGGCCCTCGCGATCGCGCCCTGGCGGACGGGGCCCGTGGCCGGCTGACGCTCCCTCCTGGGCCTTTCCGGCCCTGATGGTCGAGACTGTCCCGATGGTCGATCCGTCCGTGGGGTCCCCACCATCCACCGATGCCCAGGTCGCCGCCCCCGCGTCGGCGCTCCCGCCGGGCGCCTCGGCGTGCCTGCTGGTGTGCCACACCCACTGGGACCGCGAGTGGTACCGGTCGTTCCAGGCCACGAGGGGCCACCTGGTGGACGCCGTCGACCGGCTGCTCGAGCTGCTCGACGCCGACCCCGGCTACCGGTTCGTGCTCGATGGCCAGGCGGTGGTGCTCGAAGACCACCTGCAGCTGCGTCCCGCGGCCGCCGCGCCCCTGCGCGCCGCCGTCGAGGCCGGCCGGCTGTCGGTGGGACCGTGGTACGTGCAGCCCGACTCGCTGCTGCCCGCCGGGGAGGCCCACGTGCGCAACCTGCTCGAGGGTCGACGGGTGTGCCGTGAGCTGGTCGGGGCGTCGTCGAGCGTCGCCTACACGCCGGACTCGTTCGGCCATCCCGCCCAGTACCCGCAGCTGTTCGCCGGGTTCGGCCTCGACGGGTTCACCTACTGGCGCGGCAACGACGACGAGGTCGAGGCCCTCGGGCCGGTGTGGCGGTGGCAAGCGCCCGACGGCAGCGAGGTCACCGCCGTCCACCTCGCCGGCGGGTACTGCACGGCCACGCCCGTCGGCGGCGGGCTCGACACCGTGGTCGAGCGGCTGGTGCGGTTCGTGCCCTCCGCGCCGGCGCCCGGCGGGCTGGTGCTCCTCCTCGACGGATCGGACCACCTCCCGCCCGATCCCGAGGCGGCGGCGCTCGCCGCCGCCCTCGCCGCCCGGCTGGGGTGCGCCGTGCACCGCGGCACGCTCGACGACCTCCTGGCCGACATCGACCCGGCACCGCTGCCCGCTCACGCCGGTGAGCTGCTCGGCGCCCGCTCGGCCAACGTGCTCAGCGGGGTGTGGTCCACCCATCCCCGGGTGAAGCTGGCCAACCGGGCCGCCGAGGCCGAGCTGCTCACCTGGTGCGAGCCGTGGGCCGCGCTCGCCCTCGCGCTCGGCGGCCCCGACGAGCGGCCGGCGCTGCGGCTGGCCTGGCGCAGCCTGCTGGTGAACCAGGCCCACGACTCGCTGTGCGCCTGCTCGGCCGACGCCGTGGTCGAGCAGGTCCAGGCTCGGCTCGACGACACGGTCGCCCTGGCCCGGGCGACGAGCGAGCGCGTGCTCGAGCGGCTGGCGGGCGCGCCCACCGATCGGAGCGTGCCCTGGAGCGAGGGGCTCGACCTGGCCGTCTACAACCCGTCACCTCGGCCCCTCACCGACGTGGTGCGCTTCGAGCTCAACGCCCATCCGCTCTACGCCTCCCACGCCGAGGGCACCGAGCTGCACCCGCTCGGCCTGGCCAGCCTGCTCCACGGGGGCGCCACCGTCGACGGTGCCCCCGCCCGGGTCGTGGCGTCCGATGCGCCCGACCGCGTGCGCATGCTCAGCATGCAGCGCCCGGCTGACGTCGAGTTCGTCGTGGCCGAGGTCCCGCCGTTCTCGTGGCGACGGGTGCGCCTGGAGATGGGTGGCGCCGCGGTCGACGAGGTGGACGACGGTCGCCGCATCGCCAACGAGCACCTCGAGGTGCACGCCGACGCCGACGGCACGCTCCGGGTCCGGCGCGGCGCACGCGAGTGGGCCGGCCTCTTCGGCCTGTTCGACGAGGGCGACCGGGGCGACACCTACGACACCGAGCCCGTCACCGACGACGCGCCGAGGCGCGTGGTGGAGGTCGACGTGCAGCGCCGCCGGCACCCCTCGGGCATCGAGGTGCTGCACGTGCACCGCGCCCTCGAGCTGCCCGTGGGCCTCGACGGCCCGGACCGGCGCCCGTCGAGTGCGACCACCCGCCTGCCGGTCGACCTCGAGGTACGCGTCGCGCCCGGCGTCGACCGCGTCGACGTGGTGGTCCGCGTCGACAACACCGCACGCGACCACCGCCTGCGCCTCCGGTTCCCGCTCGGCGCACCCGGTGCCGAGGCCGTGGCGGCCAGCACCTTCGACCTCGTGCGCCGGGCCGCGCCGGGCGACGGGCCGGCGCCTCCCGGTTGGAAGCAGGCGCCGCCACGCGGCTTCCCCCAGCACGGCACCGTCGCCCTCGGCGGGCTCACCGTGGCCGCTCCCGGCCTCTACGACGCCGAGGTGACGTCGGACGGCGAGCTGCTGTTGACCCTGGTGCGGGCGGTGGGCTGGCTGTCGAGGGAGGACCTCCCCGGGCGCCCCGAGCCGGCCGGTCCGGCGCTGGCCGCCCCCGGCGCCCAGTCGACCGGCCCCGTCGTGGCGTCCGTGTCGCTCGTCCCGGGCGACGGGCCCGCTGCCGCCGTCGGCGCCGGTGACCGGCTCCGGGCGGTCGTCGCCGGTCCCGACCCGCTCCTCGCCGCCGGCGCCTCGCTGCTCTCGATCGAGCCGCCCACGGTGGAGCTCTCGGCGGCCAAGCCGGCCGAGGACGGCGACGGCATGGTGCTGCGGCTGCTCAACCCGACCGGCGCCGCCGTGGCCGCCACGGTGCAGGTGGCCCTGCCGCTCGCCTCGGTCGAGCCCGTCCGCCTCGACGAGAGCCCCTCCGACGACCCGATCGAGCGCCTGGCCGACGGCGTCCGCCTCGACCTGCCGCCCCACGCGCTGCGCTCGGTGCGGCTGCGCTGGGCGCCGGGCGCCCCATGACCCGCCGCCGGTGGATCCTGCTCGGCGCGGCGCTGGTCGTCCTCGTCGTGGTCGGCGGAGCGCTGTACGCCCGCGCTCAGCTGGCCCCGTCGCCGCCCGACCGCTCCCACCCGACCACCACCCTCGTCGACGCCGCGGGCCATCCCCCGGTGGGCGCGAAGGTCACCTGCACTACCGCCCTCGGCGACCTCTCCACCGACGTCGAGTACCACATGGTCGACCACAGCGAGCCGGTCGTGGCCGGTGGGCCGGTGTCGATGACGCTGGCGATGCCCTTCGTGCAGGTCGACCTCCCCATCGCCGTCGACTTCGTGAGCGGCACCACCCATCTGTCCGCTCCGGAGGGGATGCGCATCACCGAGGCCTCGATGGACGCCACCGAGAGCGTCGACTTCACCTCGGCGGAGGTCACCGTCGACCCCGACGGCGGAGGGCTCACCTTCACCATCGCCGGGTCGTTCCCGATGAACGGCACTGTCCGCAACGTCCCGCTGCTGCACGTCGCCGGCACGGTAACGGGCGCCGCCGGCGAGGAGATCGTCGTCGTCCCGCCCGACCAGGTCACCTCCCGGTCCGACGCCGGGATCTTCGGCACCCAGGACTCGACCTGCCGCGTTGTCGATCTTCCGACCATCGCCCGGATCCCCATCAGCTGACGAGCCGCTCGCCTCGGCAGGGGAGCGGGGGCCTCAGCGCCAGGCGTCGAGGTGGTCGTCGACGAACGCCGACAGCGGCGTGGCCGGGCGGCCCAGCAGCCGCTCGACGGTGGGGTCGACGGTCTCCGAGTCGCCGCGCCGCAGCCCGAGGTGCAGCACCGTCTGGACCGCGACCTGCGGCAGGGGCAGGCCCCGCCGGCGCAGATGGCGGACGTACCCGAGGGCGCTGGCCGGCTCGTACCGGACCGGTCGGCCGAGCGCGGTGCTGAGCAGCGCCGCCACCTGGTCGAAGGTCAACGCTTCGGGCCCGGTGAGCGTGTAGCCCTGGCCACGGTGCGGTGCGGGGTCGGCGAAGACCCGGGCGGCGACCTCGCCGAGGTCGGTGACGTCGATGAAGGCGACCCGGCCCTCGCCGGCGGGCACGTAGAGCCGGCCGTCGTCGCGGATGTCGGCCCGGTAGGCGTCGGTGAGGTTCTGGGCGAAGAACCCGGGGCGCAGCATCGTCCAGGGCAGGCCGCTCGCCTTCAGGTGCTGCTCGACCCGGTGGTGGGGAACCACCCGGTTGGTGTCGGCGCCCTGCACGGACGAGAACACCACGTGCTCGACCCCGAGGTCGGCCGCCACGTCGACCAGGCGGTCGAGGGTGGGCTTGACCTTGGCGATCGGCGGCGGGCGCAGCAGGAACAGCGCCCGGCAACCGGTGAGGGCGGGCCGGAAGGTGGTGTCGTCGAGGAAGTCGAGCCGCACCGGCTCGGCCTGAGGGAACCGCTCGGCGATGCGCTCGGGCGCCAGGTCGGCGGCTCGAACGGCGTCGCCGGCCGCGAGCAGGGCGATCACCGTGGCGGCGCCCACGTTGCCGAGGGCGCCGGTGACGAGGACGGGGCCAGTGCTCACGGGTCTGCCTCCTGGCGGGCCGGACCGTCGGACCGCCGCGGTGGGCGGGACGTCGTCGCCGTGTGGTCGTGAGCCCACCAACCTACGGTCAGTGTGAAAGCGGACTCGAACCGGCCGGAGCCAACACGCGAACGCTCACCCGTCGGTGTCCGCATCGGAGCAGCGGGCAGCATGTGACGCTTGACACACCGCGTACGCTGGTCGCTGCGTGGGCAGGTGCTGCGCGATCGGCGGGGGACCGGCACCCACGAGCCGTCGAGCGGTCCGCACATGTGACAGGCAGTTCCGTGCAGGCACTGCCTGCGAAGTGCTCCGCCCGCTTTCCCGCGGGCGGCCTGGGACGGTGTTGGCGGCCGAGTCGAGCCGTCGGTGATGCGAACCAGAAACGGGGAGATGAGATGGCCAGCAACAAAGAGATCATCGAGAACGGCTACGCGAGCTTCGCCGCAGGCGACGTGCCCGCCGCGCTCGGCATCATGGCCGACGACATCGAGTGGATCGAGGCTGAGGGGTTCCCACTCGCAGGGACCTATGTCGGTCCTCAGGCTGTACTCGAGGGGGTGTTCATGCGACTCGGGGAGATCGGTGACGACTTCGCTGTGCTGCCCGAGCAGTTCATCGGCGACGGTGACACCGTCGTGGCGCTCGGGACCTACCAGTGGAAGCACAAGGAGTCAGGCGAACCTGCCGTGGTGAAGATGGCCCACGTCTGGACCATGGGCGACGGCAGAGCCATCGGATTCCAACAGCACGTCGACACCCTGAGGGTCCGCGAGCTCAGCTGACCCCCCTCGGCCTTCGGATCAAGCGCCAGAGGGCCACGCTTCTCGTCGTTCTGGTGGAGGATCAGCCACCGAATCCGGGGGCAGACCTCCACCAGAACGGGCATCGCGGCGCGTCTCTGAACGCCGGCCATGACAGATGCCCTGAGGCACCCAGCTACCTGAGGACCTCGTCGTGCGCGAGGGGGGACTTGAACCCCCACGTCCTTTCGGACACAGGAACCTGAATCCTGCGCGTCTGCCAATTCCGCCACTCGCGCGAGTGAGCCTGGAGAGCGTACAGCGTCCGTCGGCACGCCACGAACCCGTGCCTCGCTTGGGGCCGGAGGGGGAGGCGTCGACCGGCGATGCGGGGTGGGTAACGTTTGGCGGCGTGGGACTCAAGGGCTTCGAACGACGGCTCGAGCACGCGGTGGAGGGTGTCTTCTCCCGCGTGTTCAAGAGCGGCGTGCGGCCCATCGAGATCGGTCGGCGCCTGACCCGCGAGATGGACGACCAGCGCACGGTCGACGTGCGGGGTCGCACGGTCGCACCCAACTCCTTCACCGTCTCCATCTCCCCCGACGACCACGACGCCTTCGTCGACATCGCCGACACCCTCGCCCGTGAGCTGTGCGACGCCGCCCGCGAGCACGCCCGCGACGAGGGCTACAGCTTCCTCGGACCCGTCGACGCCGAGCTGGTGATCGAGCCGTCCCAGCGCACGGGCACCTTCTCCATCGAGGCCCGGTTCAAGGAGGGCCCCGGTGGGAGCGGCGCCGGTTCGCTGCTGCTGCCGTCGGGCGAGCGCTACGTGCTGCGCGAGCACGTGGTGGTCATCGGCCGCTTGCCCGAGTGCGACATCACCCTCGTCGACCCCAACGTCAGCCGCCGCCACGCCGAGATCCACCCCAAGGGCGACGGCTTCGTGCTCGTCGACCTGGGCTCGACCAACGGCAGCCGGGTCAACGGCGTGCGCGTCAGCGAGCGCGACCTGCGCGACGGCGACGAGCTGGGCTTCGGGAACATCCGCCTCACGTTCCAGGCGTCGTAGGGGCCACGTGTCCGACCAGCTGCTGTTCGTGCTCAAGCTGTGCCTGCTGGCGCTGCTGTACCTGTTCTTCTTCCGCGTGGTGCGCGCCGTGTGGGCCGAGCTGCGCACGCCGAGCCCCGTGGTCGGGTCGGCGGTCGCCGCCGGGGCCGCCGCGCCGGCCGGGCGACGCGAGCGCAAGGCCCAGGCCAAGGCGGCCAAGGCGCGGCCCCAGCTGGTCGTCGTCGAGCCCGCAGCCCTCGCCGGCCGCGGCTACCAGCTCGACAACGAGGCCTCCATCGGCCGGGCGGCGGGTTGCCAGATCACCCTCGACGACACCTACGCCTCGCAGATCCACGCCCGGGTGTTCCTCCGCGACGGCCAGTGGCTCGTCGAGGACCTGGGCTCCACCAACGGCACGTGGCTCAACCGGCACAAGGTGTCGGGCCCGATGGTCCTCCAGCGCGGTGACCGGCTCCAGATCGGCAACACCGTGATGGAGCTGCGGTGACCCGCTTCGCGTGGGGGGCCGCCACCGACACCGGCCGCGTCCGGCAGGCGAACGAGGACACCCTGCTCGCCGTCGACGGGCTGTTCGCCGTGGCCGACGGCATGGGCGGGCACAAGGCCGGCGAGGTGGCCAGCCACCTGGCCGTGGAGACCCTGCAGGAGGAGTTCACCGCCGCCGGCACCGACGTGCTCGTCCACGCCGTGCAACAGGCCAACCGGGCTCTCGTCGAGCGCTCCTCCGACGACACCGAGCTGACCGGCATGGGCACGACCTTGTGCGCCATGGCCCTCGTCGACGCCGAGGGGCGCGACGCCATCGCCGTGGTCAACGTCGGCGACTCCCGGCTCTACCTGCTCTCGGAGGGCGAGCTCACCCAGATCACCGAGGACCACAGCCTCGTCGCCACGCTCGAGCGCCAGGGCCGTCTCAGCCCCGCCGAGGCGGCCGTGCACCCGCAGCGCAACATCTTGACCCGGGCGCTCGGCATCGACGCCGGGGTGGTGGTCGACTCGTGGGAGATCGTCCCCGTGGTCGGGGACCGCTACCTGCTCTGCAGCGACGGCCTGTTCAACGAGGTCGACGACAACCGCCTGGCCGCCACCATGCGCCGCCTGGCCGACCCCGCCGAAGCAGCCCGGGAGCTGGTGCGCCTGGCCAACGAGGCCGGCGGCCGCGACAACATCACCTGCGTGGTCGTCGACGTGGTCGACGACGCCGGCCGCGACCCGAAGGCCACGACCGGCTCTTCGCGCGTCACCGCGGCCACGACGGGCGGCGACGCCGGGCTGTTCTCCGACGCGCCAGGTGACGTCGTGCCGGAGGTCGTCGACGAGGGTGCCGGAAAGGGCGAGCAGCGCCAGGCTGCCGGCCGCCGCGAGCGACGCCGGGAGCGCAGCGTCGGCCAGCACGGCGCGCCCCGCCGACGGCTGCTGACCTGGAGGGTGGGGCTGTTCGCCCTCGCCTTCGTCGCCATCGTGGGCGTCACCATCGGTGTCATCGTCTGGATGGGCCGCAACACCTACTACGTCGGCGTCGACGGCGACCAGGTCGCCATCTTCCGGGGCAAGCCCGGCGGCGTGCTGTGGATCGAACCGGAGCTGGCCGAGACCACCGGCATCGCCGTCGCCCAGGTGCCGGCCGCGTCGGTCGACGCCGTGCGCGCCGGGGTGGAAGAGGCCACCCTCGACGACGCCCGCCGCTTCGTCGCCAACCTCGAGCAGCAGATCGGCCCCACCACGTCGACCACCACCTCGACGGCCACGACCTCGACGACGACCGTCGCGCCGGCCGTCGCCCCGGCCCCGTCGGCTCCGGGGTAGGTGGGGGCGGTGTCACACCGGCGCAACACCGAGCTCGGGCTCATGCTGATGGTGGTCATCATCACCGCCGGCGCCTACGTGCTGGCGAGCCTCGGCTCGGAGGCCCGCATCCCGGCGAACATCATCCCGTTCCTCGTCATCGTGCTGGGGCTGCTGCTCGGTGCCCACGTGGCCGTGCGCCGCCTGGCTCCCGAGTCCGACCCCATCTTGTTGCCCATGGCCGCGCTGCTGAACGGTCTCGGCTACGTCGTGATCGCCGGGCTCGACGAGAGCCTCGCCGCCGCCCAGGCCAGCTGGACCGCGGTCGGGGTGGTGGCGTTCGTCGGCACCCTCTGGCTGGTCAAGCGGCCACGGGACCTCACCCGCTACCGCTACACGTTCGGGTTCCTCGGCATCGCCCTGCTCCTGCTGCCGCTGCTGCCGGGCATCGGCAAGACCATCAACGGCAGCCGCATCTGGGTGGGCATCGGGCCGATCAACTTCCAGCCCGGCGAGATCGCCAAGGTGGTGCTGGCGATCTTCTTCGCCGCCTACCTGGCCGACCAGCGCGAGCTGATCGCCACGAGCGTGTGGAAGGTGGGGCCCCTCCGGCTGCCCGACCCCAAGTACCTCGGACCGGTCGTCATCGCCTGGGCCGTCACCTTGGTGGTGATGGTGTACCAGAAGGACCTGGGCTCCTCGCTGCTGTTCTTCGCGTTGTTCGTGGTGATGATCTGGGTCGCCACCGACCGCACGTCGTTCCTGGTGCTGGGCGGTGGCCTGTTCGCCGCCGGGGCGTGGTTCGCATGGAAGTCGTTCGGCCACGTGCAGGAGCGCGTCGACATCTGGCTCGACCCGTGGAAGGACCCGAGCGGGAGCGGGTACCAGATCGTGCAGGGCCTGTTCGCCATGGCCTTCGGCGGGGTGAGCGGCACCGGCCTCGGCCTCGGGGGCGACGTGCGCATCCCGGCCAGCGAGAACGACTTCATCTTCGCGGTGATCGCCGAGGAGCTCGGCCTGCTCGGCGGTGCCCTGGTGATCATGGCCTACCTGCTGATGGTGGGCTCCGGCCTGCGCATCGCCTCCCGAGCCGACCACGCCTTCGACAAGCTGCTGGCCACCGGCCTCACCCTGCTGCTGGGCCTCCAGGCGTTCATCATCATCGCGGGCGTGATCCGGCTGCTGCCCCTCACCGGCGTCACGCTGCCCTTCGTGTCCTACGGCGGCTCCTCGCTGGTCGTGAACTACGTGCTGCTGGCCCTCCTGCTCAGGCTCAGCGACCAGACCCAGCGCGGCCCGGTCAAGGCGGGCGCCAGCGCGGTGGTGGCCGCGTGAACCGCAGCATCCGCCGCCTCGGCGTCGCCATCGTGGTGCTGTACCTGGCGCTGTTCGTGAAGCTCAACTGGATCCAGGTCGTCGACAAGGCGAGCCTCGACGACAACCCGCTCAACACCGCCCAGGTCCGGCGCGACTTCAACCGGCCCCGGGGCTCGATCTCCACCGCCGACGGCGCCGTGCTGGCCCAGAGCGTGCCCAACCCCGATCCCGCCTCGGAGTTCGACCGGGTCCGCCAGTACCCCGAGGGCGACCTGTTCGCCCAGGCCACCGGCTTCTTCTCGTTCCGGTACGGCTCCACCGGCCTCGAGCGCCAGTACAGCGACGAGCTCTCCGGCTCCACCTTCGAGCAGCAGGTCCGTGGCTTCGGCGACCTGCTCGTCGCCCGGGAGAACGTCGGCAACCTCACCGTGTCGCTGCGCAAGGACGTCCAGCAGGTCGCCCGCGACCAGCTCGGCGAGCGGGAGGGCTCCGTGGTGGCCCTCGACCCCCGCACCGGCGAGCTGCTCGCCTTCTGGAGCTACCCCTCCTTCGACCCGAACCTGATCAGCACCACCGACCAGCAGGCGGCCGAGGCGGCGTGGACGATGTACAACGCCTCGCCGAGCCGGCCCATGCGGGCCCACCAGTACCAGGACCGCTACTTCCCGGGCTCGACGTTCAAGGTCGTCACCGGCAGCGTCGGCCTGCAGACCGGCAAGGTCACCGACTCCGAGCCGGTCTACCCCCGCGCCACCAGCTACCTGCCGCCGCAGACCACCAAGGCCATCAGCAACTTCGGCGGCGAGACGTGCGGCGGTCCGCTGCCGGAGATCCTGCGGATCTCGTGCAACTCGGCGTTCGCCCAGATGGGCACGGAGACCATCGGGCCGTCCGACATGCTGAACGGCGCCCAGTCGTGGGGCTTCAACTCGGCGGCCCCGATCGACCTCCCCGACCCCGCCAAGTCGGCGTTCCCGACCGACGTCGGCTCCAACCCGCCCAAGCTGGCCCAGGCCTCGATCGGCCAGAACGACGTGCAGGCGACCCCGTTGCAGATGGCGCTGGTGGCCGCAGGCGTCGCCAACGGCGGCACCGTGATGAAGCCGCGCGTGGTCCACGACATCCGCGACACCCAGGGCGACCTCGTCGAGGGGCCCTACACCGGCGAGAAGTGGCTGACGCCGATGTCACCGGAGCACGCGGCCACCATGCACGCCGACATGATCAACGTCGCCGAGCGGGGCACCGCCACCGGGCTGCGGATCCCCGGCTACGAGGTCGGCGGCAAGACGGGCACCGCCCAGCTCGGCACCGAGCCGCCCCGCAGCCACACCTGGATCATCGGCTTCGCCGGGCCGCCGGGCCAGGCGCCCACCGTCGCCGTCGCGGTGGTGGTGCTGAACCAGTCCGGCGGCAGCGAGGCCACCGGTGGGCGGGTGGCCGCTCCCATCGCCAAGGCGGTGATGGAGAAGGTCCTCTCCGTGCAGGCCGGCGGGTGACGCCCGGCCCGGCCCGGCGAGGTCGGCTCAGTAGTGTTGGCCCGGTATGACCGACCAGCCCGCCGGCCCCACCGTCTTCAACGACCGCTACGAGCTGCACCGCAAGCTCGCCCAGGGCGGGATGGCCAACGTCTACCTGGCGCGCGACCTGCTCCTCGACCGGCCCGTCGCGGTCAAGGTGATGTTCCCCGAGCACGCCCGCGACGAGGCCTTCGTCGAGCGCTTCCGGCGTGAGGCCACCGCGGCGGCCAAGCTCAACCACCCGAACATCGTGGCGGTCTACGACTGGGGCCAGCAGCACGGCACCTACTTCATCGTCATGGAGTACGTCGAGGGTCGCCCCCTCTCGGAGATCATCCGCACCGAGGGCCCGCTGCACCCCAACCGGGCGGCCGAGATCACCGCCGATGTCGCCGCCGCCCTGGCCTTCGCCCACCGCAACGGCGTGGTCCACCGCGACGTGAAGCCCGGCAACATCCTCATCACCGCGTCGGGCCAGGTGAAGGTGGCCGACTTCGGCATCGCCCAGGCCTCGAGCACCAGCGACGCCACCCAGAACCTCACCCAGGCCGGTGCCGTCATGGGCACGGCCACGTACTTCTCGCCCGAGCAGGCCCAGGGCCACCCGGTCGACCCCCGCTCCGACCTGTACTCGCTCGGCTGCGTGCTCTACGAGATGCTCGTGGCCCGGCCGCCCTTCGCCGGCGAGTCGCCCGTCGCCATCGCCTACAAGCACGTGCAGGAGCAGCCGGTCCCGCCCAGCCGGGTCAACGCCAACGTGCCGGCGGCGCTCGAGGCGATCGACATGAAGCTGCTCCAGAAGGAACCAGCGCTGCGCTACCCGTCGGCCGAGGACCTGCGGGCCGACCTGCGCCGCTTCCTCGAGGGCCACCCGGTGAGCGCCCTCGGCGCTGCCGGCGTGGCCGCCGCCGGGGGAGCCGCCGCGGCCGCGATGGCCGACGCCACCGTCGCCATGCCCGCGGCCGCCACCATGGCCGGTGCCGGTGCGGGCGTGGCCGGCGCCGCCCCGGCCACCGGGCAGGTGCCCTACGCGGGCGGTGAGCCGCCCCGCAGGCGCACCGGGCTCTACGTCACCCTCCTCGTCGTGCTGCTCGCGCTCGTGGCCGCCATCTTGTTCCTCGTGGGGCGCAACCTCGGCACCGCCACCCCCCGGGTCGAGGTGCCCAACGTCGTCAACAGCAACGTCGACGACGCCACCAACACGTTGCGCAACGCCGGGTTCAAGGTCACCGTCAACACCCAGCCCAACGACACGGTGGCCCTCGGCCTGGTCTTCGACCAGAGCCCCAAGGCCGGCACCAAGGCCGACGAGGGCTCGACGGTGGTCCTCACCGTGAGCGGCGGGCTGGGCGAGGTCGACGTCCCGAGCGTCACGACCCTCACCCAGTCGGCGGCGGAGTCGTTGCTGAAGACCAACAACCTGGTGCCCAACGTCGTCCAGGAGCCGAGCGACACGGTGAAGGAGGGCACGGTCATCCGTCAGGACCCCTCCGCCGGCACGCGTGTGCAGAAGAACTCCGTGGTGCAGATCGTGGTGTCCTCCGGCGTGGCGCAGGTGCAGATTCCGTCGCTCACCGGCCAGGACCCGACCAGCGCCTCCAACCAGCTGGGCCAGGCCGGGTTCCGGGTCACGACCACCTACCAGTCGTCGCAGAGCGTCGCCAACGGCAAGGTGATCGGCACGGAGCCGTCGGCGGGCACGTCGGTCGACAAGGGCTCCACCGTCACCTTGATCGTGTCCACCGGGCCGCCGGCCACCTCGACCACCACGACGTCCACCAGCACGACCACCACCACCAAGCCGAGCTCGAGCTCGTCGACCACCAAGGCCCCGTGACCGGGGCGGCGGTCAGCCGCCGCAGCGGGCCAGGAAGTTGCCGACCAGCTGGTGGCCGCCCACGGTGAGGATCGACTCGGGGTGGAACTGCACGCCTTCCACGTCGAGCTGCCGATGGCGCAGGCCCATCACCAGCCCGTCGTCGGTCTCGGCGGTGATCTCCAGCACGGGAGGGACCGACGCCCGGTCGACCACCAGCGAGTGGTAGCGGGTGGCCTCCAACGGCTCGGGCAGCCCGGTGAACACGCCGGTGTCGCGGTGGTGGATCAGTGAGGTCTTGCCGTGCATGATCTGCGGGGCGCGCACCACCTCCCCGCCGTACACCTGGCCGATGCACTGGTGCCCGAGGCACACGCCGAACACCGGCACCCGACCTGCGAAGCGGGTGATCACCTCGTTCGACAGCCCGGCGTCCTCCGGGCGGCCCGGGCCGGGGCTGATCAGCACCCCGTCGGGGGCGAGCTGCTCGATCTCGTCGATGGTCAGGGCGTCGCTGCGGTGCACGAGCGGCTCGGCGCCCAGCTCGCCCAGGTACTGGACCAGGTTGAACACGAACGAGTCGTAGTTGTCGAGCACGAGGATGCGAGCGGCCATCGCCGGCCGACCCTAGCGGCCGGCCGCTCGGGTGCCTCCCGGGATTCGCCCGGCGACCGCTACTGTCTGCGCCGATGGCCAGCGAGAAGCGCCCCGCCCCGACCCGCCGCACCGGAGGCCGCGCCACGCCGAAGGGCGGCCCCACGCCACGGCGCGCCGGCACGTCGCGCACGCCGGAGGCCTCCACCCGCTACACGCCCCCGGTGCCGCGCGCCCAGAAGCAGAGCCCCCGCTGGGTGCCGGTGCTCATGCTGGTGCTCATCGCGATCGGTGTGCTGGTGATCTTCCTGCACTACGTCGACCTGCTGCTGCCGGGCGCGGCGAGCAACTGGTGGCTGCTCGCCGGCCTGGCGTCGATCCTGGGCGGCATCGTCACCGCGACGCAATACCGCTAGGGCGCCGCCCCCGTCAGGCCGGCGCCGAGGCCAGCCACGGCTCGCGTAGGTCGAGGTAGCGCTCGACCTGCATGGTGGCCTGCCACCGGGCGATGGTGTCGGCGTACTCGGCGGGGATCTCCGTCGACTCCCCTCGGCGGGCGGCGTCCTCGGAGCTGAAGTAGGCCAGCTCGGCGTACTCCCCGTCGTCGAAGTAGGCCGTGATCGCCTCGAGGAGGTCGGGACGGCCCTCGGCCAGCATGTGGTCGGACTCCTCGTCGATCTGGCGGGCCGCCTCCCGGTCGGTGACGTGGCCCTCCATCACCTGCACGAAGCCGGCCGAGTCCGGGTCGCCGTGGCGCATGACGTGCACGTCGGTCGTCTCGTGGAAGCGCACCGGCCCGTCGAAGCACGCCTCGGTCTCGGCCCACCACGCGCCCTGCTCGGGCCGGTCGCTGTTGCGGCGGGCGTCGGCCTCCGACGCGAACCGGGCGATCATGATGCAGTCGCCCGAGTCGGTGACCCCTCCGGTCGAGCCGAGGTACCCCGAGGCACCCGGCATGAGCTCTTCGAGCCACCGATCCATCTGGGCCCGCAGGCCCTCGACGTCGCGGACCTTCCCCTCCATCACCTGGATGAACATCGGCCCCCCTCCTGTTCGGCCCTCCGGGCACTCGCACCGTCCACGGTGCGCCTTCGCCGGGTGTGCGTCAACGGTGACACGCCTTGCCGTCAGATGGAGGTGACGCGCCTTGCCGTCAGATGGAGGTCAAGTTACAGGCACGTAACTCTCCCCAACACCGTCCCCAGGCTGTGGAGGACCGGCCGGTCACTCCACGGGCGTCACCAGCGTCATGTCGTCCTGGCAGTGGCGGGGCGGGTCGGGGTCCTCGTCGGGGGCCACCGTCATGCGCACCTCGGCGCCGCACACCTCGCAGCGGTACGCGATCTTGACCTTCCGCAGCTCCCCGGCCGGCGGCGGCTCGGGGATGGGACGAGCGATCCCCCCGAGCATGAGCACGCCGACGCGCAGGATGAGCCACGCGGCCAGCGCCGCCACCACCACCGGCACGATGCTGAAGCCGGCCACCAGCGCGGCAGCCGCGCCGGCCACGACGATGCCGTTGATCACCGGGTGCTTCACGACGTGGTCCTCGAGGGTCGGCGGTCGACCCCAGGGTAGGGGTGGATCAGCCCAGTCGCTCGATCACGGTGGCGTTGGCCAGGCCGCCGCCCTCGCACATGGTCTGCAGGCCCCACCGGCCGTCGGTGCGCTCGAGCTCGCACAGCAGCGTGGCCAGCAGCCGGGTGCCGGAGGCGCCGAGGGGATGGCCGAGGGCGATGGCCCCGCCGTTCACGTTCACCTTCGACATGTCCGGGTGCAGCTCTCGCTCCCACGCCAGCACCACGGGGGCGAACGCCTCGTTGATCTCCACCAGGTCGATCTGGTCGAGGGCCAGCCCGGCCCGGTCGAGCACCTTGCGGGTGGCCGGGATGGGCCCGGTGAGCATGATCCGGGGGTCGACGCCGGCCAGGGCGAAGGCGTGGAACCGGGCCCGCGGCGTGAGCCCGAGCCGCTCGGCCGCCGCCTCGCTCATGATGAGCGCGGCGGAGGCGCCGTCGGTGATCTGCGAGGAGTTGCCGGCCGTGATGACCCCTTCGGGGGTGAAGGCCGGCTTCAACGCGGCGAGCGTCTCGGCCGTGGTGCCGTCGCGGATGCCCTCGTCGGCCCGCACGACGCCGTCGGTGGCCAGCACCTCACCGGTGTCGCGGTCGCGCCGCCTCGCCTCGACGGGAAGCAGCTCTCGGTCGAAGCGGCCCTCGTCACGGGCGCGCGCGGCTCGCTGCTGCGACGTGGCGGAGAACTCGTCGAGCTCCTCCCGGCTGAGCTTCCACTGCTCGGCGATGAGCTCGGCCGACAGGCCCTGGGGGATGAGGCCGCCCGCGTCGGCGTAGCGCTGCTCGACGCGGGGGCCGAACGGGAAGCCGACGCCCTGGCCGAACGAGGCGCCCATCGGCACCAGGCTCATGACCTCCACGCCGGCGGCGATCACGATGTCGTGGACGCCGGCCATGACGGCCTGGGCGGCGAAGGCGGCAGCCTGCTGGGACGAGCCGCACTGGCGGTCGACGGTGGTGGCCGGCACGCTCTCGGGGAAGCCGGCGGCCAGCACCGCATTGCGGCCGATGTTGAGGCCCTGGGCGCCCACCTGCGAGACGCACCCCATGACGACGTCCTCGACCAGCCCGGGGTCGAGGTCGTTGCGGGCGACCAGCTCCCCCAGCACCTCGCCGGCCAGGTCGGCCGGGTGCCACCCCGACAGCGAGCCGTTGCGCTTGCCTCCCGCGGTGCGCACGACGTCGACGATCACTGCATCGGGCACGGCGGCCTCCTCGCTCCTCGCTCGGACTCCCACATGTGGTCCTGTCGGACTCCCACATGTCGTTCTGGTGGAGGTTCGCCCCCCGGATCGGGGGGCGAACCTCCACCAGAACGGAAAGGGGAAGCCTACGGCGAGGCCGGTGGGGGGCGCTCGTCAGCCGGCGTTCCAGCGCAGCACGCCGGGGTACTCGTGCTCCCACCCGAGCTGGCACAGCGTGCCGGTGTCGAGCACGAAGCGGCGGCCTTCCACCGGGTCGAGGCCGCACCAGCGGGCCGTCAGCACCCGCAACAGGTGCCCGTGGCCGAAGACCACCACGTCACCACCCGCGGCGCGGGCCCGCGCGACCACCCGGTCGGCCCGGGCCGCGACCTGCTCGATGGTCTCGCCGCCCGGGCAGGTTCCCGTCCACACGGTCCAGCCCGGCTGGTGCTGGCGGATCTCGGCGGTGGTGACGCCCTCGTGGTCGCCGTAGTCCCACTCCCGCAGGTCGTCGTCGACGACCGCCCGATCGCCCAGGCCGGCGAGCTCGCAGGTGCGCCGGGCCCGCTGCATCGGGCTGGTGAGCACGAGGGCGAACCGGTGCCCGGCCAGCAGCTGGCCGGTGGCCCGGGCCCGCTCCTCGCCCTCGGGCAGCAGGGGCAGGTCGGTGCGCCCGGTGTGGCGCCCGTCGACGCTCCACTCGGTGGCGCCGTGGCGCACCACGAACAGGTCGTGGTGCGGTCGCTCCCCGGTGGAGGGCCCGCTCACGAGCCCGGCTCGGCCGGCGGCTCGCCCGGCCATCCGCCGTGGCCCCGCACCAGCCGGGCGCCGCCGGGTGGGCCCCACGAGCCCTGGGCGTAGCGCTCGACCGGCCGGTGGTCGGTGAGGATGCGCTCGACGACGCGCCACGACTCGAGCACGGAGTCCTCCCGGGCGAACAGCGTGGGGTCGCCCTTCATGGCCTCCTCGATGAGCAGCTCGTAGGGCTCGGGCCCCACGTCGGCGCGCTCGTCGGGCGACGGGGCCAGGGTGATGGCGCTCGGCATCATGTCCTCGCCCGGTTCCTTGCGCAGCCAGGTGATGGCGTCGAAGCTCTCGGGCTTCACCTCGATGCGGATCGAGTTGCGCGCCACGTGGGAGTGCTCGGGGATCCACATCGGGCGGGGCGGGCGCTTGAACTCGAGGGTCATCTCCGTGACGGTGCGGTCCAGGGCCTTGCCGGCGCGCAGGAAGAACGGCACCCCGCTCCAACGCGGCGAGTCGATGTCCAGCCGGAAGGCGGCGTAGGTCTCGGTGTCGGAGCCCGGCCGCACGCCCGGCACGTCGAGGTAGCCGTCGTACTGGCCCCGCACGTAGTGGGCGGGGTCGACGACCCGGCACGCCTCGAGGACCTTGCCCTTCTCGTCGCGCAGGGCCTTCGCGCTCTCGTTCACCGGTTGCTCCATGGCGAGCAGGGCCACCATCTGCAGGAGGTGGTTCTGCATGACGTCGCGCATGGCGCCGACGGAGTCGTAGAAGGCGCCGCGGTCCTCGACGCCGAAGGCCTCGGCCATGGTGATCTTCACCGACGCCACCACGTTGCGGTTCCAGAGCGGCTCGGCGATGGCGTTGGCGAACCGGGTGACGAGCAGGCTGCGCAGCGCCTCCTTGCCGACGAAGTGGTCGATGCGGAAGATGGCCGACTCGGCGAAGTGCCGGTGCAGGGTGGCGTTGAGCTCGATGGCGGAGTCGAGGTCGCGCCCGAAGGGCTTCTCGATGATGAGCCGGGCCCCGGCGTCGAGGCCGACCCCGGCGATGCCCTGCGCCACCGTGGCGAACATCGACGGGGGGATGGCGAAGTGGAAGATCGGGTGTGCCGCGGCACCGGCCGCGGCCCGCACCCGGTCGAACGTGGCCGGGTCGGAGTAGTCGCCCGGGACGTAGCGCATGCGGGCCGCCAGCCGGTCGAAGGCCGCCTGGTCCCACGGCTCGCCGTCCTCGGTGATGGCGGCCCGGGCGTGGCCGCGCAGGTCGTCGTCGGACCAGTCGTCGAGGGCGACGCCGATCACCGGGACACCGAGCAGTCCCCGCTTCTCCAGGCGGTAGACGGCCGGGAAAAGCTTCTTCTTGGCCAGGTCGCCCGACGCCCCGAACATGACCAGCAGGTCCGAGCGGGCGCGGTCGGACGGGGACGTCGAAGTCGGCATCGCGGTGGGCTCCCGGGTGAGACTGAGGCGGCGACAACCGTAGCCAGCACGCACCGACCGCCGGGGGAGAGCCAACCGTGTCGTCTCGCATCGAGGACTACGCCCTGATCGGCGACGCCCGCACCGTGGCCCTGGTGGGTCGCGACGGCTCGATCGACTGGTGGTGCGCGCCCCGGTTCGACTCCGCCGCCTGCTTCGCCGCGCTGCTCGGCGGGTTGCGCAACGGGCGGTGGATCATCTCGCCGGACCAGCGGGTGACGTCGGTCGAGCGCCGGTACCGGCCCGAGACCCTGGTGCTCGAGACCCTCTTCACCACGACCCACGGCCGGGCCGTCGTCATCGACTTCATGCCCCGCCACGACCTCGAGCACCCGGCGATCGTCCGGATCGTGCGGGGCCTGGAGGGCCGGGTGCGGTTCGGCTCGGAGGTCGTGGCCCGGTTCGACTACGGCTCGCTCGTGCCGTGGGCCCGCCACCACGACGGCGGGGTGGAGGCGCGCGGCGGCGCCGACGGCGTGGTGCTGCACGCCTCGGTGCAGACCGTCGGGCGCGACCTCACCACCTTCGCCGAGCTCGAGGTCGGCCCGGGCGACGAGGAGTCCTTCGCGCTCGTCTGGTTCCCCTCCCACGAGGACCCACCGCCGGCCCCCGACGTCGACGCCGCCCTCGACTCCACCGAGCGGTGGTGGAAGGACTGGGCGTCCGCCTGCACCGTCTCGGGCCCGTACCGCGAGGCCGTGCTGCGCTCGCTGCTCACCCTCAAGGCGCTCACCTACGAGCCCACGGGCGGCATCGTCGCCGCCGCCACCACGTCGCTGCCCGAGTGGATCGGCAGCGTGCGCAACTGGGACTACCGCTACTGCTGGCTGCGCGACGCCACGTTCACCCTCAACGCCCTGATCGAGAACGGCCACCGCGACGAGGCCCTCAGCTGGAGCGAGTGGCTGCGCCGAGCCGTGGCCGGCAGCCCCGACAAGCTCCAGATCATGTACGGGGTGGCAGGGGAGCGCCGCCTCGACGAGCGAGTGCTCGGCTGGTTGCCCGGCTACGAGGGGTCGGCGCCGGTGCGGATCGGGAACGCGGCCAGCGACCAGTTCCAGCTCGACGTGTACGGCGAGGTGCTGGACATGATGTTCCACACCGCCGAGGCGTTGGAGGAGCCGCTGCCCGACGACTCGTGGGACCTCGGGCGGATGCTCGTCGAGCACGTCGCCGACGTGTGGCGTGAGCCCGACGACGGCATCTGGGAGGTGCGGGGGCCCCGCCGTCACTTCGTCCACTCCAAGGTGATGGCGTGGGTGGCCGTCGACCGGTGGGTGCGGCTCTGCGAGGCGGAGCGCCCGGACGAGCCGTTGCAGCGCTGGCGCGGGTTGCGCGCCGAGATCCACGCCGAGGTGTGCGAGCGGGGGTGGAACGCCGCGGTCGGCGCGTTCAGCCAGTACTACGGCTCCGACCAGCTCGACGCGTCACTGCTGATGATGGCGCTGGTCGGCTTCCTCGAGCCCGACGACCCGCGCATCGTCGCCACCGTCGACGCCATCCAGCGCGAGCTGGTGGTCGACGGCTTCGTGCTGCGCTATCGCACCGACGTGCAGCACCCGCCGGAACCGGTCGCCGACCAGCCCGCACGCCACGGCGACGCCGCCGTCACCACCACCATCGACGGCCTGCCCCCGGGTGAGGGGTCGTTCCTGCTCACCACCTTCTGGCTCGTCGACAACCTCGTGCTGCTCGGCCGCCACGACGAGGCCCGGCGCACGTTCGAACGGCTCCTCGCCCTGCGCAACGACGTCGGGCTGCTCTCCGAGCAGTACGACCACCGGGCCGGGCGCATGCTCGGCAACTTCCCGCAGGCGTTCTCGCACGTCGGCCTGGTGAACTCGGCGGCGAACCTCGAACGGCGCCGCGAGGGGCCCGCCGCCCGGCGCAGCCAGCGCTGGACCCGCGCCGGGGCCGCGCAAGGTGCCGGCGACGCGCCCCAGGGCACGCCCTCCGAGGCTGGGTGACGGCGGGTCGACGGCCACCTGACGGGCTCCTGACGGCCTGCTGACGCGAGGCGGGCGCGGGCTTTGCGCCGGACTGACCGGGTCCTAGGATCGGCGGCCGTGCCCGTTCGGGCCTGGGAGGTGTTCCTTCAGTGCACGTCGTCGTCGTCGGGTGTGGCCGAGTCGGATCGGGTCTGGCCGCCACCCTCGTGAGCCAGGGTCACACCGTCTCGGTGATCGACCGCAAGCCCCAGGCGTTCCGCCGCCTGCCCGAGGATTTCAGCGGTGAGACCTTCGTGGGCGTCGGCTTCGACCGGGAGCGCCTGATCGCCGCCGGCATCGAGCGGGCCGGTGCCCTCGCCGCCGTCACCAACGGTGACAACTCCAACATCCTCGTCGCTCGCACCGCCCGCGAGTTCTTCGGCGTCGAGCGGGTCGTCGCCCGCATCTACGACCAGCGGCGGGCCGCCATCTACGAACGTCTCGGCATCTCCACCGTGGCCACCGTGGGCTGGGCGATCGAGCGGGTGCTGCGGCGCATCCAGCCCGAGTCCGAGGGCGTGGAGTGGATCGACCCCAGCGCCAAGGTGTGCCTCGTCGAGCGGCTGGTGCCCGCCGGCTGGGCCGGCCGTCAGCTCGTCGGCATCGAGGGCGACGGCGTCGCCCGGGTCGTGGCCCTCACCCGCCTCGGCGTGGCCCAGATCGTCTCACCGGCCCTGCTTGCTCAGGAGGGCGACGTGGTGTGGGTCGCCGTCGCCGGCGACCGCATCGACGAGTTCGATCGCCGGCTGGCCTCGGTGCCGGCCGCCCAAGGAGGGCACCACTGATGCGCGTCGTGATCGCGGGCGGCGGCAACGTCGGCACCTACATCGCCACCGAGCTCCAGCAGGCGGGCCACGAGGTCCTCATCGTGGAGGTCGATCCCGACCGGGTCGCTCGCCAGCAGGCGTCGGGCGAGCCGCGCGGCGTCACGTGGCTCAACGCCGACGGCTGCGAGGTGTCCGAGTTCGCCAAGGCCGAGCCGGGCCGGGCCGACGTCGTGGTCGCCGTCACCGGTGACGACGAGGACAACCTCGTCATCTCGCTGCTCGCCAAGCAGGAGTTCGGCGTGCCTCGCGTGGTCGCCCGGGTGAACAACCCCTCCAACGAGTGGATGTTCAACGCCAGCTGGGGCGTCGACGTGTCCGTGTCCACCCCGCACCTGCTCACCGCCCTGGTCGAGGAGGCCGTGTCGGTCGGCTCCCTCGTGCGCCTCCTGTCGTTCGAGAACGACCGCGCCCGGCTCTCGGAGGTCACCCTCGCTCCCAACTCGCCCGCCGAGGGCGTCGAGATCCGCAACCTCGGTCTGCCCCGCGACTCCACGGTCGTGGCGGTCTTGCGCCAGGACCACCTCGTCGTGCCTCGTGGCGACACCGTGCTCGGGGCCGGCGACGAGGTGCTGGTGCTGGCCACCGTCGACGCCGAGGACGAGGTCCGCCGCCTGCTCGTGGGCTGAACGCCCGTCCGGGCAGCCGCGCCTCGCCCGGCCGACGCGACACCAGAAGAGAACTTCGTCGATTGCGTTGGCGCGCGCCCCGCCGTCGGGCATACTGGTCGCCAGTGAGGGGAGTACCCCGTCACAGCGGTGTCGTCATCACGGCGAGCCGGCCCCCGGGTCGGCCCTCCCGGTGCCGCTGGCTCTGACGAGTGGGGGAGACCTCCGGTCGGATCCCGTGCCTCCGGGTACGTGGTCCTCGTCGTCCCTTCGACACGACCGGAGCGCCCCGTGGCCCCCTCTTCCGATTCCCCCGTCGCCCTCGCCGACCCGCAGAGCGCGGCGCCGGCGTGGCACACCCTGTCGCCCGACGCGGTCGCCGACCGCTTCGGCGTCGACACCGCGGACGGGCTGACCCTCGGCCAGGTCGACGAGCGGCGCGCCCGCTACGGGGCGAACAAGCTCGCCGAGCCGCCCCGCCGGTCCCGCTGGAAGCTCTTCCTCGACCAGTTCCGCAGCGGCATCGTGGTCATCTTGATGGTCGCCGCGGTGATCGCCGGCGCCCTCGGCGACCTGAAGGACACCGTCGTCATCGCGGTGGTGCTGCTGATCAACGCGGTGCTGGGCTACGTGCAGGAGGCCAAGGCCTCCAACGCCCTGGCCGCGCTGGAGAAGATGCTGATCGCCCGGGTTCGGGTGCGGCGGGCGGGCGACGTGGTCGAGGTCCCCACCGACGAGCTGGTCCCCGGCGACGTGGTGCTGCTGGAGGCCGGCGACCGGGTGCCGGCCGACGGCCGGCTGGTGCTGGCGGCGAACCTGTCGGTCGACGAGTCGTCGCTCACCGGCGAGTCGGTGCCGGTCGACAAGGACGCCCACTCGGTCTGCGGCCCCGACGCGCCCCTGGGCGACCGCCACGGTGCGGTGTTCATGAACACCACCGTCGTGCGGGGGCGGGCGGAGATGGTCGTCACCGCCACCGGCATGGGCACCGAGATGGGCAAGGTGGCCGAGCTGCTCGGCACCGCCGAGCCGGGGGAGACGCCCCTGCAGCGCCAGCTCGACCGCCTGAGCAAGCGCCTGGCGGTGATCGCCGGCATCGCCGTGCTGCTCGTGTTCGTGCTGCAGCTCGTGCAGGGCGAGGACATCGCCGACGCCGCCCTGGGCGCCGTGGCCCTGGCGGTCGCCGCCATCCCCGAGGGCCTGCCCGCCGTCGTCACCGTCACCCTCGCCATCGGCATCTCCCGGATGGCGAAGCGCAACGCCATCGTGAAGCGGCTGCACTCGGTCGAGACCCTCGGGTCCACGTCGGTCATCTGCTCCGACAAGACCGGGACCCTGACCCTCAACCAGATGACGGCGCGCGAGGTCGTCCGCGGCGGCGCCGTGTGGAGCGTGAGCGGCGAGGGCTACGCCACCACCGGCCGCGTCGTCGACGCCGACGGGGCCGACGTCCCCGTCGAGCAGGTGCACCGGGCCCTGCTGCCGGCGGCGCTGTGCGCCGATGCCGTGGCCCGCACCACCGACGACGGCCCCGGCATCGTGGGCGACCCCACCGAGGCCGCCCTGGTCGTGGCGGCGGCCAAGGTCGGCATCGACGCGCCGAGTGCCCGTCGCGAGCGGCCCCGACTGGGTGAGGTGCCGTTCGACTCCGCCCACAAGTTCATGGCCACCTTCCACCACCTCGACCCCGACGACGGTGCCGGCGACGTGCTCGTCTGCGTGAAGGGCGCTCCCGACGTGGTGGCCGGCCGGTGCTCGGCCTACGTCGACCACGACGGCGAGGTCCGCCCGCTCGACCCCATGGCCTTCGCCGGTCGGCAGGCCGACAACGACCGCCTGGCGTCGCAGGGCATGCGGGTGCTGGCGCTGGCCACCCGGCGGGTTCCGGCGGCAGAGGTCCTCGACGGCTCCGGCGCGGTGGCGGACGCGGACCGCTGGGTCGACGATCTCGTGCTCGAGGCGCTCGTCGGCATCGTCGACCCGCCCCGGGCCGAGGCCAGAGACGCCATCCGGCTGTGCCACTCGGCGGGCATCGCGGTGAAGATGATCACCGGCGACCACGCCACCACCGCCGGCGCCATCGCCGCCGAGCTCGGCATCGAGGGCCGGGTCGTCACCGGCGACGAGCTCTCGGCGATGTCCGACGAGGAGCTGGCCGCGGAGATCGACCACATCGGCGTGTGCGCCCGCGTGTCGCCGGAGCACAAGGTCCGCGTCGTCGAGGCGCTGAAGAGCCGGGGCCACATCGTGGCCATGACCGGCGACGGCGTGAACGACGCCGCGGCCCTGCGCCGGGCCGACATCGGCGTGGCCATGGGCATCACCGGCACCGAGGTCACCAAGGAAGCCGGCGACATGGTGCTCACCGACGACAACTTCGCCACCATCGTCGGTGCCGTCGAACGAGGCCGCACCATCTACGACAACATCGTGAAGTTCGTGCGGTTCCAGCTGGCCACCAACATGGGTGCCATCGCCACGATCCTGGGGGCGTCGCTGTTCGGTCTGCCCGTGCCGTTCACCCCCATCCAGGTCCTGTGGGTGAACCTCATCGCCGACGGGCCGCCGGCCATGACCCTCGGCATCGACAGCCCCCAGCCGGGGGTGATGCGCCGCCGCCCGATCCCGAGCGACGCCGCCATCCTGACCAGCCGGCGGATCGGCCGGGTCGTGTTCCTCGGCGTGGTGATGGCCATCGGCATCCTCACCATGTTCGTGTGGGCCCGCGACCGCTACGGCGAGGACATCGCCCTCACCATGGCCTTCACCGCCTTCGTGCTCCAGCAGATGGTGAACGTCTTCAACTCCCGCACCGAGGAGAACTCGGTGTTCTGCCGGTACACGTTCACCAACTGGCGCCTGTGGGCCGTGATCGGCGGCGTGGTGGTGCTGCAGGTGCTCGCCACCGTGTGGGGCCCGCTCCAGTCGCTGTTCGGCACCGAGCACCTCACGTGGGAGCAGTGGGGCGTCGCCGTGGCCGTCGCCTCGACCGTGCTGTGGGTCGAGGAGCTGCGCAAGGTCGTGCTGCGGCTGCTGATCCGCCGCCGGTCGCCGTCCGCCACCCAGGAGGTGCTGCCCCGATGAAGTGCCCGCACTGCGACGTGACCCTGCTCATGAGCGAGCGCCAGGGCGTCGAGATCGACTACTGCCCCGAGTGCCGCGGCGTGTGGCTCGACCGGGGCGAGCTCGACAAGATCGTCGAGCGCAGCCACGCCGAGGCGGTCGGTGCCGGCGGGGTGTCGGTGGTGGCCGCACCGGCGCCGCCCCGCGTCGAGCGCCGGGACGAGCGCGGTCGCCGCGACGACCGGTACGACGACCGGTACCGCCCCGACGACCGGTACCGCCACGACCCCAGGTACGACGAGAAGAGCAAGAAGAAGCGCAAGAGCTTCCTCGAGGACATCTTCGACTTCTGAGAGAGGACGACATGGACAGCAAGGTGTACGGAGCCGGCAACGTGGCCAAGACCACCGTGCTGCTCGCCGCCATCGGCGGGCTGCTCGTGGGCCTCGGCTACCTCTTCGGCGGCGCCGGGGGCGCCGTGGTCGGGCTCCTCTTCGGAGTGGGCATCAGCGGCTTCTCCTATTGGAAGAGCGACGCGCTGGCGGTGCGCGCCGCGGGCGCGGTGCCGATCAGCGAAGCCGAGGCCCCCAACCTCCACGCCGCGGTCCGCGAGATCGCCCGGCGCGCCGACCTGCCCGTGCCCCGGGTGTACTTCATCGACTCGCCCCAGCCCAACGCCTTCGCCACCGGACGCAACCCGGAGCACGCCGTGGTCGCCGTCACCCGCGGCCTGCTCGACCTGTGCGATCGCGACGAGCTGATGGGCGTGCTGGCCCACGAGATCGGCCACATCCGCCACCGCGACATCCTCATCGGGTCGGTGGCGGCGGCCATCGCCACCGCCATCAGCTTCGTCGCCAACATGGCGATGTGGGCGGGCATGTTCGGCGGCAGCCGCGACGACGACGGCCCCAGCCCGGTGGCCGCCCTGGCCGTCGCCATCACCGCCCCGCTCGCCGCCGGCCTGCTGCAGATGGCGCTGTCGCGCTCCCGGGAGTTCGAGGCCGACCGGGCCGGCGCCGAGCTGCTGGGCGATCCCGAGCCGCTGGCCCGGGCGCTGCTCAAGCTCGACACGGTCGCGGCCCGCACACCGGCCGACGTGAACCCCGCCCAGGCCAGCGCCTACATCGTCAACCCGCTGCGCGGCCGCAGGGGCGCCAGCCCGGCCCGGTGGTTCATGACCCATCCGCCCATCGAGGAGCGGGTCGCCCGCCTGCGGGCGCTCAGGGTCGACCCGGTCTCGTGACGATGGCCGAGGAGCGGGAGCGCAGCCACCAGCTGCACGACGCCCTCGAGGCGCTCGAGGACGCCGCGGTCGAGGCCGAGCTGAGGTCCGGGCGCCGAGAGGAGACCGTCGAGCAGGCCAAGGCTCACATCCTGGTGCGCATCGGCCGCATCCTGGCCGGGGCCGCCCTGTCGTTCGCCGGGCTGGCGATGATGGTGCTGCCCGGACCGGGCCTGGTGGTGCTCGCCATGGGCCTGGCCATCCTCGCCATCGACGTGCCGTTCGCGGCGCGCCTGCTCGAACGGGTCCGGGCCCGCATTCCCGCCGACGCCGAGGGCAACATCTCCAAGCCGGTCCTCTACGGGGGGTTGGCCGTCAGCGTGGTCGGTGTCGGGGCGAGCTTGTGGTGGACGTTCCTGCGCTGAGCGCGGCGAGGCGGTCGCGCAGCCAGGTGGCGTCGGCCACCGCGTTGGCTTCGTGGTCGTTGTTGAAGTAGGCGTACACGTCGCCGCCGTGGGCGAGCACCTCGGCCAGCCGGTCGGCCACCCGCCACAGGTGCCGGCCCCCGTAGCGCCCCCAGTAGGCGCGGGTCAGCGCCGCCGGCCCGTGGAAGCGCAGGTAGGTCCAGCCGGTGGTGAGCACCCACGGGTGCTGCGGCAGCAGGTCGTGCACGCACAGCGCCGCGCCGTGCCGCTCGAGGCAGCCGAAGACGTCGTCGTGCAGCCAGCTCTGCTCCCGCAGCTCCACCGCCCACCGCCGGTGCGCTCCGGCTCCCGCCGCCACGGTGAGGAACTCGTCGAGGCGCTCCACGTTGCGGTGCCATCGGGGTGGGAGCTGCACGAGCGTCGGCCCGGCGTGGGTGCCGAGCCGGTCGAGGCGGTCGAGGTGGTTCGGCAGCCAGCTGGCGGCGTCGCGCAGCTTCATGCGGTGGGAGCCGAACTGCCCGAGCTTCACCGCGTAGGTGAAGCCGGCCGGCGCCTGCCCGGCCCACTGCTCGACGGTGCTGACGGGCGGCAGGCGGTAGAAGGTGTTGTTGATCTCGACGGTGTCGAAGAGCGTGGCGTAGTGCTCGAACCACCGGCGCTGGGGCAGCCGCTCGGGGTACACGCGGCCGCGCCAGTCCTTGTAGTTCCAGCCCGAGCACCCCACGTACGCCCGGCCGGCCGGCTCCTCGCTCACCCCACCGTCCTACCCACCCCGCCGCCGCCCCCGGCGCGATCCGTCGCGGGCAGCGCACGCCCGAGCGTGCGGATGGCGCGACGGTTCGGGTGCGTCAGGGGACGATCGACGCCCACGCCGCCAGGAGGCCCGGGTCGCCGAAGGCCTCGAGGCCCTCGGTGTCGGCCGGTTGCCGGTTCCAGGCCCAGAAGAACAGCGGCGACGCGGGGCCCCGGACGGCCACGTCGCCCTTGGCGTGCTCGCGGGTGGTGGTGGGGCGGCCGGCGGAGAACACGGTGAGCCATTCGCCCTCGGTGTCGGTGCAGTGGAGGTGGTAGCTGGCGGTGAGGTCGGGGCTCTCCTTCACGCCGAGCAGCACGGTGAGCAGCTCGTCGATGCCGTCGACGGCCTGCTCGGCGGGCACCGGTGACGGCGGGCGGCCCGCGGCGACCTCGGCGTCCCACCGGTGCACGGCCGACTCGTGCACCATGCGACGCCGCCAGAACCCGCTGCGCAGGTCGGTGCCGGTGAAGTTCCAGCACGGCGTGTCGGGATCGGCGCCCGACAGCGCGTCGCCCAGCTCGTCGAGCACCTGGTGGGCCTGGGTGAGCACCGCCTCGTCGCGGGCGAGCTCGGTGAACCGCTCCGGGGGCGGCGGGGCGTCGAGCCCCTCGGCGACCAGGATGGCCGTGCGCTGCCACACCTTGGCGACGTGGCGAACCAGGCGGGACACGTCCCATCCGGGGCAGGCGGCGACCGGCGCGTCGAGCCCGGCGGCCTCGGCCGCGTCGAGGAGGGCGAGGCCTTCCCGGCGGATCTGGGCGATGTGCTCCATGGCCCGAGGTTCTACACCCGGGCGCCGCCTCAGAACGCCGGCCGCAGGGGCATGCCGCTGACGCCGTCGGTGCTCTTGACCGCCAGCACCTGCTGGACCTGGATGCCGCCCTGGGTGAAGTTGAGCGCCGAGGCCGCCATGTAGAGCCGCCAGATGCGGGCCCGTGCCTCGCCGACCTCGTCGACCGCCGCCTCCCAGTTGGCCTCGAGGTTGTTCACCCAGTGGCGCAGCGTGAGGGCGTAGTGCTCACGGATCGACTCGAGGTGGCGGACCTCGAAGCCGTTCTCCTGCAGCATCGACACGACGACGCCGACCTCGTGGAGCTCACCGTCGGGGAACACGTACCGCTGCATCAGGGCGCTGTCGATCCGGCTCGTGTAGTTCGAGCCGACCGCGGTGGCGAGGCGGCGGGCCAGGGCCTTCGTCTGCCCGAGGCGGCCGTCGCCCTGGGGGTAGCCCGGTCGGCTGATGGCGTGGTTGAGCAGGCGGCCCTGTGGGGCGAGCAGGCGGTAGAGGTCCCGGACGTACTCCTCCATGCGGTTGCGACCGACGTGCTCGAACATGCCCACCGAGCTGATGGCGTCGAAGGGCCCGTCGGTGACGTCGCGGTAGTCCTGCAGGCGGATCTCGATGCGGTCCGACAGGCCGGCGGCGGCCACCCGCTCGCGCGCCAAGCCGGCCTGCTCCGACGACAAGGTGATGCCCACGGCGTCGACGCCGTAGTGCTGCGCCGCGTGCAGGACCAGCCCGCCCCAGCCGCAGCCCACGTCGAGCAACCGCATGCCGGGACGGAGGTCGAGCTTGCGGCAGATGAGGTCGAGCTTGGCCGCCTGCGCCTCCTCGAGGGTGTCCTCGGGGCTGCTCCACACGGCGCACGAGTAGACCATCGACGGCCCGAGGACCAGCCGGTAGAAGTCGTTGCTGACGTCGTAGTGGTACGACACCGCGGCCCGGTCGCGGCTGCGGGTGTGCAACCCGCCCGACAGGCGGGCCTCCTCCGGCGGCGGGGCGGGGGAGCGCAGCACGCCGAGGCCGGTGTGGCGCAGCAGCTTCGGCACCGCCGCCGGGTCGAGCATGCGCGGGCCGAGGTCGAGCTTGGACGCCTCCTCGAGCACGGCGAAGAGGTCGCCGTCGAGGTCGACCTGCCCCGACACGTAGGCCCTCACGATCCCCAGCTCACCCGGCCGGGAGACGATGTAGGCCAGCCCGTCGCGGGAGCGCACGACCAGGCGGCCCTTGGCGTCGTCGGGGCCGGCCACGGATCCGTCGTAGGCCTCGACGCGCAGCGGCACCGCGCCCCCTAACAACTGGTAGAGCACTTCGGCCAGAGCCATTGGACCTCCTTCGCGGTCTGGCCAGATTGCAGCGCGATCGCCCGTCTCGTGCAACGATCTCGATCCGCCAGCGGCACCTGGGACGATGTGGCGGTGCAGTGGCAGACCGTCAGCGACCCCTCCGACCCCCGTCTCGAGGGCTTCCGCGACCTGCGCGACCCCGAGCTGCGCCGCTCCCGGGAGGCCGCCGCCGGTGTGTTCGTGGCCGAGGGCGTCACCGTCGTCGGTCGCCTGGCCCGCTCGCCGTACCGCGTGCTGGCCGTGGCCGCGGTGCCCGAGCAGCGCTCGACCGTCACGGCCGAGCTCGAGGGGTGCTCGCTGGCGGGTGGCGCCGCGCTGCTGGAGGTGCCTCGGCCGGTGCTCGACGCGGTGGCTGGGTTCCCCGTGCACCGCGGCGTGCTGGCCCTCGGGGCGCGCCGGCCCCTCACCGCGCTCGATGAGCTCGCCGCCGAGGCACGCACGCTCGTCGTGCTCGAGGACTGCAACGACCACGAGAACCTGGGCGCCATCGCCCGGGCGGCGCGCGCGCTGCACGCCGACGGGCTGGTCCTCACGCCTCGCTGCGCCGACCCCCTCTACCGACGCAGCGTGCGGGTGTCGATGGGCCACATCCTGTGCCTGCCGATCCACGCCAGCGGGCCGTGGCCGGCCGCCCTCGACACGTTGCGATCCCAGCGCTTCACCGTGCTGGCCCTCACCCCGGCGGCCGACGCCGTCGACCTCGAGCGGGTGGCGGTGGGGCCCGACGACAAGGTGGCGCTGCTCCTCGGCGCCGAGGGGCCGGGGCTCACGGCGGCGGCCCTGGCCGGGTCCGACCTGCGGGTCCGCATCCCGATCCGGGGCGACGTCGACTCGCTCAACGTCGGGCACGCCGCGGCCGTGGCCCTCCACCACCTCGCCGCCAACCGTCGCCTGTCGGGCTGAACCGACGCATCACGGCGCTGCTGCGCCGCCGTCCCGGGTCGAAGGTCCTTTCCCCGAAGGTAGCTCTTGACAAAGTAGCTTTCGCCAAAGCTAAATGGTGGAACCCGAGCACAGGAGCAGCCGCCCATGAGCCCCCACGGCGTGACCCCCGAAGAGCACGAGCTCCCCGACATGATCTCCGTCGACGACCACGTCATGGAGCCCAAGGAGCTCTGGCAGCAGCAGCTGCCCGAGGCGCTGCGCGAGCGGGGCCCCAAGGTCGTGCGCGAGAAGGTGAAGCTCAAGTTCCAGGGCGGCCACTACGGCTTCGAGCGCGGCGTCGACGACGGCGACTGGTGCGACGTGTGGGTTTTCGACGACCTGGTGATGCCCACCGGCTTCCTGCACGCTCCGGCAGGGGTGCCCCGCGACCAGCAGCGCAACGTGCCCGCCACCTACGAGGACTTCCGCCCCGGCACCTGGGACCAGACCGCCCGCCTCGCCGACATGGACCTCAACCACTGCGAGGCGGCGATCAACTACCCGAACATCTTCCCCCGCTTCGCCGGCCAGGGGTTCCTCGAGCGGGCCGACAAGGACCTCGCCCTCACCTGCCTGCGCATCTACAACGACTGGATGATCGACGACTGGTGCGGCGGCGCCGGCAAGGGTCGCCTCGTCCCGCTCACCCTCGTGCCGTTGTGGGACCCGCAGCTCGCCGCCGAGGAGGTGCGCCGCTGCGCGGCCAAGGGCAGCTACGCCATCGCCTTCAGCGAGAACCCGTCGAAGCTCGGGGTGCCCTCGATGTACAGCGGCGAGTGGGACGTGCTGTGGCAGGCGTGCCAGGAGAGCGACACGTCGGTGTCGATGCACATCGGCTCGTCGTCGAGCATGCCCACCACCTCCGAGGACGCGCCGCTCGCCACGTCCATGTCGCTGTACGCCCAGAACGCCCAGGGGTCGCTGGCCGACTGGGTGTTCTCGGGCACGCTGCAGCGCTTCCCCGAGCTCACCATCGCCTACGCCGAGAGCCAGGTCGGGTGGATGCCCTTCCAGCTCGAGCGCATGGACGCGGTGTGGCGCGACGGCCGGGGCGGGGTCGACGAGGTCACCGTCGCCCCGAGCGAGCAGGTCCGGGGCCGGGTGTACGGCTGCGTCTTCGACGACCTCTACGGCCTCGTGAACCGTGAGCTGGTCGGCACCGACCACATCTTGTTCGAGACCGACTACCCGCACTCCGACGGCACCTTCCCCCACTCCCGCAAGGTCGCCCACGAGCTGTTCGTGGCGGCCGGGATGGACGCCGAGGCCTGCTACAAGGTGCTGCGGGGCAACGCCATCGAGGCCTACGGCCTGCACCGCTTCGGCATCGCGAAGTAGCGGCGGCCGTGACGCCCGAGCAGCTGCCCGGCACCGACGGCCTGCTCGGCCACGTGGTGCGGCTCAACGTCGCCGTCGACCGGGTGCTCGACGCCATCGTGGGCGCCGCCGGCATCAGCGTGGCCGACTACCTCGTGCTCGGGGTGGTCCGGCGCTCACCCGGCCACCGCAGCGCTCCCACGGCCATCTGCGAGGTGCTGGGCCGCACCACGGGCGGCATGTCGCTCACCCTCGACCGGCTCGAGAAGGCGGGGCTCGTGCGCCGGCTGCCCGATCCGGGCGACCGGCGCCGGGTGGTGGTCGAGGCCACCGACGACGGCGTCGCCCTGGCCAAGCGGGTCAACGCCGCGCTGCACGACTGGGAGGATTCCCTCGGCACCTCCGACGCCGAGCGGGACCGCCTCGTCGACGCCCTGGGCCGTCTCACCGAGCTGATCGAGCGGGTCCCGGCCGGCCCCGTCGCCACCGCCCGCACCGCCTGACCTCGAAACCCGCGCGTTGTTGTGGTCGTCGGAACGACCGCTTCACGCGTGAGATCACGGTGAGGGCGAATCACGCGTGTTGTGGTCGTCGGAGCGACCGTTTCACGCGTCAGATCGGGCGACGAGCCGGATCGGGGTGACGTCAGCCGGCGACCTTGAGCGCCACCAGCTCGGCGGCGTCGTCGGGGTTGCCGAACTGGGTCTCGAGCACCCATGCCCGCTTCAGGTAGAGGTGAGCGACGACCTCCCACGTGAACCCCATGCCGCCGTGGACCTGCACGCCGGTCTTGCCGTTCTCGGTGGCGGCCCGGGCGGCCATGAGGCGGGCGGCGGCCACGGCCCGGTCGATGTCGCCGGGCTCGGGCTCGTCGATGTTCACGCCGGCGCTCCACACGGCCGAACGGGCCACCTCGGTGCGCATGTAGCAGTCGGCGAGCAGGTGCTTGAGCCCCTGGAAGCTGCCGATGGGCCTGCCGAACTGCTGGCGCTCCTTGGCGTAGTCGACGGCGACCGCGGTGCTGGCCTCGGAGAGGCCGACGAGCTGGGCCGACGCCAGCACCGAGCCGAGGCGGCGCCACGCGGCGGCGACCTCGGGCCCGGCGACGCGCTCGCCGGTCGGCACCGCGTCGAGCAGGGTCACCGGGGTGACGGGGTCGGTGGGGTGGGGGAGCACGGTGCCGGCGAGGCCGGCGGTGTCCACCTTCGACACGCCGTCGCCGTCGACCACGAGCAGCACGTCGGCGTCGCGGAGGTGCTCGACCACGACCGGGCCGTGGGCGGGCCGGTCGAGCACCGCGGGGACCACCGACCCGTCGATGACGCCGTCGACCAGGCCGGCGGCGAGGGTGGCGGCCACCAGCGGGCCGGGGACGAGGCCGGCGCCGAGCGCCTCGTGCACCAGCACGGCGTCGATGGTGCCGAGCCCGACGCCGCCCGCGTCCTCGGGCAGGGCGATGCCGAACGTGCCCAGCTCGGCCAGCTCGGCCCAGGCGGCGCGGTCGAAGCCGCCCGGCTCGCCGAAGGCGCGCACGGTGTCGATGTCGAAGCGGTCGGCAGCGAAGCGGGAGATCATCTCCTGCAGCGCCTGCTGGTCGTCGGAGGTGGTGAGGTCCACGGCTAGCGCTCCCGGGGGAGGCCGAGCACCCGCTCGGCGATGATGTTCTGCTGGATCTGGGAGGTGCCGCCGCCGAGCGACACGGCGAAGGCGTGCAGCCGGCCGTGCACCTGGGCGGCCGTGGGCCGGCCGTCGACGTCGTCCATGGCGAGCGACGCCCGGTCGAGGATGCGCAGGGCGAGGTCGCCCAGGCGCTGCACCACGCCGGCGTAGCTCAGCTTGAACGCCGAGCCCGAGCCCATCGGCAGCCCGCCCTTGGCACCGGCCGACACGTTGCGCTTGGTGTAGGCCCACAGCGCGTCGAGCTCGGCGGCGATCTGTCCGAGCTCGCGGCGGATGCCCGGGTCGTCCCACGCCGTGCCCGCACCCTTCGGCGTGACCTCGGCGATCGCCACCAGCTCCTTCATCAGGTTGGTGGTGTCGAGCATCTCGCCGACGAAGCCGGTGCCGCGCTCGAAGCTGAGGGTGACGTTGGCGACCCGCCAGCCGTCGTTCTCGTCGCCCACCCGGTTGGCGACGGGGATGCGCACCTCGTCGAGGAACAGCTCGGCGAACTCGGCGGTGCCGTGTGCGGTGACCAGGGGACGCACCTCGATGCCGGGCAGGTCCATGGGCATGATCAGCCAGGTGATGCCCTTGTGCTTGGGCACGTCGGGGTCGGTGCGCACCAGCAGCTCGCAGTAGTCGGCCACGGTGGCGTTGGAGGTCCAGATCTTCTGCCCGGTGACGACGTAGTGGTCGCCGTCACGCACCGCCCGGGTGCGGAGGCTGGCCAGGTCGCTGCCCGCCTCCGGCTCGGAGAAGCCCTGGCACCACACGTGGCTGCCGTCGAGGATGCCCCGCAGGTGGTGGGCCTTCTGCTCCGGGGTGCCCTCGGCGATGAGGGTGGGGCCGGCGTGCATCTGGCCCACGAAGCCGACGGTGACCTCGGGTGCCTTGGCCGCCGACGCCTCCTCCAGGTAGATGAGGTGCTCGCCGGGGGTGGCGCCCTTGCCGCCCCCCTCGACGGGCCAGTTGATGCCGGCGTAGCCGGCGTCGAAGAGCAGCCGCTGCCACTGCGACTCGTAGGCCCGGCGGCCGGGCCAGTCGGTGTGGTCGGGCTCCGGCGGGAGCTTGGGCACGTTCTCGGCCAGCCAGGCACGCAGCTCGGCGCGGAACGTGGCCTCCTCCGGGGTGTCGCGCAGGTGCACGGGATCTCCTACAGGTCGGTCCAGCCCTCGTGGCGGTCGGAGCGGGCGGGCTGTCGTCCGATCTTCATCGGTGACAGGGGTGCGTCGCACATCAAGAAGCGCTCGAAGGCGTTGGCGTCCCACTGGCGGTCGCGCCACGCCCTCACCGCAGGGTCGGCGTACACCGCCTTTTCGTACTCGGCCCAGTGCTGCCAGCTCTCGATGGCCCAGATCACGATGCACTGCGAGTCGGCGTGCATCGAGGTCTTGAGGGCGCCCACCAGCTGCCACCCGAACGGGGCCAGGGTGGGGACGCCCTCGTCGCGCACGGCGGACAGGAAGTCGTCGGCGCCGCCGGGATCGACCTCGAGGGTCTCGTGGGCGTACACCTGGCCCTTCACGCCGTCGGCGCACAGCTGCTCGATCGTGCGGGTCCACGGCGCCGGCACCAGCACCCGGTCGAAGCCGCCCCGCCGGTAGTTGGCCGCCTCCTTCCACCACTTCTCGAGCTTCTCGTCCTGGAGGCTCGGGCGGCCCAGCTCGTGGCCGAGCCCGGCGGCCAGGCCGTCGAAGCCGTCCTCCTCCCACATGTTCACGACCTGCGGCCACCGGCCCGTGGTGCCCACGGTGCCCCACACGCCGAAGCACAGCTGGTGGCGCTCCTCCTGGGCGATGGGGCTCCAGTTGGCCGTCATGTGGTGCATGTAGTTGGGCCGGTTCGGGCCGATGATGTCGATCAGCTCGTGGGTGTAGACCTTGTCGTTCACGTCTCTCCCGGGGGTTGGGCGGGTCCGGCACGCCGGCCAGGAATCCTTGTCGGGCGGCCCCGCGTGCGACGATGGGCGCTCCACCGGAGAGCTGCCTCCCGGTCGGCCGGCACGGGCCACGGCCCGAGTCGCAGAAATATACGATTTCAGCCCGCCTCGGCACCAGCGCCGGGCGGAGCCGCCTCGGCGGCGAGACCGAAAGAGGACAACACGCATGGGCATGCTCGACGGCAAGGTCGCCATCGTCACCGGGTCCGGCCACGGGATCGGCCGCGGTCACGCCATGGAGCTGGCCAAGCACGGCGCCAAGGTCGTGGTGAACGACCTCGGCGGCAGCGTCACCGGCGAGGGCGCCGGCCGGGCGGCCGACGAGACGGTCCAGCTCATCGTCGACAAGGGCGGCGAGGCCTCGGCGAACTACGGCAACGTGGCCGACCACGACCAGTGCGGCGAGCTCGTGCAGCAGGCCATCGACACCTACGGCAAGCTCGACATCGTCGTGAACAACGCCGGCATCGTGCGCGACGCCGCCATCTGGAACATGCCGGTCGACGACTTCGACGCGGTGATGGCCGTGCACGTGCGGGGCACGTGGTCGCTGTCGCACTTCGCGGCGAAGTACTTCCGTGAGCAGGCCAAGGCGGGCGCCGGCATCGCCGGCCGCATCATCAACACCACGTCGGGCGCGGGCCTGGGCGGCAACTTCGGGCAGTCGAACTACGCCACGGCCAAGGCGGCCATCGCCGGCCTGACCCTGACCCTGGCCCAGGAGTTGGCGGCGTCGGGCGTCACCGTCAACTGCATCGGCCCGGCCGGCCTCACCCGCATCACCGCCACCATGCCGGGCGCCGGCGAAGCCTTCGAGCCCGACGCCGTGGCCGAGGGGGAGTTCCACCCGATGGACCCCAAGAACTCCTCGCCGCTCGTGGCGTGGCTGGCCAGCGACCAGGCCGGCTACGTCAACGGCCAGATCATCCGCTGCCTCTACGACCAGATCATCTTGATGAAGGGCTGGTCGGAGAAGGTCGTCATCGAGAGCGGCAACAAGCCATGGGACGCCACCAAGCTCGGGGCCCGCATGGCCTCCGAGGTGTTCGGGGTGGCCCCCACCGGCCTCAAGTTCCCGAAGGCCTGACCGGCTGATCACCCGGGGGCCCCGACCGCCCGACGGGCTCATCTCCGCGTTCTGGTGGAGGTCTCACCCCCGTTCCGGGGGCGAGACCTCCACCAGAACGGGATGTGGTCGGGGTGTCGTGGTGCTCACAGCAGCTCGAACGGACGCAGGTCGCGGATGGCGAGCAGCGAGCGGGTGATCATGGCCGTGAACATCTCGTCGGACTTCGGGTTGGGGTCGTTGGCGTACACCGCCCCCAGCACCGTGATGAGCGGCCCCTGCACGACGCCGAGCCGGTAGTCGTCGAAGCAGTCCTCGGGGTCGAGGTCGTCGACCCCGTGCTCGGCGAGGGCGAGGCGGTAGAGCTCGACGAGGCGTCGCTCCTCGGCTCGGCGCAGGGCGGGATCGAGGCTGGTGGCGAGCAGGTAGCCCACGTCGCGACCGGGCAGGCCCAGGGCGAGGGTCTGCCAGTCGACCGCCGAGACTCCGGCACCGTGGGGCGGGAACATGAGGTTGTCGGGCCGGTAGTCGCCGTGGATCACGCTGAACCGCTCGGGCCGGGCGAGCAGCCACGCCGGGAGGTGCTCGGGCACCGAGGCGAGGGTCGCGGGGTCCTCGGGGGCCATCCGGTCGCCGAAGCGCTCGAGGAACGTCGGGATGGCACCGGCCAGGATCTGGGCGTAGAAGTCGGCCGTCTCGGGGGTGTGGCGCGACAGGAAGGCCACGTCGTGCAGCGAGGGGTCGTTCCAGCGGGGCCCGTGCAGGCCGGCCAGGTTCACCACCGCGGCCTCGGCCTCGGCGGCGGTGAGCCCGGTGGCCTGGTCGCCGGGCGTGGAGGGGGCGAGGTCCTCGAGCACGAGGGTGAAGCACGTGCCGTCGTCGGTGATCGCCGCGTACCAGCAGTGGGGCGTGCGCACGGCCACCGTGTGGGCGATCTCCCGGTAGAAGCCCACCTCGGCGCGGTAGCCGTCGGCGATCGCCCCCCGGAACTCGGGCGGGCCGGCGGCCATCTTGGCGATCACCGAGGCGGGGGCGCCCGCGGTGCTTGCGGCGGCGTCGTCGGCGTAGGTGAGCCGGACCCGGAAGCTCGTGCCCATCTGGCCGGTGCCGACCCGTTCGGCGGAGGCGGCGGCCACCTGGGCATCGACGCCGCCTCGGCGCAGCGCCGACGTCAGCCACGCCGGGGTGAGCTCCTCGGGCGCGTCGCAGGCCGGCAGCGGTTCGGTGGTCAAGATCGGGTCCCTCCAAGGTCGTCGCCAGGCCTTCCAGTGCCCGGATCGGTCCCTATAGGTACAGGATCGGGCACCGGTTCGCCGGAACGGCCGCTCACTGGAACCTGGTTCCAGGCGAGCATACGCTCTCGGCACAGCATCGCCAGAGGGGGACACCACATGGCCGACGAGACGCGCCAGCTCACGGCGTTCGACGCCGACAACCACTACTACGAGGCGCTCGACGCCTTCACCCGCCACATCGAGCCCGAGTACGCCAAGCGGTGCATGCAGTGGGCCGAGGTGAACGGCCGCCAGATGCTGCTCGTCGGCGGCAAGATCAACCGGTTCATCCCGAACCCGACGTTCGACAAGCTCTCGGCGCCGGGCAGCCTCGAGGACTACTTCCGGGGCAACAACCCCGGGGGGGAGAGCGTGAAGGACCTCTTCGGCGAGCTCGAGCCCTGCGACCCCGCCTACCGCGACCGCGACATCCGGCTGAAGACCATGGACCAGCTCGGCATCGACGGCGCCTTGTTCTTCCCGACGCTCGGCGTCGGCATGGAGCAGGCGCTGATCGGCGACCTCCCCGCGGCGATGGCGGCGTTCCGGGCGTTCAACCGGTGGCTCGACGAGGACTGGGGCTTCGCCTACCAGGAGCGCATCTTCGCGGTGCCGTACCTCACGTTGATCGACGTCGACAACGCCGTCGCCCAGCTCGAGTGGGTGCTCGACCGCGACGCTCGGGTCGTGCTCATCCAGACCGGGCCGGTGATGACGGCGGAGGGGTTCAAGAGCCCCGCCGACCCCCGCTTCGACCCGTTCTGGGCGCGCGTGCAGGAGGCCGGTGTCGCGGTGGCCTTCCACGGCGGCGACAACGCCTACCGCAACATCATCACCATGTGGGGCGAGAGCGCCGACATGGAGGCCCACAAGTTCGAGCCGCTGCGCTCCGCGCTGTCGGCCGACGTGGTGGCCGACACCCTCGCCGCCCTCCTCCTGCACGGGCTGTTCCAGCGGTTCCCCCACCTGCGCTTCGCCACCATCGAGACCGGCGCCGACTGGGTGGCCCCGCTCCTCAAGCGCCTGGGCAAGCTCTACGGCCAGACCCCGAAGGCGTTCCCGGAGGACCCGCGTGAGGTGTTCAGGCGCAACGTGTGGGTCTCCCCCTTCTACGAGAACGACCTCGGCGCGCTGCGCTCCATCATGGGCGCCGACCACCTGCTGCTCGGCTCCGACTGGCCCCACACCGAGGGCCTGCGCGACCCCTTGTCGTTCACGGATGACCTCACCGAGGCGGGCTACACCCCCGAGGAGCAGCAGCTGATCATGCACGACAACTGCCAGGGCCTCGTGCAGCGACAGCCGGCGTGACCACGGGCGAGCCGCACATCCCGCCCACCGACCACCCGTACCGCCGGCGCATCGAGCTGCGCCCGGCGACGGGCGTCGTCGGCGCGGCGATGGAGGACTACATCCACCACTTCGCCGTCCGGCTCCACCACGACGGCTCGACCGTCACCGCCGTCGAGGTGGCGCCGGAGCGCACGCCGTGGTCCAGCTGCGCGGTGGGCGCGGCTGGCCTGGCGCGCCTCGAGGGCGTGGCCCTCGAGGACGTCGCCGACCTCGACCGCTGGATGGGTGGCCGCCCGTCACAGTGCGTCCACACCACCGACCTGGCGGTGCTGGCCGCGGCCGCAGCGCGTCGGGGCGAGGAGCGCACCTACGAGGTGTGGTTGACCGGCATCGGCCACCGCCGCCGCCGGGCCACCCTCCTCGTCGACGGGAGCGAGTGGGCGACCTGGGAGATCGAGGCGTTCGCCGTGCTCGACGAGGGCCGCTTCGCCGGGCTCACCCTCGACCGCCGGAGCTTCTCGGCCTGGGTGGCCGCCAACCTCGACGCCGACGGGGCGGAGGCCGCCTTCGTGCTGCGGCGCGGGTCGATCATCGGGATGGGCCGCAGCCTGCCCATGGACGAGTGGCGCCACCCGGTCGAGGCCCGGCCCGCCGACGACTCGTGCCACACCTACTGCACCGACGTGGCCGGCGTGGCGGTGCGCAACGTGGGCACGGCGCGGGCCACCGAGGTCGACGGGCCGGGCGCGCCGATCCCCGCCGCCCACTTCGGTGGCGTGCGGCGGCCGGACGGCACCGCGTAGGGTGCGGCCACCTCCGGCCGGTCGTCCGGCGCGGAGGGCACGAGACGACGGGGCCGCGGCCGGCGGCCGGCGAAGGGGGAAGCGATGAAGGCCAGGGCGGCGATGCTGTGGGGTCCCGACGACACGGCCTGGTCGGTCGAGGACGTCGAGATCGACGAGCCGCGGGGCGCGGAGCTGCTCGTGCGCAACGTCGCCTCGGGCCTGTGCCACTCCGACGAGCACTTCATCACCGGCGACATGCCCCACGCCGGCTACCCGTGGATCGCCGGCCACGAGGGGGCCGGCATCGTCGAGGCGGTCGGTCCCGACGTGCGCGGCGTCGAGCCCGGCGACCACGTCGTGTACTCCTTCGTCGCCGTCTGCGGGCAGTGCCCCTCCTGCGCCGAGGGCCACTCGAACCTGTGCGACAACGGCGCCCAGGTGATGAGCGGGCGCATGCTCGACGGCACCTCGCGCATCCACGTGAAGGGCCAGGACGCGCTGATCATGGCGGGCCTCGGCACCTTCGCCACCCACAGCGTGGTGCACGAGTGGTCGGTGGTGAAGGTGCTGCCCGACCTGCCGCTCGACAAGGTCGTCCTGCTCGGCTGCGGCGCCACCACCGGCTGGGGCTCGGCGGTCTACGCCGCGGAGGTGAAGCCCGGCGACAACGTCGCCGTCATCGGCGTGGGCGGGCTGGGCTCGGCCGCGGTGCAGGGCGCCCGCCTCGCCGGGGCCGAGCGGATCTTCGCCATCGACCCGGTGGAGCTGAAGCGGGAGACGGCCGAGAAGTTCGGGGCCACCCACACGGCGTCGAGCGTCGAGGAGGCCTTCGAGCTCGTGCAGCAGGAGACCTGGGGCCGCATGTGCAACAAGGTCATCTGCACCATGGGCGTGGGCAGCGGCGAGCTGATGGCCCAGATCATGGCCCTCACCTCGAAGCGGGGGCGGGTGGTCGTCACCAACATCCACCCGTGGAACGAGCCGTCGAACACCATCCCCATGATCGACCTCACCCTCACCGAGAAGCAGGTGGTCGGGTCGCTGTTCGGCTCGGCCAACCCCCGCGCCGACATCCCCCGCCTGGCCGAGCTGTACCGCAAGGGCCAGCTCGACCTGGACGGGATGATCACCCGCACCTACACCCTCGACCAGATCAACGAGGGGTACCAGGACATGCGCGACGGCAGGAACATCCGCGGCGTCATCCTGCACTGACCGCCGGGGCCGCGCCCGGCTGCCGTACGCTCGACGCGGTGAGGTGCTCGGGGATCCGGCCGAGGAGCCGGGCGGCGCGCAGACCGGTGAGGCAGGCCCTGGCCACGGCCCTCGTGCTGGGCCTGGTCGCCGCGGCCTGCGGCACCCGGCTCGACGACGACGCCTTCGGCGGCTCGGGCCCCGCTGTCAGCGGCCCGTCCACCACCAGCGGGCCGAACCCGGCCAGCGACGTGGGGGTGAGCCCCACCCAGGTCACCGTGGGGCTCATCGTGTCCAAGACCAGCCCCCTCGGCCCCGAGACGTTCGCGCCGCCGTCCTACGGGGCCCGGGCGTTCTTCGAGGGGCTCAACCGGTCGGGCGGCGTGAACGGCCGCACCGTGAAGGTCGTGGAGTGCGACGACCAGTCGAGCGGGGCGGGCAACCTCGACTGCGTCCGGCGCCTGATCAACGACGAGAAGGTGTTCGCCTTCGCCGGCAACTCGATCTTCCAGTACGCGGGGGCCGAGGCGGTGAGCCAGGCGGGGGTGCCCGACATCGGCGGGCAGCCCATCAGCAACGCCTATGACCAGTACCAGCACCTCTACGAGATCTACGGCAGCTCGGCGCCCCGTGACGGCACCGTGGGCTGGGACGGCGTGCTCTACGGCGGCAGCGAGGTGCAGAGGTGGTTCACGGACCACCTCGGGGTCGGCACTGCCGGGGTGGTCGCCTACAACCAGGCCGACTCCCTGCGCTTCGCCGACCTCACCGCCGACCTCCTGAGGGCCGAGGGCTACCAGGTGGTGCGCGAGCAGGTCGACTTCGGCGTGCCCAACATGGACGCCGCCGTGATCGACATGCGCGACAAGGGCGTCGACGTCGTGTTCGACGCCATCGACGCCGCCGGCAACGTCACGCTGTGCAAGTCGATGGACGCCAACGGGCTCACCGTCAAGGCCAAGATCACCTCCGTCCAGAGCTGGACCCAGGCCGTCGCCTCCGACTACGTAGCCAGCCCCACGTGCCGGCGGTCGCTGTACGCCACCGCCACCGACCTCAACTACGCCGACACCTCGGTCGACGTCGTCGCCCGGTTCCGGGCCGACATGGACGCCTCGTTCCCCGAGCGCGCCGACCGGATGTCGATGTGGGAGCTCGAGGGCTGGGCGTCGGCCCAGTGGCTCACCGACGCCATGGAGTCCTGCGGGGCCGTCCTCACCCGCACGTGCGTCGAGGCCTACATGAACCGCCCGGAGCGCTACGACGGCCATGGCCTGCTCGCCCCCCGGGACTTCCAGCCCGATCCCGACCCCGGCGCACCGGGGAAGGGCTGCCTGAGCGTGGCCCGGTGGTCCGACGAGGCCGACGACGGCCGTGGCGGGTGGGTGTCGCAGACACCGGTCGGCGGGTTCGACTGCGTCGACGTCCAGAACGTGGCCTACCAGGCGGGCTGACCGGCCCCGGTCGCGGTCCCGGTCCCGTGGTCGGGATCGGAGCGGCCCGCTCGCCCGGCGACCGGCTCGAGCTCGCTGGGCTCGCCGGCGAAGCGGACCCGACCCCGGTCGAGGACGTACACCAGGTCCGCCACGGCCAGCGCCTCGTCGATGTACTGCTCGACCACCACGATCACCCGTCCGGGCTCTTCGAGCGCGGCCAGCGCCTCGTAGGCGCGACGCACCGCCGACGGTGAAAGGCCCCGGCTGGGCTCGTCCACGAGCAGCACCCGGCCGGGCCGCAGGAGCGCGTGCGACAGCGCCACCATCTGGCGCTCCCCGCCGGAGAGGGTCGTGCCCTTGCGGTCGAGTAGGTGAGCCAGCTCGGGGAACACGTCGAGCGCACGGTCGATCGGGCGGCGGCCGCCGAACAGCCGCAGCGTCTCGCGCACGCTGAGCGAGGCGAACACGTTGCGCTCGTCGGGCACGAAGGTCAGGCCGGCGGCGGCCATGCGGTGGGTCGGGCCGTGCAGCAGCGGCCGGCCGTCGAGCAGCACCTCCCCGGCGCGCAGGCGCACCAGGCCGGCGAGCACCCGCAGCAGCGTGGACTTCCCACCGCCGTTGGGGCCGACCAGTGCGACCGACATCCCGGAGGGCATCACCATGTCGACGCCGTGGAGCACCTCCACCCGCCCGTAGCCCGCCCGCACCCCGCGCAGCTCGAGCCCGTCGGTCACGTGGTCGCCCCGGTGACGGCGAGGCGCACCTCGGGCCGGGTGAGCACGTCGGCGGGCGGGCCGGTGGCGATGGCCTGGCCGCGGGCCATGACGAGCAGCGAGCCGGCCAGCTCCCTCACCAGCTCGAGGTCGTGCTCCACCACGACAAGGGCCAGGCCCCGGTCGCGGAGCGCCAACAGCTGGTCGCGCAACTGGTCGGTCTCGGCCTCGTCGAGCCCGCTGGCCGGCTCGTCGAGCAGCAGCACGCGGGGCCGGCTGCACAGCGCCCGGCCCAGCTCGACGAGGCGCAGGGTGCCGGTGGGCAGGGCCGACGCCGGCCGGTCGGCGAGGGGCCGCAGGCCCAGCTGGCGCAGGACGTCGGTGACGACGAAGGACGCCTCGGCCGCGGCCGGGTCGGGCAGGCCGAGCACGCCGCGCACCAGGCCGCGCCGCCGGCGGTTCTCGGCCCCCACCCGCAGGTTCTCGGCCACGGTGAGGCTGCCGAACACCGACGATCGCTGGAAGGTCCGCACGAGGCCCAGGCGGCTGCGCTGGTCGGCGTCGAGCCGGGTGATGTCCCGGTCGCCGAGGAGCACCCGCCCTCCGTCGACGGGCTGGGTGCCGGCCAGGCAGTCGAGCAGGGTCGACTTGCCGGCGCCGTTGGGCCCGACGACGCCGAGGACCGAACCGTGATCGACGTCGAGGTCGACGTGGTCGACGGCCACCAGCCCGCCGTGGCGCCGCACGATCGCCTCCCCGCGCAGCGCGGCGCCGCTCATCGCCGGACCCTGGCGGCCAGCGCCTGGCCCGCGGGGGAGAGGCGCACCGGGGGCAGCGCGACGTCGGTGTGGGTGGTGGTGCGCAGGGCCCGCAGCCCGCGCGCCACCACCCGGCGCACCTGGTAGAGCAGACCACCGGGGTAGCGGCCGAGCAGCACCGCGCCGGCGCCGATCACCAGCGTCGACACCCCGTTGCCCACGGCGACGTCGAGGGCGACCAGCAGTGCCGCGCCGAGGACCGCGCCCATGGCGCTGTCGATGCCGAACACCATCACCGCCGCGAACCAGATGAGGCTCTGCACGGGATCGAACGCCGAGGCGTCGAAGGCCCGTTGCGACGACGCCAGCAGCACGCCGCCCGCCGCCGCCAGCCCGGTGGAGATGGTGAACGCCCAGATGCGCAGCCGATGGCTGTCGACACCGGCGGCCTCGGCGCCCGGCTCGTCGTCACGGATGGCGAGCAGGGCCCGGCCCAGGCGTCCCCTGTGGTGGTTGCGCACCACGAGCAGGGCGATGCCCAGCACGGCCAGCTCCAGCACGTAGAACCCGCGGTCGCTGTCGAACGGAGCCGGTGGGGAGATGTGCAGCCCCGACACGAAGGTGGGCTGGGCGAACACGAAGCGGCTGATGATGGAGCCGACGGCGAAGGTGGTGAGGGCGAGGAACAAGCCTCGGCGGCGAATGGCGGGCCGGGCGATCAGGGAGCCGGCGAGCCCGGTGAGCAGCGCGGCGCCGGCCAGGGCCGCCAGCCCGCCGACCTCGGGCAGAGGACCGAGGCCCCCGTGGGCGAGCCGGGCCGCCACCAGCGCGCCCAGCCCGGCGAAGCCGGCCTGGCCGAGCGAGATCTGGCCGGTGTAGCCGGTGACCACCACGATCGACAGGAAGATCACGGCCAGGGCGGGCACCTGCTCGGCGTCGCGGAGCTCGGCCCCGCTGAGCAGCAGCGGCGTGGCCAGCACGACCACCGCCGGGATCCACCAGCCCGTCGGGGGCCGCAGGTCGTGACGACGCGCGAGGCGTGCCGTGATCGAGCGGCCGGGGTCGTCGTCGGCCAGGTGGCGCATGGCCAGCAGGGCCACGAGCAGCGCCACGGCGTAGAGGTTCGACGACAGCGTCTGGAGCACCACGCCGGCCCGCCCCGTCGGGTGCCACTGGGTGAGCTCGCTCTGGGCCACGCCGATCACCAGCGCCGAGGCGACCGCGACGAGGGGGCTCGACAGCCCGGCGATGACCGCCACCGCCATCGTGCCGAGCACGAAGAGGGTGAGCCCGTAGGGATCGAGGCGCACGCTGGGGGCGATGAGGATGCCGGCGAGCCCCGCCAGCGCCGAGCCCCCGGCCCACGCCGCCATGGACACCCGGTCGGTGTCGATGGCGACGAGCTCGGAGAGGTCCCGGTCCTCCACCACCGCCCGGGCCGCCAGGCCGGCGCGGGTGCGCAGCACGAGGGCGAGGGCGGCGCCGATGACCGACACCACGACCAGCGCGGCCAGCGAGTCGCGCCGCATGCGGAGGTCGAAGGGCAGGTCGATGGCGGCCGAGGAGAACAGCGCCGGGGCGTCGGGCCACGACTGCAGGCCCCACACCACGCCGATCACCCCGACGAGCACGACGAACACGCCCAACGACGCCACGAGCGACTCGGCGGTGCCGGCCCGCCGGCGCTCCAACGGGCGGAACACCAGCACCGACACGACCACGCCGACCAGGGGGCAGACCACACCCACGACGACGACGGTGGCCGGCACGGTCGGCCAGCCCCACTCGCGCACCATGTGGCGCAGCAGCTCGGCGGCCAGCGCGGCCACGGCGCCGAAGGCGAGGTTGAACACGCCCGTCACCCGGTAGGTGACGAGCAGGCCGAGCCCGGCCAGGGCGGCGACGGCGCCGATGCCGAGCCCGGCGAGGGCGAGGTCGGCGGCCGTCACCGGCTCAGGTCTCCCGGGCCGGTGCCGCCGGAGCCTCGCGGGCGGTGGGGGTGGGCGCCGACACCTCGGGCCGGCAGGCCGGGCAGGGCTGCAGGCCACGCTCGTCGATCGCGTCGCCGTCGAGCGCGACCGCGTCGGGCTTGCCCATGACGAGGGCGCACGAGCCGCGGTGGTAGTGCGTGCCGGCGGGCACGGCGAGCAGGCGGCTCTCGTCGCTCGTCGCCGGAGGGCTCGGCGCCGGCTCCTCGGGCAACGGCTCGGTCAGCAGCTCGACCAGCCGGTCGACGGCGGCGGTCTCCTCCCCCTGGCCCCGCAGCACCGGGCCGAGGAGCACGGCGCCGGCCACGACGAGTGCGGCGCCGGGCACGGTGGCCGAGGCGAGGTAGGGCAGCTGGCGCGCCACGACCGACTCGCCGGAGATGCCGTACCACCCGGCGACGAGCAACAAGGCGCCGGCCACGACCGCGCTGGTGCCGACGATGGCGGTGAAGTTCGCGCCGCGCCAGCGACGCTCGTCGACCAGTGGCCGGGCGGTCGTGTCGCGCTCCATGCGCCGCCTCCTCCCGCGGCGATCTTCCCACCGCCGCGTGGGGTGGGCAACGAACCACCTCAGGTCGAGGCACCCACCCGCGCCGGACGTTGCTCGGCCGTCGCGGCCGGCGTCGGCACCTCGGCGGCGGCCGACGGGCCCTCCACGTCGAGCTTCGGCAGCCAGCCCAGCCAGCTCGGGAACCACCAGGCCGCCTTGCCGAACAGCTCCATCACCGCCGGCACCAGCAGCATGCGCACGACGGTGGAGTCGATGAGCACCGCCACCGCCATGCCGAACCCGATGAGCTTCACCGTCGGGTTGGCGTTGGTGACGAACGACGCGAACACCGCGATCATGATCAGGGCGGCCGTCGTGATGACCCGGGCCGTGTTGGCCACGCCGAGCACCACCGAGGTGCGCGGCTCGTGGGTGCGGTCCCACTCCTCCCGGATCCGCGACATGAGGAAGACCTCGTAGTCCATGGAGAGCCCGAAGAGGATCACGAACATCACGAGGGGCACGAACGACACGATCGGGATGGTGGTGGACAGCCCGACCAGGCCCTTGGCCCACCCCCACTGGAACACGGCCACCACGACGCCGTAGGCCGCGGCGATCGACACCAGGTTCATCAGCGCCGCCTTGAGCGGCACGAGGATCGAGCGGAACACGACCACGAGCAGGACGAAGGCGCCGAGCACGACCGCGGCGATGACGAGCGGCAGGTAGCGCACCACCAGGGTGCTCAGGTCGATGAGCGTCGCCGTGCTGCCTCCGACGTGGACCTGCAGGTCGGTGCCCTGCACCGCCCGGTCGAGGTTCGCCCGCAGGGTGTCGACGAGCTGCGTGGTCGCGTGGTCGTCGGGCGCCGTCTTCGGCACGATCTGGTAGATCACGGCCGTCGTGGCCTGGGCGTCGTTGGGGATCGGTCCCACCGCGTACTGGACGTCCTCGACCGTGCCGCTCGGCTGGAGGGCACCGACCGCCTTGTTCACCGCATCGAGCTGGGGCAGCACCTGCTGGTAGCTGCTGGGGTGGTCGGTGGGGAGGCCCACGACCACGAGGAGGGGGCCGTTGACGCCCGGCCCGAAGCCGTCCTGCATCTGCTCGAACGCCGTGCGCTGGGAGAGGCCGGAGGGCAGCGATGAGTCGTCGGGCATCCCGAAGTCGATGCGCAGGAACGGCAGGGCGAGCGCCAGCAGCAGGACCAGGCCTCCGATGAGGGCGAACCACGGGCGGCGGGCCGTGGCGTGGGCGAAGCGTCCCCAGAAGGTGCGCTCGGGGTCGACCGCCGCCCCGTTGCGGTTGCCGATCGGCAGGCGGAACCGGTCGATCCTGGCTCCGGCGAAGCCGAGCAGCGTGGGCAGCAGCGTGGTGGCGGCCACGATCATCACCGCCACGCCGATGGCGGCGGCCAGCCCGAGGGTCTGCACGAGGGGGATGGGCACGAGCCAGAGGCCGAGCAGCGCGACGCAGACCGTCAGCCCGGCGAACAGCGCGGCCTTCCCGGCCGAGGCGAGGGCCAGGCCGACGGCGTCGTGGGGCTCGTGGCCGTCAGCGAGGAACTGCCGGTAGCGGGTGACGATCAGCAGCGAGTAGTCGAGGCCCACACCGAGGCTGATCATCAGCGTCACCGGTGGGGCGGCCGACGACACCGTCACCGCGCTGGCCAGCAGGTAGACGAGGCCGCTGGCCGTCACGGCGCCGAACAAGGCGGTGGCGATGGGGATCGCCATGCCGAACAGCGAGCCGAAGGCGACCAGCAACAAGACGGCCCCGAGGCCGAGGCCGACCTCGTCGGCGTGGTTGGCCCACCACGACACCGGGCCGTCGTAGGTGTCGGCCACCGGCCCTCCGATGGCGACGCTGACGTCGCCGGCGGGCACGGCCTTCACGGCGTCCTGCAGGGCGCTGTAGGGGTTCGGGTAGTCCGCGCCCGCCTTCTCGGTGTCGACCGGTTGCCGCTCGAGCAGCTCGGTGAGGGGGGCGTCGAAGGTGACGGTGGCGTAGGCGACGCGGCCGTCGGCGGAGACCGAGGGCGGCAGGTTCTGGCCGAGGGCGGTGACGGCCTGGGCCTCCGCCGGGGGCAGCGTGCCGGCCCACTGGGCGAGCTTCGTCTGCGCGTTGGTGGTGAGCGGGTCGGCCACGGAGGCCACGCCCGGGACCTCGGCCAGCGCCGCGGTGGCGGCGGCGACCGCGTCGGCGTTGCCGGGAGCGGTGAGCTCCTGGCCCTCGGGCACGGAGAACACCACGGTGGCGGTCGCCGAGTTCTGCGACGAGAAGCGCTGCTGGAGCAGGTCGTAGGCCGCCTGCGAGTCGGTGTGGGGGATCCGGAAGTTGTCCGACACGTCCTTCTGGTGCGCCGCGTTCAGGTAGCCGGCGAACAGGACCGCCACGACCCACAGCAGCGCCACCCACCGGTGGCGGCGGGAGACCCAACGACCGAGGCGGCCGAGGGCCCCGAGCTGGTCGCTCGTGGGGGTGGCCGGGCGCGGTCGCTCCGTCACGTCACGGGTGAAGTGCACACTCGGTGAACGGCCGATGCCGGTCGTTCCTTGAGCACGGCCCGGCGTGCCGGGTGGCCGTGCCGGGTGCCTCTCGGCGGCCACCTGACCGGACGCGTGTGGAACGGTCCGTCGAGGTCACCTTGGTCAGACTGGGGTCAGGAGATCGCCCAGGGCCCGTCACCCCGACCACATGGCGACGCAACGAACCACTCTTACGTTGCCCTCGAGACGTCAGTTGGGCGTCACGAACAGCGCAACGGAGGAGCGATGATCAGACGGTTCGTGGAGGGGATGAAGCAGCGGGACTCCCGTCGCTTCTTCTTCACCTACCTCGGAGGCAAGATGGCCGGCACCGCCGTGGTGCTGGCCGGGATGCTGGGCTTGGCGTGGTACTTCGGTGGCCAGGCCGGGGCCCAGACCGCGGATGCGACCCAGGTCCCGGTCGAGACGCTCACGAACGTGATCAACCCGGTCAACACGGTGTGGGTGCTGGTCGCTGCGTTCCTGGTGTTCTTCATGCAGGCCGGCTTCATGATGTTGGAGGCCGGCTTCGCCCGGACCCGTGAGACGGTGAACGTCCTGATGGAGTGCATCGTCGACACGGCGATGTGCGGCATCTTCTTCTGGGCCATCGGCTTCGCCTTCATGTTCGGCGAGGGCAACGGCTGGATCGGCCACCAGTACTTCTTCCTGAGCTCCGCCCCGGCGACGTACGGGACGACAGGTGTGGCCTTCCTGGCCTTCTGGCTGTTCCAGTTCGCCTTCGCCGACACCGCGTCGACGATCGTGTCGGGCGCCATGGTCGGTCGCACCAGCTTCAAGGGCGACCTGCTGTACTCGATCGGCGTCAGCGCATTCATCTACCCGATCGTGGGCCACTGGATCTGGGGCCCAGGTGGGTGGCTGGCCACCATGGACACCCCGTTCCGTGACTTCGCCGGCTCCACCGTGGTGCACACCGTGGGCGGCGTGCTCGCCCTGTGCGGTGCCATCGCCCTCGGTCCCCGCCTCGGGCGGAAGTTCAAGCGCGACGGTGGCTCGTTCATGGTCGGCCACGACATGACCATCGCTGCGGTCGGCGGCATCATCCTGTGGTTCGGCTGGTACGGCTTCAACCCGGGGTCCACCCTCAGCGCCATGGACTTCGAGGGCATCGGCCGGGTGGCCGCCAACACCACGCTGGCCGCCTGCGCCGGCTGCCTCGTCGGGCTGGCGTTCATGTACCTCCGCACCAAGAAGTGGGATCCGGGCATCACCATCAACGGCTTCCTCGCCGGGCTGGTGGCCATCACCGCACCCTGCTACTGGGTGAGCCCGCTCGGAGCGGTGATCATCGGCGGCGTCGCAGCCATCATCTGCGTCCTGGCCATCGACCTCATCGAGTTCATCCGGGTCGACGACCCGATCGGTGCGGTCGCCGTGCACGGTGTGTGCGGCATCTTCGGCACCCTGGCCGTCGGCCTGTTCGCCACTGGCGACTTCGGGGTCCCCGGCGCCACCGGCGCCGACGTCAGCACCGGCACGGTCACCGGCCTGTTCTACGGCGGTGGCACCGATCAGCTGGTCGCCCAGCTGATCGGCAGCGCCTTCGTCACGGTGGTCGTCCTGGTCGTGGGCCTGGTGCTGATGTTCAGCATCAAGGCGGTCAACCAGCTGCGCCTGCCGGCCGAGCACGAGCTCGAGGGCATCGACATCGTCGAGCACGGTGGCTCCGCCTACCACCCGGAGTTCGCCTACATGGGCGGTGGCCCGCCGGCAGCAGCCCTCTCCGGCGCCAGGCTGCTGGACGAGTAGGAGGACGACGGACGATGCCGACGGTCGACACGCACGACGACGTGTGGATCGACGACGGCGGCCTGCTCCACCACGGGAGGGCCTGGGTGGCCCTCCCGGACGTGGAGTGGCGGCTGATGGTGCCGCTGGTCGAGAACATGGGCGAGCTGGTCCGCCGGGACGTGCTGACCGCAGCCGGCTGGCCCGGGCAGCGGGTCACCGACAGCGCCCTCAACGTCCGCATCAAGAAGGCCCGGCAGCGGCTGCAACCGCTGGGCCTGCAGATCACGACGGTGCGAGGGCGGGGCTACGTGCTCGCCCCCACCGCCTAGCCAGGGATCCGCCCCGCCGGTGCCGAGGCACCGGCGGGGCCCCAATCCGACAAGGAGGACGATGTGCTCAAGATGGTCACCGCGGTGGTGAAGCCGCACAAGTGGGACGACGTGAAGGAGGCCCTGAAGGGGGCCGGCATCACGGGCGTCACGGTCACGGAGGTGAAGGGCTTCGGACGCCAGGGCGGCAAGACGGAGGTCTTCCGAGGCTCGGAGTACAAGGTCGAGCTGCTGCCCAAGCTCAAGGTGGAGGTCATCGTCGACGAACCGGCCGTGCCGACCGTGGTCGACGCCATCACCAAGAGCGGGCAGACCGGCAAGATCGGCGACGGGAAGATCTGGGTCCTCGCGCTCGACGACCTGGTTCGGATCAGGACCGGGGAGCAGGGCGCCGACGCCGTGTGACCCGTGGTCGGGGCGGGAGGTGGGCGGGCCGCGAGCCCGCCCACCGGCGCGTCCGGACCGGGAGAGGCGACGTCGCCCGGATCAGCGGCCCGGCCCGGGCCCCGGATCGTCGTCGCCGGCGGGGAGGGGCGGCGGGGTGCACGCGGTGATGGCGGAGAAGCGCGCCTCCACCTCGGGCATCCGGTCGGGGTGGGTGAACACGTAGGGCAGGCCCGTGCGCATGGCGCCCACCACCAGCGCCCCCACGACCGACGGGTCGATGCCCACGGGCACCATCCGGGTGCGCACCGTGCCCGGCATCACGACGCTCACACCGACCGGCGCGCCGGCCTCCTCGAGCTCGGCGCGCAGGGAGTCGGACAGGCCGAGCACGGCGTGCTTGGACGCCACGTACGGCGCGATGCCCGCCCGAGGCGAGACCGACGCCATCGAGCCGACGTTGACGACGTGGCCCTCCTGGCCGGTGGCGAGGATCCGGGGCACGAAGGCGCGCACACCGTGGACCACACCCCAGAGATCGACGCCGACGACCAGCTCCCATTCCTCGAGCGACAGCTCCCACGAGCGGCCGCCCCGGACCAGCCCGGCGTTGTTCACGATGACGTGCACTGCGCCGAACCGGTGCACCGTCTCGTCGGCCAGGGCGTCGACGCTCGCCGGGTCGGTGACGTCGACCCCCACCCCCACCACGTCGGCGCCTGCCCCGCGGAGCTGGCCGACCGCGCCAGAGAGCGCATCCTCGTCGATGTCGGCGAGCACGACCCGCATCCCTTCGCCGACGAAGGACTGGGCGATGCCGAGCCCGATGCCGCCGGCCGCGCCGGTGACGACGGCGACGCGTCCCCCCAGGTGCTCCACGGCGGTGACGGTAGCGGAGCGCGCCCGGCGCCGGCGCCTACGCTGCACCCGTGGGGGACATCATCGACGCGCGCCCGGACATCGTCCGGCGCCTCAACGCCATGGGCCCGGGCGTCGGTGGTGCCGCCGCGCTGGTCCGGCTCGACGCCGACGAGCTCGTCGAGCTGGCCACGGCCGCCACCGGGCTCGACGACTTCGGTGAGCCCGACTGGGAGGAGCCCTACCGGCGCCTCGTCGACGCCCTCGACGAAGAGGCCCGCCTCCACGTGGTCGGACGGCTGATGTGCCGCCACGACGTCCTGCGGCACCTGTGCACGAGGCTCCTCGTGGTCGAGGCCCACCGCGCCGATCCGTCGCTGGCGGCCGCCGAGGTGCCCGCTCCGGTGTTCATCACCGGCCCGGCCCGTTCCGGCACCAGCATCCTCCAGGAGCTGCTGGCCCTCGACCCGGCCCTGCGCGCCCCGCGGGCGTTCGAGATGGCCCACCCGGTGGTCGGCCCCGAGGTCGACGACGCCACGCGCATCGCCTGGGCGGAGAGCGAGTTCGACCTGTGGGGGGACGTCGACCCCGGCTTCCGCACGGTGCACGACCTCGACGCCCGGCTGCCCGAGGAGTGCCTGTGGCTGATGGCGCCGCAGTTCGACCTCGGCTTCTGGTCGACCAACGTCGACATCCCGCAGTGGATGGCGTACCGGGCCTTCACCGACCCGGGGCCGGCGTACGCCTTCCACCGCCGCTTCGTGCAGGTGCTCCAGGGCGGTCGGCCCACGACCTGGCTGTTCAAGTCGCCCATCCACCTGAGCCGGCTCGCCACGCTCCTCGCCGTGTACCCCGATGCTCGCATCATCCGCACCCACCGCGACCCGGCGCGCACGCTGCCGTCCACGGTCAGCACGCTGGCCCACGGGCGCTGGATCCGCTCCGACGACGTCGACCCATCGGCGATCGCCGAGTCCTCGGCGATGGGCCTCACCATGATCCTCAACGGGATCGCCGCGCCGGAGGCGGCGCTGCCCCCGGGCCAAGTGGTCGAGCTGCAGTACCTCGACCTCATGCGCGAGCCGATCGAGGCCATCGGCCGGGTCTACGACGCCCTGGGCCTCCCCATGGCGGCCGAGCTCCCCGCCCTGGTGTCGGCCTACCTGAGCGACAAGCCCAAGGACCGCTTCGGCGCCCACCGCTATTCGCTGGCCGACCACGGCCTCGAGGAGGCGGCGGTCCGCCGGCAGTTCGCCCCCTACATCGAGGCCTTCGCCGTCCCGGCCGAGCGCTGAGGACCGGTGGCAAGCTGGAGGCATGGCGGACCTCCGCAGCTTCCACCACGTGAGCCTCTCCGTTCGCGACCTCGACGCCTCGGTGGGCTGGTACGAGAGCGTGCTCGGGTTCGAGGTCCTCTTCCGTGAGGAGGGGGACGAGCGCCGGGCCGCGGTGATGAGCTTCGCGGGCGGTGGCTACTCGGTGGGCCTCACCGAGCACCACGGCCGCGGCGCCACGTTCGACCCCACCGTCATGGGGCTCGACCACCTCGCCTTCTCCGTCGACTCGGCGGACGAGCTGAGGGCGTGGGACCGTCGCCTGCGCGACGCCGGTGTCGAGACCTCCGGTGTGATCGACATCGCGCCGGGAGCGATCCTCAACTTCAAGGACGCCGACGGCATCGCCCTCGCCCTGTTCTGGGACCGGGGGTGACGGGCACTGGCCTTCCTGGCGCCGCCGTTCCCGCCTCCGTCAGGCTCAGCGGACCTGTGAAGCTCGCCGCCCAGCGCCCCGCCGCCGACCAGCAGGCCACGGGCGACCCGAGGTAGGGCTCAGGCGATGTCGGAGCTCGTGCTGCCGGCTGCCTGAGCCAGCTCCTCGGCGAGCCCGATGAGCAGGCCTCCCGGCCCTCGGATGTAGCAGAGCCGGTACACGTCCTCGTACTGGACCACGCCGTCGCTGACGAGGACCGCACCCTGCCGGCCGACCCGGGCGAGGGTGTCGTCGAGGTCGTCGACGGCGAACATCACTCGGAGGTAGCCGAGGGCGTTGACCGGCGACTCCCTGTGGTCGGCCACGACCGCCGGCTCGATGAACCGGGAGAGCTCGAGCCGCCCCTGGCCATCGGGGGTGCGCATCATGGCCACCTCGACACGCTGGTCGCCCAGCCCGGTGACACGCCCGGCCCACTCGCCCTCGATCGTGCCGCGGCCTTCGAGCTCGAGGCCGAGCACCTCGAAGAACTCGATCGCCGCCGAGAGGTCGTCGACGACGACGCCCATGTTGTCCATCCGTCGGATCGCCATCCGCCCACCTTGGCCCACCAGCGGGCTCGCCGTCCGAGCACCGTCCCGCACCCTCCTCAGCGCGGGTCGATCGGGCGGACGGCGTGCTGGACGGCGGCGGGTCGGTGCGCGCGACACTGCGCGCGGGGAGACCAGCGAGGAGGGGACGCATGGACGGCAGTGGGGTGCTCGACGCAGGGACGCCCTCGGCGGATCGGATCGACGAGGAGTTCGGTCGTCTGCTCGTCGCCGCCTTCAACGACCAGAAGGCCATGCCGGTGCACCTGCTGTTCAACCAGTGGTGGTCGCATGCGCCGGCGGAGGTGACGTCCGCGTACGTCGAGGCGTTCATGGCCGACGCCGGCCCGGCCCTCGAGGGTCCCGGTGCCGAGATCGCCGAGCCCCTCGACCTGGACGCGACCGGCGCACTCCCCGAGGGCACCCTCGGACGGGCCTACCACGACTGGATCGTGGCCAACGGGCTCACGGCGAGCATCGCCACCGACTACCGGGGCCTGCACGAGGCGATGGTGCAGGCCGGGATGCTCGACGGCATGCCCGACGTCATGCAGCAAGCGGTGCTGCGTGGCTTCCAGGTGCACGACTTCCAGCACGTCCTGACGGGGTACGACCCGTCGGGCCGCGGCGAGATCGCCCTCCAGGCCTTCTGCCTCGCCCAGACGCGGTTCCCCTACTTCGGCATCTGGATGTCGGTGATCACGGCGCAGATGACCTTCGTGGACCCGACGATCATCGTCGCGATGATGGATGCGGTCTCCGACGGGTGGGCCCACGGCCGATCGACCCGCAGCCTCGCCTTCGAGCCGTGGGAGTCGATGCTCGACGAACCGCTTCCGTCGCTGCGCGAGCGCTACCAGGTCGACTGCACCCCGAGGCCGGGAACCGTCTTCGCGACGTGAACGGTTCCGTCCCCGTTCTGGTGGAGGTTTGCCCCCGGATTCGGTGGCTAATCCTCCACCAGAACGACGACAAGACGTCTCACGCTCCCGGCGAACTGGGATACCTGCGACGCGGGGTGACCTGTGACCCCAAAGACCGCCACGTGCTCGCCGCAGCAGTCCGAGCCGACGCCGCGGCGCACTAGTCGGACCGATGAGCCCCTCGTCGGGTGAGAAACCCAGGTCACGGCCGACGTAGCCGCATGGCGAGCCGCCGCAAGCTTCTGACCTGGGGATTTGTGGAGCTGATGGGACTCGAACCCACGACCCCCTGCTTGCAAAGCAGGTGCTCTAGCCAACTGAGCTACAGCCCCGAACGCCGGCTCGCCGGCGGTGGAGACCCCGATCCGGCGGAGCGGGGTCGACGCCGAGGCTAGCGGTCGACCGGTGTGCTGCCCGACGCGACGCCGGCTCAGCGGGGCCGGAACCGCTTCCACGTGGCCGCCGCCGTCGCCCGTACCTTGCCGTCGGCGAGCAGCTCGGCCATCACCACCATCTCCTCCTCGGTGACCCGCTCCGGGCGGGCGGTCAGCTCCACCTGCTCGGCGAGCGGCGTGGGTCGCAGGAACCGCAGGTCGATCCCCGAGGTGATGAACGGCACGGGCGCACCGGGTGCCGCCTCCCATCCCCGCTCGGCCGCCTCCCACATGACCACTGCCGCGGTGTGGCAGTCGAGCACCGTGGTGATGATCCCGCCGTTGAGGAAGCCGAAGCCGTTGTCGTGCTCGGGTCGGGACGTGAACGACGCGACGGTGAGATCGCCACGCCGGTAGGAGCGCAGGTGGAAGCCGTGTGGGTTGGCGTGCCCGCAGCCGAAGCAGGTCAGCTCGGGGTACAGCGACTCCTGGATGCTCAGCTCGGACACGGGACCACCCCCCTCGGCCGACCCGAGAACGGTAGCGGGGGGCCGGGCAGTTCGGCCCTTCCCGACGCTCCGGGGCGGTCGTACGGTGAGACGTACGACACAGACGTGCGAGAAGGGGGGCTGCCATGCGAGCAGTCGTGTACCACGGGCCCGGCCGCAAGTCCTGGGACGAGGTCCCCATGCCCACGCTGATCGACGACACCGACGCCATCGTGCGCGTCGACGCCGTCACCATCTGCGGGACCGACCTGCACATCCTCAAAGGCGACGTACCGGCTGTCACCGACGGGCGCATCCTCGGTCACGAGGCTGTCGGCACCGTCGAGTCGGTGGGCAGCGGCTGCAAGCGGGTGAAGCCGGGCGACAAGGTGCTGGTCTCCTGCATCACGTCGTGCGGCTCGTGCCGGTTCTGCCGCGAAGGGCGCTACGGGCAGTGCCTCGGCGGCGGCGGTTGGATCCTCGGCCACCTGATCGACGGCACGCAGGCCGAGTACGTGCGTGTGCCCTTCGCCGACACCTCCACCCATCCGGCGCCCGCCGGCGTGTCCGACGAGCAGCTGCTCATGCTGGCCGACATCCTCCCGACCGGCTACGAGGTCGGCGTGCTGAACGGCCAGGTGGAGCCCGGTGACGTCGTGGCAGTGGTCGGCGCTGGTCCGATCGGGCTGTCGACCATCATGGGCGCCCGCCTGTTCAGCCCGAGCCACGTCGTGGCCATCGACCTGGCCGATTCCCGACTGGAGGCGGCCAAGCAGTTCGGTGCCGACGTCACGGTCAACAACTCGAACCAGGACCCGCTCGAGGTCGTGCGCGGCCTCACCGAGGGCCTCGGCGCCGACGTGGCGGTTGAAGCCGTCGGCGTGCCCGCCACCTTCGAGCTCGCGGCCGCGCTGGTTCGGCCCGGCGGCCGGGTCGCCAACGTCGGTGTCCACGGCGAGCCGGCGTCGCTCCACCTCGAGGAGCTGTGGATCCGTGACGTCACCATCACGACCGGGCTGGTGGACACCTACTCGACCCCGACGCTGCTGAAGCTGGCCCAGGGCCACCAGGTCGACGCGGGGCGGTTCGTCACCCACCACTTCGTGCTCGACCAGTTCGAGGAGGCCTACGACACCTTCTCTCGCGCCGGCGAGACCGGCGCGCTGAAGGTGGTGCTCACCCGAGGGTGAGGCGAGCAGGCCCGCCCTGCGGCGGGCCCGGCTCGCCGCTCAGAACGGGCCCGGCCCGCCGCTCAGAACTGGGGCGGGTTGACGAACCAGTTGTTCTCCTCGACCAGGCGCTCGCTCTTCCAGCCGTCTGGCGTGCGCACGAAGTCGTGGTGGTAGTAGCCGCCGCAGAAGCTCATGTCGTCCATGAACGGGAACTTCATCGGGTTGTAGAACATCGCCCGCACCTTGGCGCGGTCGCCGTCGAGGTCGATCTCGACGTTCGTGATGTAGTGCTGGCGCAGCGGCAGGGCGGCCATCGCCTGCTCGAGCGCAGCGCAGACCTCGTCGCGGGACCCGACGGCGAACCCGGCCGAGGAGTAGTCGAGCTGGGCGTCCTCGGTGAACACGCCCTTCCAGAGCTCCCAGTCGCCGCTGTCGACGCCGCGGGCGTAGCGCGCCAGCGCCTCGTGGATCTCCAGCTTGTCGGCCACGGCCTGCGCGTCCATCGGGCTCCCCTCGGTCGGTGCGGTGCCGGGCAGGTTAGGCGGCGAGGCGACCCGGCCGGCGGGTCGCGCTAGACACGGCGCATGGCTGAGCTGCGCTTCGACGGGAAGGTCGTGGTCGTCACCGGCGCCGGTCGGGGGTTGGGGCGCGAGTACGCCCTGCTGCTGGCGGCCCGAGGGGCGATGGTGGTGGTCAACGACCTGGGCGTCGCCATCAGCGACACCGACGGCTCCGGTGAGGCACCGCCGGTGAACCCGGCCGACGAGGTGGTGGCCGAGATCGTCGGCGGCGGGGGAGCGGCGGTGGCGAACCACGACTCGGTGGCGACCGTCGAAGGGGGCGAAGCCATCGTCGCCACTGCGCTCGACGCCTTCGGCGCGCTCGACGTCGTGGTGAACAACGCCGGCCAGGTGCGCATGCAGCCCTTCGCCGACTTCCCCGACGAGCACGTGGCCACCGTGATCGCCACCCAGCTGCTGGGCACGCTGAACGTGAGCCGCCCGGCGTGGCGCGTGATGGCCGAGCGGGGCGGCGGCCGCTTCGTCACCGTGTCGTCGGGCGCGGCCTACGGCGGCTTCGCCGGCAGCACGGTGTACTCGATGGCCAAGGCCGGGGTGATCGGCCTCACCGGCGCCATGGCCGCCGAAGGCCACCGGCTCGGCATCGTGGCCAACGCGGTGGCGCCCTACGCCAAGACCCGCCCCGGCACCGGCTTCGGGTCCATCCCCTGGAGCGAGGGCCTCGCCGAGTGGCTGCACCCCCGCAAGGTCGCCCCGCTCGTGGCCTGGCTGGCCCACGAGAGCTGCGACGTCACCGGCCAGTGCTACGCCGTCGGTGCGGGGCACGTGGCCCGCGTGGCGTTCGCGGTCAACGACGGCTTCACCGACCGGGAGCTCACCCCCGAGTCGGTGGCCGAGCACGCCGGCGCCCTCGCCGCGCCCACCACCTCGCCCGCGACCGGCCCGGGCTCGCCCCTGATGGCCCAGATGATGGACGGCTTCGCCGGCTGACCGAGGTCGGCCTCGAGCTAGGAGGCGGCGAGGATGTCGACCACGAACACCAGCGTGTCGCTGCCGCCGATCCCGGCCTGGGGGTTGCCCTGGTCGCCGTAGCCCTTGTCCGGCGGGATCACGAGCAGGACCCTCGAACCCACCGTCTGGCCCACCAGGCCCTCGTCGAAGCCGGCGATGACCTGGCCCTGCCCGATCGGGAAGTCGGCCGGCGACTGGCGGCTCCAGGAGCTGTCGAACACCTTGCCGCTCTGCCAGATCATCCCGACGTAGTGCACGGTGATGGTCTGGCCGGCGGTCACCTCGGGACCGGACCCCTTGATCAGCGGCTGCACGACGAGGCTGGTGGGTGGGTCGCCCTGGGGCTGGGCGATGGTCGGCACGCCCTTGTCGTCGACGGTGACGACGGGGAGGGCCGGGTCGGGGGTGACCGGCTCGCCCTGCGCCGAGGTCGGGACCGTGTCGGCCGCCTTGATGTCGAACACCACGAGGTTCCACTCGCCGCTGCCCTGGGTGTCGTCGACCGCGACGAGCACCCGACCGCCCACCTTCTGGCCGACGAGGGCCTGCACGATGATCGGCCGCAACGTCGGGTCGGCCATGAAGAACTTCGAGGGGGTCGAGCCGTAGGTGCCCCCGAGCTCGGCGCCGCTGGCCCCGCTGAAGCCGAAGTAGTCGACGGTGACCCGCTGGTCGGCGCCCACCACCGGGCCGTCGCCTTCGGCGACGACCTTCGTCGCATCGGCCGTGCCTACGAACGACGGCGTGAAGGTCACGGTGGGCTTCTCGCCGACAGCTCCGCTGACCGTGACCTGGTCGAGCGACGTGGTGTTCACCACCGTGGTGGTCGTCTCGGCGGGGGCCGTCGTCTCCGGCGAGCTGCTCTCGGTGGTCGACCCGCCCCCGTCGGAACCGCAGGCGCCGAGCAGCAGCGCCGAGGTGACGACCACCGCCGCAGTGGCGGCCGAGGCCCGGCGGACCGCGCGACGAGGACGGGGGGAGGGGAAGACCATGACGTGACCCTACGGGGGCGGGGCCTGCGGCGCCCATCGCCCCCCGTGCTCAGGCACCGTTGGAGCTGCTGCTCGGCGTGGTCGAGGGCGAGGTGGTGCTCGGTGCGGTGGTGTCCGGCGTGCGCCGCCCGGGTCGGTCGTCCGGGTCGGGAGCGCCGAAGCGACCGCCGCCGCGAGGCCCCATCTGCCCGTCGCCCGGCATCATCGGCATCTGCTCGGAGCCGTTGCGGCCCCGCTCGGGGAACCCGAAGCGGTCGCCCCGGCCGTCGTCGCCGCGCAGCGCGGCCGTGAGCAGCGCACCGAGCAGGCCGCCGATGACGAAGGCGCCCACGGCGACGAGGATGGCGATCGTGCGCCCGATGGTGGGCTTGGTGGCGTCGCTCCCCACCGGCGCTGCCGCGGCGGGAGGCGTGGGTCCTACGGGGGCGGCAGGGGCCCAGCCCGACGGCGGGGGAGGTGCGCCGGCCTCACCGGTCGCCGTGGGCGGCACCGCCCCGGTCGGCTCGTTGCTCGGCTCGGCCGACGGCACGGCCGCGGGCGTCGGCTGGGTGGGGTCTGACGGGTCCGTCATCGCGAGCTCCTGGTCGGGTGGTGGTGGCGAGGGTGAGGGGATTCGGTGCACCCCTGCGGAGGGCACCATCGGCGCAGCACGTAAGAGCACTCGGCGACGCCGGTAAGAGTTCGACGAGAATCCCTGGTCACGGGGCTTACCGCCCTCTCACGCCCTCCGGCTAGGAATGGCTCATGGCGACAGCGCACCTTGTCATCGCGGAGGACGACCGTGCCGTCCGCGAGTCGGTCACCCGGGCCCTCGAGCTCGAGGGCTACGCGGTCGAGGCCGTGGCCGACGGTGCGGCAGCCCTCGAGGCGGCGGGCAAGGACGGCGTCGACCTGCTCATCCTCGACCTGGGCATGCCCCACGTCGACGGGCTCACCGTGTGCCGTCGTCTGCGGTCGGCGGGGTCCCGGCTGCCCATCCTGGTGCTGACGGCCCGCACCGAGGTCGCCGACCGGGTCTCCGGCCTCGACGCCGGCGCCGACGACTACCTGCCCAAGCCGTTCTCCCTCGACGAGCTGCTCGCCCGGCTGCGGGCCCTGTTGCGACGCAGCACCTACGACGTCGAGGAGGGCACCGAGATCGTCGTCGAGGACCTGCGGATCGACGAGGCCGCGCGGCGGGCCTGGCGGGGCGACCGTGAGATGGAGCTGACCAAGACCGAGTTCGACCTCTTGCAGCTCCTCGCCGAGAACGCCGGCGTGGTGCTCTCGCACTCGACCATCTACGACCGCATCTGGGGCTACGACTTCGGGCCGGACTCCAAGGCCCTGGCGGTGTACATCGGCTACCTGCGACGCAAGACCGAGGACGGCGGCGAACCGCGCCTCATCCAGACCGTGCGCGGCGTCGGCTACACGCTGCGACCGTCGTGACGCTCCGCGCCCGCATGGCGGTCGCCCTGGCGCTGCTGGCGGGCCTGGCCGCCGTGCTCGTGGGCGTGACCACCTACCTCGCCACCGAGCAGCGGGTGCGGGGCGAGGTCGACCGCTCGCTCGACTCGCAGACCGAGGCCCTGGGCGACCCCGACGGGCGGACGCTGGCGCAGTACTGCGGCACGCCGGTGCCACGCGGCGGTCGGCCGGGCGAGGGCTACGAGCGCCTCGGTGGTGTCGTCGCCCAGTGCCTGGACGCCGACGGTGACGTGATCGCCTACACCTCGGCCGTGGCGCTGCCGGTCGACGCCACCGACCAGCAGCTCGCATCGCAGGGCGGTCGACCCCGCACGCGCACCGTGTCGGTCGAGGGGGTGACCTACCGGGTCACCACCGTGCCGGTCACGTACAGCGGCACGGTCGGGGCCGTGCAGCTCGCCCGTGACTTCAGCGAGTCCCAGCGGGTCCTCGACGCGCTGAGGTGGTGGCTCGTCGCCGTGGTGCTCACCGTGACCGGCCTCGGCGCCCTCGCGGGCTGGCTCATCGCCCGGCGTGCCACCCACCCGCTGGTCCAGCTCACCGACGCCGCCGAGGAGGTGGCCAACACGGGGCGGCTCGACGTCGACGTGCCGCCGGCGGGTGACGACGAGCCGGGGCGGCTGGCCCGGGCGTTCGCCACCATGCTCAACGCCCTCGGCCAGTCCCGCGAGCAGCAGCAGCAGCTCGTGCAGGACGCCGGCCACGAGCTGCGCACCCCGCTCACGTCGCTGCGCACCAACGTCGAGACGCTCCGCCGGTACCAGAACCTCCCCGAGGAGACCCGCCAGGCGATCCTCGCCGACCTCGAGACCGAGACCCGCGAGCTCGGATCGTTGGTCGACGAACTGGTTCAGCTGGCCACCGACACCTACGACGACGAGCCCGAGCAGAACGTGCCCCTCGACCACGTCGTCGAGCGCGCGGCCGAGCAGGTCCGGCGCCGCACCGGACGAACGGTGAGCGTCACGGCCAGGCCGTGCACGGTGATCGGCAAGCCCCGCGACCTCGCCCGTGCCGTCGGCAACCTGGTCGACAACGCGGCCAAGTTCAGCGAGGCCCCCACCCCGGTGGAGGTCACGGTCGACCACGGCACGGTGGTGGTGCGCGACCACGGGCCGGGCATCCCTGCCGCCGACCTGGACCACATCTTCGACCGCTTCTACCGCTCGCCCGGGTCGCGCGCGAAGCCCGGCTCCGGCCTCGGCCTCGCCATCGTCGAGCAGACGGCCCAAACCCACGGGGGCACGGTGGTGGCCGCCAACCACCCTGCCGGCGGCGCCGTGTTCACCTTCTCGATCCCCGAGGCGCCGCCTCCTCCGCCGCCCGCCCCGCACTCCGCGCCGCCGCCTCCGGCCGCGCCAGCGGTGCCGCCGGAGCCGGTCGCCGAGGCCTGACCCCGCTTCGCTCCCGGCCGACTCCGGCAGCAGGGGAGAGGTCAGGTTCCCGTCAGAGAAACGGGCGCCTCGCGTAACAGAGCGAACACCGGCGGGTAATCGCCGCTTCGTACCGTCAGCCACACGTCAGACGCACCAGCGTCGGCGACGTGGGAGCTGACAGCGCCGTCGTGCTCTCCCGACGCAGCACGTCCGGGCCTCTCGGCCCCGATCGAGGAGGAGCGATGGTCAACCTGGTCACGGCGGTGGTCAAGCCGCACAAGTTGGAGGAGGTGAAGGAGGCGTTGAAGGGCATGGGGATCACCGGCATGACCGTCGACGAGGTCAAGGGGTTCGGCCGCCAGGGCGGACACACCGAGACGTACCGCGGTGCCGAGTACAAGGTCGATCTGCTGCCCAAGGTCAAGATCGACGTCGTGTGCGCCGAGGCGGAGACGGACGGCGTGGTCGACGCCATCGTGGCCGCGGCCCGGACCGACAAGATCGGCGACGGCAAGGTCTGGGTCACGCCCGTGTCCCGGATCGTCCGCATCCGGACCTCCGAGATGGGCGAGGAGGCCCTGTGACGACGACCCCCACGTTCGAGCGGGTCCGCGCCGCCGCCGGCAACCGGATGGCCCGGCGGGCCGCCGTGGCAACCGCTGTTGCCGGCGTGACCACCCTGGTGCTGACCGGCGTGGCCGCCGCCCAGGACGACACCACCATGCCGGAGGCCAAGCAGGTCACCGCGATGTTCCAGAACACGAACATGCTCTGGATCGTCGTCGGGGCGGCCCTGGTGATGTTCATGCAGGCCGGCTTCGCAGCCCTTGAGACGGGGTTCGTGCGCGCCAAGAACGGCGCCCACACCATGGCGATGAACATCGCGGTGTTCGGCACCGGAGCCACCGCCTTCTTCCTCGTCGGCTACGCCCTGATGTTCGGGGGCTACTCGGCCAAGATCCCCGGCTTCGACTGGGGCTACGACCACGCGGTGGGCTCGAACCTGATCGGCTCGGGCCACTGGGTGTTCCTGTGGAAGGGCGGCTGGGCGCTCACGGGCAGCAACTACGCCTCGTCCGGCGCCGTCGCCGCCTTCTTCCTCTACATGCTCGCCTTCATGGACACCGCCGCGACCATCCCGACCGGCTCCATGGCCGAGCGCTGGAAGTTCAAGTCGTTCGTCCTGTGGGGCTTCTTCTGCGGCGCCATCTACTACCCGTTGTTCGGGGCGTGGACCTGGGGCGGTGGCTGGCTGTCTCAGTTGGGGAACACCTGGAAGCTCGGGAACGGCTACGTCGACTTCGCCGGCTCCGGTGTGGTGCACGCCGTGGGCGGTGTGGCGGCGCTCACCGGTGCGATCGTCCTCGGTCCTCGCATCGGCAAGTACGGCAGGGACGGCAAGCCCCGCGGCCTCCCCGGCCACAACATCCCGCTGGCCGGCATCGGCACGGTCATCTTGATGTTCGGCTGGTTCGGCTTCAACGCTGCGTCCACGCTCCAGGTGGCTGACGGTCAGTTCGGCCTCGTGGCCGCCAACACCGGCATCGCTGCAGCGCTCGGCTGCGTCGGCGGCATGTTCTGGGTGTGGCTGCGCACCGGGAAGCCGGACCCGGCGATGATCATGAACGGTCTGTTGGCCGGCCTCGTCGCGATCACCGCACCGTGCGCCTTCGTCGACCCGTGGGCTGCGGCCCTGATCGGCGTCATCGCCGGTGTGCTGGTGGTGGAGGCGGTCTTCTTCGTCGACCAGAAGCTGAAGGTCGACGACCCGGTCGGCGCCGTCGGCGTCCACTTCGTGAACGGGCTCTGGGGCGTGCTCGCCCTCGGGCTGTTCGCCAACGGACGCTACGGCATCGACGCCCTCGGCTCCGGCATCGGCTGGAACGGCACGACGACCCACCTGGACTCGGCGGGCGCGGCCACCGGTGTCACCGGCCTCTTCTACGGGGGCACCGGCGCGGGCCAGCTGGCGGCCCAGGCCATCGGGGCACTGACCATCATCGTGGTGATGGGCGGCCTGTCGTACGGCTTCTTCAAGCTGTCGAACGTCATCTTCAAGGGCGGCATCCGCAGCAACCCCGATGAGGAGGTCGCCGGCCTCGACCTGCCGGAGATGGGCATCCTGGCGTACCCGGACTTCGCCGGCACCCATGAGAGCTTGTCGCAGGACGACACCGTGGAGACACGAGCATGAGCAAGAAGGTCAATGGCCGGGGGCCTCGCCCCCGGCCGCAGGCCGCGCCGAGCTTCGCCGAGGCGTGGAACTCGATGGACAAGGCCCGGCGGCGCCAGATCCGTCGGCTGGTACGGATCGGCCGACCCCAGCAGGAGGCGGCCGACGTGGGGCTGGCCACCGCCTTCGCCGACTACCAGCGCACCCGGCCCTGGTACCGGCTGTTCTGGCTGTGGTTCGTGCCGGTCGTGATCGGTGGGCTCATGGCCGCGGCGATGATCCACCCGATCGTGATCGGGATGGTGCTCGCAGCGGCGGGCAACGCCGTGCTCGTGCACCGCAACTTCACGCGGGTCGAGAAGGTCAACGCCTCCCTGCTCGAGCAGGCTGCGGTCCCGGCCCCGGCCTGACGGCGGTCCCTCCCCCGACGGAGCGCTCACCCAGGGGGCGGACAGGGGTGAGTGCTCCGTTGCGCGCCCGAGCGGGTAGGACGGGGACATGGCCAGTGACGACACGATCCGCCGGCTGCTCACCGAGACCCGCACGTGGGCGGTGGTCGGGTGGTCGCCCGATCCGAGCCGGGCGAGCCATCGGGTCGCCCGCTTCCTGCACGACCACGGGTTCCGGGTGCTCCCCGTGAACCCGGAGGCCGTCAGCGACGATGCCGGCCTCGACGCGCCGGTGGTGCCGTCGCTGCGGGACATCGACGAACCCGTCGACGTGGTCGACGTGTTCCGCCGCTCGCGCCTCGCCGGCGCCGTCGCCGACGAGGCGGTCGCCATCGGTGCCCGGGCGGTGTGGATGCAGCTCGGTGTGGTCGACGAGGCGGCCGCAGGCCGAGCGCGCGACGCCGGGCTCGACGTGGTGATGGACCGCTGCCCGGTCATCGAGTGGCCGCGCCTCGTCGACCGCTGAACGTCCGCCACGGCTCCCGGTGGCGCTCCTGGAAGCGAACCTGCCCGCGATCTGCGCACTCGAGCGTGCAGATCGCGGGCAGGGATGGTGAGGTCGAGAGGAGCCGGAGGGGCTGCGGGTCAGACCTGGGCGTCGGTCTCCGGCAGCGAGGCCCGCACCTCGAGCAGCCGCTCACGCAGCTGGTGGTCGCGGTGGCCCAGGTCGTCCACCCAGAGGTCGATGGCCTGGCGCAGCGTGGCGTTGCGGTCGCCGGCCATGACCGAGGCGGCCAGGGCGTCGTCCTCGGCGTTGGCGGCCGAGTCGACCATCGACGTGCCCTCCCGCTTGGAGAAGGCGACGGCGCCGAGCACCACGACCAGGGCGGCGGCGGCGATGAGGTAGCGGGCGACGTCGTTGTCCTCGAGGTTGATGATGGCCGGCAGCACCAGCAGCGACACCAGGTTCATCACCTTGATGAGCGGGTTGAGGGCCGGGCCGGCGGTGTCCTTGAACGGGTCGCCGACGGTGTCGCCGATGACGGCGGCCTTGTGGGCCTCGGAGCCCTTGCCGCCCTCGTGGCCGTCCTCGATGTACTTCTTGGCGTTGTCCCAGGCGCCGCCCGAGTTCGACAGGAAGTTGGCCATCAGCTGGCCGGTGACGATGGCCGCGGCCAGGAAGGCGCCGAGGGCCAGGTAGCCGATGCCGAAGCCGATGATGACCGGCGTGAGCACGGCCAGCAGGGCGGGGGTGGCGAGCTCCCGCAGCGAGGCCGTGGTGCAGATGTCGATGACCGGGCCGTAGTCGGGGCGCTCGCTGTAGTCCATGATCCCGGGCTTCTCACGGAACTGGCGACGGACCTCCTGCACGACCGTGCCGGCGGTGCGGGACACGGCCCGGATGGCCAGCGACGAGAAGAGGAACGCCACCGAGCCACCGACGAGCAGACCGATGAAGGTCTTCGGGTCGGCCACGTTGATCTTCACCAGCGACGCCAGGGTTCCGTCGGCCTCGGCCCTCACGATCTCGGCGGCCGACAGCGTGGCCTTGGCGATCGTCTCGGCGTAGGAGGCGAACAGGGCGACGGCGGCGATGACGGCCGAGCCGATGGCGAAGCCCTTGGTGACGGCCTTGGTGGTGTTGCCCACCGCGTCGAGGCTCACCATGATGCGCTCCGGCTCGCCCTCGAACTCCCCGGCCATCTCGGCGATGCCGGCGGCGTTGTCGGCCACCGGGCCGAAGGTGTCCTCGGCCACGACGATGCCGGTGGTGGCCAGCATGCCGATGCCGGTGAGGGCCACCAGGTACAGCGAGAAGCCGACGTTGCCGCCACCGAGGGCCAGGGCGGCGCCGATGGCCACGGCGATGGCGATGAGCGCCCACACCGCGGACTCGAGGCCCGAGGAGATGCCCTCGAGCACGGTGGTGGCGGGGCCGGTGCGGGCGGCCCGCGAGATCTCCTGCACCGGCTTGGTCTCGGTGGAGGTGAAGTACTGGGTGATCTTGGAGGCGGCGAAGCCGAGCACTACGCCGGCCACGATGGCGCCGAAGAGCCGGGCCCCCGGGTTGGAGACGGTGGCGCCGTCGGGGTTGCCGACGTAGACGAAGGCGATGACGGCGGCGCCGACGATGGCGAGGGCCTGGGCCACGTAGATGCCCCGGTTGATGGCGGCGAGGGCGTTGGTCTCGCCCGGGCGGCCCTTCACCACGAAGATGCCGACCATCGAGGCCAGCAGGCCGATGGCCACCACGGCGAGCGGGAAGATCAGACCCTTGGCCGCCTGGCTGTCGTCGAGGCCGATGGCGTGGAAGGCCGAGACGCCGAGGATGATCGAGGCAACCAGGGTGACGGCGAAGCTCTCGAAGAGGTCGGCGGCCATGCCGGCGCAGTCGCCGACGTTGTCGCCGACGTTGTCGGCGATGGTGGCTGGGTTGCGGGGGTCGTCCTCGGGGATGCCCGCCTCGACCTTGCCGACCAGGTCGGCGCCGACGTCGGCGGCCTTGGTGAAGATGCCGCCGCCGACGCGGAGGAACAGCGCGAGCAGCGAGCCACCGAAGCCGAACCCGACGAGGATCGCCGACGCGGTGTTCTGGAACACCATGACGATGACGACCGTGCCCAGCAGGCCGAGTCCGGCGGTGAGCAGGCCGGCCACCCCGCCGGTGCGGAAGGCCACCTGCAGGGCGCCGTTGAAGTCGACCCGGCGGGCGGCGGCCGCGGTGCGCACGTTGCCGCGCACGGCCAGCCACATGCCGAGGAAGCCGATGGCCCCGGAGAAGATGGCACCCACGATGAAGGCGATGGTGCGGAAGGCGCCGGACTGGGCGAAGGACAGCGCCTCCGCGCCGCCGAGGACCTCCGGCTTGTTCACCGCGGTCGAGGTCAGGAAGACCACCACGGCCACGGGCACCACGATCATCCCGATGGTGCGGAACTGGCGCTTCAGGTAGGCGAGGGCGCCTTCCTGGATGGCGCCGGCGATCTCCTGCATCTTGTCGGTGCCCTGCTCCTTGGCGAGCACGCCGCGCATGAGCACGATGCCGAGCAGCAGGGCGACCACGGCCACGGCTCCGGCGAAGAGGAGCCACCCCCATTCGCTGCCCGAGAGCGTGAATGCTTGGTAGCCGCCTTCGCTGGCGAGGACCTGGGTCATCGAGTACGTCCTGTTCTGGTTACCGGCCGCGGTGCCGGGTGCCGACGAGCGCGCGCGGCCACCTGGACCGCCGCACGAGCGCCGCAGATTTCACTCGGCACGGCAAGAAGGTGTCAAGGTGACGGGGTGACCGACGTCGCAACGCGCGTGCGCCGACGCCCACACTGCGTGACGGGCGCAACGATGGCGCCATGAGCGGCGACCACCACCGCCACGGTCACGAGCCGCACCACGGCGGCGAGGGCCGGCGTGGCGGTCACGTCGCTCACGGGCACGGCGCTCACGGGCATGGCCACGGGCCGAACGCCACCTGGGCCCTCGGGGTGTCGATCGTCGCCAACGGCGCCCTGCTGGTGGTGCAGGTGGTGGTGGGCCTGCTCATCGGGTCGCTGGCCCTGCTCGCCGACTCGGTGCACAACGCGTCGGACGTGGTGGCCCTCGCCGTGGCCCTCGTCGGCCAGCTGCTCGTCGCCCGGCCCCCGAGCAAGGGCCGCACCTACGGCTACGCCCGCGCCGAGGTCCTCGCCGCCCTGGTGAACTCCGCCGCCCTGCTCGCCGTCACCGGCTGGGTGGTGGTCGAGGCCGTCGGCCGGCTGGGCGACCCTCCGGAGGTGCAGGCCGCGCCCCTCCTCGTCGTGGGTGTGGTGGGCATCGTCGTCAACGGGCTCAGCGCGTGGCTGGTGGCCCGGTCCGGCACCTCGCTCAACCTGCGCGCCGCCTTCTGGCACCTCGCCGGCGACGCGCTCGGCTCCTTCGGCGTGGTGCTCGCCGCCGTCGGCCTGGGCGCCTTCGGGTGGGCGTGGGCCGACCCGGCGGCGTCGCTGTTCATCTCCGCGCTGGTCCTCTGGGCGGTGTTCGGTGTGCTGCGCGAGTCGGTCGGCGTGCTGCTCGAGGCGGCGCCGCGCGGCATCGATCCCGAGGCGGTGGTGGCCGCGCTCGAGGCGATGCCCGGCGTGACCGGCGTGCACCACCTGCACCTGTGGTCGCTCGACTCGGAGACGCCGGCGCTCACCGCCCACCTGCAGTTCGGCCACGGCACCGACCTGCACGAGGCCCAGCGCCTCGCCGACGCGGCCAGCGCCGAGGTGGCCGAGCGCTTCGGGATCCGCCACACCACGTTCCAGACCGAGTGCGGCGACCACCACGACGACGTGCCGGTGGCGCTGACCCGGCGGTCAGCGCCCGACCGTCACTGAGGCGTGCTCGTCGCGTCGGCCGTGGCGCCGGCCGGTGGGTCGCCGAGGGCGTAGAACTTGCCGCCCCGGGCGGCCACGTAGATGCGGCCCTTCCACACCGCCGGGGTGGCCTCGATGCAGCCGTCGAGCTTCACGCTCCAGATCTGGGGCGGGTCGACGCGGGGGTCGGAGACGTCGAAGGCGCGCAGGTTCCCCTCGCAGTCGCCCTCGATCAGCACGTCGTCGACCACCACCGGCGACTGCCAGGTCTGCGAGCCGAAGTCCTTCGACCACACCACCGCGCCGGTCTCCTGGTCGACGGCCAGCACCCGGCCCCCGTTGGTGGCGAAGTAGACGACCCCGTCGCCGAGGGCGGGGGTGGCCCACACGCCGGCCTTCCCCGCGACCTGGTCGGGGAGCGACCACACCAGCGGGTCGTCGGGCTTGGACGGGTCGAGCTTCATCATCTGCCCGACCTGCTTGGAGCGGGCGTTGTTCTTCTCCCACTCGCTGCCGACGTAAAGCTTCCCCTGCTTGTCGATCGTGATGGTGGCGTCGGTGTCGTCGCCGGTCCAGAAGCGGAAGACCCGGGTCGGGGTGACGCCCTGCTTCAGCCCCGAGATGTCCCAGCCCTGGACCAGGCCGGCGGAGTTGGCGAAGTACGCGGTGTTGCCCGACACGGCCACCGAGCTCTCGATCGAGAAGTGGCGGTCGGGGGCGTCCTTCTCGAGCTGGGCGTCGAAGCCGGGCGCCTTGAACACGATCTTCGGGTCGACCGTGACCTTGCCCGCCGCGTCGTAGCCGCGATTGAGCTTCACGATGTAGAACCAGCTGTTCTCGCCGCCCTCGAACAGGTAGTCGTCGAGGATCAGGGCGGCGCCGTCCCAGTCGTCGTTCCACACCTTGGTGACGCCGTTCTCGTAGGCGTTGAGCTTCCAGAGCACCTCGGGCCGGTCGCCCCGGTCGGTGGCGACGACGTAGAAGTTGTTGTCGCGGGAGCCCTTGTAGCTGAGCGGGTAGCCGTCGGGGTCGGTGCTCATCGAACCCTTGGCCAGGTCGCCGGTCTTGAAGGTCCTGACCAGCTCCTTGCCGGTGTCGGCGTCGAGCCAGTGCAGGCCGTAGTCGTAGCCGCCGAACGACACCCACGTCGTGCCGTCACGCTCGAACACGTTGGGGTTGCCGGTCCAGCCGTCGCCGCACCAGGTCTGCACGTTGCCGCTGTCGCTCGACCGGCCGCACATCGTGCCGTTGGCGGGGTACGACCACAGCACCTGCGGGTTCGTGGGCACCGGGCCCTGGCCGTACCACGAGCGGGTGGGGTTGCCCCGGAAGGTGAGGTAGCCGACGGTCGTGGTGTCCCACGGCTCCTGCGCCGACGCCGGGTTCACCCAGCCGTCGTAGGGCGGCAGGGTCGTGGTGGTGCTGGGCGCCTCGCTGGCGCCGGTGGTTCCCTGCGCCGAGGCCGTCTCCGCGTTCCCTCCGCCGTCGGAGCCGTCACGCCCCTTCCACGAGAGCGCACCCCACAGCAGCACCAGCACGGCCGCCACCCCCACGAGACCGAGCCAGCGGGCCCGGCTCGGACCGTTCGCCTGCGTCATCGACCTGTGGGGCCTCCGTGTCGGGGGTCGGGGTCAGCCCGCGCCGCCCTCGGCCACGAGCCGTTCGAGCACCAGCTCCGGGCTGTCGCGCTCGAGCCGCTCGAGCCAGTACTGGCTCTCGAACAGCGCCATGAGCGTACCGTCGGCCCTCTCCAGCACGCGGACCCCCCGCATGCCGCGGAGGGCCTCGGCGCTGGGCCGGTCGGTGCGCCGGGCGATGCGGTAGCTGGTGGGCGACAGCTCCACCGGGGCGCCGAACTCGTTCTCCAACCGGTAGACCGCCACGTCGAACTGCATGGGCCCGACCGCGGCCAGCACCGGAGCGCTGTCGCCCTGGTCGGCATCGCGCAGCACCTGCACGACCCCTTCCTCGTCGAGCTGGGAGATGCCCTTGCGGAACTGCTTGAACTTGCCGGTGTCACGCACCCGGGCCACGGAGAAGTGCTCGGGGGCGAAGCTCGGGATGGCGGGGTACTCGACGGCCTCGTCGAGCCACAGGGTGTCGCCCACGCGCACCTCGGTGGCGTTCACCAGGCCGACGACGTCGCCCGGGTAGGCCTCCTCGAGCGTCTCGCGCTCCGAGCCGAACACCTGGTGGGCGTACTTGGTGGCGAAGGGCTTGCCGGTCGGCCCGTGGGTGATGACCATGCCGCGCTCGAAGCGACCCGAGCAGACCCGCAGGAAGGCGATGCGGTCGCGGTGCGACGGGTCCATGTTGGCCTGCACCTTGAACACGAACCCGCTGAAGGGCGCGTCGAGGTCCCGGGGCTTGCCCTCGGCGTCGTCCCGGGCGCGCGGCGCCGGCACCAGGTCGACGACGGCGTCGAGCAGCTTGCGCACGCCGAAGTTGGTGAGGGCCGACCCGAAGAACGCCGGGGTCGACTGGGCGCCGAGGAACAGCTCGAGGTCGAGGTCGGCGCCCACCTCGTCGAGCAGCGTGATGTCGTCGTGGGCCGCGGCCCACGCCTCACCCTCCTCGTCGGCCGCCCGCTCGGGGTCGACGATCTCCTCGGGCGCCTCGGTGGCGCCCCGGGCGACCCGGGTGTAGCGGGTGAACGAGCCGTCGCGGCGGTCGATCACGCCGCGGAAGTCGCCGGCGATGCCGACCGGCCAGGTGACGGGCGTGACGACCAGGCCGATCTGCTGCTCGATCTCGTCGAGCAGCTCGAGCGGCTCGCGCCCGGGCCGGTCCCACTTGTTCACGAACGTGAGCAGCGGCATCTCACGCTGGCGGCAGACGTCGAACAGCTTGAGCGTCTGGGGCTCGATGCCCTTGGCCGCGTCGAGCACCATCACCGCGGCGTCGGCCGCCGCCAGCACCCGGTAGGTGTCCTCGGAGAAGTCACGGTGGCCCGGGGTGTCGAGCAGGTTCACCACGCAGTCGCGGTAGGGGAACTGCAGCACCGTGGAGGTGATGGAGATGCCGCGCTGCTGCTCGAGCGCCATCCAGTCGGAGGTGGCCGAGCGCCGCCCCGACCGGGCCTTCACCGCGCCCGCCTCGCTGGTGAGCGCGCCGCCGTAGAGCAGGAACTTCTCGGTGAGGGTGGTCTTGCCCGCGTCGGGGTGGCTGATGATGGCGAAGGTGCGGCGCCGGGCGGCCTCGTCGGCGGGGGAGGGCATCTCGGCGAGGGTATCGGTGGCCCCTGAGGGCGGCGAACCGCCGTGCGGCTCCCGGTGGGCCGGTCAGGCGTCGGCCACGGCCCGGCACCCGCCACAGCGGCCGACGAGGTCGAGGCGGTGGCCGTCGACCCGGAAGCCGGCCTCGGAGCCGATCGACGCGGCCAGCCGGCCGATGGCCGCCTCGAGCTCGGCGGGCACCTCCACGTCGAGCACCGCGCCGCACCGGGTGCAGACCAGGTGGTGGTGGTGCCCGGTGAGGTCCTCGGCCAGCTCGTAGCGGGCGGTGTCGTCGCCGGTGAGGAGGCGGTGCACCACGCCGGCCTCCTCCAGCACGGCCAGGTTCCGGTAGGCGGAGCTCTGGGCCAGCCCGTCGGCGCAGTCGAGCAGCTCGGCCATGGTGACGGGCCGGTCGGAGGAGCCGAGCGCCTGCACCAACGCCCGCCGGCCCGCGGTGTAGCGCTGCCCGTCGCGCCGGAGCCGCTCGTCGGCGGTGCGGTGGAGCTCGTCAGGTGCGAGGCGCATGGCGCGAGCGAGTGTAGGGGGCCGCTCTCGCGCCCGGCCTAGGCTCCGGCCCCGTGGCGGACGACGAGACACGCACCTTCCCGGGCGCCCGCCCACCCGACCGCAGCCGCCGGGTGTCGAGCAGCGGGCTCGGGCTGCAGGTGAACGAGTGGGGCGACCCCGACGCCCCGATCCTCGGGCTGGTCCACGGGGGGTTCGACTTCTCCCGCACCTTCGACGTGTTCGCCCCCATGCTCGCCGACGCCGGGTGGCGGGTCGTCGCGTGGGACGCCCGGGGCCACGGCGACTCCGACCACGCCGACCTCTACAGCTGGGGCGCCAACCTCCGCGACCACCTCGCCGTCATCACCTCGGCGAGCGACGAGCCCATCGTGGTGGTCGCCCACTCCAAGGGCGCGAGCGAGATGCTGGAGCTGCTCGCCGGGCGGCCGGCGATCTGCAAGGCGTTCGTCGACCTCGACGGCCTGCCCTCGCCGTTCTCCGCGCCCGACATCAACGACCGTGAGCGGCGCCGGCTGCGCCGCGCCGACCTGGCCGCATCGCTCGACCGCCGCCGCCGCCGCACCGAGCTCCGCCGCCGCCCCGACACCATCGAGGGGCTGGCCGCCCGGCGGGCCCCCATGAACCCGAGGCTGCCGCGGGAGTGGCTCGAGTACCTCGTCACGGTCGGCGCCCGGCGCGACCCCGACGGCTGGCGCTGGAAGATCGACCCGGTGCTGCACCTCGGCGGCTTCGGCCCGTGGCGTCCGGCGTGGTCGATGCAGAACCTGGCCAGCCTCTCGATGCCGTTCCTCGGGGTGCTCTCCGGCGTGGCCGACGAGCCCATGGGCTGGAAGAGCCGCCCCCAGGACGTCGAGCCGTTCCTGCCACCGGGCGGGCGCCTCGAGCACTTCGACGACATCGGGCACTTCCTGCACATCGAGCAGCCCCGCCGCATGGCCGACCTGGTCCTCGAGTTCCTGGAGCCCCACCGGTGAGCCGCCGCACCGAGGTGCTCGCCCAGGGCAGGCTGCGCCTGGCGCTGCACACCCTCGCCGAGGGCGACCCCGACCGCCGGCCGCTGCTGCTGCTCCACGGGCTGGGGGAGAGCTCACCCCGCGCCCGACCGCTGTGGACCGAGGGCTGGCCCGGCCCGGTGCTGGCCCTCGACTTCACCGGCCACGGGGAGTCCGACGTGCCCGTGGCGGGCGGCTACACGCCCGAGGCCCTCATGGCCGACGTCGACGCCGTGCTCGCGGCGCGGGGTCCGTGCACCGTGGTGGGCCGCGGCCTGGGTGCGTGGGTGGCGCTGCTGGTGGCCGGCGCCCGACCGGCGCTGGTGTGCGGGGTGGTGCTGGCCGACGGCTCCGGCCTGGCCGGGGGCGGCGCCGAGCCGCCGTCGTCGTACGTGGAGGTGCTGCGGCCCGAGCCGGAGCGCCGCCCCGACCCGTTCGCCCTCGTGGAGCTGAGCCGCGACGTGCGACCGCCGGACTACGCCCTCGACCACCTGCGCTTCGCCGTCGAGGACTCCGAGCTCGAGCACCCGGTGGTGGTCAGCGCCCGGGTGCGCCCCGCGTGGCTGGAGGCGGTGGCGGCCGACGTCGACGTCGTCGAGCTGCCCCTCGACGAGGCCGTCACCTACTTCGCCGACGGCGACCGACGTCCGGCGATCGACGGCTGACCAAGGGCCGACTCAGCTCAAGCCGAACAGTGCCGGCGCCGTCGGGACGACGCGGCGCTCGCCGAGCGGATCGCCACGATCCACCGCCAGTCGAGGGCACCTACGGCGCGCCCCGGGTGCACGCCGAGCTGCGCCTCGGTGCCGGGATCAGTGGGCCGCAAGCGCGTGGAACGGCTCATGCGCGCCCAGGACCTGCAGGGAATCACCCGTCGCCGCCGCAAGGACCTGACCCGCCGCGACGCGGGCCCGAGAACGAGAAAAGGAACGAGGCCGACCCGCTCGCGAACGCCGAGCACCCGGATCTCTGTCACGATCGGCGGGCAGACGGTTGTCGTGAGGGGCGCCGTGGTGGACGGCGTCGTCAAGCTCGGAACGGCGTTCACGCCATGAGCAACACCGATTGACCATCCCAGCGACCGATGACGCTCAGCACGCACGCAGTCTTCCTCGAAGGTCCCTGACGTTGGCGTCCACCCCTTCATGAAGCGCCCCGGGTTTCATAGAGGCTCGTGGGTTGGGGTCCCCGCCGTCTCGGCGGGGCTGGTCTGACGGTAGTGGTCGGCCTCGAAGGCGGCCGGGGTGGTGTAGCCGGGGCCGGGTTCGATCTGGCCGTGGAGTCGCCGGTGGTTGAACCAGTCGACGTAGCTGAGGGTGGCGAACTCGACGTCCTCGAGTCCGCTCCAGGGGCCCTTTGGGTAGATCAGCTCCCACTTGTAGAGCCCGTTGAACGACTCGACCAGCGCGTTATCGAAGCTGTCGCCCTTCGAGCCGACCGACGCCACGATCTCGTTCTCGGCGAGCCGGTCGGAGTAGCGCACCGACAGATACTGAACGCCGCGGTCGCTGTGATGGATCAGCTGATCGAGGTTCGCGCCCGCCCGGCGCCGGTTGTGCACGGCCATCTCGAGCGCGTCGATCGCCAGGTCCGAACGCAGCGACCTTGACGCCTGCCAGCCGATGACCATCCTCGAGAACACGTCGACGATGAACGCGACGTAGACCCACCCGGCGTGGGTCTTCACGTAGGTCAGATCAGCGACCCACAGCCGGTTCGGCTCGGGTGCGCGGAACTGGCGCTCGACGAGATCAGCCGGGCGGTCGAGGCGGTCATCGCCCTCGGTCGTTCGCACCCAGATCCGGCCTCGGCGACAGCCCTGCAGACCCATGTCGCGCATGAGCCGCTCGACGGTGCAGCGCGCGACCTCGATGCCGTCCTTGTTGAGCTGGTCCCAGATCTTGTCGGCCCCGTACACCGACAGGTTCTGCTCCCACACCCGCAAGATCTCCGGGCGCAGCTCGGCGTCGCGGATCGACCGCGGTGACGGCGGCCGCTTCTTCGCCGCGTGATAGGTGGACGGGGCGATCCCCAAGACCTTGGCGATCGGCTCGATTCCCCACCGCAGCCGACCGCTGCGCTGGTCCTTGTGTTCATCGATGAACCGGATCACTTCTTCGACTGGCGGTCGAGCTCCGCCATGCTCCTATGTCAAGCCGCGAGTTCGAGGACCGGTTCTGGCGTCGGAACTCGAGCGGCTTCGTCGGTCAACAGGCGGCGCAGGACCTCGTCGGAGATGCGGCGCTTGAGCAGTCGGAGCGCCGCGGTCTTGGACTTGCCCACGGCCATCCGGGCCTCGACGAACGCCCGGCCGGGCCCCACGCCGCGCCACTGCGTGATCGCGATTCGGTGAAGCGCGGCGTTGACCTGACGGTTGCCGGTGCGCGACAGCCGGAAGCGCTCGCTGCCGGTCCACACCGGGATCGGCGCGGTGCCGTTCCAACGAGCGAACGCATCACGCGACTTGAACCGGCCAGCGCCGGCGACCTCGCCCACGATCTTCGCGGCGGACAGCGGACCGCACCCGGGCAGGTCAAGCAGCGTGGGTGCGATCGTGCGCACGGGCTTGGCGATCTGGCGCTCGAGCTCGTTGCAGCGCACCGTCAACCCCCGAATCCGCTCAACGAGCTCGGCGGCGATCACCGCGACGGTGGAGTCGCAGTTGGCCAGCTCGGCAGCGACGCGGTCGAGGTGCACGAACTTGTTCAAGGCCTTCGGGGCGAGGTCGAGCTCGGGCATCAGCTCGTGGAGATGCCAGCGCACTCGGGCCTGCATGCGGGTCCGTTCGGCCACCAGGTCCTCACGATGATCGACGAGCAGCTTGACCTGGCGGGCTTCGCCCTCAAGGCACGCGACCGGCAGGTCCGGGTCGCGCAACCCAGCCCGGGCGACAGCCTCGGCGTCGATCGGATCCGACTTGCCCGGCGACCGGGTGGTACGCCGCTCGGCAGCCATCATCTTCGGCGGCACCCGCACGACCGACTCACCCGCCCGCAGCAGATCGCCCTCCAAGCGACGGGTCAGATGCCGACAGTCCTCCAACGCCCAGCGCCGCTCACCCCACTGGCCAGCCCAGCTGAGCGCGGCGAGATGTCCATCTGTTGTCGTCGCGAACGTCGCCTCGCCGAGCCGGCGGCCGACCTCGTCGAGAGCCACGAACGTGTGCGTCCGCTTGTGCGAGTCCGCGCCGATGATCACCATGAACAACCTCCACCTGTCCGAAGTCGGGGTCTCGAAGAACCCACCGGCGGGCACGCCGTTGTTCAGCCGAGCAAGCTCCTATCAAGCCACGCCGGAGGGTCCGTCGCTGCCCGGTGGAGCCGCACATCGCGGAAGGAGCCACAGCAAGCTGGGCAGCGAAGAAACGAGCGAACCCCACCGGGCAAGGCCCAGCCTCACACAACCCCGAAGAAAGCCGACGCCGCCTTGAGGATGTCGTTGGCTCGGCGCAGCTCCGCGTTCTCACGCTTCAAGCGCTTCAGCTCCGCCAACTCATCAGTCGTCGGTCCTCGCCGGCGGCCGCTGTCGCGTTCGGCCTGACGAACCCACAGCCGCACCGTCTCAGCCTTCGGGCCGAGCTTCTCAGCGACCGAGCAGATCGCCTCCCACTGCGACCCGTACTCGCTCTCGTGATCCAGCACCATCCGGATCGCCCGCTCACGCAGCTCGTCCGGGTACTTCCCTTGCCTGGGCATCGCTCCATCCTTCTCAAAGGTTGGAGCCTCCACCACACCCGGGGCGCTTCATCACTCCGCCGAGCATCTGCTTTACGACGGCCTCGCGGCTGCCCAGCTGTTGAACCGGCGGGTCGAGGTTGTGTTTAGGGACAAAGATGTGGTCGAGCTTCTTCGCTCTCGTGGCGTATGCCAGGGCGTCGTCGGCAGCACCACCTGCTGCTTCTGTGGCAACGAATCGCGCATGCGGGTCCGCAGAAGTGCCACGGGTATCCGCAGCGGGCGAGGCAGACCACTCCCACGAGCGCTCAGCTGCGCACGGCTGACATCGGCAGCGTCGATATCACAGGGGTCCGCGCGGGCGACGAACTGTAAGTCGTACCCGCACGTCTGAGCCGATGCGTCCGGATCGGCGCCCATCGCGAGACTGGCCGCGCCGACCAGGAGGGTGATCAGCAGACGGACAAGGAGACGGATCGGGCTACGGCTCCGGGTCATCTTGACGTTCGAGGTCGGGAAACAGATCGAGAACCTCGGCTTCAGCGATCACGCGGTGGCCCTCGCAGACATCAACTCGGGAACCGACATCGACCATCTCCCAGGATTCCGGCCTCGCGGGCTGAAGCCTCGCTGTGGCCACCTCCCCTGGATGAAGAACAGCTGCGGACTCAAGGAACACCACGGCGTCCGAGTACTCTCGCTCCCCGGTCGCCGTTGTCCGACCGATCCAGCAGTTTGGCCGATAGCCGGAATGAATAGGGCGATGACGGCCGCCGTCCTCCGTTCGACGCATCTGCAGTTGGACTCTGATGTAGGCAGCCGGCGGAAACGGAGACATGATTACCGCACCCCCTTTGGCGCCCACGGGACAGAATCCCAGATGGTCGGCGGCCCGAGCACACCCAGTTGGGCTTCCGGAACGTGAACAGCTGGCATCCCATCCATGGGCAAGTGCTCGAACAGCGCCAAGAACCTGCCCACCACGGCCCGCTTCGACACGCATCGCCCCCGTCGTCGCTCTCAACACGGAAAGTAGGGAAGCGCCCATTCTCCGTCAAGTTCACCGGCCGCCGAGGCCTCGACCGGTTACAACTGACGGGTGGTCGAGTGGGTTGGTGACGAGGTCGACGCCGTCGCCGTCGGCGACCGCGTGGTGGTCTGCCCGTCCGACGCCGGCCACGGCCCCATGGGCAGCGGCGGAGCACAAGGGGGCCTCACGCCGTTGCTGCACGTGCCCGAGGCGGCCGACGGCCGGCGCCTGTTCCCGGCTCAGGTGTCGCGGGAGCCGACGTAGGCGGCGAGCTGGCGGAGGGCCCGGACCGCGGGGGCGGTCAGCGGCGCGGCGTCGAGGGCGGTGACCGCGTCAACGGTCAGCGCGGCGATGCGCGCCTCGATCTCGGCCCTGGCCCCGCACCTCTCGAGCACGCCCTGGATGGCGGCGACGTCGTCGGCTCCGAGGTCGGGCCGACCTACCCGGTCGAGCACCGCCGCGTCGGTGCCCTCGGCCCGTTCGGTGGCGATGGCGAGCAGCGGGGTGGGCTTGCCCTCCCTCAGGTCGTCGCCCACCGGCTTGCCGGTGCGGGCCTGGTCACCGAAGGCGCCGAGGATGTCGTCGCGCAGCTGGAACGCCTCGCCCAGCGGGTCGCCGTAGGCCGACAGCGCCGGAGCGAGCTCGTCGAGCCTGCCGGCCAGCGCCGCGCCCACGTGCAGCGGCCGCTCGATCGTGTACTTGCCCGACTTGTAGCGGGCGATGCGGCGGGCGGTGGCCAGGTCGGTGCCGCCCCGGGCGGTGCCCAGCACGTCGAGGTACTGCCCGACGTTGAGCTCGATCTTGAGCTCGTTCCACACGGAGAAGGCCTGCGCCGGCGCACCGGTCATCAGCCGGTCGGCGAACACCTCGGCCAGGTCGCCGATGAGGATGGCGACGCCCTCCCCGAAGCGCCGCGACTCGCCCCGCCACGTGGCGTCGGCATGGGTGCTGTCGAACTCGACGTGCACCGTGCGCTCGCCTCGGCGCGTCAGCGACCCGTCCATCACGTCGTCGTGGACGAGGGCGAAGGCGTGGAGCAGCTCGAAGGCGGCGCCGGCGTCGACCACCGCCTGGTCATCGGGAGAGCCACCCGCGCCGACGTAGGCCCAATGGCAGAACGCCGGGCGGAGCCGCTTGCCGCCGGCGAGCACGAAGCGGGCCAGCGCGTCGAGGGGCGCAGCGAGGTCGGCGTCGACCTCCCGCCAACGCCGGGCCTCGGCGTCGAGCACCTCCCGCAGGCGACCCTCGACCGGTCCCGCCACCCTCCTCAGCGCGGCCGGGACGGCGGCGGGCGTCACCGGGTCAGGCCTCGTCGGCGAACAGGCCCGTGGGCAGGTCGCCGTCGGGAGGCCCGCCATCATCGGATCCCGCGGCGTCGGGCAGGGGCGCCACCGCCTCGAGGTCGGCGACGATGCGGGTGACCTCCACGCGTGCGGCGTCGAGGCGGCGCCGGCACAGCGCCACCAGGTCGGCCGCCCGCCGGACCCGCTCGGCCAGCCGGTCGACGTCGACGTCGTCGCCGTCGAGCTCGGCGAGGATCTCCTCGAGCTCCTCGACGGCCTCGGCGTAGCCCAGCCCGTCGAGCTCGGCGGACGGGTCGGGCGGCTCAGCGGGCATCGGCGGGGTCCTCTCCCGGGTCGGCGGCGGAGACGGTGCTGGTGACGGTGCCGTCGGCGAGGGTGGTGACGAGCACGTCGCCGGGGCCGACGTCGGCGCTTCGTCGTAGGACGCTACCGGTGGCCGTGCGGGTGATCGACCAGCCGCGGGCCAGGGCGCGGGCCGGGTCGAGCAGCGACAGGGCGGTCTCCTGCGCGGCCAGGGCACCCTCGGCGCGGCGCAGCCCGCCCGTGGACGTGGCACCGAGGCGGGCGGCGGTCAGGTCGAGGGAGCGCTGGTGGACCCGCACGTGGGCCCGGGAGCCGGCCTGCGCGCCGGCGGCCGCCCGCTCCACCCGGGTGGCGGCTCGCAGCAGCGCCACGGGCGCACCCCGCCGCAGCCGCTCCGAGGCGGCGTCGGCGCGATGGGCCTCCACCGCGATGCGGCCGCGGACCCCCCGGGTGACGTGGCCGGCGTGGTGGGCGAGGCGCTGGCCCTGCTCGGCCAGGCGGCGCTGACCGACGGCTGCGATGGCGGCCCACGCCTCCTCCGCCCGGTTGGCGGCGGCGACGGCCGCCTCGACGATCGCCCCCGCGCACGCCGTCGGCGTCTTGTGGGCGGCGTGGGCGACCGTGTCGGCCACCGTGGTGTCGATCTCGTGGCCGATGCCGGTGAGGACCGGCACCGGCAAGGTGGCGATGGTGCGGGCGACGAGCTCGTGGTCGAAGGTGGCGAGGTCCGTGCGGGCCCCACCGCCGCGCACGAGGGCCACCAGGTCGACCCCCGCGCCGGCGGCGGCGAGCAGGGCGGCGGCCACCGACCGTTCGGACCCGGCGCCCTGCACGCGCGCGTCGACCCCCACGACCCGCCACGACAGCCCGGAGTCGGCGAGGGTCTGGAGGAAGTCGGCCTCCGCCGCGCTGCCCGCGGCGGTGACCAGCCCGATGCGCAGCGGCACGCCGGGCGGGGCCAGCTCCCGGTTGCGGTGGAGCAGCCCCTCGGCCTCCAGGGCCCGCAGCACCCGGTCGCGCTCGGAGGCCAGCAGGCCCAGCGTGTAGGTGGGGTCGATGCCCTGCATCTGCAGCTGCACCCGGCCGGACGGCACGTACACGTCGAGCGGTCCCACGATCCGGATGCGCACGCCGTCGTCCATGCGGATCGAGCCGGCCCGCTTCAGCTGGGCGTTCACGCCCACCCGCACCGACGACCACAACACCACGGGCAAGGTGGCGCACACGGCGCCGGAGTCGTCGCGGTCGACGAGGTCGAACCAGACGTGGCCGTTGCGGCCCCGCTTGATGCTCGCGATCTCGCCCTGGACCCACACCGGCCCGGCGAAGCGGGCGGCCACCGCGGCGCGCACGCCCTCGACCAGCTCGGCGACGCTGTAGGTGCCCTCGGGCATGCCCGGCACCGTAGCGGCCGTCGGCGCCCGTAGAGTCGAGGTCGATGGCCACCTCCACCGCCCCCCGACGCCTCTGGCCGGCGCTGCTCGCCGCCGGCTTCGCCGCCACGCTCGTCCTCGGCGCCTGCAGCTCCTCGAAGGACGAAGGCTCGGCGCCGGGCTCCACCACGGCGTCGAGCGCCGCCGGCCCGTCGTCCACCGCGGGGGGGAGCGGCTCCACCGGCAACGGCTCGAGCGGCACCACGGCCGACGACGGAGCGATCCCGTCGTCGCCGTCGACCCTCCCCGCCGGCCTCGACGGCACGTGCGCCGCCATGGCCGACACGCTCGGGCTCAAGGAGCTGCAGCCCAGGAACACCGCCAGCTGGCCCGACGAGCGCCAGCGGGTGGTGACCGACGCCCGCCTCGAGGCCGAGCTGCTCGGCACGGCCCAGAAGAGCGCACCGGCGTCGGTGGCGGGCGACATGGCCCAGATGCAGAGCTATGCCACGTGGCTCGCCGGCCAGGTCGAGGGCGCCGGCAGCTTCGACGCGGCGGTGCAGGCCCTGCAGACCTACCCGGACAGCGTGTCGATGGCCCTGGCCAACGCCAGCGTCCAGTCCTGGACCCGCGCCAACTGCTGAGCGCCGCCCGCCGGCCTCACTCCTGGACGAGCTCGATGAGCGTGCCCAGCGCGTCCTTGGGGTGGATGAAGGCAACGGTGGTGCCCCGCGAGCCCGGGCGGGGCTGGTCGTCGAGCACCCGGAAGCCCTGGCGCTTCACCGACTCGAGGGCCTCGGCGCAGTCGGCCACGCGGTACCCCACGTGGTGGATGCCCGGGCCGCCCTTCTTGTCGAGCCACTTGGCCACGGTGGAGTCGGGCCGGGTGGGGGTGAGCAGCTGCACGTAGCTCTCGGCCACCTTCAGCAGCGCCTCCTCGACGCCGTCGCTCTCCACCACCTCGCGGTGGTCGACGACCGCACCGAAGGTCTCGCGGTAGTAGTCGATGGCCGCCCCGAGGTCGGGCACGGCGATGGCGACGTGGTCGATCTCGGTCAGCAGCGGCTTGGTGGCGGCGGATTCGCTCATCTCGACTCCCGGTTCGTCGTCGCCGGGCCGGCGCACGGTGATGCCCATCAGCTTGCCTCGTGGTCCTTCGGTGCTCAGACGCCGTGGCGCCGGAACGCGGTGATCTTGTCCTCGCCGACCTGCTCGCGGAAGGCCGGGTCGTCGATGCCGAGACCCTCCTCGGGCGCCAGGCACAGCACGCCGATCTTGCCCTCGTGCAGGTTCTTGTGGACCTGGTACGCCGCCTCACCCGTCTGCTCGAGCGGGTACACGGCCGACATGATCGGCTGCACCTGGCCCCGGCGGATCAGGTCGTTGGCCTCCCACGCCTCGGCGTAGTTGGCGAAGTGCGAGCTCACGATCCGCTTGAGCTTCATCCAGAGGTGGCGGTTGTCGTACTCGATCATGTAGCCGCTGGTGGCCGCGCAGGTCACGATGGTGCCGCCGCGGGCGGCCACGAAGACTGAGGCGCCGAAGGTCTGGCGGCCGGGGTGCTCGAAGACGATGTCGACGTCGCGCCCGATGAGGCCGCGGATGTCCTTGCCGAGGCGGCGCCACTCCGACTCGTCCTGGGTGTGCTCGTCGGACCAGAAGCGGTAGCCGGCGGCCTTGCGGTCGATGACGGCCTCGCAGCCCAGGTCGCGCAGCAGCTCGGCCTTCTCGGGCGACGACACCACCCCGACGGGGGTGCCGCCGCCGTTGAGGACGTACTGCACGGCATAGCCGCCGAGGCCGCCGGTGGCGCCCCAGATCAGCACGGCGTCGCCCTGCTGCATGCCGGCGGCGTTCTTCGACACGAGCATGCGGTAGCTCGTCGAGTTGCACAGGGCGTTGACGGCCGCCTCCTCCCAGGTGAGGTGGGCCGGCTTCGGCATCAGCTGGTTGGCCTTCACGACCGACAGGTCGGCCAGCCCGCCGTAGTTGGTCTCGAAGCCCCAGATGCGCTGGTTGTCGCCGAGCATCGAGTCGTTGTGCGAGGTGTGGTCCTGGTCGTCGACGTAGTTGCAGTGCACGACGACCTTGTCGCCCGGCTTCCACTTGCGCACCGCCGAGCCGACCCGCAGCACCACGCCGGAGGCGTCGGAGCCGACGACGTGGAAGTCCTGGTCGTGGCGCTTGCCCCAGTAGCTCTCGCGTCCGAGGCGGGTGAGGAACCCGAACGTGGGCAGCGGCTCGAAGATGGAGGTCCACACCGTGTTGAAGTTGATGGAGCTGGCCATGACGGCGATCACGGCCTCGTCGGGCGCCAGCTCGGGGAGGGCGACGTCCTGGACGCGCAGGGCCTGGCGAGGGTCCTTGTCCTCGGACTCCATCCCCTCGAACATGCTCTGGTCCTCCTTGCGGACGACCACGGCTCGGTAGGACTCGGGAAGGGGGACGGCGGCGAGCTCGTCGCCGCTGGCTCCGGCCTGGATGGCTTCGAGGATCTGCTGCATGGCCGGCAAGCTAGTGGCGCACCCCCAGCGTCGCCACAGCCGGGGGGCCACGGCCTGGTGGGACGATCAACGGGCCGGTCGACCTACCCCGTCGGGGCCACCCCCGGAGCTATGGTGGGACCGCCACGCAGAGTGCTTGGACGGGAGCCGGCCCGACGGGCCGGGAGGTTGCTGGAGTGGGTCCCACACCCGACGACATCGAGGCGGTCGCCCTGCGGGCACGAGCCGAGGCGGAGGCCGAGGCCATCCGGGGCCGCGCCGAGGTCGACGCCCAAGCGGTGCGGGCGGCGGCGCACGCCGACGGCGACGCCATCCGGGCCCGGGCCGAGCTCGATGCGGTGGAGCTGCGCCGGCAGGCCGAGGCCGACCGCGAGCAGGCCCGCCGGGAGCTCGAGGAGGCCACCCGGCGCGCCCGGGCGCTGGTGGCCGAGGCCGACGAGGTGCGCCGCCGGGCCGAGCGCGAGACCCTCGAGCGCCTGCTGGCCACCCGGGCCGACCTCGCCGAGGCGATCGAGCGGTTGTCCGAGGTCGCCGAGCCGGTGCTCGACCTCACCGACGCCCAGCTGGCTGAACCGGGTGGCACGGCGGCACCCGGCAGCGGGCAGCTGGCCGCGGTGCCCGCCGGCGACGCGGCGGGCGCGACGGGCGCGACCGGCGCCGCCACCGCCACCGTCACCACGGCCGCCGAGCCCGGTGATGCGGTGAGCCGCCTGGTCCGCTCGGCCATCGGCCGGGCCGTCGACTCGGCCACCTCCGGGGGTCGCCCCTCCAGCGCGGGCACCGCCGAGCCGGCGGTCCAGCGCGAGCAGCTCCGCAACGGCCGCCACGTCCTGTAGGGACACACCGGGCGAGTTGCACGAGGCCGCCGCGCCGGTCCATGAGGTGCGCGCGGTTACCGCCGGGTAAAGTTCTTGGTTCGGGGCACATGGTCCCGGCGAGCGGAGTCGGGTCAGCGGTGGCGGCCCGTGCCCCGGTCGATCTCAGCTGCTTGGGAGGATGGACATGGCTGGTTCGGTGATCCTGACGGGCGCTCGTACGCCCATCGGCAAGCTGTCGGGCGCCCTGGCCGGGTTCCAGGCCACCGAGCTCGGGGCGATCGCCATGAAGGCGGCACTCGAGCGCGCTGGCCTCTCGCCCGAGCAGGTCGACTACGTGTTCATGGGCCAGGTGCTGCTCGGCGGCGCCGGTCAGATGACCGCTCGCCAGGCCGCCGTCGCCGCCGGCATCCCCCTCAAGACCCCGGCGACGACCGTCAACAAGGTGTGCCTGTCCGGGCTCAACGCCATCCACCTGGCCGACCTCTACATCCAGGCCGGAGAGGCCGACATCGTCGTGGCCGGTGGCATGGAGTCGATGACGAACGCGCCCTACCTGCTCCCGAAGGCCCGCGCCGGCTACCGCATGGGCGACGGCACCATCGTCGACTCGATGATGTACGACGGTCTGTTCTGCGCCATCGACCAGCTCGCCATGGGCGCCAGCACCGAGAAGTACGCGGCCACCGCCGAGATCCTGCGTGGCCCGCAGGACGAGCTGGCCTACCTGAGCCACGACCGGGCCGCCAAGGCGCAGAAGGACGGGCTGTTCGACGCCGAGATCGTCAAGGTGGAGATCCCACAGCGCAAGGGCGACCCCTTGCTGTTCGGTGAGGACGAAGGCGTCCGCGCCGGCACCACGCTCGAGTCGCTCGGCGCCCTTCGCCCCGCGTTCGACAAGGCGGGCAACATCACCGCCGGCAACGCCTCGCAGATCTCCGACGGCGCCTCCGCGGTGGTCGTGTGCTCCGAGGCCGTCGCCGAGAAGCTCGGTGTCGAGCCCCTCGGGCGCATCCTCGGCTACGGCCAGGTCGCCGGCCCCGACCCGTCGCTGCTCCACCAGCCGGCGGCCGCCATCGAGCAGGCGCTCGAGCGCGTGGGCATGAAGGTCGCCGACCTCGACCTGTTCGAGCTCAACGAGGCGTTCGCGGCCGTGGGTGTGGCGTCGATGGACCGGCTCGGCATCACGTCCGAGGTCACCAACGTCAACGGCGGCGCCATCGCCCTCGGCCACCCGATCGGCATGTCGGGCAACCGGGTCGCCCTGCACCTGCTGCACGAGCTCAAGCGGCGCGGCGGCGGCAAGGGCGCGGCGGCGCTGTGCGGCGGTGGCGGCCAGGGCGACGCCATCCTGGTCGAGACCATCTGATCCGTCGCTCCGTGCGGCCGCCCCGGCTGCGCGGCCGCTCGGCCGCTCGCTGCTCGTCTGCTCGACACGGTGCGCTGGTCCTGCCCTCCGGGGCAGGGTCGGCGCACCGTGTCGCGTCGGTTCGGCTCAGTCGAGCTCGCGCCGGCCCTCGAGGGCACGGCCCAGGGTCAGCTCGTCGGCGTACTCGAGGTCGCCGCCGACGGGCAGGCCGCTGGCGATGCGGGTGACCTTCAGCCCGAGGGGCTTGAGCAGCCGGCCCAGGTACATGGCCGTGGCCTCGCCCTCGATGTTGGGGTTGGTGCAGAGGATGACCTCGTCGATGCCCTCGGGCTCGAGGCGGGCCAGCAGCTCCTTCACCCGCAGCTGGTCGGGGCCGATGCCCTCGATGGGGCTGATGGCGCCCTGCAGCACGTGGTAGCGGCCCTTGAACTCACCGGTCTTCTCCACCGCCACGATGTCGCGGGGCTCCTCGACGACGCACACGACGTGGGTGTCGCGGCGGGGGTCGCCGCAGATGCCGCAGCGCTCGCCCTCGGAGATGTTGAAGCAGGTGTGGCAGAAGGTGACGCGGTCCTTGACCACCGCGATGGCGTTGGCCAGGCGCAGGGCGTCGTCCTTGGGCAGCTTGAGGAGGTGGAAGGCGATCCGCTGGGCCGACTTGGGGCCGACACCCGGCAGGCGGCCCAGCTCGTCGATGAGGTCCTGGACGGGACCGGCGTAGACCGTCACTGCCGTTCGGGCCCGTCGACGGTGTCGTCCGAGCCGGTGGTGTCGACCACGCCGCCGAGCCCGGGGAGCCCGCCGCCCATGCCGGGCAGGCCACCGCCGAGGGCCCCGAGATCGAGGCCGGCAAGGGACGACTGCTGCAGCGCGTCGATCTGGGCCACGGCGTCGCGCAGGGCGGCGAGCACCAGGTCCTCGAGCATGGCGATGTCGTCGGGGTCGACCGCGTCGGGGCGGATGCTCACGTCGAGGAACTGCATCGAGCCGGTGACCGTGACCTCCACGGCGCCGCCGCCGGATCGCCCGACCACCTCGGCCTGGGCCGCGGCGGCCTGCGCGTCCTGCAGTTGGCTCTGCATCTCCATGGCCTGGCTGAGCAGCGCGTTGAGGTCGAACTGGTCGGACACGGCGATCTCCGGGGGACGTCGGGTGGGCGGTCGAGAGGTGCTGGTCAGGGCTCGTCGTCGCTGACGAGCTCGGCGCCGGGGAACACGGCGGCGATGCGGTCGAGGCCCGAGGTGGCGACGTCGGGTGCGTCGGTGAGCTCGCTCGGGTCGATGCCCTCGTCGAGCTCCGCGCTGGTGTCGGGCGGAGGGGGCGCCACGGAGAGGTGCGGCGTCGACGGGTCGGGCGCGCCGCCGTCGACGACGATGCGGACCGGCACCGGTCGACCGAAGTGCGCCTGCAGCGCCGCCTCCACATCGGCCTTGCACTCCTCGCACCTCGACGCGTGCACCGGGTTCGGGAGGCCGAAGATGGCGGCGTCGGCGTCGACGCCGACCCAGTGGCCGCCGGCGAAGCGCACCTTGGCCCGCTGGGGGAGGCCGGCCATGACGCGGTCGCCCCAGGCGAGGGTGAGGTCGTCGCGCGTCGGCAGCTTCCCGCTCGCGGCACCGGCGGGTGACGCCGGCGCTGCCGAGGCCGCAGGTGCCGCAGGTGCCGCAGGTGCCGCAGGTGCCGCAGGGGGCGAGGCCGGGGCCGACGCGGCGGGCTCCTCGACCGGTCGGGGAGGGGATGTCGCTGCGGCGGGGGCGGACGGTGCCGTGCCGGTGCCGGTGCCGGACGGGCGGGTGGGGCGAGGCGTCGGCGGGCGCGCCGGTGGGCGAGCGGTGGTCGGTCTCGGCGCGGATCCGGTGCCACCACCAGCACCACCGCTGCTGCCACCACCGCCCGTCTTCTGGCGCAGCACCTGGCGAGCGGCGTCGCCGGGACGGCCGCCGCCCGGTGCCGACGGCGCCTCGTCGGGCTCGGGCGCTTCCTGGGCTTCGGGGGCTTCGGGCGCTGGGTGCTCGTCGGCCGGCCGGTCGGGCTCGGCGGGCGGGGGCGTGGCGGCCCGGACCGGCGCAGGAGCCGCCGCCGGGGCTGCGGTGGGACTCGGAGTCGCAGCCGCCGTGGGAGGAGCGCCTCGCTCGAGGCGGGCGACTCGCTCGGCCAGCCCGGCGAGCGACGTGTCGGTGTCGAGCCGGGTGAGGCGAACGAGGGCCACCTCGAGGGGGATGCGGGGGTCGAGGGCGTCCTGGATGCCGACGAACGCGTCGCCGAGCAGCTCGAGGGCTCGGGTGGCACCCGGGGCGGTGAGGCGGCGGGCCTGGTCGGCCACCCGGGCGCGGTCGTGGTCGGAGAGCCGGGAGAGGTCCGCGTGCACCGAGGCGAGGAACACGTCGCGCAGGCGGGCGATCAGCGACTCCCCGAGCACCCGAGGGTTGCGGCCGCGGCTCATGGCGTCCTCGACGGCCACCAGGGCCCGGCCCGTGTCACGGTCGCACAGCGCTTCCACCAGCTCGTCGACCGCCTCGACCGAGTCGGGCACGCCACCGGCGGCCACCACCCGGTCGAGGGCCGACAGCGTGTCGCGGGCCGAGCCACCGCCGGCGCGCAGCACGTAGTCGCGGCCCTCGGGGGACACGTCGAGGCCGGCGTCGGCGACCACGAAGTCGACCAGTCCCTCCAGCTCGGCGGCGGGCAGCAGGTGCACCTCGAAGTGCTGGGTGCGGCTGCGGATCGTCGGCAGGACCTTCTGCGGATCGGTGGTGGCGAGCACGAACACCACGTGCTCGGGCGGCTCCTCGAGCGTCTTCAGCAGCGCGTTCGACGCCGCCGCCGACAGCATGTGCACCTCGTCGAGGATGTACACCTTCGTGCGGCCCGGGGTGCCGAGCGCCGCCTTGGCGATGAGCTCGCGCACCGCCTCGACGCCGTTGTTGGAGGCGGCGTCGAGCTCGTGGACGTCGAAGCTGGTGCCGGCCTCGATGGCGAGGCACGAGGCGCACTCGCAGCACGGCTCGCCCTCGACCGGGCTCTCGCAGTTGAGCACCTTGGCGAGGATCCGGGCGGTGGAGGTCTTGCCCGTGCCGCGTGGGCCGGAGAAGAGGTACGCGTGGCCCACCCGGTCCTCGCGCACGGCGTTGCGCAGGGCGTTCACCAGGTGCTCCTGGCCCCGGACCTCGCTGAAGCGACGGGGCCGGTAGCGGCGGTAGAGCGACTGGTAGGCCATCGCCGCCGAGCCTACCGATCACCCACCACACCCGCCGCCGCCCCACCCCCTGCGACCGCTGGCTCGATCGGTGGTCTCATGAGGTGATGGATCGAGCCACCGGTGTCTGGGCTGGCGACCGCTGGCTCGATCGGTGGTCTCATGAGGTGATGGATCGAGCCAGCGAAGGGAGGGTGTCGTACCCGGTGTGTTGACTTCGGGCCATGGCTGATCACGAGGGATTGAGGCAGCTGGCGGTGCGCCAGCACGGTGTGGTGTCCCGGCAGCAGGCCGCTCGCCTGGGGTTCACCCCGAGCGCCGTGTCGCGAGCGGTGAGGAGCCGGCGGCTGGAGTGGCTGTCTCGTCGGGTCCTGCGGTTCGCAGGCTCACCCGAGACGCCTCAGCAGCGGGTGATGGCCGCGGTCCTCGACACCAGCGGCGGGGCGGCGGCCTTGAGCACGTCGCTCGCACTTCGGGCGGTGCCGGGGTGGACCCTCGATCCTGTCCACGTCCTCACCGACCGGCGCCCACATCGGGGCACGGACCATCTCGGCGTCGTGCACAGCAGCATCCGCCTGTCGCCCGACGACCTCACGGTGATCGATGGCATCCCCGTGACCACCGCGGCGAGGACGCTCCTGGATCTCTCCATCAGGCTGCGGTCGGGGAAGGTCGAGGACCTCTGCGACGACCTGCTGCGACGGCGGCTGTTGACCGTCGAGGCGCTGCATCGGCTCGCGGCCGAGCTCCCGTCGGGCCGTGGGCCGTCCGGTTGGGCGCTGCTCCGACGACTCGCCGCCGAGCGGCCCGAGGGCTACGTCCCGACGGGTTCCAAGCTCGAGCGGCGCTTCGAGAGGATCCTCGAAGAAGCCGGCGATCCACCGTTCGAACGGCAGGTCGACCTGGGCGACGACCGCGGCTGGATCGGCAGGGTCGACTTCGCCGATCGCACGCTGAAGGTGGTCGTCGAGGTCCAGAGCGAGACGTTCCACTCGACCCTCAGCGACCGGCGTCGCGACGCCGAGCGGATCGCACGGCTCCGCGCCGCGGGCTGGATCGTCGTGGAGATCCACGAGCGCGAGATCTTCTCGGCCCCAGAGGTGGTGCTGGCCAAGGTCCGGGCTGCTCGGGCCCACGCCCGGCGCATCGCCGCCTGATCCGCTGGCTCGATCGGTGGTCTCATGAGGTGATGGATCGAGCCACCGGTGTGGTGGCCGGGGATCGTTGGCTCGATCGGTGGTCTCATGAGGTGATGGATCGAGCCAGCGGTCGGGGGGTGGGGGCGCGGGAGGGCCCGCTCTCCCGTGTGGCGGTCAGGCGACCTGCGGCACATCGGGGATCCCGCTGAGAGCTGCTGCCTCCCGGCCCTGACTCGGTTCACGGGTCCCGATTGCACAGGGCCCGACCGCCACACGCGAGAGCGGGCCTGTGGACACGATACCCTGTCGGCTCCAGAGCCCGGTCGGCCCCCCGGTCGGGACACCCTTGGAGGGGTGCGAGAGCGGCCGAATCGGCACGCTTGGAAAGCGTGTGTGGGGAAACTCACCGTGGGTTCGAATCCCACTCCCTCCGCCACGTAGGGTCCCGGTCCATGTCGACCGGGCCCGACGACGCCGAGCTCATGGGCCTCGCCATCGACGAGGCCCGCTCGGCGGTGGCGCACGGCGACGTCCCGATCGGGGCCGTGGTGGTGATCGACGGCCGAGTGGTCGCCCGCCGCCACAACGAGCGGGAGCGCAGTGGCGACCCCACGGCCCATGCGGAGGTGCTCGCCCTGCGCGACGCAGCCGCCGCCGTCGGGTCGTGGCGGCTGTCCGGCGCCACGATGGCGGTCACCCTCGAACCGTGCGCGATGTGCGCCGGCGCGCTGGTGAACGCCCGGGTGGCACGGCTCGTCTTCGGCGCCCGCAACCTCGACGCGGGCGCCGCCGGGTCGCTGTACCACCTCGGCGCCGATCCCCGCCTCAACCACGAGTTCGAGACCGTGGCCGACGTGCGAGCCGACGAGTGCGCCGAGCTCCTCACCACCTTCTTCGCCGACAAGCGCTGAACCGCTTCGGGCCTGCCGCGGGGCCGATCTGCGTTCGCCGGGCCGTCGGAGCGGCCGCTAGTGTCGCCGACGGAGAGTTGCCAGAGCGGACGAATGGGGCGGCCTCGAAAGCCGTTGTGGGTTTCGGCTCACCGTGGGTTCGAATCCCACACTCTCCGCCACCGCACCGGCGCCCGAGGGGCGCCGGTGGCGCGTCGGGCGGCGCCTCCGGCTGGCCCGTCCGGCCTCGTCGCCCCTCGCCGGCCGTAGCCTGACCGACGAGATGAGACCACCCGCATCCATGCACATGATGATGGGCTCGGACCCCGACAAGATCGCCGGGGCCAAGCTCAGCCGCCGCACCGCCCGCCGCGTGCTGCACTTCGCCCGGCCCTACCGCGGCGCCATCCTCGCCTTCGTCACGATCATCGTCGTCGAGTCGGTGCTCGCGCTGGTGCCGATCTACGTGTTCAAGCGCATCATCGACGTCGCCATCCCCGAGGGCGACCGAGGCCTGCTCCACGTGCTGGCCGGCGCCGCCCTGCTCGCCGCCCTCCTCACCGCGTTCCTCTCCTTCGTCGAGCGCTTCTACTCGTCGCGCATCGGGGAGGGCCTCATCTACGACCTGCGGGTCAAGCTGTTCGACCACGTGTCGGCCATGCCCATCGGCTTCTTCACCCGCACCCAGACCGGTGCGCTGATGAGCCGGATGAACAACGACGTCATCGGCGCCCAGCGGGCCGTGACGACGACGCTGGGCTCGGTGGTCTCCAACGTCATCGTGCTGGGCACCACGCTCGTCTACATGGTCGCCCTCGAGTGGCGCATCACCATCCTGGCGCTGATCCTGCTGCCGGTCTTCATCGTCCCCGCCAAGCGGGTGGGCCGTCGCCTGTCGAGCATCACCCGCGAGGCGTTCGACCTCAACTCGGCCATGAACACCCAGATGACCGAGCGGTTCAACGTCTCTGGTGCCCTCCTCGTGAAGCTGTTCGGCCAGGGCCACCGAGAGTCTCGAGCCTTCGGCGAGCGGGCCGGACGGGTGCGCGACATCGGCGTCAAGAGCGCCATGTACAGCCGCACCTTCATGATCGCCCTGGCCCTCGTCGGGTCGATCGGCACGGTGCTCGTGTACTGGCTCGGCGGGCAGCTGGTGATCTCCGAGACCATCAGCCTCGGCACGCTCGTGGCGCTCGCCGCGCTGGTCACCCGCCTCTACGAGCCGCTCACCCAGCTGTCGAACGCCAGGGTCGACATCATGACCGCCCTCGTCTCGTTCGACCGGGTGTTCGAGGTGCTCGACCTGGCCAACCCGCTCACCGACACGCCCGGCGCCGTCGACCTCGTCGACCCGCACGGCGCCATCGAGTTCGACCACGTGACCTTCCGGTACTCGTCGGGGGAGGAGATCTCCCTGCGGTCGTTGGAGATCGGCTCGAGCGGCGCGGTCGACGACGGTCCCGGCGCGGAGGTGCTCCACGACGTCACCGCCCGCATCGAGCCGGGGCAGCTCGTCGCCCTCGTCGGTCCGTCGGGCGCTGGCAAGACCACGCTCAGCTCGCTGATCCCCCGCCTCTACGACGTCACCGAGGGCGCTGTCCGCATCGACGGCCACGACGTGCGCGACCTCACCCTCGACTCCGTGCGGGCCGCGGTGGGCGTGGTGTCGCAGGACCCTCACCTCTTCCACGACAGCGTCGCCGAGAACCTGCGCTTCGCTCGGCCCGACGCGTCGAACGCAGCGCTGGTCGAGGCGTGCAAGGCGGCCCAGATCCACGACGTGATCATGGGCCTGCCCGACGGCTACGACACGGTGGTCGGCGAGAGGGGCCACCGGCTCTCGGGCGGGGAGCGCCAGCGCCTCGCCATCGCTCGCGTGCTGGTGAAGGACCCTGCCGTCGTCGTGCTCGACGAGGCCACCAGCCACCTCGACTCGGAGAACGAGGCGCTGGTGCAGCGGGCCCTCGCCACCGCCCTGGCCGGGCGCACGGCGGTCGTCATCGCCCACCGCCTGTCCACCATCACCGGGGCGGACCAGATCCTGGTGCTCGACGACGGGCGCATCGTCGAGCGCGGCCGCCACGACGACCTGCTCGCCGCCGACGGGCTCTACGCCGAGCTGTACCGCACCCTGGTCCGGGCCGACCTCACGGGCGCGGCCGAAGGCACCGACGAGCTGGTCTGATCCCGTCCCCGGCGGCTCAGGCTCCAGGCCGGAACGTCGATCGACCCGTCGTCACGTCGACGTCGAGCCGGCCGACGGGTGAGCCCACCGCGGTCGGCACCCCGGCGTCCATGAGCCCCGGGGCCGTCGCGACACGACCCTCGCTCGACGCGGCGTCGGCCCGCCGGCCGAGCTCGAGCACGTCGTCGAGGAGCCGGCGGGCGTCGGCGCCGAGGAGCGCCAGGTCGTCGGACACGAGCGCCATGCCACCGGTGACACCGACGGCGTGAGCCCAGGTGGCCGAAGCCTCGGGGCCGAGCGCCGTGTGCTGCTGGCGCAGCATCAGGCAGTCGGGGTCGTTCAGCCACAGCCGTCGGTGCATGAAGGCCCGTGCGGCGGTGTTGCGCCACGCGTTGGCGGTGGACGGCTCGCTGTCCTCGTAGCCGGCGAGCACGGCCGTGCCGGGACCGGCGCCGGTGCTCGCCGTCCACCAGGGCGCCACGTCGGCGCCGATGCGGTTGGCGTCGACCAACCCCACCACGTGCGACAGCGGGGCCCCGCACCCGAGCAGGAAGGCACCGCCGGCGACCCCGGCGAGGGCGGCGGCCCGGTCGGCGCCCCGCCGCAGCGACTCGAACCCGGCCCGCACCCGCTGCGCCGGCGTGCGTGAACGGTCGTGCCACACGCCGTCGAGCGAGGGGGCGAAGGTGAAGTCGAGCTTGAGATACGAGAACCCGGCCTCCACCAGGGAGCCGGCCACCTGCTCGAGGTGGGCCAGCACCTCGGGGTGCGTGGTGTCGAGCCCGTACATGAAGCCGTCGAGGCCGCCGCCCCAGGGTGGGTTGAACATCGTGACGAGGGGCGAGCCGTCGGCGCTGCGGGCCAGCCACTCGGGATGGCGGGTGGCCACCGCGGAGTCGGGGGCGGCGAGGAAGGGCGCCAGCCAGATGCCGGGACGCCGACCGGCGGCGGCGATGCGCCCGGCGATGGCGTCGAGGCCGGACGGGAACCGGGGGTTGGTGACGAGCCAGTCGCCGATGGCGGCCTGGTAGCCGTCGTCGAGCTGGAACACCTCGAAGGGCCAGTCGTCGGCGAGGGCGAGGTTGGCGTCGAGGTCGGCCTCGGTGACGTCGTGGAAGTAGTGGTACCAGCTGCACCAGCCCACCTGGTACGGCGCGGAGGTCCGCGCCCGGCCGACCTCGCCGGCGAGCGTGGCCCAGGCGGCGAGGAGGTCCTCGACCGAGGCACCCGTGGCGACGACCACATCGTGGAGCGAGCACCGCTCGGCGGGCCGCAGCACGGCGTCGCCGAGGAACGCCTCGCACCACAGCTCGGGCCCCTCCTGCCCGTCGCGGAGCCGCAGGGTGCCGTCGTGCTCCGTGCCGGCGTCGAAGCCGACCAACACCGGCTCGTGGCGGTCGTCGACGAGCACGGTGACCCACTCCGAGCGCAGCTCCAGGGGATCGTCGACCACCCGTTGGTCGGCCTGGTGCACCCCACGCACGAGCTCCAGGGAGCCGGCCGCGAGCGATGGGTCGCGGTCGACGCCGAAGGTGGCGGTGCTGCACGGGCTCCACGACTGGTAGCCGTGGCGGAACATGCGCAGCGGCCCTTGCACGTCGACCACCCGGAACACCACGGCGGCGGAGCGAACCGCCCGAGCGGTGCCGGTGTCGTCGGCCAGCCACCAACCGAGGCGCTCCGCGTGCGCGCCGGCCGGGAGCAGATCGCCGGGCCACCCCTCGGTCCCTGTCAACCCGGTCGCCACGCCCTGCAGCTCACCACCGGCCCCTGGCGCACCGTCGAGCCGGAGGCGGCCGGACCCGGCGACCTCGATGCGATCCGGGATCAGGCGCATCAGGCCTCCTCGTGGGCCGCGGGTGCGGACGGTGCCGCCAGCAGCGGGCGCAGGCGGGGCAGCAGCTCGGCGCCGAGCACCTCGATCTGCTCGTGGGCGGCGGCGGGCTCGACGCCGGGGGCGTGGATGCGCAGGTTGAGGCAGGTCGACGCCGATCGCAGCACCGCATCGGCCAGGTCCCGGGCGAGCACCGCGGGGTCGTCGCCGCAGATCCAACCCGACCCCTGCCAGTGCGCCTGGCGCTGGGCGGGCGTGTAGCCCCGGTACAGCTCGGACTGGGCATCGAACGCGGCAGTCGGCGGATCGCCGAGCCACACCCGTCGCACGAGGACGCGAGCGCCTCGCCCGCCCGCCTCGGCGTGGGCGTCCGACAGCCGTCGCACCCGCTCGACGGCGCTCGCCCCATCGAAGATCACCCCGGCGCCGACGCCTGCCGCCCGCCGCGCCGCGGTGGGGCTCATGGCCGTGCTGACGAGCGGGATCGAGCGTCCCGAGTCGGACAGCCCCCCGAGGGCCCGATCGCCGGCGAGGTCCCCGAGCTCGTCGCCTCGCAGCATGGCGGCGAGCCGGGGCAGGTCCCGAACGAACCGCGGCACGGCGTCGTCGAGCCGGAGGCCCATGACCTCGAAGTCGAGGCTCAGCGAGCCAGGTCCGACCCCGACCCCGACCCGGCCGGGGAAGCGGGCGTCGAGCCACGCCACCTCCTCGGCCACCAGCGCGACCGGCCGCAGCGGGAGAAGCAGCGGGGCAGCAGCGGCCCACCCCGACGCCATGGCGGAGAGCTGGAACCCGCTCACCTGCAGCGGGTTGGGAAGATAGCCGGCAAACCCTCCGTGGTGCTCGGACGTCATGACGCCGTCGAAGCCGACCTCGGCCGCCGTCGCCGCCATGGCGCAGAGCCGGTCGACGACCTGCGTCGCCGGCAGCTCGTTGTGCGGGTAGAGCCGCAGCGACACCGACCCGGCGGCGAAGGGCGCCGAAGGGTTCGACGCAGGTGCAGCGCTCGGGGCCATGCGGGTGAGGTTACGCACGGGCCTCGGCGGAAGCCCGGAGCGGGGCCTACCGTCGACGTCATGGACACCACCCCCGAGCTCGTCGAGCGCCTCTGGGCCCATGAGCAGATCCGCCAGCTCGCGGCCCACTACGCCGTCGCCATCGACTCCCGCGACCTCGACGCCCTCGTCGGGCTGTTCGTCGCCGACGTCCGGGTCGGTCGCGACTCCTCCGGCCGGGAAGCGCTCAAGGCGTCGTTCGACAACTCGTTGCGCGGCATCGGTGTGTCGATGCTGAACGTCGGCACCCACGCCATCGACCTGGTCGACGCCGACCACGCCACCGGTTCGGTGTACTGCCACGGTCAGATCCAGGACGGAGAGCGCTGGATCCACCAGATGATCCTCTACCGCGACACCTACGAGCGCCGTGACGGCCGCTGGTTCTTCGTCCGGCGCATCCACGAGCTGTGGTACGGCCAGGTGGCCAGCCCCAACCCGCTCGAGCAAGCACCGGCGAACTGGCCGGAGCGCCACGACGGGCGGGGCACGGTCCCCGAGAGCTGGTCATCGTGGCGCAGGTTCTGGGCGGTGGGCGGCTGAGGTCCGTCGGCGCCGCGTCCTGCTCGCCTAACGTCCGCGGCGTCGGCGCCGAGCGGCCCGACCGACGACACGCGTGGGAGCGACCATGTCCGATCTGACCCCACCGGCCGAAGACAGCGACCCCGCAGGCGCAGCGCCGACCCCTCCGCCGCCGCCTGGGGGCTCGACGCCGCCCCCGCCGCCGGCCCCCGCTGGCAGCACGCCACCCTCACCGCCCGCGCCGCCCGCGCCCGGCAGCGCCAGCCCACCGCCCCCGGCAGGCGCCACGGCGCCACCCCCTCCGCCCGGAGGAGCCACACCGCCGCCTCCCCCAGGAGCGGCCACGCCACCGCCCCCGCCGGGCGGTGCCATGCCGCCACCGGCCATGACACCGCCCCCCTCGGCGCCGGCCGGCCCGCCGACCACCCCGTACGTTCCCCCGCCGCCGGTCGCGAGCGGCGGCGGCACCAGCAACGGCATGGCCATCGCCGCCCTGGTGCTGGGCATCGTGTCGCTCGTGCTGTTCTTCGCCTGCGGGGCGGGGATCCTCGCGGGTGTCCTGGCCGCGGTGTTCGGCTTCCTCGGGTTGAGCAAGGCCAAGCAATCCGGCCAGGGCAGGGGCATGAGCCTCGCCGGGCTGATCCTCGGTCTGATCGGGATCATCGGCGGCATCCTGTTCCTGGTCCTCGTCACCATCGGGATCAACAACGCCGACCACACACTCAACGACATCGGCGGGGTCGCCGACTCGTCGGACTACGAGCTCAAGACGGGCGACTGCCAGGTCGACCGCTACGGCGAGGTCACCTTCGACGGGACCATCCAGAACACCGCCGGCCGGGACATGAACTTCACCATCGAGGGCCAGATCCGCGAAGCCGGCTCGGGGAACCTGCTGGAGTCGCCCAGCGCCTACGTCCAGGTGCCGGAGGGTCAGACGGCGAAGTGGACCATGACCACCTTCTTGTCCGACCCGACCGACGTCACCTGCGAGGTCAACAGCGTGAACAACTTCTTCAACAACTGACGGCGGCCAGCCTCGAGCACGACGGCCCCCGGTGCGCCGGGGGCCGTCTCGCGCCCCTCACCCGCCGCCGTCTCCGTCGGTGGGCTCCTCGGCGATGGCGGCCAGTGCCGCCTCCATGCTGGGGTAGAAGTGCTCGGCATCGAGGGTGTCGAGCAGGCCGTAGCGCAGCGCCCGCTCCTGCAGCCGGCTGCGCATCTCGACGAACGCCATGTGCACGCCTCGGTCGTTGAGCTCGTCGTCGAGCGACTCGAGCATGCCGGCCGCGGTCACGTCGATGTCGGTGATGGCCTCGCACTGCAGCACCACCCAACGGCACCCCGGTCGCCGCGCCAGACGGCGGACCTGCTCGCGGAAGGCGCCGGCGTTGGCGAAGAACAGCGGTGCCTCCCAGCGGTACACGGCGATGCCGTCGCGCTCCGCCGCCGCCGGGAACGCGTCGATGCTGTGCCAGCCCTCCAAGCCCTCGACCTGGCCCAGCACGGCCCCGTGGGGCCACCAGCTGCGCCGGAAGAAGAGCAGCACCGCCAGCACGATCGCGATGAGGATGCCCTGCAGCACGCCGAAGACGATGACGCCCACGCTGGCCACCAGGGACAGCACGAGGGCGCTGCGGCGGACCCTCGCGTAGCGGCGCAGGGCGGTGAGGTCGACGAGCGACAGCGCGGCGGCGATCACGACCCCGGCCAGGGCCGACTGCGGCAGGTCGGCGACGAGCCCGTTGAGGAAGAGGAGCAACACCACGACCACGCCGGCCCCGACGACACCGGTGAGCTGGCTCTTGGCCCCCGACTGGTCGGCCACCGCGGTGCGAGAGGCGCTGGTGGACACGGCGAAGCCCTGGAACAGCCCGGCGGTGACGTTGGCCGCCCCCATGCCGATCATCTCCTGGTCGGGATCGACCTCGTCACCACGCCGGGCGGCGAAGCTCGACGCGGTGGCGATGGTGTCGGTCAGGCTGACCAGGGTGATGCCGACCGCGCCGAGGAGCAGGAGGCCGACGTCGTGCAGCGAGGTCCAGGGCAAGGAGGGGCGGGGGATGCCCTGGGGCAGGCGCCCGACCGTCGCCACGCCGTGGTCGGCGAGAGAGAACGCGGCCGACACGACAGTGGCGACCACCACGGCGACCAGCACGGCCGGTAGCCGGGTGGTGAGCCGGGGGAGGATCAACAGCACGGCCAGCACGCCGAGGCCCACCACCAGCGCCCGCCACTGCGTCTCGTCGAGGCTCGTGAGGAACGTGCGGACCTCGTCGAAGAAGCCGTCGGCGTCGGTCGAGAAGCCGCACAGCTTGGGTAGCTGGCTCACGATGATGGTGACCGCCAACCCGTTGAGGTAGCCGACCTGCACCTCGCTCGAGAGGAGGTCGGCCACGAAGCCCAGGCGACCGAGCCCCAGGCCGATCTCGATGAGCCCCACCATGATCGAGAGCATCCCGGCGAGGACCACGGCCTGGGTCGGGTCGTCGACCACCAGCAGAGGGGTGATGGCCGCCAGGATCATCGGCGACACCGAGGAGTCGGGGCCGAGGACGAGCACGCGGGACGGCCCGAACACGGCGTAGCCGACCAGGCAGGCGATCGTCGTGTAGAGCCCCGTGACCGCTGGCAGCCCGGCGAGCTCGGCGTAGGCCATGCCCTGGGGCACGAGGATGGCGGCGAGCACCACGCCGGCCACCAGGTCCGATGGCAGCCACGCCCTTCGGTAGTGGCGGAGCAGGGCGATGCCCGGGACCCACCGCTCGACGCCGCTCGTCACCTGGGAAACCCTCGCCGGGTCGGGTGCGGCGAGGTCAGGAGCCGAGGATCTTCGCCTTCTGCGCCGCGAACTCCTCGTCGGTGAGGATCCCCTGGGCGTGGAGCTCGCCGAGCTGCTTCAGCTGCTCGATCATGTCGGCCTGGCTCGGCGCCGCGGCCGCGGGCGGCGCCGGAGGAGGAGCGGGCTGCGCCGCGAGCTGCTGCTCCTGGTAGGCCTGCTGGCGGTCGGCGTAGATCTGCGCGTCGCGAGACGCGAACCTCTCGGCCTGGCGGCGCTGGACCCGCCCGCTCACGGCGGTGGCGGTGCCGGCGACGACCGCGGTGCGGGCGACGCCCCTGAGGAGTCCTGGCATGGCTGTCTCCGTTCGTGGGATCTCGGGCGCTCAGGCGCCGGTGGCTTCGATCTGGTCGAGCACCTCGTTGACGACGTCAGCGGGGATGCGGGCGCTGGCCACGAGCTGGGCGCCTGCGCCACGAGCGGCCGCGACGAAGGGCCGGGCCCACGTGTTCTCGTAGACGATCACCGCCCCGGCGGTGCCCGGCGCGAGCGCACCGGCGGCCTCGGCCAGGTCGTCGTCGCCGAGCAGGCCCGATCGGGCGCCCGCGAACACGGCGAGCCCGCCGAGCTGGTCGGACGCGAGGTCGGTGATCTCGATGCCGCTGAAGGTGCCGTCGGCGTCCTTGGTGATGACCAACAGATCGAGCACCGTGACGATGCCGCGGTCGACCAGGTCGAGCAGCGCGGCCGCGGCGCTGCCGTCCATGCGGTCGGCCTCGAACTCCAGCAACACGAAGTCGACGGGGCCCATCACGTCGTTGTCGCTCATGGTTCTCCCCGGAGGTGAAGGATGGCCGGTGCACGCTGCACCGCTGCGCGCCGACATTAGCCAGCGCACTTGGCGGGTGCTGGGGCCGCTCGGACGGTGGTGCTGGGCCGGTCTGCCCTGGCGGATGGGGGCCGGACGACCGTCGGGATGGGCTCTTCGCCCCGTGCGTTCGGGTGTTTCGCATGGCAACTATTGAGATGTCCCCGGATCGACCGGACGGGCGGGAAGGAGCGGTCATGAAGCGGCGCACCTTGGACCTCATCTTCAGCATCGGCGGAGTGGCAGTCGCCGTCCTGGTGCTGGTGCTCGGGCTCGTGTTGCAGAACCAGGCGAACTTCGCCAAGGACTACGTGCACGACCAGCTCAGCGCTCAGCAGATCTTCTTCACCCCAGAGGACAAGCTCGGGCCGGACACGCAGGCGCAGTGCCTGAAGGACAACGCCGGCCAGCAGCTCACCACCGGCTCGCAGGCCGAGTGCTACGCCAACCAGTACATCGCGGTGCACCTGACCGAGACCAACGACGGGAAGACCTACGCCCAGACGTCGAACGAGCAGCGCACCGTCGCCGCCCAGGCCAAGGCCGACCCGACCAATGCCGCCCTCGCCGCCCAGTCCGCCGAGCTGAACGACAAGGTCCAGACGCTGTTCCGGGGCGAGACCCTGCGAGGCCTGCTCCTCACGTCCTACGGCTTCAGCATCTTCGGTGAGCGTGCGGGCCAGGCGGCGCTGGTGTGCTTCCTCGTCGCCGCCGTGCTCTTCCTCGCCAGCATCGCCGGCTTCATCCACGCCTTCACCACCCCGAAGGACCGGGTGGTGGGCGAGCACGGCTGACCCGAGCCGTCCTCCCGTCGAGCGGGGCCCGTCACGCCGGGGCGGGCCCCGCTGCCACGTCTGGTCGAGGGACCGTGAGCGGCGTGGCCGGCAGGCGGCGCGACCCGATGAGCCCGTCGAGCTGCTCGGCTGGCCTCGGCGAGGCGGCGAAGGCGACGGCGTCAGCCCACGGATCCGCGGCCGCCGCCGGTCGGGTCGAGCGCCGCGATCCGCCGCTCGAGGCCCATGGCCTCGCGGATGCGGGCGTGGGCGCGTGGGTCGAACCGAGCGTCGACCTCCGGCGGGAACTCGAGCCACATCGGCGCGACCTCCATGGTCACGCCCTCGGGGACCGTCCGGTCGGTGGCGATCGCGGCGAAGGCAGCGGCCAGAGCGGCCGGGTCGCGGGTGAAGCTGGCCGCCACCCGATCGCGGTGTCGGGCGCTGGTGCGCAACGCCCACGACCTCAGGCCGAGGCGCAGCCACGACAGGTCGGACCCCTCGGTGAGGGCCATGATCCACGTGGTGAGCCGGACCTCGCCGCTGGCGATCAGCGCCAGCTCGTAGGCGAGCACCGCCTCGAGCTGCGGCCGTGGGAGGCCGAGGACCCCGTCGGTGAGCACGACCGTGACCTCGGCGGGGGTGGCGCCGATCGCCAGGGCGTTGAGGGCAGGCGACGGGGTGCGCAGCACGACTGGCGCTGGGCATCCGGTCGCGATGGCGAGCCCCTCGACCAGCCTGTCGACCGTCCGCTCATGCACGCCCTCCAACCGGTGGAGCTCGCAGCGGGAGAGCACGTGGGCCTCGAAGCGGCGGCGCCTCATCGGGACCGCCACCAGGGTGATCCCGACCCCAGAGATCACCCCCACGATCAGCGCCCCGAGCAGGGCGCGGTCCCACCACGCCGGAGCGGACCCGTCAGGCTGGCCGGCCGACGCCAGTCCGCCAGCGGCGAACACCGCGACCAGTGCGGCCAGGGTCGTGAGGGCGACGACGACGAGCAGGTACCGGATCGCGGCCACCACCCACAGCACGGCCAGGACGCCGGTCTGCTCCCGTCGCTGCGCGTCGCTCCCGACGTACCCCCAGGCCACCGCCGGCCGCTGATCCGCCACGGCCGAGAGTGTCGCGCACGACGGACGGCGGCGGACCGACGAGCTCGGCCCCGCCTCAGGCCGCAGGTGCCGCCCGGTCGTCGTACCTCCCATGCTCCGAGGGGTCGGCGTGCCGGGCCCTCCGGAAGGATTCCGTCGGCGTCGGCACCGCCTCGATGGCGCGCGGCCGGCGCTGCGGGGGCATCTGCGCCCCGTGCAGGATGGCGGCGCCGTGGGCGATGACATGTCCGAGGGCCGGGGCGATCCAGCTCGCCGTCACGAGGAAGGCCACGCTGAGCAGGCTGAGGCCGACGCCGATGGGAAGCAGGATGCGGTTCCGGTAGTTCCAGTAGCCCAGGTGGTGGACCACCGTGACCACCGCACCGGCGAGGACGGGCAGCGCCCATCGAGCCACCAGGCCGCCCGTGCCGGTCCACCCCAGCGAGTGGACCATCTGCCACGCCATGAACGGAGGGAGCGCAGTGAGCAGGACTCCTTCCGCGGTGCCGTAGACCACCCCTTCCCACCCGAGGGCTCGGAGCACTCGTGCCCGACCGTGCACCTTCTGGACCACCGGCTGGGTCCTCATCGCCGCGGCCAGGACAGGCCCCGTCACCAGTCCGGCCACGACGCCCCACGCCCAGTGGTTCGTGAGGACCGCGCCCACGTCGACGCCGAGCCACACGAGGTAGGCGTACGAGAACGCAGCAGTCATCAACGTCAGCACCGCGACATAGGCAGCTCTCGTGAGTCGCAGACGGGTGCCGGAGACCCAGGCCACCAGGAAGGCGGCGCCGGTCAGCGCGACGAGCCACACCAACGAACCCCACCACGCCACGTGCTCTTCAGGGACCGGCATCACCGATCACCTTCCTTCCACGAACCGGACCCGACCACGGGACGACTCGAGAACTCCGACCGTCCTCGTCGGGCCCGGGTCTCGTTCAGGCGGCCTTCGGCCAGCCTGCGTGTCGTTCCACCTCTGCCTGGTGCTGCTGCATCGCCTCGTCGCCGTGGACCACACCGAAGTAGGCGTGGAACGCCACTCCGACGAGCATGCCGAACGCAGCGAACGCCGACCACGGGAACCCGCCGACCGCGACGTTCACGGCGACCAGCACGATGATCACGAGCACCGTCACGAGGACGTGGAAGCGCAACCCGCGCCGCGCCTCGTCGGCGGCCAGGCGCCGTTCCTCCTCCTGGTACTGCCGGAGAGTGATGCCTGCCATGACACACCTCCTTCATGTGCTTCGCGCGCGCAGGCTCCTGCCGTCGCGCTGCACCGACTAGGGCACGAGGTCCCGATGCTGGGGGAGGTGGTGGCAGGCTCGTGCCATGCACGTCCACCTCGTCGACGGCACCTACGAGCTGTTCCGCTATCACTTCGCCCTGCCGTCGCACGTGACCGCGGCGGGCCAGGAGGTGGCCGCCACCCGCGGGGTGGTGGGCTCGATGCTGGGCGTGCTCGAGGACGGTGCGACCCACGTGGGCATCGCCACCGACCACGTCATCGAGTCGTTCCGCAACGAGCTCTGGGCCGGGTACAAGTCGAGCGAGGGCATGCCGCCCGAGCTCCTGGGCCAGTTCGGCCTGCTCGAGGAGGCGCTCGCGGCAGCCGGGTTCACGGTGTTCCCGATGGTCGAGTTCGAGGCCGACGACGCCATGGCCGCGGCCGCGGCGGTGGCCGACGCCGATCCCCGGGTCGAGCGGGTCTGGATCTGCACACCCGACAAGGATCTCGGCCAGTGCGTGGTCGGTGACCGAGTCGTGCAGCTCGACCGCCGCAAGGGCGTGGTCCTCGACGCGGCGGGGGTGGAGGAGCGCTTCGGCGTGCCGCCCGCGTCGATCCCCGACTACCTGGCGCTGGTCGGTGACTCGGCCGACGGCTTCCCCGGCCTGCCCGGGTGGGGCGCCAAGTCGGCCGCCGCGGTCCTCGGCCGCTACGGGCGACTCGAGGACGTCCCCGCGGCAGCCGCCGACTGGGAGGTGCCCGTGCGCGGCGCCGGCAAGCTCGCCGCCACCCTGCAGGACCACTTCGAGCTGGCGCTGCTGTTCCGGCGCATCGCCACGGTGGAGCGCGACGCCCCCACCGTCGCCGACGTCGAAGAGCTGCGCTGGACGGGCCCGACCGACGGGTTCGCCTCGGTGGCCGAACGCCTCGATGCCCCGAACCTGGCGGCCCGGGCCGAGCGCCTCGCCGAACGGCTGGCCTAGACGCGACAGGGCCGGGGCGCTCGCCCCGGCCCTGTCGGCGTTCGTGGAGCGGCGGGGGAGCGCCCCGCCGTGCTCAGGCCTCGGTCCGGTTGCCCTCGGCGGCCTGACGGGCGGCCTCGGCCTCGGCCTTGGCCTTGGCCGCGGCCGCCTCGGCCTCGGCGGCGCGAGCCTCGGCCTCGGCCACCTTGGCCTCGGCCGTCTTCTGCTCGGCGCTCTTCTCGTCGGCCGGCGCCTCGGCGGGCACCTGGCCCTCCTTCAGGCCCTTCTCGAACTCGCCCTTGGCCGAGCCCAGCGACCGGGCCAGCTTCGGGAGCTTCGCGCCGCCGAACAGCAGGGCGATGATGGCGAGGACGATGACCATGTCCCAGCCGATGATCTCTGCGAGCACCATAGGAGGAGTCCTTCCTGAGCCGGCGCCAGACCGGCGACCACGGATCGGCGCCAGGGGGTGGGCACCTGGTCAAAGGGTAGGCCACGACGCCCCGGATGTCTCTTCTTCCCGCTCCTCCATCTCTTGGTGGCGATGTGCGCCCGGTGCGCGCGCCGCGGCCGTAACCTCCGGAGATGGCGAGCCCGTACACCACCGTCGAGGTGGCCGGCCGCGAGGTGAAGGTCACCAACCCCGACAAGGTGTACTTCCCGGCCCGGGGCGAGACGAAGCTCGACCTCGTGCAGCACTACCTGCTCGTCGGTGACGGCGCCCTGCGCGGGGTGCACCGCCGCCCCACGGTGCTGAAGCGCTTCCCCGACGGTGCCACCGGTGAGATGTTCTTCCAGAAGCGGGTCCCCGCCAACCGCCCCGACTGGCTCGAGACGGCCACGGTGGCGTTCCCCAGCGGCCGCACCGCCGAGGAGCTGTGCCCCGCCGATCTCGCCCACGTGATCTGGGCCGTCAACCTCGGCTGCCTCGACCTGAACCCGTGGGCGGTGCGCCGCTGGGACCTCGACCACCCCGACGAGCTGAGGGTCGACCTCGACCCGCAGCCCGGGGTGGCCTTCTCCGCGGTGCGCCAGGTGGCCGCCGCCGTGCGCGACGTGCTCGACGAGCACGGCCTCGTCGGGTTCCCGAAGACCTCCGGCTCCCGCGGGATCCACGTGAACGTGCGCATCGTGGCCACGTGGGGCTTCGTCGAGGTGCGCCGCGCCGCGCTGGCCCTGGCCCGTGAGGTCGAGCGCCGCATCCCTCACCTCGCCACCTCCAAGTGGTGGAAGGAAGAGCGCGGCGACAGGGTGTTCATCGACTACAACCAGAACGCCCGGGACCGCACGGTGGCCTCCGCCTACTCCGCTCGCGACAACGCCGAGGGCATGGTGTCGGCCCCGTTCCGGTGGGACGAGCTCGAGAGCGTGGAGCTCGAAGCGTTCACCCTCGCGACCATGCCGGCCCGCTGGGCCGAGGTGGGCGACCTGGAGGCCACCATCGACGAGCACGCCGGCTCGCTCCAGTCGCTGCTCGAGCTGTCGGCTCGCGACCAGGAGGCGGGCCTCGGCGACGCACCGTGGCCTCCCAACTTCCCGAAGATGGCCGGCGAGCCTCGACGGGTGCAGCCGAGCCGCAAGCGCAACGACCTGCCCGACCCCTGATCAGATGCCGAAGATCCGGTGCAGCTCGTAGGGCGCGACCTCCTCGAGCTGGGCGAAGGTGCAGCTGCGGGGATCGCGGTCGGGGCGGAAGCGCAGCAACCGGGTGGCATGGCGGAACCGGCCGCTCTGGACGTGCTCGTAGGCGACCTCGGCCACGAGCTCGGGCCGCAGCGCGGTCCACGACATGTCCTTGGTGGCGTTCCACCGGTTCGGCGCGCCGGGCATGCGGGAGGAGTCGGCGCCCGCTCCGCCCCAGTCCCGCCACGGGTGGCCGGCGAGCGCGTCGGCCTCGTAGGGCGCCACCTCGGCCAGGAGCTCCTTGCGCCGGGCGGCGCTGAAGCTGGTCGCCACGCCCATGTGGTGCAGGTCGCCGCTGTCGTCGTAGAGGCCCAGCAGCAACGACCCGATGCCGTCGCCGCTCTTGTGCACCCGGTACCCAGCCACCACGCAGTCCGCCGTGCGCTTGTGCTTGACCTTGATCTGGGTGCGCTTGTCCGGCACGTACACCGCAGCGAGGTCCTTGGCCATCACCCCGTCGAGGCCGGCGCCCTCGAAGCGCACGAACCAGTCCTCGGCGACGCTGCGGTCGGTGGTGACCGGCGTGAGGTGCAGCGGTGGCCGGGCGCCGGCCAGCGCCTCCTCCAGCCGGCGGCGGCGCTCGGCGAGCGGAGCGGCCATGAGGTCGTGGTCGTCCAGGGCCAGCAGGTCGAAGGCGACGAAGCTCGCCGGCGTTTCGGCCGCCAGCTTGTTCACCCTGGACTCGGCCGGGTGGATGCGCTGCTGCAGGGCGTCGAAGTCGAGGCCGCCGGCCGTGGCGACCACGACCTCGCCGTCGACCACGCAGCGGTCCGGCAGCTCGCGCAGCAGCGCGGCGGCCAGCTCCGGGAAGTAGCGGGTGAGCGGGCGCTCGTTGCGGCTCCCCAGCTCGATCTCACCGCCGTCGCGGAACACGATGCAGCGGAAGCCGTCCCACTTGGGCTCGAACTGCCAGCCCTCGCCGTCGGGCAGGCTGTCGGCGGCCTTGGCCAGCATGGGGGCCACGGGGGGCATCACGGGCAGGTCCACCGGCACAGACCCTAGGCCGGACGCTGCGCTTTCGGAGCCCTCACCGGTTCTCACTAGTGTTGACGCCATGTCGGACCATCCCATGACCGAGCGACTCGCCGAGCTGGCCAAGCGCAAGGAAGAAGCCCTCCACGCCGGCTCGGAGCGCTCCGTCGAGCGCCAGCACGCCAAGGGCAAGATGCTCGCCCGCGAGCGCATCGAGTACCTGCTCGACGAGGGCTCGTTCCACGAGCTCGACATGCTGGCCCGCCACCGGGCGCACGAGAGCGGCATCGAGGAGCGCCCCTACACCGACGGCGTCATCACCGGGTGGGGCACCATCGACGGGCGCAAGGTCTTCGTCTTCTCCCAGGACTTCACGGTCTTCGGCGGCGCCTTGGGCGAGGTGTTCGCCGAGAAGATCCACAAGGTCATGGACCTCGCCCTGTCGGTGGGCGTGCCGCTCATCGGGCTCAACGACGGCGCGGGGGCCCGCATCCAGGAGGGCGTGGTCTCTCTCGCCAGCTACGGCGGCATCTTCCATCGCAACGTGCTGGCCTCCGGCGTCACCCCGCAGATCTCGGTGATCCTCGGGCCGTGCGCCGGCGGTGCGGTCTACAGCCCGGCCATGACCGACTTCATCTTCATGGTCGACGAGACCTCCCACATGTTCATCACCGGCCCCGACGTGGTGAAGACGGTGACCGGCGAGGAGGTCACCCTCGAGGAGCTCGGCGGGGCCAAGAGCCACGCCACCAAGTCCGGTGTGGCCACCTTCGTGTCGCCCGACGAGAAGGCCTGCCTCGACGACGTCAAGTACCTGTTCTCCTTCCTCCCGTCGAACAACCTCGAGACGCCTCCGGAGCTGGTGCCGTCCGACGACCCCGAGCGGCGCTGCCCCGAGCTGGGCGAGCTGATGCCGGCGAGCCCCAACATCCCCTACGACATGAAGAAGGTCATCGAGGCGGTCGTCGACGACGGCGACTTCTTCGAGTACTTCCCGCGCTGGGCCGGCTCGATCGTGTGCGGCTTCGCCCGCCTGAACGGCCAGACCGTCGGCGTGGTGGGCAACCAGCCGATGGTGCTCGCCGGTGTGCTCGACATCGAGTCCGCCGAGAAGGGCGCCCGCTTCGTGCGCACCTGCGACGCGTTCAACATCCCGCTCGTCACCTTCGTCGACGTGCCCGGCTTCCTGCCCGGCGTGGACCAGGAGTACGGCGGCATCATCCGCCACGGCGCCAAGCTGCTCTACGCCTTCTGCGAGGCCACGGTGCCGCGCATCCAGGTCATCACCCGCAAGGCCTACGGCGGCGCCTACGTGGTCATGAACTCCAAGTCGATCGGCGCCGACCTGGCGTTCGCGTGGCCGTCCGCCGAGCTGGCGGTGATGGGCCCGCAGGGCGCGGTCGAGATCCTCTACCGCCGGGAGCTGCAGGCCGCCGCCGACCCCATCGCCCGCCGCAACGAGCTGGTCGAGGACTACACCGAGCGCTTCGCCAACCCCTACGTGGCCGCCGAGCGTGGCTTCGTCGACGACGTCATCGACCCGGCCGAGACCCGGGTGAAGCTCATCGCCGGGCTCGACATGCTGAAGTCCAAGCGCGAGGAGCTGCCGAACCGCAAGCACGGGAACATCCCGCTGTGAGCGGCGCCCGCGTCTCGATCACGCCGGAGCCGACCATCGAGGAGGCGGCCGCCATCGCCGCTGCGCTCGAGGTCACCCGGCCGGTGGTGGTGGCCGCCCCGCCCGTCCGGCAGGTGTCGCGGTGGCGGTTCTCGGGCCGCTGGTGGTCGAAGCCGGTGCCCGCCCGCCGCGAACGCCCCTGAGCCGAGCGCGGCCTACAGCCCGCTCGGGCGGTCGCCCACCACGCCGTCGGCGAGCAGGGCACCCAACCGGTCGGCGTCGACGCCGACCTCGGCGAGGACCTCGGCGTTGTGCTGGCCGAGCGTCGGCGACGGCGCCCGCAGCCACCGCTCGACCCCCGACAGGCGGAACGGCAGCATCGGCACCTCGGTGTCGCCGCTGACCGGGTGGTGCTCGACCTCGAACAGCCCTCGGTGGCGCAGCTGCGGGTTGGCCGACAGGTCACGCGGCGCGATCACGACCTCGGCGGGGACCCCGGCGGCCTGGAGGCGCTCGACCGCGTCGTTCGCGTCGAGGGCACCGGCCCACCCGCTGATCTCCTCGTCGAGGTGGTCGTGGGCGGCGCGCCGGCCGGCGTCGGTGGCGAGCGCGGCGTCGGCCGCCCAGGCGGGCTGGTCGAGCACCGAGCACAGCGCCCGCCACTGGTCGTCGGTCGCCACGGCGAGGGCGAGCCAGGCGTCGTCGCCGGCGCAGCGGTAGATCCCCTGCGGCGCGGCGTGGGGGCCCCGGTTGCCGTCGCGGGTGAGCACCCTGCCGTCGGTCGTGTGCTCCACGACCTGCTCGCAGGCCACGTTGAGCGCCGCCTCCACCATCGACACCTCCACGAAGCGGCCCTCGCCCGTGGCGTCGCGCTCGTCGAGGGCGAGCAGCGTGGCGACCACGGCGTGCATGCCGGCCACCGGGTCGCACGCGCCTCGCAGCAACGTCGGTGACCCGTCGGCGTGGCCGGTGAGCCAGGCCAGCCCGGTGATGCTCTCCATGGTCTGGGCGAAGCCGGTGCGGTCACGCCACGGGCCGGCGAGGCCGAAGGCGGGCATGCGCACCATGACCAACTGCGGGTTGAGCTCGTGCAACCGGTCCCAGCCGAGCCCGAACTGCTCCATCACCCGCGGCGTGTAGTTCTCCACGACCACGTCGGCGCTGGTCGCCAGCCGCTCGAACAGGTCCCGGCCGGCGTCGCTCGACAGGTCCAGGGTGATGCCGCGCTTGTTGGTGTTCACGGAATGGAACAGCGGGCCCCACTCCCACCACCGGTCCTCCGTCGGCGGCTTCACCGAGGAGTAGCGCATGAGGTCCGGCCGGCCCGTGGCCTCCACCTTGACGACGTCGGCCCCGAGGGCGGCGAGGGCGTGCGGCGCGACCGGCCCCGCCCACCATGCGGTGCAGTCGAGCACCCGGATGCCCGCCAGGGGTAGAGCGCCGGCCGCCTCGTCGGGCGCCCCGTCGGGCGGCGCGGCGTCGAGCGGCGCGGCGGGGGAGCGGTCGGCGGCCGCGCCGGCAGTGCGCAGGGGCCGGGCGGCGGCGTCGGCTCGCGAGCGGTCGCGGTCGGCGGGCAGGAGGTGAGGGGCGGCGGTGTCGCGCCCGATGCGGTACGGCACCCGGGGCCGCTGGAACCGGCCGAGCGGGTCGGGCGAGAAGATCCCGCTGGCGCCGAAGTGCTCGAAGCGCAGGATCCCGGGAGCGTCGAGCACCGGCCCGGCGGGGATGCGGTACAGCCCCGCCTCCTCGAGCACCTCCGCGGTGGTGCGGGCCGTGGTCCACCCCCGGACCGTGGCCTCGAACTCGTCGCGCCGCTGGAAGCGGGTGGCCTGCAGGGCGATCTCGCGGTCGTCGAGCAGCTCGGGGTGCCCGATCATCACCAGGAAGTCGCTGAACTGCGCGGCGCTGTTGGTGGTCACCACGATCCAGCCGTCGCTCGTGGGCTCGATGGAGGGGATCTCGAGCACCCGGGCGGGCCCGGTCGGCGCAGGGCGGCCGGCCATGTCGGCGAACACCGACGGGAACGTCACCATGGTGACCGCCATGGCCTCGAGCATCGAGATGTCGACGTGGGCACCCACCCCGTGCCGTCGGGCGCGGCGCAGCGCGGCCAGGGCGCCGACGGCCGCGTAGGTGCCGGTGATCCACTCGCCGATGCGGCCACCCGCGGCGAGCGGCACGTCGTCGGGCAGTCCCCGGCCGCCCGGCGACCCCACCGCGGCCTGCAGGGTGAACTCGGTGGCGGCCCGGCCGGCCCACGGGCCGTCGGTGCCGAACGGGGTGACGGTGACCACGACGAGCCCGGGGGCCGCGCCGCGGAGCTGGTCGGCGACGCCCGGGGTGTCGGTGACCACCAGGTCGTAGCCCCGCCCGCCGAGCGCGACGACGTCGCCCTCCACGAACGTCTTGGCGAGGTTCAGGTGCTCGAACAGCGAGCCCGTGCCCGAGCGCCGCAGCGGGTCACCGCCGGGCGGCTCGAGCTTGTCGACGTCGGCGCCCGCGTCGGCGAGGAGCTTGGTGCAGTAGGCGCCGGCGATGCCGCAGGAGGCATCGAGGGCGCGCACGGGCCCGTTCAGCGGACGGCGCCGGTGATCTGCTTCCAGCGCTCGAGGTCGCGCTCGTCGGCCGCGCGGCCGACCCGGGTGACGGTGTCGACGTCGGGCGACTCGGCCCGCAGCGCGCCGGCGGTGCACTGCTCCTTGGGCCGGTGCGCGAACGGGTCGAACTGGTAGTTGGCCATGGCGTTCTCGTGGCTGATCTTGGCGATCGTGGCGTCGTCGACCCCTTCGAGGGTCTTCAGCAGCTCCTCGGGCGCGTAGGGCCAGGTGCCGTCGGAGTGCGGGTAGTCGGACTCCCAGCACACGTTGTCGAGGTTGAAGTGGTGCAGCAGCTCCGGGCCCACCGTCTCCTTGATGAAGCACACGAGGACGTGGTCACGGAAGATCTGTGTGGGCCCGCCGGTGACGGAGAAGTCGTGGCCGATCCAGCCGTGGTGGCGGTCGTTGACGTGCTCGGCCCGCCACAAGAAGTACGGGATCCAGCCGATGTCGCCCTCGGTCAACGAGAACTTGAGCGCGGGGAACCGCTCCCAGAACGTGGCCCAGAGCAGGTCGATCAGGGTGTAGATCGTGCCGGCCGACGACAGCGACATGGCCACGCCGGCCGGGGCGTCGGGCGAGGTGACCGAGCTCTTCGATGACGACCCGAGGTGGCAGCACAGCACCGTGCCCGTGTCGCAGGCCGCCGCGAAGAGCGGGTCCCACGCGCCCGAGTGGATCGACGGCATGTCGAGCGCGGCGGGGTTCTCGGAGAAGGTGACGGCGTGGCAGCCCTTGTCGGCCAGGCGCCGGACCTCCTTGGCGGCCTCCTCCGGGTCGAACAGGGGCAGGATGCCGCAGGGGATGAACCGGCCCGGGTAGGCGCCGCACCACTCGTCGACGTGCCAGTCGTTGTAGGCCTTGATCATCACCAGGTTGACGTCGCGGTCGGGGCCCTGGTTCAGCACCTGGCCGCTGAAGCCCGTCCAGTTCGGGAAGTTCAGCCCGGCGAGCTGGCCGCCGGCGTTCATGTCGCGGACCCGCTCGTGCACGTCGTAGCAGCCGGGCCGCATCTGGTCGTAGCGGCTGGCGTCGATGTTGAACATCTCCGGTGGCTTGCCGGCGACGGCGTTGAGCCCCAGGTTCCGGCCCCGGATGTCGCCGTAGTACCACTGCTCGACGCCGTCGGCCTCGGTGACCACGCGGGGCGCCTCGTCCTTGTAGCGCGCCGGGACATGGGCGTCGAACATGTCGGCCGGCTCGGCGATGTGGTCGTCCACGCTGATGAGGATGAGCTCGTCGGCATCCATCGCGTCCCCCACTTTCTCGGGAGGAGGCCACCTTGCCTCGCTCCGGTCGCGTACCGGGCCGATCGTACCGATGCCGACCAGGCGTGCGCGCCGCGCCCACCCGCTCGGCCAGAATGCAGCCATGGAGCTGACCACGGTCGCGACCGATCACGCCGTGGTGCACGACGGGCTGGCGGTGCGCCGCTACGACGACCTCGAGCCCGACACCGTCTACGAGTACGACGCCTTCGCCTTCCGCACCCTGGCCCGGCCGGCGGGGGAGCGCCTGGCGACGTTCGCCACGGTGAACGACGTCCACTTCGGTGAGGTCGAGTGCGGCATCCTCGACGGGCTCGACATCGGGCCCACGTTCCGGGTGGCCGACGGCGAGGAGCCCTATCCCGAGACGATGAACCGGGCCGCCATCCACGAGATCGAGCAGCTCGACCCTGCCGTGGTCATCGTCAAGGGCGATCTCACCAGCGAGGGCACCGAGGAGGAGTACCACGACTTCCTCGAGTTCTACGCCGAGGCGTTCGGCGACACGCTCGTGCACACCCGGGGCAACCACGACGCCTACCACGGCGCGTCGTTCGCCTCCGAGCCGTTCCAGCGCGTCGACCTGCCCGGGGCCACGCTCGCCGTGCTCGACACGTCGGTGGTGGGGCAGGCGTCGGGCCATGTCACCGGCGAGCAGCTCGAGTGGCTCCACGACCTCGCCGCCGAGGCCGACCGGCCCGTGTACGTCTTCGGCCACCACCACGTGTGGAGCCCCGACACGACCCGCCACGAGACGTACTTCGGGATCGACCCCGACTCGTCGGTGCGCCTCGTGGAGCTGGTGGCCGCCCGCCCGGTGATTCGCGGCTACTTCGCCGGCCACACCCACCGCAACCGCGTGCGGCACATCACCATCAGCCGCGACGTGCCCTGGGTGGAGGTCGCCTGCGTGAAGGACTTCCCCGGCGCATGGGCCGAGTACCAGGTCCACGAGGGCGGCCTGGTCCAGGTCTTCCACCGCATCTCCACCCCCGAGGCCCTGGTCTGGACCGAGAAGACCCGGCACATGTTCGGCGGCATGTACGTGGGCTACGCCTTCGGCGAGCTCGGCGACCGCTGCTTCGTCGTGCCCGCCCACCGCCCGACCTGACCGGCGCGACCCCGACCCCACCCACCCGAGCCGACCCACCCCAAGCTGGTTCCGAACGTTCCGGGAACCGCAACGAACAGAACCAGCTCGGGAGGGGTGTCGGGTCGTCGGTGGTCAGGTCAGGCCGATGAGGACGTTCTTGGGGCGGAGGAACTCGCGCAGGCCGTCCTCGCCGCCCTCCCGGCCGAAGCCGCTCTGCTTGACCCCGCCGAACGGGGCGTTGGGCGAGAGGTAGGGGAAGGCGTTGACGGTGACCGATCCCACCTCCAGGCGTTCGGCGAGGCGGTGGGCCCGGCCGAGGTCGCGGGTGAACACGTAGCCCCCGAGACCGAAGTGGCTGGCGTTGGCCCGGGCCACCACGTCGTCGTCGTCGGTGAAGCGCATCACCGACAGCACCGGGCCGAAGACCTCGTTGGCGGCCACGTCGCTGGCGTCGTCGACGTCGGCGAACACGGTGGGAGCGATGAAGTAGCCGCCGGCCAGGTCACCTCCGAGGCGCTCGCCGCCGGTCACCAGGCGGCCTCCGCTGTCGGCCCTGGCCCGTTCGATCACCCCCATGATCCGGTCGCACGCCGCCTGGTTGACGACCGGCCCCATCAGGGTGCCCGGATCGAGCGGGTCGCCGATGGGCACGCCCTCGACGAGCGCGACGACCCGCTCGAGCACCTCGTCGAACACGTCGTCGTGGGCGTACAGCCGGGTGGGGAGGGCACATCCCTGGCCGCTCAGCATCACCGCACCCAGCAACCCGGCCACCGTGCAGGCCTGGTCGAGGTCGGCGTCGGGGAACACGATGTTCGCCGACTTGCCGCCCAGCTCGAAGCACAGTGGTGTGAGGTTGGCCGAGGCGGTGGCCATGACCGCCCGGGCGGCCACCACCCCGCCGGTGAACGACACCTTGTCGACGCCCGGGTGCCCGACGAGGGCCTGGCCGGTGGCGGCCCCGCCGGGCACCACGTTCACCGCGCCCGGCGGCAGGCCGGCCTCGAGCGCCAGCTCGGCGAACCGGATGGCGCCGAACGGGGCGATCTCCGGCGGCTTGGCCACGACGGTGTTCCCGGCCGCCAGGGCGGGCACCGCCTTGTGGCCCATGCCCATCATCGGGCCGTTCCAGGGCACCAGGGCGGCGATGACGCCGTAGGGCTCGGGCCGGGTGTAGTCGAGGTGCCCCGCCATCGGCATGGGGATGACCCGGCCCTCGATCTTGTCGACCCACCCGGCGTAGTGCCGGCACCAGTTGGCGGTGTAGGTGCCAGCGTCGAGGATGCTGACCGGGCAGCCGTTGTCGCGGGCGTTGACGGCGGCCGCCTCCGGCCCGTTCGCCTCGAGCAGCTCGGCCAGCCGCAGCAGCGCCGCCGCCCGCTGCGGCGGCGGGGTCGACCGCCACACGGGCAGGGCCGCCCGGGCGGCGGCCACCGCGGCGTCGACGTCGTCGGGCCCGCCGACGGGCACCTCCGCCTGTGGCAGCCCGGTGGCGGGGTCGTGGTGCAGGTAGCGCCCGCCGCCGCCCGTGGGCCGCCGCTCGTCGCCGATCACCATCCCCCGGGCCGCCAGGCCCTCCACGGCCGCGGCCGCCTGCTGCGCAGTGAACGTCATCGAACCCCCTCCGTCCTCGCGGCGGGGACGCTACCCCGGGGCCGCCGACGGAGGCTCAGCGGTCCGAGGGGGCGACCTCGATGCGGTGCTGGCGCCAGCGCCGGGCCTGGTCGAGCGCCTCCTCGGCCCGGTCGAGGATGGCCTCACCGGTGAGCCCGTGGCTCGGGTAGCAGGCCACCCCGGCCCGGATCACGGCGGCCGGGGCGTGCGCGGCGAGGGCGTCCCCGATCCGCTCGGTGACGAGCAGGGCGCCCATGTCGTCGGTGTCGTCGAGGATGAGGGCGAAGCCGCCCTCGTGGCGGCGGAAGGCGCCGTCGGACTCCCGCACGGTGCCCACCACCACCTCGGCGGTGCGGGCCGGGTCGAACGGGTCGGGCTCGTCGACCGAGGGCCCGTCCAGCACCTCGAACATCACCACCGCGACCGGGGTGAGCCGGCGCCGTCCCGACGCGATGCGCGAGTCGAGGGCCACCAGCAGCCAGCTCTCGAGCAGCAGGCCGGTCTCCGGGTCGGCCAGGGTCTCGGCCTCGGTCGAGCGCCGCAGCGATCCGAGCCGTGTCCGCCAGGCGAGGCGGGCCTCGGCGTCCTTGCGGGCCTCGACCTCGGCCCGCAGCTCGCGCTCCAGGCCGCCGAGGCGTCGTGCGGCGAGGGAGCGGTCCCTCTCCGCCCGCTCGGCCCGGCGCAGCGTCAGGCCCAGCAGCACGAGCAGGGCGGCGGTGGCGAGCACCGGCAGGGCGACGAGCACCAGTGGCCCCCCGAGGGCCAGCCCGATGCCGGCGGCGGCGGCCAGCCCGCCCAGGGCGGCCGAGGTGGGACCGACCCACTCGGTCGGCTGCGAGTCGCCTGCGTGCACCTCCGGTACCTCGGCGCGACGAGGCCGTTCCTGTAGCGCGCCGGCCAAGTCGCGGGGCGACGGGCTCGACGCCGACCGGTTCAGGCCCTGGCCGCGGCGACGAGGTCGGCGATGTCGCCCATGATCCGGCCCAGCTCGAAGTCCTTGGGGGTGTAGACGCGGGCGACGCCTGCGGCCAGCAGTCGGGGGCGGTCGTCCTCGGGGATGATGCCGCCGACCACGACCGGCGCGTCGAGGCCCTCGGCCCGCAGGCGGTCGACCACCTCGGGGACGAGCTCCAGGTGGCTGCCCGACAGGATCGACAGGCCGACTACGTCGACGTCCTCGTCGCGGGCGACCGCTGCGATCTGCTCGGGGGTGAGCCGGATGCCCTGGTAGATGACCTCCATGCCGGCGTCGCGCGCGGCCACGGCGATCTGCTCGGCGCCGTTGGAGTGGCCGTCGAGCCCCGGCTTGCCCACCAGCAGGCGCGGCGGCCCACCCGGCAGCGAGCGCACCTTGTCGGCCACGGCCCGCAGGTCGTCGGGCAGGGCTCCGATGCCGACCGCGGCGGCCACCCCGGTGGGGGCGCGGTACTCGCCGAACACCTCCCGCAGGGCCGCAGCCCACTCGCCCGTGGTGCCCCCGGCGTGGGCCAGGGCGATGGTGGCGGGCATGACGTTCTCGTCGGACCCGGCGACCCGCCGCAGCTCGTCGAGGGCCCGCCGCACGGCGGCGTCGTCGCGCTCGGCCCGCCACCGCTCCAGCTCGGCGACGGCGTGGGCCTCGACCGACGGGTCGACCTTGAGGATGTTCTCCTCGCCGCCGAGGGGCGACTCGGCCGTCTCGGTGAAGCGGTTCACACCGACCACGACCTGCTCACCGGTCTCGATGCGACGCACCCGCTCGGTGTTCGACGCGACGAGGCGGCCCTTGAGCTCCTCGATGGCGGTGAAGGCGCCACCGAGGGCCAGCACCTCGTCGAGCTCGGCCCGGGCCGCGTCGACCAGCTCGGAGGTGCGCGCCTCCACGACATGTGAGCCGGCGAAGATGTCGTCGTACTCGAGCAGGTCGGTCTCGAAGGCCAGCACCTGCTGCATGCGCAAGGACCACTGCTGGTCCCACGGCCGGGGCAGCCCGAGGGCCTCGTTCCACGCCGGCAGCTGGATGGAGCGGGCCCGGGCGTCCTTGGAGAGCGTGACGCCCAGCATCTCGAGCACGATGCGCTGCACGTTGTTCTCGGGCTGGGCCTCGGTGAGCCCGAGGGAGTTGACCTGCACGCCATAGCGGAACCGGCGGGCCTTGGAGTCGCTGACGCCGTAGCGCTCCAGGGTGAGCTGGTCCCACAGCCGGGTGAAGGCGCGCATCTTGCACACCTCCTCCACGAACCGGATGCCGGCGTTCACGAAGAACGAGATCGAGGCCACCACCGCCGGCATCCGCTCGGCCGGCACCTGCCCGGAGTCGCGCACGGCGTCGAGCACGTCGATGGCGGTGGCCAGCGAGTAGGCGATCTCCTGCACCGGTGTGGCCCCCGCCTCCTGCAGGTGGTAGCTGCAGACGTTCATCGGGTTCCACGCCGGGACGTGCTCGGAGCAGTAGGCGACCATGTCGACGATGAGCCGCTTCGAGGGCTCGGGCGGGAAGATGTACGTGCCCCGCGACAGGTACTCCTTGACGATGTCGTTCTGGGTGGTGCCGCGCAGCGCCTCGGTGGGCACGCCGTGCTCCTCGGCGTGGGCCACGTAGAGCGCCAGCAGCCACGACGCCGGCGCGTTGATGGTCATCGACGTGTTCATCTCGCCGACCGGGATGCCGTCGAGCAGCTCCCGCATGTGCCCGAGGTGCGCCACCGGCACGCCCACCTTGCCGACCTCGCCACGGGCCCGGGGGTCGTCGGCGTCGTAGCCGGTCTGGGTGGGCAGGTCGAACGCGATGGACAGGCCGGTCTGGCCCTTGGCCAGGTTGGTGCGGTAGAGCTCGTTGGAGGCCCGGGCCGTCGAGTGGCCCGAGTAGGTCCGCATCATCCACGGGCGGTCGCGCTCGTGGCTCGCCGGCGTGCGCTGCTGGGGGGCGTCCATGCACCAATCGTTCCCCAGGATCGGCCCTGCTGTCACGACGATGACCGGTCGGTAACCAGTGTCACAGGGCAGCAGGTCGAGGGCGGCGAGCCCGAGGGCCGCTGCCGGGGTGCCGCTCAGCCGTCGGCGAAGGGCGCGGTGGTGGTGCCGAGGGCGATCTCGAGGTGCCGCAGGTACTCGGTGCGGGGTATCTCCACCGCACCCAGCGACGCCAGGTGCGCGGTGAGCCACTGCACGTCGAGCAGCACCGCGCCGATGGCCTGGAGCCGCTCCACCAGCGCCACCAGCGCCACCTTCGACGCGTCGCGCCGGCGGTGGAACATCGACTCCCCGGCGAACAGCCCCTGGACGTGCACCCCGTAGAGGCCGCCGGCCAGCTCGCCGGTCTCGCGGTCCCACGCCTCCACCGAATGGGCCCATCCCAGCCGGTGCAGCCGGGAGTAGGCGGTGCGGATGTCGGGGGTGATCCAGCCGCCGTCGCGCCGGGGGTCGGCGCAGGCCTGCACCACTTCGTCGAAGGCACGGTCGACGGCGATGTCGAACCGCTTGGCCGACTGGCGCAGCGAGCGGCTGACCTTCAGCGCGTCGAGGGGCAGCACGCCACGGGGGTCGGGCGACCACCAGCCGATGGGGCGACGCCGCGAGATGGGCATGGGGAACAACCCGCTGCGGTAGGCGGCCAGCAACGTGCCGGGCTCGAGGTCCGCGCCGATGCCGACCAGCCCGTGCTCGTCGGCCGTGCAGGCCGACGGGAACTGCCAGTCGGTGGGCGGCGGCTCGGGAGGCACGCCCCCGTTCTACCGGCTCACTTGCGGTAGTCGTAGAAGCCCTGGCCCGACTTCCGGCCCAGGTAGCCGGCGGTGACCATCCGCCGCAGCAACGGCATGGCGGCGTAGTTGGGGTCGCGGAACTCGTCGTAGAGGGCGTCGAGGATGGCCAGCGACGTGTCGAGCCCGACGAGGTCGAGCAGCGCCAGCGGCCCCATCGGGAAGTTGCAGCCGCCCTTCATGGCGGTGTCGATGTCGTCGCGGCTGGCGGTGCCGTTCTCGAGCATCCGCACCGCGTTGTTGAGGTACGGGAAGAGCAGGGCGTTGACGATGAAGCCGGCCCGGTCCTTCACCTCGACGGCGTTCTTGCCGCACGCCTCGGCGAAGGCCTTGGCCTCCGCGATCGTCTCGTCGCTGGCCGTGAGGGGGCGAACGATCTCGACGAGCGACATGGCCGGCGCCGGGTTGAAGAAGTGCACGCCGCACACGCGGTCGGGGCGGTGGGTCTCCATGGCCATCTCGACCACCGGCAGGGTGGACGTGTTGGTGGCGAGGATCGCCTCGTCCTTGCAGATGTGGTTGAGCTCCCGGAACAGGTGCTTCTTCACCTCGAGGTCCTCGACCACCGACTCGATCACGAGGTCGCACTGGGCGAGGTCGTGCAGGTCCTCGGTGGGCGTGACCCGGGCCAGCGCGGCGTCGGCGTCGGCCTGCTCAAGGCGGCCCTTCTCGACCTGGCGGGTGAGGGACTTCTCCAGGGCCGCCACCATGGCCTCGGCCGTCGAGCGCTGGCGGCTGCGCAGCACCACCTCGATGCCGGCCTTCGAAGCGACCTCGGCGATGCCGGGACCCATGATCCCGGATCCGACGATGCCGACGCGGGTGATTGCCATGTGGAGCCCTCCAGGTCGGGCCGGGACCTCGCCGGCCGGGCCAGCACGTTACCGCCCGGTAGGTTGGCGGTTCCACTGCGCCCGGTGGGCCACCCGGCACGGGCGGTCGGGGGCAGTAGCGTGACCGACGTGGTGTCCCGCGGTCCCGTGGTCGTCGAACGGCCTCGTCGGTTCCCTGCGGCGGTCGAGGCCGAGCTCGACCGCCGCCGGCCGGCGCTGCAGGCGCGCCTGCGCGGCCGGGTGCTCGACCTCGACCGCGCCGACGCCCGCCAGGAGGTCGCCCGAGCCGCGGCGCGCGCCCACTGCTCCGCGGCCTACGACACGGTGGTGTCCGTCGGGCAGCTGGCGCGGTTCCCCGACCTGGTGGCGGCCCTGCGGGCCATCGACCGCCTCGTCGTCCCCGACGGCCAGCTGCTCGTGGTCGAGCCCACCGGCCGCCCCGGCATGGGGTCGGCCCTGCTCGACTCGGCGTGGGCCCGCTCGCCGTGGGTCGCCGGGTTCCACGTCGGGCGCGACGTCACCGCCGGGCTGCGGGCCACGACCTTCGTGCTCGACCACATCGAGAGGTTCTCCATGCCGACCGCCGTCTCGTCCCTGCGCCACGCCGTGGAGGTCCACGCCGTGCGAGCCCCCGCCGAGGGGTCCCGCTCCGGGGCCGACGCCAGCACCGAGGGCACCACGCCCGCCCAGCCCCGGCCTCGCAGCGAGGCCGAGGTGGCGTCGTGAGCGGACCGCTGGCCCTCGTCGGTGGCGACGAGTTCGCCCCGGGGTGCGACTTCGACGCCGAGCTCATCGCCGCCTCGGGGGCCGACGAGGTGGCGCTGCTGGCGACCGGCTCGGCCTACGAGAACCCGGCGAAGGTCGTCGAGGGGGCGCGTGCGTGGTTCGCCGGGCTGGGGGTGGGCCTGCGCGAGGTGCCGGTGTACACCCGGCCCGACGCCATGGTCGCCGAGCACGTCGACGCGGTGGCCGGCGCCCGCATGCTCTACCTGACGGGCACGTCGCCCATGCACATGCGCTCGGTGCTGAAGGACACGCCGGTGCTGGAGGCCATCTGGTCGGCCTGGGCCGGCGGGGCCGCGCTGGTGGGCAGCGGGGCCGGCGGCGACGTGCTGTGCGACCCGATGGTCGACACACGCGGTGGCGCCTTCACGGTGGGCCTCGGCCTGCTCCCTGGCCTCGCCGTCGTGGCCCGCTCGAACCTGTGGTCGCCCGACAAGGTGCGGCGCACCGTCGAGCTCGCTCCGCCCGACGTGGTGCTCGTCGAGCTGCCCGAGCGCACGGCGGTGGTGCGCGATCCCGACGGCACCTGGCGGGCGGCGGGCGCCGGCCGTCCGGTGGTGCACCGCAACGGCCAGCCGGCCACGCTGGCCGAGCTCCCCCAGCCGGCGGCCGGGCCCTGAGGCGGGCGCCGGCTCGGCCGTCAGGCGCTCAGGGGGCGGGCGTGGTGGTGGTCGTGGCGGGGGCGGACGACTCGAGCTCGACGACGAACACCAGCGTCTCGTCGGGGGCGATGCTGCCCTGGCCCTGCGAGCCGTAGCCGAGCGACGGCGGGATGACGAGCAGCCGCTGGCCGCCGGGCTTCATGCCGGGGATGCCCGAGGTCCAGCCCTCGATCAGCGAGCCCTCCTCGAGCGGGAAGGTGGCCGCCTGGCCGCGCGACCACGACGAGTCGAAGATCTTGCCGGTCGAGCACGACACACCGATGTAGTTGACGGTGATCTGCTCGCCGAGGGCCACCGGGTCGCCCGAGCCGACCACCAGATCCCGGGTGACGAGGTCTCCGGGTGGGTCGCCGACGGGCACGGGCACCTCGGGCGCCCCGGCGGGCAGGGTGTCGTCGAAGGCCACGCACGGCTTGCCCAGCGCCGACGCCAGCGTGGTGGAGCTGGTGGGGGTGGTGGTGCTGGTCGTGCTGGTCGCCGTGGCCGTCGAGGAGTCGCCGCTGCGGCTCAGCGCCACGGCCAGCCCGGCGACGGCCACCACGGCGACCGCCGACAGCACCCCGATCACCAGCCGGCGACGGCGCCGGTAGCGCGCCATCGCGGCCCGCTCGGCGCTGAGGCGCGCCCGGTGCCCCGCCTTGTGGCGTTCCCGCTTGGTGGTACCCATCGCGCCGGGACGCTACCAACCGCCCGGCGCCCCGCCCGCTCACCTCACGGGCGGGCCCGGCCCTCACGAGGGGACGGCGCTGCCCCGCGTGACGGTGACCCCCTCGACGGTGACGACCTCGGTGGGCTCGCCCGCCTGGCTGGCCAGGCGGTCGATGGCGGCGAGGGTGTCGTCGCCGGAGAGCATGATCCCGAACGGCGTGACCCCCGGATCGATGCCGGCGGCGTCCTCGTAGGTCGCCACCAGCAGCTGGCCCCGGTTGGCGCCGGCGGTTGATCCCGTCATCGAGATCGTGCCGGGTGTCAGCACCTGGCCCTGCCCGGGCGCCTCGTCGGGGAGGGCGAACCCCGGCGCCTTGTCGGAGCCGTCGCCGGAGAGCGCCACCCCGATGGTGAACGACGCGCGGCGCTGCACGGCGGTGACGGGCTGGCCGTCGTAGTAGTGGTACCGGGCGAGGACCACGAAGTCGTTCACCGTCTCCGGCGCCCGAGACGGGTTGAGCTGCAGGGTCAGGTCGCCCTTCGAGGTGGCGATGGTGGCCGTGTAGAAGAACCCCGTGTCGATGCAGGTCGGCGGCGCCTCGGCGAACGAGGTGACCCGGGGCGAGGAGCCGTCCTCGGCCGGGCACGGGGTGGGTCCGGTGAGCGCCTGGCCCACGGGCACCGGGGGAGGGGTGACGCCGGTCGGGGGCAGGGCGGCGCGGGTCGTCGAGGTGGGGAGCGACGTGGTGGTCGTGGCCGGCCGGGAGGTGGAGGCCGACCGGGTCGAGCCGAGGTAGGCGCCCACCACGCTGAGCACCACCAGCAGCGCCACCACGGCGGCGATGACCCGGCGGCGGCGGGCGGCGGCGGCCTGGCGAGCGGCGGCGCGCTCGCGGGCGGCCTGCTGGCTGCGGCGTCTCGACGGAGGGGCCATGGCGGGCCGACGCTAGTGCTCGCCTGCCGGGCCGCAGCGACGCCCCGGTGATTCGGAGAGGTTGCGGACGGCCGGTAGCGTGCGAGCCCGTGGCTCTGCTCGTCCAGAAGTTCGGTGGTACCTCGGTGGCCGACGCCGAGCGCATGCGCGCCGTGGCCGACCACGTGGTGCGCACGGTGCGCCGGGGGAACCAGGTCGTCGTGGTGATCTCGGCGATGGGCAAGGAGACCGACGAGCTGCTGCGCCTGGCCCGCGAGGTGTCGGGCACCCACCCGGGGCGCGAGATGGACATGCTCGTCACCGCCGGCGAGCGCAAGGCCACGGCGCTGCTGTGCATGGCCATCGCCGATCTGGGCGTGGAGGCGGAGTCGTTCACCGGCTCACAGGCCGGCTTCCTCACCGACTCCACCCACATGAACGCCAAGATCACCGAGGTGCGCCCCGACCGCATCCGTGAGGCGCTCGCCGCCGGGCGGGTGCCGGTGGTGGGCGGGGCTCAGGGCGTCTCCCCCGAGCGCAACGTGACCTTCCTCGGCCGGGGCGGCTCCGACACCACGGCGGTGGCCATCGCCCACGCCCTCGGCGCCGACTCCTGCGAGCTCTACACCGACGTGTCCGGCGTCTTCACGAGCGACCCCCGCATCGTGCCCGACGCCCGCAAGATGGACCACGTCAGCTTCGACGAGCTGCTCGAGATGACCGCCAACGGCTGCCCCAAGCCAGCCATGCGGTCGGTGGAGTTCGCCCGCAACCACGGGGTCGAGCTCCACGTCCGCTCGGCCTTCACGTGGGAGGCGGGCACCCTGGTCACCAAGGAGGACCACGACATGGAGCAGGCGATCGTCTCGGCGGTCGTGCACGACGCCGACGAGGCCAAGGTCACCATCGCCGGGGTCGCCGACCGGCCCGGCATCGCGGCCAAGTACTGCCGGGCGCTGGCCGACGCCGACATCAACGTCGACCTCATCGTGCAGAACACCTCGGCCGACGGTGTCACCGACATCTCCTTCACGGTGCCCCACGGCGACCTCGCCCGGGCCATCGAGATCTGCCAGGCCCAGGCGGCCGAGATCGGGGCCCGATCGGTCACCGGCGAGCCCGCCATCGCCCGGGTGAGCGTGGTGGGCGCCGGCATGAAGTCGCACCCGGGCGTGGCCGCCACCGTGTTCGAGACCCTCGCCGCCAACGACATCAACATCGAGATGATCGCCACCTCGGCCATCCGGGTGAGCTGCGTGGTCGCCGAGCGCGAGGTCGAACGCGCCGTGGTGGCCCTCCACGACGCCTTCGGCCTCGCCGACGGTCCCGTCTACGTCGACTGACGCGCCCCGGGCGCGCCAGCCCCCGTCCGGGCGCCCAGCGCGCCCCGCAACCCATGGAGGGGGCGGGGGTGGCGGCCGATAGCCTGTAGGGCCTATGCGCATCGGAATCGTCGGCGCCACTGGGCAGGTCGGCCGCGTCATGCGGGCGATCCTCGCCGAGCGCCAGTACCCCGTCTCTCAGCTGCGGCTCTTCGCCTCGGCCCGCTCGGCCGGACGCCGCCTGCCCTGGGCTGACGGGGAGGTGGAGGTCGAAGACGCCACCGTCGCCGACTACGCCGGGCTCGACGTCGTCCTCTTCTCGGCCGGTGGGGCGACCTCCAAGGCGCTGGCCCCCCGCGTGGCCGAGGCCGGTGCCGTGGTGGTCGACAACTCCTCGGCGTGGCGGATGGATCCCAACGTGCCCCTGGTGGTGCCCGAGGTCAACGCCCACGCCCTCGACTCGATCCCCAAGAACATCGTCGCCAACCCCAACTGCACGACGATGGTCGCCATGCCGGTGCTCAAGCCCCTCGACGCCGAGGCCGGCCTGCGCACCATGGTGGTGAGCACCTACCAGGCCGTCTCCGGTGCCGGGCTGGCGGGCACCGCGGAGCTCGAGGAGCAGGTCCGCAAGATCGGCGACGGCGCGCCGGCCCTCGCCATGTCGGGCAGCGCCGTCGACTACCCGCCGCCGGCGAAGTTCCCCGCGCCGATCGCGTACAACGTGGTGCCCTTCGCCGGCAGCCTCGTCGACGACGGCCTCGGCGAGACCGACGAGGAGCAGAAGCTCCGCAACGAGAGCCGCAAGATCCTCGAGCTGCCGGACCTGCAGGTCATGGCCACCTGCGTGCGGGTGCCGGTCTACACGGGGCACTCGCTGTCGATCTCGGCCGGCTTCGCCGAGCCGGTCACGCCCGAGGACGCCCGCCGCATCCTGTTCAAGGCACCGGGCGTGGAGCTCGCCGACATCCCCACGCCGCTGCAGGCGGCCGGTGTCGACCCCACCTTCGTGGGCCGCATCCGGGTCGACCCGACCGTCGAGAACGGCCTGGCGCTGTTCGTGTCGGGCGACAACCTGCGCAAGGGCGCGGCGCTCAACGCGGTGCAGATCGCCGAGGAGCTCCTCGCCCGTCGCGGCTGACCGACCCCGTTCTGGCGGACCGACCCCGTTCTGGTTGACCGATCCCGTTCTGGTGGAGGTCTCACCCCCGGATCGGGGGTCGAACCTCCACCAGAACGGGATGGCGCTGGTCGGGCTGGCGGGATTTGAACCCACGACCTCTTCGTCCCGAACGAAGCGCGCTGCCAAACTGCGCTACAGCCCGTAGAGGGATCAGAGCCTACCCGCGGCGCGAGCGGCCCACGAAACCGCGTCAGCCCCGAAGCGTGACGTCGGCGGGCTGGCTGCGCTCGAGGTCGATCGGCTCTTCGTAGGCGTCGCCGGCGAGCAGCACCGTGGCGGCCCGGCGCAGGCGGAGCGCGTCGAGGGGCTTCACGAGGTAGCCGTCGGCGTCGTGGCGCCGGGCGAGGAAGACGTCGTGGGCCCGGTCGAGCAGCACCAGCACGGCGGTGATGGGTATGCGGTCGATGCCCTCGGCGTTGCGGATGGCCGACAACGTGGCCATGCCGCCCATGTTGCCGATCTGCTCGTCGAGGATCACCAGGTCGGGATGGACCAGGTCGATCGCCTCGAGCACGTCGACGCCGGCGTGGACCCGGTACACCGTGGTGTCGGCGTCGGAGAGGGCGGCGTCGACCTCGTCGAGGATCCAGTCGGCGTCGGTGGCGAGCAGGATGGTCGGCACGGGAGCGAGGCTACAAGAGCCGCCCGCGGCCGCCCAACCGCACACCGCGTCGACGCCCGCGGGGCGGTGGTGGCGGTCGGAGGGCACCGCTACCATCCGCCTCGCCGTCGTCGAGACGCCGGCATCCGGCGTGGGAGGCCCCTTGCTCGAGATCATCGTGGAGCAGACCGAGCAGTACACGCTCTGCCGGCCCGTGGGCGAGCTCGACGCGTACACCGTCGGGCAGTTCCGTGACGCCCTGGCCGAGCTCGCCTCCACCCAGCGGCTGTTGATCGATCTCTCCGACGTGCCGTTCATGGACTCCTCGGGGCTCGGCGCCCTCATCGGTGGCATCCGGCGGGCTCGCGAGGCCGACGGCGACGTTACCGTGGCCTGCAGCCGGCCCACCCTCACGCGCCTGCTGCACACCACGGGGTTCGACCGCATCGTGGCCGTGGCCGACACCGTGGAGGCTGCCGCCGCCGCCCTGCTCGACCCGGTCGACTAGCGCAGGTCTCACCGGCGAGGCGTCGAACGAAGGACAGGGCGGGCGACGGCGGTTCGGTCGATGGTGTCGGCGTGGCTCAGCCCGAGCGCTCGGCCGCGTCGGGGAAGAGGTGGGCCGCGATGCGGTCGAGGCCGCCCAGGTCGTGCACGTCGCTGTCGAGGAAGGGCACCCGCACGACCGGCGCCGGGGCGACCCGGCCGGTGAGCCCCTCGAGGTGCCCCTCCTCGGTCGCGGCCACGGCGGCGAAGTCGGCCAGGTTCGCCGCGAACGGCGCCAGCGGCGTGCCCGCCAGCGCCTCGGCCCGGCGCACGACGTGGCCCAGCGTCTGGCCGGAGAAGTCGGGGTGCACCCGGTTGACGATGAGGGCCCGCACCTCGAGGCCGGCATCGGCGAGCTTGTCGGCGAAGAAGGTGGCCTCCTCCACGACGTCGGCCCGGGGCGCGGTGACCAGCACGAAGGCGGTGGTGGGGTCGGCGAGCAGCTCCACCACGGCCGCGGCCCGCTCCCGGAAGCCGGCCTCCATCCCGTCGAAGGCGGCGAAGAAGCCGATGGCGTCGTGCACCACCTCGGTGCCCACGACCCGCGACACCGTGCGGAGGAACGTCTGGGCGGCGAGGTTGACCGCCCGCACCAGGCCTCGGGTGGGGCTGACCAGCAGCCGGTACAGGCGGTGGTCGAGGAACCGGGTGAGGCGGCGAGGCGCTTCGAGGAAGTCGAGGGCGTTGCGGGTGGGCGGGGTGTCGACCACGACGAGGTCGAAGCGCTCCTCGGTGTGCAGCTCGTAGAGCTTCTCCATCGCCATGTACTCCTGGGTGCCCGAGAGCGACCCGGAGATGTTGCGGTAGAAGCGGTTCTCGAGGATCGCCGCCGCCTGCTCGGGGTCGGCGGCGTGGGTGGCCACGAGGGCGTCGAAGGTCGACTTGGTGTCGAGCATCATCGCCCACAGCTCCCCGGGCCAGGGTCCCTCGACCAGTGCCGGCGTGTCGGTGAGCCCGGCGAGGCCCATGGCGTCGGCGAGCCGGCGGGCCGGATCGATGGTGACCACGCAGGCGCGCCGGCCGCGGTGGGCGGCCTCCATGGCCAGCACGGCCGCGGTGGTGGTCTTGCCGACGCCGCCCGAGCCGGTGCAGATGACGACGGAGTGGGCGTCGAGCATGCGGCCGAGCGGGTCGTCGGCCGGCGGGTGCGCGGCGGGGCCGGAGGTCACGGGCCCGGGATGGCGTCGAGCGCCCCGATGCCCTCGCCCAGGGCGTCGGCCAGCGCCTCGAGGTGGTCCGGGCCCAGGTCGGTCGAGAACAGGTAGGGGAGGGGGAGCTGGGGGAGCGGCAACGACTTCGCCAGCCGGTCGAGCTGGTCGCCCTGGAGCCGGGTCCGCTCCCGGCGGAAGTCGGCGGCGGCGGCCATCGCCGCCAGCTCGCCGGGCGCCACGGCGAGACCGGCGGCGGTCGCCACCGCCGCCGGGTCGGCGTCGAGGCCGGGCAGGGGCGGATAGACGCCGTTGACGACCACCGGGCCGAGGCTGACCCCGATCTCGTCCTCCAGGCTGAACGCGGTGTCGACGAGCTCGTTCACCGGCGTCTCCTCGGGGAGCGTGACCAGCACCACCTGGCAGCGCTCGGGGTCGGTGAGCATCTCGAGCACGTCGGCGGCCTGGGTGTTGATGGGCCCGACCCGGGCGGTGTCGACCAGGCCCCGGGCCGAGCGCAGGAAGGAGATGGCGTGCCCCGCCGCCGGGGCGTCGAGCACGATCAGGTCGGCCACGCCGGCGCGCTCGAGCTGCTTCACCTTGCCCAGCACGAGGATGTCGCGGATTCCGGGAGCGGCCGTGGCCACCACGTCGAGGGCGCCGCCGGACATCAGCCGACGGGTGACGCGGTGCAGGCCGTGGTCCTCGAGGTACTCGACCAGGGCGTCGTCGGGGGTCAGCACCCGGGCTCGCACGTCGGCTGAGCCCTCCGGACCGCCGCCCGGGTGCAGGACGACCTCCTCGTAGCCGAAGGCGGGTCGGCCGAACAGCGACCCGATGCCGCTCTTGCCCTCGATCTCCACCACGAGGGTGGAGAGCCCGGCCCGCGCTGCGGTGCGGGCCAGGGCGGCGCTCACGGTGCTTTTGCCGACACCCCCCTTCCCGGCAACGATGAGCACCCGTGATGCTGCGAAGAACTGCGCAGGGTCCATGTTCCCCTCGGAGGCGAGCCGTGCGCAGACTACCCACCACCGGCGCCGTCCTGGCCGTCGTGGGCGTGGTCCTCGCCGTGCTGGGTGCCGTGGTGGGGCTCGTGGGCCCCTCCGTGCCGGCCGGCGCCCAGAGCACCGACACCACGTCCACCACCGCCGCTCCCTCGGTCGACGAGGCCGGCTTCGTGGCCGTGGTGAAGGTCAGCGGCCTCATCGACCCGGTGATGGCCGACTTCGTCGCGGCATCGGTCGACGACGCCGAGCAGCAGGGCGCCACCGCGCTCGTGCTGCAGGCCAACTCCACCGGCGTCGTGGTGAGCGACAACCAGTTCGCGGCGCTGCTCGAGCGCATCCGGTCGGCCGCCGTGCCCGTCGACGTGTGGGTCGGCCCGTCAGGGTCGCGCCTCACGGGCACGGCCGCCCAGCTCGTCGGTGCCGCCGACCAGGTCGGCATGGCGCCCGGCACCCGCCTGGGCGACGCCGGCCCGCCCGTCACCGACTCGCTCGACATGGCGCGCCTCGCCCCCATCGAGGACCGCACCGTGAACGCCCAGGAGGCCAAGGACCTCGGCATCACCTCGGTCGACGCCCCCACCATCGGCGACTTCCTCGTCAACCTGCCCGCCGTGCAGACCCAGGAGGTCACCGCGGACAACGGCGAGACCCGTAGGGAGCCGGTGACCCAGGTGCGGTTCGGGCAGCTCTCGCTGCTGTCGCAGCTGTTCCACACGGTGGCCAGCCCGGCGGTGGCCTACCTGCTGCTCACCGTGGGGCTGGCCCTGATCGTGTTCGAGCTGTTCACCGCCGGCGTCGGTGTGGCCGGCGTGGTGGGCGCCGGCTCGTTCATCCTCGCCGGCTACGGGCTCGGGGTGCTGCCGACCCGTGGGTGGGCGGTGGCGCTCATCGGGCTGTCGATGGCCGCCTTCGCCGTCGACGTGCAGACCGGCGTCCCGCGCTTCTGGACCGGCGCCGGCCTGGTGATGTTCGTGGCCGGCTCCTTCACGCTCTACGACGGGCTGTCGCTGTCGTGGGTCACGTTGCTCGTCGGCATCGTCGGTGTGCTGCTCGCGTTCCTCGGCGGCATGCCCTCGATGGTCCGCACGCGCTTCTCGACGCCCACCATCGGGCGAGAGTGGATGGTCGGCGAGCTGGGCCGGGCCGTCACGTCGGTCGACCCCGACGGCGTCGTGCAGGTCCGCGAGGCGCTGTGGCGGGCCTCGACCAACCGGGCCACGCCGATCGAGGAGCTGGACCGGGTGCGCGTCGTGGGGATCGACGGGCTGGTGCTCGAGGTGGAGCCCGAGCACGGCGGAGCCCGCGACTACCGCGACCGCTCGGGTCGCGGCCGCCGCGCCAGCACCGAACCAGCGGAACCGGCCGAACCGGCCGACCCGGCCGACCCGGCCAGTGCGGCCGGCACCGCCGACCCGGCACCTCGCGACGACGCCAGCGACGCCTGAACCGCCCTGCCGGGGAGGCCCCAGCGGGCCCGAGTGACAAATGTCGCATTTTTCCTTGCCAGGCGCCGCAGGGGAGTTGTACGTTCCCCATCCGGAAAGGAGGCCACGGCGACGTGAGCGCTCAGCGGATCGACGAGAACTGGCAGCTCAAAGCGGCGTGCCGTGGCCCTCAGGCCGCTGTGTTCTTCCCGCCCCCGCAGTTCGAGCGCAAGGAGGACAAGCTCCACCGCGAACGCCGGGCCAAGGAGATCTGCACCTCGTGCGCCGTGCGGCGCGAATGCCTCGACTACGCCCTGTCCATCCGGGAGCCGCACGGCATCTGGGGTGGCCTCAACGAACTGGAGCGCAAGCAGCTGCTCACCCAGAGAGCAGGCTGACGCTCCCACGCCTGCGACGTCCGTTCGGGGGGACGGACGATCGCTGCGTACCCGGCGCCGGGGACGGCTCGTCCGACCCGGCGCCGGGGCCTTTTTCGTCCCGGCGGCGGGGCCGCGCCGCGCCCGTCGCGTCGGTGTCCCGCCCGGGAAACCGGGGCCCTCGCCGGTAGCATGGAGACCCATGGTCGGGCTGCTGTTCGTGATGTTCGTGGTCGTGCCGCTCGTCGAGCTGTTCGTCCTCGCGTCGGTGGCCCAGCTCATCGGGCTCGTGCCCGCTCTGGCCGTCCTGCTCGGGGTGAGCCTGCTCGGGGTGTGGCTGGTCAAGCGTGAGGGCCTCGGGGTGCTGCGCCGCATGCAGGACACCGTCGCGCGGGGTGAGGTCCCTGCGGCCGAGCTGGTCGACGGCGGCCTGCTGGTGGTCGCCGGGGCGATGTGCGTGGTGCCGGGCTTCGTCACCGACGCCATCGGCCTGGTGCTGATCCTGCCGCCCGTGCGGGCGTTCGCCCGCCACCGGCTGATCGCCCGCTGGACCCGGGGCCAGGGCCTGCCCGGCGTCGGGCGTCCCTTCGTCCGGGCCCGCGTGGTCGACGTCGAGTACGTCGGCGACGTCACGCCCCGGCCCCGACCCGCCACCCCGCCCACCGAGCTCGGGCCGGGCCGATGAGAGCCGCCGACGCCGCCACCGACGAGGCACCGGCCCCGCCGCCGCCGCTCGTGCCGGGCGTGGCCCGGGCGCTGTCACCGCTCGTGCGCCGGATCGTGGCTCCCAACCCGGGCAAGATGACCGGTGCCGGCACCAACACCTACCTGGTCGGGATCGACGAGATCGCGGTGATCGACCCCGGGCCCGAGTCCGACGACCACCTCGACGCCGTCACGGGGTGCGGCGGCGACCGCATCCGCTGGATCCTCTGCACCCACACCCACCCCGACCACTCGCCCGGCGCGGCCGCGCTGAAGGCGGCGACCGGCGCCGAGGTGCTGGCCTTCGGCAACCGCGACGGGCTCAAGGTCGACAAGCGCATCGGGCAGGGCCACCGCGTCGAGGCCACCGAGTTCCGGCTCACCGCCCACCACACGCCGGGCCACGCCTCGAACCACCTGTGCTTCTTCCTCGAAGAGGAGCGCATGCTGTTCTCGGGCGACCACATCATGCAGGGCTCCACCGTGGTCATCAGCCCGCCCGACGGCGACATGGCCGTCTACCTCGAGTCGCTGGCCAAGGTGCGCCAGCTGCGGCTGCGGTCGATCGCGCCAGGGCACGGCCACCTCGTCGACGACCCCAAGGCGCTCATCGACTGGTACGTCGAGCACCGCCTCGAGCGCGAGCAGCAGGTCCTCAGCGCCCTCGGCGCGGCCGGCACGGCCAAGATCGCCGGGCTGGTGGCCGAGATCTACCCCGACCTCGACCCCGAGCTGGTGCCGGTGGCCAAGCGCACGGTGCACGCCCACCTGCTCAAGCTGGCCGCCGAGGGCAAGGTCACCGGCAAGACGGCCACCGGCAACTGGTCGATCGCCTGATCCCACCGGAGGATCACTCGGGTGGGTGGTCGGGGAAGCGGTCCATGCGGCCCAGGGCGGGGAAGAGCACGCTCCACGCGCCGACCACCACGAGCGTGGCGCAGCCGCCGAACACCACCGCCCCCGACGTGCCGAGCACCTGGCCGGCGACGCCCGACTCGAAGGCCCCCAGCTCGTTGGAGGCACCCAGGAACACGCCCTCCACGGCCATCACCCGACCGCGTGCGGGGCTCGGCGTCACCAGCGGCACCAGCGTGGCCCGGATGAACACGCTGACCGAGTCGGCGGCGCTCAGCAGCAGCAGGCTGACGAAGGCGACGGCGAAGCTGGTGGTGAGGCCCAGCACGATCGTGAACACCCCGAACAGGGCGACCACGACGTAGAGCGTGCGCCCGATGTGGCGCCGCACCGGGCGGGCGCTGAGCCCCAGGGTCACGATCGACGCCCCGATCCCGGTGGCGGCGCGGAGCCAGCCGAGGCCGACCGCCCCGACGCCGTAGCGGTTCTCGGCCAGCGCCGGCAGGAGGGCGACGGCTCCACCGAAGAGCACGGCGAACAGGTCGAGGGAGATCGCCCCGAGCAGCACCGGATTGGCCCGGATGACCCGCAACCCCTCGAAGGCCTCGTGCAGCCGGCTGCGCGGCGGGCCGGGCACCTCGTCGAGGGGCGCCGTCGCCGGTCCGGTGGCGCCGGCGAAGGCCTCCCCGACCGTGTCGAGCACCTCGCCGGCGCGGGCTTCGTCGCCCAGCTCGGCGAGGGCCGACCCTTCCGGTCCGGTGAGCGACGGCGGCGCGGTGGCGTGCTCGCGCCGGGGGCGGGCGAACTGCACGGCCACGGCGCCGGCGCCGGTCAGCACCATGCACGCCAGGAAGGGCGCGGCGGGCGACACGACGTACAGGAAGCCGGCGAGCACCGGCCCACCGATGAGGGCGATCTGCCAGCCGGCGGCGCTGAAGGCGATGAGGCGAGGCAGGCCGCCCACGGGCGCGATGTCGGGTGGCATGGCCCGCAGCGCCGGGGTCACGAAGGCGCGCGCGGTGCCGAAGCCGACCACGAGCGTGAAGATGGGCCACGTCTCGGTGCTCCCGCTGGCGGCGTGCCACGCCAGCAGGCCCGACGCCGCCATCTCCCCGAGCAGGCCGAGGCTGACGATGCGGCGGCGGTCGAAGCGGTCGGCCACCGAGCCGGTCACGGTCATGAGCAGCGCCGCCGGCACGAACTCGGCGAGGCCGAGCAGCCCGAGGTAGATGTCCTCGCCGGTGATGTCGTAGAGCTGCTTGCCGAGGGCCGTCACCTGGGCCAGCGCCGCCGTGGTGCCGGCGAAGGTGGTGAGCAGCAGGGCCACCACGGTGCGGTCGCCGAGCAGGGCGCGGGCGGAGGGCGGCGGGGTCACGATGGCGGAACGCTACCGGTGGCGCGCCGCTCGGCTCGGGGCCCGGCGCTCAGTGCTCAGTGCAGGACGTGGTACTCCCAGCCCGCCTGGGCCTCGCGGCGCTCGGCGCGCCCGGCGAGGCGGAGGTGCTCGAGGTGGGCGTAGGTCTCGCTGTCGGCCATCGGGCCACGGCTGCGGGGGGCGAAGAGCTCCTCGGACCAGCGGGTGATCGGCGACCAGCCGACCTCGTCGCTGGCGTCGACGAGCTGCTGGAGCCGGCTGGCGTGGTGGTCCTTGATCGCCTCGCAGCGCGCCGACAGGTCGTCGAAGGGGTGGCCGTGGGCCGGCAGCACCCGGGTGATGCCCTCGAGGGCGGCGACCTTGTCGAGGTTGGCCAGGTAGTTGGCGAGGGGATCGCCGCCGATGAAGCCCCCGATGTGCGGCGTGATGGTGGGCAGCACGTGGTCGCCCGAGAGCAGCACGCCGTCCTCGGGCGACCACATGCACAGGTGGTCATGGGTGTGGCCCGGCGTCAGCAGGGCCACCCAGTCACGGTCGCCGAGCCGGATGGTCTCGGTGTCGTCGACGACGATGGTGGGCCGGGGCGCCCGCATCCACGCCGCCTCCTCGAGGCGGCCATCGGCCACCGCGGCCCGCAGCCGGTCGCGGAAGTTCTTGAAGCCCGGGTAGTCGCGCTCCATCTGCTCCTCGTCGGCGTTGGCCACCGCGTCGAGCAGGGTGGCGGCCTCGCCGGCGTCGGCCGGGTCGAGCGGCTCGAGCGGGGCCTCGTCGAGGTCGAGCAGCTGCGACCACTTGCGGAACACCGTGGAGGTCAGCACCTCGGAGTGGGCCGCCTCGACCAGGCGGTGGGCGCCGCCGAAGTGGTCGGGGTGGGAGTGGGTGATGTAGACGGTGTGCACCCGGGCCAGGGGGATGCCCGCGGCCGCGAGGCGCTGCTGCAGCGCCGCCCACGACTCGTCGGAGGGGAGGCCAGGGTCGACCAGGGTGACGCCGCGGGAGTCCTCGATGGCGTAGGTGTTGACGTGGCCGAGGCCGGTGAAGTCGGTGGGCAGCTGCAGGCGCAGGATGCCCCGCGCCACCTCGGTGATCTCCTCCGAGGCCGGCTCCTGCTCCTGCTTGCGGGGCCGCGTCGCCGCTGCCGTCCCGTGGTCGTGCTCTGCCCCCATGGAGGGCGACTCTAACGTCACTCGTCGCGTTCCGCGACCGTGCCGACCCCCGACGTGACCTGCGGTTCGCCGCCCTCCGCGCCGGCAGCCTCGGGCGCCGCGGCGGCCTCGGCGGGCTCGGCGACGCGGCAGAAGGCGTCGCGGTAGAAGCGCAGCTCCTCGAGGCTCTCCCGGATGTCGTCGAGGGCGCGGTGGCCCTCGGACTTGCGGGGCGCCGAGTCGAGCAGCGCCGGGTTCCACCGCTTGATCAGCTCCTTGAGCGTCGACACGTCGACCGAGCGGTAGTGCAAGAAGCGCTCGATGTCCGGCAGGTAGGCGGCCAGGAACCGCCGGTCGGTGCCGATCGAGTTCCCGCACAGCGGCACCGTGCCCGGCGAGGGGATGTGCTGGCGGAGGAACTCCAGCGTGGCGGCGCCGGCCTCCTCGAGGGTGACCGTCGACGCCTGGATCGCCGGCAGCAGGCCGCTGCGGGTGTGCATCGAGACGACGACAGGGTCCATCTCGGCGAGCGCCTCGGGCGGCTGGTGCACGACGAGGTCGGGACCCTCCGCGACCAGGTTCAGCTGGTCGTCGGTGACGAGGGTGGCGATCTCCACGATGACGTGGCGGCTCGGATCGAGGCCGGTCATCTCCAGGTCCATCCAGGCGAGCACCCTCGGATCCTACGCAGCGCGCCCTACCATCCCGGCCGTGCTGCGCGTGCCCATCGTCAAGCTCGACCCCGACCTGCCCCTGCCCGCCTACGCCCGCCCCGGCGACGCCGGCCTCGACCTGGTGGCTCGAGAGCCGACGGTGCTGGCGCCCCGCGGCGGCCGCGCGCTGGTGCCCACGGGTGTGGCGGTGGCCATCCCCGAGGGCCACGCCGGGTTCGTCCAGCCGCGCAGCGGGCTCGCGCTCCACCACGGCGTCACCTGCCTGAACACGCCCGGGCTGATCGACAGCGGCTACCGGGGGGAGCTCAAGGTGCTGCTGGTCAACACGGACCCGGAGGAGGCGTTCGAGGTGCGGCGGGGAGAGCGGATCGCCCAGCTCGTCATCCAGGAGGTGGCCCACGCCGTGCTCGAGGTGGTCGACGACTTCGACCACCTCGGCGACTCCCACCGCGGCACCGGCGGGTTCGGGCACACCGGCCGGTAGCCCTCAGCGGCGCCGGCTCAGCACCACCCGCCCGCCGTCGGGGTCGGCGACCAGCACCGTGATCCCCGACGGCACGATCTCGTGGAAGCGGGCCAGCGCGCCGGGCGCCGCTCGTGGCGCGAGCGGGGGCTCGACCGCAGTGCCGTCGAGCTGCAGCTCGAGCTCGACCTCGAGCGTGCCGTCGTCGGCGCCGAGGCGGACCGCCACCGACCCGCCGCTCGCCGGCCCGTCGCCCGAGGTGCCCAACAGCACGACGAGCGCCTCGTCGACGGCGAGGCGCAGGTCGCCGACGTCGACCGGAGCCAGCCCGAAGCGCACCGCGTAGGCGCTCGCCGCCACCCGCACCACTCGGGCGTACCGGGGGTCGGCGGGCACCCGCAACCGCACGGTGGCGACGTCGTCGAGGGTCGGCGCACGGTCGGGGGCCACGGCGCCAGCATCGCGCGCCGAGGCGCCGGCAGGGCCGCCACCGTGCGCCAGCCGCGCCTACGGCGCCCGCCCCACCTCGCTGGCCGGCTTGTCGGTGCGCTCACCCAGGTACGACGGGTGGCGCAGCACCCCGTCGGCGGTCCACTCGGCGTGCTCCACCTCGACGACGATCTCGGGTCGCACCCAGTGGGCGAGGCGCAGGACCGGCCGCGGCGGTGGCGGCTCGAACGGGCACTGCTCGGTGGCGAGGCGGTCGAGCCGGGCGCGCAGGTCGCGGAGGAGCGCGTCGCGGAACCCGGTGCCGACCCGGCCGGCGAAGCGGAGGGGTCCGGCGGGGGCGGCGTCGCTCGCCGGGGGGTCGTGGTAGCCCAGCAGGAGCGCTCCGAAGGTCGGCGCCCGCGCCCCGGCGCCGGGCAGCCACCCGCCCACCACGAGCTCCTGGCGGCGGCGGACCTTCACCTTCACCCAGGCGGGCGACCTCCGGCCGGGCTCGTAGCGGCTGTCGCACCGCTTGGCGACCACCCCCTCGAGCCCCTGGGCGTCCGCCGCCTCGAGCAGCGCCTCGCCGTCGTCGTGGGCGGGCGCCACGAACCACCCCGGACCGTCGGCCACCGTCGCCTGCAGCAGCGCGCGGCGTGTGTCGTAGGGCTCGTCGAGCAGCGAGCGGCCGTCGAGCTCGAGGAGGTCGAACACCACGTAGGTCACCGGGGCCTCGGCCGCGGTGCGGGCCACCGCGGCCGGCGACGCGGCCTGCATGCGAGGCTGGAGGCGACCGAAGTCGGGCCGACCGGTGCCCGGGTCGAGCGCGATGACCTCGCCGTCGAGCACGGCACGCCGATGGCCGGCCAGCGCGACGGCGAGCCCCTCCAGCTCGGGGAAGCGGGCGGTGGCGTCGGCGCCGTTGGCCGACCAGGCCGTCACCCGGCCCGCGTCGACCTCGGTGAGCACCCGCATGCCGTCCCACTTCACCTCGTAGGCCCACGTGCCCGGACCGGTCGGCGGCGTCGTGGCGCTCACCGCCTTCATCGGTCGCAGGGGCGCCGGCATGGGCGTCGAGGGTACCGGCGCGCCCGTCGGGGCCCGGTGGCGGGGTCGTCCGGCCCGATCGATCGAAACCGGGGCGGGGGACATTCGGCCCTAGTGGCTCTCGCGCTGCCGCGGCGACCATGTTCGACATGGAGATGGACCGCAACGGCTTCGAGGTGCTCGGGCGCGACGAGTGCTTCCGGCTCCTGGCCTCCGTGGCCGTGGGCCGCATCGGGCTGTCGATGAGCGCCCTGCCGGTGGTCCTGCCCGTCAACTTCGCGGTCGACGGCGACCGCCTGGTCATCCGCACCGCGGCGGGCAGCAAGCTCGACGCCGCCCTCACCGGCGCGGTGGTGGCGTTCGAGGCCGACCACGTCGATCCCGAGACGGGCGAGGCGTGGAGCGTGCTGGTGCGGGGCTCCTCGGCGGTGCTGACCGATGCCGCCGACATCGCCGCGCTGGCCGACCTCGACCTCAACGCCTGGGTGGCCGACCACACCGACCAGTGGGTGATGATCACCACCGACCTGGTGAGCGGCCGGCGCACGGCCCGGCGGCGTTCTGGCCCCGCCGGCGCCGGTGCGGCCCGCCCGGTGGCCGTGCCGGCCGGCGCCACCTGAGCGGGGAGCCGGCGGCGATGGCGCAGCACCACCCCGACGGGGTGGTCGAGACCCACGTCTCGCACCTGATCTTCCTCGGCGAGCGCGCCTACAAGGTCAAGAAGCCCGTGCGGTTCGCCTTCCTCGACTTCTCGACGCGCGAGCAGCGGGCCGAGGCCTGCCACCGCGAGGTGCAGCTCAACCGTCGCCTCAGCCCGGACGTGTACCTCGGCGTGCTCGATGTCGTGGGCCCCGACGGCCGGCCCGTCGAGCACCTGGTGGAGATGCGGCGCATGCCGCCCGAGCGGCGCCTCTCGACCCTCGTCGCCGAGGGCGATCCCGGCGCCGCCGACCACGTGCGGGCCGTCGCCCACCAGGTCGCCGCCTTCCACGCCGCCGCGGCGCGGGGCCCGGCGGTCGACCGCGACGCCTCCCACGCCGCGGTCACCAGCGCGTGGGTCGAGAACCTGACCGAGATGGCCCCCTTCGGCGCCGGCCCCGACCCCGTGCTCGACCCGGAGGTCCTCGCCGAGGTGGGCCGGCTGGCCACGGCGTGGCTCGGGGGCCGCTCGAGGGTGTTCGCCGAGCGGCTCGCCGGCGGCCACGCGGTCGACGGCCACGGCGACCTGCTGGCCGACGACATCTTCTGCCTCGACGACGGCCCCCGGATCCTCGACTGCATCGAGTTCGACGACCGCCTCCGCCACGTCGACGTCTGGAACGACGTGTCCTTCCTCGCCATGGACCTCGAACGCCTCGGGCGCCCGGACCTCTCCGCCCTGCTCCGCGACACCTACGGCGAGCTCAGCGGCGACCACGCCCCCGTCGCCCTGGTCGAGGTGTTCGTGGCCTACCGGGCGCTGGTGCGCTCGAAGGTCGCCGCCCTGCGCTCGGTCCAGACCGGTCCGGGGCCCGAGCGGGACGCGGCGGTGGCCGAGGCGCGCGCCCGGCTCGCCCAGTGCCGCGACCACCTGCGCCTCGCCCGGGTGCGTCTGGTGCTGGTCGGCGGGCTGCCCGGCACCGGCAAGACCACCGTGGCCTCCGGGCTGGCCGATCGACTGGACGCCACCCATCTCTCGTCGGACCCGCTGCGCAAGGAGCTCGCCGGGTTGGCGGCCGACACCCCGGCGGCGGAGGCCTACGGGCAGGGCCTCTACTCGCGAGCAGCGTCCGACGCGACCTACGCCGAGCTGCTGGCGCGGGCCGCCATCGTCCTCGAGCGGGGTGGCACGGTCGTGCTCGACGCGTCGTGGACCGACGGCGGCCGGCGCGACGACGCCCGAGAGGTCGCCCGCCGCTGCGGCGCCGAGCTGGTGGAGCTGCGGTGCACCTGCCCCCCGGAGGTGGCGGCCGAGCGCATCGCCCGCCGCCGGGCCGCCGGGCCGACCGACTCCGACGCCGACGCCGAGGTCGCCCGCCGCATGGCCGCCGACGCCGCGCCGTGGCCCGAGGCGACAGCGGTCGACACCTCCGACGGCGTCGACCGGGCGCTGGCGGCGGCAATCGAGGCCGCCGGCTGAGCTGCGGTCAGGCGTCGATCGGCACGCGCCACACCAGCACGGTGCCGCCGCGCTCGCCCGGCTCGACCACCATCTCACCGCCCATGCGCTGGGCGCGGGCCCGGAGGTTCCGCAGGCCGTGGCCGTCGTCGCGCAGCACCTCGGGCAGGCCCCGGCCGTCGTCGGCGACCTGCAGCTCGAGGTGGTCGTCGCTGACGTCGAGGTCGACGGTGACGGTGCGGGCGCCGGCGTGCTTGGCCACGTTGGTGACGGCCTCGCGCACGACGGCGACGAGCTGGTCGGCGACGTCGTCGGGCACCACGAGGTCGACCGGGCCGTCGAAGCGCACCACGTGGTCGACGCCGGCCGGCTCGGCGGCCTCGCTCACCAGGTCGAGCACCTCCTGGCGGATGCTGCGGCCCGGGATGCGCTGGCGCTGCAGCTCGAAGATCGTGGTGCGGATGTGGCGCACCGTGTCGTCGAGGTCCTCCACCGCGTGCTGGAGCCGCTCGACGAGCTCGGGGTCGCCGGCCCGGGCGGCGGCACCCTGCAGGGCCAGGCCGGTGGCGAACAGCCGTTGGATCACCGTGTCGTGCAGGTCGCGAGCGATGCGCTCGCGGTCCTCGACGACGCGCAGCTCGCCCACCCGGGCGTGGAGGCGGGCGTTCTCCACGGCCACCCCGGCGGCGGCCGCCAGCCCGATCGCCAGCTCCTCGTCGGTGTCGGTGAACTCGGCGCCGTCCGCCTTCTCGGTCAGGTACAGGTTGCCGAAGACCTGGCCCCGCACCCGGATGGGCACGCCGAGGAAGGACGTCATCGTCGGGTGGTGGGGCGGGAAGCCGTAGCTGTGGGGGTGGGCGGTGAGGTCCGGCAGGCGGATGGGCCGAGGGTCGACGATCAGCAGGCCCAGGATCCCGTGGCCCGCGGGCGGCGGGCCGATGGCGCGGATCGTGTCGTCGTCGAGGCCGGCGGTGAGGAACTCCGAGAGCGCCGTCCCGGTCTCGTCGAGCACACCCAGGGCGCCGTAGCGGGCGTCGACCAGCTCCGTCGCCGTCTCGACGATGCGCCGCAGCACGACCGGAAGGCTCAGCTCCGAGCCCACGGTGATGATCGCTTCCAGCAGGTGCTGGAGGTCCTTGGGCTGGACCCCGGACTCGGCCATGGCCGCCGAGCGTACCGGCGGCGACACGCCACCGATCCGCTCTCGGCCGGCGAAAGCGGTAACAATGGCGCTGTGACGATCAAGGTGTTCCTGCTCGACGACCACGAGATCGTGCGGCGCGGGCTGCGCGAGCTGCTCGAGGCCGCCGGCGACATGGAGGTGGTGGCCGAGGCCGGCACCGCCGAGGAGGCCCTGCGCCGGGTGCCGGCCACCAGCCCCGACGTCGCCGTGCTCGATGTGCGCCTGCCCGACGGCGACGGCGTGCAGGTGTGCCGGGAGATCCGCAGCCGCATGCCCCAGGTGCAGTGCCTGATGCTCACGTCCTACGCCGACGACGAGGCGCTGTTCGACGCCATCATGGCCGGTGCCTCCGGCTACGTCCTCAAGCAGATCCGCGGCACGGAGCTCGTCGACGCCATCCGCAAGGTCGCCTCCGGCCAGTCGTTGCTCGACCCGAGCGTGACGGCGAGGGTGCTCGAGCGGCTGCGCACCGGCTCGGCCGAGGACAAGAAGCTCGAGGGCCTCACCGACCAGGAGCGGCGCATCCTCGACCTGCTGGCCGAGGGCCTCACCAACCGCGAGATCGCCGACCGCATGTACCTGGCCGAGAAGACGGTCAAGAACTACGTGTCGAACCTGCTGGCCAAGATGGGGATGCAGCGGCGCACCGAGGCGGCCGTCTACGCCGCCCGGCTCAACGAGCGCCACCGCCGCACCGTCGAGTAGCGCAGCACCGTCGACGCGCTCGGGGCCGAGGGGTCAGCCCTCGTCGAGGGCCTGGGCGCGCTCCCAGCCGGCGAGGCGCCACCCCAGCTCGAGCACCGCCGCGCCCACCGCCGCCACCCCCACGGCGGCCGACACCACGACGGCCGAGGGCAGCACCAGCTCGAAGTAGTCGCGCACCCACGGGATGGCCAGCGCCCCGACGAAGGCCGCACCCATCGTGGCGACGAGGGCGACCCTCCACGCGTTGAGCGGTCGGGCGAGGATCACCAGCACCCACAGCGCCACCAGGAACAGCGTGATCACCGCCACCGTGCGGGCCTGCTCGAGGCTGACGTCGTCCTGGGCGCGGGCGAGCACGTAGGCCACCAACGTGGCGACGGCGGCGACCAGGCCGGTCGGCAGGGCGAAGCGCAGGACCCGGCCGAGGAAGCCCGGGCGGGCACGCCGGGCGTTGGGGGCCAGGGCGAGGAAGAACCCGGGGATGCCGATGGTGAGCGACGAGATGAGCGTGAAGTGGCGGGGGATGAAGGGGAACGGGAGCCGGCCCACCCCGGTGGCCAGGGCGAGGGCCATGGCGTAGAAGGTCTTGGTGAGGAACAGGTTGGCGACCCGCTCGACGTTGGCGATCACCCGTCGGCCCTCGGCCACCACCGACGGGAACACCGAGAAGTCGTTGGCGAGCAGCACGAAGCGGGCCACGGCTCGGGCGGCGGCCGAACCCGACCCCATCGCCACGCCGATGTCGGCGTCCTTGAGCGCCAGGGTGTCGTTGACGCCGTCGCCGGTCATGGCCACCGTGTGGCCCCGGGCCTGCAGGGCGTGGACCATCGCCCGCTTCTGGTGGGGGGTGACCCGGCCGAACACCGAGTGGGTGTCGAGCACCTCGGCGAGGTCGTCGGGGTCGTCCGGCAGGGTGCGGGCGTCGACGGGATCGTCGGCTCCGGGCACCCCCACCCGGCGCGCCACCGCTCCCACCGTGACCGGGCTGTCGCCCGAGATCACCTTGACGGCCACCTGCTGCTCCCCGAAGTAGGCGATGGTGGCCGGCGCCGCCTCCCGCAGCTGCTCGTCGAGGACCACCAGGGCGGTGGGGACGAGCCCGTCGGGGAGCGCCTCGCCGGCGAGCCCGTCCGGTGAGCGGGCCAGCAGCAGCACTCGCCGGCCGCGGCTGGCGTAGACGGCGAGGCGCTCGCGGGCGTCCTCCAGGCCAGCACCGCCGGGGGCTCGCTCGAGGAGGATGTCGGGCGCGCCGAGGTACCAGGCGCCCTGGCCGTCGAAGGCCGCCGCGCTCCACTTGCGCGCCGACGAGAAGGGCACCACGTCGGTGCGCGACCAGCCGGCGGGGGGCCGCAGCTCGGCGGCGATGGCGGCCAGGCTGGGGTTGGGGTGCTCGTCGGCCGCCCCGAGGGCCCCCAGCACGGCCGCCGCGTCAGGGGCGCCCGGCTCCTGCTCGGCGAGGTGCTCCACGGTGCCGAGCGTCAGGGCCCCCTCGGTGAGCGTCCCGGTCTTGTCGAGGCAGATCACGTCGACCCGGGCGAGGCCCTCGATGGCCGCCAGCTCCTGCGTGAGGACCTTCCGGGTGGCCAGGCGGGTGGCGCCCACGGCGAAGGCCAGGCTGGTGAGCAGCACGAGCCCCTCCGGCACCATGGCGACCAGCCCGGCCACCGACGCCTGCACGGCCTCGACGATGCCGTCGTGGGTGTCGAGCTGGGCGGTGACGAGCAGCACCGCGGTGGGAACCATGAGCCAGCTCACCAGCTTGATGACCCGGTCGATGCCGGTGCGCAGCTCGCTCGACACGAGCGAGAACCGGCGGGCGTCGCTCGACAGCCGGAAGGCATAGGCCTCGGCGCCCACCGCCGTCGCCCGGATGCTGCCGCTGCCCGCCACGACGAAGCTGCCCGACATCACCGTGCCGCCCGGCGCCTTGTCGACCGGGTCGGCCTCGCCGGTCAGCAGCGACTCGTCGATCTCCAGCCCGGACGCCTCCAGCACCTCGCCGTCGACGGCGATCTGGTCGCCCAGGGCCAGCACCACGACGTCGTCGGCGACCAGCTCGCGCGACGGCACGTCGACGACCTCGCCGTCGCGCCGCACCTTCGAGTGCGGCGCGTTGAGCACGGCGAGGCGGTCCAGGGAGCGCTTGGCCCGCAGCTCCTGCACGATGCCGATCAGCGCGTTGAGCACCAGCACGATGCCGAACAGGGCGTCGCGGTACTCGCCGACGGCGAGGATCACGACGAGCAGCACGCCCAGCAGCGCGTTGAACGGCGTGAAGACGTTGGCCCGGACGATCTGGCCGACGGTGCGGCTGGTGGGGTCCGGGACGTCGTTGGTGCGCCCGTCGGCCCGGCGCTGCGCGACCTCGGCGCTCGTCAGGCCCCGATGCGCGACCTCCACCTCAGGCCTGGTCAGTGGGGTGCACCACCACCACCGGGCAGCGACCGTGGGTGGCGCACTGCTGGCTGACCGAACCGAGCAGCAGCCCGGTGAAGCCACCATGGCCGCGCGACCCGACCACCAACAGCTCGGCGCCGTCGGCCGCCTCGAGCAGCGCCGCGGCGGCGGCACCCTCGGCGACCACGGTGGTCACCGGCACCTGCGCCGTGGACTCCACGCCCTCCTCCTGCAGGACCTGCAGCAGCGACGCCTCCGCCTCGCCGCTGAGGTCCTCGGGCGGGGGCATTGCCCCGAAGGCGGGCAGGCTGGTCATGACGGGGAACTGCCACACGGTCACCGCCTCGAGGGTGGTGCCCCGCAGCTGGGCCTCCCGGTACGCCCAGCGCAGCGCCGCCCGCGAGCCGGCCGAGCCATCGACGCCCACCACGATCTTGCTCATCCGCACTCCTGTCGCCGAGGCCGTGGGCCCCTTCGTGCGCCGGCCGGGTCAGCCGGGCGTGATGAGACCGTAGTGACCGTCGAAGCGTCGGTACACGACCTGGCCGCGGCGGCTGTCGCCGTCGACGAAGAACACGAACGGCTCGTGGCCCACGTCGAGGCGCTCCTCGGCCTCGTCGAGGCGCAGCTCGGGCGCCACCGGTCCGACCACGACCTCGCCCGCCGCGGCCAGGGCGGCCGCGGCGGCGTCGGTGCCGGGGAGCACCTCCGTGCCGCCGTCGTCGGTGTGGCACACCACGCACTCGGAGCCGGTCGCCAGCTCGGTGAACAGGTAGAAGTCGTGGCCCAGCATGTCGAGGTCGAACGCCGCCTCGTCCCACGGCATGGGATCGAGGGCGAACGTCTTGTGGCGGACCACCTCCCGCTCGTCGACCGGGCGCTCCACGTAGTCGGGCCGGTGCGCCGGGCGCTCCGGGGCGTAGCGGAGGCTCTCGCGGTCGATGCGCTCGGCGCAGCGCGCCATGTTGCGACGGAGCCGGCCCTCGAGCAGGTCGACCGCCTCCTCCATGCGGGCGGCAGCGACGTGGGCCCGCACCTGGTGGCCGTTGAGGTCCACGGTGGCCTCCGCCACCGCCGGCCGCTCGTGCGCGGGGTTGGGCTCGAGGGTCAGCTTCACCTGCGCGAACAGGATCGGCTTGTCGGTGAGCCGCGTGAGCTGGGCGATCTTGTCGGTGGCGTACTCCTTGGCCGCCTCCGGCACCTCGCCGCGCGTGGTGACACCGACCTCGACCTCTCGAACGTCCATCGTGGCTCCTTCCAGCTGCGTCCCTCGGGACGAGGAGCCCCGGTGGGGACGACGGCAGCCATCTCTGCCTGCATGCCGAGCCTGCGCCGCCGGACGCGGCGCGGGAAGGGCGGAAGGTCCCCTTCGGCCGGGACGACGGGTGGAAGGACGCCGGCTCGTCAGCGGCCGCGCACCGGGACCAGCACGACCGGCACGGCGGCGTGGCGCACGACCTCCTCGGCCACACTGCCGACGAGCAGGTGGTGCAGGCCGCCGTGGCCGTGGGAGCCGATCACGACGTGCGACGCGCCGAGGTGCTCGGCCGCCTCGAGGATGCGTTGGGCGGTCGGGCCCACCACGACGAGGGGCCGTACCTCGACCCCGCGGTCGGCCAGGCCGGCCGCCAGCTCGCGCAGCTGCCGGTGCTCGTCGGTGAGCTCGCCGGCCCGGGCGTCGCGGGTGAAGGGGTTGATCTGCTCCTTGTCGTAGCCGGCGAGGATCGGCTCGCCCGCGGCCACGTGCAGCAGGTGCAGCACCCCGCCCGAGGCCGCCGCCAGCGCCAGGCCTTCGGCCAGCACGTCGTCGGTGCGGTCGGAGAAGTCGACGGCCACGACCACGTCGCCCACGATGCGTGCCTCGCTCATGGTCAAAGACACTACGGGCTGGGCCCGGCGGACCTTGGCCCCTTCCCGCCGTCGGGCCGACGGGTGCAGGCTGGTGGTGGCGGCGCACGCCGCGGTGAGGAGGCGACCATGCGACTGATCGACGGCCGGACGGGGATCGAGGTCATCGAGCGCGAAGAGTGCCTCGAGCTGCTGCGCTCGACCGACATCGGTCGCATCGCCGTGGTCGACGCGGGCCACCCGGTCATCTTCCCCGTCAACTACGCCATGGACGGCGACGTCATCGTCCTGCGCACCGCCGAGGGCACCAAGCTCGACGCCGCCCTCCAGGGCGGCCCCGTGGCGTTCGAGATCGACGACGCCGACCCTCGCAGCCACGGCGCCTGGAGCGTCATCGTCACCGGCTGGGCCCGGGTCGCGGTGGCGCCCGCGCAGCTCGAGCGGTTCGAGCAGCTCGGCCTGCACCCCTGGTCGGAGCACCGCAAGGACAGCTGGGTCACGGTGCACCCCGAGCGCGTCACCGGCCGGCGGATCGTCGCCGAGGGCGAGCGCGCCGCCCCCGACACCCAGGCCTGACGCCGACCCTCGACCATCCCCAGCACGCCGAGGCGCGCGAGAAGGGCCGGGCCCTGAGGCCCGGCCCCTCTCATGGTGCGGTGGAGCGGTGCGGTGCGGCGCCGCTCAGGTGGCGCTCTGGCCCCGCTCGGGCACCGGCGGCACCACCAGCACGGTCACCATGTAGCGCAGGCCCTTGTCGGTCTCCGCGTGGGTGAGGATGTGGCAGTGGTAGGCCCAGATGCCGACCTCGTCGGCGGTGGGCCGGATCAGCACGGTGTAGCGCTCACCGGGGCACACCGTCAGGGTGTCGACGTAGTACGGCTGGTCGAGGGGCCAGTCGTCCTTCTCGATCACCAGCTGCTTGACCCGGTGGAGGTGCATCGGGTGACACTGCAGGCCCTCGTTGTGGTAGGTCACCTGCAGGGTCTCGCCCACGTTGGCCACGATCGGGTCGGTGGCGGGGAACGACTTGCCGTTCAGCGACAGGCCGATGTTGCCGGCGTCGTTGAGCACCATCGGCATGGCCTTGTCGACCTTGAGGTCGTTGGGCAGCTTGATGCCGCTGACGGTCTTGCCGCTGGGCAGGGGCACGTCGCCGACCTGGAACTGGCCGTACTCACCGTTGACGACCGCGATCTCGCCGCCGTGGTGGGCGTGGTACATGCCCATCTCGTGGTGGTCGGGGGCGGTGAACTGGTAGGTGAAGGTCTCGCCGGGAGCGACGAACGGCTGGGTGATGGGGGCCACGCCGTCCTGGCCGAACGGGGTGGAGACGCCGTGCCAGTGGATGTCCTGGCCCATCGGGGTGTCGTTGGTGAACGAGATCCGCAGCTTGTCGCCCGGCTGGACCTTGATGGTCGGGCCCGGCACCTGGTCGTTGTAGGCCCACGCCTTGACGACCTTGCCCGGCTCGACCTCCCAGTCGATGATCGAGGCCTTCAGGTCGATCTGCTTGTACCCGTCGGCGCCGGCGGTCGGCTCCAGCACGGTGGCACCCCGTCCGGCGGTCGGGACACCGGTGCCGTGCTCCTTGAAGGCGGCGACGTAGTCCTGCACGACCTGCGTCTGGGCCTCGTCCATGGCCCGGAAGTCCTGGTCCGACATCCCGTTGAAGACCCCGCCCGAGGTGGAGCCCGAGCTGCTGCCGCCGGTGGACCCCGAGGCGGTCTCGCCGCCACCGGAGCCGGAACCACCGACCACCAGGGTGGCCTTCATGCCCGCAGCCGCGTGGCCGGGGATGGTGCAGGTGACCTCGTAGGTGCCGGCCTTGAGGCTCGACAGGTCGAGGGTCGCCGACTTGCCGCCGGCGATGTCCGGCGTGGCCGGGCCGCCGGTGACGGTCAGGTTGTGGGCCATCGTGCCGGCGTTCACCACGTCGAGCGACCCGCCCGTGGGCATGTTGATCGTGCCGGGGGCGATCTTGAACTCCGTGAGGGTGACGGTGACCGGGCCCGAGGCGGTCTTCAGGCTGGCGTTGTCGTCCTTGTTGACGACCACGATGATGCCCACCGCGGCCAGCAGGAACGCCGCCACGGCGGTCAATGACGCGAACACGGTGAACATGCTTCGGTCTTGGTTGGGTGCCATTCGTCTCCTCGGGGGGTGATCGTCCAGCGGGGGTCGCAGCACGGACCTCCTCAGGCTGCCGGGAGTGGCGAGCGAAGAGGAGGGGAGGGGTGCTCGTGCTGTCGGGACTTTGGTCCGTACCTGCGGTGCCGGGCTGCCCTGTCAGGGGCCGTCGCCGACGGCGACGCTGGTCACACCCGGGCCGCCGGGGGTGGCCTGCGATCCCGAGGGGAGCCGTCATGAAGGTGCTGGTGCTGGAGGGCGAGGCCGGGGCATCCTGCGACGCCGCGCTCACGCTGGCCGAGGCGGGCCACTCGATCGCCCGCTGCCACGGCCAGGACGAGGCCGCGTTCCCGTGCCGAGGGCTGGACGGCGGCGACTGCCCGCTCGACGCCGGTGACGTCGACGTCGCCGTGGTGGTCCGCGGCGAGCCTGACATGTCCGGCCTCGACCGCGACGCCGGCGAGGACGGCGCCCGGTGCGCCCTGCGCCGCCACATCCCGCTCGTCGTCACCGGCAACGTCGCTCGCAGCCCGCTGCGGGGCTTCGCCACCGCCGTCACCCCCGACGGCAGCGACCTCGCCGAGGCCGTGGCCGCGGCCGCCGCCGCACCGCTGCGCCGCCATGCCGACGTGGCCCGGTCCGCCTTCGCCACCGTGCTCGAGGCCCACGGTCTCGACGCCCGCCTGGCCGACGCCGAGGTGGTCCGGAGGGGCAGCGAGCTGCACGTCGAGCTGCGGGCCACCGGCCCCGTGCCGGGCGCCGTGCTGGAGATGGCGTCGGTGCGCGTGGCCGGCGCCGTGAGGGCCATGGACCACTTCCCCCGCACGATCGACGTGGTGGCCACTGCTCGGTGACCCGCGCCGGCCACGCCGGCTGCCCCGTGCGAGGATGGCCCGGCGATGACCGCCGAGCTGCTCCCCCTCGAGACCGCCTCGCCCTTCTTCGCCGTGCTGTCGCTGCTGTGCTGGGCGGCGGCGGCGGCGCTGGTGGTGGGCTGGCTCGTCCGTCGCTCGCGACGGGGGCGGCCGGGCCGGCTCGAGCCGCTCCGCGACGACGTCGGGCGCATGGCGCTGCCCCTCGCCTGGATCGTGGCCACCGTCACCACCCTCGGCTCGCTCTACTACTCGAAGGTCCAGCACTTCGTGCCGTGCGAGCTGTGCTGGTACCAGCGCATCTGCGTGTACCCGTTCGCCGTGATCCTCGGCATCGCCGCCTGGCGCCGCGATGCCGCCATCCGCGTGTACGCCGTCCCCGTGTTCGCCGTCGGCATGGTGGTCTCGACCTACCACTCGTGGATCCAGGCCTACCCTCCGGCGAACGGCACGTCGTTCTGCACGGTCGACGCGCCCTGCACGGCGCGCTACGTGTGGGAGTTCGGCTTCGTGTCGCTCCCGCTGATGGCGCTCTCCGCGTTCGTCGTCATGACCGTGCTGCTGCTCGTCGCCCGCCCGTCCCCCCGCCGGGCCACCATCGAGGAGAACCCATGAGCAACCGGCCCACCCACAAGACCCCGGCCTCGACGCGCGTGCGCCAGGCCTCCAACGCCGGACGGGGCGGCACGACCTGGCTCTGGGTCGGCCTCGTCGTCGTGATCGTGGTGGCCGGCGTGGTGGCCGTGCTGGTCGGGCGGTCGAGCGACAGCGGTTCGGGCAGCGGCGGCTCGGCGTCACCCAGCGGCGGCACGGTGGTGCCCAACGGCGACCTCGACTTCGGATCGGTCGACGTGCAGGGCGACAAGGTGGCCGACCTGCCCAGCTCGGGCACCGACCCGGCCGTCGGCCAGACCATCCCCACCGTCATCGGGGAGACCTTCGACACGTCGCGCGTCACCATCGCCCCCGGCGGGAAGCCCCAGGTGATCATGGCCGTCGCCCACTGGTGCCCCCACTGCCAGGCCGAGGTGCCCCGCATCCAGCAGTGGCTCGACCAGAACGGCATGCCGAGCGACGTGCAGCTCACGACCGTCGCCACCGCGAACACCGACGCCCGCCCCAACTTCCCGGCCGGCCCCTGGCTGCGCAAGGAGGGCTGGAGCGTCCCGACGCTGATCGACGACAAGAACAACGATGCCGGTGCGGCCCTCGGGGTGTCGGGCTTCCCGTACTTCGTGGTGGTCGGCGCCGACGGCAAGGTGGTCTTCCGCACCAGCGGTGAGCTCTCCATCCAGCAGTGGGAGGCGCTGCTCGAGGCGGCCCGCACCGGGCAGGCCCCGGCCGGCGCCTCCACCGGCGGCGCCAGCAGCCCGGCCAACGGCTGAGCCGGCGGTCAGCTGCCGGGGCCCTCGTAGCGGCAGCCCGAGGTGCACGTCTCCTGCACGTCGACGCGCGCCAAGCCGGGCAGCGTCGGCGCCAGGCGCTCCCAGATCCACGCGGCGAGGACCTCGCTCGTGGGGTTCTCCAGCCCGTCGACCTCGTTGAGGTACCGGTGGTCGAGCCGGTCGTGGAGCGGCGCGAACGCCGCCTTGAGCTCGGCGAAGTCCATCACCCAGCCCGTCTCGGCGTCGACGTCGCCGGCCACCCACACCGTCACCCGGAACGAGTGGCCGTGCAGCCGGGCGCACTTGTGGCCCTCGGGGACGTTGGGCAGCCGGTGGGCCGCCTCGAAGCGGAACTGGGCGTGGATCAGCATGTCGTGCCCCCGGTGGGGATCGAACCCACGATCGTCGGATTAAAAGTCCGCTGCCTTGCCACTTGGCCACAGGGGCGTCGGCCACGTTACCGACCGGGGTGTCAGCGCAGCACGGGCGCCTCGTGCCGCTGGCCGTTGCTGTCGGCCGGTGCCGGGGCGTGGGCCGGCCGGGCCGCCGCGACGGTTCGGGCCGGCACCGGCGGCTCGTCGAGCCGCCACTCGGACGGCGAGCGCTTCCGGAGCCAGGCGGCGAGCGGGGTGCGCTCGGCGCCGGCGGTGTCGCCCCAGTCGTAGCGCACCTCGGTGCGCGCGGCCCTGTCGTGCAGGGCGCGGTGGGAGCGGGCGAACACGATGGGCAGCAGACCGAGGCCCAGCACGAAGCTGAACGGGTACACGAGCGTGCGCACGAGCGCCTGGCGGCCCCTCAGGTCGTCGCCGTCGATGCTCCTGACCTTGATGCCGAGCAGCGCCTTGCCGAGCGAGCTGCCGGCGATGGTGAGCCCGATGACCCAGTAGAGGAACCAGAACACGGCGTAGCCGACCAGCCACGGCCACCCCCAGCTGCCCTCGTTCAGCTGGAGCCGGCCACCGGAGACCAGCTGGACCAGGTAGGTGGCGACCGACACGACGACGCCGAAGGTGGTGGTGATGACGGCCATGTCGACGAAGTAGGCGAGGAGCCGGCTGACCGCACCCGCCAACAGCCCGGTGGGCGACGCCGAGGTGGGCGCTTCCGGGCGGGGCCGCCGGGTGAGGCGGGCGACGATGCCGGTGGCGATGAGGTCGAGAGCGACCACCTGGCGGCGGGCCAGCGCCAGCAGGCGGGATGCGGTGCCGCGGGTGGCGTCGGCGACGATGTCGTCGATGCCGGCGCGCTTGGCGAGCCCGGCGACGTCGACCTGCTGGAGGAGCGGGTCGAGGTCGACCTTGGCGAGGAGCGTGTTGAGGTCGACCTTCTCGAGGAGCGCGTCGAGGTCGACCTTCTCGAGGAGCGCGTCGAGGTCGAGCTCGGCCAGCAGCCTGTCGAGGTCGACCTTGGCGAGAAGCTTGTTCAGGTCGATCTGGTCGAGGAGCGCGTTCAGGTCGACCTTGGCGATGAGGCGGTTGACGTCGATCCGTCCGATCAGCGCGTTCAGGTCGATCTTGTCGATGAGCGCGTCGAGGTCGATCTTGCCGATGAGCGCGTTCAAATCGATGCGCCCGATCAGCGCGTCGAGATCGACCGTGGTGAGGAGGGCGTCGAGGTCGAGCTTCTCCAGCACGGCGTTGAGGTCGACCTCGTTGACCAGCCGGTCGACGTCGACCTTGGCGACGACGCCGTCGACGTCGACCGCGTCGACCACGGGGTTGATGACGGCGCCGAGCAGTCGTTCGACCGGGTTCACCGCCCAATCCTGGCAGCTCTACCAGCCAGGCGCCCGATGCGGGCCCTCCGGCGTCACCGGACGCCGGGGGCAGGCCGGTTACCGTCGACGCCATGGCCGTGACCGCCCCCGTCGACGTGCCCGGGCGCCGCCGGGAGCGGCCCGGGTGGGTCGAGGCGCTGGTGGCGTTCGTGGTCGTGGCGGCGGCGGTCACCTTCGCGGTGTGGCTCGGCGCCCGAGGGCCCATCGCCGCCCCGCAGACCCACGACCTCAGCGGCTACCCCGGTTCCTGGCTGCTCGGCGGGTGGTTCCGCTACGACGGCCGCTGGTACGACATCATCGCCACCAGCGGCTACAGCTTCAACGGCCCCGACTCGCAGTCGCCCGTCGCCTTCTTCCCCGCCTACCCGACGGTGCTGTGGGCCCTGCACGGCTCCACCGGGGTCTCGGTCAAGCTCCTCGGCTCGCTCGTCACCCTGGGCTGCGGGGTCGGGTCGGTGGTGCTGTTCCGGCGCTGGTGCGACGACCGGGTGGAGCCGGTGGTCGCCCGCACCGCCATGGTGCTGCTGCTGCTCTACCCGTACGCCTACTACCTGATGGGCGCGGTCTACGGCGACGCCCTGTTCCTGCTGGCGACGCTCAGCGCGTTCGTGCTGCTCGAGCGGGGCCACCCGGTGCTCGCCGGCCTCGCCGGGGCGGTCGCCACCGCCGCCCGCCCCGTGGGCCTGGCCGTCGTGGTCGGGCTCGTGGCGGTGACGTTGTGGAAGAAGGCGGTCGTGGCCCGCCGGGATGGTCGCCTCCGGTTCGACCGCAGCGCCCTGCGGGCCTCGGACACGGGGGTGCTGCTCTCGCTCGCCGGCATCGTCGGCTACGTGGCCTACCTCGGCGTGCGCTTCGGCCATCCCCTCGCCTTCGAGGAGGTGCAGCAGTCGCCGGGGTGGGACCAGGGCGGCGGACCCCGCACGTGGTTCAAGGTCACGTGGTTCCAGCAGGTCAAGCACCTGCCCGGATGGTTCGGCGAGTGGTGGCGCACCGGCGACACCGTGGTGTTCGAGAAGTGGTTCTACGCGGCCGGCGTCGTCGTGCAGGGCGTGCTCGTCGTGTCATTCCTGTTCCTGGCGTGGCGGGCCTGGCGCCGGTTCGGCTGGGGGTACGGGCTGTACTCGTTCGTGCTGCTCGCCATCCCGCTGCTCGGCACCAAGGACTTCCAGGGCTCCGGGCGTTACCTGCTGGCGGCCTTCCCCTGCTACCTGGCGCTGGCCGAGCTGCTGCGCTCCAGGCCCGCGGTGCGAGCGGTGACAGCGGCCGCCGGCGCCACCTTGCTGCTGGGGTGGGCCTTCGCCTTCGGCCGTGGCTACTACGTTTCGTGAGCGCCATGGCCCACTTCGACAGCCTCACGATCTTCTACCCGATGTGGAACGAGGAGGCGACCATCGAGCGCGCCGTCGCCGCCGCGTTCGAGGCCGGCGACATGCTCGTCGCCAACGGCGAGATCGCCCGCTACGACGTGCTGATCGTCGACGACGCCTCGACCGACGCCACCGGCGCCATCGCCGACGCGATGGCCAGCACCGACCCGCGCGTGTCGGTGGTGCACCACCCGACCAACCGCAAGCTCGGCGGCTCGCTCAAGACCGGCTTCTCCCACGCACGCGGCGACCTCATCCTCTACACCGACGCCGACCTGCCCTTCGACATGGCCGAGGCGACCAAGGCCGTGCGGCTGCTGCGGATCTACGAGGCCGACATCGTCAGCGCCTACCGCTTCGACCGCACCGGCGAGGGCGCCCGCCGGCTCGTCTACAGCTACGTGTACAACCACCTCGTGCAGGCGCTGTTCGGGCTGCGCCTCCGCGACATGAACTTCGCCTTCAAGCTCCTGCGGCGTTCGGTGTTCGACCACGTCGAGCTGCGCAGCGAGGGCTCGTTCATCGACGTCGAGATGCTGGCCCGCGCCCAGCGGCTCGGCTTCCGCATCGTGCAGTTCGGGGTCGACTACTTCCCCCGCACCCGCGGCATCTCCACGTTGTCGTCCAACGCCGTCATCGCCAAGATCATCCGGGAGATGCTCGAGCTGCGCTCGGAGCTCCAGTCGCTGCAGCCCCTCCCGCCGGAGGTCCTCGAGCACCGCGCCGGACGGTTGGTGCGTCCCCCGATCGACATCGGCGGGATCGGGCAGTTCCCCGACGCCGGGCGCGGCGGCGCGGCGTGACCCACCCCGACCGCACCGGGGGAGAGCCCGCGCTGCTGGTCGTGAACGCCGACGACTACGGCCTCACCGAGGGCGTGTCGAGGGCGATCATCCACGCGCACCACGACGGCATCGTCACCTCCACGTCGGTGCTGGCGCTGGCCCCTGCGTTCGCCACGACGGCCGGCTGGCTCGACGACGCGCCCTCGCTCGGGCGGGGCGCCCACCTGGCGGCGGTCGGCGAGGACCCGCCGCTGCTGTCGGCCCGCGAGGTCCCCACCCTCGTCGACCGCCGCGGGCGGCTGTGGTCGTCGTGGCGGGTGTTCCTGCCCCTGGCGGCCGCCGGGCGCATCGACCCCGACGACCTGCGGCGGGAGTTCCGCGCCCAGATCGACGCCATCCGCGGTGCGGGCATCGAGGTCGACCACCTCGACACCCACCAGAACCTGCACCTGTGGCCAATGGTCTCCGACGTCGTGCTCGAGCTGGGCGAAGCGGTCGGTGTCCGCACCGCCCGCGTCACCCGCTCGAGCGAAGGCGGGCCGGTCGGCCGCACGGTCCGTCGCCTCGCCGCCCGGCTCGAGGCCGAGCTCCGCGAACGGGGATGGCGATGGCCGCAGGCCTCGACGGGGCTCGACGAGGCCGGGTGCCTCGACCTGGGCGCCATGGTGACGGCGCTGGGGCGCCTCGCCGCCACCGGTGCCCGCACCGCCGAGCTGGCGACCCACCCGGGTGGCCCACACGACCTCGCCCGAGCCCGCTACCGCTGGTCGTACCGGTGGGAGGACGAGTACGCCGCCCTGCGGTCGGCCACCGTCCGCACGGCCGTCGACGAGCTCGGCTTCTCGCTCGGCACGTTCGCCGACCTCGCCAGGGAGCCGGTGTGAAGCCGCCCCGCTCGCCCGCGGCGCGCCGGGTTCTCGCCTTGTGGCGCCCCGCGCCGCGGGGCGACCGGTTCCACACCGCGGTCCGGTGGTGGACCGCGCCGTTCGCCGCCCTCGAGCAGGAGGTGCCCCTCGCCGGCGACGTCCTCGAGGTCGGGTGCGGCCACGGCGTGTTCAGCACCTACTTGGCCGTCACGTCCCGCGCCCGGCACGTGGTCGGGGTCGACATCGACGCCGACAAGATCGCCCTCGCCCGCCAGGCCGCCGCCCACCTCGAGCCCGGCGAAGCCGACGTCACCTTCCGGGTCTCGCCCTCCGGCGAGGTGCCCCGCATCGACGGCGGCTGGCGCTGCATCGTGTTCGCCGACGTGCTCTACCTGCTCACCCGGGAGCGCCGTGAGGCGCTGCTCGCCGAGTGCGCCGACGCGCTGGCCCCCGGCGGGCTGCTGGTCGTCAAGGAGGTCGACACCGCCCCGCCGGTCAAGGCCAAGGCGGCCCAGCTGCAGGAGGTCCTCGCCACCCGCGTGCTGCGCATCACCGACGGCGACGCCCTCGACTTCCCGTCGGCCGAGGAGCTCCAGGGCGTGCTCGACCGGTTGGGCCTGCGCACCATGGCCAAGCGGCTCGACCACGGCTACCTCCACCCGCACTGCCTGGTGCTCGGCACCCGGCCGGCCGAGCCGTCCGCCGGCTGACCGGCGGATCGGGCGGTGTCGGACCGAGACCTGGGCGAGCGCCTCGAGCGCTGGCGGCGACAAGCCCGGGTGTGGCGCCTCACCGCCCGCCGCGCCGCCAGCTGGGGCGTCACCAAGGTGCGCGGGCGAGGCGCCGACGAGGCGCGCCGAGCGGCGCTCGAGGAGCGCTTCGCCATCCGCACCGCGGAGGACGTCGCCACCGAGCTCGGTCAGATGAAGGGCGCGGTGATGAAGCTGGGCCAGATGATCAGCTTCGTCGCCGACGGCCTCCCGCCGGCCGCCCAGGAGGCGTTCGCCTCGCTCCAGCAGGACGTGCCGCCGATGGCGCCCAGCCTGGCCGAGCAGGTCGTCGTCGAGGAGCTCGGGGCCCCGCCCCGGTCGCTGTTCCTCGAGTGGGAGCCGGTGCCGGTGGCCGCCGCGTCGATCGGCCAGGTGCACCGGGCGGTCATGCCCGACGGCCGGCGGGTGGCGGTGAAGGTGCAGTACCCCGGAGTCGACCGGGCCATCAGCAACGACCTCGACCACGCCGAGCGGCTCTACGCCATGTTCTCCTCGTTCACCTTGTCGGGCATCAGCATCCACGCCCTGGTCGAGGAGCTCCGCGAGCGGATGGCCGACGAGCTCGACTACCGCCACGAGGCCGCCGCCCAGCAGGCCTTCGCCGAGCGCTACCGAGGGCACCCCTTCGTGCGCATCCCGCAGGTGGTCCCCGAGCGGTCGGCCCGCCGCGTGCTGACCAGCGAGTGGGTCGGTGGCGCCACCTTCGCCGAGGTGCTCGAGCGGGGCAGCCGCTCGGAGCACCAGCGCATCGCCGAGATCCTGTTCCGGTTCGCCCAGGGCTCCTTCCACGAGCACCGCACCTTCAACGGCGACCCTCACCCGGGCAACTACCGCTTCCACGGCGACGGCACGGTGACCTTCCTCGACTTCGGCCTGGTGAAGCACTTCACCGACGTCGAGTACCGGTCGCTGGTGCCGACCATCGACCACGTGCTGGCGGGCGACGCGCCCGGGCTGGTGACGGCGATGGAGCGGGCGGGGTTCCTGCACCCCGGCCACGGCCTCGACCCGCAGCGGGTCTTCCGCACGGTGAGCGCGCCCTACCGCGCCTACCTCACCGAGAAGTACACCTTCACCCCCGACTACACCCGCGAGGCGATGACGTCGCTGCTCGACGTGCGCGGGCCCTACGCCGACGTGCTCGCCGCGCTCGACATGCCGCCCAGCTTCGTGCTGCTCGATCGGGTGGTCTGGGGCATCAGCTCGATGCTGGGTCGCCTCCACGCCCGCAACCACTGGCGGGGCATCTTGTGCGAGTACCTCCACGGCGACGGCCCGGTGACCGAGCTCGGCCGGGAGGAGGACCGCTGGCGGCGCGCCGGCGGCGGGGTCAGATCTGGGTCGGGATCGTGAGCTCGTCGTCGTCGACCAGCACGATGCGCTCCCCGACGGCCAGGCGGTCGCCGTGGTGGCGCACCCGGCGCGCGCCCAGGTTCGGCATCCGCTCCCACGGCAGGCCGGCGTCGCGCTCGACGGCGCCGATCAGGCCCCCGTGGGTCACCACGAGCACGTCGGCGCCCTCGTAGGCGGCGTGGATGCGGTCGAGCGCGGCGCGGGCGCGCACCATCAGCACCGAGTGCGCCTCGTAGCCCGGCGGACGGCGATCGGTCGCCAGGTACCCGGGCCACTGCTGCTCGATCTCGGCGCGGGTGAGCCCCTCCCACTCGCCGGCGTCGCGCTCGGCGAGGTCGGCATCGACGACGACGGGCCCCACGCCGATCTGGCCGCTGATGAGGCGAGCGGTCTCCAGAGCGCGGACCAACGGGGAGGCGACGATCACGTCGACGGCACCCACGCGGGCCGCGGCGTGCAGGGCCTGCCGGCGCCCCAGCTCGGTGAGGGCCGGGTCGGCGCAGCCCTGCCACCGCCCGAGCGCGTTCCACTCCGACTGGCCGTGGCGGACGAGGAGCATGTCGGTCACGGCGGCGACGGTACCGGAGCCCCCGGCCTCACCCCACGTGCCCCGGCAAGGGAGCCCGGCGGCGCCAGAACTACGCTCGGGCGCCGTGGCCACGCTCCGTCTGTTCGCTGCGGCCCGGGAGACCGCCGGCAGGGGGCGTGACGTCGTGCCCGGCGACACCGTGGGCGCCGTGCTCGACGAGGCGGTGCGCCGCTACGGCCCCTCGTTCGCCGAGGTGCTGGGCACGAGCCGGGTCTGGTGCAACGGCGAGCCGGCCGACCCGGTCGACCCCGTCGCCGACTCCGACGAGGTCGCCGTGCTGCCGCCCGTCTCCGGCGGCTGCGGGTGAACGGCACGGCCACGGCGGTGCCGACCCCGCACCGGTATGCCTACGTCCCCAAGGTCGACGGACCTCACGGGCGGCTGGGGCTGCTGTGGTTCCTCGTGGCGGCGGCGGCCTGCCTGCTCGGCGAGCTCGCCGTCGGAGTGGTGTTCACCGTGGTGGCGACCGTGGCGGCCCTGCAGACCTCGGTGGCCTGGCACCGGGCGGGCCACGACGACGACCGCTACGTGGCCGGGGCGTCGGCTGCCCTCGTCGGTCTGGCGTCCCTGCTCGGCACCGCGCTCGCCGGTGCCGCCGTGCTCGTCGGCGTGGTCGCCGCCGTGGCGGCTGCGGCCGTGTCGCCGGCGAGGTCCGAGCCGGTGCTGGCCCGCGCCGGTCGCACGGTGCGCACCTGGCTGCTCCCGGCGCTCGTCGCCGTGTCCGCGGTGGCCATCGCCCGGCTCGACGTGGCCGCCCTCGCCGTGCTGTTGGTCCTGGTCAGCGGGTACGAGGTCGGTGACTACCTGGTCGGCACCGGCGCCGACGGCGTGGTCGAGGGGCCCGTCGCCGGGATCGCCGCCGTGCTCGTGCTGACCTTCGCCGAGGCGGTGTTCCAGCTGGGGCCCTTCGACGCCCGGGCCGCCTGGGTGTTCGGCGGCCTGGTGGCGGCCACGGCACCGCTGGGGGCGCCGCTCGGCTCGGCGCTCGCCCCGTCGGCCGACGCCCCGGTGCCCGCCCTGCGCCGCCTCGACGCCTGGCTGATCGTCACCCCCCTGTGGTGCTGGATGCTCTGGGACTACCTGTCGTGACGCTCCGTCCGGCCCGGAGCCGGTGGGGAAGTAGGATCAGTGGTGCTGGGTGCCGCAGTGGCGAGGAGGCAGTGGGCCCTATGAGCGAGAACGTCGCCCCGATCGACGACACCACCGCGCTGGAGGTGGTCGGCCTGACCCCCGACGCCCTGTCCGGGCTCGACCTGGCCGAGCTGCGCGAGACGCGCGACGGCGCCGTGCGCACCGAGACCGGCCTGTCCTACCTGCGCCGGCTCGTCCAGGCTCCGCTCGACATGGTGCGCGGGGAGCTCGAGCGGCGAGCAGCGGGGCACCCCGGCGACCTGGCCACCCTGGTCGACGACCTGCCGCGCATCCTGAGCGAGCACTCGGGCTCCGGCAGTGGCCGCCAGCCCCAGACCCTCGAGCCCACCGAGGTCGACCCCGAGCTGTCGGCCGAGCTCGAGGCCATCACCGAGGGCGGCATGCGCATCGCCATGCTCCCCACGGCCACCGACGACGAGCTCGTCGAGCTGTCCGGGCGCCTCGACGAGCTCGAGCGGCGCGTGTCGCGCCGCCGGCGCACCCTGCACCGTTGCATCGACGTGCTCAACGGCGAGCTGGCCCGCCGCTACGGCTCGGGCGAGCTCACGGTCGAGGGCGCCCTCGCCGAGACCGGGCGCGACGCCGGCGACTGACCGCACCCGTGTCGCCCCCAGGGTGCCGTCGCGCCCCAGCGGGCCCTAGCGTGGGGGCACCATGAGATCGCTGGCCGTGCTGTCGCTGCACACCTCGCCGCTCGCCCAGCCCGGCAGCGGTGACTCCGGTGGCATGAACGTCTACGTGCGCGAGCTGGTGGCGGCGCTGGCCCAGGCCGGCGTGCGCTCCGAGGTCTATGTCCGGCGCTGGGCCGCCGACCTGCCCGACGTGGTCGACGTCGAGCCGGGGTTCCGGGTGGTGCACGTCGACGCCGGCCCGCCCGAGCTGGCCAAGGAGGACCTCCCCGAGGTCGTCGACGAGTTCACCGAGCGAGTGGGTCGGCACCTGTGCCGCCAGGGCGGCCCCGACGCCATCCACGCCAACTACTGGCTGTCGGGCCTGGCCGGGCACCGCCTCAAGCACGAGCTCGACCTGCCGCTCGTGTCGACCTTCCACACCCTCGCCCGGGTGAAGGCCGAGACCGGCGACCCCGAGCCCGACCGCCGGGTCGACGCCGAGTCGGAGGTCATCGCCTGCTCCGACGCCATCCTCGCCAACTGCGCGGCGGAGGTCACCCAGCTCGTCGAGCTGTACGGCGCCGACCCGTCCCGGGTCGAGGTCGTGCCGCCGGGCGTCGACCACGCCTTCTTCTCGCCCGGCCACCGAGGCGGAGCGCGTGCGGCGCTCGGGCTGGGCGACGAGCCGGTGCTGCTGTTCGTGGGCCGCATCCAGCCCCTGAAGGGCCTCACCGTGGCCATCGGCGCCCTGGCCGAGCTCTCCGAGCGCCATCCCGGGGCGGTGCTCGTCGTCGTCGGTGGCCGCAGCGGCCTCGGCGGCGCCGAGGAGATGGCGGCGGCCGAGGCCCTCATCGACCGCCACGGCCTGCGGGAGCGGGTGCGGTTCGTCGCCCCGCAGCCCCACCACCTGCTGTCGACGTACTACCGGGCCGCCGACGTGTGCATCGTGCCGAGCCGCTCGGAGTCGTTCGGGCTGGTCGCCCTCGAGGCGGCGGCGTGCGGCACGCCGGTCGTGGCCGCCGCGGTGGGCGGGCTGCGCACGCTCGTCGACGACGGCGTCACCGGCTTCCTGGTGGACACGCGCGACCCGGCCGACTACGCCGCGGCGGTCGCCGAGGTGCTCGGCGACGCCTCGCTGGCCACCTCCCTGGCCACGGCCGCCGCCGAGCGGGCCCGCGGCTTCACGTGGTCGACCACCGCGGCGCGCCTGCGGCGGCTCTACGCCGACCTCACGTCGCGCTCGCCGGTGTCGTGCAGCTGAGCCGACCGCTCACCGAGGAGCCACCGTGGCCGACGAGATCGCCGACGCCGAGACCCTCGACGCGCTCGACGCGCTGATCGACGGGTGGCTGGCCGAGCAGCTGGCCGAGAACCCGGTGGTGGCCGCCGTCGAGCGGGGGGAGCCGGGGCAGCGCCGCTGGTACGTCCGGGTGCACGGCGAGAGCAAGGACGTCTTCACCGTGTGGTTCACGGTGCGGCAGCGGTCGCTCTTCTACGAGACCTACGTGATGCCGGCGCCCGAGGAGGACCACGCCCGCTTCTACGAGCACCTGCTGCGTCGCAACCGCACGCTGCACGGCGCGGCGTTCTGCATCGGCGAGGAGGACGCGGTGTTCCTGGCCGGATCCCTGCCGGTCCACGCCGTCGACGAAGGGGAGCTCGATCGGGTGCTCGGCTCGCTCTACGCCTACGTCGAGCAGTGCTTCCGGCCAGCGCTGCGCATCGGCTTCGCCTCCCGCTTCGACACCTAGAGCACGTTTCGTGCTTTTTCGTTGACTTCGGTGCACCTTCGACCTACTCTGTCCGACGTGCCCGGGCGGGGCTGATCGGGGAAGTCAGCTCCGTCCGGGCCAGACCGGGCACTACGGTCGGCGGCCATGGTCCGACTGCAGATCGTGGGTGGCGGCAAGATGGGCGAGGCGCTGCTGGGCGGCCTCCTCGCTGCTGGATGGGCCCCGCCGGAGCAGCTGGCCGTGGTCGAACGCCTCGCCGAGCGGCGCGCCGCCCTCGCGCAGGCCTTCCCCGGCGTCGCCGTGCTCGACCGCCCGGGCGCCTGTGCCGGTGCGCTGCTCGCGGTGAAGCCGAGCGACGCCGGCGAGACGTGCCGCGAGATCGCCCTCGCCGGCACCGAGCGGCTGCTGTCGATCGCCGCCGGCGTCACGACCGCCGCCCTCGAGGCCGCCCTGGGCGGAGGCGTCGCCGTGGTGCGGGCCATGCCCAACACCCCCGCGGTGGTGGGGGCCGGGGCGTCGGCCATCGCGCCCGGGGCCAGCGCCGGTCCCGACGACCTCGACTGGGCCGCCTCCATCCTCGACGCCGTCGGGGTGGTGGTCCGCGTCCACGAGGGCCAGCTCGACGCGGTGACGGGCCTGTCCGGGTCTGGGCCGGCCTACCTGTTCCTCGTCGCCGAGAGCCTCATCGAGGCCGGCGTCCTCGTCGGGCTGCCTCGCGAGGTGGCCGAGGTGCTCGCCGTGCAGACCATCAAGGGCTCGGCCCAGCTGCTCGAGTCGAGCGACGAGCACGCCGCCGCCTTGCGGGCGGCGGTCACCTCTCCCGGCGGCACCACCGCCGCCGGGCTCCACGCCCTCGAGGCGGGCGGGGTGCGCGCCGCCGTCCTCGACGCGGTGAAGGCCGCGACCGAGCGGTCCCGGCAGCTCGGCCAGGCCTAGCCGCCCGGTAGCCTGCGCCTGCCATGGCCCTGCGCTACGACACCATCACGTTCCTGTCCGACTACGGGCTCGTCGACGAGTTCGTCGGTGTGGTGCACTCGGTCATCCGCTCCATCGCCCCCGAGGTCACGGTCGTCGACCTCTCGCACGGCATCGACCCCTACGACGTGCGGGGCGGCGGGCTCGCCCTCGCTCGCGCCGTCGAGTACCTGTGCCCCGGCGTGGTGCTCGCCGTCGTCGACCCGGCGGTGGGCACCTCGCGCCGGCCGATCGCGGTGGAGGTCGGCGACGGCGCCTCCGTGCTGGTCGGCCCCGACAACGGCCTGCTCGCCCCGGCCGTGGCCCTCTGCGGCGGTGCCAGCCGGGCGGTCGAGATCGCCGACCCCCGGTACCGCCTGCCCAGCCAGGCCGCCACCTTCGACGGGCGCGACGTGTTCGGCCCGGCGGCGGCCCACCTCTGCCTCGGTGTCGACCTCTCCGAGCTGGGACCGGCCATCGACCCGGTCACGCTGTTCCCCGCCATGGTGCCCCTCACCCGGGAGGACGACGGCCGGCTCCACGCGGAGGTGCTGTGGGTCGACCGGTACGGCAACGCCCAGCTCAACGTCGACCCCGACGAGCTCACGGGCTTCGACGACGTCGTCCGCCTGGTCCTCGACGACCACGCCCGCAGCGCCCGCCGGGTCGGCACCTTCGCCGAGGTCGAGCCCGGTGAGCTCGGCCTGGTCGTCGACTCCCACGGGCTCGTCGCCGTGGTCCTCGACCGGCGCTCCGCCGCCGCCGAGCTCGGGCTCTCCGCCGGGTCGGCGGTCACCATCGAGCCCCTCGGCGACGACCGACCGGCCGGCATCGTCACCCCCGTCGACCTCGGGCCCCGCCGCCCCTAGACCTCGGAGCCATCGTGCGACCCGGAACCGTCATCACCCTCGGCCTGCTGCTGTTGATCATCCTCGGCGCCGCGTTCCTGCAGCTGTTCGTGCTGGCCAACTAGCCAGGCCGTCGCTCGCCCCGTCGCTCGCCGCAGGAGGCGCGGCGGGGCCCGTCAGCCGGCGGCGGCCAGGCGATCGCGGGTGAAGCGCCGGCTGTTGAACCACAGCAGGGCGAGGGCGAGCGCCCACACCACGAACCCGACGGCGGTGACGCCCAGCGGGGGCAGCAGCATGAGCGCCGAGCTCTGAGCGGCGGCCACGAAGATGAGCGGCAGAATCACCGCCCCGCCGAGCTGGTTGGCCTCCTGGGTCGTGCGGGCCCGCGACGACACGATCACCAACAGCCCGAGGGCGAGCAGGGCGACCGCCGGGGCCAGCCACACGACCACCACCCCGAACTGCGCGAAGGGCACGAACACCCGGTGCATCACCGGCCACGCCACCACGTTGCACACGACGGCGTACAGCGCCGAGCCCAGCCACGTGATGGCCACCGCGGGGAGCAGGGCGGTGAGCACCTTGGCGAGGAACAGGTCACGGTCGGAGATGGGCAGGTGCAGCACGACCTCGAGGGTGCGTCGCTCCTTCTCGCCGGCGAAGGCGTCGGCGGCCAGCACCGCCGAGACCATCAACGGGATGACGAGCAGCAGCGGTGACAGCAGGTAGCCGAGGACCAGCACCACGAGGCGCTCTCGCTCCGGCAGCGACAGGATCGGCTGGGCGATCCCCTGGACGAGCGACGAGCCGAGGGCGTTCTCGACCTGGCTGGTGGGGGCGTTGCGGGCCAGGACCCCGATCGCCATCGGCAGCAGGATCAACAGCACCGTGGGCACCAGGATCATCGGCAAGGTGATGGCCTTCGACCGGCGCACCGCCCGGATGTCCCGGCCCACGATGGTGCGCACGGCCACCCAGTCGACCCGCGTGCGGTTCACGAGGCCACCTCGGCGAGCCGGGCGGTGAAGCCGTCGGTGGCGATCTCGCCCTCCTCCTCGGCGATGCGCCGCTCGATGGCGAAGTACACGTCCTCCAGCGTCGGACGCCGAGTGGCGGCCCCGTACACGGCGAGGCCCCGGCCCACCGCGGCGGCCACCGCCCGGGGCAGCACCTCCCGGTCGTCGAGCACCAGGCGCGCACCGTCGCCGTGGGGGTGCACCGACCGCACCCCGGGCACATCGGCCAGCGCCGCCACCGTGGCGGCGTCGGCCGCCGCCCCGAAGTCGAGCTCGGCGCCGACCCCCGACCACAGCTGGGCGGCCAGCTCGTCGGGGGCGCCGAAGGCCCGCAGCCGGCCCTTGTGGAGCACGGCCATCCGGTCGGCCAGGCGACCCGCCTCGCCGAGGAAGTGGGTGGCGAGCACCACGGTGCGGCCCTCGGCCGCCAGCTGGTCGATCAGGGCGATGACGTCACGGGTGCCGGCCGGGTCGAGGCCCGAGGTGGGCTCGTCGAGGAACAGCAGCTCGGGGTCGTGCAGCAGGGCTCGGGCCAGCGCCACCCGCTTGCGCTGCCCGGTGGAGAAGCCCCCGGTCAGGTCGTCGCGCCGGTCGGCCATCCCGAAGCGCTCGAGCAGCTCGTCGACCCGCCGGGTGGCGGCCGACCGGGTGAACCCGCGGAGCCGGGCGACGTAGAGCAGGTTCTCCCGCGAGGTCAGCCGGTCGTCGAGGCCCGCGTTCTCGGTCAGGACGCCGGTGCGCCGGCGGATGGCGTCGCCGTCGACGGCCGGGTCGAGCCCGAGCACGAGCGAGCGGCCGGCGTGGGGCAGCAGGACCCCGTCGAGGAGCCGCACCGTGGTGGTCTTCCCGGCCCCGTTGGGCCCCAGCAGGGCGAGCACCTGGCCGGCCTCGAGCTCGAAGGTCAGCCCGTCGACGGCGAGGCCGGAGCGGAAGCCCCGGGTGAGGCCCTCGGTGCGGATGGCGGCGGTCATCGCGCCCTCGACAAGGTCATGGGGTGGTTCATCGGCGCGCGCGGCGCCCGAGTCAACGACTACGCGGCAGCAGGCGCCGCGGGAGCGTGCCAGGGCCGGGGCTCGGGCAGCGCACGGGCGGTCCGGTCGGCGCCGGTGCTGGTGAGCAGGAAGCCCACGAAGATGACGGCGATGCCGACCACCAGCGAGATGGCGAAGCCGTCCATCTCGTCGACCACCGAGTTGAGCAGCCCGCCGGCGCTGAGCACGAGGGTGCCGGCGGCGATGAACAGGTTGGCCAGCGCCAGGCGCCCCGCCGGGAGCCCGCTCGGCGTGCCCGCTCGCCGGCGCCCCCGCAGCAGCCGCCACGCGCTCCAGACGGCTCCGCCGAAGATCACCATCGCGCCGACGCCCGAGGCGACGGCCGCCGCGATGCGTGGCCCGGGCCCGAACACCTCCTTGCCCTGGGGGAGCACGTCGGGGTCGATGGCGGCCTGCAGCGGAGCTGACACCACCAGGCCGGTGCAGAACGCCGCCAGCATGGCGACGATGGCGGTCCAGCGCCGGCCGTGCTGGGGGCCGGCGAGCAGCTCGACGGTGCCGAGGGCGAGGAAGGGCACGTTGAGGATGGCCCCGAACAGGTAGAACGCCTTGAACGACCACTCGCCCCACCCGACGGCGGCGCCGACCCACAGGGCGGCGGAGCCGGCGGCGAAGAGGAACAGCGAGATCGTCCAGGCGGCCTCGTGGCGCTTGCGGCGGGCCAGCCAGCGCTCGAGGGTCGACAGGGCGAACGCCAACGACACCAGGGTGGCCGAGGCGGCCAGGGCGGCGTGCAGCGACATGGCCCCAGGGTACGGGGTGCGTCGGCCCGGGCCGGCCCCGGGCCGGTCCACCGCCCAGCCTCGAGACTTTGTGAACAAACGCACGTGCTCGGTAGCGTGGTCGCCGTGGACCGGTCCCGCCGACGCATCCCCGAGGCCACGGTGGCGAGGCTGCCGGTCTACCTGCGGACCCTCGTCGAGCTCCACGCCGAGCAGACCGCCACGATCTCCTCGGAGCGCCTGGCCGAGCTGGCCGGAGTCAACGCGGCCAAGGTCCGCAAGGACCTGTCCTACCTCGGCTCGTACGGCACCCGGGGGGTCGGCTACGACGTCGAGTACCTGCTGTTCCAGATGAGCCGCGAGCTGGGCCTCACCAAGGACTGGCCTGTGGTCATCGTCGGCGTCGGCAACCTGGGCGCCGCCCTCGCCAACTACGGGGGGTTCAGCGAGCGGGGCTTCCCGGTGGCCGCGCTGGTCGACGCCGACCGGGCCAAGGTGGGCACCGTGCTCGGCGAGCACCGCATCCACCACATCGACGACCTGCCCCAGCTGGTGGCCGACCAGGGCATCGCCATCGGCATCATCGCCACCCCGGCCGCGGGTGCCCAGGACGTCGCCGACCGCCTGGTGGCCGCCGGCATCACGTCGATCCTCAACTTCGCACCGGCGGTGCTGACCGTGCCGCCGCAGGCATCGCTGCGCAAGGTCGACCTGGCCCTCGAGCTGCAGATCCTGAGCTTCTACCGCCAACGGGACGCCGCCGCCGACGCCGCCGATCCGGCGGTGGGCCCGCCGGCCCGGCCCCTCGACGCCCCGGAGTCGGTGGGCTGATGCCGATCGACGTGCCGCTCTACCCGGTGAACCTCGTGGTCGCCGGCCGGCGGTGCCTCGTGGTGGGCGGCGGCCGGGTGGCGGCCCAGAAGGCGGCGGAGCTGGTGGCGTGCGGCGCGGAGGTGCACGTCGTGGCCCCGCGCATCGAGCCCGCCGCCGCCGAGCTCGCCGGGGTCACCCTCCACGCCCGCCCGTACCGGGCCGGCGAGGTCGCCGGGTTCCGGCTGGCCGTGGCCGCCACCGACGACCCCGCCGTGAACCGGCAGGTCTTCCTCGACGGCGAGGCGGCGGGGGTGTGGGTGAACAGCGCCGACGACCCCGCCAACTGCAGCGCCACGCTGCCCTCCCGCGTGCGGCAGGGCCCGTTGCTCGTCACGTTCTCGACCGGCGGGCACTCGCCGGCGCTCGCCGTGTGGCTCCGGCGCCGGTTCGCCGTCGAGCTCGGGCCCGAGTGCGTCGTGCTGATGGAGCTGCTGGCCGAGGAGCGGCTCCGGTTGCAGGCCCAGGGGACGCCCACCGAAGGGCTCGACTGGCAGGGAGCACTGGATTCGGGGATGCTGGAACTCGTCCGCGAGGGTCACCTCGCCGAAGCCAAGGAGCGCCTGCAGGCGTGTCTGTCGTCGTCCTCGGACTGAACCACCGCACGGTGCCCCTCGACCTGCTCGAGCGGGTGACGATCGACGACGCCCGCCTGCCCAAGGCGCTGCACGACGTGATGTCGCACGACCACGTGAGCGAGGCCGTCGTGCTGTCGACGTGCAACCGCTCCGAGGTCTACGTGGTGGCCGAGAAGTTCCACCCGGCCTACGCCGACCTGCGCACCTTCTTCTCGGAGCTGGCGTTCGTCCCGCCCGAGGAGCTGGCCGACCACCTCTACGTCCACGACGGCGCCGACGCCGCCGCCCACCTGTTCGAGGTGGCGGCCGGGCTCGACTCGGCGGTCGTCGGCGAGGCGGAGATCCTCGGACAGGTGCGCACCGCGTGGGAGCGGGCCCAGGACGAGCGCTCGGCCGGATCCCAGCTCAACCTGCTGTTCCGCCACGCCCTCGAGGTGGGCAAGCGGGCCCGCACCGAGACGGCCATCGGGCGCCACGTCGCCTCGGTCTCCACGGCTGCGGTGGCCATGGCCGCCGAGCGGCTGGGCTCGCTCGAAGGACGCGGCATCCTCGTGATGGGCGCCGGCGAGATGGGTGAGGGCATGGTCCGCGCCCTCGCCACCAACGGCGTCACCGACATCCGCATCGCCAACCGCACCTGGGAGCGGGCCGCGGAGATCGCCGACCGCGTCGGCGGGCGGGCCATCCGTCTGGCTGACCTCGACGCCTCGCTCGCCCAGGTCGACCTGCTGCTCACCGGCACCGGTGCCTCGTCGATGCTCATCGAGCACGCCGACGTCGCCCGGGTGATGCACCACCGCGACGGCCGGCCCCTGCTCGTCGTCGACGTGGCCGTGCCCCGCGACGTCGATCCGACCGCTGCCGACCTGCCGGGCGTCACCCTGCTCGACATGGACGACCTGCGGGCGTTCGCCGAGGCGGGCCAGGCCGAGCGCCGGCGTGAGGTCGCCGCCGTGCGCACCATGGTCGACGAGGAGCTCGAGCGCTACCTGGCCGTGAGCTCGGCGCGCGAGGTCGCCCCGTTGGTCGCGTCGCTGCGCGAGCGGGCCGAGGACGTGCGGCGGGCCGAGCTCGAGCGGTTCCGGGCCCGTCTCGGCGAGCTCGACGAGCGCCAGCTCGAGGCGCTCGAGGCGCTCACCCACGGCATCGTGGCCAAGCTGCTGCACCGCCCCACCGTGGGGCTCAAGGACGCGGCGGGCACGCCGAAGGGCGAGCGCCTGGCCGAGGCGCTGCGCGACCTGTTCAACCTGTAAGCCGGCGAACGACCATGGCGGCCGAGCAGGCGGTGCACCTCCGGGCGGCGACGCGCGGCAGCGCCCTGGCGCTGTGGCAGACCGACCACGTGAGTTCGCTGCTGGCCGGGGCCGGTCGGGCCCGGGGCGTGGAGGTCACGGTCGAGAAGGTCGTGGTCGAGACCGTCGCCGACGCCCGCCTCGACATCCCGATCTGGGAGATGGGCGGCAAGGGCGTGTTCGTCAAGGAGGTGCAGGCCGCCGTGCTCGACGGCCGTGCCGACCTGGCGGTGCACTCGGGCAAGGACCTCCCCGCCGTCACGCCCGACGAGCTGGTGCTGGCCGCGGTGCCCGAGCGGGCCGACCCCCGCGACGTGCTCGTCGGCTCCACCCTCGCCGGGCTGCCCGTCGGCGGCCTGGTGGCCACGGGCTCGGTTCGGCGGCGGGCCCAGCTGGCCTGGGCGCGACCCGACCTGACCTTCGCCGGGCTGCGCGGCAACATCGCCACCCGGTTGGCCAAGGCCGAGGAGTTCGACGCCATCGTGATGGCCGCCGCCGCCGTCGACCGGCTGGGGCTCGACCTCGGCGACCGGGTGGTGGAGGTGCTGGAGCCGGCGGTGGTGCTGCCCCAGGTGGCCCAGGGCGCCTTGGCGGTGGAGTGCCGGGCCGGTGACGACGTGGCCCGCGACCTGCTCGCCGCCATCGAGCACGGGCCCAGCCGGGTGGCCGTCGACGCCGAGCGGGCGTTCCTGGCCGAGCTCGGCGGCGACTGCGACCTGCCCGCCGGCGCCCACGCGACGGTCGACGGCGACCGGCTCTCCATCGAGGGGCTGCTGGCCTCGATGGACGGCCACGTCGTGCTGCGTGAGCGGCGCACCGCTCCCGTCACCGAGGCCGACGGCGTCGGTCGGGACCTCGCCCGCTTCCTCCTCGACGACGCCGGCGGCGCCTCCCTCCTCATTCGCTGACCCCTCGCCCTCCGGCGGTCGAGACCCAGGTGGTGCCCAACGTCTCGGGAAGCGGGACGTTTGGAACCAGCTTCGGGTCAGTCGGGGGAGCGGCGCAGGGCGGCGGCGGTGAGCTGGGCGATCGTGGCGGACTCGCTCACGACCTCGGCCCGGGGTCGGGCCCGCTCGTCGACCACCACCACGCCCCAGGCCGACCGGCCGGCGTCGAGGAACGGGTAGAGCCCGTAGCGGTTGGGAGCCGACACGACCGAGGCCACGTCGTCGCCGCGCAGGCGGTCTCTCCACACGCCGAGCCCGTAGGTGGGTACGCCCGTCTCGGCGACCCACGGCTCGTCGTGGGTGTCGAGCCGCACCGTCTGGTCGAGCAGCATCTCGTCGATCGACCCGGTCGAGACGACCACGACGTCGCCGGTCCGGCCGTCGTCACGCAGCATCGACAGGAACCGGCCCAGGTCCGTGACGGTGGTGGTGCCGTCGACGGCGAGCAGGCCGCCGGTGGTCGACGGGTCGGCGAACGGGGTCGAGGCCATGCCGGTCGGGGCGGCGATGCGCGTCGCGAAGAGCTCGGCCCACGGGCGGCCGGTGGCTTCCTCGGCGAGGCGGGCGGCGACGTGGGCGTCGAGGTCGGTGACGTGGAACGCCTCGCCCGGCGGGTCGACGATCGGCGCGGCCGCCACCGCCGCGTCGCAGGCGGTTGGCGTCGGCTCGGCGCAGGCGACCGAGACGGGCAGGCCCGAGGTGTGCGAGAGCAGCTGGCGCAGGGTGATCGTCGACGCCGGGGCGGGCAGGTCGGTGAGGGTCGCGCTGATGCCTGCGTCGAGCGCGAGGGTGCCGTCGTCGACCAGCGTGAGCAGCACGGCGGTGGTCAGCCAGAACGAGGTCTCGCCCAGCTGCACCGGCGCATCGGGGTCGACCGGCCCGGCGCCGTAGGTGGCGGTGGCGCCCGGGTCGCCGGGGGTCATGCCCATCACCAGGGCTGCGGTGGGCAGGCCGTGGGCGGTGGCCCGCTCCTGGAGGCGCTCGGAGATGCGTTCGAAGGTCACGCCGGCAGAGAGCTCCTGGCGGGCTTCGGCCAGCGAGTCGACGGTGGGGTCGCCCGACGGCCCGTCGGCGCCCTCGGTGCTGCGCCCCACGCTGCAGGCGCCCAGCACCAGGCCGCCCGCCAGCAGCAGGGCGGCGCCGCGCCCACTGCGCCGACTGCGACCGCGCCGACCGCGGGTCGGGGGGACTCGGGGTGCCACCATGAGGCGGTCACCGGAGCAGGGGAGGGCGGTCATCGCCGACGAGGGTACGGGCGCAGCCACGCCCGAGAAGGATCGGGAGATGGGCGTCGGCCCCCTTCCGCGCCCGTGGCCCGACGACCCCCGCCTCGACCCGGAGCTGCTCGCCCACGGCGACCGGCGCAACGTGGCCGACCGCTACCGCTACTGGCGCAACGACGCCATCGTCGCCGACCTCGACACCCGGCGGCACCCGTTCCACGTCGCCATCGAGAACTGGCAACACGACCTGAACATCGGCACCGTCGTCCGCACCGCCAACGCCTTCAACGCCGCGGGTGTGCACGTCGTCGGGCGCCGTCGCTTCAACCGGCGCGGGGCGATGGTCACCGACCGCTACCTCCACCTCCACCACCACCCCGACGTCGCCCACCTGATCGACTGGGCCGGTGACGAGGGCCTGGCGGTGGTCGGCATCGACATCGTGCCGGGTGCGGTGCCACTCGAGTCGGTCGTGCTCCCCGAGCGCTGCGTGCTGCTGTTCGGCCAGGAGGGCCCGGGGCTCACCGACGAGGCGGTGGCGGCTGCTGGGATGGTGTGCTCCATCGCTCAGTTCGGCTCGACCCGGTCGATCAACGCCGGGGTGGCCGCCGGCATCGCCATGCACACCTGGGTCCGTCAGCACGCCCTGGAGCGGACCGACCGGGGTGCCCCGGGATGAGGCTCGGGCGTGCGCCGGGGGCCGCGCCGGCGCTCAGCTGACCGAGGCGACCTCGTAGCCGGCCTCGTCGACGGCGGCGCGCACGGCGTCCTCGCTGATGTCGCCGGTGACCTGCACGGTCTTGGCGTCGACGTCGACGACCACCGAGTCGACGCCGGCGGCGCCGTCGAGCTCGCCCTCGATGGCGGCCTTGCAGTGGCCGCAGGAGATGCCGGGCACGGAGTAGGTGCGAGTGGTCATGCGTGTGCCTCCTCGGTGGCGGTGCCCGCCCGGGGGAGCGAGGCACGGGATGGTTCGTGGTGGGTGGAGCGCGGGCCCGAGCGGGCGCCGCGGAAGCGGCGCAGGCGCAGGCTGTTGGTGACGACGAAGACCGACGAGAAGCCCATGGTGCCCGCCGCGATCATGGGGTTGAGCACGCCCAGGGCGGCCAGGGGGATGGCGGCCACGTTGTAGGCGAAGGCCCAGAACAGGTTGCCCTTGATGGTGGCGAGCGTGCGTCGGCTGAGGGCGATGGCGTCGGCGGCGGCGCGCAGGTCGCCGCTCACGACGGTGAGGTCGCTGGCCTCGATGGCCACGTCGGTGCCGGTGCCCACGGCGATGCCGAGGTCGGCCTGGGCCAGGGCGGGAGCGTCGTTGATGCCGTCGCCCACCATGGCCACGACCTTGCCGTCCTCCTGGAGGCGGGCGACCTCGGCGACTTTGTCGCCCGGCAGCACCTCGGCCACCACCCGGTCGGCGCCGACCTCGCGGCCGACGGCCTCGGCGGTGCGGGCGTTGTCGCCGGTCAGCAGGACGACCTCGAGGCCGAGCCGGTGGAGGTCGGCCACCGCATCGGCGCTGGTGGCCTTGAGCCGGTCGGCCACCACCAGGGCGCCGCGGGCCACGAGCGGTCCGCCGTCGTGGTCGGCCCAGCCGGCCACCACTGCGGTGCGGCCGTCGAGCTCGGCGGCGGTGGCGGCCGCCTCGACCGCCGCGGGGACGTCGGCGAACAGCGAACGTCGTCCGACACCCACCCGGAAACGGACGCCAGCGTCGGTGTGGACGGTGGCCACGACACCGCGCCCGGGCAGGTTCTCGAACCCGTCGACCTCGGCGGCGGCGGCCTCGCCCGGGCGCTCGGCGTCGGCCCCGGCCACCACGGCGGTGGCGATGGGGTGCTCGGAGCGGGCCTCGACGGCCGCGGCCAGGCGCAGCACCGTCGTCCGGTCGCTGCCCTCGGCCGGGGCCACGTCGACCAGCTCCATGCGGCCCTCGGTGATCGTGCCCGTCTTGTCGACGACGGCCACGTCGACGCGGCGGGTCTGCTCGAGCACCTCGCCGCCCTTGATGACGATGCCCAGCTGGGCGCCCCGCCCGGTGCCCACCATGATCGCCGTGGGCGTGGCCAGGCCCAGGGCGCAGGGGCAGGCGATGATCAGCACGGCGACGGCGGCGGTGAAGGCGTCCTCGGCGCTGTGCCCGGTGAGCAGCCAGCCGGCGAGGGTGGCCAGGGCGATGACGAGCACGGTGGGCACGAACACGCCGGCGATGCGGTCGGCCAGGCGCTGGATGGGCGCCTTGGAGCCCTGCGCCTCCTCGACGAGGGTGACGATCTGGGCCAGGGCGGTGTCGGCGCCGACGCGCGTCGCTTCCACCACCAGGTGGCCGTTGGCGTTCACGGTGGCGCCGATGACGTCGGCACCGGGGCCGACCTCGACCGGGACCGGCTCGCCCGTGAGCATCGACATGTCGATCGCCGAGTGGCCCTCGACCACGACCCCGTCGGTGGCCACCTTCTCTCCGGGCCGCACCACGAAGCGGTCGCCGACCTCGAGCGAGGCGAGAGGGATCTCGGTCCCGTCGACCAGCCGGGCCGTCTTGGCGCCGAGCTCGGCGAGGGCGCGCAGGGCGTCGCCCGAGCGGCGCCGGGCCCGGGCCTCGAACCACTTGCCCAGCAGGATCAGGGTGATGATGACGCCGGCCGTCTCGAAGTAGACGTGGGCATCGCTGCCCGAGGATCCGGAGGTCGCCATGCCGGCCATCCCGCCCATGCCGTCGTTGCCGCTGTCGGCGGCGCCGAGCAGGAACAGCGCGACGGTCGACCACGCCCACGCCGCCAGGGTGCCCATGGAGACGAGGGTGTCCATCGTCGCCGTGCCGTGCCGCAGGTTCACCACGGCGGCGCGGTGGAACCCCCAGCCGCTGTAGAACACCACCGGTGTGGTGAGGGCGAACGCCACCCACTGCCAGCCGTCGAACATGAGCGGCGGCACCATCGAGATCAGCAGCGTCGGCACCGTCAGCGCCGTCGCCACGACGAGGCGGCGAGCCAGCACATGCACGTACCGCGCCTCGGCCGCCTCGTGGTCGTCGTCCTCCGGCACCGCGTAGCCGAGGCTCTCGATCTTGGCGGTGAAGGCGGACGGGTCGACCACCGACGGGTCGAACACGACGGTGGCGCGGGCGGCGGCCAGGTTCACGTCCGCCCGCTCGACGCCGTCGAGCTTGCCGAGGCCCTTGCCGATGCGCGTGGCGCAGGCGGCGCAGGTCATGCCCTCGACGGGCAGGTCGACGCGACGGGTCTCGTGGGAAGCGGTCCCGGTCATGCGTGAACCATACCCCCCCTCCCTACCAACCACAACCGCTATGCTGAGGGCATGGCGACAAGGGGCTACTCCATCTCGAAGGACGACTACCTCAAGCGGCTCCGCCGCATCGAGGGCCAGGTCCGGGGCCTGCAGGGGATGATCGAGGACGACAAGTACTGCATCGACGTGCTCACGCAGATCGCCTCGGTCACCAAGGCCCTGCAGGGGGTGGGCCTGGGCCTGCTCGACCAGCACCTCCACCACTGCGTGATGGCGGCGGCCAAGGAGAGCGGGGCCGAGGGCGACGCCAAGCTCGACGAGGCGATGGCCGCCATCGAGCGCATGCTGCGCACGTGAGGCCGGGCCGACCTCTTCGGCGGCGATCAGCCGATGTCGCCGATTCGATCTCCCCTAGCGGGGAGGTCGCACCATCGACACGACCGTGCGGCCCTTCGCCTGCTCGGTGAGCGACGGGTCGTAGACGTAGCCCTCGGGGTGCTCGAAGGCGGCCAGGGCGTCCGGGTCGTCGGCGCCGGTCGCGAGCACGTGACGGACCAAGGCGCCCTTGAGCAGCTTGTTCCAGTGGTTGACCGTGGTGAAGGCCCGCGCCGCCGTGCCGTGCCGGGCCTTCTCGTCGAGGAAGCGCACGGTGAGCACCGCCCCCGGCGCCCCCCGCTCGCCCGAACCGGTGTCCGGGGGCGCCCACGCCGCCTCGTGCTCCTGGGGCAGCAGGTCCCAGACCACCCGCCCTTCGACGATGGGGGCGAGGGCGTCGGTGAGCGGGTTCCGCCACCAGGTCGAGAGCTTGCCGTGCGGCGCCAGCGACGCGCCAATCTTGAGCTTGTAGGCGGGGATCGGGTCGCCCGGCATGGTGGCGCCCCAGAGGCCGCTGAAGATCACGACCTGCGAGCCCAGCCGACGCCGCTCCCGGGCTCGGAGCGACCGCGCGTCGAGGGCGTCGTAGAGCACCCCGGTGTAGCGCTCGATGGCCGCCATGGTGGGCGACGACGCCACCGCCAGGTTGGCGGCGGTGGCGGCCTCGAGCGCCTCGCCCTTCACCCCGAGCAGCTTCGCCCGGGCCGCCTCGGTGCCGTGCATGGCGGCGACCAGGGCCTCGACCAGCTCCACCCGCCGCTCGTCGAGCGACGGGAACGACCCCGAGCCCGGGGTCCACGGCGGTGCGTCGCCCCCGGGCGCCTTGCCCTCCGACGGCGGCAGCAGCAGCAGGGGAGGGCGGGGCATGGCCGCCATCCTGCCCGACGATGACGAGGGCGCGACCACTCGGTGAAGTGGCGGCGCCCGACGGTCGATGAACAGAGGAACGCAGGCTCGGGCGTGGTAGAAAGCTCTGTCGGCTTCCTCTCCTGGCAGCCGTCGGTGCGCTTCGACGAGGAGGTGATGCGCCATGCCGACCAGCGAGCCCCCAAGTAGGCAGCCGTCTCCGTGCGCCACCTCCCACGGTCACCGCTGACCCCCGATCCCTGATCCCGTCGCGTTCAGCCGTCCCGACCTCCCGGGGCCGGTCCCTCCCGGCCGGCGTGGAGGTGGCATGACCCGTTCGTGTCCACCCCGGAGCCTGTGGAGCCCGCCATGTCGCACACCCTCCACGCGCCGCGCGCCATCACCCAGCGGCGCACCCAGCGAACCAAGCGGCTGCTGGCCCTCGAGGCCGTCGCCGAGTCCCTCCTCTCCGTCGCCGGGCTCACCGGCGCGCCCGTGGTGCACTCCTCCGGTGCCGAGGTCGGCCACCTCGTCGACCTCGTGGTGCGCTGGGAGGGCGAGCCCTACCCGCCGCTGACCGGCCTGGTGGTGCGGGTCGGGCGCCGCCTGGCGTGGGTGCCGGCGGACAAGGTCGACGAGCTGCAGCAGCGCCGGGTGGTGCTGCGGTCGGCCAAGCTCGACCTGCGCGACTTCGCCCGCCGTGACAACGAGGTGAAGCTGGTCGACGACGTGATCGACCACCAGATGGTCGACGTCGACGGCGTGCGGGTCTTCCGGGCCGCCGACCTGTTCCTCGCCCGGGTGGGGGGCGGCTACCGCCTGGTGGGCGCCGACGTGGGCTTCGCCACGCTGCTGCGCCGCCTCGGCCCGGTGCGCTGGCGGGCCCGACCGCACCCCGACCGGGTCATCGACTGGGCCGCAATCCAGCCCTTCTCCGACCCCGGTGAGCCGGTGCGGCTGAGCCGGGCCAACAGCGAGCTGCGGCGCCTGCGCCCGGGCGAGCTGGCCGACCTGCTCGAGGAGCTGGGCCGCTCGCAGCGCCAGGAGCTGCTCGCCGCCCTCGACGCGGAGACGGCGGCCGACGCCCTCGAGGAGATGGAGAGCGACGAGCTCTCCGTGCTGTTGCGCGACGCCGAGCCCGAGCAGGCCGCCGCGCTGGTCGCCGAGATGGAGCCCGACGAGGCGGCCGACGCCCTGCGCGACCTCGACGAGGACACCCGCGCTGAGCTGCTCGAGGCCATGCCCGAGGACATCGCCGGGGTGCTGACCGACCTTCTCGACTACGACGAGGAGACCGCCGGCGGTGTGATGACCACCACCATCTTGGTGTTCGAGGGTCAGGCCACGGTGGCCGAGGCCCGGCGGCGGCTGCGCCAGCGCGACGAGCACCACGACATCGACGGCGTCCTGGTCGTCGACGCGGACGGCTGCCTGGTCGACGACGTCCACATGATCGAGCTGTTCGTGGCCGAGCCCGACCAGCGCCTGCGCGACCTCACCAAGCCGCCGTGGCCGGTCACCGTCACCGCCGACGTGCCCCTGGAGGACCTCGTGGAGGCCTTCGTCGAGAACCGGGGCTCGTCGGTCGTGGTGGTCGACGACGCCGGCCGCCCCCTCGGCCGCATCCTCGCCGACGACGTGGTCGACGCCCTGCTGCCCCACGACCGCGAGCGGCGCCGCTTCGCCGGCATCTTGAGCTGAGCGTGGGCCGTGACCGAGCGCGCCACCACCCCTGAGCCCGGCGCGGGCGCGCCGCGCCCGGTGGCGCGTCGTCGGCCGCGGTGGCTGGCCTGGCTGGTGGTGCTCGGGCCGGGGCTGATCGCCGCCAACGCCGGCAACGACGCCGGCGGCATCGCCACCTACGCGTCGGCCGGTTCGCAGTTCGGCTACTCGACGCTCTTCTTGATGGTGCTGGTCACGGTGGCGCTGGTGGTGGTGCAGGAGATGTCGGCCCGCCTCGGCGCCCACACCGGCGAGGGGCTCATGTCGCTGATCCGTGAGCAGTTCCCCCTGCGCGCCTCCGCCTTCGCCATCTTGTGCCTGCTCGTCGCCAACCTCGGCCTGGTCGTGTCGGAGTTCGCCGGCATCGGCGCCGCCTTCGAGCTGTTCGGCGTGTCGCGCTACGTGTCGATCCCCGTCGCCGCCGTCGCCATCTGGGCGATCGTCGTCTTCGGCAACTACCGCTACGCCGAGCGGGTGTTCCTGCTGCTCACCCTGGCGTTCGTGACCTACCCCATCGCCGCGGTCATGGGCCGGCCCGACGGGCACGAGATCGCCACGAACCTGCTGTGGCCCCACGGGGTGTGGAGCAAGGAGTACCTGTTCCTGGCGGTGGCGCTCATCGGCACGACCATCACGCCGTACATGCAGCTGTACCAGGCCTCGGCCGTGGCCGACCGCGGCGCCGACCCCGACGACTACCGGATGGTCAGGATCGACACCGTCACCGGCGCCATCGTCGCCAACATCGTGTCGGTGGCGATCATCGTCGCCACCGCCGCGGCCATCGGCGGCAGCGGGCCGCTCACCTCGGCCAAGGAGGCCGCCCAGGCCCTCGAACCGGTGGCCGGCTCCAGTGCCGAGGCGTTGTTCGGCATCGGCCTGCTCGGGGCGTCGGCCCTCGCCGCGGCGGTCGTCCCGCTCGCCACCTCCTACGCGGTGGCCGAGGCGGTCGGTGTCGAGCGGTCGGTGTCGCGCACGTTCCGCGAGGCGCCGCTGTTCATGGGGCTGTTCACCGCGCTGGTCGCCGTCGGCGCCGGCGTGGCCCTCCTGCCGGGCAACCTCATCTCGCTGCTGATCAACATGCAGGTCCTCAACGGCTTCATCACGCCGATCGTGCTCACCTTCATCCTGATCCTCGCCAACCGGCGCAACGTGCTGGGGGCCGCCGTGAACGGTCCTCGCTTCCGGGTGGTGGCCACGGTGTGCGTGGTGGTGATCGCGGCGCTGGCGTCGGTCGTGTTCGTCCAGACCCTCGCCGGCTGGTTCGGCCTCGTCTGAGCAGCCCACCCTCCCCGCCCCCTTTCCCGTACTGGTGGAGGTTCTCCGGCGGAATCGGGGGGTGGATCTCCACCAGAACGGGATGGTCGGGCATGATGTTGCCGGCCGGCAGACGTCCGGGCGACGACAGGGGGCTGCAGCGATGATCGACCTGGGGAGCTTGGCCGGCTAGCCGGCCGCGCAGCATGGCCCTGCTCGAGGTCGAGGACGTCACCGTCCGGTTCGGGGGGCTGGTCGGGCTCGACCAGCTGTCGTTCGCGGTCGACGAGGGTGAGATCTGCGCGCTCATCGGGCCCAACGGGGCCGGCAAGACCACCTTCTTCAACGTGGTCAGCCGGATCTATCCGCCGACCCAGGGTCGGATCACCTTCGCCGGGCACGACCTGCTGCGCACACCCGGGCACCGCATCACCGACATCGGCGTCACCCGCACCTTCCAGAACCTCGCCCTCTTCCCGGGGCTGTCCGTGCTCGACAACGTGATGGTCGGCGCCCACTCCCGCAGCCGGGGTGGCTTCCTCGCCTCGGCCGTGCGGCTCCCTCCCATGCCGGCCCAGGAGCGCAGGCTGCGGGCGCAGGCCATCGCGCTGCTCGACCTGCTCGACCTGGCGGCGCTGGCCGATCGTCCCGCCGCCGGGCTGCCGTACGGCACGCTCAAGCGCATCGAGCTGGCCCGGGCCATCGCCGCCGAGCCGAAGCTGCTCATGCTCGACGAGCCGGCGAGCGGCCTCACCCACAGCGAGGTGGCCGAGCTGGGCGAGCTGATCCGCCGGCTGCGCGACCGCTTCGAGCTCACCGTGGTGCTCGTCGAGCACCACATGAACATGGTGATGAGCATCTCCGAGAAGATCGTGGTCATGGACTTCGGCCGCAAGATCGCCGAAGGGCTCCCCGCCGAGGTCGCCGCCGACCCGGCCGTGATCGAGGCCTACCTGGGGACCACCTCGTGAGCCACCTCCTCGAGGCGCGGGCGCTCACGGGCGGCTACGGGCCCGTGCAGGTGCTGCGGGGCCTCGACTTCCACGTCGACGCCGGCGAGGTCGTGGTGATCCTGGGAGCCAACGGCGCCGGCAAGACCACGACCCTGCGGGCCCTGTCGGGGATGATCCCCGCCCGCGGCGAGGTCGTCTTCGACGGCCGTTCCATCATCGGGCGACGGCCGGAGGCCATCGTGCGCTTCGGCATCGCCCACGTGCCCCAGGGCCGGGGCACGATCGCCGACCTGACCGTGGAGGAGAACCTCCGGGTCGGTGCCATCATCCGGCGTGACCGGGAGGTCGGCGCCGACATCGACCGCTGGTACGAGATGTTCCCCCGGCTGGCCGAGCGCCGCGACCAGGCCGCCGGGTCGATGAGCGGCGGTGAGCAGCAGATGCTGGCCATCGCCCGTGCGCTCATGTGCCGCCCGCGCCTGCTCCTGCTCGACGAGCCGTCGCTCGGGTTGGCGCCGCTCGTCACCCGAGAGGTGTTCGAACGCCTCGCCCACGTCAACCGCGAGCTCGGCACCACCGTGCTGGTGGTGGAGCAGAACGCCAACCTCGCCCTCGAGATCGCCGACCGCGGCTACGTGCTCGAGGCGGGCCTCATCGCCGCCAGCGGCCGGGCCGACGAGCTGGCGAGCGACGAATCCGTCCGCAAGGCCTACCTCGGGTACTAGATCCATGGACCTCTTCCTCGACCGCGTCGTCATCGGCCTCGAACAGGGAGCGATCTACGGATCCGTGGCCCTGGCCCTCGTGCTGATCTACCGCAGCACGGGCTTCGTGAACTTCGCCCAGGGCGAGATGGCGCTGTTCTCCACCTTCCTCACCTGGCAGTTCTGGGAGTGGGGGGTGCCCATCGCGGCGGCCATCGCCGCCTCGATGGGGGTGTCGTTCCTCGCCGGCGCGGTCATCGAGCGGGTCCTCATCCGCCCCGTCGGCGACGTCGAGCACAACGCGCTGGCGCTGGTGATCGTCACCGTCGGCATGCTCCTCGCGCTCAACGCCCTCGTGGGCTGGATCTGGGGCACCGAGGGTCGGCGCTTCCCGAAGATCTTCGGTGCCGGCACCGTCGACATCGGCAGCGTGTCGATCTCCTACCAGGCGCTGGGCACCTTCGCCGTGCTGGCGGTGCTGCTGGGTCTGCTCTACCTGCTGTTCCAGCGCACCAAGCTCGGCCTGGCCGTGCGGGCCGTGGCCAGCAACGCCGAGTCGAGCAGCCTCGCCGGCATCCGGGTCGGGCGCATCCTCATGTTCGGCTGGGGCCTCGCCGCCGCCGTCGGCGCGCTGGCCGGCGCCCTGTACGCGTCGGAGCTGTCGCTGCTCGACTCCAACATCTTCTTCCAGCTGCTCATCTACGCCTTTGCCGCCGCCACCCTCGGCGGGTTCGACAGCCCCGTGGGCGCCGTCGTCGGCGGGCTGGTCGTCGGGCTCGTCACCGTCCTGGCCGGCGGCTACGTCGGGTTCCTCGGCGAGGACCTCAAGCTCGTCGCCGCCTTCGCGGTGATCCTCGTGGTGCTGCTCGTCCGTCCGCAGGGCCTCTTCGGCCGGAAGCAGGTGAGCCGGGTATGACCCTCGACGTCACGCCGGTCGAGCCCAGGGGCTTCCTGCGCGACCCCAAGCGCCTCGCCGTGCGGGTGGTGATCACCCTGGCCGTCGGTGCGCTGCTCCTCGCCCTGCCTCACATCTATCCCCGCTTCCGGGTCGAGGGGCAGTTCAACGTCATCATCACCTACGCCATCGCCGCCCTCGGCCTCAACCTGCTCACCGGCTACAACGGGCAGATCTCGGTGGGCCACGGCGCCTTCTTCGGCGTGGGCGCCTACACGACCGCCATCCTGGTGGGCGACCACGGCTGGCCCCACTTCGCCACCCTCGCCGTGGCCGCCGCCCTCACCTTCGTGCTCGGCGTCCTCGTCGGCCTGCCCGCCCTGCGCATCCAAGGCCTCTACCTCGCCCTGGTCACCCTCGCCCTGGCGGCCGCCTTCCCGTTGGTCGTCACCCGCTTCAGCAGCGTCACCGGGGGCACCCAGGGCATGCGCGTGTCCCGGTTCCGGGCCCCCGACTGGACCGGGCTGAAGGACTACCAGTGGAAGTACTACGTGCTGCTCGCCGTCGCCGTCGTCGCCTTCGTGCTGGTGCGCAACCTGGTGAAGAGCCGGGTGGGGCGGGCCATCATCGCCACCCGCGACAACGAGACCGCGGCCCAGGTGCTCGGCGTCGACCTGTCGCGGTACAAGGTGCTCACCTTCGGCATCAGCGCCACCCTGGCCGGCGTGGCCGGCGCCCTCTCGGTGTTCAACGAGCCGTTCGTGAACGCGGAGAAGTACAACATCAACCTCTCCATCACCTTGCTCGTGGCGGTCGTGGTGGGCGGGGCGGCCACCATCTTCGGACCGGCGTGGGGAGCGTTCTTCGTGGTGATGATCCCGACCTGGCTGCCCAACCGCTACCCGCAGCTCTCGCCGGTGCTCTTCGGCGGGTCGCTCATCGTGTTGATGATCCTGGCGCCGGGCGGCTTCCTCGGCCTCGTGCGCCAGGCCAGCGGGTGGGTGCGGCGCCGGTCCGGGCGGCGCTCCTCGGCCGGTCCATCGCCGGGCGAGGGCCACGACGCACTAGCGTCCGCCTAGGAACCATCGGCGGGCGCCGTCCGGCGCTCGCGGCCGAACAAGGGGGTTCGAGATGCGACGTCGACGCCGGCAGTGGTCCGTGGTGACCGTGCTCGTGCTGATGCTGGGGATGTTGGGCGCCGCGTGCGGCAGCGACAAGGACTCCTCGGGCGGTGAGGGCGGCGGCAGCGGCGGCACCGCGCCGTCGGGTGGGGTCACCATCTCCACCGACGACTGCACCGACTACCAGCCCACCAAGGGCGTCACCGACACCAAGATCACCTTCGGGTCGAGCTTCCCCCAGTCGGGCACCTACGCCGCGTTCGCCGAGATCTCCAAGGGCTACCAGGCGTACTTCAAGTACATCAACGCCCAGGGCGGCGTGAAGGGCCACCAGATCGAGGTGGTCACCAAGGACGACCAGTACGACTCGGGCAAGACCAAGGCCAACACCCAGGAGCTCGTCCAGCAGAACGGCGTGTTCGCCATGTTCAACGTGGTCGGCACCCCGAACAACCTCGCGATCCGCGACGACCTCGGCGACGAGTGCATCCCGAACCTCTACCTCGCCACCGGCTCGCAGCTCTGGGGCGACTTCAAGAACTACCCGTGGCTGATCGGGTCGATCCCCTCGTACGCCACGGAGTCGGCGATCTTCGCCGACTACCTGAAGGCCAACAAGCCCGACGCCAAGGTGGCGATCCTGGCCCAGAACGACGACTTCGGTGAGGGCTACACGGTCGGCTTCAAGAAGGCGATCGAGGGCACCGGCATCACCATCGTCGACGAGCAGAAGTACAACACCACCGATCCCGACGTGAAGTCGCAGATCACGACCATGAGCCAGAGCGGCGCCGACACCGCGCTGCTGGCCGCCACGGCCCTCAAGTGCCCACAGTCGCTGAACGCGGTGAAGGAGTCGGGCTGGAAGCCGACGACCTACATCTCGGCCACCTGCACCTCCAACACGGTGGTGGGCCTGGCCAAGGACGCCAACGTCGGCGTGCTCAGCTCCATCTACCTCAAGGACCCGTCCGACCCGGAGTGGGCGAACGACGCGGCCATGCAGGAGTTCCAGACCCTGGGCAAGCAGTACGGCCTCTCCGACGCCGACGCCCAGAACGGCCTGGTGGGCTACGGCTGGACGATGGGTGCCCTGCTCGCCGACACCTTGGACAAGGCGCCTGAGCTCACCCGCCAGTCCGTCATGCAGACGGCGTGGAGCCTGAGCAACCTGACCCCCGGCCTGCTGCTCCCCGGGATCAGCATCAACACGGCCGGATCCGACGATCCCTACGTGATCGAGCAGATGCAGATCGGCCAGTACAACGGCAACTTCTGGGACCTGCAGGGCCAGGTGGTCAGCTTCGAGGGCAAGACCCGCGACTACGCCTCGACGACCGGCTGACCCCTGGCGGCCGAGCCGCCGACCACGCACCGACGACCGCGCCCGGGCTCGACGAGCCCGGGCGCGGCTCGCGTCGCGGGGCTACCGTTCGTCGCTGGCCGGGGTGCTGGCCGGCCGATCGTCGTCGGGGAGGAGCCGCCATGACCGAGGTCGAGTCACACGTCCACGGCACACCGTCGTGGTGCGATCTGAGCACCACCGACCTCGACGGTGCGGTGGCGTTCTACACCGCGCTGTTCGGCTGGGAGGCCGGCGAGACCGGCGGTCCCGAGACAGGCGGCTACACGATGTTCTTCCTACGCGGCCTGCCCGTCGCCGCGGCGGCGCCGCAGATGGCCCAGCAGGCCGAGCAGGGCATCCCTCCGGCGTGGACCACCTACATCACCGTCGACGACGTCGACGCCACGGCGGCCCGGGTCGAGAGCCTGGGTGGGACCTTGCTGGCGCCGCCGTTCGACGTGCTCGAGTTCGGCCGCATGTGCGTGCTCGCCGACCCGTCGGGTGCGCCGGTCGCGCTCTGGCAGGCCAAGAGCCATGCCGGGGCTGGCGTGGTCAACGAGCCCGGCGCCATGTGCTGGAACGAGCTCGCGACCCGCGATCCCGACGCCGCCGGTGCCTTCTTCGGTGAGCTGCTCGGGTGGGACGTCGACCGCAAGGGCCCCGAGCTGGCCGACTACCGGGAGTTCCGGCGGGCGGGCGAGCAGCGCAGCATCGCCGGCTGCATGCCGATGGTGGGCGAGATGTGGCCCGACTGGCTGCCTGCCCACTGGATGGTCTACTTCGCGGTCGACGACGTCGACGCCACCGCCGCCCGAGCGGCCGAGCTGGGCGGCACGGTGTCGGTGCCGCCCACCGACATCGAGCCCGGCCGCTTCGCCGTACTCGGCGACCCTCAGGGAGCGGTGTTCTCGGTGATCGCCATGAAGCCGGAGCTGCTCGGCGGCTGACCTCGTGCGGCGCCGACCTCGGGTCAGAACCCGAGGCCGCTCTTGGCGCCCGAGCCCTGGGCGACGCCTTCGGACGGCTGGATCATCACCCAGCCCTGGCCGCCGAAGCCCATCTGGAACGTCTCGCCCGAGCCCTTGCCGATGAACGTCTTGACGCTCACGTCGCTCTTCATGTTCATCTGCACCCCGGCGGTCCACATCACGACCGCCTGGGGGTCGGCGAAGGTCGGGGCCGAGGCGACGTCGAGCACCAGCGGCGGCCCGTCGGTGGTGATGGCGACGTAGCCGGTGCCGGTGAGCGTCACGTTGTAGAGCCCGCCCGCCATCGCCCCGGCGCCGCCGATCATCTTGATGTCGGAGCTGATCGACGCGCTGTAGGCGAGCACGTTGGCCCCGTTCACCCAGATCTGGTCGTTGTCGAGGTACATCACCTGGATCTCGGCGGCGGCGTTGGCCAGGAACACCTCGCCGCTGCCGGTGACGTCCATGATCGGCACGCCCTCGCCGGTCATCTTCGACTTGAGGAAGCCCGACACGCCGCCGGACCCGCCGTGCTCGAAGTGGGCGTCGCCCTGGTAGGCCACCATCGACCCGATGCGAGCCTTCACCGGCCCGTACTGCAGGAACACCTTCAGCAGCTTCTTGTTCTGCAGGGTGAACGGGTCGGCGCCCGTGGTCTCCTTGAACTCCGTGAAGTCGGCGTGGATCACCTGGCTCGCCTCCGTGGTGCGTGGGCCTCCGCGTGCCCGCGAGGCTACGTGATCGCCCTTTGCCGCTGAGCCCGCCGCGCCGCCTCTGGCGGCCGTGGAGCTGGGGTCGTGTCGAGCGACCTCTCGTCCGCGGCTGACAGGGCGTCGCGCGAGCCGCGTGTGTCGGGGCGCGTCAGGCGACCCCTCGTCCGCGGCTGTCGGGGTGGCGGAGCTGCTCGAACACCTGCAGGAGGTGGGCGACGACGTAGCCCGGTGTGTCGATCTGCGATGCGGTGAACCGGGTGACGGTGACGCCGGCTCGCAGCGCGGCCTGATCACGCTCGCGGTCCCGCTCGAAGTCGGCGACCCTCGCGTGGAAGGAGCGGCCATCGGCCTCCACCACGTGGAGGAAGCTCGGGAACAGCGCATCCACCCGCTGCCCACTGGAGGGCGCCCACGGGGCCGGCGCCTGGCGGACGTACGGCGGCAGGCGGGGATCGTCGAGCTGCCGGTAGAGCCGGGCCTCCAGCACGCTGGCCGGGAGCACCAGGGCGGGGTCTCGCTCGAGCAGCACCTGGCCGAGGCGCCTCCACCCGGGTGTCCTGTGGGAGCGGGAACGCGCCCAGGCGGCCTCCAGTTCGCCCCACGTGGTCTTCTGGTGGAGCAGCGCCCAGTCGACGCCGTCCTGCAACGTGGTCGCCGGGACCTTGTGGGCGATGTCGGCGAGCGTCTGCGCGAGGGTCGTCACCCGTATGCCCTCCACCCGCGTGACGGGGAGGGCGACGCGGTGCCGCACGGTCGCCAGGGCGGTGTGCCCGGCGTTGCGGGGCGCGGAGAGCTCGATCCGCCCCAGTCGGCAGTCGGGGACCCGGTGGAGGAACGCGCCGCTGGTGCCCGACACGAACGACCCTGCGACCGCCAGCTCGGCGGCCTTCATCTGCCGCAACGGCGTGGGCGGGTTGCCGGGCAGCGCGTACACCCCACGATCGAGGCGCAACCAGCTGCCGTTCGCCACCCGGCGCTTGGCCGCGTGGCGGTCACCGCCGAGCTCGTGCACCTGTCGGATGGAGAAGGCGCCGTGTTGGGTGCGGGCGAGCGCCTCGATGGCCCTGTCGAGTCGATGATCGGCCATCGCGAGAGTGTGGTGATGAGGTGTGACATGGCCGCTGAGCGCCTGGGCTCAGCGCCAGCCGCGGTCGTGAGGTCGTTTCTGGCGACCTGTCGTCCGCGGCTCCGGCGGTTGCAGGGTCAGCCGGGGTCGTGGGGTCGCTTCTGGCGACCTGTGGTCCGCGGCTGCAGGGAGCCGAGGAGAGATCGGACCGTCGGAGATCGGTGCGGCGCGACGACAGTAGGGGTGTGAGGGGGACCGAGCCGGACCGACCGCCACCCGCCGCCGGGCTGCTCGAGCTGTACGACCGGGCGCTGCCGGTGGTGTACGGCTACCTGGTGTCGCGGGTGGGCGACCGCACCACTGCGGAGGAGCTCACGTCGGAGGTGTTCCTGGCCGCGGTCGACGCGGTGCGCAGGCCGGCCGGGCCGCCGCTCGACACGCCGTGGCTCGTCGGCGTCGCCCGCCACAAGCTGGTCGACCACTGGCGCCGTGAGGGCCGCGAGGAGCGCAAGCTCGCCGCGGTGGCGGGCCAACCCCAGGCTGACGACGACCCGTGGGACGTCCGCCTCGACGTGCTGCAGGCGCGGGCGACGCTCGACCGGCTGGGCCCCACCAACCGGCTCGCCCTCACCCTGCGCTACCTCGACGGGCTGTCGATCCCGGAGATGGCGAGGGTGCTCGGCCGCAGCCGCCATGCCACCGAGGCCCTGATCGTGCGGGCCCGTGCCGCGTTCCGACGTGCCTACGACGGGGAGGAGGAGGCCCGATGACCGATCCGTTCGACGTCCTGCGCCTGCCCCCGGCCCCCTTGGCGCCCGACCCCCGGTTCGCCGCCCGCCTGCGGGCCGAGCTCGCCCGTGCCCTCGCCGAGGGCCACGCACTGGACAGCAGCGACCGAGACAGCACCGACCGAGACAGCACCGACGACCGAGGAGCAGCCATGACGACGACGCAGACCACGCAGACCGCATCCGACGCCGCCCGGATGGCCCGGACGGGCCGCCCCACCATCAACGCCTACCTCGCCGTGGGCGACGCCCGTCGGGCGGTGCAGTGGTACGCCGACGTGTTCGCCGGCGAGGTGGGGGAGAGCGTGGAGATGCCCGACGGTCGCCTCGGCCACGCCGAGGTCCGCATCGGCGCCTCGACGTTGATGATGGCCGACGAGTTCGCCGAGATGGGGCTGCTGTCGCCGCTCTCGCGGGGCGGCACCACGGTGTCGATCGTGATCGACGTCGACGACGTCGACGCCACCACCCGGCGGGCTGCGGAGGCGGGCGCCACCGTCGAGCGGGAGCCGGCCGACATGCCCTACGGCTTCCGAGCCTCGGCCGTGATCGACCCGTTCGGTCACCGCTGGCTCATCGAGACTCCGCTCGGCGCGGCACCGGCGACATCCGCCGAGGCGCCGGCTGCCGAGGCGCCCCCGCAGGGCCGATCGGGTCGACCCGGCCGGCCCGGCGACCACGAGGTCTACACCGAGCCGGGCGACATCGTGTACGTCACCTGGAGGGTCAAGGACGAGCAGCGCACCGCCCGCTTCTTCGGCGAGCTCCTGGGCTGGACCGTGACGCCCGGCAGCGTCGAGCACGGCCTGCAGGTCGACGGCCCCAACGTCATGGGCGGCCTGTGGGGCCAGGGCGACGACGCCCCGAACGACGCCAAGCTGATGTACCACGTCCCCGACATCGCCGAGGCGGTGGCCAAGGTGCGAGCGCTGGGCGGCACGGCTGGCGAGCCGGAGCTGATGCCCTACGGGTGGTCGGCGGAGTGCACCGACGACCAGGGCATGGAGTTCTGGCTCTACACCCCCGCCGAGGGCTGAGCTCGGCGCCCTGCCCGGGCGGTGCACTCCCCGGCGCGGCGAGCGCCGGTCGGGGAGACTGCCGGGATGCTGAGCACCGACGACCTCATCGCCCGGGCCGAGATCACCGACGTCGTGCAGCGCCTCGCCCGGGGCACCGACCGCCTCGACGAGGAGCTGATGGCGTCGTGCTACCACCCCGACGGCTTCGACGACCACAACAGCTTCCGGGGGTCCGGCACCGAGTTCGCCCGGTGGGTGTGCGAGGTCCTGCCGCACTTCCAGGCCACCACCCACTTCGTGGCGCTGCCCCACATCCGCCTCGACGGTGAGGTGGCCCAGGTCGACACCTACTGCGTCGCCCACCACGTCGGCCGCCCCGATGACACGGGCCAGGCGAACGACATGGTGATGGGCCTGCGCTACGTCGACCGGTTCGAGAGGCGCGACGGCCGCTGGCTCATCGCCAAACGGGTCTGCGCCTTCGACTGGGCCTACACCGTGCCCTTCGACGCCGGCGCCGGCTTCCAGTTCGCCGAGGACTTCACCGTCGGCGTGCGGAGCCGGGACGACATCACCTACCGCGGGGTCTGACCGGCGTCGTTGGCGGTCAGACCCCGCTGCAGGCGATCTCGGGCCAGCCCATGGCGGTGCCCTCGTCCGGGACCACCGTCACGGCGACGCTCCGGGGTGGCCGGTGGAACGGGGCGCTCAGTAGCGGGGCTGGACCCGACGGTGCGTGGCCCACGACCGGCGCAGCAGGAGGCCGGTGACGACCAGGACCGCACCGACACCCAGCGCCAGCCAGCCGTGCGCCCGCTCGACGTCGACGTTGGCCCTGTTGGCGTCGCTGGCGAGCACGATCGCCGCTCCGACGCACGCCAGGACGGCCCCGACCACGAGCTTCGACGAGCGCTCGGGGGTGGCCGCCGCCGCCATGGCCACCAGCGCCGCCACGGTGGTCACGATGGCCACCACGGGAGTGAACGCCACACCGAGCACCTCCACGGCGTGCGCATCGAGGCCAGCGCCCCAGTCGAGGCGCAGCAACGCCGCCACACCGATGAGGAGGGCCACCGCTCCCGCAGCCAGCCCGATCAGCCGCATGGCGGTGTTCCAGCCGGCGTGCGTGGTCGTCGACAGACGCTCGTCGACCGGGGTGGCCACGGCAGTCGCGGCACGGCCGCCGTCGCGACGGATGGCCGGATCCTGCAGCTCGGTGTCGTCGTTGGCTCGTCGGTGCAGCACGGTCATGGTCGGCTCCTCGGGAGTCGGGCGCTTGCTCGCCGTCCCCGATCCCCTACCCGCGCGACGTCCGGCGCATCCCCCCGAGGACGCCCGGTTCTTGAGTTCCTGTTTGGAAGATCGCTAACGTCGGGTGTCCGGCAGGGGACTGCCGGGACGGGTCGACGCGCCGTGCGCCGCTCGCTCGAGCACAAGGGGGTATGCCAGTGGAGTTCGGCCTCTTCATCCAGGGCTACGTCCCCGGGTTCCGGCGCCAGCACGACCCCGACGCCGAGCACAAGGCGTTCATGGACGAGCTCGCCGCGGTGGTGGCCGCCGATCGCGCCGGGTTCAAGTACGTCTGGGTCACCGAGCACCACTTCCTCGACGAGTACTCCCACCTGTCGGCCAACGACGTCATGCTCGGCTGGCTGGCCCATGCCACCGAGCGCATCCACCTCGGCTCGGGCATCTTCAACCCGCTGCCCCAGGTGAACCACCCGGCCAAGGTGGCCGAGCGCGTCGCCATGCTCGACCACCTCTCCGACGGACGGTTCGAGTTCGGCACCGGTCGCGGCGCGGGCAGCCACGAGATCCTCGGCTTCCTCCCCGGGATGGAGGACCTGTCGGGCACCCGTGAGATCTGGGAGGACGTCATCGGGGAGTTCCCGAAGATGTGGATGCAGGACACCTACCAGGGCTACGAAGGCAAGTTCTGGTCGCTGCCGCCGCGCAAGATCCTGCCCAAGCCGTACAAGAAGCCGCACCCCCCGATGTGGTACGCCGCCGGCAACACCTCGAGCTACGAGATGGCCGCCCGCAAGGGCCTCGGCGTCCTCGGCTTCTCGGTGGGCGACCTCCACTCGGCCGAGAAGGCGGTGGGCTCCTACAAGGCCGCCATCGGCAGCGCCGAACCGGTGGGCGCGTTCGTCAACGACAACATCATGTGCACCATCGCCGCCTACGTCGGCGAGGACGGCCAGGAGGTGCGGCGCCGGGCCGTGGCGGCTCGGCCCAACTACCTCGTCAGCAACGTGTTCCGCTACCACGACACGTTCCCGCACCCGCCCGAGGTGCCCAAGTGGCCCGAGCTCATCCCTGACGCCGACCTCGAGGCCATCGACTACATGGGGTCCACCGGCCAGCTCGTGCTGGGCGACCCCGACGAAGCGCTGGCCACGTGCCGGCGGTGGGAGGCGGTGGGCGTCGACCAGCTCGTGTTCGGCATCGGTCCCGCCCCGCTCGAGGACACCCTCGAGACGATCCGGCTCATCGGCGAGCACGTCATCCCCGAGCTCGACACCGATCCGGTCCACCGGACCACTCGCATGAGAGACGCCGCAGCCGCGGGCAGCTGATGCAACGACTCCGGGCCGCCATCGCGGCCCGTCACCGATCTCGCCGGGATTCGGGTGGGGAACCACCCGGTGAGCATCCGGGCCGCCGACGCGGCGGCCTGACCAACGACACACACCAACAGGGGGTTCACCCAGTGCCCAACCGGGAGCAGTCCGAAGCGGTGCCCGTGCACCGCAGCAGCAGGCGTCGAGGCGCACGGCCGGTCGCGGCGCTCGTGGCCGTCCTCGCCGCGCTCAGCCTCGTCGCCGGCGCGTGCGGCAGCGGCCGCAACTCGTCGGACAACGGCGGAGGTGGCGGCGGCACTGCCACGACCGAGGCGAGCGCGTCCGGCCAGTTCGGCGACATGGCGTCGCCGTGCGGCCCGGCGGCGTCCGGCACCACCAACGCCGCCACCGGCGATCCGGGCGTGACGGCCGACTCAGTCACGATCGCCTACGGCGACGACGCCGGCTTCCCGCAGTCGCCGGGCCTCAACAAGGAGATGTCCGACGCCGTCAAGGCGATGATCTCCTGGTGCAACGAGCAGGGTGGCATCAACGGCCGTCAGGTGAAGGGCAACTACTACGACGCCAAGATCACCGAGGTCAACAACGCCATGACCAACGCCTGCGAGGGGAGCAACTTCTTCCTCGTCGGGCAGGGCTGGTCGCTCGACTCGGCCCAGGAGCAGACCCGCCTCGGTTGCGGCCTGCCGTCGGTGCCGACCTACACGGTGAGCCCGCAGTTCGCCCACGGCAAGCTGATGTACCAGCCGACGCCGAACCCGGTCGACAAGATGTCGGTCCAGTCGTGGTTCGCCTTCGCCAAGCAGTACCCGGACGCGGTCAAGAAGGCCGCCACCATGTACGGCAACTACGCCGCCACCAAGGACAGCACCGAGAAGTTCCAGCTCGCAGCGCAGCAGGCGGGGTGGACGTTCCTCGACTGCCCGCAGGAGTACAACATCCAGGGCGAGTCCGACTGGAAGCCGTTCCTGCAGAAGCTGCAGCAGTGCGGTGCCGAGGTCGTGTACTTCTCCGGGTCGCCGTACCCGAACTTCGAGAACGTGCTCGATGCGGCCAAGCAGCTGGCGTACAACCCGATGTGGGTGACCGAGGCGAACTTCTACGACGCCAAGCTGTCGGCCTGGAACACCTCGGGCAACGGCGACAACGTCTACGTGCGCATGACGTACTTCCCGTTCGAGCAGGCCGACCAGCACCCGGCGGTCAAGCAGTACATGGATCTGGTGAAGAGCAGTGGCGGTGAGGTCTCGCTGCTCGGCGCCCAGGCCACCGCCGCGTTCCTGCTGTGGGCCCAGGCCAGCCAGCAGTGCGGCGCCAACCTGACCCGCCAGTGCGTGCTCGACGAGCTGTCGAAGGTGCACGAGTTCACCGCCGGTGGGCTGCAGTCCGCCACCGACCCGGGCGCCAACCTGCCCGGCGTGTGCGGCATGGTCCTCAAGCTCAACGGCACCGAGTACGAGCAGGTTCTCCCGACCGCGACGGGAGAGATGGAGTGCAGCCAGGACTACCTGGTGTCCATCAGCGGCCCGGTGGTCGACCGGGCGAAGCTCGACGCCAACCGCATCTCCACCGCGGCCGGCTAGGAGCATCGCCTGGGGTCCGGCTCGGACCCATCACCGCATCGTCCGAAGGGCGGTCCGCTGCGGCGGGCCGCCCTTCGTCGTTCGCGCCGTGGGCCCCGCGCAGCCGACACCCTTGCGCCGTACTGCTCCCACTCGTACTATTCCGAATAGGAACACATCGGACCGGCGGGGTGGCCGGCCAAGGAGGGGAAGAGCATGCGGTTCTCGTTGATCTACGAGGCTCAGGTCGCCGAGGTGTCTCGGCAGTCCGACCATCGGGTCTTCCAGCAGATCCTCGAGCAGGTCGACCTGGCCGAGGAGATGGGCTTCGACGTGGTCTGGGCGGTGGAGCACACGGCGCTCAACCAGTACGCGCACATGAGCGCGCCGGAGACGTTCCTCGCCTTCGTGGCGGGCCGCACCGAGCGCATCGGGATCGGCCACGGCGTGGTGTGCCTGCCGCCCATGATGAACCACCCCGTGAAGGTGGCCGAGCGCATCGCCACCCTCGACATCCTCTCGGGTGGACGCGTGCACTTCGGCATCGGCAAGGGCGGCACCCAGCAGGAGGCGGGCACCTTCGGCTACCAGAAGGCCGACGCGGCCGACATGGTCGACGAGATGATGTACCTCGTCCCTCGCATCATGGTGGAGGAGTCGCTCTCCCACGACGGCAAGTGGGTGCAGTTCGAGGAGCGGTCGATCCACCCCAAGCCGTTCCAGGACCCGCACCCGCCGATGTACCTGGCCTGCACGGGCGACGAGTCGTTGTCGATCGCAGGCAGCCGCGGGATCGGTGCGCTGGCGTTCGGCTTCGGCGGCCTCGACGAGGTGGCACGCAAGAACCGGATCTACCGCGAGGCGTGGAACGGCCGTGACCCGGCCGACCAGGTGGGGTTCGTGCCCACCGAGCACTTCGCCGCCCTGTGCCCGGTCATCATCGACGACGACCGGGAGAAGGCGAGGCGCATCGGTCTGCGGGGCCAGCGCTTCTTCATCGAGTCGCTGAACCAGTGGGCCCAGGGCTGGCCGGCCCCCGACGTCGACTCCTGGGGTGACGACCTCACCACCGTCACCGCCGACGGGAAGATGGCCGTGCTGATCGGCTCGGAGATGATCGAGGTCGACTTCTCCACCCCGAGCGGCGCCCTGTTCAACCCGAACAACGCCTACGGCACCGTCGAGGACGCCATCCACTACGTCGAGGCCCTCATCGACGCCGGGGCCGACGAGGTGCTCTTCATGACCCAGATGGGCACGGTGCCTCAGGACGTCCAGCTGCAGACCATCCGGGCCTTGGGCGAGCAGGTCATCCCCCACTTCCGTGGGCGGGATGTCGACGTGGCGGTCGCTTGATCCGCGACCTCACGGCTGATTTGCCAGTTCAGTGTTCTGTGGCCGAGACCGCGGGGTACATGCAGGGCATGGGACTCATCTTGTGGATCATCGCCGTGATCATCGCCATCATCGGGATCGTTCAGCTCATCCAGGGCCAGATCCTGTTGGGCATCATCCTCCTGATCGTCGCCTGCCTGGTCGGCCCCGGCGGGTACTCGATCTTCCGAGGCCGCTCCACCGTCTAGCCGCTGCTCGACTGCCAGCCAGGTGACGAAGCCCCGCCACGTGCGGGGCTTCGTCGCGCCTGGAGCCAGGGCACGACGAGCCAGAGCCCGAGCTGGCGCCCCCGGGAGGACTCGAACCTCCGACGCACGGTTTAGGAAACCGACGCTCTATCCCCTGAGCTACGAGGGCGGGGACGGCTCGACTCCTGAGCGCGAGCGCGTGGAGGAATCGAGCCGGTCGTCGAAGCCTAGCGGCCTCGCCTCGGCGGCCCTTCCGGCGAAGGCGGCCGCGGCAGCGGCTCAGATGTCCGCGCGGATGAACACACCCTCGGCCCGGGCGGTCACCTGGCCGTCGTGGCTGATCGTTCCCCTCGTGATGACCTTGCGGCCCTTGACCTCCTCGACCCGCGCCTCGATATGCAGCTCCTCGTCGAGCGGGGTGGGTCGCTCGTAGCGCACGGTGAGGGTGCCGGTGAACCCGGGGGCCTGGCCGCACACGTTGGCCACGCCGAGCACCTCGTCGAAGAGCAGGGCGATCACGCCGCCGTGCACCATGTCCGGCGGGCCGACCCAACGGGCGTCGAAGGTGGCGGTGCCGCGCACCCGCTCGCCGTCGAAGCGCACGGCCACCGGAGCCGCGACCGGGTTGAGCGGCCCGAGGATGGGGCTGTAGGGGAAGAACACCGCCGGGTCGTCGGGCGGGCGCCCGGCGGTGTCGAAGCCGTCGGGCCGGGCGCCCGGCTCCGGCTCGTGGAGCGAACCCTGCTGGCGCACCGCCTCGACCCGGTGGGGCGCGAGCAGCTCGGCCGCCTCCGACGCCAGCGCCGCCACCCGGGCGAGGACGTCGGTCGGTGCATCGGCGACCCGCAGCGCAGCGGCGAGGGCGCGGGTGGCGCCCACCGCCTCGAGCAGCGCGTGCCGGTCGACGACCACCTGGTCCCGCCCAGCAGCCTGGTCGACCGGTTCGGCGCTCACGCGTTGTACCCGGTGCCGCCGAGGGCGACGTCGGACCCGGGCAGGCCGGGCTCGAGGCGTCCGGCCAGCCACCCGCCGTCGACCACGAGCTCGGTGCCCGTGACGTAGGACGCCTCGTCGCTGGCGAGGAAGGCGACGGCCCGGGCGATCTCGTCGGGTCGACCGATGCGCCCGATCGCCTGGAAGCGGTACGGCTCCGTCTCGACCGCGGGGTCGCCCATGGGGTTGCCCATCACGGTGTTGACGCCGCCGGGGTGCACAGAGTTCACGCGGATGCCGAACCGGCCCCACTCCATGGCCGCCGTCTTGGTCATCCCCCGGATCGCGAACTTCGACGCGGTGTAGGAGATCAGGCCGTTCTTCGAGCCGATGCCGTCGATGGAGGAGATGTTCACGATCGAGCCGCCTCCGGAGTCGCGCATCGCCGGCATCGCCGCCTTCATGCCGAGGAAGCAGCCGACCTGGTTGACGTTGATGACGCTCATGTAGTCGGCGAGCGACGTGTCCTCGATGGCCGCGGGGCGCAGGATGGCAGCGTTGTTCACCAGGGCGTCGAGACGACCGCCCAGCTCGAGCGCCGTGCCGACGGCGGCGGCCCACTGCTGCTCCTGGCTGACGTCGAGGTGCACGTAGCGGGCGGCATCACCCAGCTCGACCGCCACCTGTTCGCCCTGCTCGTCGAGCACGTCACCGAGCACCACCCGGGCGCCCTCGGCGACGAACAGCCGGGCCTCCGCCTCGCCCTGCCCCCGTGCCGCGCCCGTCACCAGCACCACCTTGCCGTCGAAGCGCCCCATGGGTCCCCCTGTCTCGCGGTCTCGCCGGTCGGGCAGCTTAGGGTCCGCCCGGCTTCCCTCCCGCCGCCGCGCCGCCGCACCACTGCCGCACGACCATGGGCGCGTCGATCGACGACCGGGCTGGTGTAGTAGGGATGGGCGCGTGGGAGCCGGGGGGTCGACACCAGCGGCGGTGGGCGCGACCCCCCGCCGGGTCCTGGGCCTGGCGGCGCGCCCCGTGGGGTCCGTGCCCGTCGTGGTGTGGCTCGTCGGGCTGGTGGGGGCGCTGCTGGTGATGGGACCAGCCCTCGGCCCGGGCTCGTTGTTGAACCTCGACCTGGTGGTGCTCTCCGACCCGCCGGTGCCGGCCGGCATGTGGGGACTGGGGCCCGAGCTCCCTCGCCGGGTGCCGCTGTGGGGGCCTCTGGCCTGGGCGTCGTGGCTCGCCGGCGGTGAGCTGGTGACCAAGGTGCTGCTCGTGATGCTGCTCGTCGCCGCCTTCGCGGGTGCGTGGCGGCTCACGGCGACCTTGGCGGGGGAGCGGGGACACCGGCTCGGGCCCTGGATCGCCGCCACCTTCTACGCCTTCGGCCCGTTCCTGGCCACCCGCACCGCAGTCGGCCACCTCATGGTCCCGTGGGTGATGGCCCTGCTGCCGTGGGCGGTCGCCAGCCTGCTCTCGCCGGTCAGCCGCCGTCCGGCCATGGTCCTGTGGGCGGCCGCGCTGGGCCTGTGCGGCGTGTTCGGCGGGGTCATCGCCGGCGCCTACGTGGCGGTCGGTGTCGTGCGCGAGCGCTCGCAGTGGCGACACCGGCCACGCCGGCTCGTGTGGTCGGTGGCGCTCTTCCTGGCGGTCCAGCTCCCGTGGCTCGTGCCGCTCGCCGTGGTGGGCGTCGCCGGCACCGGTCGTGACCTGGCTCGCGCGTCGGACTTCGCTCCCGTGCTCGGCTCGGCTGCTGACGCCGCTCGGCTCGTGGCCGGCCAGGGATTCTGGAACACGGGGTTCCAGATCGGCCAGGACCTCCCGTGGCTGTCGGCCCTGGCAGGGCTGGTGCTGCTGGCCAGCGCGTGCCTGGGTTGGTCGCGCGTCCCCCAGGGGTGGCGCGGCCCGCTGGGCGTCGTGGCCGCCGTGGCGCTGGCCGTGGCGGTGGCGACCGCGGTGCCCGGCCTCTCGTCGATCGTCGACGACCTCTCGGCCACCGTCCTCGGCGCGCCGTTCCGGGACAGCCAGCGCCAGCTCGTGCCGTTCCTCCTCCTGCTCGCGGTGGCGGCCGGGCTGGGCGCCGACCGGTTGGCCACGTGGCGCACCTCCACCCCCATCGCCGGGTCGCTGGTCGGGATCGGCGCGGCGCTGCCCCTGGCCGCGGCGATCGTCCTGGCCGTGCCGGCCGCGGGGGGGTTCGGTGGGCAGGTGCGACCGGTCCACCTGCCCGGCGAGTGGGCGCAGGCCAAAGCGGCGGTGGCGCGAGAGCCGGGCACCGTGCTCGCCCTGCCGTGGTTCGAGTACTACACGCTCGACATCAACCGGAACCGCCTGACGCTCGGGATCGTCCCGTCGTACTTCGGCGGTGACGTGCTCGCCGCGTCGGACCCGCGTCTGACCGCCGACCGCCGCCGCGAGGTGGCCGACCCGCGCCTCGACGGGGTGGAGGCGGCTCTCGAGCGGGCCCGGCAGGGCGAGCACGTGGCCGACGCGCTCGCCGCCGCGGGTGTGCGCTGGATCGCCCTCCAGCACGATGTCGACTGGAAGGCCTACACGGGTGTGCTCGACGACCCGGGCCTGGAGCGGGTGGTCGCCGGCCCGTCGCTCGACCTCTACCGGGTGGACGGGTGGCGGGGACCGGTGGCGGCCGCCGACGGAAGCACAACCGACGCCACCTCGGTGGTGTCGCCGCTGCTGCGCGTCGACGCCTCGGGCGCCGCCGTGCTCGACCGGCCCTACCAGGCAGGGTGGCTGCGGGGCTGGTCGGCCGCCGCCCGCAGCGCCGACGGCTTGGTCGAGCTGCCCGCCGGTTCGGGGCCGGTGTGGTTCTGGCCCGCCCTGCTCGTGCTGGCCGGCGATGCCCTCGCTCTCGGCGCCATCGGCCAGAGTGCATACGCACGGTGGTCTGGACGCCGCGAAGCGCAGTAGAACCGCCAAATCACCGCAGAAAGAGGACTAGGCAGACGCTCAGCGTGCGGGTAACGTGCGTCACACGTGACGCGGGCGCCGCAAGGGGGACCGTCGCGCGGAACGATCCAAGGGTTGGACGCTCGACCAGAGCCGCACGAGGCGGGGAATGAGGAACGACATGGGACGGACCACCAGCACAGCGCGACGCAGCATCGTGGGCGCGTTCGCCGCTCTCGCGACGGCCCTCGGCCTGTTGCTCTTCGCCGCCCCGGTGGCCGGCGCCGCCCCGGACTGCAACATCAGCCGCTTCACCAACCCCGATGGCAGCACCGACCTCACCGGGTACCTGCAGTGCTCGGGCCCGTCGCTGAGCCAGACCACGGTCGCTCCCGGCGACACCATCACCTTCTCGGGCGGCGGGTTCAAGGGCGGCTCCGAGATCACCATCACCGTGTACTCCACGCCGCAGGTGCTCGGCACCACGGTGGCCGACGCCTCAGGCAACTTCTCGGTCCAGGTCACCCTGCCGTCCAACCTCGACCCGGGCGCCCATCGCCTCGAGGCCAGCGGCGTCGACCCGTCGGGCAGCCCGCTCACCGTCAGCCTCGACTTCACGGTGGTGAGCGCCGGCCAGACCAGCGAGGCCGGTGCGGTCACCCCGTCCGGCAGCCTGCCCTACACCGGTAGCGACGTCGGCCGCATCGTCGGCGTGGGCCTCGCCGCCGTGGTCGTGGGTGGCGCCGCTGTCTGGGGCGCTCGTCGAGCCAAGGCCGGCCGCACCGCCGCCTGACCCCGATCCTTCACCGGCTCACGAAGCCGGAGCGACGAGGCCCCACCGCACCGGTGGGGCCTCGTCGCGTGCGGGCCCAGCTCAGGCGTACGGTCCGGCAGCGTGCGAGCGTGCGCCCACTCACGTCGGGTCCGTCGAAGGGCGAACGCGGCGACCGGACTGCACCGGACCCGACCGGACCGGTGTGACGACGTCTCCGACGTGTCGGTGTCAGCGCGGCGTGGCGGCGGCGAGGAAGAGCCCGTGGAGGTGCTCGGCCTCGTCGAGCAGCGCGGCCAGCGACGGGTGCACCTGACGCGTGTCGTCGTCGCCGGACAGCGAGCGCGGCAGGCGCTCGGCGCCGGGGTCGGCGGCAGCCGCTGAGGGGACCGCCAGCCCGAAGCGGGCCTGGAGGCGGCCGACGAGCGGCCCGAGGTCGGCCGCCGCGTCGTCGAGGTCGACGATCTGGACGTCGTCGAGGTAGGGGAGCAGCGCTCGGTGGTAGGCCACGTACTGCTCCAGCACCGCCCGCGGCGGGCGCTGGCGGCCGGTGTGCAGGTTCGCCGACAGGACCGCGAGCGGCGCCCGCACGACCAGCACCGTCGGCACGCCGGCGCGCACTGCGTGGCGCACGCGGGCGGGGCGGTGCTGCGGCGCGGCGACCGTGAGCGACTCTCCGGCCAGGCGGGTGATCGCCGCGGCCACCGACCGGCTCTCCGAGAGGCGGAACCCCTCCACGACCAGATCGGCGCTCGGCGCCGACGGTCGCTTCCGGGCCACAGAAACGGCGAACGGCGGGCGCGGCAGCACCCGGCGGTGGTCGCGGCGGCGCCCATGGTCGGGCCGGTGCCCACCGGAGCCCGTGCCGCCGGCGGTCGACGGCGGGTCGACCACCCGGCGCTCGGGGATGCCGATCGAGAGCTGGCCGGACCGGCAGCGATCGATGATCTCGGTGCCGGACCGCACCAGCGGCTCGGGGGTGACCCCGTGGGCCTCGAGCCGTTCCACCAGGAGGGCCCGAGCCTGGCCCTCTCCGGGCGGCAGGAGGATCTCGACGCTGCCACGGTCCCAGCTCACGACGAGGTCGTCGGGCACCTCGAGCAGCGCCTCGGTGGTCTCCGGCCCACCGGGGCCGAGGTCGAGGCACTCGATGGGCGCCCGGTGGCGCGAGCGGGTGGCCCGCACGACGTCGGCGGTCATCCGCACCGAGTCGCGCATGTGGCGGACCTTGGAGCCCTCCACGTGGTGCCAGCGCACCGGCACCTCCACCGCCTGCAGCCCGAGCCGGTTCGCCAGGTCGAGCACCTCGACGTCGAAGGCGAAGCCGTCGACGGTGCTCAGGGCGAACAGCAGCTTGGCCACCGGGGTGCGGAAGGCCTTGAACCCGCACTGCGTGTCGCGCCACGGCACGCCGGTGGCCGAGCGCACGAGCAGGTTGAAGGCACGGCCCATGAGCGCCCGGTCGGGGTGGAAGTCCTCGACCACCGAGTCGGCCAGGGCCCGTGAACCGATGGCGACGTCGGCCGTGGCCAGGGCGTCGAACAGGTCGTGGAGGCACCGTGAGTCGGTGGCCGAGTCGGCGTCGACGAAGGCCACGTGGCGCCCGGTGCAGGCCAGCACTCCCGTGCGCACCGCTCGGCCCTTGCCGCCGTTGCGCTCGAGGCGGATCCGCCGACCGTGGGGCCACGCCTCGAGCAGCCGGTCGGCCACGGCGCTGGTGTGGTCGGTGCTGCCGTCGTCGACGACCACGATCTCGGTGGTGAGCGGGTCGAGGTGCCCGGCCAGCGCGGCCATCGACCGGGGGAGCCGTTCGGCTTCGTTGTAGGCGGGGATGACGATCGAGCGGTCGAGGCGGAGCGTGGGGGCAGCGGCCAGCGGCGTCCCGGCGTTCGGCGCCTCGCTCGTGTCGGTCACAACCCGCCCCTCGTACTTCCCCTACGTACGTGCCCGTTCACGAGACGTACGTCACACGTGGTGGCTGGCACGCTAGGCACGCTCGGAGGTCCGGTCAAGGGGCCCGCGGCCACGCGGCACCGTGGAGCTGCTGTCATTGGTGGAGGCCCCGGGTTCCGGGGTAGCGTGACCGCGATCTGTGACCGTGGTCACCGAGCGTGGGGCTCCCCCGACGGGCGACGTCGTCTCGATGTCGGCTCGGACCGATCGGTGCCGGGGGCGCTCGTCGAGAGGGAACTGGTGGACTGGTCCGACAGCGAAACGAGCAGGGGTCTCTCGGTGGGCGAGCCCCGTGGCGCAGGCCCCGCCGGCGACCCGGGCGGAGGCCGCTTGCGCGTGCTGTTCCTGTCCTGGCGCGACCTGGCCCACCCGCACGCCGGCGGGTCGGAGGTGTTCGTCGACGACCTCATCGAGGGGCTGCGGGCCCGGGGCCACACGGCAGCCCTCGTGTGCGGCGGGCCGGTGGGGCACCGTCCCTACCCGGCCCTCTCGGCCGGCGGCACCTACGACCAGTACCTGCGGGCGCCGTTCGTGGCCCGGCGGTTCCGCCACTGGGACCTGCTCGTCGACGTCGTCAACGGCTTCCCCTACTTCTCGCCGTTGTGGTGGCGGGGGCCGGTGCTGTGCTTCTTCCATCACGTCCACGGCGAGCAGTGGGCACGCCACTTCCCCGGCCCCGTGGCGGCAACCGGTGACTTCGTCGAGCGCCGGGTGATCCCGCGCCTGTACCGCCGCACCCAGTTCGGGGCGCTCTCTCCGTCGACCAGCGCCTGCCTGCAGGAGCTCGGTGTGCCGCGCGACCGCATCCACCTCGTGCACGTCGGCATCGACACGAGCCTGGCCGAGCACCCGGTGGCCGAGTCCGACGAGCCGACCTTCGTGGTGCTCGGGCGGCTGGCCCCCAACAAGGGCGTCGACCGGGTGCTCGACGCGTGGGCGAGCGTGCAGCCCGCGGTCGGTGGCCGCCTGCTGGTGATCGGCGAGGGACCTCAGCGCGCCGAGCTCGAGGCGCGCCGCGTGCCCGGCGTCGAGTTCCTCGGCCACGTGTCCCACGAGCGCAAGCTGGAGCTGCTCGGCTCGGCGTGGCTGCTCGTCCACGGTGCGTACCACGAGGGCTGGTGCATCGCCGTGACCGAGGCCGCGGCGCTCGCCACCCCGGCCCTCGCCTACGACGCCAACGGCGTCCGGGACTCCGTCGCCGACGGGCTCACCGGCGAGCTGGTGCGCACGGAGAGCGAGATGGTGCGCGCCTGGGTCGCGCTGGCGCGCGACCACCGCCGCCGGGCTCGCATGGGCAACGCGGCGCGGTTGCGCTCCCGGGCCTTCAGCCGCGACCGCTCGGTCGAGGAGTTCCTGAGCGCGGCGCGCGCCACCGTGAGGGCCAGGCGATGACCGCCGACACCCGGCAGGCCCGGTCGCACCCCTCAGGGCTGGCCCGCAGCGCCCGGCTCCTGCAGCTCTACCGGCGCGAGCCGGTCGACCCGACGCCGTTCTACGAGTTCCTCGCCACCGACACCGTCGAGGTGCTGCACCGCCACGGCGCCGCCGTGGAGGGCCTGGTCGTCGACGTGGGCGGCGGGCCCGGCTACCTGGCCGAGGCGGTCCGCCGGGCGGGCGGGCACTGCCTCGTCGTCGAGTACGAGGAAGCCGAGCTGCACCTGCACGAGCGCGTGCCCGACGGCGCGGTGGTGGGCGACGGCCAAGCCCTGCCGCTGCGGTCGTCGGTGGCCGACGTCGTGCACAGCTCCAACGTCCTCGAGCACGTGCGCGACCCCCGCCGGCTGATCGACGAGATGGTCAGGGTGCTGCGCCCCGGTGGCCTGGTGTACCTGTCGTTCACCCCGTGGTGGTCGCCGTGGGGCGGGCACGAGACCTCGCCGTGGCACTTCCTCGGCGGCCGGCGGGCGGCCGAGCGCTACCACCGCCGCACCGGCCAGGAGGCCAAGAACCTCTACGGCCGCAACCTCTTCGAGCTGCACCTCCCCACCGTGCGCCGCTGGCTGCGCAGCGAGCCGCGGGTGGAGACGGTGTGGGAGGGACCCCGCTACTGGCCGCCGTCGTGGGCCCCGCTGTGCCGCGTCCCCGCCGTGGGCGAGGTCGTCACCTGGAACTACCTCGCCGTGCTGCGAAGGGTCGCGTGACCACCGGGCTCGACGAGGAGACGACCTCGGAACGGCACCGCCCCCGGCCCGACGCCGAGGACGCGGAGCTGCTCGCCGAGGCGCCACCACGCGCGCCCGGCCCGACCGCCGAGCCCGAGCCCGAGGCCGATGGGCCGGCGTCGGCGCGGCTCTCCCGGGGGGTGCTCGGCGTCGTCGCCGGAGCCCTGTTCGCCATGGTGCTCGTGCAGCGCTGGGGGTTGCTGACCCACGACACCCGCCTCGACCTGCTGATCGACCCCAAGGGCTTCCTGTCGGCCACGTGGAACCTCTGGGACCCGACGGCCGACATGGGTCGCATCCAGAACCAGGCCGTCGGCTACCTGTTCCCGATGGGCCCCTTCATGCTGCTCGGGGCGGTCCTGCAGATCCCGCCGTGGGTCGTGGAGCGGGCGTGGATCGCGTTCTTGTTGATCGCCGCCATGTGGGGCATGGTCCGGCTCCTCGAAGCCCTGCGGCTCGGGTCGGCGCCCGCCAGGATCGTGAGTGGGCTCAGCTTCGCCCTCGCCCCGTTCTTCGTCGCTCGGGTCGGCAACCTGTCGGCCTTCGCCCAGGCGGCGGCGTTCATGCCGTGGATGCTCCTTCCGCTGGTGAAGGGCTCGAGGGAGGGCTCGCCCCGGCGAGCCGCGGCCGCGTCGGGGCTGGCCGTGCTGTTCATGGGCGGCGTCAACGCCGTGGTCGTCGCTGCCGCCCTGGTGCCGGGCGGCCTCTGGCTGCTCACCCGCCAGCGGGGGCCGCGCCGGGGAGCGCTCATCCGTTGGTGGATGCTCGCCGTGGTGGCCGCCACCGCGTGGTGGGCCGTGCCGCTCGCCTACCAGCGCCGCTACGGCATCGACTTCCTCACGTTCACCGAGCGGGCCGGCACCACCACCGGGGTGGTGTCGCCGTTCGAGGTGCTGCGGGGCGTCGCCGACTGGCTCTCGTACTACCGGGCACGGGGCATCCTGGTGATGGCCGGCTCGATCGAGGCATCGGCGGGGCTGGTGATCGTCGGTGGGGCGCTGGTGGTGGCGCTGGGCCTCTACGGCATGGCCCGCCGGTCCACGCCCGAGCGGCGCTTTCTGGTGCTCACCCTCCTCGCGGGTGTCGTGCTCGTCGGTGCCGGGTTCGGCGGCTCCCTGGGCAACCCCTTCGGGTCGGAGCTGGTGCGGCTCCTCGACGGCCCCCTCGGGCTGTTCCGCAACGTCTACAAGTTCGCACCCGTCGTCCTGCTGCCGGTGGCCCTGGGTGTGGCATCGGGCATCGACGGGCTCACCGCGTTCCTGCGACGGCGACGCCCGTCCCTCGGCCCGGTCACCGGCAAGGTCGTGGCCGGCGTCGTCGCGGTCGGCGTCGTGGTGGGGGGCTGGCCGCTGTTCGGCGGCGACCTGCTGCACCACCGTCCCTTCGAGGCCGTGCCGTCCTGGTGGGACCAGGCCAAGGCGTTCGCCGAGACCCAACCCGGGCGGACCCTCATCCTGCCGGGCCTGCCGCTGTCGAGCTCCACGTGGGGGTACACCTCCGAGGAGCCCTTCGAGTGGGGCACCACGGCCGAGTGGGCGGTGCGCCAGATCGCCCCGCTGGGCTCGGCGGGCGCCACCCGTGTGCTCGACACCATCGAGGCCGAGATCGAGCGCGGCGGCTCCCCCCGGTTGGCCGCCTACCTGCGCGACGCCGGCTTCTCGACGGTGCTGGTCCGCAACGACGGCGACTGGCAGAGCTCCTCGGCCCCGTCGCCGGCCCAGGTCACCCTGGCGGTCAGGGCCAGCGGGCTCGAGCAGGTCGCGTCGTTCGGACCCGTGTACCAGGTCACCGGGCTCACCAACCTGCTCGTGCACCCCATCGAGATGTTCCAGGTGCCCGACGCCGCCTCCATGAGCCCTGTCTCGACCACGCCCGTGGCGGCCTCCGCAGTGGTCAGCGGCGACGCCGCCACCCCGCTCGACCTCGCCGGGTCGGCGCTCGGCGACCGCTCGGTGGTGATGGCCGCCGACCACCGGGAGGGCGACCCGCTCCCACCGACCTGGCTGGTGACCGACGGCAACCAGCGCACCTTCACGACGTTCGGGTCGAACCGCACGAACCGCAGCTACCCCCTCACCGCGGACGAGCCCGGGCCCGGCGGCACCGATGTCGACCTCGGACTGCTGCCCACCGAGAGGGTGGACGACCAGACCGTCGCCGTGCGCAGCGGCGTGCGGCAGGTCACCGCGTCGACCTACGGCTCGCTGTTCGTGTCGCTGCCGGAGCTGGGGCCCCAGCAGGCCGTCGACGGCGACCCCACCACCGCGTGGGCCGCCGCCGGCGCCGTCGATCCCGAGCGACAGTGGATCCGCCTGCGCCTCGACGAGCCCACCGACGTGCGCCAGCTGCGGGTCCAGCTGCTCGAGGACGGCCCCTGGCGTCCAGCGGTCACGGCCCTCGAGGTCCGCACCGAGACCGGATCGGTCATCAGCGCGGTGACCCCGGACGAGTCCGAGCAGGTGGTGCAGGCACCGGGTGGGTCCACGTCGTGGGTCGAGGTGCGCTTCGCCCAGGTCGTGCCGGGCCAGGCCGCCGGCGGCCCCGGCATCCGTGAGCTCACCGTGCCCGGCGTGACGGTCGACCAGCGGCTGCGGGTCCCCGACCAGATGGCGGAGGCCTTCTCCGGCCCCGGCAGCACGCCGCCGTCGTACCTGTTCACCCGTGCGACGGCCGACCCGCACTCGTTCCTGCGCACCGACGCCGAGACCGAGCTGCGCCGCCTCTGGGTCGCGCCCCAGAGCGCCGACATGGACCTCTCGGCGACGGTGAGCGCCGTCCCCGGCTCCGAGCTGGTGAGGCTGCTGGGCAGCACCCTGGTCTTCCGCGTCACGGCCAGCTCCACCCTCGGCGACCAACCGGCCTACGCGCCGAGCAACCTCGTCGACGGCAACGACGGCACGTTCTGGGCGGCGGCGTCGGCCCCCGGCACATCGACCGACGCCGCCCAGAGCGGCTCGGACAACGGCGTCGACGCGGGCACGGGACCGTCGGCGGGGCGTGATCCCGACCCCACGGTGACCCTCGAGTGGGGAGCACCCCAGCAGGTCGACGCCCTGTCGGTCACCCGGGTCGAGCAGTACTCGGCGCCGGAGTCGGTGCGGGTGGTGAACGAGAGCGGCCAGGTGCGAGAGGCGACCATCGGCGACGACGGGATCGCCCGGTTCGATCCCATCACCGCCCAGCGCCTCGACATCACCTTCCCGGAGGTGCGGCGCTACGAGGCCCAGCAGCCCGACGGCAGCACCGTCGAGCGGCCCGTCGCCCTCGCCTCGCTCACCGTCCCGGGGGCTCCCGGGCTCGGGGTGGTCGCCAGCGAGACAGCCGTCGACATCCCCTGCGGGGAGGGGCCGACCGTCGTGATCGACGGCCGCCCCCACGACCTCGCCATCGAGACCACGCTCGGGCAGGTGGCGAGCCTCGACGCCCTGCCGGCGAAGGTGTGCGACGACGGCCCGGTGCAGATCGCGGCCGGAGAGCACCGCCTCGACACCACACGGGGTGAGGCCGAACGCTTCTTCGCCGTGAAGTCGGTGCGGCTCGACCCGGCCGGGCAGGCGGCCGCCGACGTGCCGCCGAGCCGCTCGCTCGAGGTCGAGCGCTGGGCCGCCGAGCGCCGCGCCGTGCGCATCGGGCCCGGGGAGGAGTCCTTCGTGGCCGTCGCCGAGAACGCCAACGCCGGTTGGAAGGCCACCCTCGACGGCCAGGAGCTGCGACCGGTCACGCTCGACGGCTGGAAGCAGGGCTTCGTCGTGCCGGCCGGTGAGGGCGGGCTCATCTCGCTCACCTACACGCCGACGACGGGCTACCGCGTGGCGCTCGTCGCCGGGGCGCTCCTGGTGGCCGGCCTGCTCGCCATGCTCCTCGTGCGCTCGCGCCGTCCCGCGCCACCGCCGGTGGGGGAGGGCCGGCCCGCCTTCTGGCTGCTCGTCGCCGTGGTCGTCGCCGTCGGCGTGCTCTTCGGCGGGCCGCTCGTGCTGCTGGCGCTGCCCATCGTGGCGCTGGGCCGGTGGCGGCCTCGTTCGCTGGCGCTGCTGGCCGGGGGGTCGTTCGCGCTGGCCGGCCTGGTGGTGGGGCTCACGCAGTCCGAGGCCCGCCAGGACACCTGGGGTGCCTTCGGGTGGGTCGCCACGGTGCTGTCGGTCGTGGCCGTCCTGGCGGTGGCGTCGACCCTGCTCGTCCCGGGGGCGTGGGGCACCACCGGCGGCGACGACGACTCCGACACCGGTGCAGACTCCGGTGCTCGCCTCGACCAACCTGCCGTCGTGACGCGAACGTCCGCACGGCCAGAAGGAGACGAACCGTGAAGGCCGCTGCCACCTTGTCGAGAGCGCTGCCCGACGGCGCCTTCTGCACCGCCATCGCCTACGCGCACCGTCGCTTCGAGCCGGAGATGATGCCCATCGTCTCGGCGTGCGACCCCGACGGGCTGGCGGTCGACGTGGGCGCCTGGTTCGGGCCGTGGAGCTACTGGCTCTCGCGCCGGGTGTCCTCCGTCGTCGCCTTCGAGCCGAACCCGTCGGTGGCCTCGACGATCCGGGGATGGCTCGGGCCCAACGTGGAGGTGCGCCAGCTGGCGGTCTCGGACCGTCCGGCCACCCTGCACCTGGCCGTGTCGGGCAGCGGCGTCGGCGAGGAGGGCCGTTCCCACATCGACCTGTCCGGCAGCGCCGACAACACCGTCGAGGTGGAGGCGACCACCCTCGACGAGCAGCACCTCGACCGCGTGCGCCTGCTGAAGATCGACGTCGAGGGCCACGAGCTGGCTGCCTTGACCGGCGGCGTCGGCCTGCTGGAGCGCTGGCACCCGGTCATCGTCGTCGAGCTCGAGGCCCGCTACGGCGACGTGCGGCCGGTGTTCGACCTGCTCTCCTCGCTCGGCTACCGGGCGCGGGTGCGGGTCGACCGGCGCTGGGAGCCCACCGGTCCCGACGAGCTGTCCCGGCTGCAGCACGAGCGCACACCATCGACGGGCGGCTACCTGGGGGCGGTCGTGCGGAAGGGCAACGGCTACGTCAACAACGTGGTGTTCACCCATCCGCAGAGCACCTGGGCACCCTGGTAGATCGGAGGACCCCGATGACGCTGGTCACGACGAGCACGCCCGCCGACGGTGTGCTGCTGGTGGAGCTCGACGACGCCGAGCGCTACAACGCGCTCAGCAGCCCGATGATCAGCGAGCTCCGGGAGGTCTTCGGTGCGCTGCGCGACGACCGGGCGACCCGCGTGGTCGTGGTGCGCGGGAGGGGCCGGGGCTTCTGCGCCGGCGCCAACATGGGCGGCGACGACGAGGCCCCGAGCCGCGCCCGGGGACGTGGGCCCGTCGGGTTCATGCACGAGTACCAGGAGCACATCGCCGACCTGATGCTGGCCGTGCACGAGGCGACCCAGCCGGTGATCGCCGCCGTGCACGGCGCCGCGGTCGGGGGCGGCCTGGCCCTGGCCCTGGCCTGCGACCTGCGGGTCGCGAGCCACGACGCCTACTTCGCGTCGCAGTTCATCCGGGTCGGCCTCTCGTCGTGCGACGTCGGCACCAGCTACTGGCTGCCCCGCGTCGTCGGCCCGACCATGGCCGCCGAGCTCATGTTGACCGGCCGGCGGGTGCCCGCCGAGGAGGCGCACCGCATCGGCCTGCTCAACCGCGTCGTCGACGCCGAGGTGCTGCTCGACACCGCCCTCGACCTGGCGGCCGGCATCACCGCCAACAGCGAGTTCGGAGTGGTGATGACCAAGCTGGGCATGTGGGCCAACTTCGACGCCCCGAGCCTGCGCCACGCCATGCAGCTCGAGAACCGCACGCAGGTGCTCGGAACGTTCACCGGCAACATGACCGAGGCGGGCAAGGCCTTCCGTGAGAAGCGGCCGCCCGAGTGGACGCCGATGTAGCAGCACGGGCTCCCCGGGGCCGTTGCGATACCCCAGGGGGTACCTGTAGGATCGTCGTCGAACGGTGCCGGACCGACCTGGAGGTGCAGGCAGTGGTCTTCGAGCAGTACTACCTGGAGTGCCTCTCCCACGCGTCGTACCTCGTGGGCGACGAGACGACCGGGCGGGCGGTGGTCGTCGATCCGCAACGTGACGTCACCGGCTACCTGCGCGACGCCGAGCGGCTGGGGCTCACCATCGAGCGGGTGATCGAGACCCACTTCCACGCCGACTTCATCTCCGGGCACCTCGAGCTGGCCGCCGCCACCGGCGCGGTGATCTCCTACGGCGACGTCGCCCGGCCGGAGTACGACGTCGACCTGCTCGCCGACGGGCAGCGACTGAGCCTGGGACAGGTGCAGCTCGAGATCCTCCACACGCCGGGCCACACGCCCGAGTCGATCAGCGTCGTCGTCTACGAGCGGCCCACCGACGTGGTGCCTTACGCCGTGCTCACCGGCGACACGCTGTTCATCGGCGACGTGGGGCGCCCCGACCTGCTCAGCTCCGTGGGCGTCACCGCCGACGAGCTCGGCCGCCAGCTCTACCACTCGCTGCACGACAAGCTGCTCACCCTGCCCGACGAGACGCGCGTCTTCCCGGCCCACGGCGCCGGCTCGGCGTGCGGCAAGGCGCTGTCCACCGAGACCATGTCGACCATCGGCGAGCAGCGCCGGGCGAACTACGCGCTCGCCCCCATGAGCGAGGACGACTTCGTCGAGGCCGTGACCCAGGGCCAGACGGTCGCCCCGCTGTACTTCGCCTTCAACGCCGCCCACAACAAGCGCCTGCGCCAGACCCTGGAGGACACCGAGCCGCCGCAGCCCATGACGTGGGAGCAGGTCGTGGCGGCGCGCGACGCGGGCGCGGTGGTGATCGACAGCCGCGACGAGCGCAGCTTCGCCAACGGCCACCTGGCCGGCTCGGTCAACGTGGGCCTGGGCGGGCGCTTCGCCGAGTACGCCGGCGACATCGTCACCGCGGAGCGCGACATCGTGCTCGTCTGCGAGCCGGGCACCGAGCTGGAGGCCAAGGTCCGTCTGGCCCGCATCGGCATGGACCGGGTGCTGGGCCACCTGGAGAACCCCCAGGAGGCGCTGCTGGCGCACCCCGACGAGGTCAGGCGGGCGTCGCGCCTCACGCCGGCCGAGCTCGAGGGCGCCTACGCGAGCGTGCCGGGGCTCCAGGTCGTCGACGTGCGCAACGAGGGCGAGCACGCCCTGGGCGGGCTGCCGGGCGCGGTGAACATCCCGCTCGCCGCCATCACGACCCGCCTCGGCGAGCTCGACCCCGAGGCGCCCACGGTCGTCTACTGCGCCGGCGGCTATCGCTCCAGCACGGGCGCCAGCTACCTCCGCTCGGTCGGCTTCCGCGACGTCTCCGACCTGCTCGGCGGCTACGGCGCCTGGCCGTCGGGCCTCCAGCTGCAGCAGGCGGGCCGATGAGCGCCGTCCCGTCCATCGACGTCGACACCGTCGCGGCGGCCACGGGCGACGACCTGCGCCTCGACGTGCGGGAGGCCGCCGAGTTCGCCGCCGGCCACGCGCCCGGCGCGCTGCACGTGGCGTTGGGCGACCTGCCCGACCACCTCGACCGCCTGCCCCGGGGCCGGCGCATCGTGTGCATCTGCCGGTCGGGCAACCGCTCCACGGCCGCCACCCAGTTCCTCGTGGCCGAGGGCTTCGACGCGGTGAACCTCACGGGTGGCATGCAGGCGTGGGCGGCGGCGGGCCACCCCGTGGTGACGGCCGCGGGCGGCACCGGCCAGGTCGCCTGACCCACGCCGCGCTGACCCGCCACCGCAGGAGCGCCGCCGCGAGCCACGGACGGCCTCCGCTACGTTCGCCGTCGTGCCCCACGCCAGCGTCAACGGGATCGAGCTGTACTACGAGCGCTTCGGCGACGGCGCGCCGCTGCTGTTCCTCAACGGGTCCACCGCCACGCTCGCCACGACGCGCCCGATGGTCGAGGTGTTCGGGTCTCGCTTCGGGGTGGTGGCCCACGACCAGCGCGGCCTCGGGCGCACGAGCGTCCCGCCGGGGCCGTACACCATGGCCGACTACGCCGCCGACGCCCTGGCCCTGCTCGACCACGTGGGCTGGAGCAGCTGCCGGGTCGTGGGTGTGAGCTTCGGCGGCATGGTCGCCCAGGAGCTCGCCGTGACCGCGCCCGAGCGGGTGGAGCGGTTGGCGCTGCTCTGCACCTCGCCCGGCGGGGAGGGCGGATCGTCGTATCCCCTGCACGAGCTGCGAGACCTCCCACCCGAGGAGCGCGTGGCCGTGTCCACCACGCTGATGGACACGCGGTTCGACGACGAGTGGCTGGCCGCCCACCCGGTCGACCGCCTGATGGTCGACGGCCTGTCGGCCCGCATGGGCGCGCCCGCCGGCACCGAGCAGGAGCGCGGGGAGCGCGAGCAGCTCGAGGCCCGACGGTCCCACGACGTCTGGGACCGCCTGCACCGCATCGCCTGCCCGACCCTCGTGGCGGCCGGCCGCTACGACGGCATCGCCCCGCTGGCCAACAGCCACGCCATCGTGTCGCGAGTCGCCGGCGCCGAGCTGCGGGTCTACGAGGGAGGCCACGGCTTCTTCGCCCAGGACCGGGCTGCCTTCCCCGAGGTGCTCGACTTCCTCTCGGGCTGAGCCTGCCGCGCTCCGCGAGAGCGGATCGCTACTCGGCGGGCATGGCCTGGGACATGAACTGGTTGAGGTCGAAGTACTCGCGCCAGTGGGCGATCTTGTCGCCGCGGAACTCGAAGATGCCCATGACGGGCAGCTCGACCCGGCTGCCGTCGGGCTTCTCGAAGATGTCGACCCGCTCGGTGACCACGGTGGGCCCGTCGGACAGCATCTTCAGGATCTTGAACTCCACGACGGTCAGCCCGGCCGTGAACGCCTCGATCATCCCGCGGATCGCCTCGTGGCCCACCAGCGGGTCGACCGGGATGTTGTGGTACACGCCATCCTCGGTGAACCAGCTCACCACCCGGTCGAGGTCGCCGTCCGCCCAGGCGGCGCAGAAGTCCTTCACCAGCTGCTCGTAGTCCGGGCTGTCGGCCATGTCGTCCCCCTGGGGCGTGGGGCGCCGCTCGCCCCGTCGGATCCCATCCTCGCGCCCGCCGGCTCACCGCGCTCGGGGCCGTTCGCCGCGCCTCGGCCCGGCACGTAGCGTGGCCCGGTCCACAGCCCGACAGGGGGGAGCCGCGGCATGGCCGACTTCAGCATCGATCCGGCGTTCCAGGACCAGCTCGACTGGATCCGCGGGTTCGTGAAGGAGCGCGTCGAGCCCCTCGACCTCGCCTTCCAGGGCGAGGAGGGCACCTACGACCGCTCCGGGCCCTTCTACACCGAGGCCATCCGCCCCCTTCAGCAGGTGGTGAAGGGCGAGGGGCTGTGGTCGTGCCACCTCACCCCCGAGTACGGCGGTCAGGGCTACGGCCAGGTGCGCCTGGCCTACATGAACGAGATCCTCGGCCGCTCGCAGTTCGGCCCCACGGTGTTCGGCAGCCAGGCGCCCGACTCGGGCAACGCCGAGATCATCGCCCACTACGGCACGCCCGAGCAGAAGGAGCGCTACCTCCAGCCGCTGCTCGACGGTGAGATCTCCTCGTGCTACTCGATGACCGAGCCCCAGGGCGGTGCCGACCCGGGGGTGTTCCGCACCCGTGCGGTGCGCGACGGCGACGAGTGGGTGATCGACGGGGAGAAGTGGTTCTCGTCGTCGCTGAAGTACGCCTCGTTCGTGGTGGTCATGGCCGTCACCGACCCTGACGTGCCCATCTACAAGGGCATGTCGATGTTCCTCGTCCCGGCCGACACGCCCGGCATCGAGGTGGTCCGCAACGTCGGCGTGGGCGAGGAGGCCGAGGGCCACGGCAGCCACGCCTACGTGCGGTACAACGCGGTGCGGGTGCCGGCCGAGAACCTGCTGGGCGGTGAGGGCAACGCCTTCAACGTGGCCCAGACCCGTCTCGGTGGCGGGCGCCTGCACCACGCCATGCGCACCGTGGGGGCGGTCAGCCGGTGCCTCGACATGCTCTGTGAGCGGGCGCTGAGCCGCACCACCCAGGGCCAGCTGCTGGCCAAGAAGCAGATGACCCAGGAGAAGGTCGCCGACGCCTGGATCGAGCTCACGCAGTTCCGCCTGCAGGTGCTGCACGCGGCGTGGCGGGTCGACCAGGTGGGCGGCCACGCGGCCCGCAAGGAGATCGCCGGCGTGAAGGTGGCGACCCCGAAGGTGTACCGGGAGGCCGTGCTGCGGACGATGCAGCTGCACGGCGCCCTCGGCGTGTCGAACGAGATGCCGTTGGCGCGCATGCTCATGTCCGCCGTGTCGATGGGCATCGCCGACGGGCCGAGCGAGGTGCACAAGATCACGGTGGCCCGCGAGGTGCTCAAGGAGCACTCGCCTGCCGCGGGCGACTGGCCGAGCGAGCACCTGCCCGAGCGCCGGGCCGCGGCCCGGGCGGAGTGGGCCGAGCTGCTCGAGCGGATGGCCGAGCAGTACTGACCCGCCCGCCGGCGGCGGGGCCACCGACGGCGGGGCCGGCGACCGTTCTGTAACGGCGTCACGGAGCGGTGCGAGCGCGGCTACGGTCGCGCCCGTCGCCGCGCCGGGGGTGCGGCCGGTCGCACGAGGGGGAGCCATGGAGGATCTGGACGGGCGCGTCGCGGTGGTCACCGGCGGGGCCAGCGGCGTAGGCAAGGGCCTCGCCAAGGCGCTGCTGGGCGAGGGCTGCACCGTCGTGCTGGCCGACGTCGAGGCGCCGGCGCTCGACGCCACGGTGGCCGAGCTGTCGGCGCTCGGGCCGGTGAGCGGCGTGGTCACCGACGTGTCGGACGCCGCGTCGGTCGAGGCCCTCGCCGACCGGGTCTACGCCGAGCACGGCGCCTGCCACCTGCTCTTCAACAACGCCGGGGTCACCTCCGGCGGCGGCGGCAAGCCGTGGGAGCAGGAGCCCAACGACTGGAAGTGGTGCCTCGGCGTCAACGTGTTCGGCGTCGTCAACGGCGTGCTGGCCTTCGTGCCGCGCATGCTCGAGTCGGGGGAGTGGGGCCGCGTGGTCAACACGTCCTCCGGCGACGGCGGCTTCGCCCCGGTGCCGCACGCCTCGGTGTACGCCACCTCGAAGGCGGCGGTGTCGTGCTTCACCGAAGCCCTCGCCCAGCAGCTCATCGCCGAGACCGACCAGGTGCGAGCGGCCGTCTTTTACCCGTCCGGCGGCCTGCTCGAGACCGGGCTGTGGACCGCCCAGCGAAACCGGCCTGCCGAGCTGGCCCGCCAGAAGCAGCGGGAAGCGGCGCGGGTCACCACCATCGAGGACTTCAAGAAGGCCATGGCCGAGGCCGGCCGCGAGCTGAAGATCATGGACGTCGACGAGCTCGGCCGGTTCTGCGTCGAGGGCATCAAGGAAGGGCGCTACATCATCAGCCACGACCTCGACGACGTCGCGCAGATGCTCCACCAGCGGGCCGACGCCATCGGCCGGGGCGAGCTCCCGCCCCTCTTCATGGCCGAGATCAGCTGACCCTCCCGCCCCCAGACACCCCCGCCCCGGCACCAGCACCTCCGCTGGCTCGATCGGTGACCTCATGAGGTGATCGATCGAGCCAGCGGACGGGGGGAGGGGGTGGGAGCGCGTAGGGTTCGCCCGTCCGGTCCACGACAGGGGGAACCACATGGAGCCGCAGGACGCCGCACGCGCCACCGCCGTCGCCATCGAGCAGCTGGGCGGCGCCTTCATGCTCGACATGTCGACCTACGCCCGGGGTGCCGAGCTCGGCTACTCCGGCGTCGACTTCTACGTCCTCGGCCGTGGTGGTGCCCTCGGCGACACCCACGCCGACGTGGTGGCCGCCGCCTTCGTGTTCTGGAACCCGGACCACGTCCGCTCGCTGTGGGAGTCGGGTCGCGCCGTGCAGCCGCCGGCGGAGGCCGCCGGGGAGTGGGTGCGCCTGTGCGGCGCCTGGGGCGAGGCGAACCTGCTCGACCTCGACGGCCTGGAGCGGCTGATCGAGCTGTGCGCCAAGGTCACCGATGCCGCGTCGCCGTCGGCTGCGCCGCTCTTCGCCGGCTGGCGAGCCCTCGAGGGACCCAGCGCCGACCGGCCCAAGGCGCGAGCGCAGTACCTGCTGAACGGGCTGCGGGAGCTGCGAGGGGCTCTCCACGGTGCCGCCGTGCTGACGTCGGGCCTGACTGGGCGGGAGGCCGTCGGGTTCCGGGCCGCCCACATGGCGCCGATCTTCGGCTGGGACCCTGAGGCGCTGCCGGATGCCGCCGACGTCGAAGGGCGCTGGAAGCAGGCCGAGGCCGGCACCGACGTGGCGTTCGGGCTCGCCCTCAGCGCCCTCGACGACGGCGAGCTCGCCGACTTCGTGGAGCTGGTGAACGCCCTGCACGCCGGCTGGGCCGCGGCGAAGGGGGCCTGAGCGATGGACGTGCGCGAGGCGCTCTACACCACCCGGGCCATGCGCCGGGTCATGCCCGATCCGGTGCCGATGGAGGTGCAGGCCCGCATCATGGACGCCGCCGTGCGGGCGCCGAGCGGCGGCAACACCCAGAACTGGCGGTTCCTGCTGGTCGACGACCCGGAGGTGAAGGGCCAGGTCGGGCCCGTCTACCGCCGGGCCCTGGAGACGCTGTGGGCCACGCTCTACGCCGAGCGCATCGCCGCCGCCCACGCCGACCCGGAGAGCCCGGAGTCGAAGTCGGTGCTCGCCGTGCAGCGATCGGCCCAGTGGCTCGCCGACCACTTCGAGCAGGTGCCGCTCTACCTGTTCGGCTTCACCCAGCACGACGCCAGCGGCAGCTCCATCTACCCGGCCCTGTGGAGCGCCCAGCTGGCAGCCCGGGCCGAGGGCGTGGGGTCGGCGCTCACCCAGGTGCTCGCCTTCCACAACGACGAGGTCCTCACCATCCTCGGCGTGCCCCCGGGCGAGGGCTGGATCATGGCCGGGTGCGTGTCGTTCGGCTATCCCACCGGCCGGTGGGGCGTCGCCCAGCGCCAGCCCGCCCACGAGGTGTCGTTCCGCAACCAGTGGGGCACCGATCCCGGCTTCCGCGATCCCGAGCCCCTCTGGTCCCCCGGCACCTGAGCGCGCCGCTGCGGAGGCAGATGTGCTGCTGCGAGCGGCAGATCTGCCTCGGGAGTGGCTGGTCGCGGCGCTGCGGAGGCAGATGTGCTGCTGCGAGCGGCAGATCTGCCTCAGGAGTGGCCGGTCGGTGCGCAGCGGAGGCAGATGTGCTGCTGCGAGCGGCAGATCTGCCTCAGGAGACGTCGGGCGGCCTGTCCGAGAAGCGGGACGAGCCGAGTCGAGCAGCTCAGCCCTCGTCGGTGGCGCCGGCCCAGGACTGGCGCAGGTCGGAGAGCCAGTCGGGGAAGTCGACGGGCGGGTCGGGCAGGGGCGTGACCCCGTGCTCGGCCAGCGCCGCCTCGTAGACCTCGGGCTGGTCGCCCCACGAGCGGGGGTCGCCCATCATCACCTCGAACAGCTTGGCGCCCTCGTCGCCGGCCCGGATCGGCCCGAACGCGGCCCCGTAGGGCAGCTCCACGTGGGTGCCGGCCGGGCACCAGCGCTCGCCGAACCACAGCCCGCCCTCGATGACGAACACGACATGGGGGCTGTGGTGGCCGTGGCGGCGGACCATCATGCCCGGGTCGTACTCGGCGTAGAGCGACAGGTACTGGGGGTCCGGGCTGAAGGCGAACCACTTCTCGCGCACGTAGGCCTCGGTGCCGTCGGCGTTGCGCTGGGCTCGGCACAGCTGCCACGGCACGTCGGGGTCGTCCATGTGCCGGAAGGTCGGCTCCCGGCCCGGGATGGGCAGCTCGCTCTCTGCCGCGCCGGACTCGGCGTGCTCGCCCTCGGTGGCCACGTCAGGCCACGAAGTCGAACTCGACCTGCGCCGACTCGATGCCCCGCACGAAGGCGTTGGGCATCCACACCGGCTCGGTGCCTTCGGCGATGCGCCAGCCCGAGGTGCGTCGCAGCAGCTCCTCGAAGAACACCCGGATCTCGAGGCGGGCCAACGAGGCGCCCAGGCAGAAGTGGGTGCCGAACCCGAAGGCGATGTGGTTGTTCGGGTTGCGGGTGACGTCGAAGCGCTCGGGCTCGTCGAAGTGGGCCTCGTCGCGGTTGGCCGACGAGTACATCAGCACGACCTGGTTGCCGGCGGGGATGGTGACGCCCGCGACCTCGGCGTCGACCTTGGCCACCCGGCACATGTTGTGCACCGGCGTGACGTAGCGGATGAACTCCTCGACGGCGACGGTGAGTTCGGCGCCGTCGCGCAGCTTCTCGAGCTCGGCGGGGTTCCGGAACAGGTTGACGATGGTGTGGGCGATCACCGTGCGGGTGGTCTCGGCGCCGCCGTCGAGCAGCAGCAGCGAGTCGGCGATGACGGTGGCCTCGTCCATCGGGCAGCCGTCGACCTTCGCGGTGGTGTAGTGGCTCAGGATGTCGTCGCCCGGGTTCTCGTGGCGGGCGGCGAACAGGTCGGCGCACGCCTGGGCGAACTCCATGGCCGAGGTCATCCCGACCTCGTTGAAGTAGCGGGGCCCGGCCCCCATGGCGATGGTGGTCTCGGACCAGTGCTTGAGCTTCGGCCACTCGTCCTCGTCGAAGCCGAGCAGCTTGCCGATCATCATCGCCGGCAGCGGGGCGGCCATCTCGTTGACGATCTCCACCGACCCGTTGGACCCCTGCGACGCCTGGGCCTGGTCGAGGATGCGGGTGACCTTGGCCCGCACGTCGTCCTCCCACGTCGAGGCGGCCTTGGGGGTGAAGCGCCGGGAGACCAGGTTGCGGCGCTTGTGGTGCAGCGGATCGTCGAGGCCGATGATGGCCGGGTCGGCCGGGATGTTGGGCCGGTAGCCGCCCTTCTCCCGGTCGGAGCTGATGAAGGTCTCCTTGTCCTTCTCGATGCGCACGATGTCGTCGTAGCGGGAGATGCCCCACAGCTCGTTGACCTCGTCCCAGTACACCGGCTCGTTGGCCCGCATCCAGGCGTAGGTCGGGTACGGGTCGCCGGCGTACAGCTCGGGCGCCAGCAGGTCGATGGCCAGCCTCTCCACGGTGTCCTCCCCGTGCCCGTGCACCCGACGGGCTCGGGCCGGATGGTAACGCGCCCCGCCCTGATCTGACGGCGCGTCAGATCAGGGCGGCCCTCGTCAGGCCCGAACGGTCCGGGGACGGGCCGACACTGCCTTGCCCGGCCCCAGGACGCGGTAGGCGGTGAGGGCCACGATGGTGGCCGTGGCGGTGACGACGGCCCACAGCAGGGTGGGGGAGTGGCGGTCGGTGCCGGCGGTGAGCAGGTGCAGCGTGGCCACGGCGTAGAGGCCGTAGCTCGAGAGGTGGACGCCCTTCCACCACCGCTTGGGGATGCGCCGGCGCAACAGCGAGGTGACCTCCACCGCCGCCAGCACGTAGAGGGCGACGACGCCCCAGGCCACGGCCACCGGGTTCCAGCTCGAGGCGAACGGGACGAGCACCTGCCTCACGCCGATCTCGACCCACGGGTCGAGGGCCAGGCCCACGAGGTGGACGGCCACGAACACGACCGAGAGCCCGCCGAGGAAGCGGTGCAGGTCCAGCAGCCAGTTGGCCTTGGGGCGGGGACCGAGGGCCCGGGTCGACAGCGCCAGGCCCCACAGCACGGAGGCGGCGAGCAGGCCCCAGGCCACCAGGCCCGAGGAGCGGGCGACGTACCACCACAGGGAGGTCACGGGGGTCTCCTAGCTGGCCCGGGTGCGGGCGCTGTAGGTCCGGCTGGCCCTCGTCGCGCCGGCGCTGGCGGAGCTGGTGCTCGCCGAGGCGGACCTGGTCGCCTTCGTCGAGGGCGTGGCGCTGGTCGACGCCGTCGTGGCCGAGGAGGCGGCGGGCGAGGCGCCGCCCGGGCTCGACGCCGTGGACGCGCCGGAGGTGTCGCCGCTCGTGGTCACCGAGGTGGTCGTGGCCGCGGTGGGCTGCAGGGCCATGCCGAGCCCCAGGGCGCTGGCCACGCCGATGCTCAGCGAGGCCACGAGCGCCCGGCTGCGGGAGGCCGGATGTGGTCGCTTCGTCGTCATGGGGCGCAACGTAGGCACCGGGTGTGAGCCAGGGTTCGGTGCCGGGTGAGAGTGCGGTGAGAAGCGGGTGTGGCGCACGTCACGAAACATCAGTGTTTCGGAATGGCTGTCTTTCGATATCGTCGGGCAGGACCCTGGACACCCACGAGCACGGCGGCGAGGCAGATGGACGAGGCGACGATCCACGAACGGCGGTGGTGGGCGCTGGCGGTGCTGTGCCTGAGCCTGCTGGTGATCACGCTCGACAACACCATCTTGAACGTCGCCATCCCCGACCTCATCCGCGACCTCGGCGCCACCACCAGCCAGATGCAGTGGATCGTCGACGGCTACACGCTGGTGTTCGCCGGCCTGCTGCTCACCATGGGCAGCCTCGGCGACCGGTTCGGCCGCAAGGGCGCCCTGATGGTGGGCCTGGCCATCTTCGGGGTCGGCTCGGTGCTGTCGGGCCTGGCCGGCGGCCCGACGGAGCTCATCTTCACCCGGGCCTTCATGGGCATCGGTGCCGCCCTCATCATGCCGGCGACCCTGTCGCTGCTCACCAACCTCTTCCGCGACCCCCGGGAGCGGGGCCGGGCCATCGGCGTGTGGGCCGCCGTGGCCGGCGCCAGCGGGGCGCTGGGCCCGGTCATCGGCGGCCTGCTGCTCGAGCACTTCGCCTGGGGATCGGTGTTCTTCGTGAACGTGCCGGTCATCGCGGTGGCCCTCGGCGCCGGCTGGTTCCTGCTGCCGTCGTCGAAGGACCGCGACGCCCCCCGGCTCGACCCGATCGGCGCCGCCCTGTCGATCGTCGGCCTCGTCGCCGTGCTGTGGGCGATCATCGAGGCGCCCACCAAGGGCTGGGGCGACGGCAGCGTCCTCGCCGTGCTCGCACTCGGGGTCGCCGTGCTGGCCGGCTTCGTGGTGTGGGAGCTCACGTGCAGCCACCCCATGCTCGACGTCCGCTTCTTCCGGAACCGACGCTTCACCGCCGCCAACATCGCGGTCACCCTCACCTTCTTCGCCATGTTCGGCCAGGCGTTCATCGGCACGCAGTACATGCAGACCGTGCTCGGGTTCTCCGCCCTCGAGGCCGGTCTGCGGGGCCTGCCCATGGCGGTGGTGATGGTGTCGGTGGCGCCGATGGCGCCCCGCATCGTCGAGCGGGTCGGCACCAAGCTGGTGGTGGGCGTGGGCCTGGTGCTCGTCGCCGCGGGCCTCGGCGTCATCTCCACCGTCCCGGTCGCCGACGGCTACCCCCGGATGCTCGAGGGGATGCTGGTCATGGGCCTCGGGATGGGCCTGGTCATGGCGCCGGCCACCGAGTCGATCATGGGCTCGCTGCCGCCCTCGAAGGCCGGTGTCGGCTCGGCCATGAACGACACCACCCGCCAGATGGGCGGCGCCCTCGGGGTGGCGATCATCGGCTCGGTGTTCGCCAGCGTGTTCCGTCCCGGCGTCACCGACCAGCTCGCCTCGGCCGGCCTCAGCGGCGAGCAGCTCGCCCAGGCCCGCGACTCCATCGGCGGTGCGCTGCAGGTCGCCGCGCAGCTCCCCGCTGAGGCGGGCCAGGTCGTGGCGGGCATCGCCAAGGCGCAGTTCGTCGACGGCATGAGCACGGCCCTCGTCGTGGGGATCCTCGCCGTGCTCTCCGCCGCCGCGGTCGTGTTCGCCTTCCTCCCGGCCCGGGCCCACGACGCCCGCGAAGCGGTCGAGGGGCCCCTCGACGGTCTGGCCTCGCTCACCTACGCCGAGGCCGAGAGCGTCCTCGAGCGCGACACCGCCGAGCAGGCCGGCGTGCTGGCGGTGGAGGAGGGCGGCGGCCACGGCCGCGCCGAGGGCTCGCTGGGGGCCGCGCCGCCCGGGCGCGAGCACGAGCTGCGAGGGTGACGGGCGCCATGAACGCGGCTGCCGCCACCGGCAACCGGCCCGGCCGCCAGCGCAGCGAGGCCGCCGACCAGGCCATCCTCGCTGCCGCCCTCGACGTGCTCGCCGCCGACGGCTACGGCGGGCTCACCATGGCGGCGGTCATCGCCCGGGCGGGCGTCTCGTCGGCCACCCTCTATCGCCGCTGGCCCACCAAGCAGCAGCTCGTGGCGGCGGCTCTGGCCTCGCTGCACCCCGAGATCGTCGACGTCGACACCGGCTCGCTGGCGGGCGACCTCGAGGCCATGGCCCGCTCCATCGCCCAGACCATGACGGTCACGCGCGACGACCTCTCCGAGCACGTCGCCCTGGAGCTGCGCCGCAACCCCGAGTTCCGGGAGGCGGTCAACGAGAAGTTCCTGGTGCCCCGGCTGGCCGCCCTCGGCCAGGTGCTCGAGCGGGCGAGGCGGCGCGGCGAGCTCGGCCGCCCGGTCGACCCCGCGCTGGCGCTCAGCTTCGTGTCGGGCCCGTTGCACCATCGGGTGAACGTGCTCGACAAGGCGATCACGCCGGCCTTCGTGCGCACCACGGTCACGGCCGCCTTGGCCGCCCTCGAGGCCCTGGCCCCGCCACGCTGAGCCCGCCGTGGCGAGCCGGCGCGGCTCAGGTGGCGGGAGCGACGTGCCGATGTCCCTGGTGCCCGTCGGCCCTCGCTGCGTTCACGGGAGCGATCCCCATGGCCCGAACCCCCTCCACGTCGTGTCGACCCGGTGACGCTGCTCGTCACCCGCTCCGCCGGACCCTGGTCGCGGTCGGGGCGGTGGTCGCCCTGCTCGGGTCGTTCGCCGTGTCCGCCGGGCCGGCGTCGGCGGCGTCGGCGGCGGCGGTGGTGCGGGGCGTCGACGTGTCGAGCCACCAGCACCCTGACGGTGCGGCGATCGACTGGGCCCGGGTCGAGGGCGCCGGCTACTCGTTCGCCTACATCAAGGCCACCGAGGGCGCCGACTACACCAACCCGTGGTTCGGCACCGACTGGCGTGGGGCGGGGTCGGCCGGGTTGGCTCGAGGCGCCTACCACTTCGCCCAGCCGGCCAAGCCGCTGCGCACCGCGACCGACCAGGCGAGGCACTTCGTCGCCCGAACCGGCACCATGACCGGCGCCCGGGACCTGGCCCCCGTGCTCGACCTGGAGATGACAGGGGGCCTCGGCCCGACCGACCTGGCCCGCTGGACGCGCACCTGGATGGACGAGGTCGAGCGCCTCACCGGCCGGGAGCCGATCCTCTACACCGGCCCGAACTTCTGGCGGGACCGGCTCGGCAGCCCGACCGACATCAGCGCCCGGTACCGCCTGTGGCTGGCCAGCTACCGCTCCGACTGGCCGGCCGCGCCGAAGGGCTGGTCGAGCTGGACCTTCTGGCAGTGGACGAGCCAGGGGAGGGTCCCCGGCATCGCCGTGCCGGTCGACCTCAACGTGTCGTGCTGCAGCGCCAGCCGCCTCCCCGTCACCCGACGCTAGGTCCGGCCGTCGAGCGCCTCGGGTCCCCGCCCGGCACCACCACCGACGCCTGGGCGCCGGCCTGGTAGGACACGCGCAGCTCGCCGCTCGAGCTGACGACCCGGTCGTCGAGCGTGACCGCGACGTCGCTCGGGCCCCGGACGACGATGGTGCTCCCCTTCGTGCGTGGCAGTGCCAGGACGCGATCGGAGACGTCGCTGGCGACCCCCGTCGCGTCCCGGACCACGTCCTCTCGCAGCTCCGCCGGGATGACCACCACGTCCGCGAGGCCGTCGGCGGGGTCGGCGCCGGGCGCCAGCACCACGTTCGGACCGACCCGATCGAGGTTCATCACGTGGACGCCGAGCAGGTCGAGGTCGACTCGGCTCCCGTCGATCTCCACCGTCGCCGACCATGCCGGCGCACTCGAGAGCAGCTGCACGAGCTCCCGCCGGGCACGCTCGAGTGACCATGCCGCCGAACGCCGGGCCGCCGCCTGGACGAGCTGGGGGAACACCCCGAGGGCGGCGGCTTCGACGAAGCGCTCGGTCCCCGAGGACACCTCGGCCCGGGGCAGGTCGACGTGCTCGACCTCGCCCGCCACCACGACCTGGGCCGCGGCGCCCAGGTCCCCGACCGGAAGGCCCAGAGACCGCGCCAGGTTGTTCGCGGTGCCGACAGGGAGGATCCCCACGGGCCGTCCCGTCCCGACCGAGGCCAGCAGCACGGCGCCGACCGTCCCGTCACCCCCCGCCACCACGATCGGCCCGGACCCTGTCGCGACCTCGTCCGCTCGCTCCTCGGACCAGGTGCGGTAGTCGACCGGGCCGAGGCCGTGATGCTCGAGGAGCCGGTGCAGGTCGTCGGCGGCGTGGTCCCCGTCGCCGGCTCCCGGGTTGTGGTAGAGCACGGCGCCGGTGGTGGCGGCCGTCGTCACCGGAGGGTGCTCCGGTGTCCGGGCCCGAGGGCTGGCTGCTCGGGAGCAGCGCACAGGGGCTGCAGCGCGGTGACCGTGGCCCAGCCCTCACGCACCAGGGCGACGTCGGTGCCCGGCTCGGGGTCGCCGGTGGGGGACTCGTAGTGCATCAGGACCGAGCCCGACTCCCGGCTGGTCAACGTCGCGGTCACGGCGCCGAACTCGGCGAGCGGTGCGCTGCACAGGCCGCGCACCGCGTCGGGCTCGGCATCGGGGATGTTCACGTTCAGCACCAACCCCGGCCGCGCGTGCTCCGTCCACCACCCGAGGACCTCGTCGACCACCTGCCGGGCGGCGTCCCACTCCACGTCCTCGGCGCGATCGAGAGAGAAGGCGATCCCCGGACGGTGGTAGGTGGCCCCGGTCATCACGGCGCCCACCGTGCCCGAGTGCAGGATCGCCTGGCCGGCGTTGAGCCCGAGGTTGATCCCCGACAGCACCACGTCGGGTGGGTCCCCGAAGGCGCCTCCGAGCGCAGCGCGGACGATGAAGGAGGGTGCGCCGTCGACGGCGAGGCAGTCGCCGGCGATCCCGTCGACCTCCACGTGCCGGTAGCCGAAGCGTCCGTGCTCGAGGACGGCGGTCAACGATGCGCTCGCACCACTGCTGTTCCAACTCGGCGCGGCGAGGAGCACGCCCATGCCGGCGTCCTCGGCGGCGCGAGCGAGCACCTGGATCCCTTCGCTGTTCGCGCCGTCGTCGTTGGTCACCAGTGCCCTCATGGCCAGCACCTTCCCCATGCCGGGCGGTACGTGCCGTCCGCTCCTGCCCTCTCCGGGGCTCGGCGCGGCGGTGGTTCCGATCCCGGCGCCATGGGGTAGTGGTCGCGGGGTGGGACCAGCGCCCAGACGACAGCAGAGCCAGGAGAAGGCGATGACGACAGCACGCGAGATCATGACCGACCGACCCCGCTGGATCACCGGCGAGCGCACCGTGGCCGAGGCGTCCGAGATGATGGCCTCCGACGGCATCGGGGCGCTCCCGGTGTGCGACGGCGCCAAGCACCTGACCGGCATGCTCACCGACCGGGACATCGTGGTCCGGGTCGTGGCGTCACAGAAGGACCCGCGCGACTGCCGGGTGGCCGACGTCGTCGAGCCCACCGAGGTGGTCACCATCGGCGCCGACGACCCCGTCGAGGAAGCGGTGCGCACCATGAAGGAGCACGGCGTGCTGCGGCTCCCGGTGATCGACGGCACCGAGCTCGTCGGGATGGTGAGCCAGGCCGACATCGCCCGGGCCGTGCCCGACAGCCGCCTCGGGGACCTCGTCGGCGACGTGAAGGCCCAGCCCGCCCAGAGCTGACCGAGCGCGGAGCGCCGTCGGCGCAGGGTGCCCCCGCAGGCGGCGCCCTGCGCCGGGCGCCCTAGCCGGCGGTGACGCCGAAGTCGCTGGAGAGCACGGCGCCGTGGATGTTGTGGGCCTCCGGCGACGCCACGAACGAGAACAGCGCGGCGATGTCGCCAGGTTCGGCCATGCCCCGGAAGCCGGTGTAGCGCATGAGCTCGATGTCGACGTCGGCCGGCATCTGGTAGCCGAGGGTGAGCGAGGTCAAGGTGCCGGCCGGCGCGATGGCGTTCACCCGCAGGTCGGTCTTCATGTACTCCATGGCCAGCGACTTGGTGAGCTGGATCACCGCGCCCTTCGTCATGCAGTAGGCGACGGTGTAGGCCTGGCCCATCAACCCGGCGTTCGACGCCATGTTGACGATGACCCCCGACGTCTCGAGCAGGTGGGGGATGGCGGCCTGGCAGAAGAAGAACGGCGCGTCCATGTTCACCGCGACCATCAGCCGGTAGGCGTCCTCGGGCACGTCGGTGAAGTGCTCGCCGCGGGCGATGCCGGCGATGTTGCCGAGCACGTCGAGGCGGCCGAAGGCGTCGACGGCGGCGGCCACCGTGTCGAAGCACTCGGCACGGGAGGTGACGTCGCCCGTGCGGGTCTGCACGGTGCCGCCCGCTGCGGTGATGGTCTCGGCCGTGCCGGCCAGCGCCTCGCCGTCGAGGTCGTGGGCGAAGACCCGGGCCCCCTCGGCGGCGAGCCGGACGGCGGTCGCCCGACCGATCCCCGAACCGGCGCCGGTGATCAGCGCCACCTTGCCCTCGAACCGCCCCGGAACCTCGTTGGCCATTCCCCTCGTCTCCTTGCTGGCCTGTGCGAAGCGCCGATCGTGGCACATCGGGCCCGCCACCGCCGACCGCCGCGGGTCGCCGCAGGGCGCAGCGGGGAGTTGGGGTGAGGGCCGTGGGGCGCGTACCCTCTGGTGTCCGGCGGCCCGGGGGTGGCCGCCACAGGAGGGACCTGATGGAGATCAAGGCCGGCAGCCGCCTGGCGTGCCCGGAGTGCAGCGTCGAGCTGGTCGTGGTGCGTCCGCCGAGCACGGCGGTCGTGCTCACCTGCGGCGGTGCGGAGCTCGTCGAGGCCGGGGCCGACCGCCCCGGCGGCGGCCACGCCGACGCGTCGGGCGAGGGCACCCTGGTGGGCAAGCGCTACGCCGACGAGGACACCGGGCTCGAGGTGCTGTGCGCCAAGCCCGGGCCCGGCGAGCTGGCCGCCGACGGCCGCGCCGTGCCCATCAAGGGCGCCAAGCCCCTCCCGTCCTCTGACTAGCGCGCCGTGAACCTCTCGCTGCTGCTCGAGATGGCGGCGTCGACGCTCGACGACCGCACCGCGGTCGTCTCCGGCGACGTCGCCCTCTCCTACGCCGAGCTGGACGCCGCCGCCCGCCGGGTGGCGGGCAAGCTCGTCGAGGACGGTGCCAACGGGCTGATCTACTGCGGCACCAACGACGCCAGCTTCCCGATCGCCCTGTTCGGGTCGGCCTACGCCGGCGTGCCGTTCATCCCCATGAACTACCGCCTCGGCGACGAGCAGCTCGCCCCGCTGGTGCAGGCCAACCCGGGCTGCATGGTGGTGGCCGAGGAGGGTGGGGTGGCCGGCGCCGACCCCGCCGCCACGGTCGACCGACGCCGGCTCGTCGAGGCGTCGTTCGCGGCGGCGGGCGACGTCGAGCTGCCGCCGTTCGTCGACCCCGACGACGTCGCCGTGGTGCTCTACACCTCGGGCACGTCGGGCACCCCGAAGGCGGCGCTGCTGCGCCACCGGCACCTCACCGCCTACGTCATCGGCACGGTCGAGTTCGCCTCGGCCGACCCGGCCGACGCCGCGCTGGTCACCGTGCCCCCGTACCACATCGCCGGCATGGCCAACCTGCTGTCGAACCTCTACGCCGGGCGGCGCATCGTCTACCTCGACGCCTTCGACCCGCAGGTGTGGCTCGACACCATCCGCGCCGAGGGCGTCACCCAGGCCATGGTCGTGCCCACCATGCTCGCCCGCGTCGTCGCCCACCTCGACGGCAAGCCGGCCGACGTGCCCACCCTGCGCACCCTCTCCTACGGCGGGGCGCGCATGCCGCTGCCGGTGCTGGAGCGGGCGCTCGAGCTGTTCGAGGGCACCGGGTTCGTCAACGCCTACGGGCTCACCGAGACCTCCTCCACCATCGCCCTGCTGGGCCCCGACGACCACGCCGCCGCCTTCGCCGGCGACCCCGAGGCCAAGGTGCGCCTCGGGTCCGTGGGCAAGGTGCTGCCCGGCATCGAGGTCGAGGTGCGCGACGAGCTCGACCAGCCCATGCCCGTCGGCGAGCCGGGCCTGGTGTTCCTGCGGGGCGAGCAGATCTCGGGCGAGTACGACCAAGGCTCGGTGGTCGACGCCGAGGGCTGGTTCCCCACCAAGGACCGCGGCTGGATCGACGCCGAGGGCTACCTGTTCATCGAGGGCCGCGCCGACGACACCATCATCCGGGGGGGCGAGAACATCGCCCCGGCCGAGATCGAGGACGTCCTGGTGCGCCACGACGCCATCGCCGACGCCGTCGTGGTCGGGGTGCCCGACGAGGAGTGGGGCCAGCGCATCGCCGCCGCCGTGGTGCTCGAAGAGGGCACCGCGCTCAGCGCCGAGGAGCTGCAGGCCTACTGCCGCGAGCACCTCCGCAGCTCCAAGACGCCGGAGATCGTCGTGTTCCGCGACGAGCTCCCCCGCACGCCCACCGGCAAGCTGCTGCGCCGCCAGGTCGTGGCCGACCTCAGCGCCTGATCAGCCGCCCCGGGCGGCCACCAGGGCGCCGCGGTTGACCTTGGTGGCCTCGCTCCGGGGGATGCTGTCGACCACCTCCACCGTCTTCGGCACCTTGTAGGCGGCCAGGCGCGCCTTGGCGTAGGCGATGAGCTCCTCGGCCGTGGGCGGCGCGGCCGGGTCGGTGGGCTCGACGATGGCGTGCACCCGCCGGCCCCACTCGGGGTCCTTCAGGCCGACGACCACCACGTCGGCCACCTGCGGGTGGTCGATGAGCGCCGCCTCGACCTCGGCGGGGAAGACGTTGGCCCCGCCGCTGATTATGAGGTCGACCCGCCGGTCGGCGATGTAGAGGTAGCCGTCGGCGTCGAGGCGCCCGAGGTCGCCGGCGGTGTGGAACCCGTCGGGCGTGCTGCGCAGCTCGGGGGCGTCGCCCAGGTAGCTGTAGCCGTCGGCCAGCCCCGAGCGCAGGTAGATCTCCCCCACCTCGCCGGTGGGGAGGTCGTTGCCCTCGGCGTCGAGGATGCGGATGTCGGTCTCGCGGAAGCCACGCCCCACGCTGCCCTGGTGGCTGAGCCACTCGTCGCCCCGCAGGGCGGTGAGCCCGAGGCCCTCGGTCATGCCATAGGCCATGATGATGCGGTCGATGCCGATGAGGTCGGCCCAGCGGTGCACCAGCGACGGCGGCATGGGGGCGGCGCCCTGCAGGATCCAGTCGATGCTCGACAGGTCGCGCTCGTCGATGCCCGGCAGGTCGGCGATGCGCTGGAGCATGGTGGGCGTGGCGGTGAAGGTGGTCACCCGGTGCCGCTCGATGACGTCGACCACCCGCGCGGCGTCGAACTTCTCCATCACCACCAGGTGGTCGCCGCTCAGCAGGCTGAACAGCGTGGCGAAGCCGTTGGTGTGGTACATCGGCGCCAGCACCAAGATGACCTGCGGATGGGCCACCGGCCGCCAGCCCTCCATGAAGGCGATGCCCTGGCGGGGCTCCCACACCGACGGCCGCCCGCTCAGGATCACCTTGGGCGTGCCGGTGGAGCCGCTGCTGCAGATGCCGTTCACCTGGGGCGACGTGGCCTCGGGGAGGTCGGGCACCTCGGCCGAGGCGGTGGCGTCGACCCAGGCCACGTCGTCGGGCCCGAGGAACACCGGTGCGTCGACCACCTCGCGCAGGCGGGCCAGCTCCCACTCGGGCAGGTCCCAGCGCACCGGCACCGGCACCGCCCCCAGCTTCCACGCCGCCAGCACGGCCAGCAGGAACTGGGGGCTGTTGCGCAGCCCGAGCCCGAGGCGGTCGCCCTGGCCGAGGTCGCGCCCGGCCAGCGCCCCGGCGAGCTGGCTCGACCGGCCGTGGAGCTCGGCCCAGCTGAGCGCGGTCTCCTCGCCCGAGAGTGCGACGTGGCGGAACACGACCTCGTCGCCGCGGGCCGCGGCCATCTCGGCGATGCGCCGAGCGTTGCTGACGGGCTCCTCCGCGAGTGCCCCGCCGGCCCCCCCGCCGGCCGGCGCCTGCTGGCTCATGCCACCACGCCTCGCACCTTCAGGTCGATGATGGCGTCCATGTCGAGCCCGAGGCTTTCGAGGATCTCGTCGCCGTGCTCGTTGAACAGCGGCGACCGCCCGGCGGTGCGGGGCTCCCCGTCGAACTGCACGGGGGCGGTGGCCAGCTTGAACGGCACGCCCTCGGCGGTCACGCAGTCGCTGATGTAGCCGTTGGCCACCGTCTGGGGGTCGGCCGCCGCCTCGATCGTGTCCTGGACCGCCGCCCACTGCCCGGAGAAGCCCTCGAGCCGCACGCGCCACTCGGCGAGGGTGTGCTGGAGGAACGCCTCCTGCAGCAGGTCGGAGGCCACCCCGGCGTTGGCGGTGATCGACATGGCGTCGGCGAAGCGCGGGTCGTCGGCCAGCTCGGGCACCCCGATGAACTGGCACGCCTCGGCCCAGTACGTGGCCGCCTGCAGGCAGCACAGGCTGAGGAAGCGGCCGTCCTTGGTGCGGTAGAAGTTGACCAGCGGGTTGCCGGTGGCCTGGTCGGGGGCGGGCGGCTGCCACGGCGTGCCGAACTGCAGCGAGAGGGCGTAGGCCGCGCCCATCGACCAGATGCCGGTGCCCAGCAGCGACACGTCGACCACGGTGGCCTCGCCGGTGACGGCCCGGTGGTAGAGCGCCCCCATCATCCCGCCGGCGATCGTCATGGCGCCGATGGAGTCGCCGAAGGCCGGCGCCGGGGTGACCGGCACCCGGTCGGCGCCCTCCGGCATCTGGCCCGAGGCCACGCCGGCGCGGCACCAGTACGCCAGCGAGTCGTAGGCCCCCTTGTCGGCGTCGGGGCCCTCCTCGCCCTGGCCGCTGCCCCGCACGTAGATGATGTCGGGGTTGGCGGCGCGGATGTGCTCGACGTCGATCCTCAGCTTGGCCCGCACCGACTGCAGCTTGTTGGTGAGGAACACGTCGCAGGTCTTGGCCAGGTCGTAGAGGATGGCGAGGCCGTCGTCGCTCGACAGGTCGAGGCCCAGGCTCTTCTTGCCCCGGTTGGAGTGCTCGAGCAGCACGTGCACGTCGGACTGGATCGAGGCCAGCCCGCTCGACATGAGGCCCCGCATGGCGTCGCCGCGCTCGACGTGCTCGATCTTGATCACCTCGGCGCCCCAGTCGGCGAGCAGCGCCGAGGCGGCCGGCACGAAGGTGTGCTCGGCGACCTCGAGGATGCGGACACCGTTCATGACTGCGGTCATCGTCCCCCCTTGACGAACGTCGGCCCCTCAGTATGACGCGTGCGTTAGACGCGCGCCGCCAGCGCCGCGTACGGTCGGAGTGGACACGACCGGGGCAGGGGAGGAGCCGAGTGGACCTCGAGTTCACCGACGAGGAAGCCGAGCTGCGCGACAACGTGCGCGACGTGCTCGCCGGCATCGCGCCGACGTCGCTCGTGCGGGCCATCTACGAGGGCACGGGCGACGACACCGCCGTGTGGGAGCAGATGGTGCAGCTCGACTGGCCGGCGCTCACCGTGCCCGAGGCCCACGGCGGCCTGGGCTACGGGTTCCTCGCCCAGGCCATCGTGGCCGAGCAGCTCGGCCTGTCGCTGGCGCCCGGCGCCTACCTCACCACCGCCACCCAGTTCGCCCCCGCCGTGCGCGAGATCGGCGGCGACGAGGTGCGCGAGCGGTTCCTGGCGGCGGTCGCGGCCGGCCGCATCACCGGCACGCTCGCCCTGGCCGAGGGCGGCCGCTGGACGCCCGAGGCGGTGCAGGCCACGGCAACCCCGGTCGACGGCGGCTGGCGCCTCGACGGCCGCAAGGACTCCGTGCTGCGGGGCGACACCGCCGACGAGGTCGTGGTGGTGGCCCGCGGCGGCGCCGGTCTGGGCGCCTTCGTCGTGCCCCGAGGCGAGCTCGAGGTGCACCCCCGGCAGGTCATCGACCCCACCATGGCGGTGGCCGACGTGGTGCTCGACGGCGTGGTGGTGCCCGCCGACCGGGTGCTCGCCGAGCCGGGGCCGCAGGTCGAGGAGGCGGTGCGGAGGGCGCTCGACGAGGCCGTGGTCGCCCTGGCCGTGGCCACCACCGCCACCTGCCGGCGCATCTTCGACATGACCCTCGAGTACGCCAAGGAGCGCGAGCAGTACGGCCGGCCCATCGGCTCGTTCCAGGCGCTGAAGCACCGCCTGGCCGAGATGTACCTCGCCGTGGAGCGGGCCAGCTCGCTCGGCTGGTTCGCGGCGCTGACCATCGCCGAGGACGACCCGCGCCGCCACGAGGCGGCGTCGCTCGCCAAGGCCGCCGCCGGCGAGTGCCAGCGGCTGGTGGTGGGCGACGGCCTGCAGCTCCACGGCGGCATCGGCTTCACCTGGGAGCACGACCTGCACTTCTGGCTCAAGCGGGCCAAGGTCGGCGACGTGCTGTTCGGCAACGCCGTCGCCCACCGGGCCGAGCTGGCCCGCACGCTCGGGCTGGCGGCCACCGAGGAGGTCTTCGCATGAAGCTCACCTTCGACGACTCCGTCGAGGCGTTCCGCCGGGAGTTCCTCGACTGGCTGGCTGACAACCGGCCCACCGACGCCGAGATGGCCGCCGACCCGGCGCTGTCGTCGGCCCACCTGCCGGCGTGGGCCAAGGCGTGGACCCGCCGCATGTTCGACGCCGGGTGGCTGGTGCCCTCGTGGCCGAAGGAGCTCGGCGGGCGCGACGCCGGGCCGGTCGAGACCCTCGTGTACCTCGAGGAGCTCACCAAGGCCCACATCCCCCGCACCACCAACCCCCAGGGCCTCGGCATCGTCGCCCCGTCGATCCTCGACTACGGCTCCCCCGAGCAGATCGAGCGCTACGCCATGCCCATCCTGCGCGGCGAGCGGGCGGCGTGCCTCGGCATGAGCGAGCCGGGTGCCGGCAGCGACCTGGCGGCGCTCAGCACCCGAGCCGTGCTCGACGGCGACCACTTCGTCGTCAACGGCCAGAAGGTCTGGACCTCCGGCGCCAACTACGCCGAGTTCTGCTTCCTGTTCTGCCGCACCGATCCCAGCGCGCCGAAGCACAAGGGCATCAGCGTGGTGCTGGTCGACATGGACACGCCCGGCATCACCGTGCGACCGCTGCCCGAGATCGTCCACCCCGACAAGCCCGACCTCAACGAGGTGTTCTTCACCGACGTGGTGGTGCCGGCCGAGAACCTCGTCGGGCAGATGAACAACGGCTGGGCGATGGCCAACGGCTCGCTCGCCCACGAGCGCGGCATGGTGTGGCTCAACGGCGTGCTCATGCTCGAGGAGTCGATGGTGAAGCTCCTGGCCGAGGCGCCCGAGGCCCTCGACCGGCTGCCCGCCCAGGAGCGGGCCGTGGCGGCCGACCAGCTCGTGACGTCCTACATCGACTCGGTGGCGGCCCGCTGCCTGGGCTACCGGGGCTTCGCCAAGCTCGTGCGGGGCGGCAGCGCCCCCGAGCAGGCGCTGATGAAGGCGTTCAGCAGCGAGGCCGGCCAGCGCATGGCGATGCGCGCCGCCGAGCTCATGGGCGACCGCAGCCTCGACCTCGGCCACGACCAGGCGGTGGCCATGGGCATGGGCATCACGTCGTGGATGGAGCGCTACTTCGGCACGTTCGGCGGCACCATCTCGGCGGGGTCGTCGGAGATCCAGCGCAACATCATCGCCGAGAAGGTGCTCGGGCTGCCCCGGAGCTGAGGCGAACGGCGGCGGCGTCAGAGGCGGGCGTCGACGCCGAGGAAGCCCCGGCGGATCACCTCGAGCAGCAGGTCGCTGCGCTGGTCGCCCAGGCGCTCGAAGCCGGGTCCGCCGAGGTCGAGCATGGCGATGAGCAGGAAGGCGTCGACGTCGACGTCGCCGAACTCGCGCTGGGACAGGAAGCGGGCCAGCACCCCCCAGATCACCTCGAGGCCGCGGCTGGTGGCGCGCGCCAGCACCTCGTCGCGCCCGAACGCCTGCAGCCAGAGCCGGAAGATCGGGCCTTCGTCGACCCAGGTGGCCATGTAGCCGTCGACCCAGGCCCGCAGGCGCCGCGTGGCCGCCGAGGTGGCGGGCTCGTCGCCGAGGTCGGGGATCGACACGATGATGTCGAACGTGCGGCCGGCCGACCGGGCGGCGACGGCCCGGAACACGGCGTCCTTGTTCTCGAAGTAGCGGTAGAAGGTGCCGTGCGACGTGCCGGCCCGTTCCACGATGTCGTCGACCCGTGCGTCGAAGTAGCCCCTCGCCGCGAAGGTGGCCGCCGCCGCGTCGAGGAGCTTGGTGCGGGTCTCGGCGCCGGCCGGGCCCAGGCCGTCGGAGCGGGCGCCGTCGGCCCCCGGCAGCCGGGGCACGTCGCGCACCACCCGGGTCGAGGGGCGGTGCTCGACCATCCCGCCGCCGCGGCGCCCGAACAGCGACCGGTGCAGCACCTCGGCCAGGCAGTCGAGCATCCGCTCGCGCTCGGGAGCGCGCTCGGCGTCGGCGGTGACGAGGAAGTGCCGGTACAGCGAGGCCCGGTCGACCGCGTTGGACAGCAGGTACATCACGACCTCGGGGTCGTAGACCCGCAGGGCCGAGGGGTCGATCTTGGCGGCCAGGGCCCGGGTCTGGCGGCGGCCGACGCGTGCCGACCCGCTGGCGACCAGGTCGTCGCTGCCCTCGGCGGCGGCGTAGGCGGCGAACACCGGCCAGTAGCGGTCGCGCAGGTCGGAGTACTCGGCCAGCCAGGCCCGCAGCGCGTGCCACCCGGCCTCGTCGGGGGTGATCTCGCCCATGTCGTCGGCGATGCGGAACAGCTCTCGGGCCACCTCGCCGGCCAGCTGGCGGAACAGGTCCTCCTTGCTGGAGAAGTACTGGTAGAACGACGGGCGCGAGCAGCCGGCGGCCCGGGTGATGCGCTCCACCCGGCAGGCGTGGTAGCCGACCTCCCCGAACACCTCGAGCGCGGCGCGCAGGATGCGCTGCTGGGTGCGGGTGCCCCGCGCCCCCACCGTGGGGGTGTCGCCGAACGGCGCCCGCCGCTGCACGCCGATGACGTCGAGCAGGTCGTCGCCGGGGTCGGTGCCGGTGCCGGTGCCGTTGCCGGCGACCTCGGGTGCCGGTTCGGTGCTGCGCTTCCGTTGCCGCCGCGGCGCGGCATCGCTGGACGTCATGGCCTCGTCCGTTCTGCGAGTCACCGCGGGGCGGGGACGGGTCGGTGGAACCGGATCCTAGTGAGCCGTCCTACGCGGCCCGAACCGTCACCGGCACGTTGGAGTAGCCGGCGACGTTGGACATGTGCACCCGCTGCAGCCCCGACTCGTCGACCTCGAAGCTCGACCACCGGCGGGCCAGCTCCTCCAGGGCGATGCGCCCCTCCATGCGGGCGAGCGCGGCCCCGAGGCAGCTGTGCACCCCGTGGCCGAGGGCGATCTGCACGCTCGGCGGCCGGTCGATGTCGAACTCGTCGGGACGGTCGAACGCCCGGGGGTCGCGCGTGGCGGCGCCGGTGATCAACAGCACCGGGTGGCCCGCCGGGATCGTGCCGCCGTCGTAGGTGCGGTCCTCGACCGAGAAGCGGCCCTGGTACTGCGACGGGGGCAGGTACCGCAGGCATTCCTCGATGGCGTTGGGGATCAGCGACGGGTCGTCGACGACGCGGCGCCACTGGTCGGGGTGCTGGGCGAACAGCACGACGGCGTTGCCGACCAGCTTGGTGACCGTCTCGGCGCCCGCCCCGCCGAGCAGGCCGGCGAACCCGGCGATCTCCTCGTCGGTGAGCTTGGTGGCCTGGCCGTCCTCTCGCTCGACCTCCACCTCGGTGAGGCGGGTGAGCATGTCGTCGGCCGGGTTGCGGCGCTTCTCCTGCACCAGCCCGTAGAAGTAGATGCCCGACTCGAGGCCGGCCTGCACGCCTTCGGGGGTGGGGTCCATGCTCCCGGGCTCGCGGTGCAGGGAGATGTCGAGCCAGTGGCGGATCTGCTGGCGGTCCTCGGCGGGCACCCCCAGCATGCGCGAGATGATCTCGACCGGGAACGGGGCGCTGAACTCCTCGACGGCGTCGACGTGGTCCCGCCCCTCGAGGGGGGCCAGGAACTCACGGATCACCTCGCGCACCATCGGCTCGAGGGCGCTGACCGCACGCGGGGTGAACACCCGGCTCACCAGGCCCCGCATCCGGTCGTGCTCGGGCGGGTCCATCATGATGATGCTCTGGTAGCTGCGGATCAGCTCCGGGTCGGTCGACAGCGTCGAGAGGTCGACCCCGTGGGCGCTCGACAGGCCCTTCCAGTCCCGGTGGGCGGCCACCACGTCGGCGTGGCGGGACAGGGCGTAGAAGCCGTAGCGCTCGCTGTGGAAGACCGGCGCCTCGTCGCGGAGGCGCCGGTAGACCTCGCTCGGGTCGTTGAAGTACTCGTCGGAGAACGGGTCGAAGTCGACGGTCGTCGTGGTCACGGCCAACCTCCCGGGTGGATCGGTCACGGTGGTTCGGACGGTGCGCCCCGGGGGGATGGCGCGATCAGCGCCGCGGCGCTGGCTCGGGTGTGAGCGGCGGCGGTCCCTCAGGCGGGCCGACGGGGAGCGACGGTGATGCTCGGCACCGAGGTGCGGGTGCGCAGCACCGAGTCGACCATGTCGACGAGGTCCTCGACGTCCATCAGGGCGCCGGCGATGTAGCCCCGCTCGACCCAGGTGGGCATCACCTCGCTCGCCAGCTGCGGGTCCCACCCGTTGGCGAACTCGGTCATGCCCTCGCCCTCGCCGCCGGCGCAGTCGCCGACGACCACCCGGGTGAAGTTCACCGTGGGGTGCTCGGCCTGGAACGCCTCGACCAGCTTGTCGAGGGCGGCCTTCGACACGGCGTACGCGCCCAGGCCGGGCCACGGCGCGGTCTGCGAGGCGCTCACCGACGAGAGGTAGGCGGCGGAACCGCCCGAGGCCTCGAGGTGCTTCACCGCAGCGGCGGTCACGAGCGCGGCGCCGGTGACGTTGGTGGCGAACACGTCGGCCCAGAGGGAGGCGTCGGTGTCGTCGAGGCGGTGCAGGGGCCCGATGCCCGGCGTGTACACGAGCGCGTCGATGCCTCCGAGGCCGGCGGCCGCCTCCTCGATCGCCGAGCGGCACCACAGCTGGTCCTTGATGTCGACCTGCACGGCCAGAGCGTCGTGGCCGATCTCGGCCACCACGTGGTCGAGCCGCTCGCGGCGCCGGGCGAGGGCGGCGACCTTCGCGCCCCTGCGTCCCAGGCCCACCGCGATGCACCGACCGAGCCCGCTCGAGGCCCCCACGACGACCACACGCATGCTTGCTCCCCTTCTCTGGCGCGGAGCCCTGTTGCCCCGGCCGCTCGAGACGTCGCGCCCAGCGGCGCGTGACGGGGATGTTAGAGGCGGTGGCGAGGGCCCGCTGCCCGGCCCGGCGTGGCAGCTGGTCGGGCCAGTGGGCGGGTCGAGTCCGGCGGCGTACCCTCGGGGCCGGCGCGCGGTGCGTCGGGGAGGAAGCCATGATCCAGCTGGACGTCGTCGACCGGGTCGCCACGCTCACCCTCGACGACCCTGGTCGCCGCAACACCATCTCCGATGCGCTGAACGCCGCGGTCATCGACGCCATGGACGAGCTCGATGGGCGCGACGACGTCGGCGCCGTGGTCGTGACCGGCGCCGGTTCGGCCTTCTGCGCGGGGGCCGACCTCGACGACCTGGCGGCGTGCCGCGACGCCGAGACGCTCCGCGGCATCTACTCCGGCTTCCTGCGGGTGGCGGGCTCGCCGTTGCCGACGGTGGCCGCGGTGAACGGGCCGGCCGTGGGGGCGGGGCTCAACATGGCGTTGGCGTGCGACGTGATCGTGGCGGCCGAGTCCGCCCGGTTCGACACCCGCTTCCTGCAGATCGGCGTGCACCCCGGCGGTGGCAACACGTGGCGGCTCCGGCGCAGCCTGGGGGTGCAGTCCACCATGGCGCTGGTGCTCTTCGGGGAGGTCGTCGACGGCGCCCGCGCCGCCGAGCTCGGCCTGGCCTGGGCCTGCGTCCCCGACAGCGACCTGCTCGCCGCCGCCCGCACCATCGCCGCCCGCGCCGCGGCCGCGCCCCCGGAGCTGGTGCGGCGGGTGAAGGCCACCATCCAGGCCACCGACGGTGTGGCCACCTCCGAGGAGGCGGTCGCCCTCGAGCTGGAACCGCAGCTGTGGTCGCTCGGCCAGCCCGCGTTCCTGGAGCTGCTCGACCGCCTGCGGGCCCGCATGCGGGAGGACCGCTGAGCAGCGACCCCCGCTGGGAGCTCGCCGGCGGCCTCGGCGGCGCCGCCCTGGCCGCCTTCCGTGACGCGGTCGGCCAGGGGCCGGCCGAGCCCGAGCTGGCCTGGGCCGACGCGGTCGACCTGGTGAAGGAGCGGTCAGAGCTCACCGGCTGGTTGCCCCAGGGCCGCGTCACCGCTGGCGGGGCCGGTCGGTTGCTGCCGGCGGCCGACGGCTGGCTGGCGGTGAGCCTCCCCCGGCTCGACGACCTCGAGCTGCTGCCGGCCTGGCTGGGCCTTCACCCGCCGGAGTCGGGTGACGACCGGGTGCCGTGGGACCGGGTGGCCGAGGCGGTCCGGTCCCGGCTCGCCGGGGACGCGACCGCCGCCGGCCAGGAGCTCGGCCTGGCCGTCGCCCAGGTGCCCGACCCCCCGGCGTTGCGTGACGGCGACGAGCAGCTCGTCGATCGGCGCACCGTCGACCCGGGCCGGCCCTACGTGCGCACGTCGGTCGCCACGCCGGTGGGATCGGGCCGCACGCCCGAGGGCCTGCGGGTGGTCGACCTGTCGTCGCTCTGGGCGGGGCCGACCTGCGCCCGGTTGCTCACCGGGGCCGGCGCCCGGGTGGTGAAGGTCGAGTCGCCGACCCGGCCGGACGGGGGCCGCCTGGGCAACCGGGACTTCTTCGAGCGGCTCCACGCCGGGCAGGAGCGGCGGTCGGTGCCGTTCGAGTCGGCCGGCGGCCGCGACGAGCTGCGCCGCCTCCTCGACGGGGCCGACGTGGTGATCGGGGGGTCACGACCTCGCGCCTTCGACCGGCTCGGGATCGACCCGGCCGAGGTGGTGGCGGGCCGGCCCGGTGCGGTGTGGGTGTCGATCACCGCCTACGGGCGCACGGGGCCGTGGCGCAACCGGGTCGGCTTCGGCGACGACTGCGCCGCGGCCGGCGGCCTGGTGGCGTGGGAGGCGAGCGGTGAACCAGCCTTCGTCGCCGACGCCGTCGCCGACCCGCTCACCGGCATGGTGGCGGCTGCGCTCGTGGCCGGGGCCGTGCGCGACGGTGGCGGCACGGTGATCGACGTCGCCCTGAGGGAGGTGGCGCGGGCCGCCGCGCTGGACGCCGCGGTGGTGTGGTGAGCGCCGCGCTGGTGCTGCGCCGCGTCGAGGTCGAGGGCCGGACGGTCGACGTGGTGGCCGTCGACGGCGTGGTGCGGGCCGTTGGCCCCGGAGTCGCCGACGGGCCCGACGTCGACCACGTGGATCACCTCGAGGAGGTCGACGGCCGCGGTGGGGCGCTGTTCCCGGGCCTGCACGACCACCACGTGCACCTGCTGGCGATGGCGGCGCGCTCGGCCGGCCTCGACCTCGACCCGCTGCCCGACCCCGCCTCCGTCGACGCCGCCCTGCACGCCGCCGCCGTCGACGCCGCCCAGCACGCCACCCAGCACGCCACCGCAGACTCCCGCGCCCCCCGCCCCCCCGAACCTGTGCCCGTTTCGCACCCTCTGGGGTGCGAAACGGGCACAGGTTCGTCGAGGGGGTGGGTCAGGGCCGGCGGGTACGACGAGCACCGGCACGGGCCGCTCGACCGGTGGCGCCTCGACGCGGTGGCCCCGGGCGTGGCCGTGCGGGTGCAGCACCGCAGCGGCCTGGCGTGGGCCCTGTCGAGCGCGGGGCTGGGGGCGGTGGGCCTGTTGGGACACGGAACGGCAACCGACGGCGTCGAACGCGACGCCTCGGGCGAGCCGACCGGCTGGCTCCACCGGCTCGACCGGTGGTTGGGGGACCGGGTGCCCCGCGCCGAACCGGACCTGGCCGCGGTCGCCAGGAGGTTGGCCGGCTATGGGATCACGGGAGTCACCGACGCGACCCACGACATCGGCGCGCAGCGGCTGGGCCTCCTGCGCGCCGCGGCCCGGTCGGGTGCGCTCCCGCAGCGGGTGGTCGTGCTCGGCGCCGACGATCCGCACTCGGTCGAGGGCTGGGCCCGGCTGGGCCCGCTCAAGCTGCTGGCCGACGAGTCGCTGGGCCTCGACCCAGAGCGGCTGGCCGGCCGCGTGCGGGCCGCCCACGCCCGCGGCCGGGCGGTGGCCGTCCACGCCGTCACCCGGGCCGAGAACGTCACCGCGGTGACGGCGCTCGAGCTCGCCGGAGCCCGGCCCGGCGACCGCATCGAGCACGGCTCGGTGCTGCCGCGCGAGCTCGACCCGTTCCTCGCGGCGGCCGGCGTCACCGTCGTCGTCCAGCCGTCGCTCGTCGCCGAGCGCGGCGACCACCACCTCGCCGAGGTCGAGGCCCCCGACCTCCCCCTGCTGCACCGTCACGCCTCGCTGCTCGCCGCTGGGGTGCGGGTCGGGGTGGGCAGCGACGCCCCCGTCACCAGCCCCGACCCCTGGGCCGGTGTCCGGGCCGCCTCCACCCGCGCCACCCGGACCGGGGCGGTCGTCGGCCCGTCGGAGGCGGTGGCGCCGGGGGTGGCGCTCGGCTGGTACCTCGCCGACCCGCTCGACCCCGGAGGCCCGCCCCGCCGGGTCGTCCCCGGAGCGCCCGCCGACCTGTGCCTGCTCGACGCGCCCCTCGCCGAGGTGCTCGACACGCCAGACGCCGGCCACGTGCGGGCCACCTGGATCGGCGGCACGCTGGTGCGGCCATGACGCCCACGCCGACGACCCCGGTCCTCGCCCCGGCCGAGGCCCTCGAGCTCGTGGCCGGCGGCCTCGACGACACCGCGGTCGGGGCGGTGGCCGAGCGCCCCTTGCTGGCGGTGTGCCTGTCAGGCGATCCCCACGAGGCACTGGCCGTGAGCCGGCTCACGGACTTCCTGGCCCAAGTGCCCGTCGTGCTGGTCGGCGTGGCCGAGGGTCGGCCCCTGCCCGGCACCGGCACGGGGCTCGACCTCCTGCTCTGCGACGGTCACCATGCCGACCGACCGTGGGTCGCCTGCCCCGGCGGCGTCGAGGCCGAGCTGGCCCATCTGGCCGGCGTCGTCGAGCGGTCGACGGCGGCGTCCGTGGCGCTGGTGCAGCTCCTGCGGGTCGGCGAGCCGCTCGGGGCGGCCGACGCGGTGGTGGCCGAGTCGTGGGTGTACAGCCTCCTGCAGGCCGGCGAGGACCACCGGCGCTGGCTGGCCGACCGGGCCGAGCGGCCCCGCAAGCCGCGGCCCGACCGCCCGGTGGTCGGGGTCGAGCGTCGGGACGCCACCCTCACGCTCACCCTCGACCGGCCCGAGGTGCGCAACGCCTACGGCACCCGCATGCGCGACGAGCTGGTCGAGGGGCTGCTGATCGCCGCCGCCGACGACGGCATCGCCCGGGTCGAGCTGCGGGGCGCGGGGCCGGCGTTCTGCAGTGGTGGCGACCTCGACGAGTTCGGCACGGCCACCGACCCGGTCACCGCCCACCTGGTGCGCACCACCCGCAACGCCGGCCTCCACCTGAGCCGGCTGGCCGCTCGCGTCGCCGCCCACGTGCACGGTGCCTGTGTCGGTGCGGGCGTGGAGCTGCCCGCCTTCGCCGGCGAGGTCGTCGCCCGCTCCGACGTCACCTTCCTGCTGCCGGAGGTCTCGATGGGGCTCGTGCCGGGGGCCGGAGGCACGGCGAGCATCCCCCGCCGCATCGGCCGCCACCGCACCGCCCACCTCGCCCTCAGCGGCCGGCCCGTCGACGCCGCCACCGCCCTCGAGTGGGGCCTCGTCGACCGCATCGACGACACCGCCTTCCCCGACCCCCCCTGACGCCACGCTGACCCCGCCCCCACCCCGTTCTGGTGGAGGTCTACGACCACATGCGCACGTAGATCTCCACCAGAACGGGGAGGGCGGGTCGTCTCGGGACACGGCTGGGGTGTCGGGGCCCAGGGGCCTGTGGCAACATCGCCCTTCGTCGAAGGGGGACCGCAGCCATGACCGATCTCGCCGAAACGCCCGCCGGCGCCGCGCCCCTGCGCGACGTCGGCACCATCCGGTCCCGGGCCGAGGCGTCCGGCTCCGGCGAGCGTCGGCCCATCACCATCCCGGCCGAGCGCTACACGTCCCCGGAGTGGGCGGCACGCGAGGACGCGCTCATGTGGCCCCGCGTGTGGCAGCTGGCCACCACCCTCGACGCCGTGTCCGAGCCGGGCGACGCCGTCGAGTTCCGGGTGGGCAACCTGTCGGCCGTGGTCGTGCGGGGCGCCGACGGAGCGCTCCGGGCGTTCCAGAACGTCTGCCTCCACCGGGGCAACGTGCTGTGCTCGGGCTCTCGCGAGGGGCTCACCGAGCTGCGCTGCGAGTACCACCGCTGGTGCTGGAACCTCGACGGGGCGCTGAAGGAGATCCCCAGCCGTCGTGACTTCGGCGTCATCGACAACGACGCGTACGCCCTGCCGCCGGTCGCCGTGGGCACGTGGGGCCCGCTCGTGTTCGTGAACTTCGACGCCGACGCCATGCCGCTCGAGGAGTACCTCGGTGGGGCCATCGCCGACGCGGCCCACCTCGGCATCGAGGACTTCCGCTGCCGCTTCGAGGTCACCGTGAAGGTGCCCGCCAACTGGAAGACCACGGCCGACGGCTTCAGCGAGACCTACCACGTGCAGGGCCTGCACCCGGAGCTGCTCACCATCTACGACGACCTCGGCGACCACCAGGTGCTGTGGGAGCACGTCGGCCGCAGCCGCCAGCTCTACGGCGTCCCCTCGCCCCGCATCCGGCCGACGCCGTCCGACCAGCAGATCTGGGAGGCCTTCGCCCAGGTGTACTCCACGCGGGTCGGCCTCGACGGCACCGACCCGGGCCCGGTGCCCGAGATCCCCGAGGGCGCCACCGTGTTCGAGGTGCTGGCTGCCCAGCTGCGCCGAGCGAAGGCCGAGCAGGGCCTCGACCTCGATCGCTTCAGCGACGAGGAGCTGATGACCCTCGACCAGTACAACGTCTTCCCCAACATCACGGTGCTGGTGCACCCCGACCTGCTGTCGGTGCTGCGGGCCCGGCCGGGGGCGAACCCCGACGAGTGCTACCTCGACGCCTTCCAGTTCGACCGGGTGAACCCCGGCGACACGTCGCCGCGCGCCAAGCCGCTGAAGGTCGAGCTGCCCCTCGACGAGGCGTCGTTCGGCCTTGTGCTCGACCAGGACTTCTCGCTGCTGCGCCACGCCCAGATCGGCCTGCACCAGCCCGGGTTCACCCGGCTCACCATCGCGCCCGAGGAGTGCCGCATCCTCAACACGCACCTCAACCTCGAGCGCTACCTCGGGATCTCCCCGAGCGAGATCGAGGGCGACCTGCCGTAGCAGCCGCCGCCTACCATCCCCGCGTGAGCCGCAGCCCGGGCGTCGTCGTCACCGCCACCCGCCGTCGGGCCGACGGCGGGCCCAGCGCCCGTGCCCTGCTGATCTCGGTGATCGGGCAGTGGGTGATGCCGGGCGACGAGCCCGTGTGGAACGCCACCCTCGTCGGGGCGCTCGAGGCGCTCGGGGTGGAGGAGCGAGCGGCCCGCCAGGCGATCAACCGAACCTCGTCCGACGGCTGGCTGGAGGGCGAGTCGGTGGGCCGCTACACCCGCTGGCGGATCTCCGCCCACGGCCGCCGGCTGCTCGAGACGGCGTCGGACCGGCTCCAGCGCTCCTTCCGCCTCGACCGCGGCTGGGACGGGCACTTCCTGCTCCTCGTGCTGACCGGCACGGCCCTTGACCGGCCCACCCGCGACCGCCTGGCCACCGGCCTCGACTTCGAGGGGTTCGGCACCCTTTCGTCGAGCGTGTGGATCTCCGCCGATCGTGGTGCCCGCCCCGGGCTGGAGGCGCTGCTCGAGAGCGTGGCCCTGCCCGGCGCGGCGCTGGTGTTCGACAGCACCACGGTCGAGGGTGCCGAGACGCCGGCCGAGGTGGTGGCCATGGCGTGGGACCTCGACTCCGCCGCCGTCGCCCACCGGGCCTTCGTGTCGGCCTTCGCCGGCGCCGACCCGTCCGACGAGCGGGAGGCGTTCGCCCTGAGCACCCGGCTGGCCCACGAGTGGCGCCACCTGCTCAGCGTCGATCCGGCCCTGCCGGCGGAGCTGCTGCCGGCCGACTGGCCCGGCGCCCGCGCCGCCGAGCTGTTCCACCGCTGCCGGGCGGCGTGGGCCGAACCGGCCCGCGGCTACTACGCGAGGCTCGTCGACGAGGCTCCCGCGCCGTAGGCCGCGCCGCCCATCCGCAGCTCAACAGGTGCGGCTCGACCCGCCGCTACCCGTGTCGGCGTTGCCGGTGGTGTTGCCGCCGGCACCGCTGGTCCCGCCGGTCGTGGTGGTGGAGCTGGCGCTCGGAGCCCCGCCCGCCGCGCTGTTCGAGCCGCTCTCGCCACCGCTCCCCGTCGAGCCGCCGGCGGAGGGCTGACCCCCTTCCACGGTGACGGTGGTGTCGCGGCTGCCGACCAGCGTGGTGTTCGACCCTCCCATGGCGGCGTCGCTGCCCATCGACGTGTCGGCCGTGGCGCAGGCGGTGGTGCCGGTGCTGCCCGAGCCGCCACTGGTGCCCGAGCCGCCGTTGTCGGACCCGCAGGCCGGCACCAACAGGCCCAGGGCCGCGGCCAATCCGGCAACCGGCACGAGCACGGCCCGGCGCCGGAGGCCCGGGCCGGCAGGCGATGGTGAGGTGAGGGGCATGGCGAGGTCTCCTGGCGCTGACGGCTTGCGAGCGTTCCTGCCCGTTCGGCGCCGCGATCAGTCCCCCGGTGGTGCGTCCGCCTCTCGGTCCCCGCCCGGCTCACGGTGCCCCTCCGGCTCGCTGCTCTCCCCGAGCGGCGCCAGGGTGTGGGCGCCGTCGCGGTTGCTCCACCGCCACGACACCGACACGCGGGCGCCGGCCGCGGACTGCTTGGGCACCCCGTGCTCCCAGTCGAGCTGGCAGCGGCCGCCCATCACGAGCAGATCGCCCGATGCCGGCGCCACGTCGACGGACCGCCCCCCTCCGTGCGGGCGCACCAGGAACGGCCGGCGGGCGCCGAGGGTGAGCACCGCCACCATCGTGTCCTCCAGCTGGCGTAGCTCGCGGTCACGGTGGAAGGCCACGCTGTCGCGCCCGTCGCGGTAGTAGTTGAGGCCAGGGCCCCCGAAGGGCCGGCCGTAGCGGCGGGCCAGCACCGCCCGCACGTCGTCGAGGGCCGGGTGCGGGGCCGGCTCGTCGGCCCGGTACCAGCGCGAGAGCCGGGGGTCGTCGAGCACGCGCTCGTACATCCGGCGCCGGTGCTGTCGCCACGCCACGGTGGCGAGGAGATGGGCGCACACGTCGTCGGCGCCCTCGAGCAAGCCGCGGCTAACGTCGATCCAGGAGGTGGCGTCGAGCTCGATGCGCTCGGTGGGCGCGTCGGCGCGCACCGCTGGCGCGCCGGCCGCGAAGAGCGATCCCTGCCACTGGACCATCGCCTCCAGCCTATCCGAACAGGTGTGCGATCACCCGCCCGGGCCCGGCCCGGCGCGGCGCCGGCGACGCGGCAGGGCCGGGTCGTCAGCCCTCGCCGGCGAGCAGCTCGTCGCGGATCTGGCGCTTGAGGATCTTGCCGGTGGCGCCCCGGGGGAGCGGCTCGTCACGCAGGAACCACCGGGTCGGCACCATGAACCCGGCGATGCGCTCCTTGAGGAACGCCGCCATGTGGTCGAGGTCGAGCTCGGCGCCCGGCCGCAGCTGGACCGCGGCGACGACCTCCTCGCCCAGCCGCTCGTGGGGCAGGCCGAACACCGCCGCCTCGTGGACGGCCGGGTGCTCGTAGATGGCGGCCTCGACCTCGGCGCAGTACACGTTCTCCCCGCCGCGCAGCACCATGTCCTTGGCCCGGTCGACGATGAACAGGAACCCCTCCTCGTCGAGGTAGCCCAGGTCGCCGGTGTGCAGCCAGCCGTCGCCGAGCGCTTCGGCGGTGGCGTCGGGCCGGTTCCAGTAGCCGCGGATGAGCATCGGCCCGGTGAGCAGGATCTCGCCGACCTGGCCGGGCCCGAGGGCCTCGCCGCCCTCGCCGGCGACCTTCACCTCCATGATGGGCACCACCCGCCCGGTGCTCGACGGCTTGCGGACGTAGTCGTCGCCCACGTTGCCGGGGCCGTAGCCGTTGGTCTCGGTGAGGCCGTAGCCGAGCTGCGGTCGGGCGTGGCCGGAGAAGGAGCCCTCGATGCGCCGCACCAGGTCGGGGGCCATGGGCGCGCCGCCCCCGCCGACGTTCTTCAGGCTGGACGTGTCGCGGCTGGCGAAGTCGGGGTGCGACAGCAGGTCCTGGGACATGGTGGGGACGCCGATGAAGTTGGTGACCTTCTCGCGCTCGATGAGCTCGAGGGCCCGGCCGGCGTCCCACTTGTGCATCATCACGAGCTTGTAGCCGCCGAGCACCGCGCCGAGCAGCACCGGGACGCAGCCGGTGACGTGGAACAGGGGGACGGCGAGGACGAAGGTGGTGGGCGGCGCCGGCGTGGCGTCGGGCGGTGGCGGCTCCTGGCGGAGCGCCTCGACCACGCCCCGGCAGGCGAAGCCCATGAGGCCCGACAGCACCGCCCGGTGGGTCGACACCGCCCCCTTGGGGTGCCCGGTCGTGCCCGAGGTGTAGAGGATCGTGGCGTCGTCGTCGGGGTCGATCTCGACCGCCGGCATCGGTGCGCCGGGCACCAGCACGTCGCCCAGGTGGTCGCAGCCGGGAGGCAGCGGGCCCTCGCTGCGCACGACCACGGCCCGGATCCCCTGGCCTTCGAGGCTGGACCCGACCCGGTCGATGCGCTCCCGGTCGGCGACGAGCACCTTCGACCCGGAGTCGATGAGCCCGTACTCGATCTCGGGGCCGGTCCACCACGCGTTGAGCGAGACGGCCACCGCGCCGATCGAGACGATGGCCGCGAAGGCGACGATCCACTCGGGGTAGTTGCGCATGTCGATCGCCACCCGGTCGCCGGGCGCCACGCCGTAGCGCTCGACGAGCAGGTTGGCGACGGCGTCGATGTGGGCGACCACCTCCGGGAAGGTCCACACCTCGTCCTCGTAGACGAGGAACGGGTCCGCCGGCCGCGCCCGCAACATGTCGAACAGCGCCCGCAGCGACGGCGGGGTGTTGGCGAACACCCGCGTCGGCCGGCCCCGCACCTCCACCTCGCGGATCTCGAACGGCCCCCCCGGCCCGGTGAGCGCGGCCACGGCTTCGTCGAACGTCATCGCCACGAGGGGCCCTCCTGAGGGTCGAGCAGCGGGCGGGCGCGCCTCGTCGGCGCCCGGGTTACCGGACGGTAGCCCCGCGTCGGCCGGTGTGCCGGACCGTGGCCACCGACAGCGCCACCGGCCGGTCGTCGGCGCCGTGGTCGACCAGCGAGACCCGGACCAGGTGGTCGTGGCCGCGGCGCCCGAGCCGGCGGGCGGTGGCGGTGACCGGTCCGACTCGGGCCGGGCTGAGGTAGTGGACGACAAGGTCGGAGACGACGTGGTCGGGGGTCGGGCCGAGAGGCCCGCCGGCGGCGGCGCTGCGCGCCGCGCTGTCGATGAGCACGGCGATGCCGCCCCCGTGGAGGATGCCCCACGGGTTGCGCATGTGGTCGGCCAGGTCGAGCGACACCACGCCGGGGGCGCCGCCGGCCCGCAGCCCGAAGAACACCTCCGGGGGCTGCTCGAGCAGGGGGTCGTCGCTGTGGGGCAGCGTCCAGGGCCGCACCGGCCGGGTGAACGGCGGCGGCCCGCCGGCCGGTGTGAGCACGGCGCCCGTCATCCACGTGGTGGCCACCTCGGCCCCGTCGAGGGAGCGGATGCGAGTGCGGCTCACCACCGCGGAGCGGCCCCGGCGCAGCACGTCGGTGTCGAGCCGCAGCGGCCCGGTGCCGGAGGGGCCCCGCAGGGTCGACGACGCCCGCCGCACGGTGAGGTTGGTGGTGACGATCCAGTCAGGCAGGCAGGCCAGCCCGCACGCGAGGCCGCCGATGGAGTCGGCGGCCGCGGCCAGCATGCCGGTGCCGGTGCGGCCCTCGTCGTCGACCATGTGAGGCGGTGCGTCGAACGGCGCCTGCAGCACGGCGAAGGGCTCGGTGCCGTCGGTGACCTCGCTGATGGGCAGGTGCAGGTAGGCCGACACGCCCATGCCGCGCTGGCGGTCGAACAGCCCACGCGTCTCCGGTGCGTCGGTCACGGCGCCACGACCTCGGTGGTGGCGTAGGAGCACAGCCGGCCCTCGTGGTCGATCACCCGCACCTCGGCGGTGAGGCGGCTGCCGTCCGGGGCCGGGTCGCCGACCAGGGCCGCCTCGGCGTGGACCGGGCCGGTGCGGGCCGGCTCGAGGAAGGCCAGGTGCACGTCGGTGGTCTCCGCCTCCCCGCCCAGCAGCGAGCGGCCCAGCGACGCCGACGCCTCGTCGGCGAGGGCGGTGTGCACGCCGCCGTGCAGCGCGCCGAAGCGGTTGGCGACCTCCGGCCGCAGCTCCAGGACCACTCGGCCGGGCCCGTGCTCCACCGCTCCCAGCTCCTCGAGGTAGGGCCGCAGCGGCGCCTCGCCGGGCTCGGGGGCCGACATGGCCCGCCGGCCCGGGCTCCGGTCGATGTCGAGCCCCTCGAGGTGGGCGGGGCGGGGCACCACCGCGAAGGTGGACGTGGCCAACCCGGCCGGCGTGGCGCCGTCGGCGGTGAGGTCCATCTCGAGCACGAGGGTGCGCCGGCCCCGGCGGCGCACGTGCACGTCGACCTGCAGCTCCGACACCTCACCGACGGGCAGGAGGTGGACGGTGAGGTCGGCGGTGAGGGCCCAGTCCGGTGCCGCCGCGGTGATGGAGCGGGCACCACCGAGGGAGTCGACCAGCATGGCCACCGCCGCCAGCCGAGGCCCGCCCGACGGCGCCCGCAGCTCGGGCGCCACCCGCAGCCAGCCGCGGAGGTCGCCGTCGGCCGTCTGCTCGGACTCGAGGGCGAGCAGGCGCATGGCGTGGCGGGCCGGGAAGCCGGTGGGGTCCGGGGCGGTGGCGGGCACGGCGGGCGAGCCTAGAAGACCCGGGCGGCACCGGCGCCGGCCGACGTCGGCCCCGCCCGGTGCTTCGGTAGGGTCCAGCCCCGTGCCTGCCCCCGCCGCGCCCGCCCGCGCCGCCGTGGCCCGCCGCGGCGCCCTCGTCGTGACGGGCGCCGTGTGCTCGACGCTGGTCCTCCTCGTCGTCCTGCTCGGGTTGCCGGCGCCCACGTCGGTCGGGGCGCAGGCCGGCGCGCAGGCCGGCCCGCCGCAGGGCGCTCCCGAGGGCGCCTCGACCGGCACCCCACCGCGCGTGCGAGCCTTCGGCGACTCGGTGACCGCCGGCTTCGGGTTCCTCGCCGACGGCAGCCCGTGGGGCGTGGTCGACCTCCTGCGCTGCCGACCCACCCTCGTCACCCAGAACGACCGGTGCTCCTCGAACTCCTCCCTCGGGCCCGGCGCCACGGACCGCCAGCCGTCGTTCAGCGCGGACTTCGGTCTCGCCAACCAGGTGTCGTGGGCGGCGCAGGTGGCCGGCGCGCTGGGCGCGACCGACTACGCCAACTACGCCGTGACCGGCTCGGAGCCCCGCCACTGGATGGAGCTGTCCCCCGAGCCGGGTCAGGCCGACAACGGCACGCTGCACGACCTGCTCGTGCGCCTCGAGCGCGACGACCCCGATCTGGTGCTCGTCACCCTCGGGGCCAACCCGCTGCTCGCCGACTTCCTCACCGGCCCGGGCAAGGCGTGCGCCGTCTTCTCCGACGAGGCCACCGAGCGGCAGCTGTTCGTCGACTGCATCGACGGCTACGTCGACGCCAACCTGGTGCAGCAGCGCCTGATGGCCGTCTACCTCGACGTGCTCGCCCACACCACCGACGCCAAGATCCTGGTGAGCCGGTACCACCTGGCCCTTTCGGCGCTGAGCCTGTTCGACGAGTGGCAGTCCCAGGTCATGGTCGACGCGGTCAACGGCCAGGTCGAGCGGGCCGTGGCCGCGGTGAAGGAGTCGGGGGCGGTGTGGGCCAGCCGCATCGCCGTGTCCGACCCGCCCCGCTTCGACACGGGCTGGCCAGGCACCGGCGCCCAGGCCGGGTGCGGCGCCACACCGGCCGCCGACGGCCCCAGCCGCCAGGCGTTGTCCTCCCAGGCGGTGCTGATCGCCCGTGCCGGGTCGGCCGGGTTCTGCCCCTCCGCCGCCCCGTGGATCATCGACGCCGACACGGGGATCCACCCGAACCGGGCCGGCCACGCGCAGTTCGCCGCCTCGGCGCTCGCTGTGGTCCGCGCCAACGGCTGGGCGACCGCGGGCGGCTGAGGGGGCCGCGCCGAGCGGGGTGTGAGACGGGTCGGCGGCCGGGGCGGGTCGGCGCGAGGATGGTCCCCAGTCCGTGAAGGGGAGGCATCACCATGCTCGATCTGTTGATCCGCGGTGGCACCGTCGTCGACGGCACCGGCCGGCCCGGCGTGCGAGCCGACGTCGGTGTGCGCGACGGACGGATCGTGGCGGTGGGCGACGTCGACGAGCAGGCGGCCCGCACCATCGACGCCGACGGCCGGGTCGTCACCCCCGGGTTCGTCGACCTCCACACCCACTACGACCCCCAGGTGATGTGGGACCCTGCGGCCACCCCGTCGTCGCTGCACGGCGTGACCTCGGTCTTCGGCGGCAACTGCGGGTTCAGCATCGCCCCCATCACCCCCGAGGCCGCCGACTACCTGGTCCCGATGCTGGCCCGGGTCGAGGGCATGCCGGTCGAGACCCTCGAGGCGGGCCTCGACCTGGCGTGGGGCGGCTTCGGCTCGTGGCTCGACCGCCTCGAAGGGCGTCTGGCCGTCAACGCCGGCTTCCTCGTCGGGCACAGCGCGCTGCGCCGCGTGGTGATGGGCGAGGCAGCGGTGGGCGAGCGAGCCACGCCCGACCAGCTGCAGGCCATGGTCGCCCTGCTCGGGCAGAGCATCGAGGCCGGGGGCCTCGGGTTCTCGAGCACGTTCTCGGCGAGCCACAGCGACCACGACGGCCACCCCGTCCCGTCGCGGTTCGCCGACCGGGCCGAGTTCCTGGCCCTGGCCGAGGCGGCCGGCCGGTTCCCGGGAACCACCCTCGAGTTCATCCCCTCGGCCGGCGCCACCTTCTCTGACGAGGAGGTCGAGCTGATGGCCGACATGTCCGTCGCCGCCGGACGGGCCCTCAACTGGAACGTGATGGTGGTGGCCGCCGGCGAGCAGGCCCGCGCCGGGCGGCAAGCGAAGCTGGCCGCCTCCGACGTGGCCGCGGCCAGGGGCGGCAAGGTGGTGGGCCTGTGCCTGCCCGAGCCGATGCGCATGCGGCTGTCGTTCGCGTCGGGCTTCGTGCTCGACCTCATCCCCGGCTTCGCCGACGTCATCCACCTTCCCCACGCCGAGCGGCGGGCCGCCCTGGCCGACCCGGCCGTGCGGGAACAGCTCAAGAAAGCCACCGCCGACCTGCCGCCGCAGCACTCGATCTCGCGGTTCGCTCAGTTCACGGTGGCCGACGTCGGCAACCCCTCGTTGCAGGGGCTCGTCGGACGGGTCATCGGCGACGTCGCCGCCGAGCGGGGCGGCCACCCGCTCGACGTGCTGCTCGACATCGTGGTCGACGACGACCTGGCCACGGGGCTCGAGCCGCCCACCATCGGCACCGACGACGAGTCCTGGGTCGAGCGGGTCCGGCTGCTCGACAGCGATCCGCGGGTGATCGCCGGCGGCTCCGACGCGGGCGCCCACCTCGACATGATGAAGACCTTCGCCTGCCACACGAGCTTCTTCGCCGAGGCCGTGCGCAACCGGGGGCTCATGTCGTTGGAGCGGGCGGTGCGGCTGTTCACCGACGCCCCGGCCCGCTTCTACGGGCTGCGCGGGAGGGGTCGGGTGGCCGAGGGCTGGTTCGCCGACCTGGTGGTGCTCGATCCGGCCACCGTCGGCCCCGGCACGGTGGCGCCGCGGCAGGACCTGCCCGGCGGCGGGTGGCGCCTCTACAGCGAGGCCACCGGCATCGACGCCACGATCGTCAACGGGATCGAGATCGTGCGCGACGGCAAGGTCACCGGCGAGACACCGGGCACCACGCTGCGCTCGGGCCGCGACACCGAGACCGTGGTCCTGTGAGCACCGTCATCCGGTGAGCAGCGTCGCCGTGTGAGCCGCGTCGCCGTGTGAGCACCGGGACCGGCCGGCGTCGGTCGTCGACGAACCGAACCCGTCCGGTGGCAGCCCGAGCACCAGGGGCTCAGCGGCGGACGACGACTCGCTCGAGGGTGAGCCGCTGGAGAGCCGCCGGGTCGAGCGCCGCACCCAGCCCGGGGCCAGACGGGACGGCGATGGTGCCGGCGCCGGCCGGCCCCTCCACCGCCACGGGCGGCGTCACGTCATCGGTGAAGAAGCGGTCGGTGGCCGACAGGTCGCCAGGGAGGCTGGCGCCGGGGTGGGCGGCGAGGGCCAGGTTGGCCAGTCGACCGAGACCCGTGTCGAGCATGCCTCCCACCCAGGCCGGCACATCGTTTCCGCGGCAACGGTCCAGCACGTCGGCGGCGGCGAGCCAGCTGCCGTAGCGGGGTGCCTTCACGCACACCACCGAGCAGGCGCCGAGGTCGAGGGCCTGCTCGGTGACCGACGGCGAGGTGAGCGACTCGTCGAGGCAGATGGGGGTGGCCAGCCGGCGGGCCAGCTCGGCATGGTCCAGCAGGTCGTCGGCGGGCAGTGGTTGTTCGACGCAGACCAGGTCGAGACCGTCGAGCTCGGAGAGCCGGCGGGCGTCGTGCGGGGAGCCCGGCTCGGCATCCAGGCGGTAGGCGCCGTTGGCGTCGGCCAGGAGCGCCAGGTCGCGGCCACCGGCCTGGCGGGCCGCACGGAGGTGGTCCACGTCGCGACCGGGCGCGATCTTCAGCTTCACCCGTCCGTAGCCCTCGGCCACCCGGCCCGCCACCTCGGCAGCGACGTCGTCGGGGGAGGGGAGCAGGCCGATGGCCACACCGGCCGGCACCGCCACCCGGGGCCCCGGCGGGTGCGGCGCCAGGGTCTCAGCGAGCGGCGTGCCGGTGGCTCGGCCCTCGGCGTCGAGCAGCGCCAGCTCCAGCGCCGCCTTGGCCATCGGGTGGCCGACCACGTCGGCCAGCGCGGACACCACGCCTCGGGCGTCGACCCCTCGGCTCCCTCGGCTGGCCGCTGCCAGGAGACGGGGCACGAGGTGGTCCCGCAAGGTGAGGAGCGCCTCGTCGGTGTACTCGGCGGAGTAGGTCGGCTCGGGCAGCGCCGCGCACTCGCCCCAACCCTCGCCATCGGGTCCGGTGACGTGCACCACCACCGCAGTGCGGGTCGTCACCGTGCCGTGGGCGGCCACGAAGGGCGTGGCCAGGGGAAGCCCGACCACCCGCAGCTCCACCTGGTCGATGCGCACGGCCGCCGAGCGTACGGCGTCTGGTCCCGCCCGCCGACGGACTGCCGTCACCGGTCTCTACCGGTGGACAGCTGTGGCGTTCTGGCGCCCTTCCGTCCACGGGTGGCGATGTGGAACCTGGAGTCTCCGGCGCGGTGGGGGTGGGTCGAGCGTTCGATGTTGTTTTCGTTGGGTTTTCGCGCCGGTGGCTGTCACACCCCCTGAATAGGCTTGTTCGCATGGATGGGGGTGTGCTCCGGCTGGGCGAGGCGATCGAGGCGCTCGACGTGCCCATCGAACGCGACGCCATCGTGGCCGCCATCGCCCAACGCGACCGGCTCGACGCCAAGATCACCGCCGCGGTGGCGGCCTATGACGCGGCGGAGCTGTGGGACGCCGATGGGGCGACGTCGATGACCCGCTGGTTGGTGGCCGAGTGCCGGATGAGCGACTCGATGGCGCGACGCCAGGTGCGGGCCGCCAAGCGGCTCGCGGCACTGCCGGCGATGGCCGCCGCCTACGCCGCCGGGGCGGTGTCGGGTGGTCAGGTCGACCTGCTGGCCAAGGCGGTCAAGCCCCGCCACCTGGAGCTGTTCGCCGACATCGAAGCCGGGATGGCGTCCACGTGGCGGTGGCTCGACATCGAGGGCACGACCACGGTGCTGCCCGACTGGTTCACCAAGGCCGACGCTCTCATCGAACAGCCCCCCGAGGAGGAGAGCCGACGGTCGTTCGTGCACCTCGACGAGCTGCTCGACGACCGCAGCCGCCTGCGCGGCGAACTGGTGGGTGACGACCGGGCCATCGTCGCCGATGCGCTGCGCCTGGCCGGACGCTCAGATGATGACTGCGATCTCCGTCGGCGCACCCGCGCCGAACGCCTCGCCGACGCGCTGGTGGAGCTGTGCGCCCGGTTCCTGCGCGACCACGACACCCCCAAAGCACACCCCGGCCGGCAACGCCCCGGCGTGAACGTCGTCATCGACGCCGCCGACCTCGCCGCCACCACACTGCGCCAACTCGGCATCACCAGCACCGACGCCCTCGACGCCTACCTCGACGCACACCCCACGACGGCAGCGGAGCGGGCCTGGTACCAGACCGGCCTCCAGCGCCAACATGAACCCGACGGTGGTGGCGCCACGACCCTGTCGGGCCATGACATCTCGCCAGCGTTGGCCGCCGCGTTCTGCTGCGACGCCACTCCTTCTCCCAGCGGCGAGAGGCGCGGCTGGAGGTCGAGCGGAGGGCACGGGTGGCGCCGAAGGGGATAGCTGCGCGCGCAGCGAGGACCCCGCCACCGTCACCGCGGCTGAACGTGGCCGACGACCGTGGCGGGGCCCGCAGCGAGCACGGAGCGCCCCTTCGGTGACAGGACCCGGGCCCGGAGCGAACCGCGGCGGCTCTGCGCCCGCCACCATCACATCGTCCACAGAGACGGATGGGACGCCAAGCTCACCCCCGACGGCACCCTGCGCGTCACCGACCCCGACGGCCGCACCCACACCACCCGACCACCCGGGCCCGCCAACGGGCCCCCGCCCAGTCAACCCGATCTACTCGAACCCGACCCTTGATCCTCTTGTGCAGGAACCGACCGACGCGACCCGGTACGGGCGCAGACTGCCCCGAGGCCCGGACCGGCCCGGCGCTCCGGGCTGCACACGGAACCGGTGATGTGCAGCCGGCGTCCAAGAACCCATGAGGACGACCGAGGCGAGAGTGCGGGTCGTGGCGGCCGGGGTCCTGTTGCTCGTCGCTTCGCGTGTTCTCGTCGGATGTGGCCTCGGCACCGACGAACGTAAGGTCGAGCAATGCAGCAGTGGCGCGGCCTGCGCCGTGCCGCCGGACACGACCGTCCCGTAGCGCCCGTAGCGCCTGGTCCGTGAGGCACGGTGGAGCACGCGCAACTGCGGCGGACGCCGACATCATGCACGTTGCCTCGCATCGGTGGTGGCGCGACCATCGGCCATGGCCGATCCACTGCTGCTGGCTCGCTCCCGCACTCACCCGTTCGGCGTCGAGCAGGCCTTCGCCTTCACCCTCGCCGCGCCGCTGCCGACGATCTTCGACCGGTGGTACGGGCTGCTGCCCCCGGTCAGTTCGGTCGACGGGCCCGAGCCGTGGGGCACCGTCGGGCAGGCGCGCACCATCCGCACCGCCGACGGCGGGACGATGCGCGAGGAGCTGCTGATCGTCGAGCCGCCGCGCCGGTTCACCTACCGCCTGACGGAGGTCACCGGCGCCCTGAAGGTCCTGGTGTCGTCCATCGACGGCTCATGGAGCTTCGAGCCGGTCGGCACCGGCACGCGCATCGAGTGGGCGTGGACCATCCATCCCACCTCCGACCTCGCCGCTCGGCTGGTGCCGGCCATCGGCGTGCTCTGGCGAGGCTACGCGCGCCGGGCGCTCGACCGGCTCGACGAGCGCATGGTCGCCCAGCTGGGCTGAGCACGGCCCACCGAAAGGGCGGGCAGGGCCGTCGATCGCGATCAGCCCTCTCGAGCGGTGACCCTGACCTCGACGCCGACGAGGGTGGCGCCGTCCTCGAGCGCCGCTCGGAGCACGGTGCTCACCGCTTCGACGACCTGCTCGTCGTCACCGTCGATGCTGGCGGTCGACGGAGCCCGCTCCACGTCGAGCCCCGCAGCGGTGGCGGCGTCGAGGGCGGCTTGCAGGTGGGGCTGCAGCTCGAGGGCAGTGGCGGATTCGACGGTGAGCGTGGCATGCAGGGTCACGGCCGTGACGCTACCCGGGGGACTGCGGGCCGAGATCGAGGACGCTGACCGTTGCGGTGGTCTAGAACCTCGGCCATGGACGCCGTGATCCTCGACCCCGAGCTGGCCCCGATGATGGAGATGGTGCCGCAGTTCGCGCTCTCTTCGGACGCCCTCCCCGAGCTCCGCCACGCCAGCCGCACGACGCTCGTCGAGGCGTCTGCAGCCCTCCCCGACGACGTGGTGCGGACCGACCACGTCGTGAGCTCGGACCCGGAGGTCCTCGTCCGCGTCCACCGGGAGAGGGGTGCCGGCGGCGCCCGGCCGTGCCTTTTCCACATCCACGGTGGCGGCTACGTGATGGGCTCGTTCGACATGGACGACGCCCGCTTCGCTCGACTCTGCCCGGAGCTCGGCATCGTCGGCGTGTCGGTGGAGTACCGGCTGGCCCCCGAGACGCCGTATCCCGGTCCGTTGGACGACTGCTACGACGCGCTGCGCTGGACCTTCGAGCACGCGGACGAGCTGGGCATCGACCCGGCCCGCATCGGCATCGGCGGCATCAGCGCAGGCGGTGGGCTGGCCGCCGCCCTGGCGCTGCTCGCCCGCGACAGAGGGGAGCTGCCGGTGGCGTTCCAGCAGCTCGAGTGCCCGATGCTCGACGACCGCCAGGTCACCTCCTCGAGCCGCCTCGACGGGCTGCCCGTGTGGAGCCGTGAGTCGAACGAGTTCGGTTGGCGCAGCTACCTCGGCGAGCTCTACGGCCACGACGACGTGCCGGCGCACGCCGCGCCGGCCCGCGTCGACGACCTGGCCGGCCTCCCCCCGGCGCTCCTCATCGTGGGTGGCGCCGACGGGTTCCGTGACGAGGACATCACCTACGCCCTCCGGCTGAACCAGGCCGGCGTGCCGACCGAGCTGCACGTCCTGCCGGGGGCGATCCACGGCGTCCAGCTCTTCGGCGGGTCCACCGTGGCCCGCCGATGGGACGCCCTCGTCACCGACTGGCTGCGCCTCCGCGTGGCCGGTTGAGCTGCCGCAGGCCATCCCGGTCGGCCGGGACGTGACCACGCCTGCGACCGGGGTCCTCTCGGGGCGACGTCGGTAGCCTCTGGTCCATGCGCTTCGGCTGGAAGACACCCACCATGCCCTCGCCCGAGGAGGCGCTCCCGGGCCGCGACGAGCCCATGCCGGTGGCACCGGCGCACCTGGTGCTCGGCACTCCGATGACCCCTCCGTTCCCGCACGGCACCGAGCAGATCGTGGTCGGCATGGGCTGCTTCTGGGGGGCCGAGCGGAAGTTCTGGGAGCTGCCGGGCGTCCACACCACCGCCGTGGGCTACGCCGGTGGCTACACGCCGAACCCGACCTACGAAGAGGTGTGCTCGGGACGCACCGGCCACACCGAAGTCGTGCTCGTGGTGTTCGACCCGGAGAAGGTGAGTCGGGAAACCATCCTGCGATCCTTCTGGGAGGGGCACGACCCCACCCAGGGGTACCGGCAGGGCAACGACGTCGGCACCCAGTACCGCTCGGCCATCTACACGAGCTCGCCGGAGCAGCTGGCCGCTGCCCTCACGAGCCGCGACCGCTTCCAGCCGGTGCTCACCGCCGCCCACTACGGCGAGATCACCACCGAGATCGGCGCCGCCGGGCCCTTCTACTACGCCGAGGACTACCACCAGCAGTATCTGGCAAAGAACCCGTTCGGCTACTGCGGCCTCGGGGGCACGGGGCTGAGCTGCCCGGTGGGCGTCGCCTCGGCCGACGACTGACTCGGGGCACCTGGCTGGCGCGGCCGAGCGGCTCGCCGCGCCGACCGCTGAACGTGAGCCGGCTCACCGTCGCCGGCTCCGGGGCGCCCACGGCGCGTGGCCACAAGCATGTCGCGATGCGTGGCGGCCGGGCCGGGGAATCGGCTCTCGCCATCACGCTCGAGAGGTCTCCGAGCCGTAGTTTCCTGCCTTCGCGTCACGCCTTGCTCTGAGCGCGCTCCGTGACCGTCGGCACAGCCGATGTCGACAGTTCGTCAGCGAACCAACGCGCACCGCGCGCATTTCGCCCGTGATGTGGCACGTGTCACGCCATTTCACGTCTCTGTACGTTGCATTCCGGTGACGACGCCTTCACCGTGGAGGGCTGTTTGTTGCAGACCGGTTTCGGTCTGTTCGGAAGGAGCCCTCTCATGACCCCCACGCCCACCCCGCCACGCGCTCGCCGCACCGCACGGACCGCCGCCATCGGAGCGGTCGCCCTGACGGCCGCCGTGGCCCTGCCGGCCTTCGCCATCGACCGTGGGGGGAACGGAGCCGTCGACGCACAGGCGGCGGCCGAGCCCGTCGCCGCCACGGCGGCATCGGCCGTCGTGCCCGTGCAGGACGAGGCGGCGATCGCCGGAGCGCTGGCCTTCATGGCCACCCTCACGCCCGAGCAGCTCTTCCAGCTGCGGTGGCAGTCCTGGACCCAGGAGGAGCGGGACGCCTTCACGGCCTACAGCTCCTACCTGGCGCAGATGGAGTCGTTCTTCGCGTTCGTGTCCTGGATCCAGGGCGTGAACGACGCCAACGCCCCGCAGGTGTCCACCGCTCCGGCCGTGGCCGGCGGCAGCGTGTGGGACCGGCTGGCCCAGTGCGAGGCCGGTGGCAACTGGTCGCACCCCACCGTGTCGGGTGGGTTCTCGGGTGGGCTGATGTTCCACTCCGGCACCTGGAACGCCATGGGCGGCCGCCAGTACGCGCCGACCGCGTCGCAGGCCAGCCGTGAGCAGCAGATCGCCGTCGCCGAGAAGGTCCTGGCGTCGCAGGGCTGGGGCGCCTGGCCCGGCTGCTCCCGCAAGCTCGGCCTTCGCTGACGGACCACCGTCGAGCCCAGGTGGCCGGCTCCCGCACCGCGGGGCCGGCCACCTTTCGCGTCCGGCCGGCGCTGCTGCGGCCGGCCACCAACGCAGGGAGGCTCCGCTAGCCTCGGCAACCGTCACGTTGTCAGGTTCGAGAAGAGAGGAAGGACCCCTCCATGGCCTTCGAGCTTCCCCCGCTGCCGTACGCCCAGGACGCCCTGGCACCCCACATCAGCGCCGAGACGCTGGAGTACCACTACGGCAAGCACCACAAGACCTACGTGGACAACCTCAACAAGGCCGTCGAGGGCACCGCGGACGCCGACGCCTCGCTCGAGGACATCATCATGAAGGCCGAGGGTGGCCTGTTCAACAACGCCGCCCAGACCTGGAACCACACGTTCTTCTGGAACAGCCTCTCGCCCAACGGCGGTGGTCAGCCCACCGGCGCGGTGGCCGACCGGATCGGCTCGGACTTCGGCTCCTACGACGAGTTCCGCAAGCAGATCACCGAGGCCGGGCTCACCCAGTTCGGCTCGGGCTGGGCCTGGCTCGTCGACGAGGGCGGCAAGCTCGCCGTCATGAAGACCCCCAACGCCGACCTGCCCATGAAGCACGGGGTCAAGGCGCTGTGGACCATCGACGTGTGGGAGCACGCCTACTACATCGACTACCGCAACGCCCGCGCCAAGTTCATCGACGTCGTGCTCGACAACCTCGTCAACTGGGACTTCGTCAACCAGAACCTGGGCTCCTGAGCCCCACGCGCCACCTCGACCGGGGCCCCCACGTGGGGCCCCGGTTCGCGTCCGCCCCGCCGCTGGGCCATCGGAGGAGCCGACCATGATCGGAGTCGTGCTGGCTGCGACCACGACCACCATGATCCAGAACCCTGCCGCCGACGCCATCAACAGCCTGACCAACCTCGAGCAGGCCTGCGGCACCGACGAGTCCTGGGCGTGCCGGTGGGTCTACGACTGGACGGGCTCGAAGACCTGGGCGGGGGCCGCCGACTGGCTCATCGCCAAGCCCCTCGCCATCGTGCTGGTGGTCGTCGGGGCGATGGTGGCCACCCGCGTCGCTCGCTGGGTGATCAAGCGCTCGATGAACCGCATCGCCCGGCCCGGCCACCGCGAGCGGATGGAGAAGATCCGGAGCCGCACGCCGTCGGTGCTGCTGCGCACCGACGAGTGGAACTTGCGCACCGAGGCGCGGGTGCACACGCTCACCGCGGTGTTCCGGTCGTTGGCCACCGCGTTCATCTGGTTCGTCGCCATCGTGTGGATCCTCGACATCGTGGAGGTGAACTTCGGTCCCCTCATCGCCGGGGCCGGTATCGCCGGCATCGCCCTCGGCTTCGGCACCCAGACGATGGTCAAGGACTTCATCGCCGGGTTCTTTCTGGTGGCCGAGGACCAGTTCGGCGTGGGCGACGTGGTCGACCTCGGCGGCGACGCCAAGGGCACGGTGGAGCAGATCACCCTGCGCTCCACCCGCCTGCGCGACGTCGAGGGCACCGTGTGGCACGTGCCCAACGGCGTGCTGACCCGGGTGGCCAACAAGAGCCAGGAGTGGGCCCGGGCCCTGATCGACGTCGTCGTGCCCTACGACGTCGACCTCGACGAGGTCACCGCGCTCATGCAGAAGGTGGCCAACGACCTCACCGCCGACGAGCGGTGGAAGCGCGAGGTGCTCGAGCGTGCCGACATCTGGGGCGTGCAGGACTTCGCCTCCGACGGCATCCACGTGCGCATGGTCATCAAGACCCGGCCCGCCGCCCAGTTCGGGCTGCTGCGAGAGCTGCGGCGTCGGCTCAAGGCCGCCTTCGACGTGGCCGGCGTGAGGTTCGCCTACGCGGGAGGGCCCACCGAGGTCGTGCTCAAGGACACCGGCTCCGGCGACCCCTCGTCCGGCGACCCCTCCTCCGGCGGCCTCCCATCCGGTGAGGTCCCATCGGGAGAGCCGGGGGACGACGACCCGGGGTGATCAGCCCTGGTCGCCCTCGGGCGCGAGCCCGACGGTGATCGACGGCTCGGCGCCCACCTCGATCACCAGCTCGGCGGCGTTGGCCGCCTCGCGCACGTCGTCGGCGACGCTCTGCAGGGCCTTGACGCGGTGCTCGTGGGCGACGACGACCACGCGGTCGACAGGCCACCTCAGCGAGCGCTTGGCCTCGGTCTTGGTGCGGCGCACGACGCCGAGCACCTCGGCGGCCACCGCGAAGGCCTGCGGGTCGCCGTCGGCCGCCGCGTCGCGGATGTCCGAGGGGTCGGGCCACGCGGAGGTGTGCACCGAGCCCTCCTGCCACCAGGACCACACCTCCTCGGTGACGAACGGCAGGAACGGCGCGAACAGGCGCAGCAGGGTCGCCAGCGCAAGCTGCAGCGCCGCCTGGGCCGACCACGCCGCCTCGTCGCCCCGGCCGCCGTAGGCGCGGCCCTTCACCAGCTCGAGGTGCTGGTCGCAGAACTCCCAGAAGAACGCCTCGGTGCGCTCCAGCGCCCGGGCGTAGTCGTAGCCGTCGAACGCGGTGGTCGCGTCGTCGACCAGCACGGCGAGGTCGGCCAGCATCGCCCGGTCGAGCGGCTCGGTGACCAGTGACAGGTCCGTGGCGCGGGCGGCGCCGTCGCCGCCACCGAGGCCGAGGGCGAAGCGGCTGGCGTTGAGCAGCTTGATGGCCAGCCGCCGGCCGATCTTCATCTGGCCCTCGTCGAAGGCGGTGTCGATGCCCGGCCGCCCGCTGGCCGCCCAGTAGCGCACGGCGTCGGCGCCGTACTGCTCGAGCAGGTGCAGCGGAGTGACGACGTTGCCCTTCGACTTCGACATCTTCTTGCGGTCGGGGTCGAGGACCCAGCCCGAGATGCCGGCGTTGCGCCAGGGCAGCGAGTCGTGCTCGAGGTGCGCCCGCACCGTGGTGGAGAACAGCCAGGTGCGGATGATCTCGTGGGCCTGCGGGCGCAGGTCCATGGGGAAGGTGCGCTCGAACAGGTCGTCGTCCTCGCCCCATCCGGTGGCGATCTGCGGGGTGAGCGACGAGGTGGCCCACGTGTCCATGACGTCGGGGTCACCGGTGAAGCCGCCGGGCTGGTCGCGCTGGGACTCGTCGTAGCCGGGCGGGACGTCGCTGGAGGGGTCGACCGGGAGGGTGTGCTCGTCGGCCAGGATCGGCTGGTCGTACCGGGGGAGGCCGTCGCCGTCGAGCGGGTACCAGATGGGGAACGACACGCCGAAGAAGCGTTGCCGGCTCACCAACCAGTCGCCGTTGAGCCCGTTCACCCAGTTCTCGTAGCGCACCCGCATGTGCGGCGGGTGCCAGTGCAGCTCGCGCCCGCGCTCGAGCAGGGCCTCGCGCAGGTCGGTGTCGCGCCCGCCGTTGCGCAGGTACCACTGGCGGCTGGTGAGGATCTCGAGGGGGCGGTCGCCCTTCTCGTAGAACTTCACCGGGTGGGTGATGGGCTTGGGGTCGCCGTCGAGGGCTCCGGCGTCGCGCAGCAGCTCGACGACGCGGGCCTGGGCCTGCTTCACCGTCTTGCCGGCGAGCTCGCCGTACGCGGCGACGGCATCGGCGCCGGCCGCCACGATCCACTCGGGGGCCTCGGCCTGGATGCGGCCGTTCTCGGTGACGACGGAGCGGGTCGGCAGCTGCAGCTCGCGCCACCACACGACGTCGGTGACGTCGCCGAAGGTGCAGATCATGGCGATGCCGGAGCCCTTCTCCGGGTCGGCGAGCTCGTGGGGCCTCACCTCCACCTCGACGCCGAACAGCGGGGCGCGGACGCTGGACCCGAACAGCGGCTGGTAGCGCTCGTCGGAGGGGTGGGCCACGAGGGCCACGCACGCCGGGATGAGCTCGGGTCGGGTCGTCTCGATGAAGACCGGCTCACCGGTGTCGGTGCGGGTGAAGGGGATGCGGTGGTAGGCGCCGGGCAGCTCGCGGTCCTCGAGCTCGGCCTGGGCCACCGCGCAGCGGAAGTCGACGTCCCACAGCACCGGGGCCTCGGCCTGGTACGCCTCGCCCCGCTGCAGGTTGCGCAGGAAGGCCCGCTGGGCGACGCGGCGGCAGCGGTCGTCGATGGTGGCGTAGGTGCGCTCCCAGTCGACCGACAGGCCCAGGGTGCGGAACAGCTCCTCGAAGGCCTTCTCGTCCTCGACGGTGAGCACGTTGCAGAGGTCGATGAAGTTGCGCCGGCTGATGTGGACCGGCGGCTTCTTCTGCTCGTCCTTGGGCCGCTCGGCCACCGGCACCGGCACCTCGAAGTGCGGGTCGAAGGGGAGCGACGGGTCGCACTGCACGCCGTAGTAGTTCTGCACCCGGCGCTCGGTGGGCAGGCCGTTGTCGTCCCACCCCATGGGGTAGAAGACCGACTTGCCCCGCATGCGCTGGTAGCGGGCGACGGTGTCGGTGTGGGTGTAGCTGAACACGTGGCCCACGTGCAGCGAGCCGCTCACGGTGGGCGGCGGGGTGTCGATCGAGTAGACGTCGTCGCGCTCGGCGGTGCGGTCGAAGCGGTAGGTGCCCTGCTCCTCCCACGCCGCGCCCCACCGGGCCTCGAGGCCGTCGAGGCCGGGCTTCTCGGGGACGGACCAGTTCTGTCGGGGGGTCGGGGCGGCCGTGCTCATGGTCCGCCCACGCTACTGCCCCCGGTTGCCCGCCTCCGCGGCCGGTTCTCCACCGGCTGGAGCCGTCTCGGTGGTCGCCGCCTCGCCGAGCGCGCCCATCTCCGCGGCCAGCGACGGCCTGCGGGCCAGGCGGCTCCACATCCAGACCATCCCGGCAGCGGCGAACAGCGCGATGGTCGGCTCCACCACCGCCCGCAGGCGCGGGCTCCCGTAGACGACGGTGGCCGACAACGTCGTCGTGACGGCTGGGAGGGCCACGAGCACCCAAGACCGCCAACGCTCGCGGGGCAGCACCACGACGCCGACGAGCGCGAACGGCAGCAGCAGCCAGTGGAGGTAGCGGCCCACCCGCTGGAGCTGGGCGTGGCCGGTCTCGAAGACGTCCCACCTCATCTGGTCGGCGTTGTGGCCGAGGCTCCAGAGCCGTTGGACACGGGCGACGGCGACGCCCGGGAGATCGCCGGCGTGGTCCTCGGCGAAGCGCCGTGCGGTGTCCCGGCCGGACCGGTCGACGGCGAGGTCACGATCCGGGCCCGGCGGCCGGGCGTCGAGCGAAGGGTCGAGGACTCCGGTCAACGCGCAGTCGTTGCTCCAGCCCCCGTAGCGGGCGCCGGGGCGGAACACCTCGTCGCAGTAGGCGCCGGAAAGGGTGACGCCCAGGTTGGTGGAGATGGTGAACGTGCCGGCCTGGGCCTGGTTGCGGGCCATCCACGGAACGACGAGCAGGGCCACCCCGGCCAGCACCACGCCGGCGCCCTTCAGCCTCGGAGCCAGGGTCCGGCGATCGAGGAGGAACAGCCGAAGCGGTCCGACCGCATCATCAGAGCTCCTTCTGGGCAGCTCCCACCGGAAGGTCCTCGTCGGGTGCCGCGGCCTCGGCGTCGAGCGGTGCGCGATCGGAGAGCCTGGCCCAGGTCCACACGACCGCCGCCGCCGCGAACAGCGCGATGGTCGGCTCGACCGAGGCGCGCATCCGGGTGCTCCCGTAGATCACGGCCGCCGAGACGGTGGTGGTGAACGCAGGGATCGCCACCAGCGACCAGCTCCTCCACCAGCCACGCGGCAGCACGACGGCTCCCATCACCGCCAAGGCCAGCAGGACCCAGTGCAGGTACTGGCCCGCTCGCTGAGCGGTCACCTGACGCCCCTCGTTCACGTCGAACGAGAGCTGGCTCCCGGAGTGGGCGACACCCCAGAGCCGCCCGACTCGGGCGAGCATGACGCGGGGCAGCTGCCGGCGGTGCTCGCTGGCGAAGTCCTTCGCTGCCGTGCGCCCCGCGTCGTCGACCAGTCGCGGCGGGGGCCGTCGGTCGCCGGCCTCCAGCACGAAGGGGACCGCGGGCGCGATGGCGCAGTTCAGCGACCACCCTCCGAACCGGGGGGTGTCGCCGAACGTGGCGTCGCAGTAGGACCCGGCCACGGTGGCCCCCAGGTTGGTCGACACGGTGAAGCTGTCGACCCGTGCCGCGTTGCGGGCCATCCAGGGCACGACCAGCGCGGCGACGCACGCCAGCACCACGGCGATCGACGCGAGCCGTTGGCCCACCCGCCTGCGGTCGAGCACCAACAGGGCCACGGCGACGACCGCCACCGTCAGCGCCGACTCCGTGCGGGTGAGCACGAGGGCGCCGCCGCACAGGCCGACCAGCGCGAAGACCCACCACACGGGCCGCTCGAGCGCCGTCACCGCGGCCAACAGCAGCAACGGGACGAGCACCAGCACGAGGGCCTCGCTCATCAGCACGCCGGCGGGCTGGATCCACAACGGGTGCACGGCCGCGATGCCTGCCGCGACGAGGCCGATCCTGTCGCTGCCGAGGCGGCGACCGAGCACGGCGACGATGGCCACGGCGAGGCCCGACCACACGGCCACGCCGACGCGCTGGGCGGCCGTCGACCGCAGGCCCACCAGATCCATGGCGGCGAGCACCGCGGGGAAGGCCGGCGGGTGCTCCGACGACGCGACGATGGCTCCCGAGGGGTCCTCCTCGGTGTAGCCGTCACCGTCGGCCACGTGGGCCGCGGTCACCCGGAACTTGTTGGCGTCGCCCCCCAGGGCCAGCGAGTGGTCGGCCGCCAGCGCGAAGCCGACGCGCAGGAGCACGGCGAGGGCCACCAGCACCAGCACGATCCACCAGAACGCCCGCACGCGACCCGCCATCGAGCACGCCCCCCCTTTGGCCCTCGGCGGACGGATGCTAGCGATCGGTGCGTTCCGTCGCCCGAAGTAGCGTGGCGGCCGTGCTGCGCCTCTTCGACACCGCTCAGGGCAGGGTCGTGCCGTTCCAGCCCCGCGAGCCGGGGAAGGTGTCGATGTACGTGTGCGGGCCGACCGTCTACGGGCCACCGCACCTCGGCCACGGTCGCTTCGCCCTGGTCTTCGACGTGCTGCGGCGCTACCTGCGCTGGTCGGGCTTCGAGGTCACCTACGTGTCGAACATCACCGACATCGACGACAAGATCATCCAGCGGGCCAACGACGAGGGCCGTGCTGCGGCCGACGTCGCCACCGGCTGCGAAGAGGTGTGGTGGCGGGCGATGGACGCCATCGACGTGCTGCGCCCCGACCACGACCCTCACGCCACCGCCTACGTCGAGCAGATGGTGGCGCTCATCGCCGAGCTCATCGAGCGCGGCGACGCCTACGTCGCCGACGACGGGGTCTACTTCGCGCCGGCGGTGGTGGCCGACTACGGGCTGCTGGCCCGCCAGTCGCTGGAGTCGCTGCAGGCCGGCGCCCGGGTGGAGGTGGTCGAGCACAAGCGATCGCCCGTCGACTTCGCCCTCTGGAAGCTGGCCAAGCCCGGCGAGCCGGCATGGCCCTCGCCGTGGGGCGAGGGCCGGCCCGGCTGGCACACCGAGTGCGTGGTGATGTCGCTCGACCTGCTCGGCGACGGCTTCGACATCCACGGCGGCGGGCTCGACCTCGCCTTCCCCCACCACGAGAACGAGCGGGCCCAGGCGGTGGCCGCCGGGCGCACCTTCGCCCGCCACTGGGTGCACAACGGCTTCGTCGAGGTGGGCGGCGAGAAGATGTCGAAGAGCCTCGGCAACTTCACCAACCTGCTCGACCTGATCGAGTCCACCGACCCCCGTGCCTACCGCCTGCTGGTGCTGAGGGCCCACTACCGGTCGCCGGTCGAGGTGTCGAAGGCCACCACCGACGACGCCGCCGCCCAGCTGCGGGGGTTCGACGCGCTCGCCCGCCGGGCGGCGATGGTCGAGCTGCCGCCCGTCGCACCCGACCCCGCCGCCCTGGCCCGCTTCCGCGAGCTGATGGACGACGACCTCGACACGCCGAAGGTCGTCGCCCTCGTCGCCGACCTGCGCACCCGCGCCAACACCGCCCTCGACGACGACGACCTCGAGGCCGCCTCCGGCCTGTTCGGCGCCTTCGCCGAGATCTGCTCTGCGCTCGGCCTGGTGCTGCACGCCGGTGGGGGCGAGGTGCCCGCCGACGTGCTCGACGTGGCCCGCCGGCGCGACGAGGCCCGCGCCGCCAAGGACTGGGCCACCGCCGACGCCTTGCGCGACCAGCTCGTCGCCGACGGCTGGGTCGTCGAGGACACGCCGACCGGCACGCAGGTCCGTCCCGCCTGATGGCCGGGGCGCACGGAGGGCGACGGCGGGGGAGCGGCGAGCGGCCCAAGCTGCCGCGCGGCTTCGGCGTCATCTGGACCACCGTCGCCATCGACCTCATCGGCTTCGGCATCGTGTTGCCGATCCTGCCGCAGTACGCCGAGCGCTTCGGTGCGAAGGGCGCGGTGATCGGCATCCTGTCGGCGTCGTTCTCCCTCGCCCAGCTCGTCTGCGCTCCGTTGTGGGGCCGGGTCTCCGACCGTTTCGGGCGCAAGCCGGTCATCCTCGTGTCGCTGTTCGGCACGGCTGTCGGCTCGCTGCTCACCGGGCTCGCCGGGTCGCTGTGGGTGCTGTTCGCCGGCCGCATCATCGACGGCATGTCGGGCGCGTCGGTCTCGGTCGCCCAGGCCGCGGTGGCCGACCTGGCCGCGCCGCGCGAGCGGGCCCGGCTCATGGGCCTGGTGGGCGCGGCCTTCGGTGTCGGGTTCGTGGCCGGCCCCACCATCGGCGCACTGGCCGCGCTCGGCGGCCCGCACGTGCCGTTCATCATCGCCGCAGTGATCGCCCTGGTGAACGGGCTCGTCGCCATCCGCCGGCTGCCCGAGACGGCCAAGGGCGTGGAGGGGCACCCGCTCGCCGATCCCGCTGTCGTCGCCGCCCGCAAGGCCGAGCAGGCGGCCCTCGACGCCGAGCGGATCGCTGCCGAGCCCGCCCTCGACGGCCCGGGCATCGTCGAGCCGGCCCACCTCGCCGAGCCTGCACCCATGGCGGTCGACACCGCCCGGCCCCAGCGGTCGGCCATCGTGCGGCTCATCGTCGTCGCCTTCGTCGGGCTCGTGGCGTTCAGCGGCTTCGAGGCCACCTTCGCCCTGCTCGCCCAGGCCCGCTTCGACCTGCACCTCTCCTCGACCGCCGCCGTGTTCGCCGGCATCGGCCTGGTGCTGGTGGCGGTGCAGGGCGGGCTCGTCGGGCCGGTGACCCACCGCTTGGGCGAGACCGGCACGTTGCGGTTCGGGCTGCTGGCCAACGCCGCCGGGCTGGCCCTGCTCGCCGTCGACGCCGGTTGGGCCGGGCTGGTGGTCGCCCTCGTGGTGCTCACCGTGGGCCAGGGCCTGCTGACGCCCACCCTCAGCTCCGCCGTCGCCGGTCGGGCGGGGCGCGAGACGGGGCAGTGGCTCGGGTGGCAGCAGTCGGCCGGCGGCCTGGCCCGCGTCGTCGGGCCCACCGCGGCCGGGTTCCTCTTCCAGTACGTGGGGGTCGGGGCGCCGTACGCGGTCGGTGCCGCGCTCGCGCTCATGGCGCTCGCGCTCGTGCCCGCGGCGGTCCGCGCTCGCCCGACGGCGCCGTCCGTCACGGGCTGAGGGAGGAGGTGCCCGAGGGCCCGGGCGGGCCTGAGTGCGCGACCACGGTTACCGGGGAGTAACTTGTCGGGGTGGCCGCCAGCCCGGCCCGGCCCGCCGCCCGCGAGCGAACCACCCCAGTGAGGTGACCGAGATGTCCGACTTCAGCCTCGATCTCAACGAAGACCAGCTGACCATCCAGAAGTGGGTGCACGACTTCGCCGAAGAGGTCGTGCGACCCGTCGCCGAGGAGTGGGACGAGCGGGAGGAGTTCCCGTGGCCCGTCGTGCAGGAGGCCGCCAACATCGGCCTCTACGGCATGGACTTCATGGCCAACGCCCTGCTCGGCGACCCCACCGGCCTCACCATGCCCGTCGCCATCGAGGAGCTGTTCTGGGGCGACGCCGGCATCGGCCTCTCGATCATGGGCTCGGGCCTCGCCGCCGCCGGCATCTCCGGCAACGGCACGCCCGAGCAGGTCATGGAGTGGGTGCCCCAGTGCTACGGCACGCCCGAGAAGATCCAGCTCGGCGCCTTCTGCGTGAGCGAGCCCGACGCCGGCTCCGACGTGTCGTCGCTGCGCACCCGGGCCGTCTACGACGAGGCCAACGACGAGTGGGTGCTGAACGGCACCAAGGCGTGGATCACCAACGGCGGCATCGCCGACGTCCACGTCGTGGTGGCCGCCGTCGACCCCGAGCTCAAGGGCCGGGGCCAGGCCAGCTTCATCGTCCCGCCCGGCACCAAGGGGCTGTCGCAGGGCCAGAAGTACAAGAAGCACGGCATCAAGGCGTCGCACACCGCCGAGGTCGTGCTCGACGACGTCCGGGTGCCCGGCCGGTGCCTGCTCGGTGGCAAGGACAAGCTCGACGAGAAGCTGGCCCGCGGCCGCGAGGCGGGCCGCACCGGCGCCAAGCAGCCGGCGATGGCCACCTTCGAAGCCACCCGCCCGGCGGTGGGGGCCCAGGCGCTGGGCGTGGCTCGCGCCGCCTACGAGTACTCGCTGCAGTACGCCAAGGAGCGGGTGGCCTTCGGCAAGCCGATCATCATGAACCAGGCCATCGCCTTCAAGCTGGCCGACATGAAGATGGAGATCGACGCCGCCCGCCTGCTCGTGCACCGGGCCGCGTGGATGGCTGCGTCGCGCAAGCAGTTCGTGGCGGGCGAGGGCTCCATGTCGAAGCTCAAGGCGGGCGAGGTCGCGGTGTGGGTGACCGAGCAGGCCATCCAGATCCTCGGCGGCTACGGCTACACCCGGGAGTACCCCGTCGAGCGCTGGCACCGCGACGCCAAGATCTTCACCATCTTCGAGGGCACCTCCGAGATCCAGCGCCTGGTCATCGCCCGCAACATCTCCGGCCTCCGCATCGAGTAGAGCGCCGAGCCGAGCGACTCGCCCGGTTGGCCGTTCTGGTGGAGGTCTACCCCCCGAATCGGGGGAGAAACCTCCACCAGAACAGAGAATGCATCACCCCCGAGCCGGCGACACCTTTCCGGGCGAGGTGCTGCTCGAGCTGTGCGCGGAGATCTTCGCTGACACCGTCGCTGCCGGGGTGGGTCCGATCCCGTACGACCGACTGAGGTGATCGCCGACCAGGGCCTGCAGCTCGAGGTCAGGGAATCCGGTCCGCTTCTTCAGTGGGCCGAGCGGGATCTTCGACAGCCGTACGGCCATCGCCACCAGGTCAGGACTGCGTTCGTGGTGGCGGTCGACATCGGCGAGGAAGCTGAACTCGTTCATCACACCCACGACCCTGCGGTTGGAGGTCTTGGCCCAGCGGGCTTCTGTCATCGCCGCGATCTCGGCGGCGACGAAGCGGGGGTCGGTGCCCATCTGGTCGAGCACCGCCTCGAGCGCTCCGGGGAACCGGCCGGCGAGCGACTTGGCCGGTGCGAGCTCCACCAGCACCGGGAGGAAGGTCCGCTCGTTGACGAACAGCGCGACCTGCGGCTTCCAGAAGAGCGCAGTGGCGTACCAGTCGCCCATGGCCGTGTCCGGATCGAGCGGCGCGTCGACGAGATCGGGCTTCACCCGGTCACGCAGCTTCTGGCTGCCGTGGATCGTGAACACGCTCGCAGCGTTCCACAGCGGTGGCTTTGGAAGAGACGAGGCGCTCTCGCGAGTTCGCCACACCCGTGCTCGCACGGCTTCCGGTGCTCGCCGGACCAACCTTGTGACCAAGACGCACGTGGTAGCGGTGGACAGATGTGGCGTTCTGGCGCCCCTCCGTCCACCGGTGGCGATGTCGAACCCTGGAGTCTCCGGCGCGGTGGGGGTGCGTTGAGCGTTCGATGTGGTTTTCGTTGGGTTTTCGCGCCGAGGACTGTCACACCCCCTGAATAGGCTTGTTCGCATGGATGGGGGTGTGGCCCGGCTGGGCGAGGCGATCGAGGCGCTCGACGTGCCCGTCGATCGCGACGCCATCGTGGCCGCCATCGCCCAGCGCGACCGGCTCGACGCCAAGATCGCGGCGGCGGTGGCGGCCTATGACGCGGCGGAGTTGTGGGACGCCGATGGGGCGACGTCGATGAGCCGCTGGTTGGTGGCCGAGTGCCGGATGAGCGACTCGATGGCCCGCCGCCAGGTGCGGGCCGCCAAGCGGTTGGCGGCGTTGCCGGCGATGGCCGCCGCCTATGAGTCCGGGGTGGTGTCGGGTGGGCAGGTGGATCTGCTGGCCAAGGCGGTCAAGCCCCGCCACGTCGAGCTGTTCGCCGACATCGAAGCCGGCATGGCGCGCACGTGGCGGTGGCTCGACATCGAGGGCACGACCACGGTGCTGCGCGACTGGTTCACCAAGGCCGACGCCCTCATCGAACAGCCACCCGAGGAGGAGAGCCGACGGTCGTTCGTGCACCTCGACGACCTGCTCGACGACCGCAGCCGCCTGCGCGGCGAGCTGGTGGGTGACGACCGGGCCATCGTCGCCGACGCGCTGCGCCTGGCCGGACGCGCCGATGACGAGCTCGACGGCCGGCGCCGCACCCGCGCCGAACGCCTCGCGGATGCGCTGGTGGAGCTGTGCGCCCGGTTCCTGCGCGACCACGACACCCCCAGAGCACACCCCGGCCGGCAACGGCCCGGGGTGAACGTCGTGATCGACGCCGCCGACCTCGCCGCCACCACGCTGAGGGAGCTCGGCGTCACCAGCACCGACGCCCTCGACGCCTACCTCGACGCACATCCCACGACGGCAGCGGAGCGGGCCTGGTACCAGACCGGTCTGCAGCGCCAACGTGAACCCGGTGGTGGTGGCGCCGCCACCTTGTCGGGCCATGACATCTCGCCGGCGTTGGCCGCCGCGTTCTGCTGCGACGCCACCATGCGCCGGGTGCTCTCGACCGGGTCGACCGTGCTCGACTACGGCCAGCCGATGGCCACCCTGCCCCGGTCGGTGCGCGACGCCGTCATCCTGCGCGACCGGCGCTGCCGGTTCCGGGGTTGCCCCCGCACGATCGACTGGTGCGAGGTCCACCACGTGGTGCACCGCGAGCACGGCGGCCCCGACGCCGTCGACAACTGCGTGCTGCTCTGTGCGAGGCACCACCACATCGTCCACAGAGACGGATGGGACGCCAAGCTCACCCCCGACGGCACCCTGCGGGTCACCGACCCCGACGGCCGCACCCACACCACCCGACCACCCGGGCCCGGCAACGGGCCCCCGTCGAACTGGCACGGCCCCGTCGACCCCGACCCCTGAAGGGCTGCTCGAGGTCGCCTCGCCCTACCTCGGCGGGGCCGGTCGCAGAGTCCACGTCGTGGCGGAACCACGACGCGACATCGGCGCAGTGCAGTTCGTCGTGCTCGGTGCTCCACACCGGTCAGCACGTGCCAGCCAGCCGCGCCGACGCGGCCCCGCCTGAAGCGGTCCTTGGGCTCTGGTGCCGCGGCGGTGCACGGTCCACGCTGCGAGTGGGCCGCGAAGGGGAGCACCATGGACACCACGGCTGGCCAACCGCCGAAGCTGCCACCGGTGTGGTTCAAGCACACGTTCTGGCGGGTGCATCGGGCGCTGCACAGGGTCAGCGGAGGCCGGTTCCTCTGGACACCGGCGAGCAAGCGGGGGTGGGGGGCGCTGCACCTCACCACCATGGGGCGGCACTCGGGCAAGGACCGCACCGTCATCGTCGGCTACCTCGAGGACGGACCGGACCTCGTCGTGCTCGCCATGAACGGTTGGGACGAGGGGCACCCGGCGTGGTGGTTGAACCTCGAGGCGCACCCTGTGGCCCTGGTGCAGCTGCCCGGTCAGCCGGCGCGTCGGATGCACGCCGTCCGGGCCACGGGCGACGAGCGCGACCGGTTGTGGCGGCGGTGGGCCGAGGTCGACGAGCAGCTCGACGGGTACGCCGCGCTGCGCTCGGTCGAGACGCCGGTGGTGGTCCTCCAACCGCTCGAGGGCGAGCGCTGACCGACGCCGGTCCTTCACTTCACCCGGTCGGCAGTGCGACGGGCTCCCGCACGACGGCGTCGATGTCGGTGGCGAGGGCCGAGCGGTCCGGCTCCGAATCGGACCTGGGCCGCCGCGGTCCCGGCCGACCTGCCCGCACCGCTTCGAGCTGGGCGGCGACGGCGCCGCCGAAGAGGATGCCCATGCACGACAGCAGCGACCACAGCTGCAGGGCGACGATCCCGGCGAGCGAGCCGTAGGTGTCGCCGAAGGAGTTCGACAGGCGGAAGACCGCACCCATGGCCGCCGTGACCACCACCCACAGCAGCACCGACACCGACGAGCCGAAGGCGAGCCACGACCACGCCGGCTGGCGCCGGTGCGGGCACCACCGGAACAGCAGGGCGGTGGCGGCCACGAGCACGCCGATGCCGATGGGCCAGCGCACGACGTTCCAGGCGGTGTCGAGCCAGCCGCGGTTGAGCTGGTCGCCCACCACCGACCCGAACCCGATCGACACGAAGGCGATGGTCACCAGCGCCCCGCTGCAGACGGCGAGCACGAGCGCCCGGCCGTACTTCTGCACCGTGGGCCGGTCCTGCTCGACGCCGTAGAGCCGGTTCAGGCCCCGCTCCAGCTGGCCCAGCGCGGTGGTGCCCGAGATGACGGAGCCGACCAGGCCGATCACCAGGCCGAGGTACCGCTTCGACCGCCCCACCTCCGACGCCTGGGCCACCGCCCCGGTGAGCAGCTCGCCGGCGGGGCCGGGCACGGCGTTGCGGATCATGCTCACGATGCCGGTGGAGAACCGGCTGTCGCCGAACGCCATGGCCAGCCCGACCAAGGCGATGGTGGCCTGCACGAGCAGCAGGCTGACGAGGAAGGCGAAGGAGCGGGCGTGGCTGAACCCGTCGGCCGCCCGCATGCGCTCGAAGGCGTCGACCAGCAGCGTCCTGCGGCCACAGCTCTCGAGCGTGGCCCGGGCGTCGTCGCCGGTGAGGTCCCACGTCTCGGGCACAGGAGCCGCGGTGCTCACCCGTCGACCTCGGGGACGCACACACGGATGGCGGCGGGCTTCAGGCGGATCTTCAGTTTGCGGGACTCGCCCCGGTGGCCCCCGTCGAGCTCGAAGGGGAGCTCCGCCTCGGCCTTGACGTCGATGCGGCGACCGGACGTGGTGCGGGTGAGCGGCGACCGGTCGACCTTGCCGACGGCCATGCGCCCGAACACCCGGGCCCACTGCAGGGCGCCCTCGGCCTCGACCACCCCGACCTCGAGGAGCCCGTCGTCGGGGCGGGCGTGCTCGAAGGGGGAGAGGCCGCCCACGATCGTGCTCACGTTGCCCACCAGCACGCAGCTGGCCTCGCCGTCGAACCAGCGCTCGCCGTCCACGTCGACCTTCATGCGCACCTTGCGGACGTTGCCGCTCGTGACGTTCCGCAGGCCGGTCCACACGTAGGCGAGCCGCCCGGCGCGATCCTTCAGGCCGCGGTCGGCGTCGCGGATCATCAAGGCGTCGAGGCCGGCGCCGGCCATGACCGCGAAGTGCTCGCCGTTCATGCGGCCCAGGTCGAGCGCTCGGCGCCGCCCGTGGAGGCCGACCTCCACCGCGGCGGCCACGTCTCGAGGGATGCCGAGGTTCGTGGCGAGCAGGTTGGCGGTGCCCGCCGGGAGGATGGCGACGGTGGCGGGCTCGTCGGCCAGGGCGTCGAGGCAGCGCTGGACGGTGCCGTCACCGCCCCACACGAACACCAGGTCGGCACCCTGGGCCACCGCCTCCCTGGCCGCCCCCGGCGCCTTCTTGCTCTTCGGCACCTCGAACCACAGCGGCTCGACGCCGGCGCGGGCGAGCACGGAGCGCAGCTCGTCGAGGCCTCCTCCGAGGCTCTTCTTGCGATGCGCCACCACCGCGACACCGGTCATCGCCCGACCTCCTCTCGTGCGGCCCCTGTGCGCTGAGCGCCGAGCCACGAGGCGCGAGTGGCCACGATCGACGCGACGAGGGCCAGGGCGCCGAGCACCAACCCGGCCAGCACGTCGGTGGTGAAGTGCATGCCCCGGTAGACCCTCGAGAAGCCGACCGTCACCACCGGCACGGCGACGAGGGCCCAGGCCAGCACCTGGTACCGGGTGCGCCAGCGACCCACACCGAGCAGGACGGCCACGCCGCCCCACAGCACGAGGGTCGCCGCCACGTGGCCGGACGGGAAGCTGTGGGTGGCCGGCTCACCGCCGAGCTGCGCCACGTCGGGGCGATCGCGGGCCACGAGCAGGTTGACGGTGAGGAAGGTGGCCAGCTCCACGGCCAGCCCCAGGGGCACCAACAGCAGGTCGCGCCAGCGTCGCAGCGCGGCGAGCACCGCCGAGACCACCACCGTGCCGATCACGATCGGCGCGGTGTTGGCCCCCGAGGTGCCCACGTCGCTGTAGCCGGTCCATCCCGAGCTGCGGCCGGTCGCCAGGTCCCGGCTCACCGCCTCGTCCCATCCGCGCACGGGCGCGCCGAGCGGCGTTCGCACCAGCAGCCAGCCGACCACGAGCAGCACGAGGGTGATGCCGACGTAGGCCGTTGCGGCGACCACGATCGGCGAGCGCACAGCGCTGCGGATGCGCTCGTCGACGGCGGCCGCGACGGGCTCGAGCCGACGGCCGAGCGGCTCGGCGAAGCGCTCGTGCCGGCCCGGCCGGCCGCTCCGCGCCACGGTCCTCGTGGTGGAGGTCCTCGGCGTGGCGGTCCTCGGCGGGGCGGCGAGGTCGGTGCGAGCTGGGGTCACGAAGCGTGCCCTACCCGGATGGGGACTGCCGCTAGACCCGGGGTAGAGAGCCGGCGAAGGCTCCGGTGCCCGAGAAAGGAGGCGCGAGGTCCGTGCTGGTGATGGCAGCCCTGGTGGTCCCGGCGCTGGTCGTGGGTGCGGCCGTGGGCCTGGCGGCGTCGCGGTGGCCGACGCCGGTGCAGGCCCCGCGCGTCTCCCCGGCCCAGATCGGCCAGCAGCTCGAGGACCATCGGGGGCTGCGGCGGTTGGTGCAGCGCCGGCTCGACCCCTCGACCCTCACCGGCCTGGCGCTGACGGTCGCGTCGGCGGTGCTCCTGCTCGGCGGCCTCGGCGTGGGCGTCCTGCTCGCCATGGTCGAGGGCGACAGCGGCTTCGCCCGCTTCGACCTGTCGTTCGCCCGTTTCGGGGCCGACCATGCCAGCGCGTGGACCACCGACGTGCTGCGCTCGGTCAGCCTGCTCGGCGGCTACCTCGGCGTCATCGCCGTGGGGCTCGTGGTGGCCGCCCACGAGCTGCGTCGCACCGGCCGGGCGTCGGTCGTGTGGTTCCTGCTGGTGGTGATCGGTGGGCAGTTCGCGCTGGCCGAGACCGTCAAGCACGTCGTCGACCGCACCCGCCCGGACCTGCTGAACCTCACCGGCTTCAGCGGCTCGTCGTTCCCCTCGGGCCACGCCACCGCCGCCGCGGCCACCTACATGGCCCTCGCCCTCGTCCTCGCTCGGGGCCGGCGCCCCCGCACCAGGGCGGTGCTCGCGGGCACGGCCGCCGCCGTGGCCATCGCGGTGGCGGCCACCCGCGTGCTGCTCGGGGTGCACTGGTTCACCGACGTGCTGGCCGGGGTGCTGCTCGGCTGGGCCTGGTTCGCCCTGTGCTCGATCGCCTTCGGCGGCACCTTGCTGCGGTTCGGTGCGCCCGCCGTGCAGGCGGAGGCGGCGGCCGGCGCGATGCCGAACTCGTTGTCCGGGTAAGGGTCCGGGATGCACCCGTTCCGACATGGCGTGGCCAGCTTCGACCCGTCGGCCGACGCCGTCCTGCTGTGGACCCGAGTCGACCCCGAGCTCGATCGGCTCCGCTGGTCGGTCGCCGTGGCGCCCGACGATCCCCACGCACCGCCGGAGGCGCTGGTCGCCGAGGTGGTGGCGGCCGGCGAGGTCGCCGTCGAGCCCGACCGCGACGGCTGCGTCACCGTCGACGCCACCGGCCTCGCTCCCGCCACCACGTACCACTACTGGTTCGAGGCCGACGGCGTGCTCTCTCCCGTCGGGCGCACGCGCACGCTGCCGGGTGAGACCGACCCGACGCCCTGGGCCCGGCTCGCCGTCGTCTGCTGCGCCGACCGGTCGATGGGCGCGCTGAGCGCCTACCGGGCCATCGCCGAGGACGAGGTCGACCTGGTCGTGCACCTCGGCGACTACCTCTACGAGGAGCCCAAGGGGCCCTTCGACGTCGACCCGCCGGGCACCACGGTCTCCCTCGACGACTACCGGCGCCGCCACGCCCACACCCGCCTCGCCCCGGACCTGCAGGCGCTCCACCTCCGGCACCCGATGGTGTTCGTGTGGGACGACCACGACACCGCCGACAACTCCTGGCGGCACGGGGCCAAGGCCCACGACGACGCCCGCCACGGGCCGTGGGAGGTGCGGCTGGCCAACGCGACCCGGGCGCGTGACGAGTGGCTGCCGTGCCGGCTGGCCGACCCCGCCGACCCGCTCGACATGCACCGCAGCCTCGTCGTCGGCGACCTGCTCGAGCTGGTGGTCCTCGACACCCGGATCCCCGGCCGGGACCAGCAGTCGGGCGACGAGGGGGCCAAGGCGCTTCACGACCCCGACCGCCGCATCGTGCCCGACGCCCAGATGGCCTGGGTGGAGGAGCGCCTCGCCGACCGTCGTCGCACCTGGGCGGTGGTGGCGAGCCAGGTGCCCGTCGCCAGCCTGCGCCTGCCCGTGCCCGCCGGGGCGGTGATCGACCTCGCCATGCCGAGCGGCTACCGCGTCGTCGACGGAGTGGCGTTGTGCACCGACCTGTGGGACGGCTACCCGGTGCAGCGCGACCGGCTGGCCCGGGCCCTCGACGAGCGCGCCGGCTCGGCGGTCGTCGTGTCGGGCGACGTGCACTCCAACTGGGCCGCGCTGGTGCACGACCCGGCGGGGGAGCGCGTGGTGGCGGCGGACCTCGTCACCTCCTCGGTGAGCGCCACGGCGATGGGCGAGCAGCTCCCGGAGGGATGGCGGAGCCTCGCCGAGCAGGTGTCGGACCGGGTGCCCGACAAGGTCTGGTCCGACCTCGAGCACCACGGCTACCTGCGCGTCGACGTCCGGCCCGACGAGCTCCGGGGCGACTGGATCGCCGCCGAGCCGGGCGAGGCGCCGCTGCGGCCCCGGGTGATCGGGTCCTGGGCCACGCGCCCGAGTCGCCCGGTCGAGCTGCGACCGAGCACCCCGAGCTCGCCGGCGTCGTCGTTCGACGACGTGCTGCGACCCGGCCTGCCCCTCACCGACCTGCCCGCGGCCGACGAACCGGTCGGAGCCCGGGAGTCGCTCCGAGCCCGCGTCGGCGTCGCCGCTGGCGCGCTCGTGCTGGCGGTGGCCCTCACCGCCGCGGCGGTCGTGGCTCGCCGGCGACGCAGGCGTTGAGGGACCGAGACGCCGGCGTCGAGGGACTGAACGGCGCCACCCAGGGAAGAGACGTGGCATGTCGACCTTGGAGACACGACCCGATGCGCTCCTCGCCCTGGGCCACCGCCCGGCCGAGGCCGACGCGAGCAGCCAGGACCCACCCGACGACGGTGAGAGCTGGGCCCGGCGCAACGCCCTCGGGCTGACCTGCGGCCTGATCTTCCTCGTGCTGCTGCTGGCGCAGAGCCTCACCGGCTGGCACGCGCAGAACGCGGACCTCGAGGCCCACGCGCAGGGCACGGTGAGCTATCTCACCTACCTCGGCAGCGGCGGCTTCGCCGAGGCGACGTTCGAGAACTTCGAGAGCGAGTTCCTCCAGATGGCGGCGCTCGTGGTGCTGACCGTGTTCCTCATCCAGAAGGGCTCCCCGGAGTCGAAGAAGTCGGGCGACGAGCGCGACGACGACCCCGAGACCCACCGGAACGACCCCGATGCTCCCTGGCCGGTGCGCAGGGGCGGGGTGTGGCTGAAGCTCTACGAGAACAGCCTCTTCCTCGCCTTCGTGGCCCTGTTCCTGCTGTCGATCGCCGGCCACGCCTGGGGCGGCACCGCCCAGTTCAACGAGGAACAGCAGCTCCACGGCGAGGCCACCATCAGCATCTGGCACTACCTCACCACCGGGCAGTTCTGGTTCGAGTCGTTCCAGAACTGGCAGAGCGAGTTCCTCGCCGTGTTCTCGATCGTGGTGCTCGGCATCTTCCTGCGCCAGCGGGGCTCGTCGCAGTCCAAGCCCGTCTACGCCCCCCACGCCCAGACGGGCGACTGACGCCTCGGCCCCCCGCGCGCATTGGGGAGCCTGTCGGCGCCTGCCGTACCATGGCGGCTCCGACGTAGGCGACAAGCGCCCGACAAAGGGGGGGCAGTGCCCGAAAAGATCCCGTTGGTGGACTACCTGGTGCTCGGCGACGAGCCGCACCTGGAAGCCAACCAGTGCAGCAGCTGCGGCGCCCGGTTCTTCGACCGCCGCAACGCCTGTGCCTCCTGCAGCGGCACCGAGTTCACGAAGGTGCCGGTCGCCACCACCGGTGAGGTGAGGGCGTACACGATCGTCTCGTTCGCCGCCCCGGGCATCCCGGTGCCGTTCGTGGCGTCCGTCGTGGACTGCGAGGGCACGAGCGTCCGGGCCAACCTCGTCAACGTCGAGCCCGACCCCGAGCACGTGAAGCTCGGCATGAAGGTCCGCCTGGCGACCTACTCGCTCGGCACCGACGACGACGGCAACGAGGGCATCGGCTTCGGCTTCGAGCCGCTGGACTGAAAGGGATCACCATGGCGAACGACGACATCTGGATCCTCGGGATCACCATGACCAAGTTCGGGAAGCACCCGGACAAGGACACCATCGACCTGGCCTCGGAGGCCGCCCTCGGCGCGCTCGCCGACGCCGGCGTCACCATGGCCGACATCGGCGTGCTGGCTGCCGGCAACCTCATGGCCGCCGCCGCCGGCATCGGCCAGCAGCTGCAGAAGCAGATCGGCCAGACCGGCATCCCCGTCTACAACGTGGTGAACGCCTGCGCCACGGGGGCGACCGCGCTGCGGGTGGCGGCCATGGCGGTCAAGGCGGGGGAGTGCGACCTGGGCCTGGCCGTGGGCGTGGAGAAGCTGGCCGGGGCGGGTCTCCTGGCCGGCGGCTCGCGCCAGGCGGACGACGGCACCTGGACGCCGCACGGTCGCTACGGCGCGGTGGCCCCGGTGGACGGCCGGATCGGCAACGAGACCATGCCCGGCGTGTTCGCCAAGATCGGCATGGAGTACGGCCACCGCTACGGCGGCACCAGCTTCGAGCTGTTCGCCCGCATCTCCGAGAAGAACCACGCCCACTCCACGCTCAACCCGCTGGCGGCCTACACCAAGCGGATGACGCTCGAGCAGATCATGGGCGACGTCATGATCGCCTACCCCAACACCCGGCCGATGTGCTCGGCCAACTGCGACGGCGCCGCGGCGGCGGTGCTGGTCAGCGGCGAGAAGCTGCGGACGTTGTCGGCCGAGCAGCGGAGGCGGGCGGTCAAGGTCGCGGCCTCGGTGCTCACGACCGACCCCTGGGAGGAGTCCTGCCAGGTCCTGCCCGACGTGAAC
>JAKOVH010000031.1 GCA_029782145.1 Actinomycetes bacterium | reverse complement strand
AGGTACCCCGGGGATAACAGGCTCATCTTCCCCAAGAGTCCATATCGACGGGAAGGTTTGGCACCTCGATGTCGGCTCATCGCATCCTGGGGCTGAAGCAGGTCCCAAGGGTTGGGCTGTTCGCCCATTAAAGCGGTACGCGAGCTGGGTTTAGAACGTCGTGAGACAGTTCGGTCCCTATCCTCTGCAGCCGTAGGAGATTTGAGGAAGGCTGTCCCTAGTACGAGAGGACCGGGACGGACGTAGCTCTCGTGTGCCAGTTGTCCTGCCAAGGGCACGGCTGGTTGGCGACCTACGGAAGAGATAAGCGCTGAAAGCATCTAAGTGCGAAGCTCGTTCCAAGATGAGATCTCCCACAGGGTCAACCTGGTAAGGCCCGTGGTAGACCACCACGTTGATAGGCCGGAGGTGTAATCGTGGCAACACGTTCAGCCGACCGGTACTAATCGGCCGAGGGCTTGGATCGACAATGATGTTCGTGCTCGCTGTGGAGTTCTCGAGAGGGCAGGCAGCCGCGTTGGCGGCGCCGCTCCCTTGACAAAGGTTTCGGTGGCCATAGCGGTGGGGTCACACCCGTTCCCATTCCGAACACGGAAGTTAAGCCCACCAGCGCCGATGGTACTTGGGAGGAGACTCCCTGGGAGAGTAGGACGCCGCCGGATTTCTCTCACGAAAGGGCCCCCGCTGGGGCCCTTTCGTCGTTTTGGCGCCCCGACGCGGCTCGCGTCGCGACTCGCCCCTGCCGATAGGTTTGTCCCATGCCCCGTCCCGACTCCTCCGGTTCCCCGCGCCCTCGTGGCGGTCGCCCCTCCGCCTCGAGCGGGCGGGCCGGCGCGCCCGGGCGCAGCACCGGCCCCGGCACCAGCGGGAAGGCGGGTGGCAAGGGGCGCAGCGGCGCCTCGGGTCGGCCCGGCAGCCGGGGCGCCGGCCCGTCCGGCAGCGGTCGCGGGTCGGCCGGCGGGGCCCGCGGCGCGAGCGGTGGACGGGCAGGCCCCTCCGGAGGCTCCCGGTCGACGGGTGGGCGCAGCAGCGGCTCGCCGTCGTCGCGGTACGGCCGGACCGACCGTGAGGGTCGCGACGATCGACGTGCTGGCGGTGCCGCTCGGCGCACCAGCAGTGGCGGTCAGGGCGCAGCTCGTGCTGACGAGCGCGACGGGCGCCCGGCTGGCGCCGGCCGCCGGGATGGCGCGTCGTCCCGGTACGCCCGCGACGACCGTGACGGCCGCGGCGATCGCCGCGGTTCTGGCCGGTCCGGCCCGACCGCGGGTCGGGGCCGCTCCGGCACGGCCCGCGAGGGCGCCGACCGGCGGGCCTCTTCCCGCAGCGCCCCTCCGGGCGGCAACGCCGGGCGTCGGCAGGGCAGCGGCCGGGCCTGGGACGACGAGCCCGCGCTCGAGACCCCGAAGAGCTGGGGCGGGGTCGCCCGTCGCGGCGCCGGTGCGGCCACCGGCCGGCGGGTCGCCGGAGCCTCACGGGCATGGCGCGACGCCGTGGAGGCCGCCCGGCCCGGGCGGCCGCCGGCGTCGGCCCGGCGGGCGGCACCCTCGGAGGCCGACGCCGACCGGGGCCCGGCGCGCGACGCCGAGGCCCGGGCGCAGCGCGACGCCCGCCAGGCCGAGGAGTGGGTGCTCGTCGAGGAGGTGCGCGACGAGGCGGCAGGTGCGGTGGCGCGCGGCAGCACCGGCGCCCGCCGCCCGGTGGGCGAGGCGGCGCCGCTCGACCTGGCCGAGGAGGTGCGGGCCCAGCTGGCCAAGGCGGTGGGCACGGCGCGCAGCGAGCGCGTCGAACGCCGCCTGGGTGAGGCCGCGGAGCACTTCGAGGCCGAGCGCCACGCCGACGCCGCCCGGATCCTCAAGAAGCTCGCCGACGAGGCGCCGACGGTGCCCGCGGTCAGGGAGCTCTACGGGCTCACCCTCTACCGCCAGGGCAAGTGGAAGCAGGCCGCCCGGGAGCTCGAGGCGTTCCGGCTGCTCGGCGGGTCCACCGAGCAGCACCCGGTGCTCGCCGACTGCTACCGGGCGCTGCGCCAGTGGCCGCAGGTCGACGAGCTCTGGGAGGAGCTGCGGGCCGCGTCACCCGACGCCGAGCTGGTCACCGAGGGCCGCATCGTGACGGCCGGGGCGCTGGCGGACCGTGATCGGCTGGTCGAGGCGATCCAGCTGCTCGCCCGCGGCTGGTCGTTCCCCAAGCGCCCCCGGGCGCACCACCTGCGCCGGGCCTACGCGCTCGCCGACCTCTACGAGCGGGCGGGCGAGGTCCCGCGGGCACGAGACCTGTTCCAGCGCATCCGGGCCGCCGACCCGCAGTTCGCCGACGTCGGTGCCCGCCTGCGCAACCTGCGCTGAGGCCGGGCGGGGGCTGTCGCAGCCCCCGCGTAGGCTCGTGCCCACTTCCCCCACCACGTCGAGGCCGGCCCGAGGAGGGCCCGGCCGAAGTGGGGGAGGTCCCCATGCCCAAGCAGCGCCGTGCACCCGCCGCCGTGCCCCCGGCCGGCACCAACGTCGTGGTGCTCCGTGGCACCCTCAGCCGCGAGCCCGAGCCCCGCGCCCTCCCGTCGGGGGACACCGTCGTCGCCTACGACGTCACCGTGCGAGCCGCCGCCGCCGAGGGCGCCCCGGGGCGGGCCGAGTCGGTCCCCGTGGCCTGGTTCGACCCACCGGCCCTGGCATGGTCGCTGGCAGCGGGCGACGAGGTGGTGGTGGTCGGCCGGGTCCGGCGCCGCTTCTTCCGGGCCGGTGGGGCCACCGCGAGCCGCACCGAGGTGGTGGCCGACCGGGTGGTGCCGGCCCGGGCCGCCGCCCGGGTGCGGGCCGCGCTGGCCGCGGCGCTGGCGCCGCTCGAGGGCAGCGGGTGAGCGCCCCCCGGTCCGGAGGGATGTCTCACCGGGCGGGCCGGCGGGCGTAGGCTTTCCGGGCTGCGGCGCCCTGCCGGCACTCACCGCCCCTGGCGGAGACCCGGTAGCGTGAACGCGGTGCGTGCCGGCACGCGGATCCGCCGCTGCCGGCCTCCCCCCTCCCGGTCGGCGCACCGGTCACCGATGTCGCCGCGGCGAGACCAGCTCCACCACCTCCGACACCACCACCACCAACGACACGACGCTCACGCGCCGGGACAGCGAAACAAAGGGGTTTGCATGTCCACCACGGCCGATCCACCCGCGGCACCCGAGACCCTCCGGGGCGTCATCATCCGCTTCGCCGGCGACTCCGGCGACGGCATGCAGCTCACGGGTGACCGCTTCACCAGCGCCAGCGCGCTGTTCGGCAACGACCTCGTCACCCTGCCGGAGTACCCGGCGGAGATCCGCGCCCCGGCCGGCACCGTCGCCGGCGTCTCGGCGTTCCAGGTCCACATCTCCGACCACGACATCACCACGCCCGGCGACGCCCCCAACGTGCTCGTGGCCATGAACCCGGCGGCGCTGCGCTCGGAGCTGGCCAAGCTCGAGCCGGGCGCCACGGTGATCGTCAACGTCGACGCCTTCGACGAGCGGGCCCTGGCCAAGGCGGGCTACCCCGAAGGCCACGACCCCCTCACCGCGGGCGATCTCAAGGGCTTCAACGTCTACGAGGTCCCGATGACGTCGCTCACCCGGCAGGCGTGCGAGCCGCTCGGGGTGAAGCCCCGCGACGCCGAGCGGTCGAAGAACTTCTTCGCCCTCGGGCTCATCTCCTGGATGTACACGCGGCCCGAGCAGCCCACCATCGACTGGATCAACCAGAAGTTCGGCTCTCGCACCGCGGTGCGCGACGCCAACCTGGCGGCGTTCCGGGCCGGGCACGCCTTCGGCGAGACCGCCGAGCTGTTCGACCACCCCTACACGGTGGCGCCGTTCGAGAAGGCGCCCGGCGTGTACACCTCCATCAGCGGCAACACCGCCACGGCATGGGGGCTCATCGCCGCGTCCCAGCAGGCCAAGCTGCCGCTGTTCCTCGGCTCCTACCCCATCACCCCAGCCTCCGACATCCTCCACGAGCTGTCGAAGCACAAGAACTTCGGCGTGCGCACCCTGCAGGCCGAGGACGAGATCGCCGGCATCGGCGCCGCCCTGGGCGCGGCCTACGGCGGCCATCTGGCCGTCACCACCACCTCGGGCCCCGGCGTGGCGCTCAAGTCCGAGACCATCGGGCTGGCCATCAGCCTCGAGCTGCCGCTCATCATCATCGACGTGCAGCGCGGCGGTCCCTCCACCGGCCTGCCGACCAAGACCGAGCAGGCCGACCTCCTGCTGGCGATGTACGGCCACCACGGCGAGTCGCCCCTGCCGATCGTGGCCGCCTACAGCCCGTCGGACTGCTTCTTCGCCGCCATCGAGGCGGCCCGGATCGCCCTCAAGTACCGCACGCCGGTGTTCCTGCTCACCGACGGCTACCTGGCCAACGGCGCCGAGCCGTGGCTCATCCCCGACGTGAGCACCCTGCCCGACATCTCGGTGCCGTTCACGACCGAGCCCAACCACGTCGACGACGACGGCACCCCGTCGCTGTGGCCGTACCTGCGCGACCCCGACACCCTGGCTCGTCCCTGGGTGGTGCCGGGCACACCCGGCCTCGAGCACCGCATCGGCGGCATCGAGAAGGAAGACGGCCGGGGCAACATCTCCTACGTCCCGGAGAACCACGAGCGCATGGTGCACCTCCGTGCCGAGAAGGTCGCCGGCATCGCTCGCGACATCCCGCCGGCCGAGGTGGTCGGCGACCTCGACGACGCCGAGGTGCTCCTCGTCGGGTGGGGCTCCACCTGGGGTGCCATCAACGGCGCCATGGAGCGCGTCCAGGCCGACGGCCGCCGGATCGCCCACGTGCACCTCACGCACCTCAACCCGTTCCCGTCGAACCTCGGCGAGATCCTCCACCGGTACCCGAAGGTCGTGGTGCCGGAGATGAACATGGGCCAGCTCAGCCGCCTCCTCCGGGCGGAGTACCTGGTCGACGCCAAGTCCGTCAGCAAGGTCAAGGGCCTGCCCTTCACCGCCGGCGAGCTCGAGTCTGCGATCCTGGGGGTCCTCGATGACTGACACCGCCATCCCCGTCACCACCCGCAAGGACTGGTCGAGCGACCAGGAGCCGCGGTGGTGCCCTGGCTGCGGCGACTACTCCATCCTCGCTGCGGTCCAGATGCTCATGCCCGACCTCGGCGTGCGCCGAGAGGACACGGTGTTCATCTCGGGCATCGGCTGCGCCGCCCGCTTCCCGTACTACATGGACACCTACGGGGTGCACACCATCCACGGACGGGCGCCGGCCATCGCCACCGGGCTGGCCGTGGCCCGCCCCGACCTCGACATCTGGGTCGTCGGCGGCGACGGCGACATGCTGTCGATCGGCGGCAACCACCTGATCCACGCCCTGCGGCGCAACATCGACCTGACGATCCTGATGTTCAACAACCAGATCTACGGGTTGACCAAGGGCCAGTACTCGCCGACCAGCGAGGTCGGCAAGGTCACCAAGTCGACGCCGCTCGGCTCGCTCGACCACCCGTTCAACCCCATCAGCGTGGCCCTCGGCGCCGAGGCCAGCTTCGTGGCCCGCACCCACGACATGGACCGCAAGCACATGCAGGAGACGCTCAAGGCGGCCCACGCCCACAAGGGCGCCGCCTTCGTGGAGATCTACCAGAACTGCAACGTCTTCAACGACGGCGCGTTCGAGGGGATCACGGCCAAGGCCAACCGCGACGACATGCTGATCCCGCTGGTGCACGGCCAGCCCATCCGCTTCGGGGCCGAAGGCCAGAAGGGCGTGATGATGGGCAACGACGGCGCCCTGCGCATCGTCGACGTGGCCGAGGTCGGCGAGGCCAACCTGCTGGTGCACGACGAGACCGACGCCGGCCTCGCCTTCCAGCTGTCCCGCCTGAGCCACGGCCCCTACGAGCCCACCCCCATCGGGGTGTTCCGCAGCGTCGACCGGCCCGAGTACGCCGAGATGGTGGCCCAGCAGCTGGCCCAGGCGGGCGAGGGCAAGGGCCCGGGCGATCTGCAGGCCCTGCTCCACTCCGGCGCCACCTGGACGGTCGAGTAGCGGCTGCGTTCCTGGGACCTCTGACATCGGTCGGCCAGTCTCGCTCGGTCAGGCCCGGGCGGTCACGACGGCCCGGCCCTGGCCGCCACGGTCGGCTCCGCACCTCGGTGCGGGGCCGACCGTCTCGCGTGGGGGGCGGAGCCGCCCACAGGACGGCCCTGGCCAGACCGCCGCACCCGCCCTCGCTGTGCGCGGAGCCGGCGTAGCGCGACGTGTCCCGGGACTCCGCGACTCCCCAGGCTTCTGGCGCTCGGGACCATGGGCCCGGCCTGCAGGTCGCCCGGAGGGACGAGGGTCAGGACAGGTCGCGGAAGACGATGCCGGTGCGGGGCTTGGGGGAGAAGAAGGTGGTCTTCGGGGGCATGCGCTCGCCGCCGTGGGCGATCTCGAGGATCTGGGCGACGGTGGCGGGCCGCAGCAGGATGCCGGCCTGGGCGTCGCCGGCGGCGACGGCGGCCCGCACGTTGTCGACCCCGTGCTGGTAGACGACGCCGAGCTCCCCGCCCGCCGCCTGCGCCTGCTCGCCCAGCGCGGCGAGGGCGACGTCGAGGCGGCTCGAGTCGAGGTCACGGGCGCCGGCCATGGCCTTCGGGCGCGGTCGCAGCAGCCACGCCGCCGCGGCGGTGACCAGGGCGAGGCCTCCCGAGTCCTGCAGGCGGCGGATCGTGCCGGTGCCGGTGAGCTCGAACGGCTCGAGCTCGAAGAACGCCTCCATGGCCGCCGGCAGGTCGAGGTCGTCGGGAAGGCCCGAGAGCAGGCGGTGGATGGGCCCGACGGTGAGCTCGTCGTCGACCAGCTCCACCACGAAGCACATGACCGCCTCGGCGCCTCCCGCCGAGGCGTCGGGCGACGCCTGCCGGCGCTCGTCGCGGTAGGCGAGCGAGGTCTCGTAGCGGTGGTGGCCGTCGGCGATCACCACGGGCTCGGCCGACACGGCGGCGGCGATCGCCGCCACGCGGGCCGGGTCGGTCACGCGCCACACCGTGTGCGCCACGCCGTCGGCCTCGAAGCGGGCCAGCGGCCGGTCGTCGACCGCGAGCAGCTCCGACAGCCCCTCGGCCGGTGAGAGCCCCCAGACCGGCGACAGGTTGGCCGAGGTCGCCCGCAACAGGTCGAGGCGGTCGCTCTTGGCCTTCGGGGTCGTGAACTCGTGGGGCAGGATGCCACCCTCACCGGGGCGGCTCAGCTCCAGCGCGCCGATGACGCCGGTGGTGCGGCGCAGGACGCCGTCCTCGTCGGGGGCCTCCATCCGGTAGACGGTGAACGACGCCTCCGGGTCGTCGACCAGCAGGGCCTCGTGGCGCCAGAGGCGGAACAGCGCCGCCGCGGTGGCGTAGGGGTCGGAGAGCGGGTCGGTGGGGTCGACGACGGGGAGGTCGACGCGCACCACGTTGTGGGCGTCGGCTTCGAGCAGCGCCTCCCGGTCGACCGGGCTGATGACGTCGTAGGGCGGCGCGGTGACCGCCGCCGGGTCGAGGTGGGCGACGTCGTAGCGGATGCCGCGGAAGGGCTCGAAGCGGGGCACCGCACAGTCCTAGCAGATCCCCCGGAACCCCTCTCCGGGCCGACCCCCGACCCCCGTTCACCGACCCCCGACCCCCGTTCCCCGACGCCCCGACCCCGTTCTGGTGGAGATCCACGGTCACCGGCGCACGTAGATCTCCACCAGAACGGCGGCGGGCAGGCGGTGCTGTCCACCGAGGGCGGGACGGCGGGGCCGCCGGCCGGTGCGAGACTCCGTGCATGGCGTGGGTGCTCGACCTCGACGGGGTGGTGTGGCTGGGGGCCACGCCGATCCCCGGCGCGGCCGAGGCGGTGGCCCGGCTGCGGGCCGCCGGCGAGCGGGTGGCGTTCGTGACCAACAACTCCTTCGGGCGCCGCGCCGACGTCGCCGCCAAGCTGACCCGCCACGGCATCGACCCGGGCGACGACATCGTCACCTCCGCCATGGTGGCCGCCGGCCTGGTGCCGCCGGGGGAGCGGGCGCTGGTGTGTGGCGGGCCGGGCATCGTCGAGGAGCTGCGCGCCCGGGGCGTCGAGGTGGTCGACGCCAGCGATCCCGGCGCCGGCGAGGGCCGCTTCGACGTGGTGGTGGTCGGCTACCACCCGACGTTCGACTACCACCGGATGGACACGGCGTCGGCCGCCGTGCGCGCCGGGGCCCGGCTGCTCGCCACCAACGACGACGCCACCTACCCGAGCGACAGCGGCATCCACCCGGGGGGCGGGGCGATCCTGGCGTCGGTCGCCACCGCCGCCGGCGTGGTGCCCGAGATCGCCGGCAAGCCGCACCGGCCCGCCGCCGAGCTGGTGCGGGAGCGGCTCGGCGCGTCCGGGGTCATGGTCGGCGACCGGCCCGACACCGATGGGCGCTTCGCGCTGGCCCTCGGCTACCGCTTCGGGCTGGTGCTGAGCGGCGTGACCGGGGTCGGCGACCTGCCCACCGACCCGCCGGCCGACGTGGTCGGCGCCGACCTGGCCGCCCTCGTGGCCGAGGTGCTCGACGAGGGCCGGACCCGACGGTGACGACGCGGCGGCGCCTCGACGCCGAGCTGGTCCGCCGGGGCCTGGCGTCGAGCCGGGAGCGGGCGCAGGCCGACATCGCCGCCGGCCGGGTGACGGTGGGAGGGGCGCCGGCCACCAAGCCCTCCCGCCTGGTCGGCGCCGGCGAGGCGGTGGTGGTGCAGGGCCCGCCGCCGCGGTTCGTCAGCCGGGCCGGCTACAAGCTCGACGGCGCCGTGGAGCGCTTCGCCCTGGCGCCGGTCCTGGCCGGGGCGCGGGTCCTCGACTGCGGCGCCTCCACCGGTGGCTTCACCGACTGCGCTCTGCAGCACGGCGCGGCCGAGGTGCTCGCCGTCGACGTCGGCCACCATCAGCTCCACGAGCGGCTCCGGGCCGATCCACGGGTGCTCGACCTCGAGCGCACCAACCTGCGCCACCTCGACCCGGACGTGGTCGGCGAGCCGGTCGACGTGGTGGTCGGTGACCTGTCGTTCATCTCGCTGCGGCTGGTGCTCGACCCCGTCTTCGCGGTGTGCCGCCCCGGGGCTCCCTTCGCTCTGCTGGTGAAGCCGCAGTTCGAGGCGGGGCGGGCCGAGGTGGCACGCGGGCGAGGCGTGGTGAGCGACCCGGTCGTGTGGCGTCGGGTGCTCGACGAGGTCAGCGCCGCGCTCCTCGAGCGGGGAGCGACCATCATGGGGGCCATGGCCTCACCCCTGCCCGGCTCCGACGGCAACGTGGAGTTCGTCGTGGTGGGCCGCGCGCCCGGCGACGGGTCACCCCTGGCGGGCCGGGCCGCTCTCGATGGCGACGCCCTCTCGGCCGAGCTCGACGCGGCCGTGGCCGAGGGCACCGCAGCCGCGCCGACGCCGGGGCCGCGCCCCCGGGAGGCCTGAGGTGGCGAGCGTCGCCCTCGTCGTCCACCACGACCGGCCCGAGGCGGCCCAGGTGGCGCGCGACCTGGCCGAGTGGCTGCACCGGTCGGGCCACCAGGTGCGCCTGCCCGCCGTCGACGCGGAGCGCCTCGGTTGCCCCGACCTGGGGTGGTCCGACGGGGAGCTCTGCGTGGGCCTCGACGTGGCCGTCAGCCTCGGCGGCGACGGCACCATGTTGCGCACCGTGGCCCTCGTGGCCGAGGCCGACGTCCCGGTGATCGGGGTCAACTTCGGCCAGCTCGGGTACCTCACCGACGTCGAGCCCGAGGGGGCGAGAGCCGCCCTCGAGCGCTTCTTGGCCGGCGAGCACACGCTCGAGGAGCGGATGCTGCTCGACGTCGACGTGACCTCGCCGTCGGGCGGGGTGGCCCAGGCCCACACCGTGGCGCTCAACGAGGCGGTGCTCGAGAAGACGGCCTCGGGCCACACCGTGCGCCTCAACGTCGACCTCGACGGCATCCGGTTCACCCCGTACGCGGCCGACGGGCTCATCGTGGCCACGCCCACCGGCTCGACCGCCTACGCGTTCTCGGCGCGGGGCCCGATCGTGGAGCCGACGCACAGGGCGCTGCTGCTGACGCCCGTGTCACCCCACATGCTGTTCGACCGCACCCTGGTGCTCGACGACGACGCCGAGGTCACCCTCACCGTGGCGGGGCACCGGCCCGCCGCCTTGGTGGTCGACGGGCAGGCGCTCGGCGAGCTGCAGCCCGGCGACGTGGTGCGCTGCCGGGCCGCCGGCCACGTCGCCCGGCTGGTGGTGTTCGGGCCCCGGGACTTCCACGCCATCCTCAAGGCCAAGTTCGGTCTGGCGGACCGGTAGGGGAGTCGGGTGCTCGCCGAGCTGCGCGTCCGCGACCTGGGGGTGATCGCCGAGCTGTCGCTGCTCCTCGGGCCCGGCATGACGGCGCTGACCGGCGAGACCGGCGCCGGCAAGACCCTGGTCGTCACCGCCATCGAGCTGCTCGTCGGCGGCAGGGCCGACCCCGGCATGGTGCGTCCGGGGGCCAAGGAGGCGGTGATCGAGGGGCGCTTCGTGGCCGACGGCGACGACGAGGTCGTCCTGCGGCGCGTCGTGCCGGCCTCCGGGCGCTCCCGCGGCTACGTCGACGGCCACCTGGCGACCCTCGCCGAGCTGGCCGAGCGCGGCGCCACCCTCGTCGACCTCCACGGCCAGCACGACCACCAGTCGCTGCTCACCCCGGCGGTGCAGCGACGAGCCCTCGACCGCTACGGCGGCGTCGACCTCGAGCCGCTGCGGCGCGCCCGCAAGGAGCTCGCCGCGGTCGCCGAGCGCCTGGCCGAGCTCGGCGGCGACGAACGGGAGCGGGCCCGGGAGGTCGACCTGCTGCGCTTCCAGGTCGAGGAGCTCGACGCCGCCGAGCTCGACGACCCGGAGGAGGACGAGCGGCTCCGGCACGAAGCCGAGCTGTTGGCCGACGCCACCGGCCACGCGGAGGCCGCCGCCGCGGCCGTCGAGGCGCTGAGCGGTGACGGTGGGGCGACCGACGCCGTGTCGGTCGCCCTGGCCGCGCTCGAGGGCCGGTCACCGTTCGCCGACGCCGCCGCCCGCCTGCGCAGCGTGGCCGCCGAGGTGGCCGACCTCGCCGCCGAGCTGCGCCACGTGGGGGAGTGCATCGAGGCCGATCCCGAGCGCCAGGCCGAGGTCGGCGCCCGCCGTCAGCGCCTGCAGGAGCTGCGCCGCAAGTACGGCGACACGCTGAGCGAGGTCATGGACTGGGCCGACAAGGCCCGGGAGCGGCTGCGCGCCCTCGAACGCCGCGACGTCGTGGCCGCCGAGCTCGACGCCGAGCGGGCGCAGCTGCTGGTGGAGCTGGCCCGCTGCGAGGCCGAGGTCGCGGCGGCCCGGAGCGCCTGCGCCGGCCCGCTGGCCGAGGCGGTGGAGGCCCAGCTGCCCGACCTGGCCCTGCCCAAGGCCCGTCTCGAGGTCGAGGTCACCGGGGTGGCGGGGCGCGAGGTCACGTTCCTCTTCGCCGCCAACCCGGGCATGCCGCTGCAGCCGCTGGCCAAGGTGGCCTCGGGCGGCGAGCTGGCGCGCGCCATGCTCGCCCTGCGCCTGGTGCTCACCGAGGGTCCACCGGTGCTGGTGTTCGACGAGGTCGACGCCGGCATCGGAGGCGCCGCCGCGCTGGCGGTCGGGCGCTCGCTCGCCGCCATCGCAGCCGACCACCAGGTCCTCGTGGTCACCCACCTCGCCCAGGTGGCGGCGTGGGCCGACGCCCACGTGGTGGTCGACAAGCAGGTGGAGGGTGACACCACGGTGACCACCGTGGCCGAGGTCGACGGCGACGAGCGCACCACCGAGCTGGCCCGGATGCTCTCGGGCACGCCGGGGTCGGCCACCGCCCGCGAGCACGCCCGCGAGCTGCTCGACGCCGCCCACCCGAGCTGACACGCACCACCCGAGCTGACACGCACCACCCGAGCTCGACCTCGCCCCTTCCCACCTGCGTCCTGCTCGCCCCTCCCCACCTGCGTCCTGCTCGCCCCCCTACCTGCGTTCTGGTGGAGGTTTGCCCCCCGGATCGGGGGGCAAACCTCCACCAGAACGGGGGAAGGGGCGGCCCGGGACGGGGGAAGCGGCCGGGCCGGGACGGGGGAAGTGGCCGGGCCGGGACGGGTGAGGCGGCGGGCCGGGACGGGCGAGGCGCCCGGCGCCGGGCAGGCCCCGGCTAGGGTGTGGTCCCGACGTGATCCGCCGCGCCGGGAGGTCCCCTCGATGACCAAGCACATCTTCGTCACCGGGGGTGTGGCCTCCTCGCTGGGCAAGGGGCTCACCGCCTCCTCGCTCGGGCGGCTGCTCAAGAGCCGGGGCCTGCGGGTCACCATGCAGAAGCTCGACCCGTACCTCAACGTCGACCCCGGCACCATGAACCCCTTCGAGCACGGCGAGGTGTTCGTCACCGACGACGGCGGGGAGACCGACCTCGACCTCGGGCACTACGAGCGCTTCATCGACGAGCCCCTGAGCCGCGACTCCAACGCCACCACCGGCTCGATCTACTCGGCCGTCATCGCCGCCGAGCGCCGGGGCGACTACCTGGGCAAGACGGTGCAGGTGATCCCCCACATCACCGACGAGATCAAGCGCCGGATCACCCGCCTCGCCGCCGACGACGTCGACGTGGTCATCACCGAGATCGGCGGCACCGTCGGCGACATCGAGATCCTGCCGTTCCTCGAGGCCATCCGGCAGTTCCGCCTCGACGTCGGGCGGGAGAACGTCTGCTACGTCCACGTCACCCTGGTGCCGTTCATCGGCCCGTCGGGCGAGCAGAAGACCAAGCCCACCCAGCACTCGGTCACCGAGCTGCGCAGCCGGGGCATCCAGCCCGACGTGATCGTGTGCCGCTCGGAGTCACCCATCTCCTCCGACCTCAAGCGCAAGATCTCCAACCTCTGCGACGTGCCCGTCGAGGCCGTGGTCAACGCCGCCGACGCCCGGAACCTCTACGAGATCCCGCTGGTGATGCACGACGAGGGCCTCGACGAGGTGGTGTGCAAGCTGTTCGGCTTCACCGGCCTCGACGTCGACCTCTCGGAGTGGGAGATCCTCGTCGACCGGGTCGAGACAGCGACCGAGCCGGTGCGGATCGGCATCATCGGCAAGTACGTCTCGCTGCCCGACGCCTACCTGTCGGTCGTGGAGTCGCTCAAGCACGGGGGGTTCTTCCACGCGGCCAAGGTCGAGATCGACTGGATCCAGGCCGAGGACGTCGAGGGCCTGCTGGCCGAGGGGCGCCTGCACGACCTCGACGGCATCGTCATCCCCGGCGGGTTCGGCGAGCGGGGGGTGGAGGGCAAGGTGGCGGCCGCCGGCTACGCCCGTGAGCACGACATCCCCTGCCTCGGGCTGTGCCTGGGCATGCAGGTGATGACCATCGAGTACGCCCGCAACGTCCTCGGGCTCACCGGCGCCCACTCCAGCGAGTTCGACCCGCAGACCCCGTACCCGGTCATCGACCTCATGGAGACCCAGCGAGGCGTCACCGACAAGGGCGGCACCATGCGCCTCGGCGCCTACATCGCCGAGCTCAAGCCGGGTTCGCGGGTGGCGGCCATCTACGGCCGAGAGGTCGTGTCCGAACGCCACCGGCACCGCTACGAGTTCAACCCCAAGTTCCGCAGCCGCTTCGAGGGCAGCGGTTTCGTGTGCTCGGGCACCTCGCCCGACGGGCGGCTGGTGGAGTTCATCGAGCTCGACAGCCACCCGTTCTGGATCGGCACCCAGGCCCATCCCGAGTTCAAGAGCCGCCCCGAGCGGCCGGCCCCGCTGTTCCGGGAGTTCATCGCCGCCTCGCTGGCCCGCTCCGAGGGCCGCAACCCCCACCTGCCCGACATCGACGTCGAGCCGCTGCCGGTCGTCCCCCGGGCGTGAACGACCGCGACCGGGGTCGCTTCCGCCACCTCGACGACCGGGTGCTGCACCGGGGCCATGCCATCTCCCTCGTCATCGGCACCTACGAGGCGCCTAATGGCACCACCTTCGAGCGGGAGATCGTCCGCCACCCCGGCGCCGTGTCGGTGGTGCCGCTGCACGCCGACGGCACCGTCACCCTCGTGCGCCAGTACCGGGCCGCCCTCGACACCGAGCTGCTCGAGATCCCGGCCGGCAAGCGCGACGTCGACGGCGAGGCGCCCGGTCTCACCGCCGCGCGGGAGCTGGCCGAGGAGGTCGGCCTGCGCGCCGGCCGGCTCGAGCTGCTCGCCGAGTTCGTGAACTCGGCCGGGTTCTGCGACGAGCACTCGTGGGTGTTCCTCGGGCGTGACCTCGAGGACGTCCCCACCGACGTGCAGGGCATCGAGGAGCAGCACATGAGCGTCGTGCGGGTGCCCCTCGCCGACGTGCCGGCCATGATCGCCGACCGCCGGCTGCTCGACGCCAAGACCATCATCGGCCTCACCCTCGCCGCCCAGCGGGTGGCCAGCGCCGGTGCCTGAGGCGGCTGCGGCCGACCCCGTCGAGGCGAGCGCGGCCGGGGTGGGCCCAGCCCCGGACCCGGCTCCGGACCCGGCCCCGCCGACGCCGCTGCCGCTCGACGTCGAGGAGCACCTGGTGTGGTTGGCGGCCGAGAAGGGCCGGTCGGCCAACACCGTGGCGGCCTACCGCCGTGACCTCACGGCCTACTGGGCCTGGCTCGCCGGGCGGGGCGTCGGCCTCGACGACGTGCGGGGCGCCGACCTCGACGCCTACGTGGGCGAGCTGCGGGCCCGCGGTCTGGCCCCGGCCTCGGTCAAGCGCGCCCTGGTCGCCGTCCGCTCGCTGCACCGGTTCCGCGCCGAGGAGGGCCTGGCCGTCAGCGACCCGGGTGCCGAGGTCGAGACGCCCCGGGTGCCGTCGGGCCTGCCCAAGGCCCTCACCGAGGCCGAGGTGGGCCGGCTGCTCGACCAGGTCGTGGGCGACGACCCGGTGGCCCGCCGCGACCGGGCCCTCATCGAGCTCCTCTACGGCACCGGTGCCCGGATCTCCGAGGCGTGCGGGCTGTCGCTGGGCAGCGTCGACCTCGACGCCGGCTTGGTGCGGCTGCTCGGCAAGGGGTCCAAGGAGCGAGTGGTGCCGCTCGGCCGGTGGGCCCGCGTGGCCATGCACGCCTGGCTCGACGACGCCGGCCGGGGCGCCATGGCCCCCGAGCAGTGGGCCCGTCGAGGCGACGCCGAGGCGGTGTTCCTGAACCAGCGAGGCGGGCGGCTGGGCCGTCAGGGCGCATGGGCCGTCGTGCGCCGCCACGGCGACGCCGCCGGGCTCGGCGACCGGCTCACGCCCCACGTGCTGCGCCACTCGTGCGCGACCCACATGCTCGACCACGGCGCCGACATCCGGGCCGTGCAGGAGCTGCTCGGCCACGCCTCGATCAGCACCACCCAGGTGTACACCCTGGTGTCGAACGAGCGGCTGTTCGCGGTCTACGACGCCGCCCACCCCCGCGCCCGCCTCGGCCGCCGGTAGCCTCGCGCCATGAGCGACGCCGGAACCCCCGCGCCCGACGACACCTTCGAAGCCTCCTCGGCGAGCCCCGAGGAGATCAAGGGGGTGCTCGACGCCCAGCGGGCCCAGCTCACCGAGCAGCTCCACGACCTCGGGGTCGAGGGCGAGGCCGGCATCGTCGACGACAACTTCGCCGACACCGCCCAGGTCAGCGCCGAGCAGGGCGAGGCCCACGCCCTCGCCGCCCAGCTGCGCGACCAGCTCGACGACGTCGAGCACGCCCTGGCCCGCCTCGACGAGGGCACCTACGGCACCTGCGAGGTGTGCGGGGCGCCCATCGGCGACGCCCGCCTCGAGGTCATGCCCGCCACCCGGTTCTGCATCCAGCACGCCGGCTGAGGCGACGACGGCGACGAGGGGCACGAGGCTCCTGCCCATGGCGAGGGTCGTGCACCTGACCCGCCGGTTCTTCGGCAGCCTCCGGCCGGGAGGGCCGGGCGCGGCCGACCGCGAGTGGGCCGAGTCGCAGCTGCTGCCCGGCGAGCTCGAGCTGTGGCGGCGGATGCCGGGCCCCGACCGGCGCCACTCGGTGGTGGTGGCGCGCCGGGTGCAGCGCGCCCTCGGTGAGCAGGCCGCCCGCCCCGTGCTGGCGGCGGCCCTGCTGCACGACGTCGGCAAGCTCGACGCCCACCTGCGCACCTACGGCCGGGTGGTCGCCACGCTGGCCGGCGGCGTGGTCGGCCGCGACGACGCGGTGATCCACCAGTGGACCCGCACCCGGGGCTTCACCCGCAGGGTGGGCCTCTACCTCACCCACCCGGAGCTCGGCGGCGACCAGCTGGCGCTGGCCGGCAGCGACCCGCTCACCGTGGCGTGGGCCCGAGAGCACCACCTGCCGCCCGAGCAGTGGACCCTCGACCCGGCCGTGGCCGAGGCGCTGCACGCCGCCGACGACGACTGAGCGTCCGGTCCGGGCCCGGCCGGGCACCTCGGGTGCCCGACGGAACGCGGGGATGGCACCAGTTCGACGGGTCGGGCGTCTACCCTCGGTCCGGTCCGTGGCCAGCCCCCCGAGGGCCACGCTCCCTCCACCATGATCACGCTGCAGAACGTCACCAAGACCTACAAGAACAGCACCGTCGCCCTGCGGGACGCGAACGTCGAGATCGCCAAGGGCGAGTTCGTGTTCCTCGTCGGTGCGTCGGGCTCGGGCAAGTCGACTTTCATCCGCCTCCTCAACAAGGAGGAGACGCCGGAGAAGGGCCACATCTACGTCGCCGGCAAGGACATCGGCCAGCTCTCGAGCTGGAAGGTCCCGTTCCTGCGCCGCAACATCGGCTGCGTCTTCCAGGACTTCAAGCTGCTGCCCACCAAGACGGTGTTCGAGAACGTGGCCTTCGCCCTCGAGGTCATCGGCCGGCCGCGCAGCGTCGTGCAGACCCAGGTGCCGGCCATCCTCGACCTCGTCGGGCTCGGCCACAAGGCCGCCAACTTCCCCGACGAGCTGTCGGGCGGCGAGCAGCAGCGGGTGTCGGTGGCCCGGGCGTTCGTGAACCGGCCGCTGATCCTGCTGGCCGACGAGCCCACCGGCAACCTCGACCCCGCCACCTCGGTGGGCATCATGCGCCTGCTCGACCGCATCAACAAGACCGGCACCACGGTGGTGATGGCCACCCACGACCGCGGCATCGTCGACACCATGCGCCGCCGGGTGATCGAGCTCGACCGCGGCTCGATCGTCCGCGACCAGGCCCGCGGCGTCTACGAGTAGGGACTGCCAGCCATGCCGATCAAGGTCGACTACGTCGTCCGCGAGACGACCTCCAACCTCGGGCGCAACATCTCCATCACCCTCGCCTCGGTGCTCACCGTGGCCGTCTCGCTGGCGTTGGTCGGCGCGTCGCTGATGCTGCGCACCGGCGTGCAGAACGCCACCCAGCGCTGGCAGGGCGGCATCGAGTTCGTGGTGTACATGAACGTCGGCGCCAACCAGGACCAGATCGACGCCATGGCTCGGGAGCTCGGGGACAGCCCCGAGGTCAAGTCGTTCAAGTACTTCGACCAGCAGGCGTCCTACGAGGAGTTCAAGCGCCTGTTCTCCGACTCGCCGGAGATGATCGACAGCGTCCGGGCCGAGGACCTGCCCCCGTCGTACCGGGTGGAGCCGGTCAACAAGGACGCCGACTCGGTGGAGTCGCTGGCCAGCACCTTCGAGCAGCGGCCCGGGGTGAAGCAGGTGGTGCTGGCGTCGCAGACCATCCGGCTCATCCAGAACCTGTCGCGCGCCCTGACGCTGGGCATCTTCGTGGTGGCCGCCATCCTGCTCGGCGCGGCCGGCCTGCTGATCCTCAACACCATCCGGATGGCGATGTTCGCCCGCCGCCGGGAGATCGAGGTGATGAAGCTGGTCGGCGCCACCAACTGGTTCATCCGCGTGCCGTTCATGCTGGAGGGCCTGGTGCAGGGCCTCATCGGCGCGCTGCTCGCCATCGGCGCGCTTGCCCTGTTCCAGCCGTTCTTCGAGGGCTGGTTGCCGAACCCCCAGGAGATCCCGCTGGTCAGCGGGTTCACGGTGTCGACCGCCAGCCTGCTCGGCATCTACGTGCTGCTCGGCGTGGTCGGCGCCCTGGTGGGCACCATCGGCGCCGGCGTGGCCGTCACCCGCTTCCTGGACGTGTGATCAACCCACGGTGGCGTGGTGTCGGGGCTCGGCCACCCCGGTGGTGACGTCGTAGAGGAAGCCGGCCACCTCGGTGCCGGGCGGGAGGTACGGGCAACCCCGCACCGCCTCGACGTCGGCCTCCAGGGCGGCGGCCTGGTCGTCGATGAGGTGGAACTCGACCGCCGAGGGGTCGTTGCCGGTGGCCTCGACCACCTTGGCCCGCAGCTCCGAGAGCACGATCTTGGCGGCTCCGCAGTCGGTGTGGTGCATCACGGCCACGCGCTCGACGCCGAGCTGGTTCACCGACTTCACGAGCGAGCGCAGGACGTCGTCGGTGATCCGGGCACCGGCGTTGCGCAGCACGTGGGCGTCGCCGGCCTCGAGGCCGAGGATGGCGAGCGGGTCGATGCGGCAGTCCATGCAGGTCACCACCGCGAGCTTGCGGCGGGGCGGCGCCGGGAGGTCGCCCAGGCGGAAGCGGTCGACGTACTCGGCGTTGGCGGCGATGAGGTCGGCGAAGGGGTCCACGAGGGGGATCGTAGGACCACCGCGACCGGCTGGCGGACGAAGCGCCATTCGGGCATCGCGTAGCGTGGGTGACGTGGGCTGGACCGACGTGCTGGCGAGCGGCGACGTGGCGCCGGGCACGGTGGTCGCGCTCGACGTCGACGACCGGGAGCTGGCCGTGTGGCGCACCGCCTCGGGGGTGCTCGTGGCGTGCGCGGCCCGGTGCCCGCACCAGTGGTCGCACCTGGGGGTGGCCGGCGTGGTCGACGGCGAGGACCTGGTGTGCCTGAGCCACTGGTGGTGCTTCGACACCGCGGGGCGCGGCGCCAAGGTGTCGATGGCCGGCCGCCGCGACCGCAAGAGCGACGTGGCCACCTTCCCGGTGCGCGAGCGCGACGGGCGGGTGGAGGTGCTGCTCGACGTCGAGGACGCCACCGGCTGAGCATCCACGTCCGGCGCGCCCCGGCGTGGCACGGTCGGGCGATGGCCGACGTGCCACCCACCGACGAGCCCGAGGAGGCCCCCGTCCCGGCGGTCGCCCCGGGGGGCGCCGCGGCCGCCGGCACCGACGCGGGCTGGCTCGGCCCGCCCGAGGCCATGCCGGCATGGATCCCTCGCGCCCTGCTGTGGTTCTTCGGCGGCGTGGTGGCCCTGGCCGTCGGCTCCTGGCTGCTCGGGCGCCTGCGCGACCTGCTCATCACGCTGCTCATCGCCCTGTTCATCTCCTTCGCGCTGGAGCCGGCGGTGAACGCGCTGGCGGCGCGGGGCTGGCGGCGAGGCACCGCCACCGGCGTCGTGTTCCTGGTGTTCGTGCTGGTCAGCGCGGTGTTCGTGTTCGCCATCGGCAAGGTCGTGTTCGACGAGGTGCAGAACCTCGTCGACAACGCCCCCGGCTACATCGAGGACGCCGAGGGGTGGGTCAACCGCACGTTCGGCACCAACCTGTCGAGCGACACCCTGAGCGAGCAGCTGAGCGACGCCAACGGCCCGGTGCGCACGTTCATCTCCAACGCCGCCAGCAACGCCGTGGGGCTCAGCTTCAGCGCGGTGGGCGTCGTGTTCCGCCTGTTCACCATCGCCTTGTTCGTCTTCTACCTCGTGGCCGACGGCCCCCGGTTCCGGCGCGTCGTGTGCTCGTTCCTGCGCCCGGCCCGCCAGCGCGTCGTGCTCGACACGTGGGAGATCGCCATCCAGAAGACCGGCGGCTACATCTACAGCCGCGGGCTGCTCGCCATCATCTCGGGGCTGTTCCACTGGACGGCGTTCGAGATCATCGGCATCAAGTACGCCATCGCCCTCGCCGTGTGGGTCGGGTTGACCTCGCAGTTCATCCCGGTCGTGGGCACGTACATGGCCGCCGCCCTCCCGATCCTGATCGCCCTGGCCAACAGCCCCCTCGACGCGGTGTGGGTCCTCGCCTTCGCCGTGCTGTACCAGCAGATCGAGAACTACCTCTTCGCGCCCCGCATCACCGCGCGGACCATGGCGCTGCACCCCGCGGTGGCCTTCGGCACGGTGATCGCCGGGGCCGGCCTCATCGGCCCCATCGGCGCCATCCTGGCCCTGCCCGCCGCCGCCGTGCTGCAGGCCCTCGGCTCGACCTACATCGAGCGCCACCCGGTGGTCGACACCCACATGACCGCCGTGCCCGCCACCCGGCCGGGCGCCGTGGAGCGCCTGCGGGCCTGGTGGCGACACCGCAGCGGGGCAGGGGGTTCCTAGACTGCCGGCTGCGGCGCCCGACCCGACGACCCTGCCGCGGAGGAGCACGATGCCGGCGAACCCGGTCCTCACCCCTGAGCGCTTCGAGCTCGAGGCCGCCGCCGACCGGCCCGGTTGGGGTGCGCCCACGGGCACCATCGGCGCCGGCGCCCCCACCCCGCCGCCCACGCGCGTCGGTTCCCAGCCGGTCGAGCACGGCCGCACCATGACCGTCGGCGGCACGCTCACCGCCACCGGGGTGCTGTTCGCCCTGATCCTGGCCGCCGGCGCCTTCGGCTGGAGCCAGGTCACCCAGACCACCCAGTACGTCGACACCGTCACCAACCAGGTGGTGTCGGGACCCGGGACGAACGTGGTCGAGCAGAACACCACGTCGCTGCCGGGCTGGCTCTTCCTCGCCGTGCTCGTCGGCATCGGCTGCGCCCTCGTCGCCATCTTCAAGCCCCGCACCGCGCCGTTCCTGGCCCCGGCCTACGCCCTCGCCTACGGCACCGCCCTCGGGGCGATCTCCGCCGTCTACAACAACTCCTTCGACGGCATCGTCGTGCAGGCCGTCCTGGCCACGCTCGGTGTGTTCTTCGTGATGTTCTTCCTCTACGCCAGCCGCATCGTGAAGGTCACGCCCCGGTTCGCCCTCATGGTGATCGCCGCCACCGGGGGCATCTTCCTCATGTACCTGGTGGGGTGGATCGCCACGCTGTTCGGGGCCGACATCATGTTCTGGAACCAGCCGTCGCTGCTCGGCATCGGCATCAGCGTGGTGATCGTCATCGTGGCGGCGCTCAACCTGGCGCTCGACTTCGACTTCATCGAGCGCGCCGCCAAGGCGGGCGTGCCCAAGTACATGGAGTGGACCGGCGCCCTCGGGGTCACCGTCACCATCGTGTGGCTGTACCTGGAGATGCTGCGCCTGCTGGCCCTGCTGCGCTCGCGCTGAGCGCCCGTCGCCGAGCGCCGGTCCGTCGGGCCGATCTGCGGGAATAGTCCAGGGCACGCGGCCGTTGGCATACCCACAGGGGTATCGTGCGGGACCGCCCCGGCCTCGCCCCCGAGGAGCACCGCTCCAGGAAGGACGCAGCACAGATGGCCACACTGGCGCTGACCAAGGACACCTTCGAGCAGACCCTGGAGGACAACGACATCGTCCTCGTCGACTTCTGGGCGTCGTGGTGCGGGCCCTGCCGCATGTTCGCCCCGGTCTACGAGGCCGTCTCCGAGCGCCACCCAGGCGTGGTGTTCGCCAAGGTCGACACCGAGGCCGAGCCCGAGCTGGCCGGCGCCTTCCGCATCCAGTCGATCCCGACGCTGATGGCGGTGCGCGACCGGATCGTGCTCTACAGCCAGCCCGGCGCCCTGCCCGAGGACGCCCTCGAGAGCATCGTGCGCCAGGTCGCCGAGCTCGACATGGACGAGGTGCGCCGGGAGATCGCCGAGCAGCAGACGGCGCAGGGGTAGCGCACGGGCGGCGCGTGGCGCCGCAGCGGCGGCCGGCAGGCGGGGCCGTGCCATCATCGCAGGGCCATGTCGTCCGACCCCCTCGCCGGCCGCTTGCTGGTGGCCACCCCGGTCATCGGTGACCCCAACTTCCACCGCACCGTCGTGCTGCTGCTCGAGCACGGCGACGGCGGTGCGCTCGGCGTGGTGATCAACCGACCCACCGACGTCCGCCTCGACGCGTCCCTGCCCGGCTGGGACGACCTGGCGGCGCCCCCGGGCGTGGTGTTCGTCGGTGGCCCCGTCGAGCAGACCGGTGCCATCGGCCTCGGCCGCCCCGCGCCGGGCGCCGTGCCGGAGGAGGTCGAGGGCGAGAGCGACGTGGACGCGCCATGGAGCCCGGTCCTCACGCCCACCGCCTCCGTCGGGCCGGTGGCCACCGTCGACCTCACCCGGGACCCCGCCGAGGTGCGGGGCATCGAGGCGCTGCGGGTGTTCGTCGGCTACGCCGGCTGGGGCGTCGGCCAGCTCGAGGGAGAGCTCGACCAGGATGCCTGGGTGGTGGCCGACGCCCGTCCGGGCGACCTGTGGTCGGCCGACCCCGAAGGGCTGTGGGGCAGGGTCCTGCGCCGCCAGGGCGGCACCACGGCATGGCTGTCGCTGTACCCGCTCGACCCGTCGGGCAACTGACCCCGTCGCCGCGGAGCGAGCACCACGCCAGGGGAACCCTCGGTGGCTACCCGGCGCGGCGGCGCCGGTCGCGGCGGGCCCGCACGACGACGGCGAGGAGCACCACGATCAGGACCAACCCGCCGAGGGCCAGGGGCAGGCCCGTGCCCCGCCCGGTGGTCGCGTCGTCGAGCGGGCGCGGTTGCTGCTCGACGAAGCCCATGCCCGGTGCCGTGCCGTTGGGGCCGACCAGGGTGGTGGAGCTCGCCGTCGTGTTGCTGTCCACCGCTTCACGGTAGGCCGACCGGCGGGCGCGACGGGACCTTCGGGTCGGGCACCGGTTCGTGCCCTCTGCGACACTGAGCGTGATGGCAGCACCGGCGCGACACGCTCCCCGCACGAGGGCGCTCCTCGCCCTGCTGGGCGGGCTGGCGGTGCTGGTGCTCGGCACGGTCGTGGCCTGCGGCACCGGACCGGCCGATCGGGGCGCCCCGCCACCACCGGTCGTCACCAGCGCCCCGGCACCGTCGACGACGCCCACCACCGCCCCGACCACCACCATCATGGCGACGACGGTGCCCGCCCCGGGGCCGTCCGGTCCCACCGAGGCCACCCGGCCGGGGGACGACGGACCCCAGGTGGAGGCGCTGCAGCTGCGGCTCTACGGCCTCGGCTACTTCCTCCCGGCGTTCACCGGCACCTACGACAGCGCCACGGCCCATGCGGTGATGGCCTTCCAGAAGCGCCAGGGGCTGGCCCGCGACGGCGTGGCCGGGCCCGAGACGATGGGGGCGCTGGCCACGGCGGAGCCCGTCGCCGCCGCCGAGGGCAGCCATCCCCACCTGGAGGTGAGCCTGGCCGAGCAGGTCCTGGTGGTCGTCGACGCCCAGGGGCGGGCCGTCGCGGTCGACGCCACCACCGGCGCCGCGGCCACCCCCACGCCGAGGGGGACCTTCTCGATCTTCCGCCAGGTCGACGGGTGGGACCCCGGCCCCAACGGCGCGCTCTACCGGCCCAAGTACTTCCACCAGGGCGTGGCCGTGCACGGAGGCCCGCCCGTCGGTGCCGTGCCGGCCAGCCACGGCTGCGTGCGCATCCCCGACCCGGCGATCAACTGGCTGTGGGCGAGCGACCTCGCCGTGATCGGCACCGAGGTCGTCGTGCGCTGACGCCGGGGTGGCCTCGGTGAGACCGTAGGCGGCGGTCCCGACGCGCACGGCGAGGCCAACGCGACGGTCTCGTGACGTTCGCGCCGGAGCGCTCGCGGTTCACGGCGCGATGGGGTAAGAGCGGTGGATGGCCTTGCTCGATCTTCGTCGCGCCTCCGTGCCGGACGACCGAGGCGGGGCAGGCACCACCGCCGTCGACGGCCCGGCGCCCCACCACCCGATCGACCCCGCCGACGACTCCGAGGAGGTCGACCGGGCCGCCGAGCAGCTCTACGCCCTGCCGCCGGAGCGGTTCGTGACCGTGCGCAACGGCATCGCCGATCGCCTCCGGGCGGCGGGGTGCGAGGCGGAGGCCGACGCCGTGCGGCGCCTGAAGCGCCCGACGCGGGCGGCGTGGGCGCTCAACCAGGTGGCCCGCGCTCGTCCCGAGGTCATCGAGGCGCTGCTCGACGCCAGCGCCGCGGCCCGAACTGCCGGCAACCAGGGTGACCGCCACCACGGCGACGGCCAGCGCGCCGGCAGCGGCGACCACGACGGCGGTGGCGACCACGACGGCGAGGTCGACGCCGGCCGGGCCACGCCGTCACGCCAGGCGCAGCGAGCACGGCGCCGCCAGATGGGCGTGGCCATCGACGAGGCCCGCTCGGTGCTCGAGGCGGCGCGCATGCCCTCGGCCGTGCACTCCGTGGCCCTCGCCGCCCTCCTCGACGCCGCCGCCGCCGACCCGTCGCTCGCCGACCAGCTGCGGCGGGGCCGCCTCACCGGTGGGCCGAGGGCGGTCGCGGTCGACGGCCACCTCGCGGCCCGCTCGACGCAGGTGCACCCGGCGTCGCACGTGGAGCCCCGTCCGGCGTCGGAGAGCCGCGAGGAGCTGCGACGCGAGGAGCGCGCCCGGCTCACGGCCGAGCTCGAGGAGCAGCACCGCCACCTGCACGAGCTGCGCCACCGGGGCGAGCAGGCCGCGGCGGCGTGCGATCGAGCGGAGCTGGCCGTGGAGGCCATCCGCGTCGAGCTGGCCCGAGAGGAGGAACGGGCCCGCAAGGCCGCCGCCGAGTTCCACCGGGTGGAGCGCGAGATGCGCACCACCGTGCGCCGGGTCCGCCAGCTCCAGGAGCGGGTGAACGGCCTCGAGGAGGCCCAGGCGCCGCTGCGGCGCCCCCGGCGAGGCTGAGCGCGGCTCCACCGGCCGGCCCGCTGAAGGTGGCGGAGGCCGGGGTGGCGCCCGGTAAGCTCGTCGGCCCCACCCCCTGTTGCGATGACGCGTTCCGTCCGCCTCCGGCCCTGGCAGAAAGCGGCCCTCGAGCGCTTCTCGGCCACCGAGGGGCCGGACTTCCTCGCCGTGGCCACCCCCGGCGCCGGCAAGACCACCTTCGCCCTGACCGCCGCCGTGCAGGACCTGGTGCGCCACCCCCACCGGCGGGTCGTGGTCGTCGCCCCGACCCAGCACCTCAAGCACCAGTGGGCCCGGGCGGCCAGCCGCTTCGAGCTGCACCTCGAGCCGCTGTGGTCGGCCCGCGACGGCCGCCTGCCCGACGACATGCACGGCATCGTGGTCACCTACCAGCAGGTGGCCATGCAGCCCCGTGCCCTGCGGGGCCTGGCCCACGACGCCTTCGTGGTGTTCGACGAGCTCCACCACGCCGGCGAGGACCGGGCCTGGGGCGACGGCGTGCGCGAGGCGTTCGAGGGGTCGGCCCGGCGCCTCGCCCTGTCCGGCACGCCGTTCCGCTCCGACACCGCCGCCATCCCGTTCGTCGCCTACGACGACTTCGGCGAGGCCCACGCCGACTTCGAGTACGGCTACGGCGACGCCCTCGGCGACGGCGGCGTGGTCCGCCCGGTGTACTTCCCACGCATCGACGGGCACATGGAGTGGGTCGGTCCCGACGGCACCGAGTACGCCCACACCTTCGACGACGCCCTCGACCAGGCCCGGTCGGGTCAGCGGCTGCGCACCGCGCTGTCGCTGTCGGGGGAGTGGCTGCCGGCCGTGCTCGACCAGGCCCACGCCCAGCTCCAGGCCATCCGGGCGGTGCAGGCCCACGCCGGCGGGCTGGTGATCGCCATGGACCAGGACCACGCCCGGGGGATCGTCGAGCTGCTGCGCCGCCGCCACGGCGTGCACGCCACGCTGGTGGTGAGCGACGACCCCACCGCCTCGGCTCGCATCGAGCACTTCGCCGAGGGCGACCAACCGTGGATCGTCGCCGTGCGCATGGTGTCGGAGGGCGTCGACATCCCCCGGCTGCGGGTGGGCGTGTTCGCCACCAACACCGTCACCGAGCTGTTCTTCCGGCAGGCCACCGGGCGCCTCGTGCGCTGGACCCGCGGCCTGCGCAGCCAGAAGGCGTTCTTCTTCATCCCCGACGACCCCCGGTTGCGGCGCTACGCCGCCGGCATCGCCGAGCAGCGCCGCCACTCCCTGCGCCGCCGCGACGGCGACGAGGGGCGCGTCGACGACGACGGGCTCGACGAGGTGCCGCCGGTCGGCCCGCAAGAGGAGCAGCTCTCGCTGTTCTCGGTCCTGTCGGCGGTGGCGCTGGGCGCCCCCCACGAGCCGGAGTGGGTGGCCGAGGACCACGACGGCGAGCCCGACGACCCCGGCGACGAGGCCGACGACGAGCTGACCATCACCCTGGCGCCGCCGCCCCGGCCCGGGGCCGGCGGGCCCGGCGCCACCCACCACCGCACCCGGCGCGAGCACAAGGCCCACCTGCGCACCGAGAACGCCGACTGGGCCCGCGACCTGGTGCGCGTCACCGGGCTCACCCACGCCCAGGTGAACGCCGAGCTCAACCGCCGCTCGGGCGTCACCAAGGTGTCCGAGGCCACCGTCGAGCAGCTCGAGCGGCGCCTGCAGGCCGCCGAGGCGTGGTTCCGCCGCCTCTGATCCCGAGACGGTGGGGCCTCAGGTGGTGACGGCGCCGCCGTTGAGCTGGATGGTCTGGCCGGTCATCCACGCCGCCTCCTCGGAGGCGAGGTAGGCGCAGGCGTAGCCGATGTCGTCGGGGGTGCCGGTGCGGCCGACGGGGATCTGGCGGGCCATGGCCTCGGTGACCTTGGGGTCGGGCATGCCCATGAGGCCGATGGCCAAGGTGTTGGCGGTGACGCCCGCCCGGGCGTTCTCCACGGCCAGGTGCCGCATGAACCCGATGGCGCCTCCCTTGCCGCCGGCGTAGGGCGACACGCCGATGTTCAGCCCGGTGGTGCCGGCGCCCGAGGCGATGGTGATGATGCGCCCCCACCCCCGCTCGCACATGGGGTTGATGACGGCCCGGCTGCAGTTCATGACGCCGTAGAGGTTCACCTCGACCGGGCCCCGCCACGACGCCGGCTCCGAGTCGCGGAACTGGGTGGGCACCATGCCGCCCTCGCCGCCGTTGCCCGCGTTGTTCACCAGGATGTCGACGCGGCCCTGCTGGCCCTCGACCCAGCGCACGCCGGCGTCGACGTCGTCGTAGTCCGTGACGTCGAAGCCGACGGCGATGGCCGTGCCGCCGGCGTCGCGGATGGCGGCCACGGTGGCCTCGGCCCGCTCGACGCGCAGGTCGTTGACCGCCACGGTGGCCCCGCGGGCGGCGAGCACCCCGGCGATGCCGGCGCCGACGTTCTGGCCCGCCCCGGTGACCAGCGCCACCTTCCCGTGGAGGTCGAACACGTCAGGCCCCCGGCGCCTGGTCGGGGTGGGCCTCGGCGTCGGCGAAGGCGCGCATCGAGGTGATGCGGCCGTCGTCGTCGAAGGTCATGACGTCGGTGCTGGTCATGGCGATCTGGGCCTCGCCGAGGTCGATGTCGATGCGGAACTGGAAGGCGGCCTCGCCGCCGCACACGCACACCGGCCCGATGCGGGCCATGACCGGGGTGACGTCGAGCTTGCCGATGCCGTCGTAGAACTCCCGCAGGGCCTCCTTGCCCACCTTGCGCTCCGACCCGATGGGGTCCTCGATCCAGCAGTCGTCGGCGTAGAGCGCCAGGATGCCGTCGGTGTCGCCGGCCGAGACCAGCTCGACGTAGCGGTCGCACACTGCGACGAGTTGGTCTCGGCTGGCCATGATCGGTCTCCTTCAGTCGCCGTAGACGATGACGCCGCGGATGTTCTTGCCGTCGCGCATGTCCTGGTAGCCCTCGTTGATCTGGTCGAGGGTGTAGGTGCGGGTGACGAGCTCGTCGAGCTTGAGCTGCCCACTGCGGTAGAGGCCGAGCAGCCGCGGGATGTCGAAGCGGGGGTTGGCCGAGCCGAAGATGGTGCCGACGAGCGACTTCTGCTGCATGGCCAGGTCGAACAGGTTCAGCTGCACGTCGTTGTCGTTCATGTTCGCCACCGAGGTGAACACGAGCTTGCCGCCCTTGGCGACCATCGGCATGTACGAGGCCAGGTCCTTGCCCTTGCCCTCGCCCACGGTGACGATCACCTTCTCGGCGTTGCGGCCCCAGGTGAGCTCGTTGAGCAGGTTCTGGGCCTCCTCCACGGTGGCGGCGGTGTGGGTGGCGCCGAAGGTCTGGGCCTGCTCGCGCTTGAACTCGACCGGGTCGAGGGCGATGACGTAGCGGGCCCCGGCGAGGTGGGCGCCCTGCACGGCGTTCATGCCTACGCCTCCGGTGCCGATGACGACGACGGTCTCGCCCGGAGCCACGTCGGCGGCGTAGGTGGCCGAGCCCCAGCCGGTGGTGACGCCGCAGGCGACGAGGCACGCCTTGTCGAGGGGCAGGTCCGGCTCGATCTTCACCAGCGAGTTGACGTTCACGACGGAGTGCTCGGCGAAGGTGCCGAGGCAGGTCATGGTGGCGATGTCCTCGCCGTCGAGGGTGTGGTGGCGGCTGGTGCCGTCGGCCTGGTGCCCCGACAGGAGGTGGGCGCCCCAGTCGCAGAGGTTCTGGTGGCCGCTGGCGCACGACGGGCAGCGCCCGCACGCCGGCACGAAGGACGTGACGACGTGGTCGCCGACGGCCAGCTCGGTGACGCCCGGGCCGACCTCGACCACGACGCCGGCGCCCTCGTGGCCCATGATGATCGGGTACTGCTTCCAGCCGAGCATCTCGAGCACGGCGGGGTCCATGGCCATGTCGCCGGTGACCATGTGCTCGTCGGAGTGGCACATCCCCGAGGCGGTGAACTTCACGAGGACCTCGCCCTCCTTGGGCGGGTCGAGCTCGATCTCCTCGATCTTGTACTCGGTGTGGGGGGCGTACAGCACGGCGGCCCTGGTCCTCATGGGTTCCCCTTGGAAGCGAGTCGGCGGCCGCGGCGGCTCCGCGGACCGGCGGCCAATCTAGGGCCCGCGAGTGGCACCGGGCACAGCATCGACGTGCTACATTTCCCACCACATCGTGAGATCTTGTGTCGCACGTCGGCTGGCGCGGCGGCACGGGAAGGGGACACGTGAGCACACCCATCGCCGAGCGCCTCGGGATCGAGTTCCCGATCTTCGCCTTCTCCCACTGCCGCGACGTCGTCGCCGCCGTCACCAACGCCGGCGGCTTCGGCGTGCTGGGCGCGCTGGCCTACGGTCCCGAGCGGCTCGAGATCGAGCTCGACTGGATCGACGAGCACGTCGGGGACAAGCCCTACGGCGTCGACTTCGCCATGCCGGTCAACTACGTGGGCAAGGGCGGCGGTGAGGAGGCCAGCTTCGAGTCGCTCGACGCCATGATCCCCGAGCAGCACCGCCGGTTCGTCGAGCAGCTGCTCGCCCGCTACGGCGTGCCCGAGATGCCCGCCGAGCTCGACGGTGGCCCGGTGGCCGCCGCCGGCCTCGGCGTCGACGACATGGGCCCCAACCAGGTCCAGGTGTGCCTCGACCACGCCGCCAACGTCAAGATGATCGTCAACGCCCTGGGCCCGCCGCCGCAGTACGTCATCGAGCAGGCCCACGCCGCCGGCATGCTCGTGGGCGGCCTGTGCGGCTCGAAGGTGCACGCCGAGCGGCAGGTCGGCATCGGGGTCGACGTGATCGTCGCCCAGGGCACCGAGGCGGGCGGCCACTGCGGCGAGATCTCCACCATGGTGCTGGTGCCCGAGGTGGTCGACGCGGTCGGCCCCGACGTGCCGGTGCTGGCGGCGGGGGGCATCGCCACCGGGCGGCAGATGGCGGCGGCGCTGGCCCTCGGGGCCCAGGGCGTGTGGACCGGCTCGATGTGGCTCACCGTGAGCGAGGCCGACACCAACCCCGACGCCCTCGAGAACCTCCTGGCCGCCACTTCGCGCGACACCGTCCGCTCCCGGGCCATGACCGGCAAGCCGGCCCGCCAGCTGCGCACGGCGTGGACCGACGCCTGGGAGGGTCCCGACTCGCCGGGCACGTTGCCCATGCCGCTGCAGGGCATCTTGCACAACGAGGCCGGCCGGCGGACCCAGCGCGCCCATGCCCGCGACCTGATCGGCTTCCCGGTGGGGCAGATCGTGGGGCGGATGAACAAGGTGCGCCCGGCGCGCGACCTCGTGCTCGAGATGGTCGAGGAGTGGATCGAGACCACCGAGCGGATGAGCGCGATGCTGGGCGCTGAGGACTGAGCACCCGGCCGAGCCCGAGGGGGAGACCGATGTCCGCCACGCCCGTCGACGCGCCCGTGCTGCACGACCCGCGCACCTACGACCACGGGGTCCCCTACGAGTACTACCGCTGGCTGCGCGACAACGAGCCGGTGGCCCACTTCGAGCACCCGACCTACCCGGGCGGCTACTGGGCGGTCACCCGCTACGCCGACGTGCAGCGGGTGTCGCGCGACGCGGCGACGTTCCGCAACGCCCCCGATCCCTTCATCGACGACGGCTCCATGGGCCCGGCGCCCCAGGAGGCCGGCACCTCCGAGCTGCTCATCAGCAAGGACGCGCCCGAGCACATCAAGCTGCGCAAGCTCATCAACAAGGGCTTCACCCCCCGCCGGGTGGCCGACCTGCAGGACCGGCTGCGCGCCCGCACCGACGCCATCATCGACGGGCTCGTCGACCGCCCGGGCTGCGACCTCGTGCACGACCTCGCCCTGTGGCTGCCGCTGCACGTGATCGCCGACATGGTCGGGGTGCCCGAGGCGGACCGCAAGCAGGTCTTCGACTGGACCGAGCTGACGTTCGGCTTCGACCCGGCGGTCACCGCCGAGCAGCGCCAGCAGGCGGCCACCGAGATGTTCCTCTACGCCGACGCCATGTGCGCCGAGCGGGAGGCCGAGCCCCGCGACGACCTCATGAGCGTGCTGCTCGAGGCCGAGGTCGACGGCGAGCACCTGACCCGCTTCCAGATCGAGGTGTTCTTCATGCTGCTGCAGAACGCCGGCAGCGAGACCACCCGCAACCTCATCACCACCGGCACGCTGGCGCTGCTCGAGCACCCCGACCAGCTCGAGGTGCTGCGCACCGACCCGGGCCTGCTGCCGACCGCCATCGAGGAGCTGCTGCGCTACGTCACCCCGGTGATCCAGTTCACCCGCACGCCGGCCACCGACGTCGAGCTCGGGGGCCGGCACATCCGGCCGGGGGAGCGGGTGATGATGGTCTACTCGGCGGCCAACCGCGACGAGCGGGCCTTCGTCGACCCCGACCGCCTCGACCTGCGCCGCGACCCCAACGACCACGTGGCCTTCGGTGCCGGTGGGCCGCACTTCTGCCTGGGTGCCAACCTGGCCCGCCTCGAGGCACGGGTGATGTTCGAGCAGATCCTCAGCCGCTTCGAGGGCCTCCGGGTCGACGGCGACCCGGCCACCTTCCCCCGGGTGAGCTCGAACCTCATCGACGGCTTCGCCGAGCTCCCCATCGCCTGGGACCGCATCGTCCCCGCCACCTGAGCGGCGAGGCTGCCCGACCGCCCGCGCCGGCCGCGGGCCGGCCGCCCGGCGGGCGCTCAGAGGTGCAGCGGCCGGATGGGGGCGAGCACGGCGGTGGGATCCTCGCGCCAGATCTCGGGCTGCACGTCGATGTACAGCTCGAGCTCGTTGCCGTCGGGGTCCTCGATGTAGAGGCTGTGGGTGACACCGTGGTCCGACGCCCCGACGATGGTGACGTCGTTGGCCCGCAGGGTGGCCAGGGCGTCGCGCAGCTCGTCGTCGGTCGTGCCGACCTTCAGCCCGACGTGGTAGAGGCCGACCCGGCGGCCGGGAGGGATCGGCGCGGCGTCGGCCCCGACCTCGATCAGCAGCAGCTCGTGGTGGGTCCGGCCCGAGCTGAACGCCGCCGCCGGGAAGGGCACGGGTCCGCTCGGCAGCTCGGCGAAGCCGAGCACGTCGCGGTAGAAGCGCCGGGACCGCTCGAGGTCCCGCACGTAGAGCACCAGGTGGCCGAGCTCGTGGACCTTCATGTCGCTCCTCACGGGTGGTGGTCCGGCCGGGCCGCAGGGGCGGCCCGGCCGAGGTGGATGGGTGACGCCGGTGGCTCAGGTGGTGGCCGCGGCCGGCACCTGGGCCACGAGCTCGACGTCGAGGTGGATCTTCACCTTCTCACCCACCAGCACGCCGCCGCTCTCGAGGGCGACGTTCCACTCGAGGCCCCAGTCCTTGCGGTTGATCTCGGTCTCGGCGGTGAAGCCGGCGCGGGTGGCGCCCCACGGGTCGCCGCTGACCCCGTCGAACTCGAGCTCGAGCTCGACCGGCCGGCTCACGCCCTTGATGGTCAACTCGCCGACGAGCAGGAAGTCGTCGCCGTCGGCCCGCACGCCCGTGCTGGTGAAGCTCATCGTCGGGTGGTGCTCGACGTCGAAGAAGTCGGCGCTGCGCAGGTGCTCGTCGCGCCCCGCGTCGCCGGTGTCGATCGAGGCCATGTCGATCGTGGCCTGCACGCTCGATGCCAGGCGGTCCTCGGGCACGGTGACGATGCCCTCGACCGTGCCGAAGCGGCCGCGCACCTTGGTGATCATCAGGTGTCGAGCGGTGAAGCCGACGCTGGTGTGCGACTCGTCGATGGACCAGGTGCCAGGGGTGAGGTCGTGGATCGAAGCCATGGGGGGAAACCTCCGTGTGTGTGGGTGCAGCTCAGGGAACACTCCTTGAGGGCTCAAGTATTCCCGACGTTCTTTGAGTTCGCAACGTTTGTGTCGAGAACGTCGTTGGCTAGGATCTACCCCATGGCGGCATGGTTGGATCCCGAGGAGATGGCGGCGTGGCGCTCGATGGTCGACGTCCACGCCGAGCTCATGGCCGTCCTCGAGTCCGAGCTGGTGCGGGCCCACGGCCTGACGCTCGGCGACTACACCGTGCTGGTGAACCTCTCGGAGGCACCCGGTGAGCGGCTGCGCATGTGCGACCTGGCGAACCGCCTGCACCTATCCCCATCGGGCATCACCCGGCGCCTCGACGGCATGGTGAAGCACGGCCTCGTCGCCCGCGAGCCCTCCACCGACGACCGCCGGGTCATGCTGGCCGTGCTCACACCGTCGGGCAGGGCCGCGCTGGAGGCGGCCGCCCCCGACCACGTCGAGGGCGTCCGGCGCCACTTCCTCGACCACCTGTCGCGCACCCAGATCCGCAACCTGGCCGCCGCCTTCGCCGCGGTCGAGCGGGGTGAGGCCCGACGCCGGGCCGCTCCGGGGGACGCGGCCTGAGCGGCCGGCACATCATGCGCGTGCGGGCCACACCGGCGGGGAATGAACCGGTGGTGCGACCCCGAACGCAGCACCGGAGCCCGAGGTCGCCGACATGAGCGCGCTGCGCCGCCTGGGGGGCGAGACGTTCCGGTCGCTGCACACCCGCAACTTCCGGCTGTTCTTCTCCGGCCAGCTGATCTCGCAGGTCGGCAACTGGCTGACGATGATCGCCCAGACCCTGCTGGTGCTGAAGCTCACGGGCAGCGGGGTGGCCCTCGGCCTGCTCACCGCCACGCAGTTCGCGCCGCTGCTGGTGCTCGGACCGTGGGCCGGCCTGGTGGCCGACCGCTCGGACAAGCGCAAGCTGCTGCTGGTCGTGCAGACCGCGGCGATGCTGCAGTCGTTCGCCCTCGCCGCGCTGGCCTTCTCCGGCGACCCGCCGCTCTGGTCGATCTTCGCGGTGTCCGTCGTCGGCGGCCTCACGGTGGCCTTCGACAACCCGGCCCGGCGGGCGTTCGTGGTGGAGATGGTGCCCGAGGACGACATGAACAACGCGGTGAGCCTGAACTCCGCGCTCATGACCTCGTCGCGCATCGTCGGTCCTGCCCTCGCCGGCCTGCTGGTCACGACGGTCGGCTTCGGGTGGGCCTTCCTCACCGACGGCATCTCCTACCTCGCCGTGCTCGCCGGCCTCTGGCTGATGCGCTCCGAGGAGCTCCACCCGGCACCGGTCACCCCCAAGGCCAAGGGGCAGGTCCGCGCCGGGCTGCGCTACGTGCGCAGCGTCCCGGACCTGTGGGTGCCGCTGGTGATGATGGCCGTGATCGGCACGCTGGCGTTCAACTTCTCCGTCGTCTTTCCCCTCCTCGTCACCCAGGACCTCGGCGGCACCGACACCGCGTTCACGGTGCTGTTCTCGATCGTGAGCGTCGGCTCGCTGATCGGGGCCCTGGTGACCGCCCGGCGGCGCTCGATCGACGTTCGCGTGGTGGCCACCGCCGCCATGGCGTTCGGCCTGCCCCTGCTCGCCATGGCGATGGTGCCGACCATGGCGGCGGCCTGCGTGGTGGGCGTGCTGGTCGGCTTCGGCAGCATCGCCTTCCTCACCTCGTCCACCGCCATCGTCCAGATCCGCTCCGACCCGACGATGCGAGGGCGCGTGCTCGCCCTGCAGGGCATGGTCTTCCTCGGCTCCACGCCGATCGGCGGGCCGATCCTGGGCTCGGTGTGCGAGCAGTTCGGGGCCCGCTGGGGCCTGGTCCTCGGCGGCGTGTCGTGCCTGGCAGCCGGCGGCTGGGGCCTGCTGCGGGTGCGCGGGGCCCGCGAGGGCCTCACCGCGGCCCAGGCCGACGAGGCCGTCCGCGACGCCATCTTCGACCTCGCCGGTGGCGGCGCCGGTGACCTCGAGCCGGCACCCGGCCCGGCCGCCTCGCCGCTGCCCGCCGACGTGCAGAGGTGAGCCTCCGCACCCGCACGCTCACCTGCGCCCGCACCCCCCGCCCGTCCCGGGGCCGGAGTGGTGCCTAGGCGGCGGCCGCCGCGCCGATGAGGGCCACGAGCCGATCGGGCTCGGCCACGGTCACGGTGAGCCCGGGGTGGCGGAGGTGGCCGGTCGGCTCGATGCCGGGCACGGGCTCCTTGAACCGGATGCACACGCCACCTCGGTCGGTGGTGGCGAACGTGAGGCCGCCGTCGGCCAGCGACAGGTGCGCGGGCCCGATGACCTTCCACCAGCGGTAGGGCCCGGTGCGCTCGAACGACTCGATGTTGGCCACGGTGGTCTCGACGCGCCACCAGCCGAAGCGCACGACGAGGCGCCCGTCGACCACGTCGACGCCGCTGGTCGACGGACGGACGCCGAACAGCGCCGAGGCGGTGGCGAAGGGCTCGTCGAACCGGAGCGGGAGCACGGTGTTCACCTACCCAGGCCGAGCCCTCACTCGAACGACGCGCCCATGGCCCGCAGCACGTCGATGACGTCCTCGGGCATGCCGGGCGCGGTGGGCCCGGGGAGGTAGGTCACGGGACCCTGCCGGCCCGTCCACGGGAACGAGCCGTGGGTGACGTGGCGCTCCCACCACACCGGCGAGCGGGGGTCGCGGCCCACGGTGATGCCCTCGAACGGGGCCATGCCGTACATCATCGCCACGTCGGCCGATCCGACCGCTTCGCCGTCGACCACCAGCGACATGCGCCAGCGGTCCCGTTCGAACGCGTCGAAGCGGGCGCCGAGCACGTGCTCGCCGGCGGCGAGGGGCGCACCCCGGACCACCGTCATGTGGCCGCGCCCGTCGTTGCCCGCCAGCGCCGGCACGAGGTCCTCGAGGACGTACAGGGCGTAGCCGCCGCTCTGGTCGCCGTGGGCCACCAACGTCCCGAGGTCGCCGGGCGCGACGGTGACGGGCGCGTCGAACGCGAACGAGCGCAGCCAGATGAGCTGGGCCGACCGCCACCGCTCGAGGCTGGGCGTGCCCGGCCAGATGGTGAGCGGCTCGCGCACCCGGTCGGTGCGGGGCGGTCGCAGGAGGTACTTGAGCCCGGTGCCCTCGTCGAGCGGGAAGATCTGCGTCGCCCATGCCGCCTCCTCCCAGGCGGCGGCGAGCTCGGCCAGCTTCTCGGGGTGGGCCTCGGCCAGGTTCCTCAGCTCGGTGCGGTCGGTGGTGAGGTCGTAGAGCTCCCACTCGGCGTCGTCGAAGCGGGTCCACGGCCGGTGGAGGGTGACGACCTCCCAGCCGTCGCGGTAGAAGCCCCGGTGGCCGATCATCTCGTACACGGCCTCGGTGCGCTGAGCCGGCGCCTGCGCGTCGCGCAGGGTCGGCACCATCGACCGTCCGGTCATGGGCTTCGCCGCCACGCCGTGGCGCTCGGTGAGCGGCTCCACCCCGGCCAGCTCGAGCAGGGTCGGCGACAGGTCGGCCACGTGGGCGTACTGGCGCCGCCGCTCACCGGCAGCCAGCCCGCCCGCCGGCCACGAGATGACGAACGGCACGGTGTGGCCGCCCGCGTGGGTGTTGATCTTGTACAGGCGGAACGGGGTGTTGCCGGCCATGGCCCAGCCGCGCGGGTAGTGCGGCGAGGTCTGCGGGCCACCGATGAGGTCGAGCCGGTCGTGGTCGGCGTCGACGTCGTCCCCGGTGGTGAGGTGGACCATGTAGCCGGTGGTGCCGACCATCTCACCCTCGCGTGAGGCGCCGTTGTCGGAGGTGAACACGACGATGGTGTCGTCGAGCTCACCCATCTCGGCGAGGGCGTCGAGCAGCCGGCCCGTCGCCCGGTCGACGCTCGCCACCATGGCGGCGAACACCTCCATGTAGCGGGCGTAGAGCTCACGCTCCCGCTCGGGCAGGTCGGCCCAGGGCAGCACGTCGTTGTCCGGCTCACTGTTCCGGGGCGCCAGCTCGGTGCCCGGCTCGAGCACGCCCAGCTCGAGCTGGCGGCGGTAGCGCCGCTCGCGGACCTCGTCCCAGCCCACGTCGTAGCGGCCGGCCTGGGCGGTGATGTCGTCGGCCCGGGCGTGCAGCGGAGCGTGCACCGCCCCGTGGGCCACGTAGAGGAAGAAGGGCCGGTCCGGCGCCGACGCCTTGCCCGCCTTCACCATGGCGATCGCCCGGTCGACCAGGTCGTCGGTGAGGTAGTAGCCCTCCGGGTAGGTGTCGACCTCGACCGGCGAGTTGTCCTCGACGAGCCGGTGCGGGTGGTGCAGGTTGGTGAACCCGTCGAGGAAGCCGTAGAACCGGTCGAAGCCCCGCTGGCAGGGCCACGAGTGGCGGGGGCCGGCGTCGGACTGGTCGGAGTCCTTGGCCAGGTGCCACTTGCCCACCATGTAGGTGGCCCACCCGTTGGCCCGCAGCGTCTCGGGCAGGGTCACGACGTCGTCGGCCAGCTCCATGGCGTAGCCGGGGAACCCCGGGTCGGCGTGGGCCACCGTGCCCACCCCGGCGGCATGGGGGTCGAGCCCGGTCAGCAGCGACGCCCGGGTGGGCGAGCACATGGGCGTGGAGTGGAAGTCGGTGTACTGGAGGCCGCGAGCCGCCAGGGCGTCGACGTTCGGCGTGCTGACCTCGCTGCCGTAGCAGCCGAGGTCCGCGTAGCCCAGGTCGTCGACGAGCACCACGACGATGTTCGGCGCCCCGGCCGGCGGCTCGGGCCGTGGCGGCCACCACGGCTCGGACCCAGCCACGGTGCGGCCCACCCGGCCGCCGAAGCCCGGGTACGAGCGACGTGCCGCCTCGGCGCCGTAAGTCACGTCGCCGTCGTGGGCGCCGTCGGTGTCGTCGGCCATGTCGTTCCCCCTGCCTGCCGCGGCCGACCGGGGCCGGCCGGCGCCCGAGCGTACCGGTGCGGGCGCCGGGCGCTCTACGCTCGCCGGCCGTGCCGGGACGACGGGGGTGGATCGAGCTGCCCGAGGGCTGGCAGCGGGAGCGCAGCCGGGGCCCGTGGCCCTTCGTCACCCGGGAGCGGTTGCGTCGACCCGACGGGAGCGGCGCGGTGTGGAGCTCCCGAGCCCACCGCAAGCGGGGGGAGGGGCCGGCGGTCGGCTCCACGTGGTGGGCGCCACGCGCTCGTGGCTGGTGGATCGGCGTGCTGTTCGCGGTGGGCTCGCTGTGCTTCGCGCTGGGCTCGTTCCCGCCCTACGCCGTGTGGGTGGGGTCCGGCGCCGACGACGTCACCTACTTCGTGGGCTCGCTGTTCTTCACCACCGCCGCCTTCCTGCAGTTCCGCGAGGCCGTGGGTGCCGCGGCCGGGCCCGTCGCCGCCGGGGGCGACCCCCGCCACCCGCGGTCGTGGCGGATCCTGGGTTGGGCGCCGTGGCGGATCGACTGGTGGGCGACGGCGGTGCAGCTCACCGGCACCGTGCTGTTCAACGTGTCGACCTTCGCCGCCACCCAGGGCCTCGACGTCACCCAGGCCGAGCGGCGGATCTGGGCACCCGACGTGCTGGGCTCGGTGGCGTTCCTCGTCGCCAGCGCCCTCGCCTGGGCCGAGGCCGGCCACGCCTGGTGGAGCTGGCGCCCCCGCTCGATCGGTTGGCAGATCGCCGCGCTGAACCTGCTGGGCTCGGTGGCCTTCGGGGTCTCGGCGGTGGCGGCCTACGTGGTGCCCGAGACCGGCGAGCTGCTGAACGAGGCGCTGTCCAACCTCGGCACGTTCGTGGGCGCGCTGTGCTTCCTCTCCGGCGCGCTGCTGCTGCTTCCCGAGCGCACCCGGGGCCCCGCCGGCGACGCCGACTGATCAGCTCACGACGTGCCGCTCTCCCCGGCGACGAGGGTGGTCACGGTGAAGCCGTCGCACGCCGTGAAGCGGGCCGGGACGACCAACGCCGCCGTCTGGTCCGGCGGGTACACCTTGAGCTGGGCCGACTCCGGGGTGCAGGCTCCGCCGCCGATGCCGGCGTTGGTGGTGTGCAGCGTGGCGCTGGCCGCCGCCCCCGGGGCCAGGTTGACCTCCCCGCCCTCGGGGCCTTCCCGGCTGGCCGGGTCGCCGAGCTGGTTGCCCGAGCCGTCGAGCAGCGACACGCCGGGGAATCCCCGAACCGTGCAGCTGCGGCTGCCGCTGTTGCGCAGCACCAGGGGGGCGTACAGCTGGCCGGCCCCGGCGTCGGAGGCGCCGAGCGACGCGGTGAGCTCGTCGGTGCGGCACGCGGCGCCGGCGGCGGTGGTGGAGGTGGTGCCGGCCGTGGTGCCCGGCGAGCCGCCACCGGTGGAGCTGGTCGAGCCGGTGGTGGAGGTGCTGGTGCCTGCCGCGGTGGTGGTGGTGGGGGCGCTCTGGTCGTCGGCCTTGTCGGACCCGCACCCGGCGAGCAGCACCGCCACGGCGAAGCACGGGGCCACGGCGAGCAGAGATCGGCGCATGCCCCGAGGCTACGGCCGGCCGGCTCGCCCGGCGCGGAGGGCCTCGTGGGCGCCCCGACGCGGCGGGTCGCCTCAAGGCCCGCCACGGGACCTGCCGAAACAACCCAGGTGCCGCCCACCGGCACGGAGGCACGGGGTTCGATGGACAGCGCAGACGAGGGGCAGACGGTGTGGACCGAGGCGCTCGACGGGGCCATGGCGCGCCTGGTGGTCGAGCAGCTCTTCGACCACTCGCCGATCGCCATGGCCCTCGTCGACGTGGGCGGTCGGATCCTCGACGCCAACGCTGCGCTGTGCGACTTCCTCGGCCGGAGCCGCATGGAGCTGTGCCGGCTCACCGTCGCCGACGTGACCCTGCCCGAGGACCTCGCCGACGACGAGGCCCTGCTGGCCGAGATCCTGGCGGGGCGTCGGGGCTCCTACCGGATCCAGAAGCGCTACCTGCGCGCCGACGGCGCCGTCGTCTGGGGCGACCTGGCCGTGTCAGGTGTCGCCGACGAGTACGGCGGCGTCCGGCGCGTCATCGTGCAGCTCGTCGACATCACCGCCGAGCGGGAGGCGCACGCCGAGCTGGCGCGGCGCTCGTCCTCCGACCCCCTCACCGGGCTGGCCAACCGCGAGCACACCATGGCGCTGCTCGACGCCGCCCTGCGCCTGAAGGGCCCCGGCGGGGTGGTGGGGGTGCTCTACGTCGACGTCGACGGCTTCAAGGAGGTCAACGACACCCACGGCCACGCCGCCGGCGACCGCCTGCTCGGCGTGGTGGCCGACCGCATGGCCCGCACGGTGGGCCACCGTGGCGTCGTCGGCCGTGTCGGTGGCGACGAGTTCGTGATCGTGATGGACGAGGCGGGCGAGCCCGAGGAGGTCGAGGCCATGGCCGGCGCCGTGCGCCGCGCCCTGGGCGCCGACGTGAGCGTGGACGGCGGGACGCACCGCCCGACGGTCAGCATCGGGCTGGCGTTCGCCGGACCGACGCTGCGTGAGGCCGACGACCTGGTGCGAGCCGCCGACACCGCCATGTACCGCGCCAAGCGGGCCGGCAAGGACCGCTGGGAGCGCTACGACGACGCCGCGGGGCCCACCTCCGACGACGACCTCCCGTTGTCTCGCCTCGACCGGGACGCGGCCCACGGGGGCGTCGACGCCTGGTTCCAGCCCATCGTCGAGCTGCGCACGGGTGTCGTGGTCGGTCACGAGGCCCTGGCCCGCTGGCCCCATCCCGAGCGCGGGCTGCTGCGTCCGGCGCAGTTCATGCCCGCCGCCGAGGACCGGGGGCTCTCCGACCGGGTCGACGGCGCCGTGCTCGACCTGGCCTGCCGCTTCCTCGCCGCCGGCGACCGGCCCGGCTTCGCCTCGGTCAACGTCTCGCAGGGGTTCGCGGCCGCGCCCGACCTGGCCGACCGCGTGCGCCGGGTGCTGGAGCGGTGGGACGTCGCCCCCGAGCGGGTCGTGCTCGAGGTCACCGAGGCGGTGGTGCTGCAGCTGCCTCGCCCGGCCCGGCGCGACCTCGAGGCGCTCGACGCCGACGGAGTGCGGATCTTCCTCGACGACTTCGGCGCCGGCTACGGCGCGCTGGCGGTGTTCGACGACCTGCCCCTCAGCGGGGTGAAGCTGGACCGCAGCCTGGTCGTGGGCTCGGTCGACGGCACCCGCACCGCAGAGCTGGTGTCGGCGCTGCGGCCCATGGTCGACGCCCTCGGCATGGTCGGGGTGGTGGAGGGCGTGGAGACCCAGGAGGAGCTCGACCGGGTGCGGGCCATGGGCTGGCGCCACGGGCAGGGCTACCTGCTCGGAGCGCCGAGGGCCCGACCGGGCTGACCGGGCTGACCGACTTGACCGGCCTCGGCCGGCCTGGGCCAGACCGGTCACCGGGCGTTCCTCCCCGGGACTCGTCTGGGCCAAGATGGGTGCGGCCCCGAGCGGCCGGACGACTCATCGACGAGGGGGATCAGCGTGGACGCCGACGTGGTGGCCCAGTTCCAGTTCACCGGCCAGGACATCCCCTGGCTGCTCGGCACGTGGGCCGACGCCCAGCCCGACACCCCGCTGCTGGTGTGGGAGCCCAAGGAGGGTGACGGCGCGCGGTGGACCTACGCCGAGTTCCGCTCCGCCACCCGCCGGCTGGCGGCCGGTCTGGCGGCCAAGGGCATCGCCAAGGGCGACAAGGTCATCATCCACTGCGACAACTGCCCGGAGATGGTGCTGGCCTGGTACGCCTGCGCCACCGTCGGCGCCGTGGCCGTCACCACCAACACCCGCAGCGTCGAGGCGGAGATGGCGTACTTCGTCGAGCAGACCGAGGCGGTGGCGGCCATCACCCAGCCCCAGCACGCCGCCCTGGTCGCCGCCTCCGGGCCCGCCCTGAAGTGGATCGCCGTCACCGACGACAACAGCGGCGCGCCGGCCACCGCCGAGGAAGCGGCCCACGGCCTCGAGCGCTTCGCCGACCTCTACGGCGACGAGGCCGACTGCCCCGAGCGGCCGGCCGAGCCCATGCTGCCCGTGGGCATCATGTTCACCTCGGGCACCACCTCACGCCCCAAGGCGGTGGTGCACACTCACGCCAACGCCCTGTGGGCCGCTCGCGTCGGGCCGACCAACATCGCCATGCACCCCGGTGGCGTGTACCTGATCTTCCTGCCGTTCTTCCACGTGAACGCACAGAGCTGGTCGATGTGGACCACCGTGCTCGGTGCCGGCGGCACCGTCGTGCTGCAGCCCAAGTTCTCCGCCAGCCGCTTCTGGCCCGTGATCGCCGAGCACGACGTCACCCACATCTCGCTGCTGCCGATCGTGTACACCACCACCGCCGGCCAGCAGATCCCGCCGAACAAGCTCGAGGTCGGCGTCTTCGGCGCCATCGCCCCGCCCATCGAGCAGATGCTGGGGGGCATCAAGGTGGTGCCGGCGTTCGGCATGACCGAGACGGTCATCCACTGCTCGACCGCGGCGCCCTACCAGCACATCCCGCCCGGGTCGTTGGGCAAGCCGACGCCCGGCTACGAGATGCTGGTGGTCGACCCCGACACCGGCGAGGTGCTCGACGACGGCCGCATCGGCGAGCTGTGGGTGCGGGGCACCCGGGGCATCCAGCTCTTCCTCGAGTACTACGGCAACCCCGAGGCGAACGAGAAGGCCTTCACCGCCGACGGCTGGTTCAAGACCGGCGACCGGGTGCGCGTGGGCGACGGCGGGGCCATCTTCTACTCCGAGCGCGACAAGGACATGTTGAAGGTCGGCGGCGAGAACGTGTCGGCCAAGGAGGTCGAGGACCTCTGCCGCCAGGTGCCCGGCGTGCGCGACGTGGCCGTGGTGGGCCGCAGCCACCCCACGCTCGACGTGGTGCCCGTGGCGTTCGTGATCAAGGGCCCCGACGCGGCCGACGACGCCGAGCTCGAGCGGCAGATCATCGAGCTGGCCACGCGGAACCTGTCGGACTTCAAGGTGCCGCGGGCCGTCTACTGCGTCGAGGACTTCCCCCGAGCCACGCTCGACAAGATCGCCAAGAACAAGCTGCGCGACCAGGCCGACGCCCTCCCCGAGCCGTTCTGATGGCTGTGCCGGTGCGCTGAGGCAGGAGCGGTGGCAGCAGAGGTGGCGCGCACGCGAGGGGGACGGCGCGCGACAGCGCAGGCCGCCACGGTCGCCCTCGTGGTCGGGGCGGTCGGCGCCAGCGCCGTCTGGGCACGCCTCCTGTCCCGAGACCTCATGAGCCCGGCCTGGGCGGTCATCGGTGTCGTGGCCGCCACCGGCCTCGTCGCCTGGTCGCTGGGTCGTCGCCAGCAGTGCTTCTCCGTGGCTGCGATCGGAGTCGTGGCCGCCGGGTGCGGGGTCGCGTCGTGGGCCGCATGGGTGCCTCCAGCAGCCGTCCTTCCCGAGCCAGGTCTCCTCGACACGATCCATGACAACGCGGACGTGGCCGCCGCCCAGGCTGCGGCGGCGTGGGCAACGATCGGTCCGGGCTCGTGCGTCGCCGCCTCGACGGTCGACCTGGGGCTCGTGGGCGCAGCTGGCCTCTGGGAGCAGGTGTGTGCGAGCGGCAGGACGCCTGACGAGGCGCACCTGACGTTCACGCCCGTCGACCCAGGTGCGTTGACCATCGTCTACGGCGGCGGCGGGCCGGGGATCCCGGGAGCGTGCGCCCGCGCGGTCGCCGAGCTGTGGTGGGCCGTGGCTCCGACGGATCTGACCACTGCGTCCGATCCGTGCCCGAGGGGCTTCACCTACCAAGGGGCCGGCTGACCGACCTCATCCGCCGAAAAGCTGGGATTTTCGTGTTGCGCGCGGCTGTTCGTGGTGGCATACTGGTGTTCTTCCCCGTTCGACACCGGCCGATGCCCAAAGGGCATGGTGCGGTGTCCGTCGAGTCCGGTCGTGTCGTGAGGACCTGCGATGCCGTTCGGGGATGTCACCCACAACCCGGCCGCCACGGTGGAGGGGTCGTCGATCCCGTTGGTGGACGTGGTGGTGGCGTCGTGCGTGATCCGTTTCGGGCTCGACGGTGAGCTCGAGTGGGGGCGTCTCGACGGGCGGGGGCTGCGGGTCGCGGCCGAGGAGTTGCAGCGGGCGATCTCGGCGTTGCAGCACCACCAGCGCCGGGTGCTGCGCCTGGTGGAGGAGCGTCGGGCCTACGAAGCGGTCGGATCGCGTGACGCCGCGGACTGGGCGGCGGGCCAGCTCGGCATCTCCCGCCACAGCGCCAGCGAGCAGATCGACCTGGACCGCAAGCTCGCCGAGCTGCCGCACCTGGCCGACAAGGCCGCCGCTGGTGAGCTGTCCGCCGAACAGGTCAAACCCGCCGTCGAGCTGGCCGCCGACACCATCCACGGCGACGACGGCGAGGAGGCACCCGCCGGTGACGGCGGAGTGGCCGAGCGGGACCGGCGCCTGGCCCAGGACGCGCCGTCGATGAGCGTGGCCACCCTGCGCCGCCGCGCCGCTCGCCGCCGCCGCCCCGCGGCCAAGGACCATGCCGAAGCCCGGCGGGTGCGCAACTTCGAGTCGTGGACCGCCGGACAGGAGCTGCGCTTCCGCGGCTCGCTGCCCCTCGACGACGGCGCCCGCCTACTCAAAGCCATCGAACGCCAGATGCCCGACCGCGACGGCACCACCACCCCCGGCCAACGCCACGCCGACGGGCTCCTCGCCCTCGCCTCGGCGACCATCGCCGCCGATGCCGACCCCGATCGGGCCACCGTGGTCGTCATCGCCGAGCTCGCCGCCATCTGCGATGACGACCCGGCCGCCACCGCCGAGCTCGAGACCGGCCAACCCCTCGCCACCGACACCGCCCGCCGCCTGGTGTGCGACTCCCGGCTCAGCGTCCTGGTCCAAGACCGCGACGGGCGCGCCGTCGGGCTCGGCACCACGGCGCGCACCGTCACCCCCGCCCTGCGCCGGGCGCTGGTCGTGCGCGACGGGCACTGCCGCTTCGGCGACTGCACCAGCCGCCGGTTCCTGCACGCCCACCACATCGCCCACTGGCCCGCCCCCACCGTCATGTCCAACCTCGCCCTGGTCTGCTACACCCACCACCACGCCCTCCACGAAGGCGGCTGGCACCTCACCGGCGACCCCTTCCACGAACTCGTCGCCGTCCACCCCGACGGACGCCACAGCCCACCCAACCACCCCCACCACCACGACCACACCGATCGGCCACCCGACCATCCCGCCCGAGAACCCGCGCTCTTCGCCGACACCGGCTGAGGCCGCCCTCGGCGAGGCGGGGGTGGGGGAGGGCCGCGTAGGGTCCATGGCGTGCTGACCCGCCTCGACGAGTACCCCATCCATCCGCTGCCTCGGCCGATCGCCCAGTCGGGCACCACCGACCGCAACGCCTACGACCGCTACTGGATGAGCGCCAGCCACCGCGGCGGGGCCTTCCAGGTCGAGATCGCCTTCGGCCGGTACCACAACCTCCAGGTCCAGGACACCTCGGTGTCGATCTCCAAGGACGGGCACCAGCACGCCTTCCACGCCTCGCGGCGGGCGCCGCTCGAGCCCACCGACACCGAGGTGGGCCCCGCCCGCCTCGAGATCGTCGAGCCCTTCCGGCAGCTGCGCTACGTCGTCGAGCCCAACGAGACGGGCGTGTCGTGCGACCTGCGCTGGCGCTCACGGGTCGGTGCCCTGTTGGAGGACCACACCGTGCTCACCGACGGCCACGCCGTCATCGTCGACATGGATCGCTTCATGCAGTTCGGCACGTGGGAGGGCACCGTCACCGTCGACGGCGACACCACCGAGCTGCGCCACGACGAGGTCGTCGGCATCCGCGACCGCTCGTGGGGCGTGCGTCCCGTCGGCGCCCAGCCGGCGGGCCGGCCGTCGAGCAGCCCGCCCAACGCCTGGCTGTGGGCGCCCATCCACTTCGACCACGAGTGCGTGGTCGCCGGCTGGTTCCAGCGCCCCGGTGGCGCCTTCTTCCGGCCCGACGGCCACCGCATCGCGGTGGTCGACCCCGTGCCCGAGACCGTATCGGTGGAGGGCGGTGAGGTGGCCCGGCTCGACCCGGTCGGCCAGCGCCTGACGTTCCAGCCGGGCACCCGCTGGGTGGCCTCGGCGAGCATCGACCTGGTCGGCTCCGACGCAGAGCCGGTCGTGATGGACCTCGAGCCGCTGCTGCGCTTCGACATGCGTGCCCTCGGCTACCTCCACCCGGAGTGGGGCCACGGCCTGTGGCACGGGGAGCTCGAGCTCGGCCGGGAGGACTGGAGCTTCGCCGACGTGTCACCCGAGGACCCGACCCACCAGCACGTGCACCACCTGGTGCGGGCCCGGATCGGCGACGCCGAGGGCGTGGGCATCTTCGAGCAGATCATCTTCGGCCCCCACACCCAGTTCGGCTTCCACGACGTCCTCGACGGCGCATCAAGTTAGCCGGCTCATGGTCTGAGGCGGCAGCTCGGCCCGTCAGCGGCGCGCTAGGACCTCGCCGTGGACGACGACGAACACGCCGTCGTCGGAGTCGGCCCAGCGCCGGAACGCCGTGGCCATGGCGGCCAGCTCTGCGGCGTCGGCCAGCCCGTACTCCACCGCCTGGGCGGCGAAGGCGCTGTCGACCACCCGGTCGGCCCACAGCCCGCCCCACCAGCTCCGGTCCTCGGGCGAGGAGAACGTCCACGTCGAGCTGGACACCACGAGCTCGGCGAAGCCGGCCGCCCGCACCCACCCCTTCAGGTGCCGCCCGGCATCAGCCTCCGCCCGGTTGGCCCGGGTCACTGCGTGGTAGAGCTCGAGCCACCGCTCGAGCAGCGGGTCGGCGGGCGCCCACACGAACGCGCCGTAGTCGCTGTCGCGCACCGCCAGCAGCCCTCCCAGCGCGAGCACCCTGCGCATCTCGCCGAGGGCGGCCACCGGGTCGGTCAGGTGCTGGAGCACCTGGTGGGCGTGCACCACGTCGAACGAGCCGTCGGGGACGTCGAGGGCGTACACGTCGCCCACCACCAGCTCCACGCCGGTGGCCCCCTGCTCGTCTCGGGCGGCCTCGGCCGCGGCGACGACGTCGGCCGCCGCGTCGATGCCGACCACGCGCCCGGGTGCCACTCGGCGGGCGAGGTCGAGGGTGATGGTGCCCGGCCCACAGCCCACGTCGAGCAGCCGCTGGCCGGCGTGCAGGTGAGGGAGCAGGTAGGCCGCGGAGTTCTCGGCCGTTCGCCACCGGTGGCTGCGCAGCACCGACTCGTGGTGGCCGTGGGTGTAGCGGTCCGCCATGGGCCACATGATCGCATCCCGCCATCCCCGCCGCCGTCGACGTCGGGCGGCGCTCCGATACCGTCTCGGGGGTGGAGGCCCCACCCCTCGACCCCGACGACTGGTCCGACGAGCAGTGGCAGGCCCACCTGCGCGCCTCGGCCGCCGGCACCGGACCCGGCGGCGACGACGAGGACGACGGCGACGACCAGGGAGCGGTGCTGCACCGGCGCCTGCGCTCGTCGGCCGTCGGCACGGTCACCGGCGCTGCCATGATGGGCCTCCAGCAGGCCCTCTACGGCGAGCTTCCCGCGCAGGACGTGGTCATCGAGGCGGAGTCCGACGACCCCGACCGCGACCGCTCGGTGTTCGACCCCGACGACCCGTCGGCGGCCACGATCTCGTTGGTGGCCGAGCCGCCCACCGGCCACGACGACTGAGCCCGAGGGCCGTCAGGGGCCGAGCGGCCCCTTGTCGAGCATCACCTCGATCTCGTCGGAGGGCACGGCCGGCGAGTACAGGTAGCCCTGGGCGCCGGTGCAGCCCAGGTCGCGCAGCAGCTCGGCCTGCTCGGGGCGCTCGACGCCCTCGGCGGTGACCGAGATGCCCAGCCGGGCCGCCATGTCGATGATGCCGGCGGCGATGTGCCGGTCCTGGGGCTGCGTCGTGAGGTTGGTGACGAAGCTGCGGTCGAGCTTCACCACGTCGACCGGGTAGCGCCGCAGGTAGGTGAGCGAGGCGTAGCCCGTGCCGAAGTCGTCGATGGCGGTGCGGATGCCCCGCTCGGCGATGCCGGCCATGTTGGCTCGCACGGTCGTCGTCTCGTGCAGCATCGCCGTCTCGGTGATCTCCACGCAGAGCCGGTCGGGCGCCAGGCCGGCCGACCGCAGCGCGTCGTCGAGGTCGCCGAGCAGGCCGGCCTCGGCCAGCTGCAGCGACGAGAGGTTGACCCGGACCACCAGCGGGCTGTCGGGGCGGGTGCTCAGCCAGCGGGCGGCGTGGCGGCACGACTGCTGGATCACCCACCGGCCGATGTCGAGGATCATCCCCGTCTCCTCGGCCGTCTCGATGAAGTGGGCGGCGCTCCGCAGCTCCCCGCTGGGGTGGTGCCACCGCAGCAGCGCCTCCACGGCACGCAGGTGCCCGTCGTCGAGGTGGATCTCGGGCTGGAACCACACGGCCAGCTCGTCGCGCTCCACCGCGGCGCGCAGCTCGTTGGCGATGCGCAGGCGGCGGGTGACGGTGTCGCGCAGGTCCTCGTTGAACATCGCCAGCCGGTCGCGCCCGTCCTCCTTGGCGCGGTACATGGCGGTGTCGGCCTCCCGCAGCAGGTCGATGGCGTCCTGCCCGGGCGAGCTGGCCACCGCCACACCGATGCTCGCCGTGGTGAACAGCTCGGCGTCACCCACGGTGATGGGGGAGCGGAAGGCCTCCATGAGCCGCTCGGCCACGATAGCGGCCTCGGCGGGGTGGTCGAGGTCGCGCATGACGACCACGAACTCGTCGCCGCCCTGGCGGGCCACGAGGTCGCCGTCGCGCACGGCGGCCGACATGCGGGCCGCCGCGGCGCGCAGCAGGTCGTCGCCGACGGCATGGCCGAGGGAGTCGTTCACGTACTTGAAGTGGTCGAGGTCGAGCAGCAGCACCGCCGTGCTCGTGCCCGAGCGGCGGCTGGCGGCGAGGGCCCGGTCGAGCTCGTCGAGCAGCAGCGACCGGTTCGCCAGGCCGGTGAGCGAGTCGTGGCTGGCGGCGTGCTCGAGGGCGTGCTGGGCGGTCACCTCGGCGGTCGTGTCCCAGATGGTGGTCACGATCGAGCCGTCGGGCCGGCCGTCGGCGTCGGCGATGGGTCGGGTGCGGGCGTCGACCCAGAGCCACGTGCCGTCGTGTCGCAGCACCCGGCCCCGGTAGGTGGCGTGGATGCCCTGGCGGCTCTCGGCCCGGGCCCGCTCGACCACGCCGAGGTCGTCGGGGTGGCAGCGGTCGACGAAGCGCTGCCCGACCGCCTCGTCGGGCGCCCACCCGAGGACGGCCCGCGCCGAGGGGCTGATCCACTCGATCAGCCCGTGACGGGTGAGCATCACCACGTCGCCGGTGTTCTCGGCCAGCAGCCGGAACCGCTCCTCGCTGGCGGCGAGGGCCTCGGTGGTGGCGATGTGGCGCAGCCCGTACTGGAGGTCGCGGGCGAGGCCCTCGAGCAGCCCGATGGCCTGCTCGTCGAAGGCCTCGATGTCACGGGCGTAGATCGACAGCGCCGCCCGGCTCCCGTCGGGCAGGTCGAACGGGATGGCGATCCCCGAGCCGAGGCCGTACTCGGCCGCCCGCTCCCGCCAGGGGCCGACCTCGGCCGCGTGGTGGTAGTCGTTGACGACCCGGACGGTGCGCTCGCGCAGGCACCGGCCCGTGGGTCCGGAACCCAGCGGGTCGTCGGGCGCCCAGGACACGAGGTCGTCGGTGACGTAGTCGCGGGCACCGGACGCGGCGAGCGCCGTCACGCGGCCGGTGCCGTCGGTCTCGGCCTTGCCGATCCACGCCAGCGCGAACTCGCCCGCCTCCACGATCGTCTGGCACATGTCGCGCAGCAGGCTCGGCACGTCGGTGGCGTGGACCAGCACGTGCATGGCGCGCCTGACCGTGCGGTTGGTGCGCTCGACCTCCCGCCGGTCGGTGTGGTCGGTGACGGTGACCACGGCCCCGTGCAGCTCGCCGTGCTCCACCAGCGGCCACGCCGAGACGAGCAGCCACCGCAGGGTGCCGTCGCGCCGGCGCAGTCCGACCACCTCGTCGGGCTGGGGTCGCCGGGTGCGCAGCGCCTTCACCACGGGCAGCTCGTCGAGCTTGACCATGGAGCCGTCGGGCCGCACCGGGTGCGGGTCGAGCTCGGTCGGGCGGGTGAGCACCGGGTCGACGGCGGTGACCTCGCCGATGCCGAGCGCCAGGAGCTCGAGGGCGGTGCGGTTGGCGTCGACGATGCGGCCGGCGGCGTCGTACACCATGACGCCCACGCCCATGGAGCTGATCAGCGGGTGGGTGCCGGCGGCGAGGTGGTGCAGCCCCTGCGCGCCGGGCGCGTCGGGTGAGCCCTCGTCGTCGTCCCGCGCCGGTTCCACCGGCCCATCGTAGGTCGCGGGTGGCCCTCGGTCGGACCTCCCCCCGCCGGCGCAGCCAGCGAGGGGGACCGCCTCAGAGGCCCTTGGGGCGGTTGACGAAGCGGCCCTCGGTGGGCGAGAAGAACCAGCCCCCTCCGGCCTTGGTGCCACCGTCGACGGGCACGTTGTGGCCGGTGACGAACGACGACAGGTCGGAGGCGAGGAACAGCGCCACCCGGGCCTGGTCCTCCGGCCAGCCGAGGCGTCCCACCGGGGCCCACGACGACCACAGGTGGTCGTGGTCCTCGTAGCCGGTGAGGTAGTCGACCTGCGGCGTGTGGGTGAGGTCGGGGCCGATGCCGTTCACCCGGATGCCGTGGCGGCCCATCGACACCGCCAAGTCGGTGGTGAACTTGGCGACGGCTGCCTTCATCGCCCCGTAGACCGGGTCGCCCGGGTAGCCCCGCAGCCCCTCCACCGAGTGCACGTTCACGATCGAGCCACCACCACCGGGGATCATCGACTCCAGGAAGGCGTGGGTGACGGCGAAGACGTGGAACAGGTTGGTGTCGTACATCGCCTTCCACGACTCGGGGCCCGACGCCCGGAAGCGCACGAGCGGCCGGTAGTCGCCGACGTTGTTGACGAGCACCGACACGTGGGGGTGCTCGGCGAGCACCGCCTCGGCGAAGGCCGACACCGCGTCGGCGTCGCGCACGTCGAGCACGTGGGCGCGCGCCGAGCCTCCGGCGGCGGTGATGTCGGCCACCGCCCGGTCGGCCCGCTCGGGGTCGAGCTCGGCGATCTCCACGTGGGCGCCGTGGCGGGCGAACAGGCGGGACACGGCACCGCCGATGCCGTCGCCCCCGCCGGTCACCACGGCGGTGCGCCCGGCGAGGAGGTGGTTCCAGTCGTCGATGGGCGGCACGTTCGCCGGGTCCTGGGTGGTGGTCATGGCTCCCCCTCGGTCGGGCGCGCACGGGGGCCGGTCGCCCGGCCCCCGCAGCTCGTGGTTCGGTTCGTCCGGGCTGGTCGGTGAGCCGGCTCAGCTCGCTTCGGCGAGCATGCGGGCCGAGCGGACCAGGGCCTGGTTGGCGTCGGCCGGGAGCTCGGTGAGCGGCTCGGCGACCTGGGCCACCGTGGGGCCGTGCTGGTCGGCCAGCGGCCGCAGGGCGTCGAGGTCGAAGCGGTAGAGCTCGGCGGCGGTGCCGGCGAGCACCTGCTGGATCTGCTCGGTGGAGAGGCCGGGCATCACCTGGCGGAGGTGCTCGAGGGTGAAGGGGAAGGTGCCCTCGTCGTGGGGGTAGTCGCTGCCCCACATCACCCGGTCGAGGCCGAGCTGGTCGCGCGCGGTGGCGATGTCGGCCGGCGTGGGCTGGCTGATGCCGAGGTACACGTTCTGCCGGAAGTACTCCGTGGCCGAGCGGGGCGGCACCAGCTCGCCGCCGATGCGCATCTCGCCGACCTTGTTGGCCCGGATGTTGGCCATGAGCTCGTCGAGCTGCTTGAGGAACGCCGGGATCCAGGCGCAGCCCGCCTCGGTGAGGGTGAACTTGAGGTTCGGGAACCGCTCGAACACGCCGCCGAGGATCATGTAGGCGAGCGGGCGCTGGGAGTAGAAGGGGATCTCGAGGAAGTGCACCAGCGGCATGGCCGGGGCCTTCTGGTAGACGGGCCCGCCGGTGCCGCTGTGGGAGTTGACGACGATGCCGTTCTCCTCGCAGAACGCCCACAGCGGGTCGTAGACCGGGTCGTACAGCGGCTTGATCCAGTCGCACGTCGGGGGCACGGAGCCCACGAGGATGCCGCCGCGCAGGCCGTTCTCGTGGCACCAGCGGGCGTCGGCGATGGCGTCGTCGACGTCGTTGAGGAACACCTGGCCGATGCCGGCGCGGGCCTCGGGTCGGCCGGCCACGTAGTCGACCAACCAGCGGTTGTGGGCCTGGATGCCGGCGTGGCGGTGCTCGTACTCGTCGGGGGTGGGCGGCTGGGCGAACAGCACGAAGTTGGGGAAGAACGGCGGCACCGTGTTGGGGAAGATGACCTCGCCGACCACGCCCTGGGAGAACTGGTCCTCGTCGCGGCGGTCGCTGTCCCAGTTGCGGACGCGCTGGTCGGTGTCCTTCAGGTCCTTGAACGGGTTCTTGTACTTCTCCCGCCAGGCGTCGAAGTCGGCCTTGTACGCCTCGTCGAGGAACTCGCGGTACTGGGCGTGGCTGCCGCCGGCGTGGGTGTCGGCGGAGATCACGATGTAGCGGTCGTCAGGTCCCATGCGTTCGTGTCCCCCTCGTCGGACGATGCGGCTCGTCGTCGGCTCGCGCTGTGGCTCGGATCTGACGATACGTCACTCCTGCAGGGGCCCCCAACCTGTGGGCGTAGGGTCACCCGTCGTCGGCGGGAAGGTGCCCCGAGCGGATGGCGTCGACCAGCTCGGCGTGGTCGGCCTCGGTGCGGTCGGCGTAGCGCACGGCGAAGTCGCCCATCGCCCGCTCGAACCGCCTGCCGCTGCCGAGGTAGGCGGCGATGGCGACGGGGTCGCCGGTGCGGGCGTGGGCCTTGGCCAGGACCTCGCCGCAGGCCGTGGCGAACTCGCCCAGCACGGGGGCGACCTGCTCGGTGTCGGCGATGATCTTCATGTCGCGGAACTGCCGGACGTAGAAGTCCATGCCCTCGTGGCTGGTCCAGCCCACGAAGATGTCGGTGGCGCTCTGCAGCAGGCGCTGGCCGGTGATGACCCGCTCACCGTGGTTGGCGTGCACGCTCGGCCCGAGGAAGCGCTCGTACACCGATGGGCCCGCCTGCTTGACCTGCAGGAACAGCGGCTCGCCGCTGTGGTCCATGAGCAGGAACAGGTGCACCCGCATGCCCACGCTGCCCACGCCGACCACCTGGCGGGCGACGTCGACGAACCGGAACTGCTCGAGGCAGTGGCGCGGGTCCTCGCGCAGGCTCTCGGCGTAGCGGTCCGCCACCTCGGCCACGATGCGCAGCCGGTCCGGCACGTCGACGTGGGTGAGCTTGGGTGGGTCCTCGACGATGATCCTCCGCCCGTCGACCTCGGCGGTGAGCTTGTCGAACGCGCCGCGGGACGTGCGGCGCCGGCCCTTGCGCTCGATGAGCCTGGCCACCTGGGCGCGCCACTCGGGCGTGAAGTGCCCGAGCAGACGGTCGACGTCGACCCGGTCGTACCAGATCTCCATCTGGCCGGCGCCGGCGTAGGCGGCCATGCGCTCGACGTAGGTCGCCACCGCCCGGCGCACCGCGTCACGACCGGCGTCGTCGTCCATGCCGTTGTGGCGGGCGAGCACCACGATGCTGGCGGCGAGGCGGGCCACGTCCCACTCGAAGGGGCCCGGCAGGGTCTCGTCGAAGTCGCGGAGGTCGAACGACAGGTTGCGCTCGGGCGTGGCCCAGAGGCCGAAGTTGAGGATGTGGGCGTCGCCGCAGAGCTGCACGGTGAGACCGGAGCGGGGCTGGGCCGCCAGGTCGCTCGCCATGACCGCCGCCGCGCCGCGGTAGTAGTTCCAGGGCGACAGCGCCATGCGGCCGTGGCGGAGGGCGACGAGGTCGTGGTTGCGGATGTCGTTCTGGGCCAGCAGGAGCTCGAGCGACCGGGGGCGGTCGGGGGCCGGCGTCCAGTCGCCGAGGGTGCCCCGCGGTGCCTGCCGGCGCGCCTCCCGGCCGCAGCTGCGGCGGTCGGGATCGGTGGGGGGCACGGCGAACGGCATGGCGGCTCCTCGGAAGGGTCGGGCGGGCCGATGATCGCCCATCGGGAGGTGGGTGACGGGGACCAGGGGTGCGACACTGGGGGAGTGGCCGAGCCCGGCACGCCCCCCGTCGACGCAACCGGTTCCATCTGCATCGGCTGCGGCCTGTGCTGCGACGGCACGCTGTTCAGCCACCTCGGCGTGATCGACGAGAGCGACCTGGGCCGGCCGCTGCAGGCGCTCGGCGTGGAGGTCATCGTCGAGGCCGACCCGCCGGTGTTCGCCCTGCCCTGCCCGGCCTTCGACGGGCGGCTGTGCACCATCCACCACCTCCACCGGCCCCGCGCCTGCGGATGGTTCGAGTGCGACCTCGCCCTGGCCGTGGCCCGAGGGGAGCTGCACCTGGCCGAGGCGAGGGAGGTGATCGAGCGCACCCGGCAGCTGCGCCGGCGGGTCGAGGCGGGCGAGGCAACCGATGCCGAGCTGCGCCGGCAGGTCGAGCGCTGGTTCCGGGCTCCGGACTGAGGGTGGAGCGAGGCGACCGGGGCTTCCTCGACGGGTCAGGCCGGCGCCGGGCGCACCCGGGCCAGCACGGCGGTGGTCACCCGTCCTCGGCCGTCGTCGTCGAGCAGGTCGATCCGCACCACGCCCTCCGAGGGCGGCCCCACGAACCGGGCCCGGGTCGCGATGGGCGACACCCGGTTCTGCCCGATGTAGCGCACCTGCATCTCGGTGACCACGTGCCGGTCGGTGCCGAGGGCCCGGTGGTGGTCGGCGAGGTCCTCGGCGGCGGCCTCGGCCAGGCCCGCGACCATGGCGCCCTGGAGGGTGCCCGCCGGGTTGAGCAGGTCCGGGCGCAGCTCCACCGTGACCCGGCCCGCCCCCGGCTCCTCGGAGCGGAAGCCGGCCGCGGAGCGCAGCGGCTCGTCGATCGGCGGCGGCGTGAACCCGGTGACGAGCCGCACCGGGTCGGTGACCTGCTTCGGGGGGTCGTCGGGGCGCCGGGGGATGCGCGAGAAGCTGGCGAAGCTGCTGCCCCACTCCTCGCCGTCGACGAGCAGCGGCGCCTCGATGGTGACCGAGCGGCGGCCGGCCCGCAGCACCGTGGGCCAGGCCTCCACCACGGGTGGCGGCGACGTGAGCGGCGCCCGCACGGTGAGCTCGGAGGTGAACGACCAGCAGTCCGGGTCGTCGTCGACGGGCACACCGGTCGCCACGTCGACCAGGAAGACCAACGCCGACATCGGCACCACGCCCCTCGAGCAGGTCGCGACCGGCGCCTCGAGGCGTCCGACGAAGCGGCCGTCGTCGAGGCGGAACGAGGTGCCGAGGCGGCTGGGCAGGTGGCTCGGCAGCTGCCGAGCGTCGACGGGCAGGTCGGTCACGGCGCCCGACGCTAACGGCTCCGTGAGGGCCGCCGGACCCGACGCCCAGCCCCGCGCCGGGCCCAGCGCGGGCCCCGCCCAGGGTCGGCCCTGGCTCAGCCCGCGGCGGGCGTGCGGGCCATGGCCACGACCCCGGTGCCGCGGTCGGGTGCCGTGCGCTGGTACCAGCGGAACGGCGCCGTCGTCAGCTCGAGGGCCCGCGCCGCGACGGGAGGCGGCTGGAACAGCCGGCCGCTGCCCGCGCTGAGGCGGGCCATCACCTCGGGCTCCAGCTCGACGGGCGCGCCGTGGGGGACCGGCAGCCCGGCGGCCCGCAGCCTCCGAGCGCCGAGCACGTCGCGGGCCCGCTCGAGCGCCACGCCCAGGCCGGCGCCGTAGAGCACGAGGCGCACGTCGACGAGCCCGGCCTGCTCCAGCAGCTGCTGCAACGCCGGCGGGTCGTAGCGCCGGTAGTGGCCGACCATCGCGTCCGACGGGCCGTACCGCGAGGCGAAGGCCGGTGCCGACAGCACGGCGTGCCCGCCCGGGCGCAGCAGCGTCAGCCACCCGCGGAGGGCCGCGAGGTCGTCCTGCACGTGCTCGATGACCTCGAAGGAGCACACCAGGTCGAAGCGCCGCCCCGGCTCGATCACGTCAGGCACCAGGCCCTGGCGGACCTCGCCGAGTCTGGCGAGGCGCTCCCGCGCCACCGCGCAGGAGGCGGCGTCGGGCTCCACGCCGAGGTACGCCGCGCTGCGCGCCGCGATGCGCGCGCCCACGGCCCCCTGCCCGCAGCCGATCTCGAGCACGTCGCCCAGCCGGTCGGGCAGCGCTCGGGACACCACGTCCCAGCGCAGCCACGCGTTGGCGGTGAGCGGCGGCAGGGTCATCGGGTGCCTCGCTCGGCCAGCCACGAGACGAGGGGTCGGGCCACCTCGTCGGGCATGAAGCACCGCCGGGCCAGTGTCCAGGCGGCTTCCCGCAGCGCCAGCAGGCGGGCCGGGTCCGCCGCCAGGCCGCGCAGCGCGTCGGCCAGGGCGGCGGGGTCGCCGGGGGGCACGAGCACCGCGGCGTCGCCCAGCACCCGCCGCTGGGGTGGCGTGTCCGAGGTGACCACCGCGCATCCCGCAGCGGCGCCCTGGAACACCTTGTTCGGCACCACTCGGGTCCCCTTGCCGGCCTCGGAGAAGATGCCGAGGCACACGTCGTGGTCGGCCACGAGCGACGGCAACGTCTCGGGGGCGACCCACTCCCGCCAGGTCACCCCCCTGGCGGCGCCCGCCCGTCGCCTGGTCTCGTCGAGGTCCTGGCCCTGACCGACCATGGTGACGTGCACGGCCCCGTCGAGCAGGGCCAGCGCCCGGCCGATCACGGGCGCACCCTGCAGCGGGGTGAACAGGCCGTAGAACACGACGCGCACCCGGCCCTCTCGGGGCTGCGGCGGCTCGGACAGCCACGCCCGCGGCGCCCCGACCGGCACCACGAGCGAGCAGGTGCCTGCGGGCAGCATCGCCCGGTGCTCCTCGGTGTCCACCAGCACCAGGTCGGAGGCGGCCACGGCCGCTCGGTCGAGCAGACGCAGCACCGCCTGCGCGGCCCCGCCGGACCCGCGGTCGCGGGCGGTGTCGGCACCGAACACGAGCATGTCGTGGACCACCGGGGTGCGGGGGTGCAGCGCCCTGGCGAGCAGCACGTCGAGGTGGCCCAGGTAGCCGACGAGGACGGCGTCGGGGCGGGGGAGCGCGCGCGACCGCCACCCCAGGCGGGCCCAGAGGCCCACCAGCCGCAGGGCGGCGAGCGGGAGCCGCCAGGGCTGGCGCAGCATCCGGACGCGCTCGGCCGTGGTGAACCCGAGCGGCTCGTTGCAGACGTCGACCACGACCCCGCGCTCCCGCAAGCCATCGATCAGGACCCCGACGCGAGGGTGGCGCCGCGCGTCGAAGGTGCCGAACGCCTGGACGCGCATGGGACGAGAGGCTAACCAGGCGATACTGGTCGCCATGAACTGGCGGCGAGCTCTGCAGTGGGGCGCGTCGCTGGGCGTGTTCGTCCTGCTCGTCATCGTGCTGGTCCGCAACGGGAGCCGGCTCGGTGAGCACCTCGACGAGCTGAGCATCCCGTCGCTCGCCGCCGCCTTCGCCGCCGTGCTCGCCGGGCTCTTCGCCAGCATGCTCGCCTGGCGGGCGGTCCTCGCCGACCTCGGCTCGCCGCTCCCTCTCGCTGTCGCCGCCCGGGTGTTCTTCCTGAGCCAGGTCGGCAAGTACGTGCCGGGCTCGGTGTGGCCCTACCTCGCGCAGATGCAGCTGGGCAAGGGGCACGGGGTGCCGCGCTCGCGCTCCGGGGCGGTGGGGCTCATCACCGTCGCCCTGTCGCTGCTGTCGGGTCTCGTGGTGGCGGCGGTGACGCTGCCGTTCGCCTCCGGCGACGCGGTGACGCACTACTGGTGGGCGTTCGTCGCGATCCCCGTGCTCGGTGTGGCGCTCGTGCCCTCGGTCATGAACCGCGCCCTCGCCCTGCTGCTCCGCCTGACCCGCCGCGGGGAGGTGGACCTGACCCTGAGCGAGCGAGGCATCCTCGCCGGCATGGGCTGGTCGGCCCTCGGATGGGCGTGCTTCGGCGTCCACGTCGCCGTGCTCGCCCACGCCCTCGGCGCCCACGGCGCCACGCTGCTCCCCGCTGCCACGGGGGCGTTCGCGCTCGCCTGGTCGGTCGGCTTCCTGGTCGTCGTCGCCCCCGCCGGCGCCGGGGTGCGAGAGGCCGTGCTCGTGCTCGCGCTCCGACCGGTGCTCGACGCCGACGCCGCGCTGCTGGTCGCGCTGGTCTCGCGTGCCCTGATGAGCCTCGGTGACGTGGCCGCGGTGGGCCTCGTGTCGGCCGTCGGCCGGACGCGCCGGCCGGTGGCCGTCGACGACGAGCACGAGGACCAGGACGAGGCCAGCATCACGAGCTGAGCCGGCGAACGAGCCCGGCTGGTGCACGCCGGGCCGCGGTCCGTCCTGCGCCGGGCCGGCGTACGCTCGTGGTCGATGGACAGGGTCTCGTTGGTGGCGTGGCCGATGGTCACGGTTGCCGCGCTCGTCCTCGTGGTGATGGTCGTGCTCGTCGCTCGGGCGGCGCGCCGCGGCAGCCGGCTGCTGGGGCTGCGGGCCGCCATGTGGGCCGTGCTGGCCACCTCCGGCCTGGCCCTCGCCGTGCACGCCGGCGGCCTGCTCACCACCGACATCCCCCGCTGGTACTACGCGGTGGCACTGCTGCCCTTCGTGGGACCCGCCGTCGGCCTGCCCGCCTGGCGGTGGCTGCGCCCGGGTGTGCGCCTGCTCGCCGTCGTGAGCCTGCCCATCGGGCTGCTGGTCTCGGGCCTGGTGATCAACCAGCACTACCAGTACTGGCCCACCCTCGCCGCGCTGCTCGGCAAGGACCACACCGATCCTCTCCTCGACGCCACGACCGTGCTGCACATGACCCCGCCGGCAGCGTCGCCCGCCGCCATGCCGGCGAGCGGGCGCCTGGTCGACCTCGCCATCCCCGGCACCGTCTCGGGCTTCCACGCCCGAACCGCCCGGGTGTGGCTCCCGCCCGCCTTCCAGCTCGACCCCCACCGACCCCGTCCCGTCCTCCTGCTCATCGGCGGCACGCCGAGCTGGACCTCCGACTGGACGCGCTCCGCGGCCCTCGACCGCACCGCCGACCGGGTCGCGGCGGCCAACGGCGGCGAGGCCCCCCTGCTGGTGATGGTCGACGCCAACGGCACGGCCTTCGGTGACACCGAGTGCGTCGGGCGGTCCGAGACCTACCTGACGATCGACGTGCCGGCCTACCTGGCCCAGCACTTCGACGTGCCGCTCGACCCGGCGGCGTGGGGGGTGGCCGGCTACTCCGAAGGCGGCACCTGCGCGGTCACCCTCGCCGCTCGCCACCCCGACCGGTTCCACGCCTTCGTCGACCTGGCGGGCGACGCCCACCCGAGCCTCGGGAGCCACCGCCACACCGTGCGCACGCTGTTCGGCGGCTCCGAGCTGGCCTTCCGGGCCCACGACCCGGCGACCCTGCTCACCGAGACCCGCTACCACGGCTTGGCGGGCTGGTTCGCGTCGGGGCGCGACGACGGCTCCGCCCGCCACGACACCCAGCTGCTCGCCGCCGAGGCGCGCTCGGCCGGGGTCGACGTGGTGGAGCGCAGCTTCCCCGGCGGCCACGACTACGGCTTCGTCACCCGGGCTCTCGGAGAGGCGCTGCCCTGGGTCACCGCCGAGTTGCACGCGCCGGCCACCAGCGCATCGACCTGACCGGCGCTCGGCCCTTCCCCGGGAGCGGCCGAGGGTCCAGCATGGGGACGTGCACCGCTCGCTCGCTCGCCTCGCCCCCGTCGTCGCCGTCCTCGCCGCCACGGCCGTCGTGGCGGCCGCCTGTGGCAGCGACGGCTCGTCGTCGACCGCCACGTCGACGTCCACACCCACGACCGCCGTGACCACCACGGTCCCCGAGGCCACCACCACGCTGCCGTTCCAGCAGCCGCAGCCGGCCGAGGCGGTGTGGCCGTTCGCCGATCGGGCCCAGCGCTTCGACGACCCGGTCGGGGCGGCCCGCTCCTTCGCCGTCGACTACCTGGGCTTCGTCGACCCGGTGATGGGGGCGTTCCAGGCGGGCGACAGCCGCTCGGGGGAGGTGCCCGTCCGGCCGCGTGCCGACGGCCCGGTCACCACGGTGCTCGTTCGGCAGCTCACCTCCGACGACACGTGGTGGGTGCTCGGGGCCACCACGCCGAACGTGCAGCTGAGCTCGCCGGCCGCGCTGGCCACGGTGACGTCGCCCGTGACCCTGGCCGGCCAGAGCACCGCCTTCGAGGCGACGGTGAACGTGGAGGTCCGCCAGGACCGCGAGACGGCGCCGCTGGCGACCGACGTCGTCATGGGCGGCTCGATGGGCGAGATGGGACCGTTCTCCAAGGCGGTGAGCTTCCCGGCGCCGTCGGCCGGCGCCGGCGCGATCGTCCTGTCGACCCGGTCGGCGGAGGACGGCCAGCTGTGGGAGGCGAGCGTCGTCAGGGTGGCGTTCGGCTGAGCGGCCACCGTCGGAGCCGGCGGACCTGCGAGGCGTGACATCCAGGGGCGCGCGGCGCATACTCGCGCCCATGCAGGCCTTCGACGTGCTCGTCCTCCGCGAGGACGGCGACGTTCGTCTCGAGCTGCGCGGCGAGCTCGACCCGCTGACCGCGCCGAACCTGCGCGCCACCGCCGCCGAGGTGCTGAGCGAGCCCTGCGACTCGGTGGTGCTCGGCTGCGACGGCCTGACCTTCCTCGACTCCAGCGGCCTGACCGCCATGGTCGAGATCAAGAAGCGCTGCGACGAGGTCGGCGCCAGGATGCGCCTGGTGGGCTACGACGCCAACATCGGCCGGCTGCTGGAGATCACCGGGCTGAACTGCGTCCTGACCGAGCCGGGCGACGCCTGAGCAGCTCCGGCTCGTCGGTCGCTGCGGTCTGACACCGACCTGCAACACGGCAGCTGAGGATCGCCGGACCGGCGGAGGTACACAGTCCACGCGCGCCGGTACCCGCCGCCGGCGCCGACTGGGAGCCTCGCCGCCCCGGTCGGACGGAGCCTCCGATCCCGCCTCGGGGGTTCCGTCGCGCTCGAGCCACCCCCGCCTCGTCGCTCGTCGGTGCCGCCCTCGACCCCGCCGCACCACACTGGCGCCATGGTCGACCCTCCCGCCCCGGACGGGCGCACGCCGAAGCAGCGGATGCTGGCCGGGGAGCTGTACCTCGCCGACGACCCCGAGCTCGCCGCCGACGCACAGCGAGCGCGGGTGCTCGAGGCGAGGTTCAACGGTGCCGACCCGGGCGACGCCGCGACTCGCCGGGCCGCGCTCGAGGAGCTGCTCGGCGCCGTCGGCGAGGGCACCGAGATCCGTCCTCCCTTCCGGTGCGACTACGGCAGCAACATCCGCATCGGGGCCCGGTGCTTCGCCAACACCGGGTTGGTGGCTCTCGACGTCGCCCCCATCACGATCGGCGACCACGTCCAGATCGGTCCCGACGTGCAGCTGCTCACGCCCACCCACCCGCTCGACCCCGCCCTGCGCCGTGCGGGCTGGGAGGCGGCCGAGCCCATCGTCATCGGGGACAACGTGTGGCTCGGTGGCGGTGCCATCGTCCTGCCCGGGGTGACGATCGGGGAGAACACCGTGATCGGTGCCGGCGCTGTGGTGTCGCGCGACATGCCGGCCAACGTGGTCGCCGTCGGCAACCCCGCCCGGGTGATCCGCCACCTGTAGCTCGTGGCGGTGGGCGAGGTGGTGGGCCTCGCTCGGTGGGTGGGTGGTTATTTGGTGGAGCTGGGGGGAATCGAACCCCCGTCCGTCGAGTGGTGACTGTCCGCGCTACGACCATCCCCGAGTCACTGGCTCACGGCTGCCAGCCCGCCGGGTCGGGTGGGCCACGAGGGCCCTACCGCCAGGTCTTTGCCTGGTGTCAGCGGTCTTTCCCGCCGTCAGCCGTCTTTCCGGCTGCCACCCTCCGCTTCTGTTGCCGGGCTGCGAAGAGCTGGCCCCGTGCGCCATTGCTGGTCACGATGTCTCTCTGACCTGATCTGGATCAGGCGGCGAGAGCGAACTGCTCATCGGCGGTTCTTTGGTTGCCCCCGTTTAAGGAGTCTGAGGCAACTCCGGTCGCACGATCCAGCCTCCGGTCTCAACGTCGAAACCGATCAGCCCCGGGATCGTCGCCACCGTCGCCGGCGGCCTCACGAGGATAGCGGGGGAGCGGCCGACTCCCGCAGAGTTCAGGCGCCGCGTTCGAGCTCGAGCTTGAGCAGGCGCACACGTCGGAGGGTGAGGTGGCGGGCGTGGTCGATCCGGGCTCGTTCGTGGGGGTCGGGGTGGCGGTCGCAGGGGCAGCCGCAGCGGTGGCCGAAGGTGGGGGCGCCGAGGATGGCTTCGGGGGCGGGCCTGGAAGTGGTCGGCACGACGATGGGTGCGGGGTGCTGGTTCCAGCCCGGCGGGTGGGTGGTGCGGTGGGTGCCGTCCGGGGCGGTGACGGTGTAGGTGCCGTCGGGCTCGAGCTGGTCGCGCAATGCTCGGCGGTGGTGGTCGAGGTGGCAGTGGCGGCACTTGGCCACGGCGTTGGTGATGTCGGTGGCGCCGCCGTCGTCCCAGGGTCGGACGTGGTGGATGTCGCAGCGTTCGGGGCCGGCGTGGCAGCCGGGGCTGCGGCAGCCACCGTCGCGGGCGAGCACGGCTCGGCGTTGGGCGGCGCTGAAGGTGCGGGTGCTGCGCCCGAGGTGCAGGATCCGTCCGGCGGCGGTGAGCAGCAGCTCCATGGCCCCGCCGGCGGCGACGGCGGCGACGAGGGCGTCGGTGACGGGGTTGCCGTCGAGGGTGCGGGCGGTGTGAGAGGTGTGGTCGAAGGCGTCGAGGAACAGGCCCCGGTCGAGCTCGCCGAGCCGGGGTCGTTCGGCGAGGAAGTCCTCGAGCTCGTCGGCGGTGCGCACTCCGGCGCCGCGCAGCCACGCCCGGTAGAGGGTGACGACATCGGCGCAGATCGTGAGCCGCTCGGTGCTGCGCTTGGCGTCGGGGTTGTCGATGGTCTCGAGGTAGCGGCGGCAGACCTCCACGAGGGCGTCGGCTCGGCGTTCCTTCGGGGTGCGTCGTTCGCCGGGCCGGTCGGGGCGGGTGGCGGCGACCAGCGCCTTCTCGACGTGCGCGGCGTCGTCGCCGGTGACGTGTCCGCTGAGGAACAGCGCGTCGTCGAGGGACCGTGACGCGGACAGCTCCCGGGCCGGGGGTGGGGTGATCGGGGGCTCTCGGCCGGCTTCGACCGCTTCTCGTTCGGCGAAGGCGTCGGCCCGTTCGACCGTCCGGCGCAGGTGCTGTCCGGCGTGGCGGGCCGAGAGCGCGGCGATGGTGTCGATCAGGCCGGGCATGGCACCCATGAAGCGTTCGACGTGGCGGTCGGGCACGATCGCGCAGAGCAGCTCGACGTGGGTGCCGCTGACCCGCCCCTCTCGCCACGCTTCGGCCAGGCAGGGCCACATCCGCAGGCGCTTGGCCCGGCGGGCCACCCGCCGGCTGTCGGTGAGGGTGGCTCCGCAGCGGTGGCGGGCGAAGCCGGCCAGGTCGGCGTAGCCCTCCACCGCGGGGCCGCCGGCGGCCGCGTAGGCCACCTCGGCCTCGGCGATCTTGGCCTCGAGGTGGTCGGCCAGGCGGCGGGCCTCGGCGATCGCCTCGCCGTGGGGTGAGATCAGCAGCTCCTCGATCGCCCCCGCCAACCGTTCGATCATGTCCGCCAGATTAGCGCGCAGACGTTCGGATCACAACAGGAAAAGACAGAAAAGATATGGTTCGACCCGGACGTCGGACCCGAGGTCCACCAGCTGTGCACCTGTGCGGCTGGGCGCAGACAGGAGGCGAGCCGTGGCCCACCACACCTACCGCATCGAGGCCACCTCGGCGGCGCCTCTCGAGGTCGTGTTCGCGGTGCTGGCCGACGGCCCCGGGTGGGCGAGCTGGGCCCCCAGCGTCGGCCATGCCTCCTACGAACGGGAGGGCGATCCGCCGCCGCACGGCGTCGGGGCCATCCGGCGGTTCGGGGCGAGGGTCGGCCCCAAGAGCCGGGAGGAGGTCGTCGGCTACGTCGAGCCGTCGTTCTTCGCCTACGTGGCCCTCTCCGGTCCCATCCCGTTGCACGGCTATCGATCCGAGGTCCGGCTCGCACCGACGGCGGCTGGAGGCACGTCGATCGAGTGGACCGGGGCCTTCGACAGCTGGGCGCCGGGGATGGGGGCGTTCATCCGACGGCTCGTCGGAGGCTTCGCCCGCGGCCTGGTGCAAGAGTCCGAACGGCAGGCCTCGACACCCCCCAACCCCTGAGCCGCCGACGCCACCGTGCCCGACGAGTGACGGCCGGGCTCGGGCCGGGGCGCACTGGCTCCGGCCGGGGAAGGTAGGGCGTCGTGCCACCGCTCACCGCCGCTCTCGGCGTCGACGGCTACGAGGTCGCGCTCGGCGTCGCCGGCGCGCTGGCGCTGGTCGCCGCATGGTTGCCCGCCTACCTGAGCCGGCGCCCCGTGTCGCTGCCGGTCGTGCTGATGGTCGTGGGTGTCGCCATCTTCTCGCTCCCCGTCGGCTTCCCCTCGCTCGACCCTCGCGACCACCTGGCCCTGGCCGAGCGGCTCACCGAGCTCGGCGTGATCGTCGCCCTCATGGGCACCGGGTTGAAGATCGACCGGCCCCTCGGCTGGCGCTCGTGGTCGACCACGTGGCGGATGCTCGGCGTCGCCATGCCCCTCTCCATCGCCGGTGTCGCCGTCCTGGGCGCGGGCGTCCTGGGCCTCCCGGTGGCGACCGCCGTGCTGCTGGGGGCGGTGCTGGCTCCGACCGACCCGGTGCTCGCCGGCGACGTGCAGGTGGGGGAGCCGACGCTCGAGGGCGACGAGCACGTCGAGGAGGACGACGTGCGCTTCACCCTCACCAGCGAGGGCGGGCTCAACGACGCCCTCGCCTTCCCGTTCGTGTACCTCGCGCTGCTGCTCGCCGAGCACGGCACCGACCCGTCGGCCTGGCTGCTCGAGTGGCTGGCCGTCGACGTCGTGCTGCGGCTGGGAGTTGCCGTCGTGGTGGGGGTGGTGCTCGGCAAGCTGATCGCCGTCGTGGCCTTCCGGCCACCGGGCCCGCTGACGGCGCTGTCCTCGGTGCCGCAGGGGTTCATCGCCATCGCCGTGACGCTGCTCACCTACGGCGCCGCCGAGCTGGCCCAGGGCTACGGGTTCCTCGCCGTGTTCCTCTGCGCCGTCACCCTGCGCTCCGAGGAGCGGGGCCACGAGTTCCACGGGCTGCTGCACGACTTCAGCGTGCAGGCCGAGACGCTCATCACCGTGGGGCTGCTGCTCGTGTTCGGCGGCGCCGTCGCCGGCGGGCTGCTCTCGGACCTCACCTGGCAGGGCGTGGTGGCGGCCCTGGCGGTGATCCTCGTGGTGCGCCCGCTCAGCGGCATGGTCGCCTTGTGGCGGGCGCCGACCGGTCGCGCCGAGCGGTGGGCCATCTCGTTCTTCGGCATCCGGGGCATCGGCTCGCTCTACTACCTCAGCTACGCCGCGGTGAACGGCGGGTTCGAGTCGATGGGCACCGTCTGGTCGGTGGTGTCGCTCACCATCGTGCTGTCGATCGTGCTGCACGGCGTGACGGCGACCCCGGTGATGGCGGTCGTGGACCTCACCCGCGACTGGCGGGCTCGGCGCCGTCGTCGCGCCCCGGGCGACGGCGAGGTGGGGGAGGGCGAGGCGCCCGGGGGACTGGGGGAGGTCGCTTGACGCCCAGTGAGTGGACTTCCGCCCCCTCCGGCGCTGCGGCGCGGCTGCGACGATCCGGGGATGGCCACGCTCAGCACCGACGACATCACCCGGATGCGCGACCAGCTCTTCTTCGAGGGGCCCAGCCGGTTCGAGAAGCTCAGCCGGTTCTGGCTGCTGCTGTCGCTGTCCGCGGTGATCGCCACCGCCGGCGTCATCAGCGACTCCACCGCCACCGTCATCGGGGCCATGATCGTCGCCCCGCTGATGACGCCCATCCTGGGCCTGGTGCTCGGCATCGTGCTGGCCGACCGGGTGAACGTGGCGCGCTCGCTGGCCCTGGTGCTGGCCGGCGCCGCCGCCGTCGTGCTGGTGGGGTGGGCGCTCGGGCACCTGGTCGCCCTCCCGGTCGTGGCGGCCACCAACAGCCAGGTCGCCGGCCGGGTCCACCCCCGCCTGATCGACCTGGTCGCCGCCCTGGCCACCGGCGCCGTGGGATCGGTGGCGCTGGCCCGCTCTGACATCTCCGACACCCTGCCGGGGGTGGCCATCGCCATCTCCCTGGTGCCGCCGCTCGCCGTCGTCGGTCTCACGCTGGAGGCGGGGGCAACCGGCCAGGCCGCGGGCGCGCTGTTGCTGTTCGCCACCAACGTGGCCGCCATCCTGGCCAGCGGCCTGGTCGTGATGGCGATCTACCGGGTGGCCCGGCACGGGGCGATCTCGACGGCGCCCGGGCCCCGCCACCGGCGCAGCGGGGCCGTCGCCCTGGTCGCGGCGTCGGTGGTGCTCGTCGCCGTGCCGCTGGCGGTGAGCTCGCGGGCCGTCGCCCGCCAGTCGGTCGAAGAGCGCGACCTCGGCACCGCCGCCCAGGGGTGGGCCGACGAGGCGGGCTGGCGGGTGCTCGAGGTCTCGAAGGCCGTCGACGGCTACCGGCTCCGGGTCGCAGGGGCGCCGCCCGAGCCCGACACCGGGGCGTTGCAGAGGCGGATGGACGATGCGGGCGTCGGAGAGGTCCACGTGGTGGTCGAGCTGGTGCCCGAGTCCAGGGTGGAGATCAACCCCTGAGCCGGCGAACGGACCTCGGAGGAAAGCGGCGGCCGGCCGCCGTCGGATCGATGGGGCCAGGTGGCGGCCAGCGCGTCAGTCGTCGTCGCGCCCGGTGCCCTTGCGGGCCCGGCCCATGGCCTTCTCGGCCTCGAGGCGCGCGTCGCGCTCGGCGATGGCCTGGCGCTTGTCCCCCCTGGTGCGGCCCCGAGCCAGGGCCAGCTCGACCTTGGCCCGGCCGTCCTTGAAGTACAGCGACAGCGGGACGATGGCGAGGCGCTCGAGCTCGACGCGCGTCCGCCAACGCTCGATCTGGTCGCGGTGCAACAGCAGCTTGCGCCGCCGGTCGGGGTCGGGCCGGTCGTGGGCCCCGGTGGTGGCGTGGGGAGCGATGTGCATGCCGAGCAGCCACGCCTCCCCACCCTCGAAGCGGGCGAAGCCCTCCTTGAGCTGCACGTGGGCGTCGCGCAGCGACTTCACCTCGCTGCCCCGCAGCACCAGCCCCGCCTCGACGGTGTCGAGGATCGTGTAGTCGTGGCGGGCCGACCGGTTGGTGGCGACCACGCGGGTGCCGCTCGTGTCGACCTTGCCTGGCTTCGCCATAGGGCCTCGCAGGCTAACGGCTGGGCTCAGCCCCCGGTGAGGGGCGCCCCGGGCACCGGCACCCGGCAGCCGCCGTCGACGTCGAGGACGCGGTTGAGGCGGCCCTGCGAGACCCACATGCCGACGCAGATGCCGAGGTCGACGATCTCGGCGTCGCTGAAGGCGCCTCGGAGCCGGCCCCAGAAGTCGTCGTCCATCGACAGGTGGTCGGTGGCGAAGCGCTCGGCGAACTCGGCCGCCAGCACCTCGCGCTCGGTGAAGCCATCCCAGGTCGGGTCGCCGACGTGGGCGTAGAAGTCCTCGTCGACGTCGCCCGCCTCGGCGGCTCTCGCCGGCGCGTCGCGGCCCGATCGCCAGCCCAGGCACAGCTGGCAGTCGTTGATCTGGGCGATGCGCATGCGGGCCGCCTCGAACTCCCGCAGCGGCAGGCGCGAGTGCTCGTACACGGCGGCGGACAGCTGGGCCGCCGGCACGGTGAGCTCCGGGGCGGCGCCCGCCCACACGTGGATGAGCGGGTCCTGGCCCTCGGGCACGGAGAGTCGCGGCATGGCGACCACGATAGGTCCGTGCCCTGCCTCCAGGCCGGGCCGGCCCGGTCGGCGCGGTGGCGGCGGGTGCGCAGCGGCGGGTGCGCAGCGGCGGACCCGCCCGCCGGTAGCCTCACCGAGCGTGCTCCAGCTGTCCCGCTCCGCCTACGTCGACCTGGTGGCCCACCTCTACGACGGGCTGCCCGACGAGGCGTGCGGGCTGCTCGGCGGCCGGCCCGGCGACAGCTCGGCCCCCGCCGATGCCTCGGTGTTCTACCCCAGCCCCAACGTGGCGGCGTCGAGCCGGGTGTACACGATCGACCCGAGGACGCACCTGCGGGCGGACCGCGACGCCGAGGACCGGGGCCTGGAGATCATCGGCGTGGTCCACTCCCACACCCACACCGAGCCGTACCCGTCGCCCACCGACGTGGCCCAGGCCCCCGACCCGGGCTGGCACTACGTGATCGTCTCGTTCCGGCAGGGCCCGCCGTCGCTGCGCTCCTACCGCATCGTCGACGGTGAGATCGCCGAGGAGCCGGTGGCGCTGGTCGACGGGTAGAATCCCTACTCGACCGGTCGACAATCTCCGTCGGCCCCACCCACGTCCCCGGAAGGCGCGCATGGCTGTCTACTCCTCGGTGCTCGACATGGTCGGCGGCACGCCGATGGTCGACGTGTCGGTGCTCAGCCCCAACCCGGCCGTTCGGATCCTCGCCAAGATGGAGGGCCAGAACCCGGCCGGGTCGGTGAAGGACCGCATCGCGCTGAAGATGATCGAAGAGGCCGAGGCCGACGGCACCCTCACCCCGGGCAAGACGATCATCGAGCCCTCGTCGGGCAACACCGGCATCGCCATGGCGATGATCGCCCGCATCAAGGGCTACCCGATCAAGATCGTGCTCCCCGAGAACGTCTCGGTCGAGCGCCGCCAGCTGCTCGAGGTGTTCGGCGCCGAGATCATCCTGTCGCCCGGTGAGGAAGGCTCCAACGGCGCCGTGCGGCGGGCCATCGCCCTGGCCGACGAGCACCCCGACTGGGCCTTCCTCTACCAGTACGCCAACGAGGCCAACCCCCGGGCGCACTACGAGACCACCGGGCCCGAGATCTGGGCCGACTGCCCGGAGATCACCCACTTCGTGGCCGGGCTGGGCACCAGCGGCACCCTCATGGGGGTCGGCACCTTCCTGAAGGAGCGCAACCCCGACATCAAGGTGCTCGCCGTGGAGCCGCCCATCGGGGAGCTGGTCGAGGGCCTGCGCAACCTCGACGAGGGCTACATCCCCCCGGTCTACGAGAAGTGGGGCGGCCCCGAGCTGCTCGACGGCAAGCGCATCGTGCGGCCGCGGGAGTCGATCGAGCACACGCGGATGCTGGCCGACGGCTGCGGGATCTTCGCCGGGATCTCCGCCGGCGCGGCACTGGCCGGCGCCCGGCGGGTGGCCTCCCAGATCGAGTCGGGCACCATCGTGTTCATCGTCTGCGACGGCGGGTGGAAGTACCTCTCCACCGGGGCCTGGACCGACGACATCGACGAGGTCACCGAGCGGGCCAAGAAGATCATCTACTTCTAGACCCGCGCCCGCTTCGCCCTCCTCACCGAAGCTGGTTCCGATCGTTCCGGTTCCCGGAACGTTGGGAACCAGCTCGGGTGGAGGGGTGGGCTCACCGGCCCGGGGGAGCGTGGGCGGTACCCTCGGCGCCGTGGATCCGCGCCCCATCGGCATGTTCGACAGCGGGTTCGGCGGGCTCACGGTGGCCCGGGCCCTGATCGACCTGCTGCCCGGCGAGGACCTGGTCTACGTGGGCGACACCGGTCGCTATCCCTACGGGCCCCGACCGCTGGCCGAGGTGCGGGCGTTCGCCCACCAGATCACCCGTCACCTCGTCGACCACCACGACGTGAAGCTGGTGATCGTGGCGTGCAACACGGCGTCGGCCGCCGCGCTCGGCGAGCTGCAGGACGAGGCGCCCGTGCCGGTCGTGGGCGTGATCGAGCCGGGGGTGCGCTCGCTGGTGAGCGCCACCCGCAACGGCCACGTCGGCGTGATCGGCACGGTCGGCACCGTCGGCTCGGGCGCCTACCAGGCCGCCGTGGCCGAGGCCCACCCCGGGGTGAAGCTGACGTGCGCCGCGTGCCCCGGTTTCGTCGAGTTCGTCGAGCGCGGCGAGACCCAGTCCGACCAGGTCCACGTGCTGGCCGAGCGCCTGCTCGCCCCCCTCGTCGACGCCACCGTCGACACGTTGCTGCTGGGCTGCACCCACTACCCGTTCCTCGCCCGCACCATCAGCGACGTGATGGGCCGCGACGTCGTGCTCGTCGACTCGGCCGACGAGACGGCGTTCCGGGTGCGAGCCCTGCTCGGCGAGCTCGACCTCGCCCGCCCGGCCGACGACCGGCCCGGCCGGCACGTGTTCGAGTCGTCGGGCGACGTCGAGGTGTTCCGCCGCCTCGGCCGCCAGCTGCTCGGGCCCGAGCTCGACGACGTGCGCAGCGTGGCATGGGTCTGACCGTCACCGTGCTCGGCTGCTCCGGCAGCTACCCCTCACCCGACTGCGCCTGCAGCGGCTACCTCGTGAGCCACGACACCACCCACGTCGCCGTCGACCTCGGCCCGGGCTGCCTGTCGAACCTCCAGCACCACATCGAGATCCCCGAGCTGAGCGGCGTGGTGCTGAGCCACGCCCACCCCGACCACTGGGTCGACCTCACCGGGCTCTACGTGGCGCTCGCCCACCGCTACGAGCTCGAGGGGCTGCCCGTCCACGGCACCCGGCAGAACCACGAGATGGCCGACCTGCTGTCGGCGGGCGTGCACCCGGTGTTCGACTGGCACGTCACCGGCGACGGCGACGAGTTCGCCATCGGCTCGCTGCGCTTCCGGCTGTCGGCGACCGACCACTACATCGAGACCCACGCGGTGCGCATCGACTCGCCGGAGGGCACGTCCGTCGCCTACTCCTCCGACACGGGGCCGGCGTGGGAGCTGTCGGCGCTGGGGGCCGGCATCGACCTGGCGCTGGTGGAGGCCACCTACGGCACCGACGAGGAAGCGGTGGGCATCAAGCACCTGTCGGCCGCCCAGGCCGGCGAGGCGGCACGGGCCGCGGGCGCCCGGGCGCTGGTGCTCACCCACCTGTGGCCCGGCTCCGACCCCGCCGTGCACGCCCGCCACGGTGAGGCCGCCTACGGTGCGCCGGTCACCATCGCCACCCCCCACGAGAGGTACACCCTGTGAGACCCGACGGCCGCGCCCCGAACGAGCTGCGCGAGATCACCCTCGAGCGCGACTTCACCGACGCCGCCTCCGGCTCGGTGCTCATCACCGCCGGGCGCACCAAGGTGCTGTGCACGGCCTACGTCGACGACGACGTGCCCCGCTGGATGCGCGGCAGCGGCAAGGGCTGGGTGACCGCTGAGTACTCCATGTTGCCGGGCGCCTCGCCCGAGCGGATCCGCCGTGAGGTGTCGAAGGGCTCGCCGTCGGGGCGCACCCACGAGATCCAGCGCCTCATCGGCCGGTCGCTGCGGGGCGTGTGCGACATGGTGGCCCTGGGCGAGCGCCAGGTGGTGGTCGACTGCGACGTGCTGCAGGCCGACGGCGGGACCCGCACCGCCTCCATCACCGGCGGCTACCTGGCCCTGCACGACGCCCTCACGCGCCTCGTGCAGGCCGGTGTCATCGGCAGCCATCCGCTCACCGAGGCGTGCGCCGCCATCTCGGTGGGCATCGTCGACGGCACACCGGTGCTCGACCTGCCCTACACGGAGGACTCCCGGGCCGAGGTCGACATGAACGTGGTGATGACCGAGAGCGGCCGGTTCCTCGAGGTGCAGGGCACGGCGGAGGGCATGAGCTTCAGCCGGGGCGAGCTCGACGAGCTGCTGGGCCTCGCCCAGACGGGCATCACCGAGCTGATCGAGCTGCAGGGGCTGCTGCTCGCCGACCCGCCCGAGCCCCGCCGCCCGGAGCGCTGAGGGCGGTGCGCCTGGTCGTCGCCTCGGCCAACCCCGACAAGGTGGCCGAGATCGCCGCCATCCTCGCCGCCGCCGGGGTGGAGCTCGAGCCCCGGCCGGCGTCGGTGCCCGACGTGGTGGAGGACGCCGACACGCTGGAGGGCAACGCCCGGCTCAAGGCGGTCGCCATCGCCGAGGCGGTGGGCGCCCCCGCGGTCGCCGACGACACCGGCCTGGAGGTCGACGCCCTCGGCGGCGCGCCGGGCGTGCGCTCGGCGAGGTACGCGGGGGAGGGGGCGGCCTACGCCGACAACGTGGCCAAGCTCCTCTCCGAGCTCGAGGCGCAGGGCGCGGCCACGCCCGAGCAGCGCCGGGCCCGGTTCCGCACCGTGGCGTTGGTGCGCTGGCCCGACGGCACGGAGGTGGCGGTCTCGGGCTCGGTTGAGGGCTGCATCGCTCCTGGGCCACGGGGCGACCGGGGCTTCGGCTACGACCCGGTCTTCGTGCCCGACGACGGCGACGGGCGCACCTTCGCCGAGATGACCGCCGACGACAAGCACGCCATCAGCCACCGGGGCCGGGCCTTCCGCGCCCTCGCCGACGCCCTGCGGCCCCGCTCCGGCGGGCCGGTGGGCGGTGCGGGCCGGTGACCCGCTAACATACCCCCATGGGTACCGCAGCGTGCCCGTCCGCCCAGGAGGTCGACATGCAGTTCCCCGAGGAGGTCGTCGCCGACGTGCGCACCCGGCTGCGCCGGGTCGCCGGCCAGGTGCAGGGCATCGAGCGCATGATCGAAGAGGGCCGGGAGTGCCGGGACATCGTCACCCAGCTCTCGGCCGCCACCAAGGCCCTGGAGCAGGCCGGCTTCAAGCTGGTCGCCGCCGGGCTGACCTACTGCGTCGAGGACCCGGAGCGGGCCGAGGCCGAGGGCTACCCCCTGGCCGAGGTCGAGAAGATGTTCATGAAGCTGACCTGAACGGGCCGCCGGGCGCACCTCCGCGCGTGTCGCGCGCCGGTGCGCCGGCCCGGGCCGGGCAGACTTGCCCGGTGAGCGACGCCTACCCGCCGCAGCCCCCGTCCCCACCACCACCTCCTCCGCCACCCCTGCCGCCGGCCCCTCCGCAGTACTGGCAGCCGGTGATCCGCTGGGGCATGGGCGACGTGTTCTACGGGCTGCTGCTCTACCTGGCCGGTGGGGTCGTGGCGTCGCTCGTGCTGATCGCCACCGGCGCGGTCGGCTCCGACGGCACCATCGGCGAGCTGAGCGTGCCCGAGGTCCTCGTCGCCGTGGCCGGCGGCTGGGTGGGCTTCGTGGGGTGGCCGATCGTGGCGACCTACCGCAAGGGCCAGCGCAGCCTCGCCCGCGACTTCGGCCTCGAGGTCCGCTGGGGCGACGTGGGCTGGGGCCTCCTCGGCGGCCTGGGCGCCATCGGGCTGTCCATCCTCGCCAACGTGGCGTGGCAGCTGTTCAGCTCCGAGGACCCGCCCTCGAACGCCGACTACCTGCCCAAGCACCCGGGCGTGCTCGCCGGCGTGGCCCTGCTGCTCATCGTCGCCGTGGCCACCCCGATCGTGGAGGAGCTGTTCTTCCGGGGCCTGTTCCTGCGGGCGGCCGGCCGCCGCTGGGGCCTCCCCGTGGGCGTGGTCGCCTCGTCGCTGGTGTTCGGCCTGTTCCACTTCGAGGCCGGGTCGGGCCTCGGCCACGCCCTGTTCATCGTGGCGGTCACCGCGACCTACGGGGCGGTGTTCGCGCTGCTGGTCGTGCGGGCCGGGGGGCGCCTCGGCCCGTCGATCGTGGCCCACGCCTGCGTCAACACCGTGGGCGTGCTCGCCCTGTTCCTCACCTAGCGCCACCTCTGCACCGCTGGGCCCTAGCGCCACCTCCGCACCGCTGGGCCGGCGGCGGGCTCGACCGATCGGGGTGACGCTCCCCGACCCCGATGCGTGCCACGATGCCCGCCGGAGCGACGACCCAGAGGAGCCGCCATGCTGTCCGAGCACGTCAGCGACGAGGATGCCGCGCAGTCGACCCTGGCCCCGCTGTTCGGCACCCGCAGCCTCCAGGAGCCGGTGCCCAAGTTCCGCCTGCCGGACTCGGAGATGGAGTCGCGCTCGGCCTACCAGCTCATCAGCGACGAGCTCATGCTCGACGGCAACCCGGCGCTGAACCTGGCCTCGTTCGTCACCACGTGGATGGAGCCCGAGGCCAGGCTGCTCATGACCGAGACGCTCTCCAAGAACTTCATCGACGCCGACGAGTACCCCCAGACCGTCGAGATCGAGCGGCGGTGCGTCAACATCATCGCCGACCTCTTCCACGCCTCGGCCGGCGATGGCCAGGCGGTGGGCACCTCGACGGTCGGCTCGTCGGAGGCGATCCACCTGTGCGGCCTCGCCCTGAAGGTCAACTGGCGCAAGCGCCGGGCGGCCGCCGGCACGCCCACCGACCGACCCAACATCGTCATGGGCTCCAACGTCCAGGTGGTGTGGGAGAAGTTCGTTCGCTACTTCGACGTCGAGCCCCGCTACGTCGACATGGTGCCGGGCCGCAGCGTCATCGGCGTCGACGAGGCCATGGCCCTGGTCGACGAGAACACCATCGCCGTGGTCGGCATCCTCGGCAGCACCTACACCGGCGAGTTCGAACCGATCGCCGACCTCGACGCCGCCGTGGGCGAGCTCAACGACCGCACCGGCTGGCAGGTGCCGATCCACGTCGACGCCGCCAGCGGCGGGTTCGTGGCCCCGTTCGCCTACCCCGACCTCGTCTGGGACTTCCGGCTGCCGAACGTGCGCTCCATCAACACCTCGGGGCACAAGTACGGCCTCGTGTACCCGGGCGTCGGGTGGGCGATCTGGAAGGACAGCACCGACCTGCCCGAGGAGCTGCTGTTCCACGACAACTACCTGGGCAACGACCAGATCACCTTCGACCTCAACTTCTCGAAGAGCTCGAGCCAGGTGATCGGGCAGTACTACAACTTCCTCCGCCTGGGCCGCGACGGCTACACCCGCATCATGCGGGGCCTGCTCGACGTGGCCCACCACATCGCCGACCTCGCCGAGCAGAGCGGCCGGTGGGAGGTGGTGAGCGCGCGCGGCGCCCTGCCCGTGGTCACCCTGGGCCTGAAGGACGACAGCCGCTTCACCTGCCACGACCTCAGCGAGGTGCTGCGCGAGCGGGGCTGGATCGTGCCCGCCTACACCATGCCGCCCAAGATCGACGACCAGCACGTGCTGCGGGTCACCGTGCGCGAGGGCTTCAGCCGCGACCTGGCCGACACCTTCCTCGACGACGTCCACGCCGCCGTCGCCCGCCTCGACGCCAACCCGCCGGCCCGCCCCAACCGCCGGCGCCACCACCGCTCCACGCACCACGTGTGCTGAGGCGTCGCGCCGACACCGGTGCGGGCGGGGGGACTCGAACCCCCACGTCGCGAGGACACCGGGACCTAAACCCGGCGCGTCTGCCAGTTCCGCCACGCCCGCGTGGCCGCCCCCAACCTAGTGGGGCAGGCGACGGCCGCCGGGGTGGGCGCCCCGCTCTGGGCTCGTCTCGTGCCGACGGGTTCCCGGCGCGCCGGAGGGCCGGGGCGGCCCTGTAGCCTGCCCACCCGGGGCGCCGCCCCGCTCGTGTTGGCGCCGGTCCACCGACGGACCGCTGGAAGGAGAACGATGCCGCATCCCCCGCTCGCACCGCAGGTGGCCGCCGCCGCCTCCATCGCCGATCCGGGCGCGGACATCTTCCGGATGCTGCTGAAGGACCGCATCGTCGTGCTGGGCAGCGACGTCAACGACACGGTCGCCAACCAGCTCGTGGCCCAGCTGCTCTACCTCGAGGGCGAGGATCCCGAGAAGGACATCTGGCTCTACGTGAACTCGCCGGGCGGCTCCATCACCGCCGGCATGGCGATCTACGACACCATGCAGTTCATCACCCCCGACGTGGGCACGATCTGCATGGGCCTGGCCGCCTCGATGGGCCAGTTCCTGCTGTGCGCCGGCGCGGCGGGCAAGCGCTACTCACTGCCGCACTCGCGCATCATGATGCACCAGCCCCTCGGCGGGGTGCAGGGCCAGGCCTCCGACATCGCCATCCAGGCCGAGCAGATGGCCTACATCAAGCGGCTGATGGCCGAGCGCATCGCCCACCACACCGGCCAGCCCGTCGATCAGGTGGAGCAGGACTCCGAGCGCGACCGCTGGTTCACCGCCGAGCAGGCCAAGGCCTACGGCATCATCGACCACGTGATCATGCGCCGGGGCGAGCTGGCCTGAGGCCCGCTCAGGGCGTGGCGATCGTCGGCGTCGTGCCGGCGAGGGTGAGCCCGCAGTTGGCCTGGGCCCACACCGTTACCTCGTTGCCGGCCGCGGTGACGGCGTCGACCTGGTCCTGGCGGGCCACCAGCGCGTCGGCCAGGGCGGTGGGCCGGTCACCCGGCGCGGCGTCGACGTCGTGGGCCAGGCCGCTCACGAAGTCGGCCAGGGTCGTGACCGAGGAGCGGATGTCGGCCGGCGCCACCGCCTTGGCGCCTCGGAGGGCGTCGACCCGCGGGTCGAGGGTGGCGGGGTCGAGCGTGGTGAGCGACTGGTCGAGGTCCTGGGCCTGAGCGAGCTTCTCGCACAGCGCCTCGGCCGACCGCTCGACCTGGCGCGAGCGCACGAACAGCCCGAGCCCGCCGGCCAGCAGGGCGACCACCACGACGACGAGAGCGATCCGCACGCCGCGCCTGAGCCGCCGGGGGCGCCGGGCCGCCACGACCGGCTCAGCGGCCCTGGGCCTCGGAGGCGAGCCGGCGCAGCTCGGCCGTGGCGTGGCCCAGGCCGTCGGGGTCGCGGAACAGCGAGCTGCCCGCGACCAGGACGTTGGCGCCGGCGCCGGCCGCCCCCGAGATCGTCGACGGGCCGATGCCGCCGTCGACCTCGATGTCGACGTCGAGGCCCCGCTCGACGACGAGCCGGCGCAGCTCGGCGAGCTTGGGCTCCATGGTGGCGATGTAGGCCTGGCCGCCGAAGCCGGGGTTCACGGTCATGACGAGGACCATCTCCACGAGGTCGAGCACGTGCTCGACCGCCGCCACCGGCGTTGCGGGGTTGAGGGCCACGGCGGGCGCGGCGCCGAGCTCGCGGATCTGCCCGAGGGTGCGGTGCAGGTGCTGGCACGCCTCGGCGTGCACGATCAGCGTGGTGCAGCCGGCCTCGACCATGGTGTCGAGGATCCACGTCGGCTCGGTGACCATCAGGTGGGCCTCGTAGGGCAGCTGCACCAGCGGCCGGGTGGCGGCGATGACGTCGGCGCCGAAGGTGAGGTTGGGCACGAAGTTGCCATCCATGACGTCCCACTGGATGCGGTCGACCCCGGCCTTCTCCAGCTCGATGCAGGCGTCGCCCAGGTGGGCGAAGTCGGCCGGCAGGACCGACGGGACGATCTCGATCGGACGAGGGGCAGCGGGCGGCATGGGCACCTTCGAGCTCGCGGGTGGGCGCTCGGACGATACCCGCCTACGCTGCCCCCGGTGACCCACCCGACCGGTCCCGAGGCCGACCGTCGCGCCGGCCACGACGGCGCCGGGGCGGCACCGCCACCGCCCCCACGGGAGGTCGTGACGCTGGTGGCCGACCGGCTGGTGGCCGGCGGCGAGGCGCTCGCCCGCCACCCCGACGGCAGGGTGGTGCTCGTCGCCGGCGCCCTCCCGGGTGAGCAGGTCGACGTCGAGCTGGAGCACCGCCGCGGCGCCCTGCGCGGCGCGGTGCGGCGATTGGTGTGGCCGTCGCCGGACAGGGTGCGCCCGCCGTGCCCGCACGTCGCCGAGGGCTGTGGCGGGTGCGACCTGCAGACCCTCGAGCCCGGCGCCCAGACCCGGGCCAAGGTCGACCTGGTCGCCGACTCGCTGCGCCACCTCGGCCGCCTCACCGACCCGGTCGTGCGGGCCGGCCCGGCGCTGGCGCCCTGGGGCTTCCGCACCACGCTGCGGTGCGCGGTGGTCGACGGGCGCGCCCGGCTGCGTCGGGTCGAGAGCCACGACGTGGTGCCCGTCGACCACTGCCTCGTTGCCCACCCGTTGATCGAGGAGCTGGTCACCGACGGCCGCTTCGGGCCCGCCGAGGAGGTCGTGGTGCGCGCCGGTGCCGCCACGGGGGAGCGGATGGCGATCGTGCACCCGAGCGTCGAGGGCGTGGTGCTGCCCGACGACGTGCTGGTCGTCGGCACCGACGAGCTCGCCGCCGGCCGGCGGGCGTGGATCCACGAGGAGGTGGCGGGGCGGCGGTGGCGGATCTCGGCCGAGTCGTTCTTCCAGACCCGCACCGACGGCGCCGTGGCCCTCGTCGACGTCGTGGCCGCCATGGTGGGCGACCGGCTCGACGTCGGCGGGCGACCCGGTCGGCCCCGGACGCTGCTCGACGCCTACTGCGGGGTCGGCCTCTTCGCCGGCGCCCTCCTGCACGGCCGCGACGGGTGGCGTGGCGTGGCCGCCGAACGGAGCCGCTCGTCGGTGGCCGATGCCCGGCACAACCTCGCCGACCTCGACGTGAAGGTGGTGGCCAGCCCCGTCGAGCACCTGCGCGCCCCGCGCGCCGACGTCGTGGTGGCCGACCCGTCGCGTGCCGGGTTGGGCCGGCCCGGTGTGCACGTGCTGGCCTCGGCCGGAGCGCCCCGGCTCATCCTGGTCAGCTGCGACCCGGCGGCGGCGGGGCGGGACGCGGCACTGCTGGCCGCCGTGGGCTACCGGGCGGTCGAGTCGGTCGTCGTCGACCTGTTCCCCCACACGCACCACGCCGAGGTGGTCACCCGCTTCGACCGGTCGTGAAGGCGTCGGGCCGGCCTCACGGACCGAGACGTGAATCCGACAATTGTCGATCGGGTATGTCGGGTTTATGCTGGCGGGCATGGCGAGCTCATCGGCACCGACGCCCATCGACCCCCGCGGACCCCGCACCAACCAGGCGGTGCTGGCCACGGGGCTGCTGCTCGGCCTGGCCTTCGGCCAGGAGTGGGTGGCTCCGCTGTTCGCCGTCGTGCTCTTCCTCGGCGCCGCCTTCGGCCCCCGCTACGGCCCGGTGCTGCGGTTCTACGCCACCTTCGTCAAGCCTCGCCTGGCCCCGCCGCGTGAGCTCGAGGACCCGCGCCCGCCCCGCTTCGCCGCCTCCGTCGGCGTCGTGTTCCTGAGCGCCGCCACCGTCGCGTTCGCCCTCGAGGCCGCGCTGGTCGGGTGGGTGCTGGTGGGCGTCGTGGCCGCCCTCGCCGGGTTGTCGGCGATCACCAGGATCTGCGTCGGCTGCGAGATGTACGTGCTGCTCGTTCGGCTGCGAGGCGGCGTGCGGGTGGTGACCATCGACCGGGTGGCCGGTGACGCCGCGGTGGAAGCCCGGCGCCCCGCGCACGAGCAGGGCCCCGCACAGCCCCCGCTGCCGGTGGCGTTGCGGGCGGGCGGGCCGCAGTGGATCGTGTTCAGCACCGAGTACTGCGCGGTGTGCCCGTCGGTCGTGGCCGAGATCGAGAGCCGCCGCGCCGGTGAGCGGGTCGACGTGCTCGACGTGGCCGAGCACCTCGACCTCGCCTCGCGCTACAAGGTCCGCCGGGCGCCCACGGTGCTGCGGGTGGACGCCGTCGGATCGGTGGTGGCCCGGCTCTCCGGCGTCGACGCGGTCCGCGCCGAGCTCGGCGCGCCGCAGGCGGCACCCGCGCCGGCCTGAGCTGCGTGCGAGACTCCGGGCGCCCCAACCCCCAGACGAGAGGGAGCCCGACGTGCTCGCCGCCCGCGCCATCCGCATCGCCCCCGACGATCCGCTCTCCGGCCTCGAGGTCGGGGAGGCCCCTGAGCCGTCGGACGTGCCCGACGGCTGGGTGGTCGTCGAGCTCAAGGCCGCCGCCCTCAACCACCACGACGTGTGGAGCCTCAAGGGCGTCGGCCTGCGTGAGGAGCAGCTGCCGATGGTGCTGGGCTGCGACGGCGCCGGGCTCGACCCTGACGGCAACGAGGTGGTGGTGCACGCCGTCATCGGCGACCCCGACGCGGGCGGCGGCGACGAGACCCTCGACCCCCGCCGGTCGCTGCTCTCGGAGCGCTACCCCGGCACGCTCGCCGAACGGGTCGCCGTGCCCAGGCGCAACCTGGTCCCCAAGCCGGCGTCGATGTCGTGGGAGGAGGCCGCCTGCCTGCCCACCGCGTGGCTCACCGCCTACCGGATGCTGTTCACCAGGGGCCAGCTGCGGCCCGGGGACACCGTGCTCGTGCAGGGTGCCGGTGGTGGGCTGGCCACCGCGCTGATCGCCCTGGCCCGGGCGGCCGGGGTGCAGGTGTGGGCCACCAGCCGCAGCGACGACAAGCGCGAGCGGGCCCTCGGGCTCGGCGCCCACGCCGTGTTCGCCACCGGGGAGCGGTTGCCCGATCGGGTCGACGCGGTGATGGAGAGCGTGGGCAAGGCGACGTGGGGGCACTCGGTGCGCTCGCTGCGGCCCGGCGGCCGCGTCGTCGTGTCCGGGGCGACCACCGGCGACGACCCCTCCGCCGACCTCACCCAGATGTTCTTCCTCCAGCGCGAGGTGGTCGGCTCCACCATGGGCACCCGCGACGAGCTGCAGCGCCTCATCCGGTTCTGCGAGGCCGCCGACGTGCGCCCGCTGATCGACTCGGTCATGCCCCTCGCCGACGCCCGCGACGGGTTCGCCAAGATGGTCGAGGGCGACCTGTTCGGCAAGGTCGTGTTCACGAACTGAGCCGGCTCACCGATCGGCGCGCGAGTCGTTCGGCCTTTCGCGCAAAGGGATTGCCGCGCGCGCGTCGCTGCGCTGCGCGACGCTTGAGCTGTTCGGCCCGACGGGTCGCATCGCCGAGGAGCGGCGACTGAACACAAGGAGAGTGCGTTGAACAAACGAGAGCTGGCCGCTGCCATCGCTGAGCGGACCGACCGCGACAAGCGAGACGTCGAGGCCGTGCTGAACGAGTTCGTGGCAACGGTCACCGACACCGTGGCGAGCGGCGAGCCCGTCGTGCTCACCGGGTTCGCCAAGTTCATCCGCGTCGACCGCGGCCCCCGCATGGCCCGCAACCCCCAGACCGGCGCGCCGGTGAAGGTGCCGGCCAAGAAGGCCGCCCGCATCACGCCCCTGAAGGCGTTCAAGGACGCCGTCGTCGGCGGCAAGGCCGTGAAGAAGGCGGCCAAGAAGGCGCCCGCCAAGAAGACGGCGGCCAAGAAGGCCGCTCCGGCGAAGAAGGCGGCCCCGGCCAAGAAGGCGGTCGCCAAGAAGGCCCCGGCCAAGAAGGCACCCGCCAAGAAGGCCACCGCCCGGCGCTGACGCGGCACCCGAGCCGACCGACCGGCCGGCACCGAGCGCTGCGTGCGCCCGGTGCCGGCCGGTGGCGCGCTCGGGCCCGCCCCGGACGACGAACGGCCAGGGCTCGACGAGCCCTGGCCGTGTGGTACGCCCCCTGGGATTCGAACCCAGAACCTGCGGATTAAGAGTCCGTTGCTCTGCCGTTGAGCTAGAGGCGCTCGGGACCTGCAATCTACCACCGCCGCCGCAGTGGGAGCGACGGCGGCCGCCCGCCCGATGCGGGCGACCACCGTCGATTCCGTGGGGTGGCCGAGGGGACTTGAACCCCCGACCTCCAGGGCCACAACCTGGCGCTCTAACCGGGCTGAGCTACGGCCACCATGGGGAGTCGCCAGCATAGGGCAGGCGACCGGGGTCGCCGCCAACCGCCTCGGCGCCCACCTGAGGCCCTCGGCCGGCGCCCCCGCCGCGTAGCCTGACGTCGCGCCCCTGTAGCTCAACTGGATAGAGCAGCCGGCTTCTACCCGGCAGGTTCCGGGTTCGATTCCTGGCGGGGGCACCGTTCAGCGACGGCTCCCGCTCGGCGAGCACCCATCCCCCTAACCTGCCACGGTGGCCGCGCCCCCGGAACGCTCCGAGACGGTGCCCGAGGCAGGCACGGCCGCGGGCACCGCCACGCCCGGGGTGTTCGCACCGGGGCGTCGCATGCTCACGAGCGGGCTCGTCCTCATCGTCACCCTGGTGGCGTTCGAGTCGCTGGCCGTCAGCACGGTCATGCCGCTGGTGGAGGACGACCTCGGCGACCTGTGGCTCTACGGGTGGGTCTTCAGCGCCTTCTTCCTCGGGAACCTCGTCGGCATCGTCGTGGCCGGCACCGCCGCCGACCGGATGCGCCCGGCCGTGCCCTTCGCCGCCGGGTTGGTGGTGTTCTCCGCAGGCCTGGTCGTCGGCGGGGCCGCGCCCTCCATGCTCGTGCTCGTGGCGGGGCGGGCGCTGCAGGGCCTCGGTGCCGGCGCCATGCCCGCCGTGTCCTACGTGTGCATCGGTCGCGGCTACGCCCCCGAGCAGCGCCCGACCATGTTCGCCCTGATCTCGAGCGCGTGGGTGGTCCCGTCCGTGGTCGGACCCGCCCTCGCCGGCTTCGTGGGCACCACGGTGGGCTGGCGCTGGGTCTTCCTCGGCCTGCTGCCGCTGTGCGGGGCCATCGGCCTGGTCGCCCTGCTCGGCGTGCGCTCGATCCCGGCCCCGCACGAGGCGTCGGGCGAGTCGAACCTGGGGCGGGCCCTCCTCGTGGCGGCGGGGGCGGCGCTGGTGCTGGCCGGCCTGGGCGCCGGTGCCCCGGTGCCGGCCGTGCTGCTCGTGGTGGCCGGGGCCGCAGTCGGCGTGGGCGCCCTGCGCCGCCTGCTCCCGGTGGGGACGCTCGCCGCCCGCCGGGGCCTGCCCGCCACCGTGCTGGCCCGCGGCGTGCTCACCTTCGCCTTCTTCGCCGGCGACGCCTACGTGCCGTTCGCGCTGACGACGGTGAAGGGCCTGGCGCCGGCCGTGGCCGGCCTGGCCCTGACCGCCGCGACCCTGACGTGGACCGCGGCGTCGTGGCTGCAGGCCCGGCGCATCGAGCGGTGGGGCCCGGCCGCGCTGGTGGCCGTGGGCCTCGGGAGCGTCGCCGCCGGCTCGCTGGCGATGCTGTGCGTGCTGGTGCCCTCGGTGCCGGCGGCCGTCGGCATCGCCTGCTGGGCGGTGGCCGGCTTCGGCATCGGGCTCGCCTACTCGCCGTTGTCGGTGGTCACCCTGGCGGAGGCTCCGCCGGGCCAGGAGGGCCGGGCCACGTCGTCGCTGCAGCTGTCGGACATGCTCGGCACCGCCCTCGGCACCGGGGTGGGCGGCGTGCTGGTGGCTTTCGGCGCCGCGGCGACGGGCTCGGACACGCCCGGCCTGGTGGCCGTGTACTCGGTCGGCGCGGCGGTGGCGGTGCTCGGCGTGCTGCTGGCTCGCCGGGTGCCGCGGCGCTTGGCGGTACGTTGACCGGCGTCACCGCCGCTCGGAGGAGGATCCCATGGACCCACAGCAGAAGAAGGTCGCCCTGCGCGCCATCAACTACGGCCTGCACGTGCTCACGAGCGCCGACGGCGACGAGCTGTCGGCGGCGGGCGTCAACTGGGTGTCGCAGATGTCGTTCGAGCCACCGCTCGTGGCCGTGGGGGTGAAGGCCGACAGCCACACCAACGAGGTCATCGGTCGCAGCGGATCGTTCGCCGTCAACGTGCTGAGCGACGACCAGCTCGACATCGGCAAGGCGTTCTTCCGCTCCACCACCGTCGAGGGCGACACGCTCAACGGCCACCGCTTCGAGCCCGGCCCCTCCACCGGGAGCCCGCTCCTCGTCGAGCTGCCCTACTGGTTCGAGGCGCGGGTCACCGACACCGTCACCCGGGGCGACCACACCGTCTACGTCGCCGAGGTGGTCGACGCCGGCGTGCGCGACGAGAGCGCCACGCCGCTGCTGCTGCGCTCGACCGGCATGAACTACGGCGGTTGACCAGCGCCGGCGGCACCGGTCCGGGGTGGTCCCGGGCCGGTCGGGGCGTGGGAGACTGCGCCCGATGAAGGGGGACACGTCTCGATGAAGCTCGCACTCGGCCTCGACCTGTACCGGGGGGCCACCATGGAGGTGCCGGTCGAGCAGGTGCGCCGGGCGGAGGAGCTCGGCTACCACTCGGTCTGGACGGCTGAGGCCTACGGCTCCGACGCCCTGTCGCCGCTCGCCTACCTGGCCGCCATGACCCGCCGCATCAAGCTCGGCACCGGTGTCGTGCAGATCGCGGCGCGCACCCCGGCCGCCACCGCCATGCACGCCCTGACCATCGATGCCCTCGCCGGTGGCGACCGAGTGATCATCGGCCTCGGCGTGTCGGGCCCGCAGATCGTGGAGGGCTGGTACGGCCAGCCGTGGGGAAGCCCCAACCGGCGCCTGCGCGAGTACGTCTCGATCATGCGCAAGGTGTTCGCACGCGAGCCGCTCACCAACGACGGCCCCGAGTACCCGTTGCCCTACACCGGGCCGGGGGCCACCGGGCAGGGCAAGCCGCTGCGCTCGATCCTCCACCCCGCGGGCGAGGTCGAGATCTGGCTCGCGGCCGGCGGGCCGAGGAACACCGAGCTGTGCGCCGAGGTGGCCGACGGCTTGCTCCCGATGGGCTGGGGCGCCGAGGGCCCGGACGCCTACGGGCCGTCGCTGGAGAAGGGGTTCACGGCCCGAGGCGGGCGCCCCGAGGGCTTCGAGGTCTTCGGCGGCGTGAGCGTGCACTTCACCGACGACCTGCGCGCCGCCTTCGACGCCCAGAAGCCCCTCACCGCCATGTACGTGGGGGGCATGGGCTCGGCCACGCACAACTACCACCGCGAGGCCATGGCCCGGCGCGGGTTCCCGGAGGCGGCGGCGCGGATCCACGAGCTCTGGATGGCGGGCCGCAAGGACGAGGCGGTGCAGGCGGTGCCCGACGAGTACCTCGACGAAGGCGGGCTCTACGGCAGCGAGCAGCGCATCCGCGAGCGGTGGGAGCCCTGGACGCGACGCGGCCTCACCGGCCTGATCGTGCGCGCCGACGAGCGCGGCATCGAGCTGCTCGCCGAGCTGGCCGGCACCCGCGACTCGGCCGAGGCCGGCTCGTGAGCGGCTACGAGCTCATCGTCGTCGACCACCCCCTCGAGGGCGTCGCCCGCATCACCCTCAACCGCCCCGACAAGCGCAACGCCATCTCCACCCCGCTGCGCGCCGAGCTGCTCCACGCCCTCGAGGCCCACGACCTCGACGACACGGTGCGGGTCACCGTCATCCGCGGCGCCGGCGCCTGCTTCTCGGCCGGCTACGACCTCGGCGGCGACCTCATGGCCGAGCCGCCGTTCCACACCGCGCCCGGCGACGGCCAGTGGGCCCGCCACGTCACCCAGAACTGGTTCAGCTTCTGGGACCTGGCCAAGCCGGTGATCGCCCAGGTCCACGGCTACGCCATCGCCGGGGCCACCGAGCTGGCCCAGGCCTGCGACCTCGTCTACGTGGCCGACGACGCCCGCATCGACTACCCGATCGTGCGCGTCGCCAGCCCACCCGACTGCGAGTACCACATGCCCCTCCTCGGCATGCGCCGGGCCATGGAGATCATGCTCACCGGCGGCGCCATGACCGGCGTGGAGGCCGCCGCCATCGGATGGGCGAACCGGGCCTTCCCCGCCGACGAGCTGGAGGACGAGGTCCTCGACGTGGCCGCCACCGTGGCGGGCGTGGCCACCGACCTGGCGCAGATCAACAAGCGGATGGTGCACCGGCAGGCCGAGATCATGGGCGTGCGGGCCGCCATCCGGGCCGGCTCGGAGTTCCAGGCCCTGGCCGGGCACCAGGCGTCGGTGCAGGCGTTCAAGGCCGACCCGCTCGGCACCATGAAGCGCCACAACGCCGCCGACGCGGCGCGACGTGAGGCCAAGGCGGCCCGGCGCGCCGGCACCCCCGGCGACTCGTGAGCAGGGTCGACGACCCCACCACCACCGGGGCGGCCGCCGCCCGACCGCCCATGTCGAACCTGCGGATCGCCGTGGTGTTCGCCGGCATCCTGCTCGGCACCACGGTGTCGGGCATGGACGCGTCGATCGTGGCCACCGCCGCGCCGACGATCATCGCCGACCTCGGCCAGCTCTCCCTGCTGCCCTGGCTGACCACCGCCTACCTGCTCGCCCAGGTGACCACCATGCCGGTGTACGGCAAGCTCGGCGACATCCACGGTCGGCGCCGCATGTTCGCCATCGCCATCGTGATCTTCCTCGTCGGCTCGGCGCTGTGCGGGCTGTCCACGTCGATGGTCATGCTCATCGTGTGCCGTGGCCTGCAGGGCGCCGGCGCCGGTGGCATCACGGGGCTCGGCATGGCGCTGGTTGCCGACCTCGTGCCGGCCGACCGGCTGGGCCGCTACCTCGGCTACACGGGGCTGGTCTTCGCCGTCACGAGCGTGCTGGGTCCCTACGTCGGCGGCCTCTTCGTCGACCACCTGTCGTGGCGGTGGGCGTTCTACATCAACGCCCCGCTGGCGGTGCTTTGCCTCGTCGCCCTGGTGTTCCAACCGCCCCAGGCCCATCGGGTGCGCCACCGCATCGACGTGGTGGGGGCCCTGCTGCTCGGCGGGGGAGTGACCTGCCTGCTGCTCGCGCTGAGCCGCACCGGTGGCGACGCCTCCTGGGGCTCGCCCCGGACGGTCGGGCTGCTCGCCACGGCGGCGGTGGCCGTCGCCGGCTTCGTCGCCTGGGAGCGCCGGGCCGCCGAGCCGCTGCTGCCGCTGCGGATCCTGGCGGGGCGCACCGCCGCGCTCGCCACGTTCGCCAACCTCGTCGCGGGCGTCGGCTTCACCTGCGGGATCATCTATCCGCCGGTGTTCTTCCAGGCCGTGGCGGGCGTCGACGCCTCGCGCTCGGGACTGCTGCTCGCCCCGTTCGCCTTCACCTGCGCCCTGTCGACCCTGTTGGCGGGCCAGCTGACCGACCGCGTCGGCGGCTACAAGGTGATCCCCCTCATCGGGATGGTCTTCCTCGGCGTGGGCTACGCCTGCCTGGGCACGATCGACGCCGGCACCTCGGCGGTGGAGGTCACCGTGTTCGCCATGGTGGGCGGGGTGGGTGTCGGGTTCGTGATGCAGACGCTGCTGTACGTCGTGCAGCGCCTCTCCCGGCCCTCCGACATGGGCGTGGCGACCTCGACGGTCATGCTCGCCCGGGTGCTCGGCAGCTCCCTCGGCGTCGCCATCCTCGGCAGCGCCTTCACCTCCACCCTGGCCGACGAGGTGGAGCGACGCCTCCCCGGGTTCCCCCTCGCCGACGTGCAGGGCGCTCCGGCGAAGGTCGCCGCGCTGGCGGCCGACGTGCGCGAGCAGGTGCAGGAAGCCTTCGCCACCAGCCTGGCCACCGCCTTCCGGGTGGCGGTGCCGATCATGGTCGTGGGGTTCGTCGCCGTGGCCCTGATCCCCGGTCGGCGGGTGCGGGCCCGGATGGCCGAGTCGGTCGAGCCGATCGTGAGCCACGACACGATCGCCCACGGCGTCTGACGCACGGCCCCGGAAGGGGGCGGTGGAAGGCGCTCAGGCGGCGGGCCGGGCCCCGATGATGCTCGCCCGCTCCATCACCCGCCGCTCGGGCCAGTAGTCGCTGGTGGCGTAGTGCTGCACCGCACGGTTGTCCCAGAAGGCGACCGAGTCGGGCTCCCAGTGGAAGCGCACCTGGTACTCGGGCAGGTCGGCCTGGCGGCACAGCTGCTCGAGCAGCTCCTCGCTCTCCTCGGCCGCCAGCTCGACGATGCCGGTGGTGAACACGCGGTTGACGTAGAGCAGCGACCGGCCGGTGACGTCGTGGGAGACCACCACCGGGTGCTCGACGACCGGGTAGCGCGCCCGCATCTCGGCCTTCTGCGCCTCGGTGAGGTTGGCGCCGAAGGCGCGCAGGAAGTCGTGGCGGGCGTGCAGCCCGGCCACGCGGCCCTTCACGTCGTCGCTCAGGCCCTCGTAGGCGGCGTGCATGTCGCAGAAGAGGGTGTCACCGCCCACCGGGGGCACCTCGATGGCGTGGAGCACCGCACCCATGGACGGTCGCTCCCGCCACGTCACGTCGTGGTGCCAGATGTTCTCGTAGCCCCCGACCTCGGCGGTCTTCTCGAACCGCACCAGCTCGGGCGTTCCCGTGTTGGAGGGGATGAAGGGGTGGATCTCGAGCTCGCCGAAGCGTGAGGCGAAGGCCACGTGCTGGTCCGCCGTGAGTGGCTGGTCGCGGAAGAACAGCACCTTGTAGGCGAACAGGGCCCGGCGCAGCTCGTCGATCGTGGCCTCGTCGAGCGGACGGGCCAGGGTGAGGCCGCGGACCTCGGCCCCGAGCGTCGCTCCCACCCGCACGACCTCGAAGCGCTCCCAGGTCAGGGCCGCCAGGCGCTCTCGCTCCTCGGCCAGGTGGTTGAGCGGCCCCACCCGGTTGCCCCAGCCCATCGTGCGGCCCTGTGCGCCCAGGCGGGCGCTGGGGTCCGCGGCGGCGACGATGTCGGCGTGCCCGGTCTTCGTCATGCCAGCCCCCTCATGATCAAGACGAGTGTCTTAGTTCGCTCCTGGTCGGCACGGTAGCAGGCCCCGCTCGGTCCCGCCCGGTAGCGTCCCGTCACCCGAAGCTGGTTCTGATCGTTCCGGTTCCCGGAACGATCAGAACCAGCTCGGCCAGACGAGGGAGGGGCGGCGGTGGTGCGAAGCGGCTGGCGGTGGATCGGGGTGACGGCCGTGGCGGCCCTGGCGGTCGGGGCGGGCGCCTGCTCCTCGAGCGAAGAGGGGTCGTCGCGGACGTCGTCGACCACCACGACGTCGGTGCCGGCCGGCGCGCCGGCCGAGGTGGCGACCCACCCGTCGGACTGGGTGCTGCCGGGCCACGATTACGACAACAGCCGGGCCACGTCGGGCACCGGCATCGACGCCTCGTCGGTGCGCCGCCTGTCGGTGGCGTGGCGCCACGACGTCGGCGGCAGCCTCTCGACCGTCCCGCTCATCGTCGGGGACACCGTCTACGTGCAGGACGGCAGCGGGAAGATCGCTGCTCTCGATCGCGAGACCGGCACTGCTCGGTGGGAGAGCGAGGCCTACGGGCTCAGCATCGGCCCGTTCGGGGTGGCGGTGGCCGACGGTCGGGTGTTCGGTCTGCACGGCTCGAAGGGGGTGGTGGCCCTCGACGCGGCCACCGGCCGGGAGCTGTGGGTGCGTGACATCACCGCCACGCCCTCGACCGGCATCGACATCCAGCCCGTCGTCTACGACGGCATCGTGCTCGTGAGCACCGTGCCGGTGAGCATCGGCGGCATCTACAAAGGCGGCGACCGTGGCGTGCTCCATGCCCTCGACGCCGCCACCGGCGAGGTGCGGTGGACCTTCGACACCACCACCGACGACCTGTGGGGCAACCCGGCGGTCAACTCCGGCGGCGGGGCGTGGTACCCGCCGAGCATCGACGCCGAGCGGGGGCAGGTGGTGTGGGGCATCGCCAACCCGGCGCCGTTCCCGGGCACCCCGGAGTTCCCGAACGGCAGCAGCCGGCCGGGACCGAACCTCTACACCGATTCGGCGGTGGCCCTCGACGTGCGCACCGGAGCGCTGCGCTGGTACCACCAGGTCCACCCGCACGACCTGTTCGACCGCGACCTCGTGCACACGCTGGTCGCCCGCACCGGCGGCGGCCCGGTGCTCGTCGCCACCGGCAAGGGCGGGGTGGTGGTGGGCCTCGACCCCGACACGGGTGAGCCCCGGTGGTCGACTCCGGTGGGCCACCACGACAACGACGAGCTCACCGAACTCAGCGGACCCACCACCGTCGCCCCCGGCACCTACGGCGGGGTGCTCACCCCGCCCGCCAGCGCCGACGGGGTGGTCTTCGTGGCGGCCGTCGACGCGCCCGCCACCCTGAAGCCCGACGAGACCGCCTACTTCGGCGCCGAGATGGGCCAGAACGACGGGTCGGTCGTGGCCGTCGACGCCGCCGACGGCCACATCCGTTGGCAGACGAAGGTGCCCGGCGACCCGCTGGGTGGGGTCACCGTCGTCGACGACCTGGTGCTCACCGCCACCCTGCAGGGCACGATCGTGGCCCTCGACCGCGACCGAGGCGACGTGGTGTGGCAGGAGACCGCATCCGGGGGCATCAACGGCTGGATGAGCGCCGCCGAGGGGCTGCTCGTCGTGCCGGTGGGCAACGCCCAGCCGGCCCAGGTCGTGGCCTACCGCCTGCGCTGAGCGATGACGGCAGGCACGGCCCGACCGGCTGAGGTCACAGCACGCGGCAGCCGAGCAGGTCGTTGCTGCCTGGCGTGCCGCCCGCGTTGATGCCGTAGGTGCACACGACGAGCGGGCCGGCGGGGGCCGCGACCGTGGCGCGGTAGCCGTGCCCGCTGCCGTAGCCCGGGAAGGCGGCGGCCACGTCGGATCGCTCGTGGCCGGCGGTGGTGGCGCCCGCGCCTCGGCCGTTGACGTAGACGTGCACGTCGATGGGAGCGCTGGTGTCGGGATCGATGCCCCAGCCGCTGACCGTGACCGACCCGTCGGCGGCCCGCCGCACGTCGTCGAGAGCGCCGAAGGGGTTGGCGCCGGGCACGGTGACGGTGCGGCAGGCGAGCAGGTTGTTGCCGCCGGGGGTGCCGCCCGCGTTGATGCCGTAGGTGCACACGGTGTCGTCGCCGGCGGGGGCGGGGACGTCGACGGCGTAGCCGTGGTCGGGGCCGTAGCCGGGGAAGGCGCCGGCGACGTCGGGGCGGCTGGCGGCGGCGGTGGTGGCGCCGGCGAACCGCCCGTTGACGTACACGTGCACGTCGACGGGCCCGGTGGAGTCGGGGTCGATCGCCCAACCGGCGACGTTCACCGTGCCGGGGCCGTGCCAGCGCGCCGCGTCGAGGGCGCCGAAGGGGTTGGCGCCGGCCACGGCGACGGTGCGGCAGGCGAGGAGGTTGTTGCCGCCGCGGCCCTGGTTGATCCCGTAGGTGCACACGGTGTCGATGCCGGCGGGGGCGGGGACGTCGACGGCGTAGCCGTGGTCGGGGCCGTAGCCGGGGAAGGCGCCGGCGACGTCGGGGCGGCTGGTGGCGGCGGTGGTGGCGCCGGCGAAGCGACCGTTGACGTAGACGTGCACGTCGACGGGCCCGGTCGTGTCGGGGTCGATCGCCCAACCGCTGACGTTCACCGTGCCCGGCCCGTCCCAGCGGGCCCCGTCGAGGGCGCCGAAGGGGCTGCCGGACGCTGTCGTGGGCGGCGGGTTGGGGCCGGGTGCCGGCGGCGGAGGCGGCGCCGACGGGTCGGTGAAGTGCGTGATCGCACCGGAGGTGGTGATGCGCCCGATCGTGTCGTTGCCGAAGTTGGTGAACCAGATCGCCCCGTCAGGGCCCACCGTGAGCTCGTCGGGAGCGCTGACCGAGGCGTCGGTGAAGCGGCTCACCTGCCCGCCGGGCGTGATGCGCCCGATGCTGTTGTCGCTGGTGTTGCAGAACCAGACGTTGCCGTCGGGGCCGCTGATGACGCCATCGGTGCCACCGATGCCCGGGCCCGTGTGGTTCGAGACCGCCCCTCCCGTCGTGATGCGGCCGATGGAGCCGTTGCCGCTGTTGGCGAACCACAGCTCGGCGGCGCCGCCGGGTCCGGCGGCGATGCCCTTGGGTTGGCTGATGCCGGGGCCGGTGAGGTTGGAGACGATGCCGCCGGTGGTGATGCGCCCGATCGAGTCGTTGCCGAGGTTGGTGAACCACACCGCCCCGTCGGGCCCGGCCGCGATCCAGTACGGCTGCCTGATGCCCGTGCCGGTGTAGTTGGTGACGGTGCCGTCGGTGGTGATGCGGCCGATCGTGTCGTTGCCGAAGTTGGTGAACCACATCGCCCCGTCGGCCCCGACCGCCATCTCGTGGGGCTGGCTGATGCCGGGGCCGGTGTAGTTGGTGACGGTGCCGCCGGTGGTGATGCGCCCGATGGAGTCGTTGCCGAAGTTGGTGAACCACAGCGCGCCGTCGGGCCCGCTGACGATGCCGTCAGGGGTGGAGATGCCGGGGCCACCGAAGTACGTGATGGAACCGCTCGGCGTGATGCGACCGATCTCCGGCGTCTCGTAGGTGGTGAACCAGAGGTTGCCGTCGGGCCCGCTGGTGATGCCGGCCGGCGTGTGGGCCAGGCTGCTCGGCGCCGCGGTCGCGGCCGGGGCGGCCGAAGCGGCCGGGGGTTCCAGCGCGACCGCGCCCCCCACCACCAGGCACGCCATGGCGAGCCACGCCACCAGGCGCCCGACGGTGCCGGTGGCCGCCTCGTGCTCCGAACCCATCTGCCGTCCCCTGCCTGTCGAGCCGTTGACCACGCAGAGTGTTGCAGGTCGGGCCTCGGGCGCCAAGCAGGGCAGGCTCCGGTGAGGGCGAACTCGTCGCGGTGGGGCCACGGCGCTGGCCGATACTGGGTGCCGTGACCCCCGCCCTGCCCACCGGAGCGCCTCGCCAGGCCGGAGCGACCGGCGCCTCCGGCGCTCCCGGCGCCTCCGGTGCGCCCGGCGCAGAACGCCGAGCGGTGCTCGACGTGCTGGGCGCGTCGCTGCTGTTCGCGGTGTGCAACGTGGCCTGGCGCTACGGCGAGGGGCCCACCACCGAGATCGTCTTCGTGCGGGCCGCGCTCGGGGCGGTGCTTGCATGGGCCATCGCCCGGCGAGGCGGCCGCCAGCCGTGGTGGCTGCCGCTGCGCACCCGGGCCGGCGCCCTCGCCGTGCTCACGTCGGGGGCCGGGATGATCGCCGCCGGCACCATGTTCCGGAGCCTCGACGGTCCGCTCGCCGCCCTCGCCATCGCCTGCACCCCGGCGGTGGCGCTGCTGGTGCGCGACCGGGTCGGCAGCCTGGCCACCGCCGCCGCCCTCGGCTCGTCGGCCGCCGCCGCGGCCGGCATCTCCCTCGCCGCCACCGACGCCGGGCCCGCCGCCTCGATCGGCGCGGGCGCGGTGGCGGTGGCGGTCGCCTTCGTGGCCGTCGAGGTCGTGTCCATGCGCAGCTCCCAGCTCGCGGTGGAGCAGGGCTGCGACCCGGCCGCGGTGGTCACCGCGTCGATGGTCGTGGCCGCCGTGGCCATCGGCCCGCTGGCCATCGCGCAGGGCGTCGGCGCCGGCCGCTCGGCGCTGCTCTCGTCGCTGGTCGCCGCCACGGTGGTGGCGGTGCTCGGCACGCTGGGCCGGGTGCTGCGCACCGTCGCCCTGCCGGCGGCGGGCGTGCCAGCGGTGGCGGCCAGCCAGCAGGTCACCGCCGTGGGCACGGCCCTCGGCGGCGTGGTGCTGCTGGGCGACCCGCTCGGCGTCGCTGGTGCGCTGTGGGGGGTGCTCGCCGCCGGCCTCGGTGCCTTCGCCGTCGTGGCCGGCACTCGCTGGCGGCTCCGCCGCGATGGTCGGCTCGCCCGGCCCCTCGACCTGGGCCTCGAGCCGGCCGCCGACTGAGCACCCCGGCGCCCGGGCACCGCCCGAGCGGCGGCTGGCTCAGGGTCGGCGGCGGCTCACGAGCAGGTGTTGCGGTGGGGGTGGCCGGCGGGCACCGCGGCGGTCGTCATCTCGCCCCCCGAGGAGGTCGCGACCCGGTCGCAGACCTCGGCGAACGAGGCCACGAACCACGTCCGGTCGGGGATGGAGGGGAGCACCACGGCGTCGGCCCTCACCGGCGTGCCGCGGAGGTTCTCGGGCTGGGTGATCACCACCTCGCCGCCGCCGTCGGCGAGGACGCCGAACATGAAGTTGACCCCGCCGAGCATCGCCTCCCGCGCGTCGCTCAGCACGCTGACCCTCGAGCTGCACGTGGTGGCCGACTCCCCCCGGAACGACAGCTGGGCGCACCCGACCCGCCGGTCGACCGACCTGGTGGGGTAGCCCTCCGGTGGCACCGCGGTGAGCACCCAGGTGTCGCCGTCGACCTGGCCCCGCAACGCCTCGACCGGTGCGCCCGTTCCCCCGCCCCCGGTGGTGCCGAGCACGAGCTGGTCGAAGGCCTCCTCTGAGATCTCGTAGGTCCGGGCAGCCAGCTCCTCGACGTCGACCCCGGACGAGAACGGGGCCCTGATCTCGACCGCGAGGTCGGGTCGCTCGAACCACACCAGCAAGTCGCCGTACACCTGGCCTTCGTCGGTGAGCGGGCCGCGGTAGCCCTCGTGGCCGTGCACCTCGACGGTCGTGACCCCTTCGGTGGCGCCCTCGCGCGCCAGCTCCCGAGCGCGCTGGAGCTCCGGCGAGGAGGGGTCGACGGGAGAGCTGGCGACGGTGAAGGTCGCCTCGTCCTCGTCGCCGTCCACGGCGTAGACGAGGGCGCGCTGGTCGTCGCTGCGGTAGGCACGAGCGACCTCGAAGCCCTCGGGCACCGGCGTCACGGCGAAGGCGCCGGACGTGCCGGCCGCGAAGGCCGTGGTGCCGGTGGCGTCCGCCGGGTCGTCGCCGCGGCCGTCGGCCTCACCTCCGTCGGCGGAGCCGCACGCCGCCAGCCCGACCAGGACCAGGGCGAGGCCCATCATCCGAGCCCTGCCGTGGCGTCGACACCGTGGTTCTCCCATCCCCGCCTCCTCCGGCCCCAACCGCGCGCGCCCGCGGGACTGCAGGATACGAGCGGGCCCCAGCCCGGTGGGGTCATCCGGGCGCGGCCCCGGAGCCGACCGGGACAACATGGCTCCAACCACCTGGTGATCGTGGGACGGCGCCGGGCGGCTTGAACGGCGGCCACGGCGACGGTGACGGGGGCGCCGTCCACGAGCAGGTGCCCGCCGATCGAGGGTCTCGACGACGTTGGCGGCGACGTGCTCGTGGTGCTCTCTGGGTCAGTTTGGGTTGGTCTGACAGCTTCATGAATCGACACGACAGGCCATCCATGGCTCATGAGCGGGCTAAGTTGCGTTGAGGCGTTGATGGCAGGCGGGGTATCAAGCGCGGGTGGGCGTCCGTCCTCGGGCGCCCACCCGGCGGCAGGTGACGAGCGCATGGCCCTCGTCAGCGAGGCCTACGCGCTCCCTGGCGGCCTCGCCGTGCTCAGCGCGGCCGACGTCCGGCGCCTCGACTGGCGAGGCGCTACTTGGATCCTGTGCGGGCCTCCTTGGGACCTCGCGCAGAGCAGAGAGGAGCGACCACACCGATGTCCGTCTTGCCGCCACCACCGCCGAGTGCGCCACCGCCGCCCGGGTCACCGCCCCCACCGTCTGGCGGCATGGTTCCGCCGCCGCCCGGGTCACCGCCCCCACCGTCTAGCGGCATGGTTCCGCCGCCGCCCGGGGCGCCCACTCCACCCTCGGGCGGCAGGGGCAAGGGAAAGGGCAAATGGATCGCCATCGGGAGCTGCGTTGCGCTCGCCCTGCTGGTGATCATCATTGGTGCCGCGGCTGGTGGATCCAAGAAGGACACGAAGGAAAAGGCCTCTGCGACCGGCGGAACAACGGTGGAGCCGACCACCACGGCCAAGCCGACGACGACCACGCAGGCGCCCACAACAACAACCACCGAACCACCGACGACCACGACGACTGCGCCCTCGCAGGACTTCACTGGGCGCGGCGACGACGTGATCGATGCCACCGTGGAGCCCGCGGACATCCTGGTCATCCACTACACCGGGGGGTCCAACTTCGTCGTGAAGGCCGCGAATGAGCTGCTGGTCAACACCATCGGCTCCTACGACGGCACCGTGCTGTACGCGGGCAACGATCCCGCCTCGAGCATGGAGGTGACCGCCTCAGGCCCCTGGACGATCAGCGTCAAGCCCGTCAGCGGCGCCCGTACCTGGGCCCCGGTGTTCGGCCCGCTGACAGGACACGGCGACGACGTGGTGCTCATTCCCGACGGTGTTGACTCGGCCATGACCGTCGACATCACCAACACCGGCCAGGGCAACTTCGCTGTGTGGGCCTGGAGCGACTCCAACCGAGATCTGCTGGTCAACGAGATCGGCAACTACAGCGGCGGCAAGCGTGTCGCCTCGGGCACCTTGGTGTTCGAGATCACCAGCGAAGGCGATTGGTCGATCGCGCCCAGATAGAAGCGGCTTGGCCGCACGGGCCCAGCTCAGGAGGGCGTGGATCTTTCACCCAGGAAGTTGGCGGGTTGCAAGGTCCACGCCCTCGTGGCGGCGTCACAGCGGCTCGGAGGCGACGAGCAGTCCGCCGTAGGGCTCCGATGCGGGCCCAGAGCGATGTGACGCACAGAGCGGGTGACGGGAATCGAACCCGCATAGCCTGCTTGGAAGGCAGGGGCTCTAGCCATTGAGCTACACCCGCGAGGAACCGACACGGTACCCGCCCCGCCGGGGGGTGACGGCCCGAGGCATGGGGTGGCGGCCCCGAAGGGCCGCCACCCGCGCCCGATCAGCGGTTCAGGGCGTTGATGACCTTCTGCAGGCCCGTCGACTGCGGCGGCAGCACCGTGACGTCGCCGTCCATCGGCGTGACGCTGATCTTCCCCTCGTCGATGGCGGTGGTGTCGGCGTCCTTCACCTCCGGGGCGGTGCACTGGGGCGCCGAGCTCAGGCCGCACAGGCTGACGTTCACCGAGTACGTGCCCGGGGACCCCGACACCGGGACGTAGCCGACCGGGATGAGGTCACGATCCCCCGTCACGGTCAGCACCGCAGGGCCCACCTTGGTGGGGTCGAACGTGCCGTTGGTGAGCACCGTGGGGTAGTTGACGTTCAGCGACAGGCCGGGGGCGAGCAGGGCGCCACCCTTGGCGTTGGCCTGGAGCTCGGCGATGAGCCGGTTGGTCCAGTCTCCGAGGGCTCCGGCGGCGACCTGGGCCTGCGGGAACCCGCCGGCCGGGTTGTCAGCTGGGTTGAAGGCGACGCTCAGGGCGATGGCGGGCACGCCCTGCTGGGCCGCGGTGAGAGCAGCCCCAACGGTGCCCGACTTGAGGACCACCGACGACATGTTCTGGCCCGGGTTGGCGCCGGAGACGACGAGGTCGGGCGGGTTGCCGGCGAACACCACGCCGAGGGCGAACTTCACCGAGTCGGCGGGCGAGGCAGGGCCGTTGTAGGTGTAGGTGCCACCCCCGCTGTTGCCGGCCGTGAAGCTCGAGGCCAGCGAGTACTGGGTGCCGGTCCCGCTCCCGCACGGGAACGTCGAGGTGGACGCCTTGATGGTCGCTCCGCGGGCGGTGGTGAAGCGGCTGCTGTTGCCGCTCTGGTCACCGGACGGTGCCACCACGGTGACGCTGTGCCCCGCCGCGCAGAGCTTCTGGCGCACGATGTCGATGTAGCCGCGGTTCGCGCCGTCGTCGTTGGTCAGCAGGATCCGCAACGACTGGTTCCCGCTGTTGTCGGGAGCGCTGGACGCCACCCCGACGAAGGTCAGCGTGAGCGCGAGTGCGGCCACGACGGCGGCCGCAGCCGCCTTCATCCATCTGGTCATCGGATCCCCCCGGGATTCATCTCGGCACCCGGCCCCCGCCGGGCGCGCTCAGATAGTAGAAGGTGTTCGGAATGGCGGCCTCTTGGTCGCAGCCCGTGGCTCGGTGGCCCTCGCGGGGCGGCGTCACCGGTGCAGGGGTGGAGTTCACCTCGCCGGCAACCGACTGCACGCCAGCCGGGCGGGTGGCCGAGACGACGGGTAGCGTCGGCGCGGTGAGCGAGTTGGCCCGCGACCAGCGACCGCAGCCGTGGACCGACGGGGCCGCCGGCTACGCGGCGCAGTTCGAGCGGTACACGGGGCTGTACGCCGACGCGGCGCTGGCACGCCTCGGCGTCGGCCCGGGGACGACCGTGCTCGACGTGGCCGCCGGCACCGGGATGGTGACCCGGAAGGCGCTGGCGCTCGGCGCCCACGTCGTCGCCACCGACTTCTCCGAGGGCATGTTGCGGGCCCTCGGGGCGAGTTCCGCCGGCGCCGCACCGCCGCGGGCGGCCATGGACGCCGGCCGGCTCGCCGTGGCGACCGGCTCGGTGGACGTGACCGTGTCGATGTTCGGCGTCATCTTCGTGCCCGACCCCGTAGGGACGGTGTCGGAGCTGCGCCGGGCGACGCGCCCCGGGGGAGCGGTCGGCGTCGGGACATGGTGGGCCGAGGGCAACCATCTCGGCGCGCTGGTGATCCAGGCCGTGCAGCGGGCCGCGCCGGGCTTCTCGCGCCCGCCGCTCGAGCCGGCCCGGGCGGCGTTGGCCCAACCCGACGGGCTGGCCGAGACGCTGGTGGCCAGCGGTCTGGCGGAGGTCGAGGTCCACCCCGAGCGGCAGCTGTGGCGCTTCGACGACCCGGAGGCCTACTTCCTCGCCATGCCCAGCTGGTCGCCCACGATCGAGCCGCTCGTCGCCGCCGCCGGGCCCGAGCAGTTCCGGACGGCCGCCCACCACTTCGCGGCGCTGGTGGCCGAGTGCTCGAGTGCCGACGGGCTGCCGGTCGACGCTCTGGTGGGCATCGGGCGCGTCCCGGCCTGACCGCCGGCGGAGAGCTCAGCCCGGCTCAGCCTCCGACGGCCTGCTGGCCGTCGCCCTGGCCCGAGTCCCGCGGGGCGGGTTCGTCCCAGGCCGTGCCGCCCGAGCGCCCGCCGAGCTCGGGGCACTCGCCGGCGAAGGCGCCCCACGAGCACTCCCACCCGGGCACGACCCAGTCGTGGAGCATCCAGATGCCCTCGAGCGCCGTCTTCTTCCCGCCGCGCTCCGCGCACTCGGCGTCGCTGAGGGCCTCACCGCCGATCACGACCCCCCGGGCCATGCACAGCCCGCCGTTGAAGTTGTGCTGGTGCCACTGGTCGTTGGGGCCGGCGAAGCCCTCGGGCGCGCCGCCCGGGCTGAACACCAGGTAGCTGAGCCCGACGATCTTCGAGTCGGGCCGGGTGCCGTCGTAGAGCAGCTCCGACGGGCGGGCAGGGTCGAACGACACGGCGTAGGCGGCGTTGGTGTAGTGCGCGCCGATGCAGGGCACGTAGGTCACCGACATGCGGTAGCCGGCGGCCTCGGCGTCGGCGACGGTGGGGTAGCGCTGGGCCACCGTCCGCGCCTGGGCCTGCTGTGCGGCGAGCTCGTGGCGCTGGGCCTGGGTGAGCACCTGCTGCGGTGACGGGCCACGATGGCTGTGGCCCTCGGCGTCGGTGGCCACCTGGCCGGGCGACGCTGCCGGACCGGACTGCTCGCACGGGGTGCTGCCGTCGAGCGCCACGGTTGTGGCGTGGTCGTGCCCGTCGGCCCCGGCCTCGTGGACGTGGTCGGCCCCGCCGTGGTCGTCGACGTAGGACGGGGTGAGCATCAGCGACGCCGCCACCACGGCCAAGCCCGACACCGTCACGACCGACGCGCCCGCGATCCACCGTTGCCGGACCGGTCGGGTGAGGCGCTCGGGAGCGGCGAGGGCGATGGCCGCCAGCACCACCACACCGGCCTCCAGCGCGGTGCACACGATGTCGGGGGCCGAGGCGTCCTCGTGGCGCAGCGCCTCGGGGCCCACCGGCAGCCCGGAGGTGCGGGAGACCACCCACGTGGCGATCACCGCGACGTTCAGGACCAGCGCCGTGGCCCACAGCCACCGGCGGGGCCGGGCCACCACGAGCACGGCGAAGGCGATCTGCAGCGCGCCGACCACGACGAAGAACCAGCCGTGCGCCCAGTCCTCCGACAGGTGGTGCGGCGCGTAGCCGAGGTGCACCGCACCCGACGCCGCCGACAGCACGGCGGCCAGCGCAGCCACGACCTGGCCGAGCCGAGGCCCGTCGGTGTGCTGCGGCGCGGACGAGCCCGCGGTGGTGTCCATCAGGTCCCCCCTGCGTGGTTGCCGACCGAGTCGGGGAAGGGGGATTTGAACCCCCGGCCTCCTGCTCCCAAAGCAGGCGCGCTGCCAAACTGCGCCATTCCCCGTGCGCCGCGGAGCGTATCGCCCGGCGGACGCGAACGAGGTGCCCCGCCGTGGCAGACCCCCCGGACGACCGGGTGCACGGGGCCGGGGCGGCCACCGGTACACTCGCCGGACTGTGAAAGCCACCGTCGAGCCCCTCGAGGGCAACAAGGTCAAGCTCTCGGTCGAGGTCGACGAGCAGGAGTTCGAGCAGGCGGTCGACGCTGCGTTCAAGAAGATCGCGCGCGAGGTCCGCATCCCCGGGTTCCGTCCCGGCAAGGCGCCCCGACGCCTGCTCGAGTCCCGCCTCGGCACCGGGGCGGGCCGAGCCCAGGCGCTCAACGACTCGTTGCCGGAGTACTACTCAGACGCGGTGCGCACCCACGAGGTCGACGTGATCGCCCCGCCCGACATCGAGGTCACCTCGGGCGAGGAGGCCGGCCCGGTCACCTTCGAGGCCGTGGTCGAGGTCCGGCCCACCGTCGAGCTGGCCGGCTACGGCGAGATCACCGTCGAGATCCCGAGCCCGGTGGCGGCCGACGACGAGGTCGACGCCCAGCTCGAGCGGGTCCGCAGCCAGTTCGCCGAGCTGGAGGTGGTCGAGCGCCCGGCCGAGGACGGCGACTACGTCACGATCGACATCGAGGGCAGCCAGGACGGCGAGGTGCTCGACGGGCTGGTGGCCAGCGCCTACCTCTACGAGGTCGGCTCCGGCGGCATCGTCCCCGAGCTCGACGAGCACCTGCGCGGCGCCTCGGCCGGCGACGAGCTCGAGTTCGACGCCGAGCACCCGAACGACTCCGAAGACACCCCGGAGGAGCCGCTGCACTTCGAGGTCACCGTCACCGAGGTGAAGGCCAAGGTGCTGCCCGAGCTCGACGACGAGCTGGCCGCCCAGGCCTCGGAGTTCGACACCCTCGCCGAATGGCGCGACGACCTCGTGCAGCGCATGACCCAGGTCAAGAAGGCCCAGGCGCAGATGGCCGTGCGCGAGAAGATCGGCGAGGCGCTGGCCGAGCTGGTCGACACCGAGCTGCCCGAGCCGCTCGTCGCCGCCGAGATGCAAGAGCGGCTGCAGGACATGGCCATGCGCCTCCAAGCCCAGGGCCTCACCCTCGAGCAGTGGCTGCAGTTCTCCGGCACCGACAGCGAGCAGTTCGTCGCCGACCTGCGCGAGACCGCCGAGCGCTCCGCCAAGGTCGACCTGGCCCTGCGGGCCGTCGCCGTCGCCGAGGCCATCGAGGCGCTCGAGGAGGACCTCGAGGACGAGTTCGCCGCGGTCGCCGAGCGGGTCGCCCAGGAGGTCGAGGCGGTCCGCGAGCAGCTCACCGAGGCCGGCCACCTGCCCGCCCTGCGCGCCGACATCGCCAAGCGCAAGGCGCTCGAGTGGCTGACCGACAACGTCACCATCGTCGACGAGGGCGGCACGGTCATCGCCTTCGCCGACCTCACCGTCGTCGACGACGAGGCCGACGCCGACGAGGACGCGACCGACGACGCGACCGACGGCCCCGCCGGCGACGACACCGCCGCCGAGGCCGACCCCGCCACCGCCGAGGCCGCCGAGGCCGAGGCCACGACCCCGTCCGAGGAGGGGGAGTCCGAGTGAGCCAGCCCGAGGGCCTTGCCGGCCTGCAGATCAGCAACTACATCCCCAACCCGGCGGTCCTCTACGAGACCAACCGGGGCCAGACCATCCAGGCCGACCTCTACTCCCGGCTGCTCAAGGAGAACATCATCTTCCTGGGCACCCCGATCGACGACACGGTCGCCAACCTGATCTGCGCCCAGCTGCTGCACCTCGAGTCGGAGAACCCCGACAAGGACATCAACATCTACATCAACAGCCCCGGTGGCGACATCACCGCGCTGTTCGCCATCTACGACACGATGCGCTTCGTCAAGCCCGACATCATGACGATCTGCTTCGGCCAGGCCGCCTCGGCCGCCGCCGTGCTGCTCGCCGCCGGCACCAAGGGCAAGCGCCTCGCCCTGCCCCACGCCCGGGTGCTGATCCACCAGCCCTACGCCGGCGCTCAGGGCCAGGCCACCGACATCGAGCTGGCCGCCAAGGAGATCCTCCGCATGCGCACGCTGCTCGAGGAGCTGCTGGCCGGCCACACCGGGCAGACGGTGGAGAAGATCCACCGCGACACCGACCGAGACTTTGTAATGTCGGCGGAGGAAGCCAGGGAGTACGGGATCATCGACGAGGTGATCTCCGCCCGAGAGCTCGCCGACACCAGCGGCCCCATCACGGCCGTGCGCTGAGGCGCACACGACCAACCAGCGCAGAAGCACGGAGCGGGGGTACCCCAACGTGGCGAAGTTCGGAGACGGTGGCGAGCTGCTGAAGTGCTCGTTCTGCGGCAAGTCGCAGAAGCAGGTGAAGAAGCTCATCGCGGGCCCCGGCGTCTACATCTGCGACGAGTGCATCGACCTGTGCAACGAGATCATCGAAGAGGAGCTGGCCGAGACCAGCGACCTCCGCTTCGACGAGCTGCCCAAGCCGCGTGAGATCTTCGAGTTCCTGAACGACTACATCGTCGGCCAGGAGCAGGCCAAGCGGGTGCTGTCCGTCGCGGTCTACAACCACTACAAGCGGGTGCAGTTCGGCGCCGCCTCCCACGACGACGTCGAGCTGGCCAAGTCGAACATCCTGCTGCTCGGCCCCACCGGCTGCGGCAAGACGCTGCTGGCCCAGACGCTGGCCCGCATGCTCAACGTGCCGTTCGCCATCGCCGATGCCACCGCCCTCACCGAGGCCGGCTACGTGGGCGAGGACGTCGAGAACATCCTGCTCAAGCTCATCCAGGCCGCCGACTACGACGTCAAGAAGGCCGAGACGGGCATCATCTACATCGACGAGATCGACAAGATCGCCCGCAAGGCCGAGAACCCGTCGATCACGCGCGACGTGTCGGGCGAGGGCGTGCAGCAGGCGCTGCTGAAGATCCTGGAGGGCACCACCGCCTCGGTGCCGCCGCAGGGGGGCCGCAAGCACCCCCACCAGGAGTTCATCCAGATCGACACCACCAACATCCTCTTCATCTGCGGTGGTGCCTTCGCCGGCATCGACAAGATCATCGAGAGCCGCATCGGCAAGAAGGGCGTGGGGTTCTCCGCCGAGCTGCGCACCGAGCAGGCCGACCTCGGCAAGCTCTACACCTCGGTGCTGCCGGAGGACCTGCTCAAGTTCGGCCTCATCCCCGAGTTCATCGGTCGCCTGCCGGTCATCGGCGCGGTGTCGAACCTCGACCGTGAGGCGCTCGTCGAGATCCTCGTCGAGCCCCGCAACGCCCTGGTCAAGCAGTACAAGAAGTTCTTCGAGTTCGAAGACGTGGAGCTGGAGTTCACCGACGACGCCCTCGCCGCGGTGGCCGACCAGGCCCTGCTGCGCGGCACCGGCGCCCGGGGCCTGCGGGCCATCCTCGAGGAGGTCCTCCTCGGGGTGATGTACGAGCTGCCCAGCCGCGACGACATCGAGAAGGTCGTCATCGACGCCGACGTCGTGCTCGAGAAGGTCAACCCCACGCTGGTGCCCCGCGCCGCCACGCCCCGCAGCACCCGCCCGCGCCGGGCCGCGTCGTAGCCGGCGCCTCGCCGGCCGCGCCGCCCCTTCGTGAACCACGCCGAAGCGCTCCGCTACCTCGACGGCCACATCAACCTCGAGGCCACCGCCGGCGCGATCCACGGGCTGTCGCTCGACCACATCCGTGGGGTGGTCGGCGTGCTGGGCGACCCGCAGGACGCGTTCGCGGTCGTCCACGTCACCGGCACCAACGGCAAGGGCTCGACCGCTCGGATGATCACCTCCCTGCTCGTCGAGCACGGCCTGTCGGTGGGCACCTACTCGAGCCCGCACCTGGAGCGGGTGAACGAGCGCATCGCCTGGAACGGCGAACCCGTCTCCGACGAGCAGCTGGCGGACGTGGTCACTGAGCTGGCCCGGCTGGTGCCGTTGTCGGGCGTCGAGCCGTCGTACTTCGAGCTGCTCACCGCCGGGGCGCTGCTGTTCTTCGCCGAGCATGCCGTCGACGTGGCGGTGGTGGAGGTGGGGCTGCTGGGGCGCTACGACGCCACCAACGTCGTCGACGCCGACGTCGCCGTGGTCACCAACGTGGGCCAGGACCACACCGACGGCCGGGGCGACTGGAAGCTGGCCGTGGCGTCGGAGAAGGCCGGCATCGTCAAGCCCGAGTCGTTCCTCGTGCTGGGGGAGCGCGACCCCCGGCTGCAGGCCGTCTTCCTGGCCGAGGGGCCCCGAGAGGCGTGGTGCCGACCGGCCGACTTCGACGTGGTGAGCGACCGCACCGCCGTCGGTGGCCACGTGCTCGACGTGCGCACGCCGAACGGTGAGCTCGACGACCTGTTCCTGCCGCTGCACGGCCACCACCAGGCCGACAACGCGGCGTGCGCCGTGGCGGCGGTGGAGGCGTTCTTCGGCCGGGCCCTCGACCCGGACGTGGCGCGAGCGGCCCTCGGCGGCGTCACCACCCCGGGGCGCTTCGAGGTGATGGGCCACGGCCCGCTGCTGCTGATCGACGGCGCCCACAACCCCGACGGCGCCCGGGCGGCGGCGCGGACCCTCACCGAGGAGTTCGACGTCGCCGGCCGGCGGGTGCTCGTGGTCGGCATGTTGCAGGGCCGCGACCCGGTGCAGATGCTCGAGGCGCTCGACGTGCGCCGCGCCGACCTGCTCATCGCCTGCACGCCCGACAGCCCCCGGGCCATGCCGGCGGCCGAGGTGGCCGCCGTCTCTCGAGCGCTCGGGGTGCTGACCGAGCAGGTCGACGACGTCGCCACCGCCGTGCAGCGAGCGCTGGCCGTCTCCACCGAGGACGACGTGGTGCTGGTGGCCGGCTCGCTCTACGTCGCCGGCGCCGCCCGCACCGCCCTCACGCACCTCTCCCCGCCCTGACCCCCCTGCCAAAGCTGGTTCCGAACGTTCCGGTTCCCGGAACGTCGAGAACCACCTTCGGGGATTCCTGCGGTGCCGGGTGGAGAACGGCCCTCGGTCGTCTGTCACAGGGCGTCGGTTTCATGGTCGGCCATGGAATGGACCGAGGAAGTGCGAAAGCTCACCCGCGTGCAGCACGGCGTGGTGGCCCGCCGCCAGCTCACCCAGCTCGGAGTCGGGCGATCGTCGATCTGTCGGGCGATCAGCTCCGGTCGCCTCGAGCGGGTGACGCCGCGTGTGCTGCGGATCCCGGGTTCGGCGGCGACGACACAGCAAAGGGCGATGGCGGCGACGCTCGATCTACCCGGCGCGATCGCCGCACTTTCCGCCGCGTCGATGTGGGGTCAGCCCGGCTTCTTCCTGGAGCCGTTCCAGGTGCTCGGCACCAGGCGCCCCAACCGGGGACGGGAACGGGACGCGTCGACCCACAGCAGCGTGCGGCTGAGCGACGGCGACATCACGACGGTGGACGGGATCCCGGTGACGACGCCGGTGCGGACGCTCCGGGACCTCGCCGGGCGCATCCATCCGCTGAGGCTGGGCCAGGTCTGCGACCGGATGCTCTCGCAGCGCCTCCTGCGCCTGGAGAGCCTCCACGCCGTGCTCGACGACCTCCCCCTGCGAGGCGGCGCGCCGGGAACGGCGGAGATGCGCAAGCTGATCCTCGCCCGGCCCGATGGGTACCGGCCGGCCGACAGCAACCTCGAGCTGCGATTCGAGTCGATCGTGGCCGACGCGGACGAGGCACCGTTCGAGCGGCAGGTGGAGGTGGGCGACGACGACGGGCCCATCGGTCGGGTCGACTTCCTCGACCGGCATCTCCGGGTGATCGTCGAGGTGCAGAGCCACCTGTTCCACACCGGGCTCGTCGACGCGGCGCGTGACGCCGACCGCATCCGCCGCCTCCGTCGGGCCGGCTGGATCGTGGTGCTGGTCACCGACGAAGAGCTCTGGCACCGCAAGGACGTCGTGGTCGCCCGGGTGCGTGCCGCCCGAGCCGCCGCCCGGGGGCGCAAGCCGGTTCGAGACGTTCCGTGAACCGGAACATCTGGAACCAGTTTGAGAGGCGAGGCCCGAAGCTGGTTCCGAACGTTCCGTGAACCGGAACGTTTGGAACCAGCTTGAGAGGGATGTGGGCGTCGGGGGACGGGTGGGCTGTCGGTGGGGGTGGGGGCGCGCCTAGGGTGAGCGGCCCTATGGATCGCACCCTGGTCATCTGCAAGCCGGACGCCGTGGAGCGGGGCCTCGTCGGCGAGATCATCGGCCGCTTCGAGCGCCGCAACCTCACCCTCGTCGCCGCCGAGCTGCGCACCATCGACGCCGACACCGCCGGCCGCCACTACGCCGAGCACGCCGGCAAGCCCTTCTACGACGACCTGGTGGCCTTCATCACCCGCGGACCCTCGCTCGTCGCCGTCATCGAGGGGCCCGAGGACACCTGGAAGGTGGTGCGCACGATGATGGGCGCCACCAACCCGCGCGAGTCCGCGCCCGGCACGATCCGGGGCGATCTGGGCATCTTGTTCACCGAGAACCTCATCCACGGCAGCGACAGCCTCGAGTCGGCCGCCCGTGAGATCGAGATCTTCTTCCCCGGCCTCTGAGCCGAACCCCGCTTGCCCCCCGATACCCTGGCGGCGCCTTCGTACCGTGCGACGGTGACGAGGCGGGCCTCGCTCCCGTCGCCTAGCCTGTCGCCGAGCCCCTCGCCTTCGACCTCCACCGGGAGGGTCAGCCGCATGGCCGGACAAGTCTTCTCCTCCCTGTCGTCGATCATGGGCCGTGACATGGCCGTCGACCTCGGCACGGCCAACACGCTCGTCTACGTGCGGGGCGAGGGCATCGTGCTCAACGAGCCGTCGGTGGTGGCCGTGAACGTCAAGGACGGCCGCCCCGTGGCCGTCGGCGCCGAGGCCAAGCGGATGATCGGGCGCACCCCTGCCCACATCCAGGCCATCCGGCCGCTGAAGGACGGCGTCATCGCCGACTTCGACATCTGCGAGAAGATGCTGCGCTACTTCATCCAGAAGGTGCACACCTCGAAGTGGTCGAAGCCGCGCATGGTCATCTGCGTGCCGTCGGGCATCACCCCGGTCGAGCAGCGCGCCGTGCAGGAGGCCGCCGAGTTCGCCGGGGCCCGCAAGCCGGCCTACATCATCGAAGAGCCCATGGCCGCGGCCATCGGCGCCGGCCTGCCGGTGCAGGAGCCCACGGGCAACATGATCGTCGACATCGGCGGCGGCACCACCGAGGTCGCCGTGATCTCGCTCGGCGGGGTGGTCACGTCGCAGTCCGCGCGCGTCGGCGGCGACGAGCTCGACAACGCCATCATCAACTTCATCAAGAAGGAGTACAGCCTCGCCCTCGGTGAGCGCACCGCGGAGGAGGTCAAGATGGCGCTCGGGTCTGCCTGGCCGCTCGAGACCGAGCTGCACGCCGAGATCCGTGGACGCGACCTCGTCACCGGCCTGCCCAAGACGATCGTCACCACCACCGAGGAGATCCGCGAGGCCATCGAGGAGCCCGTCGCAGCCATCGTCGACGCGGTGAAGATCACCCTCGACAAGACGCCTCCAGAGCTGGCGGCCGACATCATGGAGCAGGGCATCGTGCTCGCCGGCGGGGGGGCGCTGCTCAACGGCCTCGACGCCCGGCTCGAGCACGAGACCGGCATGCCCATCGTGATCGCCCCCAACCCGCTGTTCTCGGTGGCCATCGGCTCGGGCCAGTCGCTCGAGGAGTTCGACGCCCTCAAGGGCGTGCTGTTCTCGTCCACCATCAACTGACCCGGCGCGCGCGGCTGTGGCCCTCACCACCCGTCGCAGCGGGCGCACCCGGTTCACCATCTTGTTGCTGGTGCTCACCGCAGTCACCCTCCTGACCCTCGACGGCCGGGGGTTCGGGCCCATCGACTCGGCCCGCAGCGGGGTGCTGAAGGTGCTCTCGCCGGTGGGCGACGCCGCGTCGGCGGTCTTCGAGCCGGTGTCGAACGCCTGGAACGGGGCGTTCCGCCAAGGCGACCTGGAGGCCGAGAACGACCGCCTCCGGGAGGAGAACGAGCGCCTGCAGGGCGACGTCACCGCCGGCCAGGTGGCCCAGCAGCAGCTCCAGCAGCTGCTGCAGAACGAAGGCATCACCTTCACCGGCGACAACCCGCGCGTGCACGCACGCGTCGTGGCCGGCTCGGTCGGCAACTTCGGCACCACCCTCGACCTCGACAAGGGGTCGAGCTCGAAGGTGGCCAAGGGCATGGCCGTCGTGACGGGCGAGGGCCTCATCGGCAAGGTGATCCAGGTGAGCGACGACCGCTGCACCGTCGAGCTGGTCACGAGCGGCAACTACCAGGTGGGGTTCACCGCGGTGGGCACGGCCGCGGTGGGCGTGGCCCAGGGCACCGGCTCACCCACCGTGCTGCGGGGCTTCAACATCGACTCGAGCCAGAAGGTCGAGGCGAACCAGATCGTCGTCACCGGCGGCACCCGCAAGAGCTCGTTCCCGCCGGACCTGCCGATCGGCACGATCGCCACGGTGCGCACGAACGAGGCGGCCCGTGAGACCACCGTCGACATCCGCCTGTTCGCCCGGACCACCGATCTCACCTACGCCGACATCGTGCTCTGGCAGCCGGCCGGCTAGGGGAGCGGCGCCGTGCCCAAGACGCTGCTGCGCTACGCCCTGCTGGTCGCCACCGCCGCCATCGTGCAGCGGGCCCTGTTCTCGGCGCTGCGCATCGACGGGGCGGTACCGGACGCCTTGCTGGTGCTGGCCGTGGCGTCGGGCATCGCCGGAGGCGCCGAGCGGGGCGCCACCGTGGGCTTCTTCTCGGGGCTGGCGCTCGACCTCATGACCGCCACCCCCTTCGGCCTGGGCGCCGTCGCCTACCTGGCGGCGGGCGCCCTCGCCGGTGCGCTCGACACCGCGCTGGTCCGCTCGGCCCGCTGGCTCACCATGGCCGTCGCCGCGCTCAGCGCGGTGGTGGGCGTGGTGGCCTTCGGGCTGATCGGCACCCTGCTCGGCCAGGCCCAGATGCTCGGCGGGCACCTGGTCGCGGTGAGCGCCACCGTGGCCGTCACCACGGCGGTCCTGGTGCTGCCCACCGTGCGTGCCTGTCGCTGGGCCGAGCACGACGCCGACCGGCTGCGGGCCGCGGTGCGATGAGCACCCGCGTCTGCTGGACTGGTGCGGTCGTGCCCGCACCAGCGAACCCAGCGAACCCCCCGGCGGAGCCCTGACCCGTGGACACCGCCTCGCCCCGCCTGCGCATGAGCGTGATCGGCGTCGTGGTCGTCGGCTGCTTCGCCGCGCTCTTCGCCCGCCTCTGGTACCTCCAGGTGATGGAGGCGCCCCAGCTCGAGGTGCAGGCCACCGCCAACCGCACCCGCACCGTGGCCGTGGAGGCCCCTCGCGGCCGGATCCTCGACCGCAACGGCAAGGTCATCGTCGACAACGAGACCTCGCTGGTCGTCACCGTCGATCGCAACGCCCTGCGCAAGCTGCCCAAGGACCAGCGCGACGCCCTCGTGTCGAAGCTGGCCGCCACCTTCACCGACTTCGGCACCCCGACCAAGATCGAGACGATCGAGCGGCGCCTCGCCGACCAGCAATACGACGACCTGCAGCCGGTGCCGGTCGTCAACGGGATCTCGCAGGACCTGATGGTGTACCTGTCCGAGCACGCCGAGGAGTTCCCCACCGTCGGCGTCGAGCGCGAGTCGGTGCGCAAGTACAACTACGGCGCCTACGGGGCCAACATCGTCGGCTACGTGGGGCGCATCACCAAGGAGACCCTCGAGGCGGTGAAGGACTCGCCCGGCGTCGACCCCGACGGCGTCGCCAAGGAGTACCAGCCGGACTCCACCATCGGGCTGGCCGGGGTGGAGGCCGCCTACGAGAAGGACCTGCGGGGCACGCCCGGCACCGAGGTGGTCGAGATCGACGCCAAGAACCGACCGGTGCGCACCGTCTCGTACCAGGCGCCTCGGCCCGGCAGCGACGTCCAGCTCAACATCGACATCGACCTGCAGGTGAAGGCCGAGGACTCCCTGCGCCAGCAGCTCGACGCCACCCGGGGCGGGTCCCAGAAGGACAACTACGGCATCCGCGTGAAGAACGCGCCGGCCGGGGCGGCGGTGGTGCTCGACCCCAACAGCGGCGCGGTGCTCGCCTTGGCGACCTACCCGACCTACGACCCCCAGGACTTCGTCAACGGCATCAGCGACGAGCGCTACCAGCAGCTGTTGAACACCAACGGCGTGAGCGCGCTGATCGACCGGGCCATCACCGGCGTGTACGCCCCCGGCTCCACGTTCAAGCTCGTCACCGCCAGCGCCGCGCTCAACAACGGGCTCATCACCGGGGGCACCACCTACAACGACACCGGCGTCTTCACCGTGGGCGGACAGGACTTCAGGAGCACGGGCAAGAACGGCTACATCGCGCTGCCCCGGGCGCTCACCGTCTCGTCCGACGTGTACTTCTACTGGCTCGGCTCGCGGATGGACGGCACCACCGACATCCAGGACACGGCGGCCCGCTTCGGGTTCGACAGCACCACCGGCATCGACCTGCCCAACGAGTCGCCGGGCTACGTGCTCACGCCGGCCGACAAGAAGGCGTTGCACGACAAGAATCCCGACGCCTGGCCCTACAGCGACTGGTTCACCGGCGACAGCGTCCAGCTCGCCATCGGGCAGAACGCGGTGGCGGTCACCCCGATCCAGCTGGCCGGCGCCTACGGCGCCCTGGCCAACGGCGGCACCGTCTACCAGCCCCACGTGGTGGCCCGGGTGCTGAAGCCCTCGAGCCGCACCGGCATCCCGCTCGGCTCCCCGGACACCGCCGACGTGCTGCGCGTGGTCGACCCCGTGGTGCGCTCGCAGGTCGACATGCCCCCCGGCACGCGCGACCCCATCGTCGAGGGCCTCTCGCAGGTGACCCACGGCGGCACCGCGGCGCTGGCCTTCACCGGGTTCGACCAGCGGGCGTTCCCCGTGGTGGGCAAGACCGGCACCGCCCAGGTGCAGGGCAAGGCCGACACCTCCGTGTTCGCGTCGTACGCGCCGGCCGACCAACCGCAGTACGCCGTCGCCGCCGTGCTCGAGGAGAGCGGCTTCGGCGCCGACGCCGCCGCACCGGTGGTCCGCCACGTCTACGAGTTCCTCGCCGGCCAGGCCGAGACCGGCTTCAAGGCCGTCGAGACCGGGAAGCAGGACTGATGCTGCCCCGCACCATCTCCCGCCACGACTCCAACCGCAGCCGGCGCGACCCGACGGCGCCGCTGCGCCACCTCGACCCGACCCTGCTCGTGTGCACCCTGGCGCTGGCTGCCATCGGGGTGGTGGCGGTCTACAGCGCCACCCGCGGCCCGGGGCCGAACTACGTCGACTCCTACCTGTTCCGCCAGTTCGCCTTCGTCGTGGTGGGCGCGGGCGTGATGGCGGTGTTCGCCGTCGTCGACTACCACAAGCTCCACGACTGGGCCTGGGTGTTCTACGGGGCCACCACGTTGCTGCTGTTCCTCGTGATCACGCCCCTCGGCTCGCAGTCCAAGGGCGCCCAGGCGTGGTTCGCCCTCGGCCCGTTCCAGCTGCAGCCGGCGGAGTTCGCCAAGCTGTCGCTCATCGGCGCGCTCGCCTTCCTGCTCTCGGAGTTCAAGGGCGACATCGACCTGCGCCGCCTGGTGGCCCTGCTGGCGATCGCCGCGGTGCCGATGGCGCTGATCATGCTGCAGCCCGACCTGGGCCTGGTCCTCATCCTCCTCACCATCACCCTCGCCCTGCTGGTGGTGGGCGGCGTGCCCGGCAAGTACCTCGCCGTGCTGGCCGTGGTCGGGGTGATCGGCGTGGTGGGCGTGTTGAACTCGCCGGTGCTGGCCAAGTACCAGCGCGACCGGCTCACCGCCTTCATCGACCCGCAGAACACCTCCAAGGAAGCCACCTACAACGTCGAGCAGAGCCAGCTGGCGGTGGCCTCGGGCAAGGTCACGGGCCACGGCCTGTTCCAGGGTCCCCAGACACGGCTCAACTACGTGCCCGAGCAGCAGACCGACTTCATCTTCACCGCGGTGGCCGAGCAGTTCGGCTTCCTGGGCGGAGCGACGGTGCTGCTCCTGTACGCCCTCGTCTGCTACCGGCTCTGGCGCATCGCCCAGATCGCGCGTGACCCCTTCGGGTCCTACGTGTGCATCGGCGTGCTGGCCATGTTCGCCTTCTCGGTGTTCGAGAACGTCGGCATGGCCATGGGCATCATGCCCGTCACCGGCATCCCCCTGCTGCTGTTGAGCTCCGGTGGCTCGTCCACCATCACCGCCTTCGCCGCCATCGGCCTGGTGCTCAACGTCCACATGCGCCGCTTCCGGTAGCCGGAGCGGGCGGGGGTTCCGGTCGCCGGGCCCCCAACCGGTAGCATCGGCGCGGATGAACGGTTTGTGGCCACAGCTGGAACCCCTGCTGGCCAAGGTCGCGAAACCCGCCCGCTACATCGGCTTGGAGGACGGAGCGCAACGGCCCGACCACGCCCCGCACAAGGTGGCGTGGCTGCTGGCGTACCCCGACACCTACGAGATCGGCCTGCCCAACCAGGGCCTGCAGATCCTCTACGAGATCCTCAACGAGCGGCCCGACGCCGTGGCCGAGCGCACCTACGCACCGTGGGTCGACCTCGAGGAGCTGCTGCGGGCCCGGGGCCTGCCGCTGTTCTCGCTCGACACGCACCGCCCGGCCTGCGACTTCGACGTCATCGGGTTCAACCTGTCGGCCGAGCTCACCTACACCAACCTGCTCAACATGGTCGACCTGGCCGGCGTGCCCGTGCGTGCCGCCGATCGCCGGCCCGAGCACCCGCTGATCGCCGCCGGCGGGCACTGCACCTACAACCCCGAGCCCGTCGCCGACTTCCTCGACTTCGTGGTGCTGGGCGACGGTGAGGAGATCGTCGCCGAGATCACCGAGGTCATCGGGGCGTGGAAGGCGTCGGGCCGCACCGACGGAAGCCGCGAGCACGTGCTCCGTGAGCTCGCCCACGTCAGCGGCGTCTACGTGCCGTCGATGTACGAGTGCAGCTACGACGGCGCCGATCTGGTGGCCGTCACGCCTCGCCACCCCGACGTGCCCGACCGGGTCGAGAAGCGCACCGTGCCCGACCTGGCCGACTTCCCGTACCCGAAGCGCCAGCTCGTGCCGCTCACCGAGGTCGTGCACGACCGCCTCAACGTCGAGGTGTTCCGGGGCTGCACCCGGGGCTGCCGGTTCTGCCAGGCCGGGATGATCACCCGACCGGTGCGCGAGCGGCCCGCCGAGCAGGTCCGGACCATGGTCGCCGAGGGCCTGCGCCGCACCGGCTACGACGAGGTCGCCCTCACCTCGCTGTCCACCGCCGACTACTCGGGCATCGAGGCGCTCGTCGGCGACATCGTGCGCTCCACCGACGACGGGCCGCCCGTGTCGGTGTCGCTGCCCAGCCTGCGCGTCGACGCCTTCGGCGTGGGCATCGCCACCCAGCTGCAGCGGGCCCGCCGCACCGGCCTCACCTTCGCACCCGAGGCGGGCACCTGGCGCATGCGCCAGGTCATCAACAAGCTCATCCGCGAAGAGGACCTGTACAGCGCGATCGACGCCGCCTACGCCAACGGCTGGCGCCGGGTGAAGCTGTACTTCCTCACCGGCCTGCCCACCGAGACCGACGACGACACCCTCGGCATCGCCGAGCTGGCCCGCAACTGCGTCGAGCTCGGCAAGGCCCACACCAAGAGCCCGTCGGTCACCGTGTCGGTCGGCGGGTTCGTGCCCAAGCCCTTCACGCCGTTCCAGTGGTTCGGGCAGAACACCGTCACCGAGCTGCGCCGCAAGATCAACCTGCTGCGCGACGACACCCGCCGCAACCAGGGCGTGCAGCTGAAGTGGCACGACCCCAAGGCCACGCAGATCGAAGGCCTGGCCAGCCGGGGCGACCGCCGGCTCGGCCCCGTCATCGAGGAGGTGTGGCGGCGGGGCGGCACGTTCCAGGAGTGGAGCGAGAAGTTCGACCTGGAGCTGTGGGTCGAGGCCATGGCCCACCACGGCCTCGACCTCGACTGGTACGTGCACCGCCACCGCTCCGAGCAGGAGGTCCTCCCGTGGGACCACCTCTCGGCCGGGCTCCACAAGGACTTCCTGTGGCAGGAGTGGCGTGACGCCCTCGCCGAGGTCGGCCTGCCCGACTGCCGGTGGACCCCCTGCTACGACTGCGGCGCCTGCACCGGCTACTCCATCGAGCACATCGTGGCCTCGGCCACCCCGCCCGCAGGCGGCTCCCAGGGCACCGGCCAGGACCTCTCGGGCCGCTCGGTGCCGGTCACCCTGCTCGGTCGTGCCCCGGAACCGGCCGGATCGGCGGTCGGCTCGTGAGGCTCCGGGTCCGCTACCGCAAGCTCGGCAAGGTCCGCTTCACCAGCCACCGCGACCTCGCCCGCTGCTGGGAGCGGGCCCTGCGCCGCGCCGAGCTGCCCGTCGCCAGCACCGAGGGCTTCTCGCCCCGCCCGAAGGTGCACTTCGGGCTCGCCCTCTCCACCGGACATGAGTCGCTGGGGGAGTACCTCGACGTCGACCTGCGCGAGCCCGAGGCGCTCGCCGTCGACACCGAGGCGCTGCCCGAGCGGCTCACGCCGCTGCTCCCACCCGGCGTCGACGTCGAAGCCGTCGCCGTCATCGACCGCTCCGAGACCTCCCTCCAGGAGGCCGTGACCTCGTGCACGTGGGTCATCGAGGTGCCGGGTACGTCGCCGGAGGCGCTGGCCGCCGCCGTCGACACCACGCTGTCCGCCACCGAGCTCCCGGTCGTCCGGGAGCGCAAGGGCAAGAAGGTCGCCGACGACCTGAGGCCCGGCATCCTGGGCCTCACGGTGGTGGGCCCCACACCCCCCGACGCTCCCGAGCAGGGCGCCGTGCTGGAGGCCGAGCTGGCCACCCAGCCCCGCTCGGTGCGGCCCGCTGAGCTGCTGGCCGCGTTCGACCCGCCCCGCACCGAGGGACGGGTCCGCAGGACCCACCAATGGATCACCTCTGACGGCGCGACGCGAGAGCCACTCTCGCCGGGCGCGCCGTCGCCGGCGCCCGCAGGAGCGTGCGCCCCATGAGAAGGGAACTCGTCCATGGCCGATCCCACGGTCAACGACCGCCCGGGCACCCCGGGCGACTCGCCCCGCCCGGGCCCCGCCGACGCGCCCGGCGCGTCCTCTCCGTCGTCGCCGTCCTCGACACCGTCGAGCCCGCCCGCCGCGGCTGAACCGGCATCGGCGGCGGCGCCGCTGGCGTCGCCCGACGCGCCCGGCGCCGACGCGCCCGGCGGCGACGGGGCGGGCGCCGACGGGGCGCCCCGGCCCAAGCGCCGCCGTGGCTCACGAGGGGGCCGGAACCGCAACCGCTCCGCTGGCGCCCGTGACGCCTCGGCCACCAACGGGCCCGAGGCAGAGGGCCCCGAGGGCACCGCAGGCGCTGCCGGGGCCGGCAGCGCTCCCGGCCCTCGGAGCTCGCGCGCACCCGACGAGCTGCCCGAGCGGTCGTCGCAGGGCAAGCCGAAGGACCCCGACGCCGCCGAGCGGGCCCTGGTGAAGCGCCCCCAGATCGGCGACAGCCGGCCGGCTCCGGCGCCCGCCGCGGACCAGGCGGCCGCCGCCGGGCGGGGCGGCGGACGCAGCCCGGCGGCACGCACGGGGGAGTCGAGCACGGATCAGGTCAGCGCCGGCGAGGCCAAGGGCGGGCCGTCGCGCAGCGGCTCGCGGCGGCGCCGGGGCGGTCGAGGCCGGGGCGGCAGCGGCCCGGGCCGCCCCGAGGCGGCCCAGCCGGTCGAGGCGATCCTCGGCGGCGGTGAGGTCGAGCTCGACGACGAGACCCTCGAGAAGCGCCGGGGCCGTGAGCGCAAGGGCCGACCCGTCGGGCGCTACCTCATGACCGTCAGCGTGCGGGCCGAGGCCACCCAGATCGCCGTGCTCGAGGGCCGCAACCTCATCGAGCACTACGTCTCGCGCCCGGCCGACGACGTCGCCCAGATCCACGGCAACATCTACCTGGGGAAGGTCCAGAACGTGCTGCCGGGCATGGAGGCGGCGTTCGTCGACATCGGCACCCCGAAGAACGCGGTGCTGTACCGGGGCGACGTGCAGTACGACGCCGAGGACATCGAGCAGGGCGGCAACGCCCGCATCGAGGAGATCCTCAAGCCCCGCCAGAGCATCATCTGCCAGGTCACCAAGAACCCCATCGCCCACAAGGGCGCCCGCCTCACCCAGGAGGTCTCGCTGCCCGGGCGGTTCGTGGTGCTCATCCCGAACTCGACCACCTACGGCATCTCCAAGCGCCTCGCCGACGACGAGCGCAAGCGCCTCCGCTCGATCCTCGACAAGGTGAAGCCGCCCCAGCACGGCGTGATCGTGCGCACCGCGGCCGAGGGCGTCACGTCCGAGGAGATCTCCGCCGACGTGCGGCGCCTGCTGTCGCAGTGGGAGCAGATCGAGCAGCTCGCCGCCAAGGTGCAGGCGCCGGCGCTGCTCTACCGCGAGCCCGACATGGCGGTGCGGGTGATCCGCGAGGAGTTCAACGACGACTACCGCGGCGTGGTCATCGACGACGAGCGGCTCTACGCCGAGGTGCGCGACTACGTCGCCAGCATCTCGCCGGCCCTCGCCGACCGGGTGCAGCACTACGACCGGTCGGTGGAGCCGCTGTCGATCTTCGAGCGCCACCACGTCCACGAGCAGCTGCACAAGGCGCTCGACCGCAAGGTGTGGCTGCCCTCGGGCGGGTCGCTCATCATCGAGCACACCGAGGCGCTCACCGTGATCGACGTGAACACGGGCAAGAACGTCGGGTCGTCGAGCCTCGAGGAGACCGTCTTCAAGAACAACCTCGAGGCAGCGGTCGAGATCGCCAAGCAGCTGCGCCTGCGCGACATCGGCGGCATCATCGTCATCGACTTCATCGACATGGAGATCAAGGCCAACCGCGACCAGGTCATCAAGGCCTTCCGCGACGCCCTCGCGCGGGACAAGACCCGCACCCAGGTCTTCGACATCTCCGAGCTGGGCCTGGTGGAGATGACGCGCAAGCGCATCGGCGAGGGGCTGCTGGAGTCGTTCTCGTCGCTGTGCCCCGAGTGCGAGGGCCGTGGCGTGCTGATCGATCAGGACCTGCTCGGCTGAGGCGCACGACCGTGCCGCGCTGGTTTCACCGGCACCGGCGCGCCCGCTAGAGTGGCGGCCCTATGTATGCCGTGATCCAGACCGGTGGCAAGCAGTACCGCGTGGAAGAGGGCCAGCGCCTCGACGTCGAGCGCCTCGGCGACGCCGACGAGGTGACCCTCACCCCCGTCCTCGTCGTCGACGGCGACTCCGTGCTCGCCACCCCGGCCCAGCTCTCCGGAGCCAGCGTGACCGCCCGCGTGGTGGGGGAGGCCAAGGGGCCGAAGATCACCGGCTTCACCTACAAGAACAAGGCGAACGAGCGGCGCCGGTGGGGCCACCGGCAGAAGTACGCCACCATCGAGATCACCGGCATCACGAAGGGCTGAGACATGTCGAAGACCAAGGGCGGCGGCTCCACCCGCAACGGCCGCGACTCCCAGAGCAAGCGCCTCGGCGTCAAGCGGTTCGACGGCCAGGCCGTCAACCCCGGCACCATCCTGGTGCGCCAGCGCGGCACCCGCATCCACCCCGGCGAGAACGTGGGCAAGGGCGGCGACGACACGCTGTTCGCCCTCACCCAGGGCACGGTCAAGTTCGGTTCCCGCAAGGGCCGCAAGTTGGTCGACGTCCTCCCCGCCGGCTGACGCCGCGCCACCGATCGTGCGCGAAGGGCGGCCTGCGGGCCGCCCTTCGTCGCGCCTGGCCTCACCCCACCGTTATGGTTGCGAGATGGCGGTCGGGAAGGCCCTGGCCCCCGTCGCCGAGGCGGTGAGAGAGGCGGCAGGGGTGGCGGCAGGGGCGGCGGGGAGTGAGCTGGTCGACCACGCGGCGCGGCTCGGGTGCGGCGCGTGACGGGCCCCGCCCACGGCTACCGCGCCCGGCTGGCCCGCTACCGGGCCCGCATCGACGGCCGGCGCCAGGAGCTCGGGCACCTCGCCCGGCGCACGTGGCAGGTCGTGGCGCTGGCGGCCGTGGTCGGGGTGGTCACCGGTGGCGGGGTGGCGCTGCTCGACTCGGTGATCATGGGGGTGGAGGAGCGAGTGGTCGACTGGCCCCTGTGGCTGGTCGCCGGCGCGCCGCTGGCCGGCCTCGCCCTCAGCGCCGCCATCCTGCGCTGGATCGGCCAGGGCGCGTCGCCGTCGACCGCTGACGAGTACCTGAAGGGCTTCCACGACCCGGCCTACCCGTTCCCGGCGCGGGGCTTCGTGGCCCGCACGCTCGCCTCGGTCGCCACCATCGGGTTCGGCGGTCCGATGGGGCTCGAGGGGCCGTCGATCTACGTCGGCACCACCGTCGGCTCGCGGGTCCATCACCTCGCCCGGCGCCTACCGGGCCCTGCCGATCGGCGGATCCTGCTCGTGGCCGGCGCCGCCGCGGGCGTCGCCGCCATCTTCAAGGCCCCGGCCACCGGTGCCATCTTCGCCCTGGAGGTCCCGTACCAGGACGACCTGGCGCGCCGCATGCTGCTCCCGTCGCTGGTGGGCGCGGCCACCGGGTACCTCGCCTTCGCCGCCTTCCACGGCACGGAGTCGCTGTTCCGGGTCACCGGCACCGAGCCCTTCAGCTACACCGACCTGGTGGCCGCCATCGGGCTCGGCGTCCTCGCCGCGCTGGGCGCCCGCCTGTTCGCCCGGGGGCTGCACTGGGCGAAGCGTCGTGCGGCCACCTCGTCCCCCTGGGTCCGGGTGCTGGTGGCGGGTGCCGTGCTGGCGGCGCTGGTGGTGGTCTCGAACCTGGCGTGCGGCGCTCCGCTGTCGTTCGGCCCCGGCTACGCCGCCATCGCCTGGGCGCTCGACCCGTCCCGTGCCCTGCCGGCGGTCGCGGTCCTGCTGCTGGTCCGCTGCCTGGCGACGATCACTGCGGTGGGCGGCGGTGGGGTGGGGGGCCTCTTCGTCCCCCTGGTGGTCGGTGGTGCCCTCACCGGACGCCTGGTCGGCGGGGCGCTGCACGCGCTCGACACCGGCCTGTTCACCGTCATCGGCGTCGCCGCGTTCCTGGGCGCGGGCTACCGGGTCCCGCTCGCCGCCGTGATGTTCGTGGCCGAGACCACCGGCCAGCCGGGCTTCGTCGTGCCCGGCCTGCTGGCGGCGGTGGCCGCCGAGCTCGTCATGGGCTCCTCGTCGGTGACCTCCTACCAGGTGGCGCCAAGGCGCGATCAGCTCGGGGAGCCCGACCGCGGCTCCGGTCCCGAGACCGGCACCTGACGGCAGCGACGGCCGACGGCCGCAAGGCTGAGAGCCCTCACGGCTGACGCCCCTCCCGGCCGACGCGCGGCTCGCCCTCAGTGATGGCGACCGTCGAGGCCCCGCGGCAGCTGGTCGGCCGGCCACGACAGCTCCTCGACGGCCATGCGGCACGCGAAGCGGTCGGTCATGCCGGCGACGTAGCCGATGGCGGCCTCGAGGGCGGCGGTGCCGGAACCGGCGGCCCGCTCGGCCCCCGCGTCGGGCAGGCGCTCGGGGTGGGCGGCGTAGTGCTCGACCAGGGCCTGCAGCACGGCGACCACCGCCCGGCCCTGGGCGAGGGACGCCGGTCGCAGGTAGATGCGCTCGTAGTTGCACGAGCGGAAGGCGGCGAGGGCCTCGGCGAGCGGGGCGGCCATGGCCACGTGGCCGGCGGCGGCGGTGCCGCTGACCACGCCCTCGATGAACGCCCGGAGCCACAGGCTGCGGCGGTCGCCGCAGCGCTCGAGCACCACCCGGGGGAGGGCGTCGGGCGCCACCACGCCGGCGTGCACGGCGTCTTCGAAGTCGTGGCAGACGTAGGCGATGCGGTCGGCCCAGCTGACGACCTCGCCCTCGGGCGTGGAGGGCGTGGGCCGTGACCAGGAGTGGTTGCGGATGCCGTCGAGGGTCTCGGCACAGAGGTTGAGCGGGGCGAGCACGACGTCGGCGCCCCACACGGCATGGTCGAAGCCCTCGGCGAGGTAGGGGGCGAAGGCGTCCTCGGAGGCGTGGCCGCCGGGGCCGTGGCCGCAGTCGTGCCCGAGGGCGATGGCCTCGGTGAGCGCCACGTTGAGCCGCAGCTCGCGGGCGATGGCGGTGGCGACCTGGGCGACCTCGAGGGCGTGGGTGAGGCGGGTGCGCTGGTGGTCGTCGGGGAAGATGAAGACCTGCGTCTTGCCGGCGAGGCGCCGGAACGCGGTGGCGCCGTGGAGGATCCGGTCGCGGTCGCGCTCGAAGCAGGTGCGCACCTCGTCGGGCTCCTCGGGCACCGATCTGCGGCCGGCCCCCCGGGACATGGTGGCGCCGGGAGCGAGCAGGGCGTGCTCGAGCTCCTCTCGCTCGGCGCGCGCCAGAGGGGCCACCGGGCCGACGGCCGGGCCGGTGTCGCGGTGGGCCCGCCGAGCCGGGGCGGCGGCGTCGAAGCCCTCCATGGTGGAGGCCCAGGTGCGGGCCCGGACGGTGAGGTCGAGCAGCTCCGACATGGCACCCATCTTCCCCCCGGGGTGCGACAGCGCGCCGCCGGCTCCGGGCGGACCTGCTCAAGGGCGGGGGCGCGCACGCCGATGAAGCCGGGCAGACGTTCGACGGCTCACCGAATCACGAAGAGCGCATGGACGAATGCAAAGAGTGAGACTAGGATCACAGAGCGCGGTCGAGTCGGGAGCCTCCTTCTCCCGGCCGGCCGGTCATCGTGGGAGCTGAGAACGTGCGGGCTAGGTCGCAGCTGCGAGGCCGAGGAGCACCGGGAGGGCCGACCGCCCTCCCGTCGGCGCGTCCGCGGGCCCGGCGGTGCTGCGGTGACGACGGCGTGGCCATCGTCGAGGCGGCCTTCGTCACCCCCGTGTTCGCCCTGTTGATCTTCGGCGTCCTGGAGTTCGGCCTCGCCTTCCAGGACTACCTCTCGCTGCACAACGCCGCCACCTCGGGCGCTCGCCAGGGGGCCATCGCCGGTGCCGCCAGCGATGCCGACTACCAGGTCCTGACCGCCATCAAGAGCCGCACGGCCCTGCCCACCGGCCGCATCACCCGGGTGGTCGTCTACCACGCCGACGACGTGACCACCCCCGTGCCCGCCGGCTGCAAGGCGGGCACGCCCTCGACCGGCTCGGGCTCGCCCAACTACACGTTGGCCTGCAACGTCTACGCCACGAGCGACTTCAGCCAGCCCCAGTCCTACTTCCAGACCTGCACCTCGCCGTCGCCCTCGCGCTTCTGGTGCCCGGCCAACCGGAAGACGGCGGAGAAGGCCGACAAGGGGAACGGCCCACCCGACTGGGTCGGCGTCTGGATCCAGGTGCGCCACCCCTTCCTCACCGGCCTGTTCGGCTCCTCGGTGACCCTCGAGTCGACCTCGGTCGCCCGCATCGAACCCCTGAGCCGGACATGACGACGCGCACCCACGCCCGGCTCCGCGGTGAGGAGGGAGCGGTCCTCGTCGAGTTCGCCCTCGTCGCCCCCCTGCTCGTGCTGTTGACCCTCGGCGTGCTCGACTTCGGCATGGCGTGGCGGGAGAACAACAACCTCGGCGCGGCGGTGCGGGCCGCGAACCGCATGGCCGCGTCGCTCGGCGACTCCCGGTCGACCGACTACAACTCGCTCCAGGCGTACCGCAGCGTCATGTCGCGAGCGACCGGCGTGACCGTGGACCGGGTCGTGGTCTACAAGGCCACGGGCAGCGACGGGTCGCCGAGCTCGGGCTCGTGCCTGACCACGGCGGCGACGGCGACGGGCACCGGCGTCAACGGCGCCTGCAACATCTACTCCGCGACGCAGCTGTCCAACCTCGGTGCCACCTACCTCACGAACTTCGGGACGACCGACACCGCCTGCGCGGGCACGGCGTGGGACCGCTACTGGTGCCCGGTCACGCGCAACGCCGACCAGGGTGACCCGCCCGACTACGTGGGCGTGTACGCCGTGGTGACCTACAAGTCGTGGACGAAGCTGCTGCCGACGACGGTGACGCTCACGGATCGCAGCGTGATGCGGATCGAGCCGAAGGGATGACCACGGTGAGCGCTCCCTCTCTCCACCGACGTCGACCGCGCCGCACCCGGGGTCGGGACGAACGCGGCTACGTCATGGCGCTGTTCGCCCTGCTGATGATCCCCCTGCTGGTCATGACGGCCTTCGCGGTGGACCTCGGCGCCTGGTACGCGCAGGCCAACCGCATCCAGCGGGCCGCCGACGCGTCGGCCCTGGCGGGCGTCGTGTGGGCCGCCGACTACCAGAACCCCAACAAGTGGGACACCATCGCCCGCGACACCGCCACCAAGAACAGCTACACCGACGGCACCAACGGCGTGACGGTGACCACCCAGAAGATCAACCAGGCCCGCATCAAGGTGACCATCTGCGCCGACGGCCAGCAGTTCTTCAGCCAGCTCGTCTTCCGCGGTGAGCGGCTGTGCCGCAGCGCCACGGCCGAGTACGTGCTGCCCGTGCCCCTCGGCAGTCCCCGCAACTACATCGGCACCGGCGGCCTCGGGCGGTCCACGGACGCCACAAGCGTCTACGCGCCGGAGCGGCTGTGGATGGCCGTGAGCGGCTACTGCACCGACCGGGTGCAGGGCGACCAGGTGGCATCCCGGTACTTCAACAGCCCCAGCAGCCCCAACAACGGCTGCACCGGCACCCAGAACACCGACTTCAGCGACGAGAACTACCAGTACTACATCGACCTGCCCGCCGGTCGGACCTACAACACCGACGTCATCATCTTCAACGGCAACTTCGTCGACAACGGCGGCAGCTGCTCGAGCGGTGGTTACGCCGGCACCAACAACCCCAACGAGTTCTGCCCGGGTGGCCTCGCCGGCAAGCCCTCGATGTCGACCACCTTCTCGCTGTACCAGGCCGACGGCACCCCGCTCGACGACACCGACAACCCGGCGATGAGCGCCATCTCGACCAGCAACCCGTCGCAGGGCTGCGGCAGCACCACCGCGGGGGTCAACGGCATCAAGACGTTCGCGCCGGTCGCGAACAACCCGGGCGACTCGAACTACGACTTCAACCCGAGCGCCGCCAACTTCACCGACACCGGCAACACGACCAACAGCGGCTGGTGGCGGATCTGCACCATCCCGAGCTCGGCGCCCCCGGGCCGCTACATCATGCGGGTCCGCAACCAGGCGGCGGTCGCGGGCGCACCGGCCCAAGCCAACGGCTCGAACGCCTACAGCATCGTGGCGACGCCCTCCACCAGCCAGCGCCTCTGCAACGCCCGGACCGACACCACCTGCCCCAAGGTGTACGCCACCGACTACATGTCGGTGTACGCCCTCGCCAACGGCTCGGCCAACTTCTTCCTGGCCGAGATCGGGCCCGAGCACGCCGGCAAGAAGGTCACCATCAACCTGTGGGACTCGGCCGAGGGCGCCACCGAGCTGCGCATCAAGAAGCCCACCGGCACCAACACCTGGGCCGACCAGACGTTCTCCTACACGTCGCAGTGCGGGCCCTCGGCGACCGCGGGCGCGTCGGGCACCAACGTCACGTCGATCAGCAACCCGAGCTTCAACGGCTGCCTGCTGCAGATCACCTTCACCCTCACGGGCTACTCCCCGCCGGCCGACAACCGCTGGTGGCGCGTCTACTACGTGTACGGCAGCAACGCGACCGACCGCACCACCTGGTCGGTGAGCATCACCGGCGACCCGGTGCACCTGATCCAGTAGGCCATCGGGGCAGCCATCGAGCAGACGACCCCGGCCACGGGCCGGGGGAGCGCCCCGTAGGCTGTCTCGTCGTGTCCGGGTTCGTCGACGAGTGCCAGATCAACGTGCGGGGCGGCGACGGTGGCGCCGGCTGCGTGGCGTTCCGGCGCGAGGCCCACGTGGCCAAGGGCGGGCCCGACGGAGGTGACGGCGGCAAGGGGGGCGACGTGTGGCTCGTCGCCGACCGCAACGTGGCCTCGCTGCTCGCCTTCAAGGACCATCCGCACCGGCGGGCCGCCAACGGTGTGCACGGCTCGGGCAAGAAGAAGCACGGCGCGGGCGGCGTCGACCTGCTCGTCGCGGTCCCCGAGGGCACGGTGGTGCTCGACCGCGACGGCACGGTCCTGGCCGACCTGGTGCACCAGGGCGACCGGTGGCTCGCCGCCGCCGGCGGACGGGGCGGCAAGGGCAACGCCCGCTTCTTGTCGAACCGCCGCCGGGCGCCGTCGTTCGCCGAGCAGGGCGAGCTGGGCGAGGAGCGGTGGCTGGACCTCGAGCTCAAGCTCATGGCCGACGTGGCGCTCGTCGGGTTCCCCAACGTCGGGAAGTCCACGCTGATCTCACGCATCTCGGCGGCCAAGCCCAAGATCGCCGACTACCCCTTCACCACCCTCGAGCCCAACCTCGGGGTCGTGCGCCTCGACGACGGCTTCGAGCTCGTGGTGGCCGACATCCCCGGCCTCATCGAGGGGGCGAGCGAGGGCAAGGGCCTGGGGCACCGGTTCCTGCGCCACATCGAGCGGGCCCGGGCGTTGGTGCTGCTCGTCGACCTCGCCGGCGGGCCCGGGGGCACCACTGCCGAGCGTCCGGGCGAGCAGGCCCGCGTGCTGCTCGAGGAGCTCGGCGCCTACCAGCCCGACCTTCTCGAGCGCCCCCGGTTGGTGGTGGGCTCGCGAGCCGACCTGGCCCCCGAGCACCTGGAGCGGGCGACCTCGGGGGAGCTGGCCACCACCGATGACGGGCTCGAGCTCGACCTCTGCGTCTCGGCCGTCACCGGGGCCGGCCTGCCGCGCCTGGTGGGCCGGATGGCCGACGCGGTCCGCGAGGCGCGCGCCGCCGAACCGGAGGCGGAGGGGTTCGTGGTGCACCGGCCCGTGCCCGAGGGGATCCGGGTGGAGCGAGAGGACGACGGGAGCTTCCGGGTGATCGGGCGGCAGGCTGAGCGGGCGGTGGCCCTCTCCGACCTCACCAACCCCGAGGCGCTCGACTTCGCCCACGGCCGGCTGAAGAAGCTCGGGGTCGACAAGGCGCTGGCCCGCGCCGGCGCCCGGGAGGGCGACGTCGTGCACATCGGCGGGCTCAGCTTCGAGTTCGAGGAGGACTGAGCGCCCGTGGACATCGTCGCCAAGATCGGCACGTCGTCGCTCACCGGCACCGACGGCGCCATCCGCCACGACGCCATCGCCAGGCTCTGCGGCGAGGTGGCCGGCCTGCGCGCCGCCGGGCACCGGGTCGTGGTCGTGACCTCCGGTGCCATCGGCGCCGGGCTGCCCGCCCTGGGCCTCGGCGGCGACCGGCGGCCCCGCGACGCGGTCACCCTCCAGGCCGTCTCGGCGGTGGGGCAGAGCCGCCTGATGGGTGTCTACGACGTCGAGCTGGCCCGCCACGGGCTGGTGGCCGGTCAGGTGCTGCTGGCCCCGCTCGACTTCGTCGAGCGCCGGCAGTACCTCCAGGCCCGCGGCACCCTGCTTCGCCTCTTGGAGCTGGGCGTGGTGCCCATCGTCAACGAGAACGACGCCATCGCCGACGACGAGATCCGCTTCGGCGACAACGACCGCATCGCCGCCCTCGTGGCCCACCTCATCGGTGCCGACCTGTTGGTGCTGCTCACCGACACCCCGGGGCTGCTCTCGGCCGACCCCCGCCTCGACCCGTCGGCCTCGCTCATCGAGGAGATCGTGGAGATCGACAAGGAGCTCGAGGCTGTCGCCGGCGGCCCCGGCACGACAGGCGGCAGTGGCGGGATGTCGTCGAAGATCGCGGCGGCGAAGATCGCGGCGTGGTCCGGCGTGCGCACCGTGATCGGCTCGGCCGAGCGGGCCGGGGTGCTCGCCGGAGCGGCGGCCGGTGAACCCGGCATCGGCACCGTGGTCCTGCCCCACGACCGCGACCTGCCGGCCCGCAAGCTGTGGATCGCCTTCGCGGTCGGCTCGTCGGGGCACGTGGTGGTCGACGCCGGCGCCCGGCGGGCCCTCGAGCGGGGCGGGGTGTCGTTGCTGCCGGCAGGCGTGGTGGAGGTGCACGGCGAGTTCGACGCCGACGAGGCCGTCGAGGTCGTCGACCCCGGCGGGGCCGTGTTCGCCAAGGGCCTGGTGCGGGTCTCGTCGCGCGTGGCCCGAACGATGGCCGGCCGCCGCAGCGCCGAGCTGCCCGACGGCGTGCTCCGGTACCTGATCCACGCCGACGACCTGGTGATGCTGCCCTGACGCCCCCCGTTCTGGTGGAGATCTGCGGTCACATGCGCACGCGGATCTCCACCAGAACGGCAGGAGGTGCGAGCGGGGCGGGGGCTGGGGGACCGGCAGGAGGGGACTACCGGGAGGGGGGCTGGGGGACCGGCAGGCCGAGCTGCTGGCGCAGGGCGTCGAGGCGGGCGACGGCCTCGGCGTTCATGGTGGCCTGCTCGACCTCGAGCATCCGGTTGGGCACGCTCTGCTCGCCGAGCTCGGCCATGCCCTTGGCCCGGGCGTAGCGCAGCTCGATCTTCTCGCGCACCTCCGCGAGGGTCGGCACGTCCTCGCCCACGGTGGCGTTCAGCGAGGCCATCGACCGGTTGACCTGCTCCTGCATCTTCGCCTGGTCGAGCTGGCTCAGCAGCTTCTGGCGCTCGGCCAGCATCTGCTGGAGCTGGGTGGCGTTCTGGGCCACCGCCGCCTTGGCCTGCTCGGCCGCCTGGGCCGACTGCAGGACCAGTGTCTTGGTGTCCTCGACCTCCTGCTCCACCGCCACCAGGCGGTTGGCGAACGCCTCGGCGGTGGCCGTGTACTCGGCCGACCTGGCTGCGTCGCCGGCCCGGGCCGCCTGGTCGGCCATGATCAGCGCCTGGCGGGCGTTGGCGGTGAGCCGCTCGTACTCCTCCATCGAGCGGTTCAGGCGCATCTCGGCCTGGCGCTGGTTGGCGATGACGTTGGCGGCCTGCTCCTTGAGCCGGCGGTGCTGGTCGTGGGCCTCGGCCATGGCCTGCTCGAGCTGCACCCGCGGGTCGGCCCGGTCGTCGAGGGTGGTGTTGGCCTTGGCGCCGAGGTACCTCCACCAGCGCTTCAGTGCGTTCGCCATGCACCGAGGCTACCGGTGCTCCCGCCGGGCGGGTCGTCGCCGCCAGTGGGTCAGACGTCGATGGTGCGCTGCTCGCCGGCCGTGGCCGTCTCGGCCGTCGCCGCGGTGGTCGCCGTCGTCGCCGCCCGGCCCCGCAGCTGCCCGAGCAGGGCGAGGTCGTCGGAGCCGAGCAGCCACAGCACCAGCACGTAGGTGCCACCGCCGATCCCGGTGGCCACGACGAGCTGCGCGGCGGTGTGGACGAACCCGCCGGAGCCGATCACCTGGGCCACACCCCACGCCATGGGGGCCATGAACAGCGCGGCGAGCAGGTAGCGGCCGAGGGCGCGGGCCACGACCGGGCCCATGCCGCCGGTCTGGCGCGCCAGGCGGCCCATGGCCATGAGGGCCCCGAAGGCGTAGGCGAGGGTGAACCCGAGCAGGGCGCCCTGGAAGCCCATCACCGCGGCGAGCGCCAGCGACAGCCCGATCTGCACGCCGTTCTGCCACAGGCTCACGATGAACGGCGTGCGGGTGTCGCGCCGGGCGTAGAAGCCGCGCATCATGAACAAGAAGGTGACGAAGAACGGCAGGCCGAGGGCGAGCCACGTGAGCATCGAGGCGGTGAGGCCCACCGAGCTCTCCGTGAACGCCGACGAGATCACCGTGCCGAGCAGCTGGCGCAGCAGGAGGCGGATGGCTGGGGTCGCCAAGGTGACGTAGAGGACCGTCACGGGGATGATCACCATCATGGCCAGCCGGTAGCCCTGCCCCAGACGCTGCCGGTAGCCCTGCCGGTCGCCACGCGACGCGAGCGACGACAGCTCGGGCATGAAGGCGGTCATCACGGCGACGGCGACGAGCCCGTACGGCAGCTGGAAGAACTGCCACGCGTACTCGAAGCCCGATGCCCGGCCCTCACCGGTGCCGTTCACCAGCGCCTTCATCAGCCACAGCGAGACCTGGTTGGCGACCACGTAGCCGACCATCCATCCCGACAGGCGCACGACCGAGCGCAGGGCCGGGTTGCGGTGGTCGAAGTTGGGGCGGATGCGGATGCCGGCGCGGACCATGGCGGGCACCAGCACCACCACGAGGGCGACGATGCCGGCGGTCGTGCCCAGCCCCAGCAGGAACAGGGCGGGCTTGTCGTCGAGCACGGCGTCGATCGAGAGGTCCGTGCCCGCCACCCGCTGGAAGGCGAGCAGCACGCAGATCACGACGACGTTGTTGAGCACGGGTGCGAACGCCGGGGCGGCGAAGCGCCGCTTGGCGTTGAGCAGCGCGGTGAAGAGGGTGTCGAGGCCGTAGAGCAGCACCTGGGGCATGAACATGACGAGCAGCGGCACGGCGACGGAGATCTGGGCGTCGGCCGCGGCCCGGTCGCCCTTGAAGATGGTGTAGGCCCGGATGATGAGCGGCGACAGGGCCACACCGAGGACGGTGACGCCGACCAGGGCGGTGACCACCCAGGTGGCGATGGCGTCGATGGAGCGCTGGTCGTCGGCCTCCATGCGCTCGACGATCACCGGGATGAGGGTGGCGGCGAGCACCCCGCCGAGCATCAGGTCGTAGATGACGTTCGGGGTGGAGTTGGCGAGGTTGTAGCCGTCGGCCAGCGCCGTGGTGCCGAGCACCGCGGCCAGCACCGCGGTGCGCGCCAGGCCCGTGACCCGGCTGAGCCCGACGCCGAGCGACACGACCGCGCTGGAGCGCAGCAGGCCCCCGGGCCCTGAGCGACGAGCGGCCATGGCCGCCCAACCTAGCGTCCTCGGCCTCGGACCCCGGGGAGCCCTGGCGGTACCCTGGGGTGCCGTGAGCGCCGACCTCCCCACCTCCGACCGACCCTCCATCGCCGAGCTCGGCCGGCGGGCCAAGGCCGCCTCGCGGGTGCTGGCGACCGCCTCCACCGCAGCCAAGGACGACGCCCTGCGCAGCGCGGCCGACCTGCTCGTGGCCCGCACCGCCGAGCTGCTCGAGGCCAACGCCGCCGACGTCGAGCGGGCCGAGGCCGAGGGCGTGTCGGCCACCGTGGTCGACCGCCTCCGCCTCACCGAGGCGCGCGTCGAGGGCATGGCCGGAGGGCTCCGCCAGGTCGCCTCGCTGCCCGACCCGGTGGGCGAGGTGCTCGACGGGTGGGTCCGGCCGAACGGCCTGCGCATCTCTCGGGTGCGGGTGCCGCTCGGCGTGGTGGCGATCATCTACGAGAACCGCCCCAACGTCACCTCCGACGCCGCCGGGCTGTGCCTCAAGTCCGGGAACGCCGCGTTCCTGCGGGGGTCCTCGGGTGCCATCACGTCGAACCTGGCCATCGCCGCCGTGCTGCGCGAGGCGGTGGCCAAGGCCGGTCTGCCTGCCGACGCCGTCATCCTGGTCGCCGACACCAGCCGCGAGGCGGCCGTGGAGTTCATGCGCCAGCGCCAGTCGATCGACTGCCTCATCCCACGCGGCGGGCCGTCGCTCATCCGGTCGATCCTCGACAACGCCACCGTGCCCTACGTGATCGACGGCGACGGGAACTGCCACGTCTACGTGCACGCCGACGCCGACCTCGACATGGCCCTCGACATCGTCGTCAACGCCAAGACTCAGCGTCCCTCGGTGTGCAACGCCGCCGAGACCCTGCTCGTGCACGCCGACGTGGCCGACGCCTTCGTGCCCCGGGCGGCCGCCGCGCTGGCCGGCGTGGAACTGCTGGGCGACGAGCGCACGCGGTCGCTGGTGCCGGGCGCGGCCGCCGCCGACGAGGAGGCCTGGTCGACGGAGTTCCTCGACCTGCGCCTGGCCGTGAAGGTCGTCGACGGCCTCGACGACGCCATCGACCACATCGCCTGCTACGGCTCGGGCCACTCCGAGGCCATCGTCACCCGCTCGCTCGAGGTCGCCGACCGCTTCACCACCGAGGTCGACGCCGCCGCCGTGCTGGTCAACGCCTCGACCCGCTTCGTCGACGGCGAGGAGTTCGGCTTCGGTGCCGAGATCGGCATCTCCACCCAGAAGCTCCACGCCCGGGGCCCCATGGGCCTGCGCGAGCTGACCTGCGCCAAGTACGTGGTGCGCGGCACCGGCCAGACCCGCACCTGATCCCCGCTCTGCCCTGCCCCGTGCGCCGGCCCACGGCGGGGTCGGGTTCTGGTGGAGGTTCACCCACCGAATCGGGGGGCAGACCTCCACCAGAACGGAATCGGTAGCGGGAGGCGCATCCCGGTAACGTCGTTCGGATGGATCACCGCTTCGACTCGCCCGCGTCCGTCCGGTCCCGCCTGAAGGACGTCGACTACCTCTCCGACGACGCCATCGCCGGAGTGGTGTTCCTGGCCGACCGCCTGGGCAAGCCGATCCTGGTGGAGGGCCCGGCCGGCACCGGCAAGACCCAGCTGGCCAAGTCGGTGGCCGAGATCCTCGGTGCCCGCCTCATCCGCCTGCAGTGCTACGAGGGCCTCGACGAGTCCAAGGCGCTCTACGAGTGGAACTACAAGAAGCAGCTGCTGCGCATCCAGGCCGAGCGCAACCGTGAGGCCACCTGGGAGGACATCGAGACCGACATCTTCTCCGACGAGTTCCTCCTCACCCGACCGCTGCTCGAGGCGATCCGGGCCGACGAGCCGGTCGTGCTGCTGATCGACGAGGTCGACCGGGTCGAGATCGAGACCGAGGCCCTGCTGCTCGAGGTGCTCTCCGACTACCAGGTCTCCATCCCCGAGCTCGGCACCATCGACGCCCGGCAGATCCCGATGGTGTTCCTGACCTCCAACAACACCCGGGAGCTGTCCGAGGCGCTCAAGCGGCGCTGCCTGTTCCTGCACATCGACTACCCGGACCTCGAGCGCGAGAAGGAGATCGTGCTCACCAAGGTGCCGGGCATCACCGACAACCTGGCCGACCAGGTGGCCCGCATCGTGCGCTCCATCCGCCAGCTGGAGCTGAAGAAGGCCCCGTCGGTGTCCGAGACGCTCGACTGGGCCCGCACCCTGCTGCTGCTCGGCGTCGACTCGATCACCGAGGCCGAGGCCACCGAGACGCTCAACATCCTGCTCAAGTACCAGAGCGACATCGCCCGGGCCACCAAGGAGCTGTCGGGCGACACGTCCGGCCAGCGCCGCCCCGGCGTGCCCCGCACCTCGTGAGCCGGCCGTGACCCCGCCCGAGACCGCCGTGGCGCCGGCCGCCGGCAGCTCCCCGATGCTGGAGCTGCTCACCGGCTTCATCTCGGAGCTGCGCGCCGCCGGGCTGCCGGTGAGCCTCACCGAGAACCTCGACGCCATGGAGGCGATCACCCACATCCCGATCGAGGACCGGGAGGCGTTCAAGTACGCGCTGGCCGCCACGCTGGTGAAGAACAACGCCCACTGGCGGGCCTTCGAGACGGTGTTCGAGGTGTACTTCTCGCTGCGGGGCGCGCAGTACTCGCTGGGCGGCGACCACGAGGACCTGCCCGAGCTCGACGACGACGAGGCCGACCTCAACCCGGAGGGCGCCGGCGCCGGCGTCGGTGGTGGTTCGGGCGAGGCTCTCTCACCCGAGCAGCTGGCCGAGATGCTGTTCCAGGCCCTCCAGCGCGGCGACGACGCCCTCATGCGGGCCCTGGCCCGCCAGGCCGTCACCCGGTACGCGGGGATGGAGCCGGGCCGGCCGGTGGGCGGCACCTACTACCTCTACCGCACGCTGCGGAACCTCGACCTCGACGACGTGCTCGACCGGCTGGTGCAGCAAGCCCGCGACGACGCGCCCGCGCCGCTCACGCCCCTCGAGGAGCGCCTGGAGCGCGACGAGTTCGAGACGCGCATCGACCGGCTGAAGAAGGAGATCGAGGCGGAGATCCGCCGGCGCCTGGTCGCCGACCGGGGCGTGGAGGCCATGGCCAAGACGCTGCGCAAGCCGCTGCCCGAGGACGTCGACTTCATGCACGCCTCACGGGAGGAGCTGGTCGGCCTGCGCAAGGCGATCTACCCGCTCACCCGCAAGCTGGCCGTGCGGCTGGCCCGCAAGCGCCGCCACGGCCGCAAGGGCCCGCTCGACTTCCGCAACACGGTGCGCCACTCGCTCAGCTACGGCGGCGTGCCCGTCGAGCCCAAGTTCCGCTACCCCCGCCCGGCCAAGCCGGAGATCTTCGTGGTCGCCGACATCTCGGGCTCGGTGGCGGCCTTCGCCCGGTTCACCCTGCAGCTCGTCTACGCCATCTCCAGCCAGTTCTCGCGGGTGCGCTCGTTCGTGTTCATCGACGGCATCGACGAGGTCACCCGGTTCTTCGAGGGCGTCGACGACATCGGCGAGGCCGTGCACCGGGTGAACACCGAGGCCGACGTCGTGTGGGTCGACGGCCACTCCGACTACGGCCACGCCTTCGAGGTGTTCTGGGAGCGCTACGGCCGCGAGGTCGGCCCCAAGACCACGGTGATGATCCTGGGCGACGCCCGCAACAACTACCACGCCTCGCAGGCGTGGGTGCTGGGGGAGATGCGCAAGAAGGCCCGCCACGTGTACTGGCTCAACCCCGAGCCCAAGGCGTACTGGGACACCGGCGACTCCATCGTGGGGGAGTACGGCATCCACTGCGACGGCACCTACGAGTGCCGCAACCTGCGCCAGCTCGAGAAGTTCGTCGAGGTCCTCGAGTAGCCCGACGTTGGCTTCCCGCCCGCGACGCGCACGCTGGAGCGGGCAGACCTCGGGCAGTTCGGAGGACGTCAGCTGCGGAAGGTGAGCAGCAGGTCGTCCCAGGGGGCGAACAGCTTGGGCTTGTCGTGCTCCTCGCGCAGCAGCACGCCGAGGCGCCGGCAGGTGATCAGCAGCTCTCGCGCCTCGCGCCCGGGCCACGGCCGGGGGAGCAGCTCGGGCGGCAGCAGCGGGTCGTCGTTGAAGCACTCCTGGAACCGGATGCCGAAGCTCAAGCTGCCGGGCAGGAACTCCGCCTCGGTGAGGCGCTGCTTGTCGCGCCGGCGGCGTTCCAGCAGCTCGGGCACGTCGCGGTACTCGTCGACGAACGCCTGGTAGCGGCGGCCCAGCTCGGCGAGGGGCCACAGGGCGGCCGCCAGCTCCTTGGGGTCGGACAGGCCGCCGACCTCGAGGTCGTCGGTGGTGGCGAAGGTGGTGTGCTCGTGCACCCCGAGGCGCTCGGCCTCGGCTTTCGCCACCTTCTCCCACGGGTGGGGCGACACGTACAGGCCGTTCTGCACGCCGGCGCCGCCGAGGTCGAGCAGCTGGTCGCGGAAGGCGTCGCGCCCGGCCCGCTTGGGCTCGGGGATGGCGAAGGCGACCAGGTGCCAACGGCGGTCCCACCCGCGCCCCGCGGCGTCCTGGGCGAACGCCAGGCGTGTGCGTTCGAGGCTGGCGCCCATGGCCCGGATGCCGTCGGGCGTGGCCCGGAAGGTGGCCTCGCGCCCCTCGCCCTCCCGCTCGAAGAGCCCTTCGGCCACCAGCCGCCGCAGGCACGACCGGACCTGCTCGACGGTCTGGCCGCAGGCCTCGGCCACCGAGTACAGCTCGCCGGCCTCGAGCCGGCCGTCGGAGCGGACCATCCCGAGCACGAGCACCCGGGTCGGGATCTCGGCCGGCGTGCCGAAGGGGCTGGGCCGGTGCCCGGCGGTCTCCGGCGCGCCCGGGCTGGTCGTCTCCGTCACGGCCGCAGTCAACCCCGACCGGCGCAGGCGGTCAAATGGCGGGGCTCACCGCTCGGATGCGCCCTGCGCTCACATCATGTGCAGGCCGCACTCGGTCCTCGAGCGCCCGGCCCAGCGCCCCGAACGAGGGTCGTCGGGGTCGACGGGCTTCTGGGTGCAGGGCTGGCAGCCGATGGACGGGTAGCCCTGGCGGATCAACGGGTTGACGATCACGTCGTGGTCGGCGATGTAGCCCTCGACGTCGAGGTCGGACCAGGTGGCGATGGGGTTCACCTTCACGAGCCCCCGCAGGTCGCGGGCCACGATCGGCGCCGTCACCCGGCTGTCGGCCTCGGCCCGGCGCAGGCCGCTCATCCACGCCGCCTTGCCGCTGAGGGCCCGGTCGAGCTGGCCCACCTTCACCGCCGAGCAGCAGTTCTCGGGGTCGGCCCGCCACAGCGGCTCGTCCTGGCGCTGCACGGTCATGATCCGCAGGTTGAGCCCGTAGCGGCGCCGCACCTCCTCGACGGTGTCGAGCGTCTCGGGGAAGTGGTAGCCGGTGTCGATGAACACGACCTCGATGGCGGGGTCGACCTTCACGGCCAGGTCGATGAGCACGGCATCGGTCATCGAGGCGGTGAGCGCGAGGTGGGGGGCGAAGCTGTCGACGGCCCACTCGATGACGGCCGAGGCCGGCCAGGACTCGAACCGGCGGCTGAGGTCGCCGAGCTCGGCGTCGCTGAGCTCGGGGACCGACAGGTTGGTGAGGCTCATGTGGCGCACTCCGACTCGCCGATCTCGGTGACGTAGGGCCCGGTCTCTCCGTAGTCGACGTAGAAGTCCGGGCCCTCCTCGGGGGTGGGGAACCGGTCGAGCTCGGCGAGGGTGGCGCCGACGGCCCGGGCCCCGCCGCTGCGGTCGAGCCAGCTGCGGAAGCTCTCGCCCGGCGTGCGCTCGTCGTTGAAGCGGCGCACGACCCGCACGACCGCCTGGGGCGCGTTCTTGGCGGGCAGGCGCAGGGCCTTGTCGCCGAAGTGGATCCGCTCCTCGCCGACGTAGCCGCCGAGCAGCATCTGGTAGCCGGGGGCCGACGTGCCGTGGGCCCGGCGCTCGGCGCCGTTGAAGCCGATGTCGGCCACGTGGTGCTGGCCGCAGGAGTTCGTGCAGCCCGAGATGTTGATCCGCAGGCCACCGACCTCGGCCAGGCCCTCCTCCTCCAGGGCGGTGCCGATGGCGTCGGCGAGGCCGCGGCTCTGGGTGACGGCGAGGTTGCAGGTGTCGGCGCCGGGGCAGGCGACGACGTCGCGCACCAGCTCGGCGCCCGGGGTGGCCATGCCCAGGGCGTCGAGGCGGGCGTGCAGGACGGGCAGCTGGCGCTCGGACAGGCCGCGGAACACGAAGTTCTGCCGGTTGGTGATGCGCACCTCGGCCCCGAGCTCGCGCTGGATGGAGGCCAGGCCCCGCAGCTGGGTGGCGGTGACGTCGCCGAGGTGGGCGTGGGCGTAGGCCGACACGGTGCCCTTGGCGACGCCCCGCACCACGTTGGCGTCCTCCCAGCGCTCGTAGGCGCCGGGCCGGCGCAGGGTGACGGGGGTGCCCTGGCCGATGGCGGTGGGCTCCACCCCGGCGGCGCGGCCGGCGGGCTCGTCGCCGAACTTCTCCACCTCCTCGGGGATGCCGCCCGGCCAGCTCGAGGAGGCCAGCAGCAGGTGGCGCACCTTGAGCACCCGGCGCTGGACCTCCTCGAAGCCGAGGGTGTCGACCAGCCACTTCATCCGGGCGCGGAGCTTGTTGTCGCGGTTGCCGGCCTGGTCGAAGACCCGCAGGATCGACTCGATGGTCGGCAGCAGGTCCTCGCGGGGGGTGAACTCCTCGAGGGCGAGCGCCGGGTGGGGGTTGGCGCCGAGGCCGCCCGCCACGTACACCCGGAAGCCGGTCTCGACGGTGCCGTCGTCGCGGGCGCGGGCGGCGGCGACCACCCCGACGTCGTTGAACATCGCCTGGCCGCAGTCGGTGCTGCAGCCGGAGAAGTTGATCTTGAACTTCCGGGGCATGCGCTGGGCGATGGGGTTGCGCAGGAAGTGCCGGAAGGTGGCCTCGGCCCACGGCGAGATGTCGAGGATCTCGAACGGGCACGCCCCGGCGAGGTGGCAGCCCTGCACGTTGCGCACCGTGTCGCCGCAGGCCTCGCGGGTGGTGAGCCCCACGCCGGCGAGGTCGCGCAGCACGTCGGGCACCTGCTCGAGCTGGACGTAGTGGAACTGGATGTTCTGGCGGGTCGTGAGGTGGCCCCATCCGCGCGAGTACCGCTCGGCGATGTCGGCCAGCCGGTCGAGCTGCTGGGCGGTGATGGCCCCGTACGGCGCCTTGACCCGGACCATCTGGTTGTGGCCGCCCTGGCGCTGGCCGTAGATCCCGTTGTTGAGCCGGAAGACGCGGAACACGTCGTCGTCGAGCTCACCCGACAGGTAGCGGGCCAGCTGCTGTTCGAACTTGGCGATGTCGGCGGCGGTGCCGGCGTCGATGACGAGGTCGGCCATGGCGCTCTCCCGGTTCCCGAGGGGATTGAAACCTGACGTGTGAGGTCAGGAATCTAGCCGGGGTCGCACCCTAAAGTCGACTTCTCCGATCGGAAAATGCGGAAATACCGGTGGGGGTGTGGCGGCGCGGCGGCGGGACGGGCGGACGCCGAGCGCGGCCGGCGTGGACCGGGCGACGCCCAGCGCGGCTCAGCGCTGCTGCAGCAGCTCGGCCACCCGGAAGGCCAGGTCGAGGGACTGGCGGGCGTTGAGCCGGGGATCGCACATCGTCTCGTACCGGGTGCCCAGGTGCTCGTCGAGGATCTCCTCGGCCCCGCCCAGGCACTCGGTGACGTCGTCGCCCGTGAGCTCGATGTGCACCCCGCCAGGCCAGGTGCCGGCCTCGCGGTGGGCCGCGAAGAACCCGGCGATCTCGGCGAGGACGTCGTCGAAGTGGCGCGTCTTGCGCCCGCTCGGCGCGGTGAACGTGTTGCCGTGCATGGGATCGCACGCCCAGGCGACGGGGTGCCCGCTGTCGCGCACGGCCCGCAGCAGGGGCGGCAGGGCCGACTCGACCTTGTCGGCCCCCATGCGGCTGATGAGGGTGAGCCGGCCGGGGATGCGGTCGGGGTTGAGCGCCTCGCACAGCGCCACGACCTCGTCGGGCGTGACCGTGGGGCCGACCTTGCAGCCGACCGGGTTGCCCACGCCGGAGAGGAAGTGCACGTGGGCCCCGTCGAGCTGGCGGGTGCGCTCGCCGATCCAGAGCATGTGGGCCGAGCAGTCGTACCAGTCCCCGGTGAGCGAGTCGCGCCGGGTGAGCGCCTCCTCGTAGCCGAGGATGAGCGCTTCGTGGCTGGTGGAGACGTCGACGGTGTGCAGCTGGGGCGTGGCCTCGGTGTCGATGCCGCAGGCGGCCATGAACCGCAGCGCCCGCTCGATGCCCGAGGCCACCTCCTCGTAGCGCTGGCCCTCCAGGCTCGACGCCACGAACTCCTGGTTCCAGGCGTGCACTCGGGACAGGTCGCCGAACCCGCCCTTGGTGAAGGCGCGGACCAGGTTCAGGGTGGAGGCCGACTGGTGGTAGGCCGTCAGCAGGCGCTCGGGGTCGGCGACGCGCGCCGCGTCGGTGAAGTCGATGTCGTTCACCATGTGGCCCCGGAACGACGGCAGGGAGACGCCGTCGACGGTCTCGGTGGGCGAGGAGCGAGGCTTGGCGAACTGCCCGGCGATGCGGCCCACCTTCACGACCGGCACGCCCGAGGAGTACATGAGCACCACGCTCATCTGCAGGATGACCTTCAGCTTGTCCCGGATGGCGTCGGCCGAGAAGGCGTCGAAGGACTCGGCGCAGTCGCCGGCCTGCAGCAGGAACGCCTCGCCGGCGGCGACCTTGGCGAGGTCGGCGGTGAGCCGCCGGGCCTCACCGGCGAACACCAGCGGAGGCAGCGTGGCCAGGCTCTTCACCGTGGCGTCGAGCGCGCCGGGATCGGCCCACTCGGGCTGCTGGGCGGCGGGTCGGTCCCGCCAGGACGAAGGGGACCAGGTGGTATCCACGGTGCTCCACGTTGCCGGACCCCCGGCCGGCGGCGCAAAGCCGTTCGGCGGGGGTCAGGGACGGGTCGGGTCTGCGGTCAGGCAGCGTCGATGCGGTCGCCGGCCTGGTCGCGCACGGCGGTGACGGCCCGCTTGACCAACCGGCGGGCGGCCTCGGCGGTGACCCCGAGCTCCTCGCCGACCTCCCGGTAGGAGCGCTTGCGGCCGTCGTGCAGCCCGAAGCGCTGCTCGACCGCGTAGCGGGCACGGGCGTCGAGGACCGACAGCAGGTCGGTGACGAGCTGCTCGTCGACCTGGTCCATCACGATCTGCTCGGGCCCGGGCAAGGAGTCGGGGAGCAGGTCGATGAGCTCGTTGGAGTCGTCGTCGCCGATGGTGCGGTCGAGCGAGGTCGGGGTGGTGAGCCGGTGCAGGCGGGCGTGCTCGGGGTCGAGCTCGTCGCCGTCGCCGCTGACCTGGCGCAACGCCGCCCGCAGCGACGCCGACCGGTCACCCGGGAGGCGCACCAGGCTGGCCTTCTGGTCGAGCGCCCGGCCGATGGCCTGGCGGATCCAGAAGGTGGCGTAGGTCGAGAACTTGAAGCCCTTGCGCCAGTCGAACTTGTCGACGGCGTGCTCGAGGCCGAGGTTGCCCTCCTGGATGAGGTCGAGCAGCTCCATGCCCGGGGGCAGCGGGTAGCGGCGAGCGACGCTGACGACCAGCCGGAGGTTCGCCCGGATGAACCGGTCCTTGGCCGCGGCGGCCTCGCGCACCGCCCGGCGCAGCTCCGGCGAGCGCTCGCCGTGCTCGATGGCGACCGCGGCGTCGCGGCCCTTCTCGATGATCTGGGACAGCTCTCGCTCCTCCTCGGCGGTGAGGAGGGGTACGAGGCCGATCTCGTTGAGGTACTGGCCGACTGAATCGCTCATGCGTGCTTCGCTCTCCATCCGGTGGCATCCCGAAGGGGCACCGGTACGCTTGGCTTCGTTCCCGAAACCCGCCGTCGATCCGGCGGGGGAAAATTGCACTGATGTAACCGCAGTCGCGGGGTGAGTTGTTCCGCAGCCACCGGGTGACTTGGGTCACCGGGGGGAAGGTGGTGCGAGGGGTTCGGCTGGGCACAGCCCTCCATCATCGGCGTCCCACTGCCCATGATGAAGCGCGTACCGCGAGGTTGCCTACCCGTTTTGGTGGTCCCCCTAGACTTCCACGCGATGTCCGGCCCGCGACCGCGCACCGGCGTGCTCGGGGGCACGTTCGACCCGCCCCACATCGGGCACCTCCTGGCCGCGGTCAACGTGCGCCACGCGCTGGCGCTCGACCGGGTGCTGCTCGTGGTCGCCAACGACCCGTGGCAGAAGACGGGCACCCGAACGGTCACGCCGGCCGCCGATCGCCTGGCCATGGTGCAAGCCGCCGTGGCCGGCCTCGACGGCGTCGAGGCGAGCGACCTGGAGCTGCGTCGGGGCGGCCCGAGCTACACCGTCGACACGCTGCGCGAGCTCGCCGCCGCGGAGCCGGGCGGAGAGCTGTTCGTGGTGCTGGGCGCCGACGCGGCCGGCGGGCTGCTCAGCTGGGACCGTGCCGAGGAGCTGCCCGCCCTGGCCAGCCTGGTCCTCGTCGACCGGCCGGGGATGGTCTGCCCGCCGCCCCCGGAGGGCTGGGCGTTCGTCCGGGTCGAGATCCCCCGTGTCGAGGTGTCGAGCACCGACCTGCGGGCGCGCGTGCTCGACGGGAGGCCGCTCGACTTCCTGGTGCCCGCAGGGGTGGTGACCTGCATCCGCGACCGTCGGTTGTACGGTTTCGCCAGCCCATGACCACCGCGAGCCCGCCCACCTCCTCGACCGACGAGGTCCCCGACGCCCGCCCCGACGGCGTCGGGCCGTCGCCCTCGGTCGCTCCCTCCGGCTCGCCCCCGACACGTCGTCGCTCACGGTGGTGGCGCCTCGGCTACCCGGCGGCGTTCGTGGTGCTCGCCCTGGCCATCCCGGCCCTGGTCTTCGCCGGTCTGCGGGTGATCCTCGACAGCAGCGACGGCCAGCTCGTGCGCCGGGTCACCGACCCGAGCGCCCCGGGCTACGAGGCGGTCCTCGAGCCCACCGCCACGAACCTGGTGGTCAGCGTCGACGAGGCCGGCAAGCTCGACTCGGTCACCATCCTGGCGCTCACCTCCGACGGCGTGGGCGGTGTGATGACGGTCCCGGCGGGCACCGTGGCGCCGCTCGCCACCGGCGACCTGTCGCTGCGATGGATCTACGACAACCTTGGCCTGCAGGCCATGCGCGACAGCCTGGGCGCCACCCTCGACCTGACCTTCGGCGACGCCCAGGTCGTCCGCAGCGCCGACTGGAGCTCCCTCGTGGGGCCGGCGGCGCCGATCACCGTGAACAGCCCTGACCCCGTCGTCGGCCCGAACGGGGCCGTGCTGTTCCCGAAGGGCTCGATCGACCTCACCGCCGCCCAGGTGTGGCCCTACCTGTCCGGACGCGGCGAGCGGGAGAGCGACCTCAACCGCATGGTGCGGCTCCAGGCGTTCTGGAAGGGCTGGCTGGCGGCGATCGGCTCGAAGGGCGCGCCGGCCCTGAACATCCCCACCGACGCCGGGCTCGGCCGGTTCCTGGCCACGCTCGGCTCGGACCAGGTGCGGTTCGAGACGCTGCCCGTGTCGCTGACCACGCCGGACGCCAAGGGCAACGAGCAGTTCCGCGGCGACGCCACGGCCATGGCCCAGGCGGTGGCCGGCGTGATCCCCTTCCCCGAGGGCGCGCCGGGCGCCCGGCCCCGGCTGCGCGTGCTCGACGGCACCGGCAAGCTCGACAACGGCGTGTCCGCCGCCATCGCCCTCGCCGCCGCCGGCGCCCAGATCGACGTGGTCGGCAACGCCCGCTCGTTCGGCCAGGCCACCACGCAGTTCGTGTACTACGACGACGCCTACCAGGCCGCGGCCCAGCAGTTGCGCGACGCGCTGGGGGTGGGTGAGATCGTCAAGAGCGACCAGACCAACTCCGCCACCGACCTCACGGTGGTGCTCGGCGACGACTACCTGCAGGCAGCCGGCACGTCGGCAACCGGGGCGGCGACGCCGAGCACGGTGGGGGAGCAGGGTGGCTGAGCCCACGGCGGAGTCGTCGCTGCGCTGGGTGCTGGCCGCCGCCCAGGCCGCCGCGGCCAAGACCGACGCGCCCACCGTGGTGCTCGAGGTGGGCGAGGTCCTGGCCATCACCGGCTGGTTCGTCATCACCGGGGGCTCGAACACCCGCCAGGTGCGCACCCTGGCCGAGGAGGTCGAGGAGAAGATCGCCGAGGCGGGCGGCCCCAAGCCGCTGCGGATCGAGGGCCTCGACGTCGCCCAGTGGGTCCTGCTCGACTACGGCGAGTTCATCGTGCACGTCTTCCTCGACGAGGCCCGTGAGTTCTACGACCTCGAGCGGCTCTGGCGCGACGTGCCCGTCGTCGACTGGCGCGCCGAGAGCGCGTAGGACACCGGGCGTCGATACGGTTCAGTCCCGCCGCCACCTCGTCATCCTGCCCCATGTGCGGCGTTGGACGGGCGGGAAGGCGGGCGACGCCCGATCGTCGAAGTCCTGGCGGCTTCGCATGACCGCCCACTGCATAGGGTGCGGGTCGGTCGGGCGACCCTCGAACAGGGCCCTGAACGCCACCGTCCCTGGTTCTCCAGCGAGCTCGGGGTAGTCGGCGGCCGAGCGCGAGGTCACGTCGACCAGCTCGATGCGATGCGTGGAGTCGAGCTGGTCGAGCACCCGCTCGGTGATGGTGGGGTCCACGAAGTCGTGCAGTTCGACGATGAGGTCGGCCGTGGCCAGGGCAGGTGCCAGGGTCGGATCGAGCAGCTGCGCCTCACATCCCTCGCAGTCGACGAACACGAGCGTGCAGCCGTGGATGAGTCGTTCGAGCTGACCCGCATCGCAGACGCCAGCCACAGCGACGCGGTCAGCCACCCCGTTGAGGACCGCCAGCTCGGCACACAGCCGTTGGGCCGCCTCGTCGATGTCGAACGCGTGCACGGCAGCCCCGGGCAGGCGGCGGGCGAGTCCCACGGCGTAGTAGCCCTCTGCGCAGCCCACGTCGATCACCGTCTCGTAGCCCCGCATGAGCAGGATCTCGAGTGCAGGGTGGAGCTCCTGCTCGTAGGAGCCGAGGAGATAGGAGGCGACGTTCCCCCAGGACGTGGTGTCGAGGAGCCTCATCCCGGTGAACGGACCCGACCGCACGGTGTTGCTCGCCGCGATGAGCTTGGACTGGAAGCGCTCGAAGGCTTCCTGAGTCGACCGAGAAGTGAGCGCCTCCACCAACGCGGCAAACAGAGCGGGGTCGTCCTCGGCGCTGGCCATCGCAACACGCTACTGAGAGGCGGCGGTGACGGCCGTCGGCAGATGCCTCCCCGGCGCCGTGGCACGCTACGGCTCTGGTCGGCGCCGAGACCACCCTGCCCGAGCCGGGCGCTCGGCATCGTAGGCCAGCAGCTGCTGGCGCCAGGCGAGGTACTGCTCGCGCTTGTGCGACGGAGGCAGGTGCTCGTCGAGGAAGGGGACCACGACACCGGTCAGCTCGTCGAGCGCCCGCACCGCGAACACCACCTCGTCGTCGTAGTGCTCCTTGCGGCGCGGGTACTGCCGGACCCGCCCGACACCGAGGAAGTCCTGCAGCAGCTCGACGCTCGGGGTGTCCCTGGCTCCGAGCGCCACCGCAAACCGAAAACCCGACCGATGGGTCCGGTCGGCGCGCGGACGGTCCGGATGGACAGAGAAGGTGCCTTCAGCCGCGACGAAGCCGCCCAGGTGGTCGGCGAGAGAACGTGCTGTCATCGCGAGCGTCGGGATCCTCGAGGACATGTCAGTGACCCGTGATCTCGTAGTAGTGGATGCGGCACACGCCCTGGCCGCGCACCGGGCGCTCGCAGCCGGGGCGCTTGCAGGTCGATGGCCCCTTGCCGTACCGCGTCGGATGAAGCCTCTCGTAGGCGCGCATCGCCTGCACCCACAGCTCGAACTGGTGCCGCTTCTCGCCACCGATCAGGAATGCGGTGAAGAACGGTATGACGGCGGCGTGGTGAGCGCGCAGCGAGTTGACCGTGAACGTCGATGTCGGCTGCCAGTGTGCCCGTCTCGGCTCGGCGTCCTTGATCGACCCCACGCCGAGCCTCGTCCGCAGGGCTTCCAGCAAGGGCCGATCGCGCCGGGCCACGTGGACACCGAGGACGAACCGGAGCCGAGGGTCCCCGTCGGCGAAGGACGGTAGCTTCCGGGTGACGCTGAAGTAGCCGTCGCCGGCGACAAAACCTGCAAGGGACCAGTCGGAGACTGGTCCCTCCTGCAAGTGCTGCTTGGTGGAGCCAGGGGGAATTGAACCCCCGGCCTCCTCCATGCCATGGAGGCGCTCTACCAACTGAGCTATGGCCCCGTAGGGATCGTTGACTGTACCGGCCGCGAGGCGGCTCGCAAAATCGGTGCAGGCCGAGCACATGGGCCAAACCGTACGCAGGGGGTGCGACAGCGCCTGCGTACGATGGTCGGCCATGGCTGACGGCTACGACCCCCAGGCGATCGAGCAGAAGTGGCAGGCGTACTGGGCCGAGCACGGCACCTACGAGGTCGACAACGACGACCCGAGGCCGCACTGGTACACGCTGTGCATGTACCCCTATCCGAGCGGGGCGGCGCACATGGGCCACGTGCGCAACTACACCTTCGGCGACCTCAACGTCCGCCACCGCACCATGAACGGCTACGCCGTGCTGTCGCCCATGGGGTTCGACTCGTTCGGGCTGCCCGCCGAGAACGCCGCCATCAAGACCGGCCGCCACCCGCGCGAGTTCACCGACGAGCGCATCGAGCAGCTGCGCAGCTCGATCCTGCGCATCGGCGCGGTCTACGACTGGCGCCGCCAGGTCACCAGCCACGACCCGGAGTACCAGCGTTGGACCCAGTGGATCTTCCTGCGCCTGCTGGAGGCGGGCCTGGCCTACCGGCGCAACGCCCAGGTCAACTGGTGTCCCGGCTGCCAGACCGTGCTCGCCAACGAGCAGGTCCTGGCTGACGGCACGTGCGAGCGCTCCGGCGACGTCGTCGAGAAGCGCGACCTCGAGCAGTGGTTCTTCAAGATCACCGACTACGCCGACCAGCTCCTCGACGACCTCGACGCGCTCGACTGGCCCGAGCGGGTCAAGACCATGCAGCGCAACTGGATCGGACGCTCCGAGGGCGCCGAGTTCGACATGGTCGTCACCGACGCCGACGGCACCCCCCGGTCCGACGGCGCCTCGATCCGGGTGTTCACCACCCGGCCCGACACCAGCTTCGGCATGACCTACGCCGTCATGGCTCCCGAGCACCCGCTGGTGGCGAGCATCGTCACCGACGACCGGCGAGCCGAGGTCGACGCCTTCGTGGCCGCCGCCGCCCAGCAGAGCGACGTGGAGCGCATGGCCTCGGAGGGCTCGCTCGACAAGCGCGGCTGCTTCACCGGCGCCCACGTGCGCAACCCGTTCACCGGGCGGCCGGTGCCGCTCTACCTGGCCGACTACGTGCTCACGGGCTACGGAACCGGCGCCATCATGGCGGTGCCGGCCGAGGACCAGCGCGACTGGGACTTCGCCCAGGTGCACGGGCTGCCGGTCGTCCGCACCATCCAGCCTCCCGAGGGCTGGGAAGGCGAGGCCTACACGGGCGACGGCGTGCACATCAACAGCGGCTTCATGGACGGCATGGGGAAGGCCGAGGCCATCGCCGCCGCCATCGCCTTCCTCGAGCGCGAGGGCATCGGCGAGGGGAAGGTCAACTACCGGCTGCGCGACTGGTTGGTGAGCCGGCAACGCTTCTGGGGCTGCCCCATCCCGGTCGTGCACTGCGACGGCTGCGGCATCGTGCCGGTGCCCGACGACGAGCTGCCGGTGCTGGCACCCGACGACGTCGAGTTCCTGCCCACCGGCGAGTCGCCGCTGCAGCACCACGACGGCTTCCTGCACACCAGCTGCCCGTCGTGCGGCGGTCCCGCCCGGCGCGAGACCGACACGATGGACACGTTCGTCGACTCGTCGTGGTACTTCCTGCGCTTCTGCGACCCGTGGAACGACGAGGCGCCCTTCGGGGTCGACGCCGCCGCCGCGTGGATGCCGGTCGGCCAGTACATCGGCGGGGTGGAGCACGCCATCCTCCACCTGATGTACGCCCGCTTCTTCACCAAGGCGCTCGCCGACCTCGGCGTGGCGCCGAAGGAGCTGCGCGAGCCGTTCTCGCGCCTGTTCACCCAGGGGATGATCCGCCTGGGGGGCGACAAGATGTCCAAGTCGAAGGGCAACCTGGTGGCCCCCGAGGAGATCCTCGACACCGAGGGGGCCGATGCGCTGCGCCTGGCTCACATGTTCGTCGGCCCGCCCCAGGACGACGTCGACTGGGAGGGCGTGGGCATCGAGGGCTGCGCCCGGTTCCTGGCCCGCCTGTGGCGCCTGGCCGAGGGCGAGGTGGCGGTCGGCGTTGATCGCGAGGCGGCCGACGCCGACGTCGCCGTCGACCGGTTGACGCACCGCCTGATCGCCAGGGTCAGCGACGACTACGACCGCTGGTCCTACAACACGGCGGTGGCGGCCTTCATGGAGTTCACCAACGACCTCTACCGCTACGCCCAGGCCGACACCGGCCCGCGTGCCGCCACCCTCGACGAGGCGGTCGACACCCTGCTGCTGTTGATGGCACCGATGGCGCCGCACGTGACGGCAGAGCTCTGGGAGCGCCGCCGGGGCGGGCACGTGCACGAGCAGCCGTGGCCGGTGGCCGATCCCGCCAAGCTGGTCGTCGACACTGTCACCATGGTCGTGCAGGTCAACGGCAAGGTGCGCGACCGCCTCGAGGTGCCCGCCGGCATCGACGGGGCCGAGGCCGAGCGCCTGGCCCTCGCCAGCGAGAAGGTGCAGGCTCACCTGGGTGGCAAACCGCCGCGCAAGGTGATCGCCCGCCCGCCTCAGCTGGTGAACGTCGTCGCCGGCTGATCCCCCTTGCCTCGGGCCGGCCCACCTCCCCGCCGGCCTCGCCCTCACCCCGCTCATCCTCCTCCGCCTCCTCCTACTCCTCCTCCTCCTCCTTCTCCTCGGCGTTCTGGTGGAGGATCGGCCACCGGATCGGGGGGTGAACCTCCACCAGAACGACGGGAGCGAGGGACGCTGACCGATCCGTGCGGACAGGGTCAGTCCTGGTCGCGCAGGAAGCGCTCGAGCTCGGCGGCCAGGTCGTCGCCGGTCGGCAAGGGGCCGGTCATGCCCTCGGCCGAGTCGTACTGCACCTCGAGCTGGCGCAGCATGGCCTGGTGCTCGTCGTTGCCGGCCACGAGCTCGTCGAGGCGCTGCTTGACGGGGACGGCGTCGGCGTCGAGCGTGCCGGACCCGAAGGTGACGCCGCCGTGGTCGGCCAGGGCGCGCACCAGGGCGGCAGAGGCCTCCGGGTAGGGCAGCGCCGCCGCGTAGTGCGGGACCTGGGCCCACAGGTCGAGGGTGAGCAGGCCGCTCTCGGCGGCCGCGACCTCGACGGCGGCGTGGATGCCGGCGGGCACGTCGATGCGGCCCAGCACGGTGCCGACCCGGCTGGCCACCTCTGCGCTCGAGCCGGTGGCGACCACCCGCACCGGGCGGGTGTGGGGCACGGCGGCGGGGTAGGCGCCGAGGGCGACGACCTCCAGGACCCCGAGCTCGTGGGCCAGGTCGACCACCGCCGCCGAGAAGGCGTGCCAGAGGTGGTCGGGCTCGGCGCCGACGAGGAACAGCGCTTCGGAGCCGCCCGGGTCGACCGCGGCCCGCAGCTCGATGGTGGGCCACGTGAGCCCCGTGTTGACCCCGTTGACGAGGTGCATCGTCGGGCGGCGGGATCGGTGGTCGAGCAGCACGTCGGCGTCGAAGGTCGCGACCGTGACCTGGTCGGCGTGCTCGAGCATGGTGCCCACGGCGTTGGTGGTGGCGTAGCCCGCGTCGATCCAGCCGTCGAGGGCGAGCACCAGGAGGGCGTCGCCGAGGTCGGGGGTCTCGTGGAGCTCGTAGAGGTCAGCCACGGAGCGCCCCGTGGTCGCCGTCGAGGGCGGCCATGCCGGCGTGGCCCAGGGCGGCCACCTGCTCGGTGAACCGCGAGGAGTCGCCGCCCTGGTCACCCATGGCGCCGGCGCGGTACCGCACGAGCACCCCCTGGAGGATGCAGGCCAGCTTCCAGTAGCCGAGGGCCACGTAGAAGCCGATCTGGGAGACGTCGCGCCCGGAGCGGGCCGCGTAGCCGGCGATGAGCTCGGACCGGGTCGGGAACCCCTCCAGGGTGGAGGCGGTGGGAAGGCCCGTCTGGATGGCGTCGCCGGCTTCCATCCAGTACACGAGCATCAACCCCAGGTCGGCGAGGGGGTCACCCAAGGTGCACAGCTCCCAGTCGAGCACGGCGCGGATCTCGCCCTCGGGGGAGAGGATGCAGTTGTCGAGCCGGTAGTCGCCGTGCACGATCGTGGCCGGGCCCTGCTCCGGGATCTGCGCCGCCAGGCGGGCATGGAGCTCGTCGATCACGGGCAGCTCGGTGTCGCGGGTGGCCTCCCACTGCCGCTGCCAGCGCGACAGCTGCCGTTGCACGTAGGCCTCGCGCCGGCCCAGGTCGCCCAGCCCCACCGCGTCGACGTCGACCTCGTGGATGGCGGCGAGCACCTCGACGAGGGCCTCGCCGGCGCGGCGGCGGGCGTCGACGGGCAGCTGGCCGGCGGCCGCGACGTCGCGGGCGACGATGCCGTCGACGTGCTCCATCACGTAGAAGGGAGCGCCGTTCACGGCGTCGTCGGTGCACAGGCCCACGACCGGGGCCACGGGCACCGCGGTCGGGGCCAGGGCGGCGATGATGCGGTGCTCGCGGCCCATGTCGTGGGCGGTGGCCAGCACGTGCCCGAGCGGCGGTCGGCGCAGCACCCATCGGTGCCCCGAGGCGTCGACCACCAGGAAGGTCAGGTTGGACAGCCCACCGGTGATGAGCTCGAACGTCAGCGGGGGGACCACGCTGGGAGCGTGCTCGGCCATCCAGGTCGTGACGTTGGCGGCGTCGATGCCGGCCACTGGGGCCGTCTGCTCCACGGGGGTCTCCTCGTCGGCGGGTGCCGCGCCACGCTACCGGCCGTCGTGGTCACGTCGCCGCGACCCATCGCCGGCCGTAACCTTGACGCCGTGACCACCCTTGACGTGACCGACGCGACCTTCCAAGCCGACGTGCTCGAGCGCTCCCTCACCACGCCCGTGGTGGTCGACCTCTGGGCCGAGTGGTGCGGGCCGTGCAAGACCCTCGGCCCGGTCCTCGAGAAGGTCGTGGCCGAGGCGGACGGGCAGGTGGTGCTGGCCAAGGTCGACGTCGACGCCAACCCCCAGACAGCGGCCGCGTTCCGGGTGCAGAGCATCCCCGCGGTCTACGCGGTGGCCGACGGCAAGGTCGTCGACGGCTTCGTCGGCGCCCAGGGCGAGGACGCCGTGCGCGCGTTCGTCTCCCGGTTGCTGCCGACCCGGGAGCAGACCGAGGTCGAGCGGCTGCGCGAGCTCGGCGACGAAGCGTCGCTGCGGGCCGCGCTCGAGCTCGAGCCCGACGACGAGGGGGTGATCGTCGACCTCGCCGAGCTGCTCGTCGGCGAGGAGCGCTCCGAGGAGGCGCTCGAGCTGCTCGCCCGGATCCCCGAGACGGCCGAGACCCGTCGGGTGGCCGCGCTGGCCCGCAGCGGCGGCAGCTACAGCACCGACGCCGACATCGAGCGGCGGCTCGTCGAGCTGCTCGACACGGTGAAGGGCGACGACGACGCCCGTCAGGAGTTCCTCGACCTGCTCGAGCTGCTCGGCCCCGACGACCCTCGCACCGGCTCCTACCGCCGGCAGCTGACGTCGCGCCTGTTCTGAGCGCCCGGGCGCGGCCCCGTTCGGTCGAGCGCGGATCGGCCCTTCCCTCGGCCCCGCGGACGACCTAGCCTGAGCGACCCGGGTCGGCGCGGGAGCGCCCCCCGTCCGCACTTCCCCCGAGAGCAACGGCGCCCCTTCTGCGGCGCCCCTCCTGCCGGGGGGAAGCACCGTGCCCGACGACGGCGACGACGTCGACCCGCGAGCCGCCGCGGCTCTGGCCGCCCTGCGCGACGGCCGGCGCTCACCGCAGCCTCGTGCCCTCAGGGGGCCCGCTGGCCGCGCCGTGGCCCGCCTGGGCGAGCTCACCGGTCTCGAGGAACGCCGCCTGCTGGCCGGTGCGGCCGTGGTGGTGGGCGCGGTGGTGCTCGGTGCCCTGGCCTGGCTGGTGGTCAGCATGTCGGCACCCGGCCGCTCCGCGCCCGAGGCGTCCCCGTTCGCCCCGGACACGGTGGCCGACCCGGCCCTCCCGGCGACCAGCGCCCCCACGACGGCGCCGGGCCTCGTGGTCCACGCCGCGGGTGCGGTCCGCAACCCGGGCCTCTACCGGGTGGCCGCCGGGGCGCGCGTCGCCGACCTGCTCGAGGCGGCGGGTGGCCCCACCGACGACACCGACCTCGACCGGGTGAACCTCGCTGCGCCGCTCGCCGACGGGCAGCGGCTCTACGTGCCCCATCGCGGCGAGGCCATGCCCCCGTCGGTCGCGGCCGACGCCGGCTCGGCCCCGGCCGGATCCGGCGCCGCCGGGAGCGGTTCGGCGCCCGCCGGCCCGCTGGACCTCAACACGGCCACGGCCGAGCAGCTCGACGCCCTGCCCGGCGTGGGTCCGGCGACCGCGGCGGCGATCGTCGACCACCGCCAGCGCAAGGGGCCGTTCCGTAGCGTCGACGACCTCCTCGACGTGCGCGGCATCGGCCCGGCGAAGCTCGAAGGGCTGCGAGACCTGGTGGCGGTGGGGTGAGCTCGACCCTCGGGCTCTGGCGACGAGGGCCGCTGAGCGACGGGGCGGCGGTGCTGCTCGCGTCCGGCGCCGCCGGCGGGGCGCTGCTGGCGCGGCCGGTTCCCGTGGCCGTCGGCGTGGCGGCCGTGGCTGCCGGGCTGGCGTGGCGCCGGGCCCTCCCGCTGGCCGCCGCCGTGGCGCTGCTGTGCTCGGGGCTGGCCCACCAGGCCTGGGAGGGTCTGGCGCCGCTGCCGGCCGGCCCGTACCACGGGAGCGCCACGCTGGTGAGCGATCCCGAGCCCTCCTTCGGCGGGTGGAGGGCCGACGTGCGCACCGGCGTGGGGCGGGTCGAGCTGACGGCGCGAGGCTCGGCCGGCGGACGTCTCTCCAGCCGGGCGGCGGGGGAGCGGATCGAGGTCACCGGGCGGCTCGAGCCCCTGCCGGACCCGATGCGCGCCGCCCCGCGGCACGTGCGCGCCCGGCTCGTCGCCGACCGGGTGGTTCCCGTGGGCGACGGGGGCCCGGCGTGGCGCACGGTCAACGGCCTGCGAGGCCTGCTCGTCCGTGGCGCCCGGTCGCTGCCCGACGACCAGCGCACGTTGTTCACCGGCTTCGTGCTGGGCGACGACCGGGGCGGGTCGGTCGTGGTCGCCGACGACTTCGACGGTGCGGGCCTGTCGCACCTGCTCGTCGTCTCCGGGCAGAACGTGGCGTTCGTGCTGGCGGTGGCGGCGCCCCTGCTCGGTCGGCTGCGGATGAGAGCGCGCTTCGTCGCCACCATCGGCGTGCTGGTGCTGTTCGCCGCCGTCACCCGCTTCGAGCCCTCGGTGCTGCGGGCCACCGCCATGGCGGCCGTCGGCGCGGTGGCGGTGCTGAGCGGCCGACCGGCGAGCGGGCTGCGGGTGCTGGCCCTCGCGGTCACCGGCCTGGTGGTGGTCGATCCGCTGCTCGTGCTCTCGCTGGGCTTCCGGCTGTCGACGGCGGCGTCGGTCAGCATCATCGTGCTGGCACCACCGCTCGCCGGCGTCCTCCGGGTGCCGCGGTGGTTGGGGCTGCCCATGGCGGTGACGCTCTCGGCCCAGGCCGCGGTGGCGCCGCTGCTGGTGCCGGCCTTCGGGCCGATGCCGGTCGCGGCCCTGCCCGCCAACCTGCTCGCCGAGCCGGTGGCGGGCCTGGTGATGATGTGGGGCTGCACGGCGGGGTTCGTCGCCGGGCTCCTGCCGGGCCCGCTGGCCGCTGCCGTGCACTGGCCCACCCGGCTCGGGCTGTGGTGGGTGGCGAGCGTGGCCCGCCTCGCCGCCGCCGCCCCGCTCGGCTCGGTCGGGCTGTCGATGGTGGCGGCCCTCGCCCTCTGCTTCGCCGTGGCGGTGGTGGCCCACCGTCGGCAGCGAGCCTGGCCCCGCCGGGCCGCGCTCGGCCTCGCCGGTCTCCTGGTGGTGCTGCCGCTCGTCGGCGGTGCGCCCACGCCGGCCGCTGGAGTGTCGGACATGGGCGGCGCCCAGCTGTGGCGCGGTGCCGGCCCGAGCGCCGCCACCGTGCTGGTCGTGCCGGGCAACGCTCGCCCCGACGCCGTCCTGGCCGGGCTCCGGCGCTCGGGCGTGCGGAGCCTCGACCTCGTGGTCCTGCGGTCGCCAGGCCCGGCCGCGGCCGGGGTGCTCGCCGCCGTCCGCCAGCGCGTCGGGGTGCGCCTGGTGTGGGCGCCGCGGGGCAGCCCGGCCCCTGGGGCCGAGGCGCCGCCCGCGGAGCCGCTCGAGGCGGGCGGCCTCCGGGTGGCGTGCCGGAACACTGCCGACGGGCTCCTCGTCGAGGTCACCGCGCCGGGAGGGGCGGTGCCTGCTCGCGGTTAGGGTCGGCGGCGTGCACCTCGAGCTCGGCACGACCCGCTTCGACATCACCCACCGGGCGGTCGTGATGGGCATCTTGAACCGCACGCCTGACTCCTTCTACGACCAGGGCGCCTACTACGACTTCGACGCGTTCCTGCGCAAGGCCGAGCAGCTCGTCGCCGACGGCGCCGACTTCCTCGACGTCGGCGGGGTGAAGGCGGGCCCCGGCGAGGAGGTCACCGAGGCGGAGGAGCTCGACCGCGTCGTGCCGGCGGTGCAGGCGCTGGCGGCCCGCTTCGACGTGCCCCTGTCGGTCGACACCTGGCGGGCCTCGGTGGCCCGCGCCTGCTTCGAGGCGGGAGCGGTGGTCGGCAACGACATCAGCGGCTTCGCCGACCCCGACTACCTGCCGGCCTGCGCCGCCGCGGGTGCGTCGGTGGTGGCCACCCACATCCGGTTGCGGCCTCGCGTCCCCGACCCCGACCCGCACTACGACGACGTGGTGCAGACCGTGTGCGACTTCCTCGCCGAGCGGGCGAAGCGGGCCCGCGACGCCGGGATCCCCGCGGAGCGGATCATGGTCGACGCCGGGCTCGACCTGGGCAAGACCGAGGCGCAGTCGCTCGTGCTGCTGCGGGCCTCCGACCGTCTCGCCGAGCTCGGGTACCCCGTGTTCCTGTCGGCGTCCAACAAGCGCTTCCTGTGGGCGCTGCTCGACGTCGACCGCTCCTCGGCCGGCGAGGGCACGATGGCCGCCCACGCCATCGGCATCGCTCTCGGCTGCCGGGTCCTGCGAGCCCACGACGTCCGCAACGGTCGTCGCGTCGCCGACGTGATGGCGGCCGTCCTCGCCGCCGCATGACCGTCGAGCTGGGGGCGCCCGTCTACCTGGTGAAGGGCGGCGACGAGGTGCTCCTCGGCGAGGGCGTCACCTCGCTCGTGGGCGAGCTGGTGGGCGACGGCGACCGCTCCCTCATGGTCGAGGAGCTCACCGTCGACCACCACGCCGTCGCCGACGACAGCGGCTACGACATCGGGCCGCTCGTCGACGCCGCCCAGACGCCCCCGTTCCTCACCGAGCGCCGTGTGGTGGTGGCCCGCCACGCCGCGGTCTTCTCCACCAAGGACGCGGTGGCGCCCCTGGTGGCGTACCTCGCCGACCCGCTGCCGAGCACCTCCCTCGTGCTCGTCTGGGAGCGCGACCCCCGACCGCAACGCCAGCCGAAGCTGCCGTCCGTGCCGAAGTCCCTCGCCGACGCCGTCACCGCCGCCGGCGGCGTGGTGGTCGACACCTCACCGGGCACGGGCAAGGCCCAGGCCGCCTGGATCGACGAGCACCTCGCCGCCTGCTCGCTGCGGTTCGACCCCGCCGCCCGCAAGCTCATCGCCGACCACGTCGGCAGTGAGCCGAGCCGGCTCCCCGGACTGCTGGCCACCCTCGAGGGCGCCTTCGGCGAGGGCGCCAAGGTGGGCCGCGACGAGATCGAGCCCTACCTCGGCCAAGCCGGCGACGTCGCCCCGTGGGACCTCACCGACGCCATTGACGGCGGCGACGTGGCCCGGGCCCTCGACGTGCTGCACCGCATGCTCGGTGGCGGGGGCCGCCACCCGCTGCAGGTCATGGCGACGCTCACCAACCACTACCTGCGGATGCTCCGGCTCGACGACCCGACCATCCGGGGCGACAAGGCGGCGGCCGAGATCCTCGGCATCAAGGGCAGCACGTTCCCCGCCAAGAAGGCGCTCGACGGCGCCCGCCGCCTCGGCTCGGAGCGGCTCGCCGAGTTCGGTGCCCTCCTCGCCGAGGCCGACCTCGACCTGCACGGCGCCAAGGCGTGGCCCCCCGAGCTGGTGGTCGAGGTGCTCGTGGCGCGCCTGGCCGGCCGCAGCCGCGCCGCCCGCGCCCGGCGCTGAGGGGCGCCGGACGCGAAGCGGCCGGAGCAACGCTCCGGCCGGCTCGTCAGGTCTCGGTGTCGGGCGCAGGGCGCCCGGGCGTCACTCGGCCGCAGCCTCGGCGGCGGCGACGCGCTTCATCAGGCGGCTCTTGCGGCGAGCCGCCTGGTTCTTGTGGATCACGCCCTTGCTGGCCGCCTTGTCGATGCGCTTGATGGCCAGGCGGGTGAGCTCGGCCGAGTCGTCGGCGCCCTGCTCGGCCGCCGTCACGGCCCGCTTCTGGCGGGTCTTGAGCTCGGAGCGGACGGCCTTGTTGCGCAGGCGACGGCGCTCGTTCTGCCGGTTCCGCTTGATCTGGCTCTTGATGTTGGCCACAGCTGCACCTTCGGGAGTGGTCGCCCTCGGGGGGAGGAGCGGGGGAGATGACGATCTTGGGGCGGGCGCGCGGGCGCCGGCACGAGTCGGACAGCATAGCGGCTGGCGCGGGCGCCGTCACACCCCGGTCCTGGCCGTGGTCGGTGTCGGGCCGGTCGGCCACTAGGCTCGATCGACGGCCTGAGCCCCAGCGCCAGGGCCGCGTCGAACCCCTCCGCCAAGGACGCCCCCGCCTCGTGGCCACCCTCGACCGCTACCGCAATCTCTGCATCATCGCCCACATCGACCACGGCAAGTCCACCCTGGCGGACCGCCTGCTCGAGCTGTGCGGCGCGGTCGATCCCCGGGAGATGCGCGCCCAGTACCTCGACTCGATGGACATCGAGCGGGAGCGGGGCATCACCATCAAGCTCCAGAGCGTCCGGCTCGACCACCGCGACCACGTGATCCACCTCATCGACACGCCGGGCCACGTCGACTTCGGCTACGAGGTGAGCCGGTCGCTCGCCGCCTGCGAGGGGGCCATCCTCCTCGTCGACGCCGCCCAGGGCATCGAGGCCCAGACGTTGGCCAACTGCTATCTGGCCCTCGAGCACGACCTGGAGATCGTGGCGGCGCTCAACAAGATCGACCTGCCCGCCGCCGATCCCGATCGCTACGCCGCCGAGATCGAGAAGGTGCTCGGCATCCCGGCCGAGGAGATCCTGCGGGTCAGCGCCAAGACGGGCGAGGGTGTGGCCGAACTGCTCGACGCCGTCGTCGAGCGCATCCCGCCGCCCGAGGGCGACCCCGACGCGCCCCTGCAGGGCCTCATCTTCGACTCGCACTTCGACCAGTACCGAGGCGTCGTGTCCTCCATCCGGGTGGTGAACGGCACCCTTCCCACCGGCGCCCGCCTGCGCTTCGTGCAGGCCGGCGCCACCCACGACGCCGACGAGGTCGGGGTGCGTCGCCCCGACCCCACGCCGGTGGCGGCGCTCTCCGCCGGCGAGGTGGGTTACCTCATCGCCGGCATCAAGGACGTCGGCGAGGCCCGCTCGGGCGAGACCGTCACCCTGGCTGCGAACCCGGCAGCGGCCCTCGAGGGCTACGAGGAGCCCAAGCCCATGGTGTTCTGCGGGCTCTACCCCGTGGAGGGCGACGACTTCCCGGCCCTGCGCGAGGCCCTCGAGAAGCTGCGGCTGAACGACAGCTCCTACACCTTCCAGCCCGAGTCCTCGGGCGCGCTCGGCTTCGGCTTCCGCTGCGGCTTCCTCGGCCTGCTGCACATGGAGATCATCCGCGAGCGCCTCGAGCGCGAGTTCAACCTCGCCCTCATCGCCACCGCCCCGTCGGTGCAGTACGTCGTGCACAAGGCCAACGGCGACACGATCACCATCGACAACCCCTCCGAGCTGCCGCCCGCCACCGAGGTGGACCACGTCGAGGAGCCCTACCTCACGGCCACCATCCTCACGCCCACCACCTACACAGGCACCCTCATGGAGCTGTGCCAGCAGCGCCGGGGCGACATGGTGAAGCTCGAGTACCTCTCGCCCGAGCGCATGGAGCTGGTCTACGAGATGCCGCTGGCCGAGGTCGTCACCGACTTCTTCGACCAGCTCAAGAGCCGCACCCAGGGCTACGCGTCGCTCGACTACGAGCCCGCCGGCTACCGCCGCTCCAACCTCGTCAAGGTCGACATCCTGCTCAACTCCGTGCCGGTCGACGCCTTCTCCATGATCGTGCACAAGGACAAGGCCTACGGCTACGGCCAGCGCATGACCGAGAAGCTCCGTGAGCTGATCCCGCGGCAGTTGTTCGACGTGCCCATCCAGGCCGCCATCGGGGGGCGGATCATCGCCCGCGAGACGGTGAAGGCCAAGCGCAAGGACGTCCTCGCCAAGTGCTACGGCGGCGACATCAGCCGCAAGCGCAAGCTGCTCGAGAAGCAGAAGGAGGGCAAGAAGCGCATGAAGAACATCGGGCGCGTCGAGGTCCCCCAGGAGGCCTTCGTCTCGGCCCTGCGCCTCGACGACTGAGCGCGGCGCCGCCCCGGGGCGGTTAGCACTCTCGCCGGTCGTCTGCTTGCCGCCGCGGTCTCCCGGGTAACATCGCAGGGCACAGGCGAGCCTCGCCTGGCGCGTGCCTCCACCACCACGACGGTTCCCCATGCTCGACGAACGCAAGGCCACCATCCTGCGGGCGGTGGTCACCGAGTACATCGAGACCGCCCAGCCGGTCGGATCGGGCCACGTCGCCACCTCACCCGAGGTGAACGTCTCGCCGGCGACGGTCCGCAACGACATGGCGGCGCTCGAGGCCGAGGGCTACCTCGCCCAGCCCCACACCAGCGCGGGACGGGTGCCCACCGAGAAGGGCTACCGGTTCTTCGTCGACCAGCTCGGCGGGCCCGGCCGGCTCGGGGCCAGCGAGACCCAGCAGGTGCGGTCCTTCTTCGCCCGCGCCCATGGCGAGCTCGAGCAGATGCTCGCCGACACCAGCCGGCTGCTGTCGCACCTCACCCACTACGCCGCGGTGGTGGTGGGCCCGCCGCACGAGGTCGCCACCGTGCGCTCGGTGCAGCTCGTGTCGTTGGCCCCGCGCATCGTGCTCGCCGTGCTCGTGCTGTCGAACGGCGCCATCGAGAAGCACACCCTCGAGCTCGAGGCCGATGCCGACGAGCTCGTGGTCAACGCCGCCGGGGTGCGGCTGGGCGCGCTGCTGGTGGGCGGGCCGCTCTCCGACGCCGCCGCCCTGGTGCTCGACGAGCCACCGGGCGCGCCGCCCGAGGGCGACCCCGTCACGCGGGTGCTGCGCGCCACCGTCGAGGCGCTCACGGGCGAGCACCGCCACGACGACCAGGTGTTCATCGGCGGCACGTCGCAGATGGCGGCGGCGTTCGACGCCGTCGGCACGGTGAGCGAGATCCTGCGCATCCTCGAGCAGCAGCTGGTGGTGGTGAGCCTGCTCGAGGACGTGCTCGAGCGGGGCCTGTCGGTCGCCATCGGCACCGAGACGGGCAACCAGGCGCTCACCGACTGCTCGATCGTCGTGGCGCCCTACGTCGTCGACGGCGAGGCCACGGGCACCATCGGGGTGCTGGGCCCCACCCGGATGCACTACGACCAGGCGCTGTCCGCGGTGGCCGTGGTGGCCAACCGCCTCGGGCGCCGGCTGAGCGAGGGCTGACAGGCGCATGGCTGACTACTACGAGCTGCTCGGCGTGAGCCGCGACGCCAGCGCCGACGACATCAAGCGGGCGTACCGGCGCCTGGCCCGCCAGCTGCACCCGGACGCCAACCCCGACGACCCCGCGGCCGAGGCGCGGTTCAAGGAGGTGGCGGTCGCCTACGAGACCCTCTCGGACCCGCAGCGCCGCCAGCAGTACGACATGTTCGGTGAGGCCGGCCCCCAGGCCGGGTCACCGTTCGGGGGTGGCGGCCTCGGCGACATCTTCGACATGTTCTTCAACGGCTCGAGCCCCTTCGGCGGGGGCGCGCCCGGTCCCACGGGGCCTCCGCGGGGCGCCGACCTCGAGGCCGTGGTCGACCTGGCCTTCGCCGACGCGGTGTTCGGCGTCGAGGCGCCCGTCTCGGTGCGCACCGCGGTGCCGTGCGACGACTGCGAGGCCACCGGCGCGGCGCCGGGCACCACGCCGGCGACCTGCCCGGAGTGCAACGGCGCCGGCCAGGTCCGTCGGGTGCGCCAGTCGATCCTCGGCCAGATGGTCACCGCCGGCCCGTGCAACCGCTGCGGCGGGTTCGGCACCGTGGTGCCCACGCCCTGCCCGGCGTGCCGGGGGGAGGGCCGCATCGTCGACGAGCGCGCCTACACCGTCGACGTGCCCGCCGGCATCGACACCGGCGCCACCCTCCGCCTCAGCGGCCGGGGCGCGGTCGGTCCGCGAGGTGGCGCCGCCGGCGACCTGTACGTCCACGTGCGCGTCGCCCCCGACGAGCGGTTCAGCCGTCACGGCGACGACCTGGTCCACGAGCTGCACGTCCCGGTCACCCAGGCCGCGCTGGGCGCCCACGTCCCGCTCGAGACGCTCGACGGCGACGAGGTCATCGCCATCGAGCCGGGCACGCAGACCGGCAAGGTGGTGCGCCTGAGGCAGCGCGGGGTGCCGCACCTGCAGGGTCGGGGGCGCGGTGACCTGCTCGTCCAGGTCGTCGTCGACACCCCCACCGACCTCACCGACGAGGAGGTCGGGCTGCTGAGCCGGTTCGCCGAGCTGCGGGGCCACGAGATCGCCCCGCCCGAGCACGGCTTCATGTCGAAGCTCCGCTCCGCGTTCAAGTAGGCCCGCCGGTGGAGGGGGAGCAGGGGCCGGCGCCGCCCGCCCGCCCCGGGGGCACGGCGCCGCACGTCCTCGTCGGCGACGTGGCCGTCCCGGTGCTCGCCGACGACGACCGCCACCACCTCGAACGGGTGCGGCGCGTGCGGCCCGGCGATCCCGTGTCGGTCACCGACGGCCGTGGCGCCTGGCGCTGGTGCCGCTTCGGCGCAGAGCTGGTGCCCGACGGGCCGGTCGAGCACGACCCCGCCCCCGAGCCGCGGATCACCATCGCCTTCGCGCTGGTGAAGGGCGACCGCCCGGAGCTGGTCGTGCAGAAGCTCACCGAGCTGGGGGTCGACCGCATCGTGCCGTTCGTGGCCGAGCGCTCGGTCGTGCGGTGGGAGCCCGGCAAGGCCGAGCGGAACGCGGCCCGCTTGGCCAAGGTGGCTCGAGAGGCCGCCATGCAGAGCCGGCGCACGTGGCTGCCCGAGGTGGCGCCGGTGGCGTCCTACGACGAGGTGAGCGCCCTGCCCGGTGCCACCCGCGCCGACCGCGACGGCGCCGCCCCCGGCCTCGACCGCCCCACCCTGCTCGTCGGTCCGGAGGGCGGGTGGTCGCCGTCCGAGCGGGCCGCCCTGCCCTCCTCGGTCGCGCTGGGGGCCACCGTGCTGCGGGCCGAGACGGCCAGCATCACCGGAGCCGCGCTCCTCTGCGCGCTACGGTCTGGGGTGGTACGGGCTCGGTGACCTGGTGGCGGGTCATCCCGTTGGTCGTCCGCACGCACAGTGGTCATTGTCCTGCGGCGTGGACGCTCTGTAGTATGGCACCCAGCGAGATCACCGAGCGTGGCCATGCAGTGTTCGACGAGGGACCTGGCGGGGCATGAGGCGCGGCCCGGCACGGAGACAGGCGTGGCACGAGGCCACTGCGGGAGAGGAGCTGGTGCCATGAGCGAGACGGTCACGGGCGAGGCGACGACCACCACCTACAGCCGCAAGGTGGGTGAGCGCCTGCGCGCCATCCGTCGCCAGAAGCGCCTGTCCCTGCAGGACGTCGAGGCCTCGTCCGAGCTGGAGTTCAAGGCGTCGGTGCTCGGCGCCTACGAGCGGGGGGAGCGGGCCATCTCGGTGCCGCGCCTGCAGCGCCTCGCCCGCTTCTACAACGTCCCGGTCGACCAGCTCCTGCCCGCCGACGAGGGGCCCGCCTTCGGTGAGGCGTCCGGCACCGGCGCGCTCTCCCTCGACGAGCGGTCCTTCACCATCGACCTACGCCGCCTCGAGGACCTCTCCGGGCCCGAGGCCGAGATGCTCAACCGCTACCTCACGATGATCCAGGTGCAGCGCCAGGACTTCAACGGCCGGGTGCTCACCATCCGCAAGGACGACCTGCGCGCCATCGCCTGCATCCTCGGCGTGGGCGCCGATTCGGCCACCGATCGCCTCGACGACCTGGGTCTCGGCCACGGACAGTGACCCCGCCCGGCCCGCCGCCCGGTCGGGCGGGCGGCCCGGGCAGCCGTCGCGGCACACTGGGCCCGTGCCCTTCGGCGTCTACGTCCACATCCCGTTCTGCGCGCGGCGCTGCGACTACTGCGCCTTCGCCACCTGGACCGACCGCGCCCCGCTCATGGGCCCCTACCTCGACGCCCTGCGCGTCGACATCCGCCGGGCGGTCGAGCGGGGCCAGCTGCCCCCGGCCACGTCGGTGTTCGTAGGCGGCGGCACCCCGTCGCTCGTGCCGGCCGCCGCCCTGGTGTCGGTGCTGGCGGAGATCCCCACCGCTCCCGGCGCCGAGGTCACGGTCGAGTGCAACCCCGACACGGTGGACCGCGCCCTGCTCGACACCTACGTCGCCGGCGGGGTCGATCGCATCTCGCTGGGCGTGCAGTCGATGGTGCCCGAGGTGCTGTCGGCGCTCGGGCGCAGCCACGACCCCGACGCGGTGCACCGCGCGGTCGACGCGGCACGGTCGGCCGGGGTGCGCTCGTTCAACCTCGACCTGATCTACGGAGGCGCCGGGGAGACGCTCGCCGACTGGGAGCGCACGCTCGACGCCGCCGTGGCCCTCGACCCGCCGCACGTGAGCGCCTACGCCCTCACCGTGGAGCCCGGCACCCCGCTCGCCGCTGACGAGGCACGCCATCCCGACGACGACGACCAGGCCGACAAGTACCTGCTCGCCGAGGAGCGCCTCAGCGGTGCGGGGCTGGCCAACTACGAGATCTCCAACTGGGCCCGGGCCGGCCATCGGTGCCGGCACAACGAGCTGTACTGGCAGCAGGGCGACTACCTCGGGTTCGGCTGCGCCGCCCACTCGCACCGGGCCGGTCGGCGGTGGTGGAACCTCCGCACGCCCGAGCGCTACATCGACGCCGTGCTCGCCGACCGCTCCACCGAGGCCGCCGCCGAGGAGCTCGGGACGGACCGCCGCCGCCTCGAGGGGCTCCAGCTGGCGCTGCGCACCAGCCGCGGCGTGCCCGTCGACGCCCTCGACCCGGCCGACCTCGACCTGCTCGACGGCCTGGTGGTCGCCGACGGTGGCCGTCTCCGCCTCACCGTCGGCGGCCGGCTCCTCGCCAACGAGGTGGCGGTGCGCCTGCGCTGATCGTCGGGCAGGGCTCCCTGGCGGCAGCGTGCGGTCAGGGCACGACGAACTGCTGGCCGGGGAACACCAGGTCCGGGTCGCCCGCCACGACGAGCCGGTCGGCGTTGGCCGCGACGAGCCGGGTGAGGGCCTCGGCCGTCTCGGCCTCGGAGGGACGGCGCCCGAGCCGTTGGGTGAGCGTCGACTCGGCCACGTGCCACAGCGTGTCGCCGGGGGCCACGGTCCAGGTGGTGGTGTCGTTCGGGCCCGTCGGGGGTGCCGGGGCCGGCGGGGCGGCGGGGGTCGGCCCGAGGTCGACCAGCGCGGGTGCGGGGGCGCGTGGGTCGAGCGTCGAGCCGGGGGCCCCGGGCGCAGGGCTCGCCGGCGCCACCGGCTCCGGCCCCTCGACGACCGGGCCGAGGTCGACCATGGCGACCCGGGGTGGGGAAGCGGGTGTCGCTCCGGCGGCGGCCGCCGGGGCGAGAGAGGCGGCCACCACCGCGGCGCCGGCCACGGCGTTGGCGAAGCGGCGCACGACGGGCAGCGACAGGCGGTCGAGCACCGCGGTGGCCGACGCCAGCCGCAGGCGGCGGGTCACCACGCCGAGGGCGCCGGTGAGGACCAGCCACGCCAGCAGCAGCCAGCCGAGCGCCCGCAGCCCGGTGAAGCAGGCCACGGCCGGCCCGACCGAGCGGGCCCACGACATCAGGGCGGTGGGATGCGCGTCGGTGGGGAAGGGGAGGGCGCCGCCGCAGGCCACCAGGGCGGCCGCTGCGGCGGCGGCACCTGCGCCGGCCTGCAGGATGGCCGTGGTGGGTCGAGGCCCGGGACGTCGCGGAGTGGTGGAGTGGCCGGTGGTCGTCATCGGAGCTCCTCGGTGGTCAGGGCGACGGTGGTGCCAGACGCGGTGGTGACGACCAGCCCGGCGCACCCCGGGCCCTCGGCGGCCGGGGCGAGCGAGCGGGCTCGGCTCACCGTGGTGGAGAGGGTCGCGTCGAGCGAGCCGCCCTGGGCGGCCCAGTCGCGGAACACGTGGATCGCCCCGGTGGCGGGGCGCAGCACCGCGACCAGGTCGCGACCGTCGCACAGCCACGGCCCGACCGCGATGACGTCGCCGGGCTCGCCGACCTGGTAGCGGCGACCGTCGTGCTCCACCACCGGCGCCGCGGCCGCTGTGGTCGGGGCGGTGGTCGTCGCGCTCGTGGAGACCGTCGTCGAGGTCGTCGTCGAGCTGGTCGAGGGCCTGGTGGTCGGCGGGCGGGTGCTCGGGGAGCCGCTGTCGGCCGGGCGGGCCGCGGGAGGTGCTGCGGCGTCGACGGCCGGGGTCGAAGAGGATCGCCAGACCGACAACCCGACGTAGGTGGTCGCCCCGATGGCCAGCACCGCGGCCGCGACGGGCGCCCAGGTGCGGATCAGGCCCCGCTCGGAGTCGTCGAGCCACTCGGGGGAGCTGAGCCCCTGCCGGAGGCGCTCGAGGTCGTCGAGCTCGCCGGGCCCGGCCGTCACCCCGTCCGCTGGCTCGATCGGTGACCTCATGAGGTCACCGATCGAGCCAGCGGTCGTGGGATCAGCGCCGGGTCGGTCCGTCGCCATCGGCTCCGGCGCCTCGTCGGTGTCGGGCAGCTCCAGGAGTCGGGCGTCGGGCACCGCCCGCCGGATGCCGTGGACGAGCGCAGCGACCGACGGCCGGCACGAGGGGTCGTCGACCGTGGCCTGGGCGGCGACGGCGAGCAGGGCGCGGCGGCGGGCCGCGGTGGTGCGCCCCCGCCCACCGCGCCGCAGCTGCTGGCGGTCGACGGCCTCGGGCCCGCCGACCAGGTGGCTGAGCAGGTGGCCCAGCGCGGCCACGTCGACGGCGGGGCGCAGGCCCGAGCCGTCTCGTGCGGCCCGGCCGAAGCCGCACAGCACCGGCCGTCCCATCCCGTCGAGCAGCACGTGCGTCGGTTCCACGGCGCCGTGGACCACGCCCAGCCGATGCAGCTGGGCGACGGTCGCCGAGACGGCGAGCACGAGGGCGGCGGCACGCTCGGGTGAGAGGGGCGGCTCGAGGTCGGCCAACGACCGCGCGCCCACCCACCGGGTGACCACGACGTGAGGAGCGGGGCCGCCGCCCTCGAGCAGCTCCACGACGCCCGGCATCTGCGCCCGGCGCAGCAGCGCGACCTCGGCGTGGGCTGCTGCTTCGCCCCCGACGACCGGCTGCTTGACGGCCAGGAGACGGCCGTCGTCGTCGCGCACAACTCGAACCCGTTCACCCATGGCCGACGACCTTGCCATCCGAGGACATGAAAGGCAACAACATGGCACGGAAATGGACCGAATGACCTGCTCCGGCCGGGCAGCGATAGCGTGGGCCGCACGACCCCCGGAGCTGACCCCGTGCCGACCCACTACGAGGTCCTCGGCGTGGCCCCCGACGCCGACACCGAGGCCATCCGCCGGGCCTACGTCGTGGTGGCCAAGGCCAACCACCCCGATCGGCGCCAGCGCGACGACCCGCCTCGCCGGGCCCGCGCCGAGGAGCGCATGCGGGCCGCCAACGCGGCCTGGCACGTCCTGCGTGACCCGCAGCGCCGCGCCGAGTACGACCAGTCGCTGCGCAGCCCCGGGAAGGGCCACGCCACCACCGCGTCACCCCCCTCGCCCGCCCCCACCGGCGCGAGCCGCGTCGGTTCCCGGCCGGCGCCGCCCTCGGGCGTCGTGGTCCCGGCCGGGCACGCCACCCTCTGGCGGTACGCACCCATCGTCGTGGTGCTCGCCGTGCTGGTCGGTCTGCTGGTGTTCAGCGCGTACGCCACCTCGAAGGACGCCGCCACGTCGCCCGGGACGCAGGCGCGGGTCGCGACCCCGGAGGTGGGTGACTGCGTGCTGGTGGCCGCCCTGTCCGGGGGCCAGGCCCCGGTGCCGGTCAGCTGCGGGACGCAGGGCGCCTACCAGGTCCGGTCCACCGTGGCCACGCCTCGACCGTGCCCGACCGGCACCGACGTGGCCCTCGCCCTGTCGGACCACGAGACCACGCTGTGCCTCGCCTACCTCGGATGAGCTCGGGCGCACGCCGGACGACGGGCCTAGCATCGGGCGCCGTGCTCAAGGTCACCGGCATCGACCACGTGGTGCTGAACGTCTCCGATGCCCGGCGCTCGCTCGCCTGGTGGTGCGAGCGGCTCGGTGCCGAGGCGCTCCGGGTCGAGGAGTGGGAGGCCGGCGAGGTGCTCTTCCCGTCGGTGCGCCTCGACGACCGCACGATCATCGACCTGTTCGAGGCGCCGCGCGACGGCACCAACGTCGACCACCTCTGTGTCGTGGTCGAGGGCGCCGACCTGGCCCGCGTCGCCGAGAGCGGCGAGTTCGACGTGCTCGGCCCACCCGCGGCGCTGTTCGGCGCCCAGGGCACGGGCACCGGCCTCTACGTCCGCGATCCCGACGGCAACGTGGTCGAGCTGCGCACCTACCCCTGAGCCGGCGAGGCCGCTGGTCCGGCTCGGCGCGGCGGCGCCCCAGCGCGTGGCGCGACTTGCGTCGGCGGGTCGTTGTCGTACCATGTCGACCCTTCAGGGGAGGTCCTCGATGGCTCATCTCTTCGATCCGCGCCGCTCGGTGCGCCCAGAGGGCGACGAGCGCTTCCACGTCTCGCTGGCAGAGGCCTGGGGCGTCGGGGCGTTGGTGCAGCTCGAGTCCGACGTGCTCGAGCCGGCCGATCGGTCGCCGCTGCAGCGCACCGCCGAGGTCGTGGCCCGCTTGGTGGAGGTCGCCCGGCTCACCGTGCAGCTGAGCACGCCGCAGTGGGCCGGCTGGCGGAGCTGAGCACGCCGGCTCAGCGGCGGGCGGTCGCCACGAGGGTGAGCCCCGGCACCTCCAGGCCAGTGGCCGACTCGTAGCGAACCAGCTCCTGCTCGCAGGCCGCCCGGATGGCCTCGGCGGTCTCTGGCGGGAGGCCGGCGAGCATCGTGCCCACCGGTCCCGCGAGGGCCGGCACGACGTTCCACCACTCGTCGAACGACGGTCCCTCCCAGGGCGTGGCCACCGCTCGGACCTGCACGTCGGCGAACCCGTCGCCGCGGAACAGGGCGGCGAGCCGGTCGGCGTCGTCGAGGGAGAAGGGACCGGGGATGCCCGGTGGTGGCACCTCCATGCCTACCGCGTCGCCCACGGCGTCGAGCAGGACGGCGATCCACGGGTTGTCCGGTCGCGGCCCCCACACCGACACCGCGGCGTGGCCTCCCGGCCGCAGCACCCGGGCCATCTCGGCGGCGGCGCGGCTCGGCTCGGGCACGAGCATGAGCGCCTCGCGGCAGAGCACGACGTCGACAGAGCGATCGGGGAGGTCGAGATCCTCGAGGTCGAGCAGGCGGGTGCTCACCTGGGGTAGGCCGCGCTCGGCGACGGCCCGCTCGGCCACGGCGAGCATGTCGTGCACCACATCGGACAGCACCACCGAGCCGCTCGGCCCGACCCGCTCGGCCGCGGCGAGCCCGAGGCCGCCGGGCCCGCAGCCGAGCTCCAGCACCGTGGTGCCGGGTCGGAGGCTGGCGAGCAGGAGGTCGCTCACCGTTGCCTCCCGGCGCTCCACGAACCGGGCATGGCGCTCCCAGCCCGGCGCGGCGGCCGACCACATGGCCCGCAACGACTGGCGGAGGGGATCGGCCTCCGCTGGCTCACTGGTCGGGGTCGGCGACGACCCCTGGGCTGAGGACGATGCGGACATGGGTGCGGACATGGTGGCCCCCTCGCAACTATCATCCGAAGGTGAGTAGGTTCACCCGAGTGACGATAGGACGAAGGTAGGACGAGTGGCCGGTCAGGTCAAGGGTCGACGAGGGGCGGGACGAGGTGGCGGGCGACGAGGTGGCGGGGGAGCGACGGCCGAGCCGGCGTCGGGCGTCGCGCCGCGTCGCTACGACTCGCCGTTGCGGCGCCAGCAGGCGGCGGCGACCCGACGACGGGTCCTCGACGCGGCCGAGGCGCTCTTCGTCGAGCAGGGGTACGCCCGCACGTCGGTCCGCCAGATCGCGGTGGCGGCCGGCGTCGCCGTCGACACCGTCTACGCCACGTTCGGCACCAAGCCGCGGCTCCTCACCGCGATCATCGACCGTCACCTGGCGCCCGACGGCGAGGCGAGCGTGCTCAGCACCGCGGCCGTGCGCACCGTCCGAGAGGCACCTGACCAACGCACGATGCTGGCCCGCTTCGCGACCTCGATCGCCGCCATCTCCACCGCGGTGCGCCCGGTGGCCCACGTCCTGCGCACCGCGGCCGCCGCCGATCCCGACCTCGCCGCCGTGCACGCCGAGATGGAGGCGCACCGCCTGTCCAACATGACGAGCGTCGCCGAGTGGCTGGCCGCCCTGGGCCCGTTGCGGCTGCCGGTCGAGCGGGCGGGCGAGGTCATCTGGGCCGTGGCCAGCCCGGACATGGGTCGGCTGCTGTGCGACGAGCGTGGGTGGTCGGAGCAACGCCACGCCGCCTGGATCGAGGACACCTTGGTGCGCACGCTGCTGGGCGATCCCTGACCCGGTCGAGCGGTCGGCCGCCGAGCCGCAGGCGCCGCCCGGCCGTTCAGGGGGCGGGAGCCGACGGCGAGGGGGCCTCGCCCAGGAGCCGGCACACCGAGTCGGCGGCCAGCGCGGCGCCGTCCATCCCGTCGAAGGCGCCGGCGCGTCGGCGGGCCTCGGTGGCGAAGCGTGGGTCGTCGAGCACCTCGCTGACGGCGGCGCGTATCTGCTCCATCTCGGGATCGGCGGGCAGGGCCCGACCGACACCCCAGGCCTCGAGCAGCTGGGTGATCGGTGCCTGGTCGGCGCCCTTCGCCGGGATGCCCACCAGAGGCAGGCCGTGGCGCAGCGCCCGCATGGTCGTGCCGTGCCCGCCGTGGCCGAGCATCAGCGACGCCCGCGCCATGAGCTCGTCGTGGTCGGCGAACGGGAGCAGATGGGCGTTGGCGGGTGGGGCCAGCTCGCCCGGCTCGACCACGCCGCCGGTGGTGGCGACGACGTGCACGGGCAGCTCGGCCATGGCGTCGAGGGCCCGTTGCAGCATCTCCGGGCTGCGCTGCTCGGGCACGGTGCTGAAGGCGAGCAGCACGACAGGGACGGCGTCGTCGGGCGCCCAGGGCAGCTGCGTCGTCGCGGCGCGAGGCTCGGAGGCCAGCACCGGCGCGCCGTGCACCACGTTCGGCCAGGCAGCGTCGGGGCGGCCGTCGAAGTCGGCGAGGGTGTTGACGTGCACGACGTCGCGCCCACCCCACAGCACGTCGAGGTCGTCGAGGGCGTCGAAGCCGGCTCGTACGCGTGACTGGCTCTGCATCTCGAAGTTGGCGCGCCATCCGTCGAGGATCTGGCAGCAGAAGCTGTGCACCATGACGGCGGTGGGCCGGGCGAACCGGGGAGCCACCTGCAAGGCGGTGCTGAACATGGCGTCGATCACGACGACGTCGGGCCCGGCGGCGTCGACGAGGTCGACGAGCTCTTCGCCGACCGCCGGCGAGCTCGTGTAGCCGAAGACGGTGGGCAGGGGGTGGAAGCCGAAGCGCTCGAGGTCGGTGCGGGCCTCGGTCAGCGCTTCGGCGCTGAGGCCGGCGGCGCGGGCTCGAGGGACCATCTCCGGGCGGCCGTGGAAGCCGACCTGGTGGCCGCGGTGCTGCAGCTCGCGGGCGATCCCGAGGCTCGGTGTGAGGTTCCCTCCGCCGTCCCAGCAGGCCCACAGGATCTTCGCCACTGGCTCATCCCTCCGGGTGGTGGTCGGTCGTTCGAGGTGCCGGCTGCGAGGCGCACGAGTGGGTCGTCACGGGAGGTTCGGGAGGCGCAGCTCGCCCCGAGGTGGGAGCCCGAGCAGCTCTCGCAGACGGCTGGCGCGCATGCCCATGCCGCGCTGGTCGGGCGGCTGGCGGGCCTCCATCTCCTCCATCCGGTCGAGCAGCCGGAGCAGGTCGTCGACCCGGGTGGGGTCGTCGAGCGCCTGGCGAGGGGTGGCGCCACCGAGGGCCGGGATCGACTCGTCGACCCACTGCTCCTCGTAGCGGGCCATCTGCTGGCGCAGCGCGGCGCGCACCTCGGGCGGGACGTCGGCGGCGTCGACCAGGCCGTCGGAGGGGTCGTCGTCGCCGAACACGGCGCGCTCGTAGGCCATGTCGCCGCGGATGTCGTCGACATCGGAGCGCAGGTCCTCCACCAGCTCGGCGTCGGGGAGCACGCCGCCGACAAGCAGCGAGATGGCCTCGGCCCGCTCGACGCTGTTGGTGCTGGCGGTGAGGCGGTCGCCGTCGAGCGCCAGGGTGCCGAGCACGGGCCGACCGCCGACTGCGTTGCCGGCGGATTCCTGGTCGTCGTCGTGGAGCCACGTCCAGCGGCCCGGCTCGTCGTCGGGCTCGAACGCGGCGTCGAGGGCCGCGGCGGCCGCCTGGGCGTCGGGCACCGTCCAGGTGGTCTCGCAGAACACCGTGGGGTCGCCGTCGCGGTTCGAGAGCCTGGGCGGCGCCTCGGACTCGGCCACGAGCAGGAGCAGCTGGGCCGGTGTCGGCTCGTCGTCGAGCAGCTCGATGAACCGGTCGAGCATGGAGTCGGGGACGAACGTGATGCCGCCGAAGAACTGGAGCGCCCCGCTGCCGGTGGGCAGCGGCCGGGCGAGGACGTACCGGCCGACGGCGAGGTCGTGCGAGCCGAGCCGCTCGTCGACGTCGAGGACGTCACCGGTGCGGACGTCGCGCACGGTCACGCCTTCGTCGCGGCGAACGTCAGTGACCTCGAACACCGACCGATCGACCAGCGCCCACTGCCCGGCGAGCATGGCCTCGTCGGAGGGGAGCAGCGGCCCCCGCTCGGCCAGCCACTCCGCGAAGCGGCCCCCTTCGGCGAGCACGGCATCGGGGATGAGCGGATCGACCTCGAGCAGCCGCTGCGGCGACAGCTCGCTGTGGCGGGCCCGCAGCCACGCCATCCCCTCCACCTCGTCTCCGTGGCGGCGCTCGAGCCACCAGTTCGCCTTGCGGTACAGCCACGTCAGCCGAGCATCGAGGGCCACCTCGTCGATGCCGAGGTGGCAGTGCTTGTACTTGCGGCCGCTGCCGCACGGGCACGGGTCGTTGCGCCGGGCCACGGGTCGTCCCGGTGCGAGCACGGCGTCGAGGATCGCCTGGTCGTGCGCGAACGCGCCCGCTCCGATGCGCGTGAGCAGGGCCTTGGCCTTCCTCGCTTCGCCCCGGTCGAACTCGAACCACGCCTTGTCGTAGAGCGACAGCGCGTGATCGTCGTCGAACAGCAGTGCCGTGTCGATCCAGTCCTCGAAGCTAGCGGTCCGGCCCGCCACGCCGCTGGCCTGGGCGACGAGCCAGGCCGGCCCCGCCTGAGCGGGGCCGCTGGCGGCGTCGATGAGCGCCTCGCCGAACGACACCATCTCGTCGATGGTCTCGAGGTCCTCGGGATCGCACTCCTCGTCGACGAACGCGGTGGCCACGGAGATGAGCTGCAGCGCCTGGGCCGCTCCCTCCAGCAGCTCCGGGTCGAGATCCTCCCGACGCGCCGACCACGCGTGCCAGGCCACGGCCAGGGTCGCGTACGCCTGCACGTCGCGCTCGGAGAGCTCCAGCCGGTTGGCCACGTCCTCGACCCGCCGTCGCACGCGCTCTCGCTCGAAGTCGAATCCGGCGCGGGCGAGGTAGCCCTGGTCGCTGGCCAGCCCGGCGGCCTCGACCAGGGCGGGCAGCGGCGGAACCGTCGTGGCGCGCAGCTCGGGGTGGAGGACGAAGACCTCGGTCAGCGCCTGGGCGGTGTGTCGGCAGGCGCGAGTGGACGAGTCGGGACCGAGCGTGGACGCCAGCGCGTCGACGAGCGCCGCCGACGGCGTGGGCGCCGTGCCGGTGCCACGGCCCTCGACGACGCCGCCGTGGAGCCGCAGCAGCAGGAACCCGCCCGGCGTCGCGCCGTGCTCGGCGAGCCAGCCCACGGGGAAGGCGATGCCTCCGCCGGCCTCGATGCCGAGCGCGTCGGCGGCCTCCCGGCGCCGGTCCTCGGCGTCGATGTCGACCGTGTCGCCGCCGTCGAGCACGCACCACTCGCTGATGAGTGGCAGCAACAGGAGGCCGAGCGACTCGCTGGGCAGGGTGTTGGAGGCGAGGTCGAGCTCGCTGATCGGCACCGTCCACGTGGTGCCGTCGACGAGGGCCAGCCGGTCGAAGCAGAGCTCGGGCTCGTCGTCGTCATCATCGGCACAGGGATGGTCGAAGAAGGCGATCCGATCCATGGTCCCGAGGACGTCGTCGAGGCGCTCGTCGGGCTCCGGGCCCAGGTCCAGGCCCCGCGAGATCAGCGCAGCCTGCAGGTCGTCGAGGTCGACGGGGCCGTCGGCGAGGAGCACCTCGATGTGGTGGCGTACCCGGGCGGCGGGATCGAGACGCGGCACGCCCGCACCGTAGCGGTCGCCATCGACACCGGGAGGTTGCGGCTCACTGCACGTCGGCCGGCCGGTAGCCGGCGTCGGCGAGCCACTCCCTCGCCCGGCCGATGCGCCGGTCGTCGCTGAAGCCGTGCCAGCGCTCGACGAGGTCGGGCCACCGGTGCAGCACGTCCCTGAACCGCCGGAACGCCCCCCGGCCCTCGACGGCGACGGCGAGCACCTCGGCTTGGTGCGGATCGGCCACCGTGGCGATGAAGTCCTCCATGTCGCGGTAGCCGTCACGCGACCCCTCGCACTCCACCCACAGCCATCGGTCCGGCTCGTGGTCGTCCGGGTCCTCCTCGCCGGTCTCCACCGCGTACTCGATCTGGGCCCGGTGCCAGACCTCGCCGGTACGCCGGTCGACGCGACCTCCGCCGTGCAACGGGTCGCCCTCGCGGATCTCGCTCAGCTCGCTGAGGTCGACGGCGAGGGGTCGCAACAACGGCGTCGGCCCACGGCCGGTCAGCGCATCGAGGTGGTCGGCCAGGTGGTCGTCGCCCGGCCAGTCCCGCTGGCGCAGCGCGGCGGCGCAGTCGGTGGCGAGCTCGTCGGCGCCGGGCTCGCCGGCCGCGACCGCGACCCGGATGGCGTCGCCGGCGAGCTGCAGAAGATGCGCATCGAGGGGCCTGCCGGACAGCAGCTCCAGCACCGCCTGGCTGTCGCACCGGAAGGTCGCGCCGCGAAGCGCCCTGGCTCGCTCGTCGCTCATTCGGTGATGGTCGGCCAACGCGGGACGGGCGTCCAGCGCGGACCACGACGGCGTCGGCAACCAGTCAGTTCTCTGCCGGTGATCTGCGCGCCCGGCGGCCACCGGTCGGCCGGGCCGGCTCGACGTACGTTGTGCCCTCATGTCGTTCCCCCGGTTCGCGGTCGCGTGCGGTGAAGAAGGCTCCGACCCGGAGGTGATGGTCGACGGCGCCCGCCACCGCATCGACGAGTTCGCCAGCTCCGGCCACTTCGAGCGCCAGGACGACGACCTCGCCGACGTCGCCGGCCTCGACATCGGCATCAGCCGGATCCAACCGACTTCGCTCGATCAGATCAGCCTCCACCCCACGCAGTTGCTCATCGAGCCCGGCCGTGATCAGCCGCTCGTAGAGGCCCGGAACCAGCTCCGCCATCTCCCGAATCTAGAGAACTGCCCCACGCCGAGGCAGGACATGGTTCAGGGCAGGTCGCGCCCGGCTCGTCGGGCGATCTCGATCACCAGATCAGCCAGCCCGGGATCGGGCTCCTCGTGTGGATAGGCATCGCGGTAGGCGTCGACGACGTCGCTCGCGGTGACGAAGCCTGTGTGAGGGAACAGGACGATGAGGTCGGCGAGGTCGTTGGGTTGGGCCCTGCTCAGCTTCATGACGAACACGAGCCGGAGGGGAGGGCCAAGGACGAGGAGGCGCGGAGTCTCGAGCAGGTGGTCGCACTCGGTGATATCGAGCGTCGCTGGACTGAATCGAGCAGCACCTGCATTGAGCCATTTCGGATCCAGGCCGTGGGCGGCGGCCACCTCGGCGACAGCGGCGACGAGTTCGTCGTCGAGTCGACGGGCGCTGTCGACGTCGACGGTCGTGTCCCGCAACCCGTGCCACGCCAACAGTGACCCACCGACGATCACGACGACGTGTTGTTCTCCCTCCGGGGAGAGCCGCTCGGCGACCTCGCTCAACAGGCCCTTGATGGTGTCCCCGTCGAGTGGCGTGGCGTCCATCAAGCCGGCTCGATGTCAGAGGCCCGCCGCCAGAGGCTCGCCGAGGGAATGAAGATGTTGCGGTGGGCTAGCTGGGGAGGTGTCGCCGCCCGATCAGCGGCCTGCATCCGAGGCGTGCCGAAGCTCGTCCATGGACGAGCGAGCGCTGGGACCCGCTTGGTCCATGCCGGCCGCGTGAATCCGCAGTCATCGGCGATCTTCTCGGCGAGGCCGGCCAGAAGGGCGTCGAGGAACGTCGAGCCGGATGGATCGGGGGCCGAGATGACGGCGGCCTGGGAGACGTCGTGGTGGTGGGCGAGGTAGTCGGTGAACGCCCGCAGACGGGTCCAGTCGGGCTGGTCCTGGCCCGTGTCGTCGGTCGACCACGCGTCGGTCAGATCAGCGAGACTGGGGACCGGCTCCGCCTTGCGGCGGGACAGCGCGAGCTCCTGGCCGATCGCGGAGAGGAGCTTCTCGACGGTCGAGAAGGTCGGATCGAGCTGGTCATGCTCGATCCGGTTGATCGTCGTGAACGACACATCAGCGCGGCGGGCGAGGGCGCGCATCGAGAGCCCGGCCTCCGTGCGAGCTTCTCTGACCAGCGAAGCGACCTCGCTCATGTGTGTAAGCGTAAACGCTTACATGTCCTTCTGGCAACGGAGATGCGCGTGCGAAACGTGAAGTCGGTCCGAGATCGCGCTCGTTGGATCACGGAATCCCGCAGCGTCACATCGGAATCCGCGCTCGCGCTCCTCGCTCGGGGAGGTCCGGTGTGCACTGACCCCGAGCAGCTCGCTCCAGAGTCCCGCGCACAAACCGCGCACAATTTTCTCGGCGGCGGTTCCCGTCCCCCGTCCGAAAAGCAGAAAACCCCCGCTGAGCAGGGGCTTCCCGGGTGGGCGATACAGGACTCGAACCTGTGACCTCTGCCGTGTGAAGGCAGCGCTCTAACCATCTGAGCCAATCGCCCGGGGCAGGGAACCCTAGCCGACGTCCTCCGAGCCGCCCAACCTCGCTCCAGCCGACGGCGCGGGTGCCGGTGGCCGCCCCGGTGCCCGGACCGCGCGGCGCGGGAGGAGGCCGGTGAGATGGCGCGACTGGGCCGCGAGGAGTGGGCTGAGCACGGCGAGGACGAGGACGTACCCACCGACGAAGGGCACCAGCCGCTCGTCGAGGCCGGCAGCTGTCGCCAGCGAGACGAGTATGAGCGCGAACTCGCCGCGGGCCATCACCGTCGTCGCGACGTTGGTCGCCGCCTGCCGGTCGAGGCCGTTGATCCGGGCGGCGATCACACCGGCGACCAAGGCCAGCACGACCGTCACCGCGACCGCCGCCAGCACGGGACCAACCAGCTCGAACAGGTCACCCGGCCTGACCTCCAGGCCGAAGGCGAAGAAGAACACGGCGGCGAACGCGTCGCGCAGAGGGATGGCGAGACGCTCCACCCGCCGTGCCAGTCTCGTGCCGGCCAGCACCAGCCCCGCCATGAACGCTCCGATCGCGTCGGACACGCCGAGCACCTCGGCCAGGCCGGCGAGGAGCACGGCGAACCCGAAGAACGAGATCGTGAGCAGCTCGTCATCGCGGGAGCCGATCAGCTTCTCGGCCAGCGAGCTGCCGAACCGGGCGACCAGCGCCAGGACGATCAGGAAGGCGAGCGAGCGACCGAACTGCAGCAGGGCCTCGCCCGTGCCGTCGGCCTTGCCGAGCACCGGTGCGAGAGCAGCGAGGTAGAGCGCGAGGAAGAGGTCCTCGATCACGATGATGCCGAGGATCAGGCGGGTCTCGGGGTTGCCGAGCCGTCCGAGCTCGACCAGCACCTTGGTGACGATGGCCGAGGACGAGATGCCGGTGGCGCCGGCGACCACGAAGGCCTCTGGGGTGCCCCAGCCCAGGGCGAAGCCGAGGGCGAGACCGCCGCCGACGTTGAGGGCGAGGTAGGTGCCGGCGGTGACGAGCAGGCGGGAGCCGCCCGAGGTGAGGTCGTCGACAGAGAACTCGAGACCCAGGGTGAACATGAGGAACACCAGACCGAACGCGGCCAGCAGGGCGAGGTCGTCAGGGTGCTCGAAGAGGACCGGCCCAGGAGTGTTGGGGCCCAGGGCGATGCCGGCGGCCATGAACAACGGGATCGTGGGGAGACCGATGCGCCGGCCACCCCTGGCCAGCGCGGCGCACAGGAGGAACGCGGCGCCCAGCACGACGAGGTCATGGCCCATGGGTGGCTCCGGCGTGGAGGAGGAAGTCGTCGACGTCCTGCGGTCGGCCGATCACCACCGCCCGGTCCCCGGGCTGGAGCAGGGTCTCGGCCGCCGGGGCCACGTCGGCCAAGCTGCCGTGGAGCACGGCGACGACCGTGACCCGGTGGCGCTTCCGGATCTCCAGGGTGCCGATCGACCGACCGGCCAGCGGACCGTCGCGGGCGATGGTCACCGCGTCGATGCGCAGGCCGCCGAGGGCGGCGTGTAGATCGTCGAGCAAGGACGGGTCGACGCTGAAGGTTCCCGTCAGCAGGGCGCCCAGGGCCTGCGCGTCGGCTCCCGACATGCGAACCGTCGGGCCCTCGCCCACCTGGAGGTCGGTGCGGCCGCCCGGGTGTTCCACCACGCTGATGGCGCTGCCGTCGACGGCGAGCAGCTCGGTTCGCTTCCCGATCCCGGGCAGGTGAACCCGGGTGATGCGTGGTCGGCGTGCGGGCGAGGCCATCGCGTCCTCCTGAGGCGGGGCCCGGTGTGGGCGGCGTGGTCCGGATCCGGCAGCTGCGAGCGGCAGAGGCCCGAGGGCCGGTCGAGATCCCGAGTCTGCAGCAGCAGCGATGCGGGCGGCCTACGCTCGCGACGTCCGCGACTCGAGGAGGCCTCGTGGCGATCGTGGTGGTGCTGGCGGTGGTGACCGCCGTGGTGACGGCGGTGCGATCGACGTGGTCGCCGTGCGGACTGTCGATGCTCTCGACGGTGACGCCGCTGGCCGAGGCCGGCCGGGGCCGGCGTTGGTCGGTCACGGCGCGGTGGTTCGTGGCCGGTGCCGTGCTCGGCGGCCTCACGCTCGGCGCCGCCATGGCGGGGCTCGCCGCCCTCGTCGCCGCCCTCGACCCGTCGACCACCACCGTGCTCGCCGTGGCCGCCGTGGCCGCCCTGGTGTGCGCCGCCTCTGACCTCGACCTGTTCGGCCTGCACCTCCCGTTCCACGGCCGCCAGGTCAACGAGCGCTGGCTCGACCAGTACCGAGCGTGGGTGTACGGCGGCGGGTTCGGCTGGCAGATCGGGGTCGGTCTGGCCACCTACATCACCACGTCCGGCGTCTACCTCACGATCCTGCTCACGGCGCTCACCGCCAGCCCCGGCTTCGCGCTGGCGCTCGGGGCCGGCTTCGGCCTGGTGCGGGGCCTCGCGATCTACGCCGGTCGCACCGTCACCACGACCGACGCGCTCCTCGCCGTCCACCGTCGTTTCGGTGCGCTGCGCCAGCCGGTGCGGCTCGTCACCATCGGGGTGGAGCTGGCGGTCGGGGTGGTGGCCGCGGCCGTCTGGGCCGGCCCGGTCGGGCTGCTCGCCGGGGGAGCCGTCGCTGCGGCCATCGTGGTGGTCGCCGGCCTGGCCCACCGGCGGGCCGATGCAGGTGCGACCGAGGCCGGCACCGAGGCAGGACGGGCCGTCTCGCCCGCCGGAGCAGTCGGTTGAGCGTGGTCGCGGAAGGGATGCCGAGCAGGACCGGTGAGGTGGACGCCAGCCGACGTCGCTGAGCGCCAGCCAGCGAGACGCTGCTGTCGGCCCGAGCGCCGCTCAGCGCCCCGGCAGGCGCACCACCGAGATGAAGAACTCGTCGATCTGCTGGATGACCCGCACGAAGCGGTCGAAGTCCACCGGCTTGGTGACGTAGGCGTTGGCGTGCAGGTCGTAGCTGCGCAGGATGTCCTCCTCGGCCTCGGAGGTGGTGAGCACCACCACCGGGATGCGGCGCAGATCGGGGTCGGCCTTCACGTCGGCCAGGACCTGCCGGCCGTCGCGGCGGGGCAGGTTGAGGTCGAGCAGCACGAGGTCCGGCCTGGGCGCGTCGGCGAACGTGCCCTCCCGGCGTAGGAACTGCAGGGCCTCCACCCCGTCGCCGACGACGTGCAGGCGGTTGAGCACCTTGCCCTCGTCGAGCGCCTCCCTCGTCATGACCACGTCGCCCTCGTCGTCCTCGACGAGCAGCACTTCGATGGGGCGGGTGTCGGTGGTCATGGGTGCAGGACCTCGGTGGTGGTGGTGGTGGTGGTGGTGGTGGTGTTCGCGGTGGTCGCGGACGGGCTGGTCGGGGAGGGGAGCTCGGGTCGGCCGCCCTGGTGGTCCTCGGCGGTGGCGTCGCCCGGCACGAGCGCCGGCGCGGGCACCTCGGCGTGGAGGGGGAGGCGGATCACGAAGGTCGCCCCCGGCCCGGGTGCCTCGCTGTCGAGGCGGATCGTGCCGCCGTGGAACTCCACGATCTTCTTGCACAGGGCGAGGCCGATGCCGGTGCCGTCGTACTGGCTCTTGTTGTGGAGGCGCTGGAACAGCGTGAAGATCTGGTCGGCGTACTCGGCGCTGATCCCGATGCCATTGTCGGACACGGCGATCTCGCAGGTCTGGTCGTCGTCGCGGCGGGCCAGAACCCGCACGACCGGCGGCTCGTCGCCGTGGAACTTGACCGCGTTCCCGATCAGGTTCTGGAACAGCGCGGTGAGCAGGCGGGGATCGCCCTTGACGGTGGGCAGCTCACCCACGTCGATGGTGGCGCCCTGCTCCTCGGGGCCAGAGCCGAGGTTGGCGATGCCGGCGTCGACCGCGGCGTTGAGCGGGACGCTGACGAAGCGGTCGGTGGTTCGCCCCACGCGGGAGAAGGCGAGCAGGTCGTTGATGAGCTCCTGCATGCGCTTGGCCCCGTCGACCACGAAGGCGATGTACTGGTCGGCCTTGTCGTCGAGCTGGCCCTTGTAGCGGCGTTCGAGCAGCTGGCAGAAGCCGGCGATCTTGCGCAGCGGCTCCTGCAGGTCGTGGGAGGCGACGTAGGCGAACTGCTCGAGGTCGGCGTTGGACCGTTCGAGCTCCCGGGCCTGAGAGGCGACGGCGGCGTTGGCATCGTTGAGGCGGTCGAGCTCGTCGAGGATGCGCCGGCGCATGGCCTCGATGTGGTCGGCCAGGCCGACGAGCTCGGGCGGGCCGTGGCCGCTGATCGGCGACTGCAGCTCGCCGTCGGCCACCCGCTGGACGTCGCCGACGAGCTCCTCGACCGGCCGCGTGACCGAGCGCCGCAACCCGACGGCCACGAGCACCCCGACGACCAGCAGCACGCCGACCGTGGCGAAGGCGACGACCACGACCTGGCGGTAGGCGGCCGTCCAGTCGTCGAGCGCCTCGGAGCGCTGCGTGTCGATGGCGGCGCCGAGGTCGTCGACGGCCCCCCGGACCCGTTCGAACGCGTCCCGGCTGTCGTCGAGGAACGACGCGGTGATGCGTGCCGTGTCGCCCTGCCGGACCCCGGTGATGGCACGGGTGGCGTAGCCCGACCGCCAGTCCTGGACCGCGGCACGCGCCGCCGCCAGCTCGCCGCCGGCGACCGGGCTGTCCTGGAGGAGCCGGTCGAGCTCGTCGAAGGCCTCCTCGCCGCTCGTCTGGCCGGTGACGTAGGGCTCGAGGAAGCTCACGTCGCTCGACAGCACGTAGCCCCGCACGCCGGTCTCCTGGTCGAGGATGGCGGCGCGCAGGTCGCCGACGGCCAAGCTGGCCGGGTCGAGCCGGTCGATGACGGCGTTGCGCCGGTGGTACAGGTCGTTGAGCGAGTACAGCAACAACCCCACCACCATGGTGAGGGCCACGGCGGCCAGGCCGAACAGCAGCAGCAGCCGGGTCCTCAGTCGCAGCCGGGCGATGGGTCCGGCGGGCCGGTCGGCTGGGCTCACCGCCATCGCCCGTCGACCAGGCACACCGCGACATCGTCGCTCAACGGGCCCCCGTGGAGCTGCTCGACCTCGGTGACCACCGCGTCGATCAGCACCTCGCCCACCGCGCCCGAGCGGTGGTGGCGCCGGACGATCTCGAGCGTCCGCGCCTCGCCGAGCCGCTCTCGCTGGTCGGGTCCGGCGCGGCCCTCGATGAGCCCGTCGGTGTAGAGCATCAGCGACCACCGCTCGGGGAGCTCGAGGGTGGCCGACGGCCAGTGGCTGCGGTCGATGATGCCCATGAGCGGGCCGCGCAGGTCGTCGGCGACGAAGCGGGCGTCGTCGGCGAGCAGGATCGGTGGCGGGTGGCCGGCGAGGGTCACCGACGCCAGCCGGCGGGCCGGCTCGATGTCGAGCATGCACAACGTGACGAAGGCGTGCTCGTGGTGGCGCTCGGTGCGCAGCAGCTGCTCGACGGTGCGCAGCACCTCGTCGGTGGGGAAGCCGGCGAGCACCAGGGCACGCCACGCGCTGCGCAGGGTGGCACCCAGCGCGGCCTCGTCGGGGCCGTGCCCGCTCACGTCGCCGATGACCACCCGCAGCCAGCCGTTGCCGAGCTCGACGGCGTCGTAGAAGTCGCCGCCCAGCTCGGCGCCCTGGTTGCCGGGCCGGTAGGTGACGGCGAGCCCGGTGTCTTCGGAGGCGAGGATCGGGCGGGGCAGCAGGGCGCGCTCCATGCGGGCGTTGTCGTCGCGCCGTCGCTCGGCCTCGAACAGGCGGCGGGCCGACTCCTCGGCGCGCCGGCGCTCGACGGCGTAGAGGATCGAACGGGTCAGGACCCGCTCGTCGAGCTGGTCCTTCACCAGGTAGTCCTGGGCGCCGCTGGCCACCGCCCGGATCCCCATGCGCTCGTCGTCGGCCCCGGTGACCACGACGACGGCGACGGAGGGAGCCGCCGCGATCAGCCGGTCGACCCCGTCGGTGCCGCTGGAGTCGGGCAGGCCGAGGTCGAGCAGGACGCAGTCGACGTCGCCGGGCAGCATCGCCGCCGCCTCGGCCACGGTGCGGGCTCGCCGGACCGCGGCGCCGGGGAGGCCGATCTCGAGCAGCTCGGCGACGAGCAGGGCGTCGCCGTCGTCGTCTTCCACCACGAGGACCCCGAGGGCGGTGCCCGGGCGGGGGCCGGACCGGGGGCCGGACCGGGGGCCTGTGGGGTTGGTCACCGGGGGTCCCCGGCGGGGTGGGGCGGCGACAGCCATGAGGCGACATCCATGCAGACGGGGATACTACGGGCGCCGGGGGGTCGGGCTCGTTCGCCGGAGCGGTCGGCGCCGGATCCGCCGCCACCCCGGATCGGCCGCGGCTGCGGCGAGGCTCAGGGGCGGGCCGGCCGGCGAGGTCGCAGCAACGCCACCGCGCGGTCGACGTCGACGGCGTGCACCTCGCCGATCCCCAGCCCCAGGCGGGCGATCGCCGGCTCCAGGGCGTCGACCTGGCGGGGGCCCCGCGCCTGCAGCAGCACGGCGCCGCCGGGCACGACGTGACGGGCGGCCACGGCGAGCACGTGCTCGGGCACCGCCAGACCGTCGTCGCCACCGTCGACCGCGTCGCGCGGGTCGTCGGGATGGTGGTCGACGTCGTCGCTGCGCAGGTAGGGCGGGTCGGCGAGGACCAGGCCGAAGCGCTCGTGAGCGGCCAGCGCCTCGGCCACGTCGGCGTGGCGCACCTCGACCTGGGCGGCCAGCCCGTTGGCCACCGCGTTGTGGTGGGCCCACGCGCACGCCCGGGCCGAGGCGTCGACCTGGACGAGGCGACGGCGGGTGCCCCGCACGGCGGCCAGGCCGATGTGGCCCGCTCCGCAGCACAGCTCGAGCACCGGTCCCCCCGGCAGCGAGGCGAGCAGCCGCCGGGCCCAGCGGCTCTGGACCGCGGTCCACGGGCGGGGCTCGAGCACCCCACGGTCGTGGGTGATCTCCAGGTCAGCGAAGCGGCTGGCTCTCGGCGAGGTCGGGCGGGCAGGGTCGAGCACGGCGGGCGCCATGGGCCCCTGCTTACCCTGGCGAGGGCCGCGCCAGACGAGGCGGACGGCTCACAGGCCGAGGGCCTCCCGGGTGCGGTCGAGCTCCGTGACGTCCACCGTGGTCGGGACGAGGAACAGCTCGTCGCAGCCGAGGTCGCGGAGCGTCGCCACCGCTCCCGCGAGCGCTTCGGGCGTGGTGGTGGTCAGCCCATCGGTCATGGCGCGGGCGAGGTCGTCGCCGAAGATGCGCATGTAGGCGAAGCCGTAGTCGCGCAGGCGCTCCTCGGCGCCGTCGCCGAGCGCGTACCAGAGCGAGGCCGACAGGTGCGGCTCGTCGCGGCGGCCGGCGTCCCGCCAGGCGGCCCGCACCCGCTCGAAGGCGGCGCCGGTGGCTGCCGGGTCGACGCCGAACACCGTGGTGCCGTCGTCGATGCCGATCGCCCACTGCGCGGCACGGGCCAGCGCCTTGGGGCCCATCACCCCGGCGACGAAGGGCGGACCGCCGGCCTGGACCGGCGGCGGGCCCACCGGGTCGGCCCCCTCGAACGGCGGCACGCCCGCCCAGGTCCGGCGCATGGCGGCGACCTGCTCGTCCATGCGCGCCCACCGCCGCTCGAACGGCGCGCCGATGGCCCGGTAGTCGTGCTCCCGACCTCCGACGCCGATGCCCACGGTGAGGCGCCCGTCGCTCAGCCGGTCGACCGATGCCAGCGCCTTGGCCAGCTCCACGGCGTCGTGGGCAGGGGCGATCACGATGGTGGTCCAGAGCCGTACCCGCTCGGTGAGCGCCGCCGTCGCCGACAGCTCCACCAGCCAGTGGTGGCTGGGATAGGTGACCCGCTCGGGCACGGCGAGGCTCGACCAGGGGCCCTCGTCGACGGCCCGGCACCACGCCAGGGTGTCGGCCCGGTCGTGAGCGAGCATCGTCGGCAGCGTCATGGCGATGTCCACGGTCGTGCCTCCCTACGGGGCCACGGACGACAGGTCGGCGAAGCCGCTCGGGTCGTGTCGGCCGAGGGCCATGTGCTCGAAGATGCCGTGGCCGACGTGGCCGTCGAGGGTGGCCCGGGCGGCGTGGTCGATCATGCTCCACGCCACCCGCGCCTCGACGGCGGGGTCGTCGAGGTCGTGGTCGACCCGCTGGATCCAGCGCTCGCCCATCCACCGGCCGTGGTTCCAGCCGTCGTCGTCGGGGCCGTACCCCAGCCCCACGCTGAGCGGCATCGGCCCCAGCGGCTCGATGTCGAGCTCGAGCTCCCTGCCGCCCCGCTCCTTCAGGCCGATGCGGGCCCGGGTCGGGTACCGGGTGCCCGAGCGGTACTCGATGCGTGGCTCGGCCCAGCCGAGCTGCTCGATGCGGCCGTCGGGCCACACCCGCACCGCCTCGTTGATCGTGCGGTAGCCGTCGGGGTCCTCCTCCAGCACCAGCATGAGGGCGAAGTCGTCGAAGCGGAGCGGGATCCAGCACCACCACATGTCCGGGTCGGTGGGCTTGCCGGCGGGGGCGCCGAGCCCCACGGGCCGGATGCCCCACGATCGGTCGCGGGCGCCGGTCCAGCCGGCGGCGGTGGCGTCGACCGCCCGGCCGTCGATCGTCACGGTGCCGGTGACCGTGGCGGTCTGCACGAAACGGAAGGCGTCGAGGATCACGTCGTCGCCCTTGCGCCGGACGTGGCGGGGCTCGTCGATGGCGGGGAACGCCCCGTGCCAGGTGAGGTCGGCCTCCACGCCGTGCTCGGCCCCATCGCACACGAAGCGCACCGTCTGCAGGCCCTCGACGACCTCGATGCGCATGGGCCCGACCTCCTGGCGCATGCGGTCGTCGCCCAGGGCGCCCGAGGTGCGCAGCGACGTGAGGGTGCGGCCGCGGCGCACGGCCACGTAGCAGTCGATGACGCCGACGTGGGGGTAGACGCCGAGGCCGACGGCGACCTGGTCGGCGCCGTCGGGGGAGAGGGCGTGCATGATGCAGCGGTCGTACACGTTGCGGTCGCTCGTCAGGAACCACCGCATCGACTGCGGGCCCTGGTGGATCGGGTACTCGTCGAGCGGTACGGGCACGGTCGGCTCCCCCTGCGTGCGAGTGCGTGCGAGTGTCTCGCGTCCGGCGCCCCGGCGGGGGCGTGACGGGCCACCGTAGCTGGGCCACAATCGGCGCCGAGCCGGGGGTGACGAGGGGGCGCCGCCGGCGGAGGGGGAGATCGCCCGTGACCATGCTCGTCGACCTGGCCGACCCGGACGCGTTCCTCGAGGGCCCGCCCCACGAGGCGCTGGCCGAGCTGCGCCGCACCACTCCCGTCTACTGGCAGGACATGGCGGGCGAGCCCGGGTTCTGGGCGGTGCTGACCCACGCCGACGTGGTGCACGTCTCGCGGAACCCCACCCTCTTCTCGGCCGAGGCCGGCGGCGTGGTGATCGAGGACATGGACCCGGAGCGGCTCGCCCGCATGCGCGACATGCTCCTGTCGATGGACCCGCCGCGGCACATCGCCTACCGCAAGCCGCTGGCCCCGGAGTTCCGGGCCAAGGTGATCGCCGGGCTGGAGGGCCAGATCCGAGACATCACCCGCGCGGTCCTCACCCGGGCGGCCGAGGCCCGCGACGTCGAGCTCGTCCACGAGGTCGTCGGCTCGCTGCCCACCCAGGTGATCGGGCAGCTGTTCGGCCTGCCCGAGGCCGACTGGGACATGCTCCACGCCCTGGCCGAGCGCAACACCAGCGGCCAGGACCCCGAGATCAACCCGGGGGAGCGCAACGCCGAGGCGGGCAGCCCCGACTCGTCGATGCAGATGGCGATGTACGGCATGCAGTTCGCCGCCTCACGACGAGAGATGGCGCCCCAGGGCGACCTGATGGACATCATCCTCGGCGAGCGCTTCGACGGCCGGTACCTCACCGACGCTGACATCGGCAGCCTGCTGGTGCAGATGATCACCGCCGGCAACGACACCACGGTGACGATGATCGTCGGCGGCGTGTGGGCGCTGCTCCAGCACCCCGAGCAGCTGGCCGAGCTGCGGGCCGACCCGGCGCTGATCCCCGGCGCGGTGGAGGAGATCCTGCGCTGGCACAACCCGCTGCACTACTTCCGCCGCACCGCCACCGCCGACACCGAGCTCAGCGGCACCCCCATCGCCGAGGGCGACAAGGTGGCGATGTACTACACGTCGGCCAACCGCGACGAGAAGGTCTTCGCCGACCCGCAGCGCTTCGACATCCACCGCAACCCCAACCCACAGCTGTCGTTCGGGATCGGCGAGCACTTCTGCCTCGGCGTCCATCTCGCCCGCCTGGAGGGGCGCGTGTTCTTCGAGGAGCTCCTCGCCACGTTCCCGACGATCGAGCTGGCGGGGGAGCCCAGGCGCACCCGCTCCAACCTGAACAACGCCTTCAAGTCGATGCCGGTCCGCCTCACCCCCGCCTGACGACCGCTGGCTCGATCGATGACCTCATGAGGTGATCGATCGAGCCAGCGGAGGTGTGATGGTGGCGGAGGGAGTCGATCGAGCCGGCGAGTGGCATCATCGGTGTGACGGGCGAGAGGCCCGAGGGGGACACCATGACGCTGCTCACCATGTCGGCCGACTCGCACGTCACCGAGCCGGGTGACTGCTACCTCGACCGCATCGACCCCCGCTTCCGTGACCGGGCGCCCCGGGCCGTCACCGACGACGTCATGGGCGCCGTGCTGCTCATCGACGAGGGCCGCACTCGGGTGCCCTACGGGATGGTGGCGGCGGCGGGCCGCCCGGCCGAGAGGATCGGCCCCTTCGAGTACGTGCCGTGGGAGGAGCTGCACCCGGGAGGGTGGGACCCGCGGGCCCGCCTCGGTGAGCAGGACCGCGACGGCGTGGCCTCCGAGGTGCTGTACCCGTCGGCCGGCATGCTGATCTGCAACCTCGACGACCCCGACTACAAGAAGGCCTGCTTCGACGCCTACAACCTCTGGATCGCCGAGTTCCAGCAGGCCAGCCCGACCCGGCTGGTGGGCGTGGGCCAGACCGCGCTGCGCAGCGTCGAGGAGGGCGTCGCCGACCTCCAGCGCATCCGCGACCTCGGCCTGCGCGGGGTGATGATGCCGGGCATGCCGGCGTGCCTCGAGCGCGTGGGCGACTACGACGACCCGGCGTGGGACCCGCTGTGGGAAGCGGCCGTCGCCCTGCGGTTGCCGCTGTCGTTCCACATCCTCACCGCCCGCAGCAACATCGGCGGGGCGGAGTTCCGGGGGCCGAAGATGAACAGCTTCCTCGGCATCCTGCGGGCCAACCAGGACATCGTCGGCACGATGGTGTTCGGCGGCGTGTTCGACCGGCACCCCGAGCTGCAGATCGTGTGCGTGGAGGCCGACGCCGGCTGGGTGCCCCACTGGGCCTACCGCGCCGACCACGCCGCCGACCGGCACAGCAACTGGCTCACCGCCTCGATGCAGCGGCGGCCGAGCGAGTACCTGTTCGAGAACGTGTCGTTCACCTTCCAGGACGACTGGACGGCGTTCAAGGTCGTCGACCTGCTGAACCACCGCAAGCTGCTGTGGGCCAGCGACCACCCCCACAGCGACGCCACCTGGCCCGACAGCCAGGCGCTGCTCGCCGAGCACACCGCGGGGCTCGACCCGGCGGTCCGAGACGACATCGTGTGGCGCAACTGCGCCCGCCTGTACGGCATGGAGGCGGAGATCGCCGCCCTGGCCCCGGAGGTCCACCGATGAGCACGATCCTGATCCGCGGCGGCACCGTGGTCGACGGCACCGGCGCTCCCGGGGTGGCCGCCGACGTGCTGGTGCGCGACGGCCGCGTCGCCGAGGTCCGCCCCGGCCTGCCGGCCGACGGCGCCGACACGGTGCTCGACGCCACCGGATGCGTGGTCGCCCCGGGCTTCATCGACATCCACACCCACTACGACGCCCAGGTGTTCTGGGACCCCGCCCTCACGCCGTCGTGCTTCCACGGCGTCACGACGGTGGTGGCCGGCAACTGCGGGTTCTCCATCGCCCCGACCCGGCCCGAGCACCGCGAGCTCATCGCCCGCACCCTGGAGAACGTCGAGGACATGGACGTCGCCGCCCTGTCGGCGGGCGTGCCGTGGGACTTCTCCTCGTTCCCCGAGTACCTCCAGTCCGTGGGTCGCCTGCCGCTGGCGCTGAACTTCGCCGCCTACGTGGGCCACACGGCGCTGCGCCTCTACGTCATGGGCGACGACGCCTACGAGCGGGCCGCCACCGCCGACGAGCTCGAGCGCATGCGGGCCGTGCTCGCCGAGGCGCTCGACGCCGGCGCCGCCGGGTTCGCCACGAGCGTCGCGCCCACCCACCGGGGGGTCGACGGCAAGCCGGTGCCGTCCCGCTTCGCCGAGCGCGACGAGCTCGAGGCGCTGTTCCGCACGGTCGGCGAGGCCGGGCGGGGGGTCGTCGAGGTCACGCCCGGCCACTCGTTGCCGCCCGACGAGATCTACGAGCTGCAGCTGGCCACCGGGGTGCCGTTCACCTTCACCGCCCTGCTGTCCTCGCCCACGGGGAGCCACCGGCGCCTGGTGGAGCTGAACCGGGCCGGCTGGGAGCGGGGCGCCCGGGTGTGGCCGCAGGTGTCGCCCCGGCCGCTCGCCTTCTCCATGACCCTCGCCGAGCCGTTCACCCTCAACGTGAACCCCCGCTTCGCCGAGCTGATGGGCGCGGCGCTGGAGGACCGCCGGCGCGCCTACGCCGATCCCGGGTGGCGGGCCTCGGCCCTGGAGGCGTGGCACGAGTCCGCCACGATGGTGCCCCGCTGGGACACCTACGAGGTGGCCGAGAGCCCGGCGCACCGCGACCTCGAGGGCGCCCGCCTCACCGACGTGGCCGCCCAGCGCGGGTGCGAGCCGTTCGCCGCCCTGCTCGACCTGGGCCTCGACGAGGCGGACCTCGGCCTGCGGGTCCGGTGCATCCTCGCCAACGACGACCCCGACGAGGTGGCCTTCCTGCTCGCCGAGGAGCACTGCGCCCTCGGCCTCTCCGACGCGGGGGCCCACGTCGGTCAGCTGTGCGATGCCCCGCAGGCCACCGACCTGCTCGGCAACTGGGTGCGCGAGCGCGGCGTCATGTCCGTCGAAGAAGCCGTTCGCCGGCTCACGAAGGCGCAGGCCGACCTGTTCGGCCTGGTCGACCGGGGCGAGCTGCGCCCGGGCGCCTGGGCCGACGTCGTGGTCTTCGACCCCGACACGGTGGCGCCGGGCCCGATCCGCAGGGTGGCCGACTTCCCGGCCGGCTCCGAGCGGCTCACGGCCGACGCGCCCGTCGGCGTGCGCCACGTCCTGGTGAACGGCGTGCCCATCCGGGTCGACGAGCAGCAGGTCGACGCCGGCGGCCCCGGCCAGCTGGTGGCTCCCGGGCGCTAGCTAGCGGCGGCCGACGGGCAGCCGAGAGCCGGGAGGCGGACGCCGGCGGCTTGGACCGCGCTTGGAGCGCGGCCCGCAGCGGCCCCCAACCCGCCTCCAAGGCCGAGGGCGCACGCTGCGGGCCGAGCCCCCGCCACCCGGGCGGGGCCGACGCCAGGAGCGCGCCATGAGCACCTCACCCACCGACGCCCGACCGACCCGGCCCGGTCTCACCGACGCCGACACCTACCTCGTCCGCCTGGCCCACCGCTCGATGCGGGAGGACACCCGGGCGCTGGCCCTCGCCCTGCGCCGCCTGCCCAACGGCTCCACCCGCGGGGCCCGACGCCTGCGCACGTGGTTCGTGCGCTTTGAGGCCGTCATGGCCCACCACCAGACCGAGGAGGACGAGATCTTCTGGCCGGCACTGGCCGAGGTGGCGCCTGCCTTCGCCGCCAGCGTGGCGGCGCTGGAGGTCGAGCACGACGAGCTCGACCGGTCGGTGTCGGCCTGCGGGCACGCGCTGGAGGCCGTGGCCGGCACCGGCCGGGCCGCCGAGCGCGAGGCGGCGGTGGCGGCGGCCGAGCGGTTGGTGCGCGTCGTCGCCGACCACCTCGACCACGAGGACCGCACCTACGTGCCGGCGTACCAGGCGGCCATCGACCCCGAGACCCACGGTCGGCTCTCGGCCGCGGCGGTCGCGTCGGTGCCGCCGGCGCTCATGGCCTTCATCGGGCCCTGGTTCCTCGACCACGCCACCGGTGAGGACCGCGCCCGCCTGGTCGCCAGCGTGCCGGCACCGAAGGCGCTGGTGGTCCAAGGACCGCTGACCGTGCGCTACCGGCGCCTCGCCCGTGACGTGCGGGCGGCCCGGTCCGCCTGAGCCTGCTGGGTCGTCCGTGCGCCCCGTGGCGGGCGGGGCGCAGGGACGACCCGCGACCGGTCGGCGTGTGCGACACTCGTGCCCACGCGCGACCGCAGGGGGAGGGGATCGGTGAGCTACGACCTGGTGATCCGGGGCGGGACGATCGTCGACGGCACGGGGAGCGCCCGCTTCACCGGCGACGTGGCGGTGCGCGGCGGGGTGCTCGTGCAGGTCGGTGGCACCGTCCACGGTGAGGCGGCCGAGGTCATCGACGCCACCGGCATGGTCGTCACGCCCGGGTTCGTCGACATCCACACCCACTTCGACGGCCAGGTGACCTGGGACGACGTGCTCGAACCGTCCGCCTCTCACGGCGTGACCACCGTGGTGGCCGGCAACTGCGGCGTGGGCTTCGCCCCCTGCCGGCCCGAGCGGCGCGACCAGCTCGTCTACCTCATGGAGGGCGTCGAGGACATCCCCGGCACCGCCCTCACCGAGGGCATGACGTGGGACTGGGTCACCTACCCCGAGTACCTCGACACCCTCGACGCCCGGCGCTGGTCGATGGACGTCGCCACCCAGGTCACCCACGGCCCGCTGCGGGTGTGGGTCATGGGCGACCGGGCCGTGGGCGAGCACGACCCCACCGGGGCCGAGATCGACGAGATGGCCCGGCTCGTCGCCGAGGGGGTGCAGGCGGGCGGCCTCGGGTTCTCCACCTCCCGCACCTTCAGCCACCAGGCGCCCGACGGCAGCTACGTGCCCGGCACCCACGCCGGCCGCGACGAGCTCTGGGCCCTCGCCGGGGCGGTCGCCCGGGCCGGGGGCGGGGTCTTCGAGGTGTCGCCGCTCGGTACCACCAGCCAGGACCCCGAGCAGCTGCTCAAGGAGGTCGACTGGATGCGGCGGCTGTCGCTCGAGCACGGCCTCACCGTGTCGATGGTGCTGGCCGAGCTGCCCACCAACCCGGGGCTGTGGCGGGAGGTCCTCGACCTCGTGCTGGCCGCTCGCGCCGACGGCGCCCGCATCGTGCCCCAGGTGTCGGCCCGCAGCCAGGGCCTGTACCTCGGGCTCACGACCTCGCACGCGTTCATGCGCCGGCCCACGTTCGTGCGGCTGCGCCAAGAGGCGGCCGGCGACCTCGACACGCTGGTGGCGGCGCTGCGCGAGCCCGCCAACCGAGCGGCGATCCTCGGCGAGGACGACGGCCCGCCGACCGGGGAGCTCTACGAGGGCATCGCCGCCTTCGCTCAGCACGCAGCGGCCATCGTGTTCCCCGTGGGCGACGAGGTGGAGCAGGAGCCCACCCCTGACCGCAGCGTCGCCGCGCTGGCGGTGGCCCGCGGCGTCGGCCCGCTCGAGGCGATGTACGACCTCATGCTCGAGCGAGGCGGGCAGGCGCTGCTCATGGCGGCCATCAACAACTACGTCGGCGGCGGCCTCGACGGCGTGCACGACATGCTCACCTCACCGGCCACGGTCGTCGGGCTCTCCGACGCCGGCGCCCATTGCGGCCTGCTCGTCGACGCCTGCATCCCCACCGTGCTGCTCACCCACTGGGTGCGCGACCGCACGCGGGGCCCGCGGATCGCCCTCGAGGCGGCGGTGCGCATGCAGACCTCCGAGACGGCCGAGCTCTACGGGCTCGGCGACCGCGGTGTGCTCGCCGCCGGCAAGCGGGCCGACCTCAACGTGATCGACCTCGAGCAGCTCCGCCTGCTGCCGCCCGAGGTCGTCAACGACCTGCCCGCCGGAGGCCGCCGCCTGGTGCAGCGCGCCTCGGGCTACCGGGCCACCGTCGTGGCCGGGGTGGTCACCCGTCGCGACGACACCGACACCGGGGCTCGCCCCGGCCGCCTCGTGCGCGGCGCCCGCTGAGGTGCCCCTCGTCCCGTCCGCCTCTACCATCACCGCCACCGCACCCGCAGGAGACACGTCATGACCCTCATCGCCCCCAACGCCCCCGAAGCCGTCCACGTCGGCGACGGCGACCTGCCCTTCGTCGACATCGGCGACGGCAACAAGCTGCGCGTCCTGCAGGTCAAGGAGAAGGAGGGCCTCTGGATTGTGGAGAACATCTTCCAGGCCGGCTTCGACGTGCAGACCCACCGCCACACCGGCCCGGTGTGGGGCTACACCACCTCGGGGGCGTGGAAGTACAAGGAGTACGACTACGTCAACCGGGCCGGGTCGTTCCTCTACGAGCCGGCCGGGTCCGTGCACACCCTCGAGTGCATCGAGGACGACACCCGCGTGTGGTTCCACATGTACGGCGTGAACCTCAACCTCGACGACGAGGGCAACGTCGCCTCGGTGTCCGACGGAGCCGGCACCCTCGCCGCCTACTACGCGCTGGCCGAGGCCCAGGGCCACGGCCGCCCGCCCGTCGTCGTCGACTGAACGACGGACCAACGCGTCCTGCCCGCGAGGTGCACGCGCCGGCGTGCGGTTCGCGGGCAGGTCCGCGTCTGGGGAGGGGCGATCAGAGGTGTTCGAGGAGGAAGGCGGTCATGACCGCCACGGCGTGGTCGAAGCCCTCGCCCTGGTAGTCGACGAAGTGGTGGCCCTCGACCATCTCGAGGCGCTTGGGCTCACGGGCCCGTTCGAAGGCCTCGAGCGCGGTGGCGGTGGGAGCGACCCGGTCGTCGGTGGCGACCACCATGAGCAGCGCCGCCGGTGCCACGTGGCGGGCGCACACCAGCGGGTCGAACGGCGGGTCGGCGGTCATGGTCAGGGTGAACCGGTTCTCCCAGCCCGTGCCGGGGCCGTGGGCGAGGAACCACTCGGACGACTCGGGCTGGGGGAGGAAGGCGGGGCCGTCGGCGCCGGGCTCGAGCACCACGGCCATGGGGCCGATCGGGTCGCCGGTCGGGACGGGGCGGTCGCCGGCCATCACCTCGGCGATGGCCCGGTACCGGGCCTCGGCCGCCTCGGTGTCGGCCGGGTCGAGGTCGCCGAGCCCGGCGAAGGGCGCGTTGGCCACCACCGCCCTCAGGCGGCGGTCGGTGGCGCCGAGCACGATGGCCTCGCCCCCGCTGAAGCTCGAGCCCCACACGCCGAGGCGGTCACCGTCGACCTCCGGGCGCTCGGCCAGCCAGCCGAGGACCACCCCCATGTCGAGGGTCTGGCGCCACGGGTCGATGGCCTGGCGCGGCTCGCCCGCCGACCCCCCGAGGCAGCGGTGGTCGTAGAGGCACACGGCGATGCCGGCGGCGGCGAACGCCTCGGCGAACGACGGCAGGGCCATGTGCCGGGTGGCGGAGAAGCCGTGGCTCATCACCAACCCGGGCACGGGCCGCTCGGACGATGCGCCCTCGGGCAACCACAGGTCGGCGGCGAGGGTCGTGCCGTCGGCGGCGGGGATGGGCACGGTGGTCGGTGAAGGGGCCATGAGCGCAGATGCTAGGAAGGAGCACGCCGGTGCGCCGACGTGGGCCGCCGGGCGACGAAGGGGGTTCCCGGCGCCCATGGGGCAGCATCCGTTCCACGACGTGGCGATCGTGGGCATCCACAACACCGAGCAGGCCCGGGTGCTCGAGGGCCACGACGACCGCAGCATCAGCCTGCAGGCGGCGCTCGGGGCGATCGCCGACGCCGGCCTCGAGCCCCGTGACGTCGACGGGGTCATCGGGCCGTTCGGCAACGACTTCCTGTACCAGGCCCGCATCGGCCCGGCGTGGCGGTCGCTGTCGGCGCTCGGGATCCCCGCCCTGCTCGACGGCGTGACGGCCATCGCGTCGGGCATGGCCACCACGGTGCTGTTCGCCACCGGTGGAGCGGGCACGTACACCCAGCGGGCGTCGACCGCCCCGTGGACGCGGCCCACCAACGAGTTCGTGGCCGCCTACGGGATGTACACCGCGGGGGAGTTCGCGCTGATGGCTCGGCGCCACATGCACCTCCACGGCACCACCGCCGAGCAGATGGCCCACGCGGCAGCGGTGGTGCGCAACAACGGCCACGCCCACCCCGACGCCGTCTACTCCGGGCGCGGGCCGTTCACCGCGGAGGACGTGTTGGCGTCGCGGATGGTGGCCGACCCGTTCCACCTGCTCGAGTGCTCCATGACCTCCGAGGGCGGGGCGGCCGTGGTGCTGACCCGGGCCGACCGGGTGGCCGACCTGCGCCAGCGGCCGGTGTACGTGCTCGGCGGGGGCACCGACTACTACGGGCCGGCCTACCAGCACCCGCCGCTGTGGGACCTCGGCGGCCACCGGCGCCCCGACCTGGTGGCCGGCTACGTCGGCCGGCGAGCCGCCGAGGAGGCGTTCGCCTGCGCCGGGCTGGGCCCGAACGACGTCGACGTCTGCGAGTTCTACGACCCCTTCTCGTTCGAGATCCTCCGCCAGTTCGAGGCGTTCGGCTTCTGCGGTCCCGGCGAGGGCGGCGCCTACGTCACCTCGGGCGCCATCGAGCCCGGCGGCGCCACACCCGTCACCACCGACGGCGGGACCATGTCGTTCAGCCACGGCGGCGCCGCTGTGCAGCTGCTCCAGCGGGTCATCCGCGGGGTCGAGCAGCTGCGCGGCACGTGCGCGTCGATGCAGGTCGAGGGCGCCGAGGTCGCCATGTGCACCGGCGGCGGCTCCGGTGCGCTGTTCACCGACGTCGTGCTGCTCGGGAGGGAACGGCCGTGACGCTGCTGACGCCCCAGGCGGGCGACATCCCGCTGCCCGTGCCCGGCGCGCTGTCCGTCCCCTACTGGGAGGGCTGCGCGGCGGGGGAGCTGCGCTTCCAGCGCTGCTCGGACTGCGGCGGCGCCACCCACACGCCCGCGGTGCTGTGCGCCCACTGCACCTCGACCGACCTGGTGTGGGAGGTGAGCTCGGGCCGCGGTGAGGTCTACAGCTGGACCACGATCTGGCGCCCCGCCACCCCGGCGTTCGAGGTGCCCTACGTGCCGCTCATCGTCGAGATGGAGGAGGGCTGGCACATGCTCGCCGACCTCGTCGGGTGCGAGCACGACGCGGTGCACGTCGGGCTGGCGGTGGAGGTGGAGTTCTTCGCCCACCCCGGCGGCATCACCCTGCCGTACTTCCACCCCCGCCGCTGACCGTCGCGCCTCGCGGCTCGAGCCTGGCCATCGGGCCGCCCCTCGGGTCGCCGCGAGCAGGGTGTTGATCCAGTCAAGACTGGGTCGATAGTGTGGGGGCACCGGGTCGGGGAACCCTGGCCACCGACACAGGAGCGAACGATGGCGCCGAGCGATCGCTACATCATCATCTCGTCCGACGGCCACGCCGGCGGCAACCACGCCCAGTACCGCGAGTACCTCGACCCGGCCTGGCGCGACGAGTTCGACGCCTGGCGCGGCAAGTACAAGAACCCGTTCCGCGACCTCCAGGACGACGGCCGCACCCGCAACTGGGACACCGCCCGCCGCAACGCCGACCTGGACGCCGAGGGCGTGGCCGCCGAGGTGCTGTTCCCCAACACCGTGCCGCCCTTCTTCCCCACCGGCGTGGTCATCGCCCCGGCCCCGTCCCCGGAGGACTTCCCCAAGCGCCTCGCCGGCCTGCGGGCCCACAACCGCTGGCTCGTCGACTTCGTGGCCGAGTCGCCCGAGCGGCGCGCCGGGCTGGCCCAGATCGCCCTCAACGACGTCGACGAGGCGGTGAAGGACGTCTACTGGGCGAAGGAGCAGGGCCTGTCCGGCATCCTGCTGCCGGGCGTCTCGCCCGACACGCCGTGGATCGACCCGCTGTTCTCGGCCGCCTACGACCCGCTGTGGGCCGCCTGCCAGGAGACCGGCCTGTCGATCACCCACCACGCCGGCGGCTCGGGCATCCCCAACTACGGCAAGCACCCGTCGTCGATCACCATGTTCGTGCTCGAATCGGGCTGGTTCGCCAACCGGGCCCTGTGGCACCTCATCATGTCCGGCGTCTTCGAGCGCTTCCCCGGCCTGCAGTTCGTGATGACCGAGCAGGGCACCATGTGGGTCCCGCCGGCGCTCACGCGCATGGACGACATCCACAACTCCATGGTGCGGGGCCGCATCGGCGAGATCGGCATGCCCGAGAGCGGCCTGCTCCCGCACAAGCCGAGCGACTACTTCCGGCGCAACTGCTTCATCGGGGCCAGCTTCCCGCCGCCCTCGGAGGCCGCCACCTTCCACGACGTCGGCATCGACAAGATCCTGTGGGGCTCCGACTACCCCCACGACGAGGCGTGCTCGCCGCTCACCCGGGAGTCGCTGCGGCGCACCTTCGAGGGCTGGAGCGAGGAGGACCTGCGCAAGGTGCTGTCGGAGAACGCCGCGGCCGTGTACGGCTTCGACCTCGACGCGCTGCGACCGATCGCGGACCGCATCGGCCCCACGGTCGAGGAGATCGCCGTCCCCCTCGACGTGGTTCCCGACCACAACAGCCCCGCCTTCCAGCGGGCGTGACGACGCCTGCCGGACGCCGCGCACGGGAGCCCCGCTGGTGAGCATCGACCAGTCGAGCTCCCTCGAGGACCAGCTGCGCGACGTCCGGCTGGGGCTCACCCGGCTCGGCCGCCTGCTGGCGAGCCGCCGGGTGCACGCCGGCATGGCGGGGGCTGCCGGGGTCACCCTGTCCCAGCAGGCCATGCACGTGCTGCGCGCCCTCGGCGACCGCCAGCCGCTGCCCATGGGCGACCTCGCCCGGGCGGCGCGCATGGACGCGGGGGCGGTGAGCCGCCAGGTGCGGGTGCTGGAGGAAGCGGGCCTGGTCGAGCGCCGTCCCAGCCCCCAGCACCGCAGCGTCGTGCTCGTCGTCGCCACCGAGCAAGGACGAGCCATGGCCCGCCGCTTCGAGCGGGTCCGCAGCAGCCAGCTCTCACGTGCCCTCGCCGAGTGGCCCGACGAGGACCGTGCCGAGCTCGGCCGCCTGCTCCTCCGCCTCGTCGACGACCTGCAGTCGACCCCCTACCTCAGCACCGACGCCGACCAGACCGCTGGCTCGATCGATGATCCTCGGAGGTGATGGATCGAGCCAGCGGTCCGGAGGGTGGCTCGATCGGTGATCCTCGGAGGTGATGGATCGAGCCAGCGGTCCGGGAGGGGGTGTCGGTCAGGTGGGGGTGACGACGGCGCGGCCGCGTAGGGTGCCAGCCTCCATGGCCTCGTAGGCCTCGGCCACCCGGTCGAGGGGGAACAGGTCGACGTCGACGCGGAGGCGGCCGCTGTCGGCCAGGGCGATCACGTCGAGGGTGTCGGCGATGGTCGGTGCCTGGAAGGTGAAGACCTCGCCGTCCTTGGGCAGCACGTCGAACAGGCTCACGCCCTCGAGCTGCCCCTGGCCGGCGCCGACGAGGGCGAATGCGCCGCCTCGCCGGGTGGCCCGCAGCCCGGCCAGGATCGTCGAGCCGATGCCGACGAAGTCGAGCACGGCGTCGGCGCCCTCGCCGGTGAGGGCGAGGATGTCGCCCGCGGTGTCGTGGGTGACGCCCTCCATGGTGACGTCGGCGCCGAGCTCGACGGCGTAGTCGAGGCGGGCCGGCACCGGGTCGACGGCCACGACCTGCGCGGTCGTGAGCGCCCGCAGGTGCTGCACGGCGTAGCTGCCCAGGCCGCCGGCGCCGATCACCACCGCGGTGCCGCCGGGCCGGATGCGGGGGAGGGCGCGCCGCACGGCGTGGTAGCTGGTGGCCCCGGCGTCGGTGAGCGGGCCGGCCACCGTGGGGTCGAGCGTGCGCAGCTTCACCAGCTCGCGAGCGCTGTGCACCAGCACGTAGCGAGCGAGGCCGCCGTCCATGCCGTAGCCCCGGCCGGCGAAGCTGTCGCGGCAGTTGTTGTCCTCCCCCCGGACGCACCAGCTGCAGTGCCCGCACGACCGGGGCGAGATCACCGCCACGGGGTCTCCCTCGGCGAACCCGGTGACACCGGCGCCCAGCGCGGCGACCCGCCCGCCGACCTCGTGGCCGAGGGTGAACGGCACCTTCCAGCCGATGGCCTCACCGATGGCGCCCGGCATCCGGGCCATGCCGATGTCGGAGTGGCACAAGCCGTTGCCGGCCACCTCGACGAGCACCTGGCCGGGTCCCGGCTCCGGCACGGGCGCCTCGGTGAGCTGCGGCGGGTGCTCCCACTCGACGATTCGGTAGGCCTCCATGGTGTCCCCCATGCCGGGGAGTCTGGCACTCGGCACGGTGCGGTGCGCCCGGGCACCACGCGGCATGATGGGGCCTCGGATCGGCGACGGGGAGGCGACGTGAGCGCAGCGGATGGGGTCGAGCAGGCGACGACCATGTGGCAGCTGGTGGAGGCCCGGGCTGCCGCCTCCCCGGACCTGGCGGCCCTGATCGAGAGCGACCGGCAGGTCACCTTCGCCGAGCTGCGGGACATGGCCGAGCGCGCCGCGGCGGGCCTCCACGCCATGGGTGTCGGCCGTGGCACCCGGGTCACCTGGCAGCTGCCGACGCGCATCGAGACGGTGGCGCTGTCGCTCGCCCTCGCCCGCCTCGGTGCCGTCCAGAACCCGATCCTCCCGCTCTACCGGGATCGTGAGGTCGGCTTCGTGGTCGCGCAGACCAGGGCCGAGCTCTTCTGCGTCCCCGGCGACTGGAACGGCTTCGACTTCGTGGCCATGGCGGGGCGCATCGCCGAGGAGCACGGGATCGACCCGAAGGTGCTGGTCACCTACGACTCGCTGCCCGACGGTGACCCGGCCACCCTCCCGCCGGCGCCCACCGACGGCGACGAGGTCCGGTGGATCTACTACACCTCTGGCACCACCTCGGCGCCCAAGGGCGTGCAGCACTCCGACCGCACCCTGATGGCGGGCGGGCTGGGCCTGGCCGACGCCCTGGAGCTCACGGCCGAGGATGTCGGCTCCATCGCCTTCCCGTACTCCCACATCGCCGGGCCCGACTACCTGATGATGCTGCTGTACCGGGGCTGCGGCGCCGTGCTCATCGAGGCCTTCGACCTCGACAAGGCGGTGGAGCTGTTCGCCCGCAAGGGCGCCACCATGGCCGGCGGCGGCCCCGCCTTCTACCAGATGTACCTGTCGAAGCAGCGCACGCAGCCGGGCACGCCGATCATCCCGTCGCTGCGGCTGCTGTCGGGCGGCGGGGCCCCGAAGCCGCCGGAGATGTACACCGAGGTCAAGGAGGAGATGGGCATCCCCGTGTGCCACGGGTACGGCATGACGGAGTGCCCGATGATCGCCCAGGGCGGCCCCGACGACACCGAGGCCCAGCTCATGTACACCGACGGCCACCCCGTCACGGCCTGCCAGGTGCGCATCGTCTCCCTCGACGGGCACGAGGCGCCGCAGGGCCACGACGGCGAGGTGCGGGTCAAGGGGCCCATGGTGTTCAAGGGCTACACCGACCCGGCCCTCGACGCCGACGCGTTCGACGACGAGGGCTGGTTCCGCACCGGCGACCTCGGCCACCTCGACGAGGCCGGCCACGTCGTGCTCACCGGCCGGCTCAAGGACGTCATCATCCGCAAGGGCGAGAACATCTCCGCGAAGGAGATCGAGGACCTGCTCTACCAGCACCCCAAGGTGGGCGACGTCGCCGTGATCGGCCTGCCCGACCGCGAGCGGGGCGAGCGGGTGTGCGCCGTGGTCGAGACGGCCACCGGCGCCGAACCGCTCGAGTTCGCCGAGATGGTGGCCTACCTCAAGGACCACGAGCTGATGGTTCAGAAGATCCCCGAGCAGCTCGAGGTGGTCGAGGCCCTGCCCCGCAACAACACCCTGGGCAAGATCCTCAAGACCGACCTGCGCGACCAGTTCCGCGACAAGCCGTGGAGCCCGGCGCCGCGCCCGTAGGCCCCGTGCGGTCGCCGGGAACGGGCCGCTACACCGGCGGGAGGAGCTCGGCGGGCCGCAGCACGGCGAAGGTGCCGTTGGCCACCCACCCGGGCACCGGCTGGTAGGTGAGGCCGCCGCCGACGGCGTGGATGATCATCCCGCCACCGACGTACATGCCGGTGTGGCCGTCCATCAAGAACACGTCGCCGGGCTGCATGACCGACAGGTCGATGTGGTCGGCGACCAGGGTGCTCATGAAGCGCGGGTCGGCCTCCATGGCGTAGGTCGTGGCCGGGATGGCCAGGCCGATGCGGCGGTAGGCGCTGCTGACGAAGCCCGAGCAGTCGAAGAAGCCGGCGCCGAAGCGGTTGGTGCCCGGTGGGCACTCCGGGTCCTGCGGGCGGGCCTCGACGCCGAGGCACTGGGAGTACGGCGTGCCGACCCGGGTCATCGCCCAGTCGATCATGCCCAGGACGTCGCCGGGCTGGAGGTTCGTGTCGCTCGTGTCGAACTGGGGGCTGCCGTCGCCTGCCGTCGCGTTCGGGTCGTTGGGCACGCTCCCCATGTCGAGCCCGGCCGTGCGGGCGTAGCGGCGGGCCGCGCCGAGCGCGACCGCCGTCTGCTGCCCCTCACCGAGGAAGCGGTCGACGGCGCGGTCGAGCGGGGCGAAGGTGTCGAGTGGGGCGCCGTTGGCGCACAGCAGCTCGGCGGTGGTGGCGGCCGCGTCGAAGAGGCTGTCGGGATCGGTGGCGCCGTCGCCGTCGCCGTCGACGGCGTGGTCCCGCCACGTCGCCGGTGAGAGCTGCATGGGGCCGACGGCACGATCGCCTCCGCTGTCGCCGTCGATCTCGCCGCCGTCGGTGTCGGCCGTGCGGGTGCCTCGCAGGCCTCGCAGCAGCGGGCTCACCCGACCGAGGTGGTCAGGGGCCGATCCCTGGTTGCGCCCGTGGCCCGAGCTGATGCGGCCGAGGCCGGCGAGGACGGCGGCCGACAGCTTGCAGTCCGGGTGGCCGGCGTTGGCCCGGTCCGCCGCCCCGCGGTACGCGAGGTAGGCGATGGCGGGCAGGTCCCTGGCGCCGGTGGCGGCGATGGCGGTGTCGGCGGCCGCCCCGGCGGTGTCGGCCTTGGTCACCGCCTCGTCGTGGTGCCGGGTGGCGGTGGCGTAGGTGCTCTCTCGTGCCGCCAGCGCCTTCTCGGCGTCCTTCATGCGGCGGGCGGCGGCCTTCTGGGCGTCCTTGGCGTCGTCGAGCAGCTCCCGCCGGCCCGACAGGGCCAGGTACATGCTGCTGTTGACCGTCTTGTCCTTGGCCCCCTGGCGCACGTAGTACTCGGCGCTGAGGGCGGCGTAGCGGTCGCGCTGGTCCTGCAGCTCGGCGTTGCGCCGGTCGAGCTCGGCCGAGGCGTCCGCCCGCTCGGCCAGGGCCTGGGCCCGCTGGGCCTCGGCGTCGCGCAGGGTCGCCTCGGTGGTCGCCACGGCGGCCCGGGTGGCGTCGTAGTCGCCGACGGCATGGGCGACGTCCTGGGCGGGGTCGGCCGACACCGGGGTCGCCGGTGCGGCCACGGGCGCGACGAGACCGCCCACGAGGGCGGCGATCAGCAGGGCGCGACGCGCGAGGACTCGGCGTCGGGGCAGGGTCATCACCTGGGGTTTTCGGCCGACAGCAGGGGGATCCTTAGGGGCACCACGAAGGCGTGCCCGGCGCGGACCCTAGAGGGAGCCGTTGTCGGCCGAGTGGCCACCCGGTGGCGGCGATCCGAACCTCAGGTGACGGGTTCGTTCAGAGGTCGAGCTCGGTGCCGGCGAGCGCCCAGCGCTGGGCTCGCAGGGAGGTGCGGCGCTTCCAGAACGGCGTCTTCCAGTGGCGCAGCCGGCGCGTCGCCACCCGCGGCTCGGGGCGCTCGGAGATCTCGCCGTAGCCGTGGCGCCGGATGTCCTCGGCCAGCACCAACCCGTCGGGGTCGGCGCCGTAGGCCGCTTCGCGCAGCTGGATGGTGGCCTGGTGGCGGACCTTGCGGTGCTCCACCTGCCGCATGTCGCGGGCGGGGATCACCCGTCCGTCGCGACGCTGGCCACGATGCCGTGCTCCCATGGGCGTACCTCCGGGGACGGGGTCCGCCCGATGTCCCAGCCGGGGGCGGACCTTGGGTACGCCCCATCGTGCCCCGCCCGGCGACCGTGCGCCAGTAGCGCGTCGCCCCGAACCGCGCCCGGAGCTGAGGGCTAGGAGCGCAGGGTGACCGGGCGGCTGCGGGCGACCTCTTCGAAGAAGTCGTTGCCCTTGTCGTCGACGACGACGAACGCCGGGAAGTCGCGCACCTCGATCTTCCAGACGGCTTCCATGCCGAGCTCGGGGTACTCGAGCACCTCGACCTTGGTGATGCAGTCCTGGGCCAGGCGGGCGGCGGGCCCGCCGATGGAGCCGAGGTAGAACCCGCCGTGGCGGGCGCAGGCCTCGGTGACCGCCTTGGAGCGGTTGCCCTTGGCCAGCATGACGTAGCTGCCGCCGTGCTGCTGGAACAGGTCGACGTAGGAGTCCATGCGCCCGGCGGTGGTGGGGCCGAACGAGCCCGACGCCATGCCCTCGGGCGTCTTGGCCGGGCCGGCGTAGTAGACGCAGTGGTCCTTCAGGTACTGGGGGAGGCCCTCGCCGGCGTCGATGCGCTCCTTGAGCTTGGCGTGGGCGATGTCGCGGGCGACGATCATCGGCCCGCTGAGCGACACCCGGGTCTTCACCGGCAGCTGCGAGAGGGTGGCCCGGATCTGGTCCATGGGCTGGTTGAGGTCGATGCGCACGGCGTCGTCGTCGAGGTGCTCGTCGGTGACCTCGGGCAGGAACCGGGCGGGGTCGTGCTCGAGCTGCTCGAGGAACACGCCCTCGGCGGTGATCTTGCCGAGGGCCTGGCGGTCGGCGGAGCACGACACGGCGATGGCCACCGGGCAGCTGGCCCCGTGGCGGGGGAGGCGGACGACGCGCACGTCGTGGCAGAAGTACTTGCCGCCGAACTGGGCGCCGATGCCGGACTCCTGCGAGACCTTCAGGATGGCGTTCTCGAGCTCGACGTCGCGGAAGCCACGACCGAGCTCGTTGCCCTCCAGGGGGAGCGAGTCGAGGTAGCGGGCCGAGGCCAGCTTGGCCGTCTTCAGCGTGTGCTCGGCCGAGGTGCCGCCGATGACCACGGCCAGGTGGTACGGCGGGCACGCCGAGGTGCCGAGCAGGTCCATCTTCTGGGCCACGAAGCTCAGGAGGCTCGTGGGGTTGAGCAGCGCCTTCGTCTCCTGGAACAGGTAGCTCTTGTTGGCGGAGCCGCCGCCCTTGGCCATGAACAGCAGCTTGTAGGCGTCGCCGTCGACGGCGTTGATCTCGATCTCCGCCGGCAGGTTGGTGCCGGTGTTGACCTCGCGGTACATGTCGAGCGGCGCCATCTGGGAGTACCGCAGGTTGTCGTTGCGGTAGGTCTCGTAGATGCCCCGGGCGAGGGCGGCCTCGTCGCCGCCGCCGGTGAGCACGTACTGGCCCTTCTTGCCCTTCACCAGGGCGGTGCCGGTGTCCTGGCACGACGGCAGCACGCCGCCCGCGGCGATGTTGGCGTTCTTGAGCAGGTCGAGGGCCACGAAGCGGTCGTTGCCGGACGCCTCGGGGTCGTCGAGGATGCCCCGCAGCTGGGCCAGGTGCCCGGGCCGGAGGAAGTGGGCGATCTCGAACATCGCCTCGCGGGCGAGCAGGGTGAGCGCCTCGGGCTCGACCTTCAGGAACGTGCCCACCTCGGTCTCGACCGTGGACACCCCGTCGGTGGTGAGGAGGCGGTAGGGCGTCTCGTCGGCGCCGAGGGGCAGCAGGTCCTGGTACGCGAACTCCGGCATGGGCCGAACGGTACCGCCGCGCCCCGACGGGCCACGAACCCGCCGGCTCCTCGAGGCCGAACCGCCGGCGGCGGGCGTCCGATCGCCGGAGGCGGCGGATCGGGACCTTCGGTCCTGCGGGGCGCCCAGGGTGGCGCGGTAGTCTCGGCCGGTTCCACCGGAGTCCCAAGGAGCTGCGGCGATGCGAGCCGTCGTGATCTACGAGAGCCTCACCGGCAACACCCGCACCGCGGCCGAGCTGATCGGCCAGGGGTTGGTGGCCGAGGGCGTCGCCACCACGGTCTGCCCCACCACCGCGGTCGACTACCAGGCCGTGGCCGACGCCGACCTCGTGATCGTGGGCAGCTGGACCGACGGGCTGTTCTTCTTCGCCCAGCGGCCGGCCCGGGCCGGCCGCCTCTCGCAGCTACCGGTCCTCACCGGCAAGCGGTGCGCCGTGTTCTGCACCTTCGCCCTCGACCCGGGCAAGACCCTCGAGAAGCTCACCGACCTCATGGTCGAGCGCGGCGCCGACGTGCTCGGAGGCATGACCATCCGGCGCAACGACCTCGAGGGCGGCAGCCGCGAGTTCGTCGACCGGGTGCTCGGCGTCGTCCCCGCCTGAGCTCGCTCCCGCAGTGCGCCTGGCGCCGGCGCCGGGCGAGGATCGTCCGGCGGCGGAACGGCCGGTGACGATCGGCAGGAAGGCCACGATCGCCAGCAACCCGGCGGTGCGGATCGTCGACGTCGCCACCTCGTTGCCGTGGCCCCCCGGGCTCACCAGGACGATCCACGCCGCCACCACACCAGCCACCGCCCACGGCCGGGGGCGCCGGGTGGCGAAGACCGCCAGCGCCAGCACCGCGAAGCCGAGGTGGTGGGTCCACGAGATGGGGCTGACCAGCGTGCCGGCGCAGCCCACCACCGCCGTGGCGCACAGCAGGTCGTCGCGGCGGGCCGCCTCCACCCCCCGCCACAGCCCCACCACCAGCACCAGGCCTGCCGCCGCGAGCCAGACCGCGGTGCGGGCGGGCCCCGGGCCGATCGCCCGACCGACGAGGCCGAGCAGCGAGTTGTTGGCGGGATCGTCGACCCGTCCGATGCGGTCGGAGTCGAAGATCAGCGTCGTCCAGTAGAGCCGTGAGTCGGACGGCGCCAGGACCCAGCCCAGCGCCGTGGCGCCGACCGCGGCCAGCACCGCCCGGGTCGCCGCCGCCCGGCGGCGGGCCAGCACCAACCAGACGATGAACAGCCCGGGCACCAGCTTGACGGCGGTGGCCACCCCGATGCCGATGCCGCTCCAGCGGGAGCGCCGTCCGAGCGCCGCCACGTCGGCGACGACCAGCAGCCACAGCACGATGTTGACCTGCCCCTGCCGCAGGGTGAGCCACACGGGCAAGGTGACGACCGCAGCGGCGAACGCCCAGAGGGCCCAGGTCGTGCGGCGGGCCCGCTCGACGCCGGCGAGCTCGGCGGCGAACCACGCGGTGGCGCCGAGGGCGACGAGGCTCACGGCGCTCCAGAGGATCTCGCGGCACTCCGCCGACATCGGCTCGAAGAGGGCGAAGAACACGGGCCCGACCGGCGGGTAGGTCGCGCCCAGGTTGTGGACCCCGTCGCGGTAGTCGTAGAGGGAGCCGCCCTGCAACCAGCCCCGGGCCGACCCCACGTAGATCTGCAGGTCGAGCAGACCGCTGGGCGGGCCGATCTTCCAGCCCTGCCAGAGGCCCAGCCCGGCCGCGGTGGCGGCGGCGAGCAGGGCCAGGCGCCGGCCCCTCACACCGCACGCCCACGCCACGCCGACGACCGCCAGGCCCAACGCGGCCGGCGTGGTCCACGGGTTGAAGAGCTCGAAGAGCCACTCGGGCACGACGGGACGCTAGTCGTCGCCGCGGGCCGCCAGCGGGCGGCGGGTACCGTCGGGCCGTGCGACTGGACGAGCGGGTGCCGGAGCCCGAGCTGATGGAGGAGCCCGCCCAGGCCCGGGCCTACAGCGAGGCCGACTTCGCCGAGGCGCACCAGGGCGTCGTCGACGGGCTGCTCCAGCGCCACCCTCACGTGGTCGGCGCGAAGCGGGTGGTCGACCTGGGCTGCGGCCCCGCCGACGTGACGGCACGCGTTGCCCGGGCGCTCCCGGCGGCCGAGGTCGTGGGCGTCGACGCCGGCGCCCGCATGCTGGCGCTGGGCCGGGAACGCATCGACCGGCTGGGCCTGGCCGACCGGGTGCGGTTGGTGGCGCTGCGCCTGCCGGCCGCGCCCGCCGCGCTCGCCGAGCTCGGCCGGTTCGACGTGGTGGTGTCGAACAGCCTCCTGCACCACCTCGCCGAGCCGGCCGCGCTGTGGCGCACCGTGCAGCAGCTGGCCGCACCCGGCGCCGTGGTGCACGTCGTCGACCTGCTGCGCCCCGTCGACGACGACGCCGTCGACGAGCTGGTGGCCACCCACGCCGCGGGCGAGTCCGTCGTGCTGCAGGACGACTTCCGGGCGTCGCTGCGGGCCGCCTACCGGCCCGAGGAGGTCCGCCGGCAGCTCGTCGATGCCGGCCTCGACGAGGAGCTGGAGCTCGTCGTGGTCGCCGACCGCCACATGGTCGTCACCGGCGTCCTGCACCACCGGCCGCCGGCCTGATCCCGACCTTCCGAAGCTGGTTCTGTTCGTTCCGGGAACCGCAACGAACAGAACCAGCTCTGGCAAGGGGCCGGGGCTGCCGCGGACGTGAGCGCGGACCGCCCTACCATCGCCGCCATGCCGGACGCCGCCTCCCGTGCCGCCGCCTCCGACGCCACGACCCGTCGTGGCTGAGGCCGACCACGACGAGCAGGGCCGACGCGTCCTCGGGCGCTCCCGCCGCGCCGAGCCGCGCCGTGTCGTCGTGGATGCGTCGATGCCGCCGCCGGCGGCGGGTGCAGCCGGCCTCGCTCCCGCGCCGGCCGCACCAGCGGCCCCTGCCGCGCCACCGGCCTCGCCCGCCCCGCCTGCGCCGCCCGGGTCTGGCATCCCCGGGGCGAGGGGCCGCCAGGTCCTCGGCTCCTCGAACCGTGTCGCCGACGCCGCCCCGGTGGCCGCGCCGCCATCGGTCGCGGGGGCCGGCGGGGCTGCCGCGCCGCCACCGCCCCCACCGTCGCCGTCGGCCCGCACGGGCGCTCCGGGTGGCCCGGGCGGCGGCGGGATCGGGCGCCGCCTGCGCCGGGTTCGGCCCCGCACCGTCGTGGCCGTCGCGGTGGCGCTGGTGGTCCTCCTACCGGTCATGGTGTTCGCCTTCGGCTGGTGGCAGTACTCGCGCATCCCCAAGGTCGACGTGGCGACGCTCAGCCCTCGGGGCGGGCGCAAGGGCACCAACTACCTGGTGGTCGGCACCGACTCCCGGGAGGGCATCTCGGCCAGCGACCCCAACGCGGGTGCCTTCCTCTCCGAGGGCGTGTCGGGCGCTCGCACCGACACGATCATGGTCCTGCACCTCGAGGGCTCCGGCGCCCAGCTCGTGTCCGTGCCGCGGGACCTGTGGGTCACCGACCCGGCCACGGGCCAGAAGGGCCGCATCAACTCCACCTTCGCCGCCGGCCCGGCCAACCTCGTCACCGCCGTCGAGCAGCTCGGCATCCCCGTCGACCACTACCTCGAGATCAACTTCGTGAGCTTCGCCGAGCTCGTCGACGCGGTCGGCGGGATCACCATCGACTTCCCGCACCCGGCCAAGGACGACCACTCCGGCCTCTACGTCGACCAGGCCGGGCGGAACCACCTCGACGGCTCCCAGGCGCTCGCCTACGTGCGCAGCCGCTACTACACCGAGCTCATCGACGGCCGGTGGGTGACCGACCCCACCGCCGACATCGGCCGCACCGAGCGCCAGCGGGCGTTCCTCACCGCCCTCATGGACGAGATCGGCGGCGAGCGCAACCCCATCGCCCTGCTGCGGGTCCCTGGTGCGCTCGGGTCCGGCATGAAGGTCGACACCACCCTCGGGTACCTCGACGCCCTGCGCTTCGGATGGCGCATGAAGGGCATCGACCCGCAGCCGGTGAGCCTGCCCGTCACGCCGCGCACCACCACGGGCGGCGCCGCCGTGCTCGACCTGCAGCCGACGGCGGCCGGGGTGATCGCGGGCCTGGCGGCGTGAAGGGCACGCGGACCACCCCCATCTGGTTGGCCCACCACTGGCCCGACCAGTACGACCGCTGCGCGGTGGTGGCGGGCCGTCACGTGTGCCGTCGCTGCCTCGTGATGTACCCGATCGCCTTCGCGGTGGCTGCCCTGGCCGTGGCCGGCTGGGCGCTGGCGAGCCCGTGGTCGCAGCTGGCGCTGGTGCTGCTGCCCCTGCCGGCGCTGGTCGAGTTCGTGGGCGAGCACCGGGGCTGGTGGGGCTACGCGCCGAACCGGCAGGCCGTGCTCGGCGCCCTGCAGGGCCTGGGCCTGGGCGTCGGCTTCGGGCGCTATCTGCTGCACCCGGCCGATCCGTGGTTCTGGGGTGTGGGCCTCACCTACTCGGCGGTGGCCGGGGTGGCGGCCCTCACCGCCCGCTCCCGCCCGTAGGGCCGCGCCGACCGGGCGGTAACCTCCGCGCGGGCCGGTGCCGCCGCGGCGCCGGCACGGAGGTGTCCGACCAATGACCACCGTCGAGCCCCGACCGGGACCGCCCGAGAGCTCCTCGAGAGGACGCATCGACGTCCACGATCCCCGCTCGGGCACGATCATCGGGTCGATCCCCGACCAGGGGCCCGCCGAGGTGGCCGAAGCCGTCGCCGACGCCCGCGACGCGTTCACCCGGTGGGGCCGGCTGTCGTTCGTCGAGCGCACCGAGCACCTCCTGCGGGTTCGCGACCAGCTACTCGACCGCGTCGACGAGGTCACCGACGTCATCGTGCGCGAGACGGGCAAGCTCCCGGCCGAGGCGCTGGTGAACGAGGTCATGGTCGTCACCGAGACCATCGCCTACTACGCCAAGCACGGCGCCAAGGCGCTGAAGCCGGAGCGGGCCCGCACGGGCATGCTCGGGCACAAGCGAGCCACCCGCACCTTCGAGCCCATGGGGGTGGTCGGTGTCATCAGCCCGTGGAACTACCCGTTCACGCTCTCGATGACCCCGGTGGTCACGGCCCTGTTCGCCGGCAACACGGTGGTGCTGAAGCCCTCGGAGATCACCCCGTTCACCGGCCTGCTCATCGGCGACCTGTTCGCCGACACGGCGGCGGGCGGGCCCTACGAGGGCATCGTCCAGGTGGTCACCGGCGGCGGCGCGACCGGTGAGGCCCTCGTGCGCGCCGGTGTCCAGAGGGTCTGCTTCACCGGCTCGGCGCGCACCGGCCGCAAGGTCATGGCCGCGGCGGCCGACACGCTCACGCCGGTGCTGCTCGAGCTCGGCGGCAAGGACCCGATGATCGTGTGCGCCGACGCCGACCTCGACCGCGCCTCGGCCGGCGCGGTGTGGGGCGCGTTCCAGAACTGCGGTCAGACGTGCGCGTCGGTGGAACGGGTCTACGTCGAGGCTCCCGTGTACGACGACTTCGTCGACCGTGTGGTCGAGCGCACCCGCGCCATCCGCCAGGGGGTGGGCCCGTCCTCCGACCTCGGCTCGATGACGTTCCCGCCGCAGCTCGAGACGGTCGAGCGCCACCTCGTCGACGCGCTGGCCAAGGGGGCTCGGGCCCTCACCGGCGGCCGGCGGGTGCCGGGCCGGGAGGGCCTGTGGTTCGAGCCGACCGTGCTGGTCGACGTGGACCACGACATGGAGATCATGCGCGACGAGACCTTCGGGCCGGTCCTGCCGATCATGAAGGTGGGCGACACCGACGAGGCCCTCCGCCTCGCCAACGACTCCACCTACGGGCTCAACTCCTCGGTGTGGACCCGTGATCTGGCCAAGGGCGAAGCCATCGCCCGGCGCATCGAGGCCGGCAACGTGTGCGTCAACGACGCCATCGTCTCCTACGGCGTGGCGGACCTGCCCTTCGGCGGGGTGAAGGAGTCGGGCATCGGGCGGGTGCACGGCCTGCAGGCCCTGCGCGAGTTCAGCGTGGCCAAGTCGGTCCTCGTCGACCGGGGCGGGCTGTCGCGAGAGCCGTGGTGGTTCCCGCTCCCGTCGTGGCTGGCCGGCGGCTCGCGCGCCGGGCTCATCCTGCGCCACCGTCGGGGTGTGGGGGCCAAGCTGCGAGCGTTGCGCCGCTCCCGCTGAGCGGCCACCAGCCGATCGGCGAACGGCGAACGGCGGGTGGTGGGCGCAGCGGGGCTACTCGGTGAGGGTCACCAGCACGTGGTCGGGCTTGGTGGTCGCCGCCTCGAACACCTCGAAGGCGTCCTCCACCACCGGCACCAGCTCCGAGCGACCTTTGAACAGCTGCCGGTCGAGGCGGCGCAGGCGGTCGAGGGCGTCGACGAGGTCGTCGTGGTCGAGCCAGCCCTTCTGGGACCACCCGAACCGCGGTCGGAGCCGGTCGAGCACGCCCTCGCCGAGGTGGCGCTCGGCGAGGGCCAGCAGCTCGCGGCCCCGGGCGAGGCGGCGGGCCTCGGCGGCGTGCCAGCCCAGGAGGGGCAACCCGCTGCGCACTGCGTCGGGGGAGCGCAGCGAGCGCGTCGGGATGAGGTACGGGGCCATCATCACCTGGTACCACTCGACCAGGTGGGTGTCCTCGCAGGCGCAGCGCCAGTCCTCGGGCCCGCTCACCACGAGCAGCTCGACGTAGGAGCGCACCACCGGGTCGTCGCTGTCCCAGAGCTCGGCCGCCCTGTCGCGGACGGCCACCAGGCCGCCCGGTGAGGCGAGCAGCGCCTCGAAGTCGCGGTGGAACTCGACCGGGTCGAGCATCCAGGCCCTGGTGGTGACGGCCATCGGCGCATCCCCCTGTGGTGCGGCGGTCCTCCTGGCGACCCGATTGTCGCGGTGGGTGCCGCCGCGCGCGCGGATGGGGGAGCGCGCCGGGTCAGGCCAGGCGGGCGTCGAGGGTGATGGTGGTGCCGGTGAGCGCCTTGCTGACCGGGCAGCCGACCTTGGCTTCCTCGGCCATGCGCCCGAACTCGTCGGCGCCGAGGCCCGGCACGGTGCCGACCACGGTGAGGTGGATGCCGGTGATCCCCTCGCCCGGCTGGAAGGTCACGTCGGCGGTGGTCTCGAGCTTCTCGGGGGCGTGCCCGGCCTTGGCCAGCGCGTTGGAGAACGCCATCGAGTAGCAGCTCGAGTGCGCGGCGGCGATGAGCTCCTCGGGGCTGGTCCGCCCGTTGGGCTCCTCGGCGCGCGACGGCCAGGTCACGTCGTAGGTGCCCAGCCCCGACGACTCGAGGGTCACCCGGCCGGCGCCTTCGAGCAGCGAGCCGGACCACTGGGTGGTCGCACGTCGGGTGGTGGCCATGGGGGAACCTCCTGGAGGGGAGCTGCGGGTGTGGGTGTCAGGGCATCCTCGCGCCACCGCGCGCCACCGCGCGCCCCCGGGCAGCGCGAGCTGCCGGGTGGCGCGCGGCGGGGCGGGTGCCGGGCCCGGTCCGGGTCAGGTCCGCGAGGCCTCGAAGATGCTGCCGATGGCGGCGTCGAGGGCGGCGTCGAACTCGGCGTCGCTCTGCTGGGCGGTGAGGCCCTCGGTGAGCGCCCGGGAGAAGCTGGCGATCACGCCGTGGTTGCGGGCCAGGCGGGCGTTGGCCTCCTCGCGGGTGTAGCCGCCCGACAGGGCCACCACGCGCAGGACCTTCGGGTGGGCGACCAGCTCGGAGTAGAAGTCGTCCTGCTCGGGCAGGGTGAGCTTGAGCATGATGACCTGGCCCTCGGCGACGCCCTCGAGCTCGGCGAGGATCCGGGCCTTGAGCTGGGCCTCGGCCTCGGCCTTCGACGGGCTCTTGATGTCGACCTCGGGCTCGATGATGGGCACCAGGCCGTGGCCGAGGATCTGCTTGCCGAACTCGAACTGCTGGGCCACGTTGGCCTCGACGCCGGCCTCGTTGGCGACCTTGATGACCGAGCGCATCTTGGTGCCGAACACGCCGTGGCCGACCGCCCGCTGGCACAGCTCGTCGAGGTTCGGGATGGGCTTCATCAACTGGGTGCCGTCGGCCTCGTCGGCCAGCCCCTTGTCGACCTTCAGGAACGGCACGACCTGCTTGCGCTCCCACAGGTACTCGGCCGAGCCCTGGCCCTCGATCTGGCGCTCCATGGTCATCTCGAACAGGATCGCCCCGAGGATGCGGTCGCCCCCGAAGGCCGTGCTGGTGATGATCCGGCTGCGCATCTCGTGGATGCGGTCGAACATCTCGTCCTCGTTCGAGTAGGACGACTCGTCGAGGCCGTAGAGCTTGAGCGCCTTGGGCGTGCTCCCGCCGCTCTGGTCGAGCGCGGCGATGAACCCGTCGGCGGACTTGACCTTCTCGTACTGCTGGTCGTTCATGGGACCTCCCTCGTGGCTCCGACGCCTTCAGGCTGCCACACCTGGCGACCCCCGAGTGCCGGGGTGGTGCTCGTCAGGCCCGGCGGGTCAGCTCCTCGACGAGCGCCTCGACGACGGGCCGCAGCGCGGGGGTGGGCGCCGCCTCGATCGAGTCCATCGTGCAGAAGGCGTCGGTGCCGAACGCCCGGCCTTGGAGGGTGATCAGCACCGAGCACGACGGGCCGCCCTCGAAGCGCACGATCAGCTCGAGGATGCCGAGGCGGCGGTCGACGTAGCCGATGCCGCCGATGCGGGCGCCGGCCTCGAGCAGCAGCTGGTAGGCCTCGCCCGGCGGTGCGGCGATGGCGATGGTGTCGCCGTCGCTGTCGGCCTCGACAGCGTCGACCTCCCACGGCCGCGGGCGCCGTGGCTCCTCGGGCGCGCGAGCAGCCGCGGGCGGTGGTGGTGGCTCGGGCACCGTGTCGGTGCCGGCGTCGAGCACGGCGCGGCGCACCACAGCGAAGGCGGTGGTGATGCGGGCGGTGCGGGCGGTGGCGGCCGACCGGTCGGCGCCGGGCGCGGCCAGGTCGGGGTGGGCGGCACGCACGAGGCTGCGGTAGGCCAGGCGCACCTCGGGCATCGGCGTGCCCGGCCGCAGCTGCAGGACCTCGAGCGCCTCGGCCAGGTCCACGGCGGCTCAGGGCAGCCCGGGCGCCCGGACGGCCACCGCCTGGGTCGACGAGAGGGCGTCGAAGCCGGTGGCGATGAACAGCACCGAGTGGATGGCCCCGTCGCAGGGCAGCGCGCCGACGGTGGCGGGCTGGGCGTCGTTGGAGGCACCGACCTTCGTGCCGTCGACGATGAAGGTGAAGACCCGCACCGGCGGCTCGGGCTCCACGGTGAAGGTGACGGTGACCGGTGTGGCGCCGGCGGGGCAGGAGGGGTCGGACGGCTCGGCCCGCAGCGACGTGATGACCGGAGCGCCCTCGGCGGCGGGGTTCGTCGGCGGCACCTCCACCGTGGTGGTCGTGGTGCTGGTGGCCGGCCCGCCGCCGGGCCCGGTGGCGGGCACGCTCAGCGACGACGGCAGGGTGACCGAGGTGGGTGGGTCGCTTCCCGCGCCGCCGCCGTCGCTGCCGCCGCACCCCGCCACAGCGGCCATGAGCAGGGCGGCGAGCGCGGGTGTCGCCAGGACGGCCCGGCGCCGGGTGACGGCGGCTCGTGGGGTCACGGGACGACGTCGACGCTCGTCGACGGCAGGGCGAGGAAGCGGGTGAGCAGGGCGGCGAAGGCCGCCGGGTCGGCCGCACCGCACAGCTCCCGAGCCGAGTGCATGGACAGCTGGGCCACCCCGACGTCGACGGTCGGGATGCCGAGGCGGGCGGCCGTGACGGGCCCGATGGTGGAGCCGCACGGCATGTCGCCGCGGGTCACGAAGTGCTGCAGCTCGACCCCGGCGGCGCGGGCGGCGGTGTGGACGAGCGCCGCTCCGGCCGCGTCGGTGGCGTAGCGCACGTTGGCGTTGTGCTTGAGCACCGGCCCGTGGTTGACGGCGACGAGGTGCCCCGGCTCGTGGCGGCCGGTGTAGTTCGGGTGGGTCGCGTGGGCGCCGTCGGCCGACAGGCACACCGACGAGGCGAGGGCGGCGAACCAGCCGTCGCGGTCGAGCCCGGCGGCGAGGGCGATGCGCTCGAGCACGGTGGGCAGCACCGTGCTCCCGGCGCCGGTGGCCGACTCGCTGCCGACCTCCTCGTGGTCGAACAGGCACACCACCGGCACCGGCCCGCCGGCATCCGCGCCGTCCTCGACGAGCCGGGCGAGCGCGGCGGTGCCGGCGTGGCACGACAGCAGGTTGTCGATGCGGGGCGCGGCGAGCAGCGAGCGGTCGGTGCCGAGCAAGGCGGGCGGGGTGAGGTCGTGGACCATGGCGTCCCAGCCGACGACGTCGCCGACGCGGGCACCGACCCGCTCGGCCAGGAACCCGGCGAAGTCGCCCTCTCTCGCCGTGCCCGTGCCCCAGATCGGCACCATGTGGGCCTGGGGGTCGAGCCTGAGCCCGTCGGCGTTCACCCCCCGGTCGAGGTGGATGGCCAGCTGGGGCACCCGCAGCAGGGGCTCGTCGGCGCGGAACAGGCGCAGCTCCGGGCGCCCGCCGGGGCCGGCCACCGCCACCCGCCCGGAGAGGCCGAGGTCGCGGTCGAGCCAGGAGTTGAGCAGGGCGCCGCCGTAGACCTCGACGCCGAGCTGGCGGAAGCCGGCCGCGCCCGTGTCGGGCCGGGGCCGCACGTGCAGGTTCGGCGAGTCGGTGTGGGCGCCGACGATGCGGAACCCGGCGCGAGGGGAGCGGCCGCCGTCGGTGGCCCACGCCACGACGGTGCCGCCGCGCACCAGCACGTGGCGCCCGGGGGCGGTCGGCCACGGGGCGGCCTCGTCGACCGGGCGGAACCCGGCGCCGGCCAGGCGTCGGGCCACCTCGGACGCGGCGTGGTAGGGCGAGGGCGCCGCCGAGATGAAGGCGCCCAGGTCGAGCGCCACGTCGAGGGCGGCTGCGGTCGGGCGGGGGGTGGGCGTCGGGTCCGGGGCCACGGCTCCGGACCCTACCGGCGGGCACGGCGGCGGCGCGAGCGACGGGCCGCCGGAATGGCCCCGGTGGGTGGTGCCCGTGTACCCTCGGCGCCTCCACGCCGGGGCCAGCGTCGTCCCCGCGGCCCGTGGTCGTACCCACCCGGCTGCCCTCGCTCACGGGCGGCCTCCTCGCCTGTGTAGGAAGACGCATGTCGCTGGATCGCCTCGCTGGTCAGCCCGCGCCCCAGGGCCTCTACGACCCCCGCTTCGAGCACGACGCCTGTGGCGTGAACTTCGTGGTGCACATGAAGGGGCTCCGCAGCCACCAGATCGTCGAGCACGGCATCAGCGCGCTGTGCAACCTCGACCACCGGGGTGCCGCCGGCGCCGAGCCCAACACCGGCGACGGCGCCGGCATCTTGGTCCAGGTCCCCGATCGCTTCTTCCGGGAGGTCGTCGACTTCCCGCTCCCGCAGGAGGGGCACTACGCGACCGGCATCGCCTTCCTGCCCGCCGACGCGACCAAGGCGGCCGAGGCGGCCGAGGCCATCGAGAAGATCGCGGCCAGCGAGGGCCTCCGGGTCCTCGGGTGGCGCGACGTGCCCTTCGACGACTCGATGGTCGGCTCGATGGCCCGCAGCGTCGAGCCGTCGTTCCGCCAGCCGTTCATCGTCGGCGACGGCCTGGCCGGCGACTCCCTCGAGCGCCGGGCCTACATCGTGCGCAAGCGCATCGAGCACGAGCTCGGCAGCCTGGCCGAGGGCGGCGTGTACTTCCCGTCGCTGTCGTCGCGCACCTTCGTCTACAAGGGCATGCTCACCACCGCGCAGCTGCCGGAGTTCTTCCCCGACCTGCGCGACCCCCGGGTCGAGTCGGCGTTGGCCCTCGTGCACTCACGGTTCAGCACCAACACGTTCCCGTCGTGGCCGCTGGCCCACCCGTTCCGCTACGTCGCCCACAACGGCGAGATCAACACGGTGCAGGGCAACCGCAACTGGATGCGGGCCCGGGAGGCGCTGCTGCAGTCGAACCTGCTGCCCGGCGACCTCGACCGCATCTTCCCCATCTGCACCCCGGACGCCTCCGACTCGGCGACCTTCGACGAGGCCCTCGAGCTGCTGCACATGGGCGGCTACGAGCTGCCCCACGCCGTGCTGATGATGATCCCCGAGGCCTGGGAGCACCAGCCCTCGATGCCGCGCGCCAAGCGCGACTTCTACCGCTACCACGCCTCGCTCATGGAGCCGTGGGACGGCCCGGCGTCGATCGCCTTCACCGACGGCACGGTGATCGGCGCCGTGCTCGACCGCAACGGCCTGCGGCCGTCGCGCTACTGGGTCACCAGCGACGACCTCGTGATCATGGCCTCGGAGGTCGGCGTGATCGACGTCGAGCCGGCCAAGGTGGTGCAGAAGGGCCGCCTGCAGCCGGGTCGCATGTTCCTCGTCGACACCACCGAGGGGCGCATCATCGGCGACGACGAGATCAAGCAGCGCCTGGCCGACAAGCACCCCTACGGCGAGTGGCTGGCCGCCAACCAGGTCGAGCTCGACGCGCTGCCCTCGCGGCCCCACACGCTGCGCCCCCACCAGTCGGTGGTCCGCCGCCAGCAGGTGTTCGGCTACACCACCGAGGAGCTCAAGATCATCCTCGACCCCATGGCCCGCACCGGCGCCGAGCCGATCGGGTCGATGGGCACCGACACGCCGATCGCCGTGCTGTCGCAGCGCCCCCGGCTGCTGTTCGACTACTTCTCCCAGCTGTTCGCGCAGGTCACCAACCCGCCGCTCGACGCCATCCGTGAGGAGCTGGTGACGGCCCTCGGCGGCACCCTCGGGCCCGAGGGCAACCTGCTCAACCCCCAGCCGTCGTCGTGCCGGCAGATCTACGTGCCGCGGCCGGTCATCGACAACACCGAGCTCGACAAGCTGCTGCACATCGACGACTACGACGGTCACAGCGACTTCCGCTCCGTCGTGATCCCGTGCCTCTACCCCGTGGCCGCCGGTGGTGAGGGCCTGCGCAAGGCGCTCGACCAGGTCCGCCGTCGGGCCACCGACGCCATCGACGCCGGGGCCACCATCTTGGTGCTGTCCGACCGTGACTCCGACGAGGAGATGGCCCCCATCCCCTCGCTGCTGTCCACCTCCGCGGTGCACCACCACCTCATCCGCGAGAAGACCCGCACCCAGGTCGGCCTGGTGGTCGAGACGGGCGACGCCCGCGAGGTGCACCACATGTGCCTGCTGCTCGGCTACGGCGCCGCCGCCATCAACCCCTACCTGGCGTTCGAGACCATCGAGGACCGCATCGCCGAGGGGCTCAACGAGCTGCACGACCCCACCAAGGCCATCGCCAACTACATCAAGGCGGTGAGCAAGGGCGTGCTCAAGGTGATGTCGAAGATGGGCATCTCCACCGTCGCCTCCTACACCGGCGCCCAGATCTTCGAAGCCGTCGGGCTCTCCCACGACCTCGTCGAGGAGTTCTTCACCGGCACGGTGAGCCGCCTCGGCGGGATCGGCCTCGACCAGCTCGCCGACGAGGTGGCGGCCAGGCACCGTCTGGCGTTCCCGCCGAACCCCACCGAGCGGGCGCACCGCACCCTGGAGGTCGGCGGCGAGTACCAGTGGCGCCGCGAGGGCGAGTACCACCTGTTCAACCCCGAGACGGTCTACAAGCTCCAGCACTCCACCCGCACCGGCCGCTACGACGTGTTCAAGGAGTACACGAGGCGCGTCGACGACCAGTCCCGCCAGCTGGCCACGCTGCGGGGCCTGTTCGAGCTGAAGGTGGGGGAGCGCCCGGCGGTCCCGCTCGAGGAGGTCGAGCCGGTCAGCGACATCGTCCGGCGCTTCTCCACGGGCGCCATGTCGTACGGCTCGATCTCGGCCGAGGCCCACGAGACCCTCGCCATCGCCATGAACCGCTTGGGCGGCAAGTCCAACACCGGAGAGGGCGGCGAGGACCCGATCCGCTTCGAGGTCCTGCCCAACGGCGACTCGAAGCGCTCGGCCATCAAGCAGGTCGCGTCCGGCCGGTTCGGCGTCACCAGCGAGTACCTGGTCAACGCCGACGACATCCAGATCAAGATGGCCCAGGGCGCCAAGCCCGGTGAGGGCGGGCAGCTGCCGGGGCACAAGGTCTACCCCTGGATCGCCCAGACCCGGCACTCCACCCCCGGAGTGGGCCTCATCTCGCCCCCGCCGCACCACGACATCTACTCCATCGAGGACCTGGCCCAGCTCATCCACGACCTCAAGAACGCCAACGACCGGGCGCGGGTCCACGTGAAGCTGGTGGCCGAGGTCGGGGTCGGCACCGTCGCCGCGGGCGTGTCGAAGGCCCACGCCGACGTGGTGCTCATCTCCGGCCACGACGGCGGCACCGGCGCCTCGCCGCTCACGTCGCTCAAGCACGCCGGCGCCCCGTGGGAGCTCGGCCTGGCCGAGACCCAGCAGACGCTGCTGCTCAACGACCTGCGCGACCGCATCGTGGTGCAGGTCGACGGCCAGCTCAAGACCGGCCGTGACGTCGTCATCGCCGCCCTGCTCGGCGCCGAGGAGTTCGGCTTCGCCACCGCCCCGCTCGTCGTGTCGGGCTGCGTGATGATGCGGGTCTGCCACCTCGACACCTGCCCCGTCGGCGTGGCCACCCAGAACCCGGAGCTGCGCAAGCGGTTCACGGGCAAGCCCGAGTTCGTCGTGAACTTCTTCGAGTACATCGCCGAGGAGGTGCGCGAGCTGCTCGGCGAGCTGGGCTTCCGCTCGCTCGACGAGGCGATCGGCCACGCCGAGATGATCGACACCCGGGCCGCGCTCGACCACTGGAAGGCGGCCGGCCTCGACCTCAGCCCCATCCTGCACGTGCCCGAGCTGCCCGAGGGTGCGAGCCGGCGCCGGGTGGCGAGCCAGGACCACGGGCTCGACAAGGCGCTCGACAACGAGCTCATCGCCCGGGCCACGCCTGCGCTCGAGCACGGCGAGCCGGTGCGCATCGCCCTGCCGATCCGCAACGTGAACCGCACGGTCGGCACCATGCTCGGCGCGGAGCTCACCCGCCGCCACGGCGGCGCCGGGCTGCCCGACGACACCATCGTCATCGACCTCGACGGCTCGGCCGGGCAGAGCTTCGGCGCCTTCCTGCCCCGGGGCATCACCCTGCGCCTGGTCGGCGACGCCAACGACTACACGGGCAAAGGCCTGTCGGGAGGCCGCATCGTCGTGCGCCCGCCGGCCGACTCGCCCTTCGTCGCCGAGGACAACATCATCGCCGGCAACGTCATCCTCTACGGCGCCACCGGCGGCGAGGTGTTCCTGCGGGGCGTCGTGGGTGAGCGCTTCTGCGTGCGCAACAGCGGCGCCGTCGCCATCGTGGAGGGCGTGGGCGACCACGCGTGCGAGTACATGACGGGCGGCCGCGTCGTGGTGCTCGGCGGCACCGGCCGCAACTTCGGCGCCGGCATGTCCGGCGGCATCGCCTACGTGCTCGACCCCGACGGCACCTTCCCCGCCCGGGTGAACCCCGAGATGGTCGACCTCGAGGGCCTCGACGACGACGACCGGCTCTGGCTGCGCGACCGCGTCGAGCGCCACGCCGCCGAGACCGGCTCCACCGTGGCCGGCCGCCTGCTCGACAGGTGGGACGACGCCGTCGGCACGTTCGTGAAGGTCATGCCGAAGGACTACAAGCGGGTCCTCGTCGCCGAGCGAGAAGCGCTCGCCGAGGGCCGTGACCCGGTCGAGGCGGTCATGGCCGCCGCCCGGGTCTGAGGGAGAGGACGACGCCATGGGTGACACCACCGGCTTCATGAAGCACCGGCGGGAGCTGCCGCCGCGCCGCGCGGTCCCGGTCCGCCTCAAGGACTGGCGCGAGGTCTACGACGACTTCCCGATCGCCAAGGTCCGCGAGCAGGCCAGCCGCTGCATGGACTGCGGCATCCCCTTCTGCAACAACGGGTGCCCGCTCGGCAACCTCATCCCGGACTGGAACGACCTGGTGTACCGGGACAACTGGCGGGAGGCGATCGACCGCCTGCACGCCACCAACAACTTCCCCGAGTTCACCGGCCGGCTCTGCCCGGCGCCGTGCGAGGCGGCGTGCGTGCTCGGCATCAACGCCGACCCGGTCACCATCAAGCAGGTCGAGGTCGAGATCATCGACCGAGCGTGGTCCGAGGGCTGGGTCGTCCCCCAGCCGCCGGCGGTGCGCAGCGGCAAGCGGGTGGCGGTCGTCGGCTCGGGCCCGGCGGGCCTCGCCGCCGCCCAGCAGCTCACCCGCGCCGGCCACGACGTGGTGGTGTTCGAGCGGGCCGACCGGCCCGGCGGCCTGCTGCGCTACGGCATCCCCGAGTTCAAGATGGAGAAGCGCCACCTCGAGCGGCGCCTCGAGCAGATGCGCGCCGAGGGCACGGAGTTCCGCTGCGGGGTGCACGTCGGCGTCGACGTCACCGCCGAGCAGCTGCGCGCCGACTTCGACGCGGTCGTGCTCGCCGGCGGAGCCACCGCCTGGCGCGACCTGCCCATCCCCGGTCGTGAGCTCGCCGGCGTCCACCAGGCCATGGAGTACCTGCCGCTGGCCAACCGGGTCGCCCTCGGCCAGCTCGACGCCTCACCGATCGACGCCGCCGGCAAGCGGGTGGTCATCATCGGCGGTGGCGACACCGGCGCCGACTGCCTCGGCACCGCCCACCGCCAGGGCGCGGCGTCGGTGCACCAGTTCGAGATCATGCCCCGGCCGCCCGAGGAGCGGCCCGAGTCCACCCCGTGGCCGACGTGGCCGCTCATCTACCGCACGTCGTCGGCCCACGAGGAGGGCGGCGAGCGGCTCTACGCGGTCAACACCGTGGAGTTCCTCGGAGACGACGAGGGCAACCTGCGCGGCTTGCGGGCCGTCGAGGTGCGCTCCGAGGTCGTCGACGGCCGGCCCAGCTTCGTGCCGGTCGAGGGCAGCGAGTTCGACCTGGAGTGCGAGCTCGTGTTCCTCGCCATGGGGTTCGTCGGGCCCGAGCGCGGCGGGCTGCTCGAACAGCTCGGGGTCGACCTCGACGCCCGGGGCAACGTGGCCCGTGACGACCGTTGGTCGACCAACGTCGAGGGCGTGTTCGTGGCCGGCGACATGGGCCGGGGCCAGAGCCTGATCGTGTGGGCCATCGCCGAGGGCCGCTCGGCCGCAGCCGCCGTCGACCGCCACCTCACGGGCGACACCCTGCTTCCCGCACCGGTGACGCCGGACGCCGCCCCGCTGCGCTGAGCTCGCCCGCTGGGCTGGCGCCGAGCCATCCCAGCGTGCGTCGGCTCAGGAGGAGCCGCTGGCCAGGCTCACCACGACGACGACCCAGTAGATGGCCCAACCGGCCAGGCCCACGCCGCCGCAGATGGCGCCGGCGAGGGCAAGGCCGCGTCCGGTGAGGCGGGTGGGCTCGCGGCGGATGCGGTTCATCGACACCAGCCCGAAGACCAGGCCCAGCACGCCGAGGACCACTCCGAGGCCACAGACCACGATCGACGCGATGCCGCACACGAGCGATGCCACCGCCAGCCCGTCGGTGCGGGGCGCGACGTAGCCGTAGCCGTAGGCGTACGCGGTCGTCGCCGGGTAGACGGGTGGGGTCGCCGGGTATCCAGGTGCGATCGGCTGACCGTACCCGGCAGGCGGGGGCGGCGGTGCCGCCCCCGCAGGGGTCGAGGGTGGGGGTGGGGGCTGCCGACCCGTGGGCGGGGCCCAGCCGCCCGGGGGGACCGGGTGGTGGGCGTCGCCGGCGCGGGAGTCGCCCGGGTCGGTCACCGGCTCAGGTGATCGGCTGGCCGGTCAGGCGCTTGTAGGCGTAGGCCGTGGAGATCTGGGTGACACCCACGGCCAGGCCGCAGGTCACCACATTGAGGAGGAACACCACGATGGCGAACAGCAGCACCGTGCCGAAGTTGTCCTTCACCAGGGTGAAGCTCTTGCTGATGGAGTCCGCCGGCTGGGCGCTGCGGTCGATCACGAAGTAGCCGTAGAACAGCGTGAAGATGCCCACGACGATCGCTCCGACGCAGCACGCCAGGAAGCCGACGAAGAACAGCAGGCCGACGAGGATGGTGGCGACGATGAACGAGCCGATGTTCGCCGTCTCGAACAGCATGCCGACCTGCGGCTCCTGCCCTCGGGTGATGGCCAGCCCGGCGCGGATCAGGCCGGCCTGCAGGACGAGCCCGATCACCCAGCCGACGAGCGTGATGGCCTGGGCGACGACGATGCGACCCACCCCGCCGCCGCTCGACGTCACCTGGGACAGGCCGATGAACACCGCCTGCACCACGAAGATCACCAGCACGATCAGGATGATCTGGCCGATGTACTGGACGAACTTGTTCCAGCCGTAGCTCAGCGCGTCACCGATGTTGAACTCGCCCCCACCGCCGGCGAGGCCGTAGCCGCCGGTGGCGCCGCCGCCCCCGCCGGGGGCGGACTCGGGTGGGTACCACTTGCCGTCGGAGGCCTGCCACCAGCCGGGCCCCTGCGAGGTGTCACTCATGTCGTCTCCTGGTGCGGTCGTGTGCTGATCGGGAGGATGACCGTCAGGGCTTGAGCAGGTCGATGCTGAAGCTCTCCTTCGGCTGGTTCGCCAGCACGACGGTCTTCACGAGCTTGTCGGCGATGGTCTGGCGCTTGACGTCCCAGAGCGGGAAGAGCCAACCGATGTAGCAGATGAGCGAGTCGACGAAGTGGGCGATGGTGCGAACGACGCCCATGCCGCCGCCGATCAGCTGGCCGGTCTCCTCGCTCACGCAGCGCAGGCCCATGATCGACATGCCCGGGCTGCGGCCCTTCTGGCCGACCAAGTAGCCCATGTACAGCGAGCCGAAGGCGGCCACGAGGTAGAAGAGGGCGCCGACCAGGACGCCGAGGGCGTCGGAGATCGCACCGAGGATGATCGCCACGATGAACCCGACGAAGACGATCACGAAGAGCAGCGCCCAGTCGATGATGAGCCCGATGGCGCGGGTGCCCCAGTCGGCCAGCTCACCGAACTGGTTGGCGGGCAGGCCCGCCGCGCCGGCCATGGGGCTCGCCTGAGCAGCGCCACCGGGGGCCGACTCGGGCGGGTACCACTTGCCGTCGGAGGCCTGCCACCAGCCGGGCCCCTGCGAGGTGTCACTCATGTCGTCTCCTGATGGGGTGGGCCGCTACTCGGTCAGCAGCGTGACGGGGACCGGCCTGCGGGCGAGCACTGCTGGGTCCCCCGATCGCCTGCTTCGGCGACAACGTAGCCGTCACCACCACGCCGCGGCGGGACCACCTGAGCGGACCTGCAGGGCCCAGCTGCTCAAGTCGGCGGCTGAGACGCCGATCACTTGAGGCGACTCGTCGGGTCGACCGACCCGACGGCCACACCGACAGTGGGGGCGGGCGCGCCAGCGTGCCTGCCCCTCAGCTCCCGAGGGCCACTCCATGCTGCGAAACCTGAAGGTCGGTACCAAGCTCTTCGCGATCCTGCTGGCGCCGATCGTCGTCATCGTCGCCCTCGTGGGCGTCGGGGTCCGGGACCGGCGCGCCAGCGCCGCCGACGCGGCACGGGTGGAGAGCCTCAGCTCCTTCGCCCTGGTGGGCACCGACCTCGTGAACCAGCTGCAGATCGAGCAGCTGCGTTCGGCCGTCTACACCGGCAGCCGGGGCCAGGCCGGCCGCACCGAGCTCGACGAGCAGCGGGTGCGCACCGACGCCGCCGTGGCCCGCTACCAGCAGGCGCTCGAACAGCTCGACCCCGGTCCCAAGGACGGGTCGCTCGCCGTCAACGCCAACCTGGCCCGCAACCGCCTGAACAGCCTCCGCGGCCTCCGCGGCGCCGTCGACAGCAGCCTGACCCAGCCCTACGCGGTGGCCGAGCTGTTCGGCGACGTCATCGGCTCGTTCGTGGGCGTGAACGCCTCGCTCGCCGGTGAGGCCAACGACCCGACGCTGCTGCGGGGCCTCGACGCCATGGCACGCGTCGAGCAGATCCGGGAGGCTCAGAACGCCCAGGCGACCCTGCTGGTCGCCGCCGCCGAGGCCGGCGGGTTCACCGACCGGTCCGGCGTGGTGTGCCCGGACGTGCGCAACGACTGCGAGTCCTACGACCGGGCCTCGAAGGCGACCCAGGCCTACGCCCGCAGCACCGACAACCTGAGCCGCAGCGGCGCCACCCCGCAGCAGAAGCAGGCCGTCACCAACGCCGAGGGCGCCCTGCGCTACCAGGACGTCGCCGCCCAGATCATGCAGCAGGGCAACGACGGCAACCGCCTGCTGATCAGCGCCGACGAGACCCTCTCCACGAGCCTCGGCGCCCTCAACGGCCTGTCGAACGTCGACACCGCGCTCACCAAGCAGGTCGTCGACGAGGCGCGCTCGCAGGAGCAGGCGGCGTCGCAGTCGGTGACGCTCTACCTGCTGGCCGGCGCCGGCGGCCTGGCCATCGCCTTCGCCATCGCCGTGGTCGTCGCCCGCTCGATCACCCGACCGCTGAACCGGCTCACCAAGGCGGCGGGCACGCTGTCCAACGAGCAGCTGCCGGCGCTCGTCGAGCAGCTGCGCAACCCCGAGGACGAAGACGCCGAGAGCATCGCCGAGACGCTCACGCCGATCGAGGTCGACTCCCACGACGAGATCGGCGAGCTGGCCGCCGCCTTCAACTCGATCCAGGCCGTGACCGTGGACGTGGCCGAGGAGCAGAGCCGCCTGCTGCGCAAGGGGATCGGCGACATCTTCGTGAACCTGGCCCGGCGCAACCAGAGCCTGCTCGACCGCCAGATCGAGTTCATCGACCAGCTCGAGTCCAACGAGCGCGACCCCGACCAGCTCGACAACCTGTTCAAGCTCGACCACCTGGCCACGCGGATGCGCCGCAACGCCGAGTCGCTGCTCGTCATGGCGGGAGCGGACCCGCCCCGCCGCCGGGGCAAGCCGGTCCCGGTCGCCGACGTGGTGCGCGTCGCCATCGGTGAGGTCGAGGACTTCCAGCGGGTGCACCTGCTCGCCCTCGACGACGCCACCGTCGCCGCCAACGTGGCCGCCGACCTGGCCCACCTGCTCTCCGAGCTCATGGAGAACGCCACCAACGCCTCGCCGCCCCACACGAGCGTGGAGGTGCTCGGCGCTTACGACGACCGCAACGGCTACGTCCTCACCGTCGCCGACCGGGGCATCGGGATGAGCGCCGAGCAGCTCGACGAGGCCAACCACCACCTGGCCCACCCGCCCATGGTCGGCCTCGCCCTGAGCCGGTCCCTCGGCCTCACCGTCGTCGGCCGCCTCGCCGCCCGCTACGGGCTCAGCGTCCAGCTCGCCGCCCGCGACGACGGCGGCATCGTGGCCACCGTCGAGCTGCCCTACGGGCTGGTGGAGTACCCCGGCGAGGAGGCCCAGCCGGCGCCGTCGCCGCTCGAGGTCATGGCCTCCGTCGGTGGCCGACCCACCCGCACCCGCCGGCCCGCCCGCCCCGCCGCCGTCCCGGTCGGCGCCGGGGCACCGGCGGAGTCGGCCAGCAGCGACGCCCCGGCGCCGGTCGGGGAGCCGATGGTGCCGGTCGAGGTCCCGTCTCCCGGTCCGTCCGGGCTGCCGATGCGCCGCGGCGCCGACCCCTCCGACGACACCTCCACGTCACCGGCCGCCGCGCCCGTGGCCGCCCCCGAGGCGCCGGCACCGGCGCCCGCGGCGCCGTCGCTGACCGCGGCGGGGCTGGTGCGGCGCACGCCCGGCGCCACCGCGAGCTCCGGGACCGCTCCCGCCGCCGGCCGGGCCGTCACCCGCACGGCCCGCTCGCCCGAGGAGGTCCGACGGATGCTGTCGCGGTACCGCTCCGGCCTCGACCGTGGGCGCACGACCGAACCCACAGGGCCCAGCAGCTCTGGCGAACCCAACGGCCCTGCCGGCCCCACCGGCTCCGACCCCACGACCCGAGGTGAAGAGGAATGACCATGATGGAGCTCAGTGCCGCCGCCAGGAACCTCAACTGGCTGGTGCAGAACTTCGCCGAGAAGGTCCCCGGCGTCTCCGAGGCGGTCGTGGTGTCCTCCGACGGCCTGCCCATCGCCGCCTCGGCCGGCCTCGACCGTGAGTCGGCCGACCGCTTCGCCGCGGTGGCGTCGGGGCTCATCGGCCTCGCCTACGGCGCCGCCGGCCGCTTCGGCGGCGGCGCGGTGAACGAGGTCATCATCGAGATGGAGAACGCCTTCTTGTTCGTGACCGGCATCAGCGACGGGTCCTGCCTGGCGTGCGTCGCCGAGGCGGAGTGCGACGTCGGCCTGGTCGGCTACGAGATGGCCGTGCTCGTCGACCGCGCCGGCGGGGTGCTGACCCCCGAGATCCGCGCCGAGCTCCAGGCGGCGCTCCCGCGATGAGCCCGACGGGCGCGCCCTTCGGCTCCGACGGCGCGTCGTCGGGCCTGCGCGTCCGCTCCTACGTGCTCACGGGCGGGCGGACCCGAGGCGCTGCCGACCTGCCGTTCGAGGCGTTGATCCAGGTGACGGCCACCGGCCGGGCCACCATGCCGACCCTCGCGCTCGAGCGGCGCCAGATCCTCACCCGCTGCGTCGGGTCGATCTCGGTCGCCGAGATCTCCGCCCACCTCCGACTCCCCCTCGGCGTCGTCCGTGTCCTCGTCGGGGACATGGTCGACGAAGGCCTGCTGACCGCCTCCGCCCCTGACCACACCCGGACCGGCGACCGCCCGGACCGCCAGCTGCTCGAAAGGGTCCTCGATGGCCTCCAGTCCCTCTGACATCGCCGCCACCACCGCTGTGACCGGTCCGGGCGCCGCCTCGTCGTCCGCGCCGGCGTCGAGCGCCTCGACCTCGAGCGCGCCGCTGCCGGTGAAGATCATCGTGGCCGGCGGCTTCGCCGTCGGGAAGACCACGTTCGTCGGCTCCATCTCCGAGATCGAGCCGCTCACCACCGAAGCGGCCATGACCAAGGTCGCCGAGGGCATCGACGAGACCGGCGGCACCAACACCGGCAAGACCTCCACCACGGTGGCCATGGACTTCGGCCGCATCACCCTGGGCGAGGACCTGGTGCTGTACCTGTTCGGCACCCCGGGGCAGGACCGGTTCCAGTTCATGTGGGACGACCTGATCCGTGGCGCCATCGGCGCGGTCGTGCTGGTCGACACCAACCGCCTGGCCGACTGCTTCCCCGCCGTCGACTACATGGAGCGCAACGGGGTGCCGTTCATCGTGGCCGTGAACCTGTTCCACGGCGAGCAGCAGCACCAGCTCGAGGACGTCCGCGAGGCGCTGGCCGTGCCCGCGGACGTGCCCATGATCACCACCGACGCACGCGACCGGGGCCGCACCAAGCTGGCCCTGCTCGAGCTGGTGCAGCACGCGCTGCTGCGGGCCAGCGCCGTCTAGGAGCGGCTCAGGCGCCCCCGGCCCGACGGCCGCGGTCGGCGACCGGGCCCCGTTCCGCCGCGGCCACGACCGGGCGCACCCACAGCAGGTACCAGCCGGAGATCACCAGACCGCCGACGACCGACACGAAGCCGAACAGGATGGCGACCAGCCACACCACCTGACGGCGGCCCGAGAGGGCCCACGCCCACTGGGGGTGGCGGACGCAGTCGAGCAGCGCCCACACCGACACGGCGAGCGGCACGCAGAGGACGGCGGTCACGGCGATCGCCCAGAACAACCTGCCCACCTCGGCCATGGGCCGAACGGTACCGCCGCGTCGGGCGACGCCTCGCACCGAGCGTAGGGTGCCGCCCGTGACGGTCCGTCTCGGCTTCTACGGCGCCGGCTTCATCGCCGCCCACCACCTCGGCATGCTGCGCCTCGGCGGGGCCGACGCCGCCCTCGTCGCCGTCCACGACCCCGATGCCGCCCGGGCCGAGGCCCTGGCCGCGGCCCACGGCGCCCGGGTGGTCGGTGAGCGAGAGCTGCTCGAGGTGGTCGACGCGGTCTACGTGTGCACCTGGACCTCGGAGCACCCGCGGCTGGTCGCGCAGGTCGTGGCCGCCGGGCTGCCGGTGTTCTGCGAGAAGCCCCTCGCCGTCGACCTGGCGTCCGCTCGTGCCATGACCGAGGCCGTCGAGCGCGCCGGGGTGGTGAACCAGGTCGGGCTGGTGCTGCGGGACTACCCGGGCCTGCGCCACCTGCGCCACCTCGTCGGGCGGCCGGGCACGGGGCGGGTGATGAGCGTCGTGTTCCGCGACGACCAGTACCTGCCCGTCCAGGGGCAGTACGGGTCGACCTGGCGAGCCGACCCGGCCCGGGCCGGTTCGGGCACGCTGCTCGAGCACTCGATCCACGACCTCGACATCCTCGAGTGGCTGGTCGGGCCGATTCGCTCCGTCGCGGCCCGCACCGCCGCGTTCCACCGGATCGAGGGCATCGAGGACGTGGCCGTGGTGCAGATGGAGCTGGCCGGCGGGGGCCTGGCCACGTTGACCTCGGTGTGGCACGACGTGCTGGCCCGGCCCAGCTCGCGCCGCATCGAGGTGCTCTGCGAGAACGCCTTCCTGGTGCTGGCCGACGACCTCTTCGGGCCGGTGTCGTGGACGGGCCCCGACGGCGACGAGGGCTCGCTCGCCGACGAGGAGCTGGTCGCCGAGGCGAGCCGGCTCGGCATCGCCGCCCGCAACCCGGACGTGGCGTTCGTGGAGGCCGTGGCCGCCGGTGGGCGGGCCGAGCCGGGCTTCGGGGTGGCCCTGCGGGCCCACGTGGTGGCCGACGCGGCCTACCGGTCGGCGGCGTCGGGCGGAGCGGCCGTGGCGGTGTGAGCCCCGCCGGCTTCGGTGGTGAGGTGCGCCCGGAGCCGCTGCGTGGCCGCCTCGGGCAGCGGCATGGGCGCCTGCACGGCCCGACCGGCCGCGGCCATGCGGTCGAGCACCCACTCCTCGACCTCGGCCCAGCCGGCGGCCCGGGGCCCGTCGAGCTCGGCGTTGTAGGGCTGGTCGAACACCAGCACCGGCGAGCCCGTGGCCCGCAGCGACACCACGTTGTGCGGGGCGTCGTCGACGTAGGCGTCGGCCTCGACCTGCGGCTTGTCGCCGAGGAAGCACAGGTCCCGGTAGGGGATGGCGTGCTCGTCGAGCCAGGCGACGGTGTCGGCGACGGCCACGGCGTGGCCCCAGTTGGTGTACAGCCGGTGGGTGATGAGGCGGATCCAGACCCCGGCGTCGGACAGGCGCCACAGCGCCTCGGCCGCGCCGGGAACGGCCGGCATGGTGCGGAACATGTGGTGCTCGAGCACGCCGGCGCGGTGCAGGCGCTCGAAGTCGGCCCGGTCGAGCCCCCACTCGGTGAAGTCCCAGGTCTGCTGGGGCGCCAGGTCGGTCTCGTCGATCCCCCGCTCGCCGGCCACGACCCGGCGGAAGGCGCTGGCGTGGTCGGCGCACACGCCGTCGAGGTCCACCCCGAGGACGAAGTCCGCCATCGGCTAGGGGGCGGCGCCGAGGAACCCCAGGGCGGCGTCGATGAACCCGAAGTCCTTGGGCGTGGCGAAGTGGTCGACGTTGCGCAGCACCACCAGGCGGGGGTCGGGCAGCTTCTCGACCAAGGGGTCGGCCGGGCCGGCGAAGTCGCGGTCGCCGATGACCACGAGCACCGGGCAGGTGATGCGGGCCAGGCCCTCGTCGGTGAGCGGCGCCGGGTTGGGCCGGCTCATCAGCGCCGCCAGCGCCACCGCGTCCTGGTCGGGTGCCTCGGCGAGCGCGGCGAAGTAGCGCGCCGTGGGGTCGTCGGGCTCGACCTCGCCCCGGAACACCTCGGCGATGACCCGGCCCTCGGCCTGGTCGCGGAAGAGGTTGGCGCCCACGCCCGCGACGACCAGCGAGTGGAACCGCTCCGGGTGGCGTGACGCCGCCACCAGCAGGCTGCGGGCCCCGAGGGAGAACCCGATGGCGTCGACCGGCCCCTCCGGGAAGCGGGTGAGCATCTCCTCTTCGAGCTCGTCGTAGGCCGCCGGGTCGGTGGGGCGGGGCGCGCTGCCGTGGCCCATGAGGTCGAGGGGGACCGCCTGGCGGCCGGCGTCGGCGAGCAGGTCGAGCCAGCCGTTGTCGCCCCAGGTGCGCGCCGAGGAGGTGGCCAGCCCGTGGACCAGCACGACGGGCGGCGCGCTCATCGGCTTCGGCCGCGGCGCCGGCGGCGGCGGATGGCGTCGAGGGCGAGCGGCGCGAACGCCCCGAGCGCCGTGGCCGGCCAGGTCAGGGTGGCGGCGTGGCGCAGGGCGCCGTCGGACAGCTTGGCCCGCAGCTCGACGTCGGTGAGCACGGCGGTGAGGTCGCGCGCCATGCCCCGGCTGTCGGGGGAGAGCAGCCCGGACTGGCCCACGGCCACGGCGTCGCGGTGCCCGGCGATGTCGGTGGCCACCGACGGTGTGCCGCAGGCCGCCGCCTCGGTGAGGGTCATGCCCCACCCCTCGGCGATCGAGGAGCTGGCCACGACCCACGCCCGCCGGTAGAGCGAGAGCAGCTCCTCGTCGGAGACCTTGCCGGCGATGCGGATCCAGCTCTGGGCACCGAGCTCGGCCACCTGGGCCTCGAGGGTGGGCCGCTCGTAGCCGTCGCCCACGATCACCACCCGCAGGTCGGGCACTTCGCGGCGGACCTCCGTGGCGATGCGGACGAGCTCGTCGAAGCGCTTCGACGGCATGAGCCGGCCGACCGACACGACCAGCGGCACCGGGCTCTTGTCGCCCGCCGGGGTGAAGCGCTCGTCGATGCCCGGCGGTGCGACCGAGATCATCGCCGCGTCGAGCCCGAGGTAGTCGATCAGCTCCTGGCGGGACGACTCCGACAGGGTGACGATCGGCGTGCGGCGGTAGAGGGGAGGGGCGAGGCGGTGCTCGAAGAACTTGCCGGCGCGGGCCAGGTCGGGCTCGAGGACCATGTCCCACATGTCGCGGTGGACGTGGTGGAGCCAGGCGATCCTGGGGCCGCGGGCCCAGAGGGGCGTGAGGAACGGCACGCCGTTCCAGATCTCGACGATGCCGTCGCGGGCGCCGTGGCCGCCCGCCAGCTCGCTCACCACGGCGGTGGGGAAGACCATGAACCGGCCGTGCTTGCGCACGACGTGGTAGCCGTCGCGGTCGCCTTCGTAGGGGTGGCCCTGGGCGTACGACGTGCGCATGACGATGTCGAGCCCGGCCTCGGCCCACAGGGCCAGCACCTTGGCGGCGTGGACCTCCGAGCCGCCGGCCTCGATGTCGACGAGGTCGCGCCACGCCAGCACGTGCACGCGCCGCAGGCCGGCCTCCTCGGCGAGCGCGGCGACGTCGGCGACGCTCGCCGGGCCAGGGGTGGTCACCGAGGGGACCTCAGCTCCCGGGCCGGTTCACGGGGTGGTCGGGGCCGAAGGCGTCGCGCGGGATGACGGGGGCGTCGCGGCCGGTGCCCTTCTCGCCGCCGCCGCCACCGGCCTCGGCCGGTGCCTTCTCCTCGTGGTACTCCTCCTCGACGTTCACCTCCCACACGTCGTGGGCGGTGCCCGCCACGATGTTCTCCACCGTCAGCATGGCGGTGTACATCGAGTGGTCCTGGTTGTTGTACCGGTGCATGCCGTTGCGGCCCACCGGGTGCACGTTGGGGGCGCAGTCGGCCAGCCACTCCCGCATGCGGGCGACGTTGGCCTTGTAGCGCTCGTCGTAGAACGGGTAGGCCTTCGGCACCCGCACCACGTACCCGGCCTCCACGGCGGACGGGTCGACCAGGCCGATCTTGCCCAGCTCGACCGTGCCGAGGGCCACGAGGTCCTCGTCGGCCATCGACCAGTACTCGTCGCCCTCGAACACGAAGTACTCCATGCCGAGGCAGGTGCGGCCTTGCTTGACCATGTAGGGGGACCACGACCCGAAGTTCTGGATGCGCCCGACCTTGACGTCCGGCGAGTGGATGTAGATCCAGTTGTCCGGGAAGATGCCCTCGTCGGGCACCACCAGGGCGACGGTCAGGAAGTCTCTGTAGCGCAGGTCGTGGGCGGCGGCCAGCACGTCGGGCGGTGGCGGCGGGTCCATCGCTAGCAGCAGCTGCGACATCGGCATCGAGGAGATGACCTCGGTGCAGGGGTACTCGGTCTGCACGCCGGCGTGCTCGGCGACGACGGCCACCGCCCGGTCGTTCTCGTGGCGGACCTTCACCGCCTTGGTCTCCATGAGCACCTTGGACCCGCCCGCCTCGACCTTGTCGCGGCAGACCTCCCACATCATCCCGGGGCCGTACTTGGGGTACTGGAACTCCTCGATGAGCGAGGTGATGTCGGTGGCCTTGCCCTTCTTGAGGAACGACATCGAGTCCGGCAGCGAGTCGAGCACCGCGTTCACCCCGGCGTTCCAGAGCGACATGTTCTTGATGCGCTGGGCCGCCCAGTCGGCCTGCAGCTTGCTGGCCGGCACCCCCCAGACCTTCTCGTTGTAGGTCTTGAAGAAGTGCGTGTAGAGGCGCTTGCCGAAGCGCGAGGTGATCCAGTCCTCGAGGCTGTCGTCGGTGAGCGGGCGGCCGATCACCTTCCGGAACGACGTGACCAGCCGGGCCCAGAAGTACGACAGGACGCACAGCACGGCCTCGCCGATGCCCAGGTTGGTGAGGGCGTTGGAGGCCTTGAGCGGGTAGTCGAAGAACTTGCCGTCGTAGTAGATGCGGCTCATGCGGGGCCGCTGGAGGAAGTCCTCGTCGGGGAGGATCTCGTGCCAGAAGTCCTCGACGGGCTGGACCTTGGTGAAGAAGCGGTGGCCGCCGAGGTCGAAGCGCCAGCCGTCGCGCTCGACGGTGCGGGAGATGCCGCCCACCATGTCGTCGGCCTCGAGGACGGTGCTGCTGACGTCGTGGCGGGCCAGCTCGTAGGCGGCCGTGAGGCCGGCCGGACCCGCTCCGATCACGACCACCTGTGGGCTGGCGGCCGGCGCGCCAGAGGCGGTGGAGGAGGTGGGCTCGGCGGGAACGGTCATCGTGGCACTTTCGACGCGAGGGACCGGGCGAGTGTACTGAAGCCGCTCCGCGCGGTGCCCCATGCCCCCTCCCCGGGAGCTTCCGCGCCCGGCGGTACAGTCCCGCCCCATGCACACGACCGAGGGCGGCCGCACCGCCGACGTCGCCGACGACGACGACGACCGGTCCGACGTGGGCTTTGACGACCGCTCGGCGCCGGTGGAGATCGTCGCGGTGGGGATCGTGGCGCTGGTGGCCGGCGGTGTGCTGCGGTTCGTCACCACCTCCTCGTTGTGGCTCGACGAGGCGCTCAGCGTCGACATCGCCCAGCTGCCGGCCGGCGACATCCTGCGCTGGCTGCGCCACGACGGCCACCCGCCGCTCTACTACCTGCTCCTGCACGTGTGGAGCGACCTGTTCGGCACCGGCGACGTCGCCGTGCGGGCGCTCTCGGGCGTGTTCGGCCTGCTCGCCCTCCCGCTGGCGTGGATCGCCGGTCGCCGCCGGGGAGGCCCGCTGCTCGGCTGGCTGACCGTCACGGTCGTGGCCCTCTCGCCGTTCGCCGTGCGGTACTCCGACGAGGCCCGCATGTACGCGCTGGTGATGCTGCTCGCCTTCGCCGGCTACCTGCTGGTCGACGACGTGCTGCGCCGCGGCCGCGACGACCTGTGGCGCCTGGCCGGCGTGGCGGTGGTGGCCGCCGCGCTGCTCTACACCCACTACTGGGCGATCTGGCTGCTGGGGGCCACGGGCCTGCTGGCGCTGTGGCGGGCGTGGCGGGCCGACGACCGGGCCGTGCGGGCCACCGCGCTGAAGCTGGCGGGGGCCCTCGTGGTGGGCGGCCTGCTGTTCGTGCCGTGGCTGCCCTCGATGCTCTACCAGTCCGCCCACACCGGCACGCCGTGGGCGAGCCCCATGCGACCCACGGTCGCACTGGCCTACACCCTCAGCGACTTCGGAGCGGGCCTCTACAGCGACGGTGCCTTCTTCGCCATCATCACCGCGGTGTTCATCGCCCTCGCCCTGTTCGGCCGGGGTCGTGACGCCCGGCGCATCGAGCTCGACCTGCGCACCGTGCCCCAGCTGCGTCCCGAGGCGGTCGTGGCGGTGCTCACCTTCGGCATCGGCATCGGCATGGGGCTGCTCGCCCGCGGCGCCTTCGCCACCCGCTACGCCGCGGTCGTCGTGCCGTTCATCGCCCTGCTGGTGGCCGCCGGGCTCACCCGCTTCCTGGGCCGCTGGGTGCGCTTCGGTGCGCTGCTGGTGCTGTGCGCCTACCTCGGTTTCGGCGCCCTCTGGAACGTGGCCGACACGCGGACCCAGGCGGGGCAGATCGGCGCGGCGATCGACGCCAACGCCCAGCCGGGCGACGTCGTGGTGTACTGCCCCGACCAGCTCGGCCCGGCCGGCAACCGGGCGGTCACCGCCGACGTGCGCCAGGTCTCCTACCCGACCTTCGCCGACCCCTCGCTCGTCGACTGGGTCGACTACAAGGAGCGCAACGACGCGGCCGACCCGGCGGCGTTCGCCCGGCGGGTGCTCGAGGAGGCGGGGCCGGACCGGGGGATCTTCGTGGTCTGGAACAGCGAGTACAAGACGTTCGAGGGCGACTGCGAGGCGATGCTCAACACCATCGGCGCGGCCCGTTCCGGCCAGGTCCTCGTCGACCAGTCGAGCACCTACTTCGAGCACGGCTACCTGAACTGGTTCCCGGCCACCTCGTGAGGCCCTCGTGACCGCCCGCCGTGGCCTCGCCGCGCTGCTCGACGACCTCCGAGCCGTGCTGGTGCCGTGGCTCACGGCTCGGGCCCTGCTGGCGGCCGGCTACGTCGTGGCCGTCGCCGCCGCCGACAGGCTGGTGCCGTCGAACGAGCCCACCGCCCTCAGCGAGGGCCTCGTCGCCTGGGACGGCACGTGGTACCGCGACATCGCCGTGCACGGCTACCGCGCCCTGCCCGACGAGGGCCTGCGCTTCTTCCCCCTCTTCCCGCTCCTCGGCAAGGGCCTGTCCGTCCTCACCGCCGGCCGGGTCGACGTGGCGCTCGTGCTCATCGCCAACGTGGCGGCCCTCGCCCTCGCCGTCGCCGTGCGCCGGCTGGTGCGCTTCGAGCGGGGCAACACGGCCTTGGCCGACCGGTCGGTGTGGATGGTCTGCCTGTTCCCGGGCGGGCTGGTCCTGGCGTGGGCCTACGCCGAGGCGCTGTGGCTGCTCGCCGCGGTCGTCGCCTTCTGGGCGTTCCGCAGCCGGCGGTGGTGGTGGGCCGTCGCGGCAGGGCTGGTCGCCGGGGCCAGCCGCCCGCTGGGCGTCGTGCTCGCCGTGCCCGCGGCCATCGAGCTGGCCCGGGTGTGGCGCTCGGCCCACCACGACGAGCGGGCCGCGGGCCTGGCCGCCGTGGCGTCCCCGTTCCTGGGCTCCGCCGGCTACCTGGCGTGGGTCGGCGCGACCTACGGCGACTTCCGGCTGCCGTTCACCACCCAGGGGCCGTTGCGGGGCGACACGATCGACCCGTTGCGGCGCCTGTGGGAGGGGCTGCACCAGATGGTCGGGCCCGAACGGTTCTCCGACGGGCTCCACGTGCCGTTCGCCATCGCCTTCATCGTGCTCGTGGTGCTCACCTTCCGGTGGTGGCCGGCGTCGTACGGCGCCTTCGCCGCCCTGGTGCTGCTCGCCGCCCTCGGCGCGGAGAACCTCAACTCGCTCGAGCGCTACGGACTCAACGCCTTCCCGCTGGCGCTCACGTTGGCGGTGGCCGCGCGCGATCCCCGTGTCGACAAGGTCCTCACCACGGTCCTCGGTGGCGGGCTGGTGGCGCTGAGCTCGCTGGCCTGGCTCGGCGCCTACGTCCCTTAGCCGGCGAACTGCCTGTCAGGGTGGTCCGCCGGCGCCCGTGCCGGCGTCACGCCGAGCGCAACGAGGGCACGGGCGCCAGATCCTCCGCGACCACGGCGTCCTCGATGCGCCGCACGGCGAGGATCTCGGTGGTGCGGAAGCTGGCCAGCCGGACGCTCCAGCAGTCGACGACCTGCCGGTCGGAGGCGGTGCGGAAGAACGTGGTGAGCTGGCCCTCCTGCGCGTAGGCGTCGGCGCCCTCGATGCGCTCGGGGGCCTGGTCCTTCAGGGTGATCTCGTAGGCGGTCATCGGGGTCTCCTCCCTGCGGCGCCGACGGGGGAGGGGCGGTGCCGCACGAGCACCGTACGGAACGACCCCTGTGGGGAGGAAGAGGACAACCCTGTGTCTTCACTGGGGTCAACGCCGCACCCGCTGTGCATTTCGCCAGGTCGCCTGTGAGGCGACGGCATCCTGCCCCCCCAAAGGGGTCGAGGACCGCGAGCCGGAGGCACCCAGCGCTACTGGTACCGCAGCGCCTCCGCGGGGTACAGGTGCGTGGCCGGGCGGGCGGCGACCGCCGTGGTCAGCAGGGCGGCCACGATGACCGTGCCGAAGATCACCACCAGGTTCAGCCACGGCACCGCGAAGGTGAGGTGCTGGTAGCCGGGCTGGCTCTGCGAGTCGGCGATGACGTTGTACGAGAGCACGAGCCCGAGGACCGTCCCCACCACGATGGCGCTCCCCGCCACGATGGACGTCTCGGCCAGCAGCGTCCGGCGGATCATCTCCGGTTGGAAGCCGATGGCGCGCAGCATCCCCAGCTGCTGGCGCCTCTCCACCACCGACCGGGCGCTGACCACCCCGAGGGCGGCGACGCCGACGATCAGGCCGAGGCCCATGAAGCCCTGCACCAGCTGGATGAACAGCATGTTGGCCGCCACCGCGTCATGGAGGATGGCGGCGTAGGTCTTGGCCTCTGCGCCGCGCGCGAGCAGCGAGCTCTCCACCGCGTCCGCGACGGCCGTCGGGTCTGCACCGGGGTGAACCGCGAGGTGGTGGACGGTCGGCACCGCCCGATCGCCGAACGGCGCCAGGGCCGCCTGGTTGAGCGTGATGCCGGCCATGGTGAACGGCGCGCTGTCGTTGAGCACCGCGATGACGGTGAGAGGCATCGTCGTCCCCGTCAGCGGGTCGTGCACCGTCACGGGCACGGGGTCGAAGGTGCCGTCCTCCACGTAGAAGCCGCTGAGCTGGAACGCAGGCATGGCCCCGAACCCCCACTTGGCCCGGCGGGGTGCCACGAAGGAGTCGACGACGGCCAGGCTGGGGTCGGCGGCGAGCGCCGCCCACACCGCGGCGTCCGAGGCGTAGCCGGGAGCCATGGCGGAGAACTCGTAGGTGGTGTGGTCGAGGAAGCTCTGGTCGAGGCCCCGCAACGGGTAGCGCTCGAAGGGCCGCCCGGTGCCGTCCTGCGCGGCCTCGACCGGGACGAAGGACTGGGCGGCGTCGACCTCCACGTCGCTGGCGACGTCCGGCGGGAGGTCGGCGCGCAGGTCGCCCACCGACGCGGCCGGCGCGGTGGTGACCCGCACGTCGAAGCCACCGCCGAAGCGCCCGACGTCGTCGAAGGCGCGGGTGAAGGCGGCGGGGATCGTCGAGCCGGTCACCAGAGTGAACACGACCAGCATGAACATCGACAGGGTGACTGCGGTGCGGAACCGGCTCTTGAGCGGGTAGGCCACCGCCATCTTGGCCACGGGTCGGAGCCGAGCGAACGGTGACGCCAGCCAGGCCACCGCCCCGAGCAGCACGTCGGCGTTGTAGGTGATGAGCCAGGTGGCGGCGACGACGAGGATGAGCCCACCGACCACCCAGATGGTGAAGTCCATCGACATCTCGCCGAAGAACCGGTCGAAGAACCCGAGCGGCAGCAGCCACAGCACGACGAGCGATCCGCCGGCGGCGGTGTAGGCGGCGCGGTCGCCCACACCCAGCAGTCGCACGATGGGCACGATGGCCATGAGCACGATCGACACGCCGAGCATCCAGGGCAGGAACGCCTGGCCGCTCGCACCCGCCACCGCCATCAGGACCCCGATGACCAGCCCGACGGCGACCAGCGCCCAGCGGCCCCGGCGGCGGCGGCGCTCGGCCGGCTCCGGGAGGTCACGGATGGCGCTCACGATGTTGAGCCGGCTCACCCGCCACGCCGAGAGCGTGACCACGACGAGGGTGAGCAGCACGCCGAGCGCGAACGAGATCCACAGGCTGCGGGCCGAGATCGTGTAGCCGGGATCGAGGCCCTCGCCCGTGAAGGTGCGGGCGACGGCACGGACCATCACGTAGGACACGGCCACGCCGAGGGCGACGCCGACGACGGCGGCCGCCAGGTCGTAGACGGTCCCCTCGAACAGGAACGTCTGCACGAGGTGGCGACGCTGGATCCCCACGGCGCGGGCCATGCCCATCTCTGGTCGCCGCTCGGCGGCGAGCATCACGAAGATCAGGAAGATGAGCAGCACCCCGGCGGCCATGGAGAACGTGCCGAAGGTGGTGAAGAGCTGCACGAAGGCGTCGCCGGTGGCGGCGGCGTCGTCGAGCGCGTCCTGCTTGGCGGGCTGGGCGTCGAGGCCGAGCGGCGCCAGTGCAGCGTCCAGTGCCGGTTCGACGCGGCCGGTCGAGCGCGCACCCTCGGTCTCCCCGCCCGTGTTCGACACGAGCACGTGGTTCACCGCGCCGGGGCGGTCGAGCAGGCGCTGGGCCGCGGGGAGGGACATGAGCACGCCGAGCCCGTCAGCCGTGCCGGTGCCGTGGTAGGGACCGACGCCGGCGACCCGGACCTCGGCCACCCGGTCGGCGACCAGGACGGCGATGGTGCTGCCGGGCGGGGCGCGCAGCTCCTCGGCCGCCTTGTCGGTGAGCAGCACCTCGTCGTCGGCCAGCCCCGACACGTCCCCCAGGCCGAGCGCACCGGCTCGGGCCGGGTCCGGTGCGAGCAGGCCGAGCCGGGGCTCGGTCCGCCCGGCGGCGGCGTGCTGGGCGGCGACCGGCTCCATGATGGCGGCGGCCACGCCGTCGACCGGCAGCGACGCTGCTGCTGCGTCCATGGCTGCCACGGCGGGGGCGGCGTCGAAGTAGGGCTTGGTGGCGGTGACCACCTCGGTGCCGGTGATCGAGGCGTCCGTCCCCGCCGTGACCGTCTCGTCGATCGCGCCGAGGGAGCGCACGGCCGAGGAGCGCACGGCGCTCGCCATGGTGTCGCCGGTGAGCAGCGCGGCGGCGATGATGCTCGTGCCGAGCATGAGGCCGGTGACGATCAGCACGGTGCGGCCTCGGCGGCGGGGGATGTTGCGCACGCCCATGCGCAGGAAGACCAGGTTGCGCAGGGCGAGGACCGCGACGGCACCGAGAGCGGCGGCGAGCACGAGCGCAAGCGTCACGGCGAGCGGGCCGGCGGGGAGGCCGAACACCCGGCTCATGACCGGAGGTCCTCCTCCAGCGGCGGCACGGCGCCCGGGACCGCGGGCGGCATGGCCAGCCGCACCTCGTAGCGCTCCCGACCGGGCGGCGAGCGGAACAAGGTGGCGAACTCCTCCAGGACCCCGGAGTACCAGCCGGCGCCCTGGCTGGCGTCGGCGTGCTCGGGGGTGTCCCAGAAGGTGATGATGACGCCCCGGCCGGCCGGGGTGGCCAGCACGTACGCGCCCTCGAAGCCGGGCTGCTCCCTCAGGCGGGGTGCGACGCTCTGCTCGTACAGCTCGACCGCGTCGTCGACCGAGATGCGGAGCGTGTCGATCTCAAGCTGCGTGGTGCGGGCGTACACGGGGCACCTCCAGGATCTCCTGGTCGACGACGTTGCCGTCGAGCATGCGGATGATGCGGTCGGTGGCGCGACCGACGGCGATGTCGTGGGTGACGACGACGAAGGTGAGGCCCCGCTCCTGGTTGAGATCCCGCATCAACGCCACGACCTCCATGGCCTTCTCGCTGTCGAGGTCGCCGGTGGGCTCGTCGGCCCACACCAGCGCGGGGTCGTTCACCAGGGAGCGGGCGATGGTGACCCGCTGGCGCTCACCACCGGAGAGCTCTTCGGGCTGGTGGTCGGCCCGGCCCTCGAGGGCCACCATGGCCAGGGCCTCGAGGGCGCGCCGGCGGGCCTCCTTCGGCGGCACGCCGGCCACGAGCAGCGGCAGCTCCACGTTCTCCACCGAGCTCAGCACCGGGATGAGGTTGTAGAACTGGAACACGAAGCCCATCCGCCGGGCCCGGTGGTCGGTCCGCTCCCGGTCCGACATGGCAGCGACGGAGGCGCCCTCGACGAGCACCTCCCCGGCGTCGAACCGGTCGAGGCCCGAGAGGCAGTTGAGCAGCGTCGTCTTGCCGCAGCCCGACGGCCCCATGATGGCGACCATCTCCCCGGCCTCCACGGTGAGGTCCACGCCCTTGAGGACGGGCACCTCCACCTTGCCGGTGTAGGTCTTGAAGACGGCCGACGCCTCGACGATCGGTGCCATCGTCCGACCTCCTCGTACACGCTTCGGCTCAACGCTGTCGGCGTCGCGCGGCGCATCAAAGGGACGAAGGTCCTGAGGACACCGAAGCGTGGCTTCCTCGACCGCCACCAGGAGCACCCCGGTCACATCCGGTGCTGCGCCCGGTCACGGCCCCGGTGGCGCGACGTCGGCGACCACCCGGCCGCGGCCGCCGGCCCATCGTGGAGCGTGGTGCGTCGGCGTGGCACGATCGGGGTCGTGGACAGCGAACCGCTCGACATCACCTGCCCCCGCTGCGGGCACCCGGCCACGGCGCGGTTCTACGGGCCGTGCGACGACTGCCGGCAGGAGCTGCGGGCCACCCTGGGCGGCGATCAGCGCGACGTCGAGGTGGCGGCCTACGAGCCCAAGATGAACGTCGTCCCCAACGCGGTCGCCACCAAGGACTGACCGGCTCCCGACGCGTTCCTGCCCGCGAGGCGCACGCCGGGGGCGCGCGCCTCGCGGGCAGGTTCGCGTGGCCCCACGAGCGGGGCCGGTCCGAGGGTCAGCCCTCGATGGGGCGCTCTTCGATGGTGACGCTCTGCATGACGTCGCCGCGCTTGGTGCCCTGCACGGCGTCCATGCCCGAGACCACGTGGCCGAACAGGTTGTACTGCTTGGGCAGGCGGCCGGTGAGGTCCTCGAGGCAGATGAAGAACTGCGAGCCGTTGGTGTTGGGGCCGGCGTTGGCCATGGCCACCGCCCCCTGGCGGTAGTTGCCCTGCACCGGCTCGTCGTCGAAGCGGTAGCCGGGGCCGCCGCGACCGCTGCCCTCCGGGCAGCCGCCCTGGATGACGAAGCCCGGCTCGACGCGGTGGAAGGTCAGTCCGTCGTAGAAGCCCTGGCGGGCGAGGACGACGAAGTTGTTCACCGTCGTGGGGGCGATGCGCGGGTCGAGGTCCATCACGATCTCACCGCGTTCGGTGGTGATGGTCACCCGGTAGATGGTGTTCTCGTCGATGTCCATGGCGGGAGGGTTCGGCATGGCGCCATCGTGGCACAGGGGCCGTGGCGCCTAGGCTCGCCGCTCGTGCCGAGACCGCATCGCGAGATCAGCCTGGCCCTCGCCGAGCGCGACCCGGTGATGGCCCGGCTGGTGCAGCGTCACGGCCCCATGCACCTCCCGCCACCGCCCCGGGCGTCGCAGCGCTTCGAGCAGCTGGCCCGCTCCATCGCCTTCCAGCAGCTGGCCGGGCGCGCCGCCAGCACCATCTGGGGCCGGGCGCGAGCCCTCGTGCCCGGCCAGTTCACCGCCGCTGCGGTGCTGGCCGTCCCCGATGGGGACCTCGCCGCGGCGGGCCTGTCGCGAGCGAAGGTGGCGTCGATCCGCGACCTCGCCGAGCACGTCGTCGACGGCCGGGTGGCGCTCGAGCGCATCGGGCGCCTGCCCGACGACGAGGTCGTCGCCCACCTGACCCGCGTGCGCGGGATCGGCCCCTGGACGGCGCAGATGTTCCTGCTGTTCACCCTGCACCGTGTCGACGTGTGGCCCACCGGCGACCTCGGCGTGCGCGTCGGGTTCGCTCGGGCGTGGGGCCTGGCGGAGCCGCCCGCGCCGGCCGAGCTCGAGGCCCTCGGGGAGCCCTACCGGCCGTGGCGCAGCGTGGTGGCCTGGTACTGCTGGCGGGCCGTCGACACGACGACGCCCGAGTGACGCCTCGCCGGCTCAGCCGGCCGGTGCCTCGGCGAGCAGGCCGGGTCGGGGTACGAAGGTGGTGCGGTCGAACGAGTGGGGGGGCAGCCGCAGGTCGCCGTGGCTGCTCAGGTCGCTGACCCCTCCCCACAGCATCCGGGTGAGGACGTCGGTGGCCGTCTCGACGGGCACGTCGGTGCGGTCGAGCCACGACAGGGTGGCGCCCTCGAGCAGCCCGACGATGCCGCCCGCCAGCACCAGGGCGCCCTGGGAGCCGCCCCAGGCCTCGGCCATGCGCCGGAACCGCTCCCGGCGCGCCGCCTTCACCGCCGGGTGGGCGGTGGCCTCGGCGGCGCCGATGAGGCGCCACGCCGCCTGGTTGTCGTGCGCGAAGCAGAGGTAGGTGCGCACGACGGCCTCGAGCGCGGCGATCCCGTCGGGGCGGCCGCCGTCGGCCGGCCCCAGGGCGTCGAGGCTGGCCAGCAGGGCGGCGTCGAGGCGCTCGAACGTGCGCAGGTAGAGGGCGGCGATGAGCCCCGCCTTGTCACCGAAGTAGTTGTAGACGAGCCCGCGCGACACCGAGGCGGCCTCGGCGATCTCCTCGAAGGTGACGTCGGCCGGGTTGCGGCCGGAGAAGACGACCTCGGCCGCGTCGAGGATCGACGCCCGGCGGACGCTGGGGTCGAGGCGGGTGCGCGCCCTCGTCGCGGCGGTCCTGGACATCGCCCGGCGGCCGGCTCAGCCGGCGCCGTTCCCTCGGGGATCCGGACGGCCGGCGTCGGGTGACGCCTCGGCGGCGGCGGTGGTGGCCTCCGTGGGCTCGGCGACCTCCTGCAGGGGGAAGTGGCAGGCGACGTGGTGGCCGGGGCTGACCTCCCGCATGGTGGGCTCGACCTGGGCGCAGAGGTCCTGGGCGAGCGGGCAGCGAGTGCGGAACCGGCAGCCGCTCGGCGGGGCCACGGGCGAGGGGAGCTCGCCGGAGAGGCGCGTGCCGCCCGCGGGCCGGATCTCGGGGTCGGGCACGGGGATGGCGGCGAGGAGGGCGGCGGTGTAGGGGTGGGCCGGCCGCTCGTAGAGCTGGTCGGGGGTGCCGACCTCGCACAGCTTGCCCAGGTACATGACCGCGACCCGGTCGCTCACGTTCTTCACCACGGCCAGGTCGTGGGCGATGAAGAGCATGGTGAGCCCGTAGCGCTGCTTGAGGTCGTGCAGCAGGTTGAGGATCTGGGCCTGGACCGACACGTCGAGCGCCGAGACCGGCTCGTCGCAGATCAGCAGCTTGGGATCGAGCATGAGCGCACGGGCGATGCAGATCCGCTGGCACTGCCCACCGGAGAACTGGTGGGGCCGCCGGCCCCGCGCCGTGTCGGGGTCGATGCCGACCGCCTCGAGGGTCTCCTCGACCTGGCGGTGCTGTTCGGCGGACGTGCCCCGCCTCCAGATCTTCAGCGGCTCGGCGACGATCTCGTCGACCGCGCGGCGAGGGTTCAGCGACGAGATGGGATCCTGGAAGATCATCTGCATCTCGGGCCGGACCTTGCGCAGCTCGGCGGCGTCGAGCTCGGAGAGGATCCGCCCGTCGAAGCTGACGCGCCCTGCGGTCGGTCGCGGCATCTGCATGAGCGCCCGACCGGTGGTCGACTTGCCCGAGCCGGACTCACCGACCAGGCCCAGCGTCTCGCCGGGCAGCACGTCGAGGCTCACACCCGACACGGCGTTGACCTTGAGGCCGGTGCGGCCGACGGGGAACTCGACGACCAGGTTCTCGGCCCGCAGCAGCGCCTCGTCGGTGCCGCGCAGGTGCGCCGTTCCCGTGCCGGCCATCAGGGCTCCTCGGTGGTGTGGGCGGATGCGGTGCTGGTGGCCCCTGACGCCGCGGCGGGCGGCGCGGTGGCGGGCAGGCCGACGGGCACACCGGCCGCTTCGTTGCGGGCGAGGGCCTCGGCGCCCTCGGGGGTGCCCACCGGGAACCAGCAGCGGAACCGGTGGCTGGGGTCGCCGGCGGGCACCAGCGGCGGCGTCTCCTCGAGGCACTTCGACTGCACGTAGCGGCAGCGCGGCGCGAAGTTGCAGCCCTGCGGCGGCGACACGAGCTTCGGCGGTCGGCCGGGGATGGCCTCCAGGCGCTGGTGGCTGGCGTGCTCGATGCGGGGGATCGACCGCAGCAGGGCCTCCGTGTAGGGCATCTTCACGTCGTTGAACAGCACCGACGTGGGGGCCTGCTCGACCACCCGGCCGCCGTACATCACCATGATCTCGTCGGTGCGGCCGGCCACCACGCCGAGGTCGTGGCTCACCAGGATCATCGCCATGTGGCGCTCGCGCTGCTGCTCGGCGAGCAGGTCGAGGATCTGGGCCTGCACGGTGACGTCGAGGGCGGTGGTGGGCTCGTCGGCGAAGAGCACCTTGGGCCCGCACGCCAGGGCGATGGCGATGGTGACCCGCTGGCGCATGCCGCCCGAGAGCTGGTGCGGGTAGTCGTCGAGGCGCTGCTCGGGAGACGGGATGCCGACCGAGGTGAGCAGGGCCACGGCGGTGTCGCGGGCATCGGACTTGTCGACGCGCAGGTGGTGGCGCAGGGACTCGGTGATCTGGGTGCCGATCTTCAGCACCGGGTTCAGCGAGGTCATCGGGTCCTGGAAGACCATGGCCATCTCGGCACCCCAGACCCGGCTCATGCGCTTCTGGTCGAAGCCGATGATGTCGGTGCCCTCGTAGAAGACGTGACCGCTGCGGATGACGTTGCGGCTCGGGAGCAGGCCCATGACGGACCGGGAGAGCACGGTCTTGCCCGAGCCGGACTCGCCCACCACGCCGAGGGTCTTGCCCCTGTCGAGGGTGAACGACACGCCGTCGACGGCGTGCACGACGCCCCGCCCGGTGCGAAAGCGCGTGGAGAGGTCGACGACCTCGAGGAGGGTGGCGCGGCGGTCGGGGTGCTCGCCCGCCTCGGCGGTGACGATGCGCCGGGCGCTCACAGCCCGCCCTCCTTGATGTCGAAGTACTCCCGCAGCCGGTCGCCGGCCAGGTTCAGCGACAGCACGGTGAGGAACAGGATCAGGCAGGGCATCATGCTGATCCACCAGGCGTTCTCGAGGAGGTTGCGCCCGTCGGAGATCATCCCGCCCCACGTGGCGGTCGGAGGCGGCACCGAGAGGCCGAGGAAGGCCAGCCCGCCCTCGGCGACGATGGCCACCGCCACCGCGATCACCGCGAAGGACATGATCGGGAAGATCACGTTGGGGAGCACCTCACGGGTGACGATCCGCCAGTTGCCGGCGCCGAGCGAACGGGCGGCGGTGACGAACTCCCGTTGGGAGTACACGAGGGTGTTGGCCCGCACCAGCCGGGCCACCGGCGCGATCGACACCACGCCGATGGCGAGCACGATGGTGGGCACGTCGCGCTGGTCGCGGAACGAGACGATGGCCAGCGCCAGCAACAGGGCGGGGAACGACAACAGCACGTCGACGATCAGCATCAGGACGGCCTCGACCTTGCCGCGGAAGTGGCCGGCGACCAGCCCGACGGTGCCGCCGATGAGCAGGCCGAACACGATGGAGGCGATGCCGACGGTGATCGAGATCCGTCCGCCCCACACCGTGCGGCTGAAGATGTCGCGGCCGAGGGCGTCGGTGCCGAACCAGTGGCTGGCGCTGGGCGCCAGCCGGGGCCGGGCGACGGTCTTGTTCGGGTCGTCGATGGGCAGGATCGGGGCCAGCAGGGCGGCCAGGCTGACGAGGGCGAACCAGCCAGCGGCGATCCAGAACGCCAGGCCCAGCCGCTTTCCGGCCCGGGGGCCGCGGACCTGGTCGGGGTCGAGCTCGTGCAGCGCTTCGAGGGCGGCGGCGTCGCCGTCGGCGATGTCGCTGATCTCGGTGGCGAGGTCGCCGCTGTCGGCGAAGATCGACCCGCCCGTCGGGCGGGCGCCGTGGAGCGGGTCAGGCGAGGGCGCGGGCATGGCGGATCCTGGGGTCGAGCACGGCGTAGAGCATGTCGATGGCGAAGTTGATGAGGACGTAGCCGACGGCGATGACGAGCACGGCTCCCTGCACCGGGATGTAGTCGCGCCCGAGGATGCCGTCGACGGTGTACTTGCCGAGGCCGTTGATGCCGAAGATGACCTCGATCAGCAAGGTGCCGCCGATGAGCCGGCCGAAGTTGAGGCCCATCACGGTGACCAGCGAGAAGCTCGAGGGCTTGAAGGCGTGGCGCAGCAGCACCCGGCGCGGCGGCATGCCCTTGGCCTTGGCCATGGTGATGTAGTCCTCCTGCAGCGTGGCGATCATGTCGGTGCGCAGGAGGCGCATGTAGACGGCCATCTCGGCGACGGCGAGGGTCAGCGCCGGCAGGAACAGCGAGCCCAGGCTCTTGAGCGGGTCGTCGGTGAATTCGGTGTAGCCGGTGGCCTGGAACAGCTTGAGGTTCACCGGGAAGATCAAGATGAGGACCAGGGCCAGCATGAAGTTCGGCACCGACAGCAGCCCGAACAGCACGGTGGTGGACACCCTGTCGAACACCCCGCCGGCGCGCTGGGCGGCGACGAGCCCGAGCGGGATCGCCACCACGAGGGCGAGGAACTGCGAGTACACGAGCAGCTCGAGGGTGACCGGCATGCGCTGGGTGAGGGCCTCCCAGACTGGTTGGGCGTTGCGGGCCGACGAGCCGAGGTCGCCGGTCACCGCGCTGCCGAGCCAGCGCACGTAGCGCACGGGGATCGGGTCGTCGAGGTGGAGCTCGGCCCGCTTCTGGTCGACGCACTCCTGGCCCCCGGCGCCCGCGCAGATCCGCTCGGCCGTGTCGCCGGGCAGCAGGTTGAGGAGCAGGAAGGACAGGAACGTCACGCAGAGCAGCACGACGACGAGCTGCAGCAGCTTCTGGCGGACGAATCGCATCGGCGGCCCCTCGGTCGGCAACGGCGGGAGAGCGAGGCGACGCGTCGTGTGACGGTCGCCACAGTCGGGCGCACGCTACGAGGGCGTTGCCACGGTGTCAATAACCGCCGGGCGGCCTCGCTCAGCCCGCCGGGGCGGCTGCGGCATCGGCCGTAGGGGCGGCCGCGGCGCTCGCCCCGGCGGCGAGGTCGGCCGGCGTGCTCGGCGGGGCCACCGCTGGTGGCGGGGGCGGAGGCGGCGGGATGATGGTGGCCTCCCGCTCGGCGTAGCCGCGGGCGGTGCGCACGACGAGGTCGGCGTACGACGCCGAGTTGTTGTACCCCAGGGCCGCCCGGCGCAGGCCGGCGTCGGCGTCGAGGTTCGAGCCGCCGGCGCGGCACAGCAGGCCGGCCGCGGCCAGCGCGGCGTCGTAGATGTTGGAGGGATCGGCCTTCCCGTCGCCGTTGCCGTCACGGCCCATCGTCCGCCACGAGCCGGGGATGAACTGCATCGGGCCCACGGCCCGGTCGACGTCGGGGTCACCGTCGAGCGCGCCGCCGTCGGTGTCGCCGATGGCGGCGGTGTTGTTCGTGCCGTCCAGGGGGATGCCGACGATCGGCTGGCTGGTCGAGCCGTTCGCCGTCAACCGTGAACCGGCGAAGGACCCGTGCCCGCTCTCGACCTTCCCGATGCCGGCCAGGCCCGTCCAGCGCAGGCCGCAGTCGGGATTCTCCATGGCGGTGCGCGCCGCGGCTTTCACGTAGGCGTCGAGGGCCACGAGGGGCAGGTCGGTGCCCGCCACGTCGGCCGCCAGGCGCCAGTCGGCCAGGCTGCGGCGGGCGTTGGCGGCGGCGCCGCGCACCGCGGCGACCTTTTGGGCGAGCTCGTCGCGCAGCGACGTGGCGACGGCCAGGCGCTCCTGCACCGTGGCTCGCGAGGCGGTGTCGCGTGCGATGGTGGCGTCGGTGTCGTCGATCGTCGCCCTCGCCGCGCGCACCTGCTCGGCCCGCCGCTCGGCGATGTCGTCGACGAAGGTGTCCTGGCGGGCGGTCTCGCTGGCCTGCCCTGCGCCGCGGAGCAGGTCGTCGGTGCCACGCTCGCGGCCCTGGACGTAGGTCTCCACGGCCACGGTCCGCAGCGAGCGCCGGCGCGCCTCGAGCTCGACGCGCGCCGCCTCCCCGCGCTGGCCGGCGTCGTCGATCTCGGCGGTGAGGCGGTCCTGCTCGGCGGTCAGCGAGTCGGTCTCGGCGGTGGCGGTGGCCAGGCGGGCCTCGGCGTCGGCCCGGTGGGCGTCGGCGACCCGCCAGGCGGCGAGGGCCTTGCGGTAGCCGTCGCCGTCGACCTGCACACCGGCCAGGGAGGGGTCGAGGCGCGGATCGTCGATGACGATCGACTCCTGGGCGGCCGCCGGCCCCGCGCCGGGCAGGGCCGCGCCCACCGTGCCCACCAGCGCCAGGAGGGCGACGGCGGCGACACGCAAGCGCGGGCGCGCGAGACGGAGGGGCCGGGCCACGACCACATCATCGGCCATCGGGAGACCAACCTTTCGTCGGTCGTCGGTCACGGGCCACGATGGGTGCATGTCGAGCCCTGCCGCCGCGGCCCTCCCCGGCGGGCTCGCCCAGGTGCTCGGCGCCATCGTGGGACCCCGCCACCTGGTGGTCGAGCCCGACCTGCGGGCGGGCCACGAGGTCGACTGGACGGGCCGGTTCCGCGGTGCCACCCCGGCGGTGGTGCGGCCGGGGAGCACGGCGGAGGTGGCGGCGGTGGTCGCCGCGTGCGACGCCGCCGGGGTCGCGGTCGTGCCCCAGGGCGGCAACACCGGACTGGTCGGCGGCAGCGTCCCGCTCCACGGCGAGGTGGTGCTGTCGCTGCGCCGGCTCGACCAGCTCGGGCCGGTCGACGAGGTGGCCTCGCAGGTCACGGTGGGTGCGGGCGTCACCCTGGCCGCCCTGCAGCGCCACGCCGCCGCGGCCGGGCTGGCCTACCCCGTCGACCTCGCCGCCCGCGACACCGCGACGGTGGGCGGCACCATCGCCACCAACGCGGGCGGGGTGCACGTGCTGCGCTGGGGCCCGACCCGCCGTCAGGTGGTGGGCGTCGAGGCCGTCACCGCCGACGGGCGGGTGCTCAGCCACCTGAGCGGGCTCACCAAGGACAACACCGGCTACGACCTGCCCGGCCTGCTGTGCGGGTCGGAGGGCACGCTGGCGGTGATCACCGCCGCCCGGCTGGCGCTGGTCCCGGCGCCGGCGCACACCGTGGTGGCCCTCTGCGCGTTCGCGAGCGTCGCCGAGGCCGTCTCGGCCACGGCCTCGCTGCGCCGCCACCTCGACGCGCTCGACGCGGCGGAGCTGGTCCTCGGCGACGGGATGGCGCTGGTGCGAGCGGTGTCCGGCCGGCCGGCACCCTTCCCTAACGACCACCCGGTCTACGTGCTCTACGAGGCGTCGGGCCGCGCCGACCCGACCGACGCCCTGGCGGAGGCGCTGCATGCCGGCCCGGCGCCGCTCGACGTGGCGGTGGCCACCGACGCCGCCCGCCGGGCCGCGCTGTGGGCCTACCGAGAGGAGCACACGTCGGCGATCGCCACGCTGGGCCCGCCCCACAAGCTCGACGTCACCGTGCCGCTCGGCGCGCTGGCGAGGTTCGTGGAGGAGGTGCCCCGCGTCGTCGAGCGGGTGGCGCCGGGGGCGGCGTGCTGGCTGTTCGGCCACGTCGGCGACGGCAACGTGCACGTGAACGTCACCGGCGTCGACCCCGACGACGACTCGGTCGACGACGCCGTGCTGGGCCTGGTGGTGGCCTCGGGTGGCTCGATCAGCGCCGAGCACGGCATCGGCACGGCCAAGCGCCGGTGGCTGGTCCGCCAGCGCAGCGCCGCCGAGCTCGACGTCTTCCGTGCCGTGAAGCGAGCCCTCGACCCCAACGGCACCCTCAACCCCCACGTCCTGCTCTGACCCACCGCCAACCTGTGCCCGGATCCTGCTCTGACCCACCGCCAACCTGTGCCCGGATCCTGCTCCGACCACCGCCAACTTGTGCCCGGATCGGTCCCTCCAGGGACAGGATCGGGCACAGGAACGGGTGGGAGGGAGATGGCGGTCAGGCGGGGAACCACTGGCCGCGGCGCTCGAGGACGTCGCGCAGCACCGCCGGGCGGTCGGTCATGATGCCGTCGACGCCGAGGTCGAGCAGGCGGTGCATCGTCACCGGGTCGTCGATCGTCCACACGTGCACGGCCAGGCCGAGGCGGTGCGCGGTGCGCACCAGGCGGTCGTCGACGATGGTGACGCCCTTGGCGTGCAGCGGCACCTGGACGCAGCAGCCGTCGGGTCGGCGGTGCCCGAGGCCGAAGCTGGCCGCCCGCAGGCGGGCGACCGCAGCCGGCCCGAGCGAGGTGCACAGCTCGGGGCCGAGCATGGAGCGCAGCCGTTCGAGGCGGCGCTCGGAGAACGACCCGACGCACACCCGGTCGATGGCGCCGGCGCGCACCAGCACCGACGCCAGCGGCTCGACCACGGCGTCGTGCTTGGGGTCGATGTTCACTCGCAGCTCGGGCCACGTGGCGAGCAGCTCCTCCAGCAGGGGGATGGGCTCGCGCCCGTCGACGCGGGCCTGGCGCACCTCGCTCCAGGGCAGCTCGGCGATGGCGCCCGTGCGGTCGGTGACGCGGTCGAGGTGGTCGTCGTGGAACGCGAGCACCACCCCGTCGGCGGTCGCGTGCACGTCGGTCTCGACGTAGCGGTAGCCGAGGGCGACCGCCCCGGCGAAGGCCGGCATGGTGTTCTCCGGCCACTCGCCGGCCCCGCCCCGGTGGGCGAACGGGATCGGTCCGGGATGGTCGAGGAACGGGCACGGCGCAGGGCGGTCCACGCCGTCACGGTAGGGCCGACGCCGGCGCCGCCGCTCGGCGCTCCCGGTACCCTCGCTCCGGTGGACCCGACCGCCGCCTTCGCCGAGCTCGTCGCCCGGCCCGAGGCGGAGGTGGCGCTCGACCGGGCGGCGCTGCTCGTCGCCGCCCACGCCCGGCCCGACCTCGACGTCGAGGCCGAGCTCCGCGCCCTCGACCGGCTGGCGGCAGGCTGCGACGACGACACCCTCCCGGCGGTGCTCGGCCAGCTGTTCGGGCGGCTGGGCTTCCGAGGCAACGTCGACGACTACTACGACCCGGCCAACTCCTACCTCGACCGCGTCGTCGCCACCCGGCGGGGCATCCCGATCACGTTGTCGGTGCTCACCATCGCCGTGGCCCAGCGGCGAGGCGTCGAGCTCGTGGGCGTCGGCATGCCCGGGCACTTCCTCGTGCGCGACGCCCACGACGAGGACCTCTTCGTCGACCCCTACGCCGGCGGCCAGGTGCTCGACCGGGCCGGCGCCCGCGCCCTGTTCCACGCGCTGCACGGCGCCGACGCCACGTTCGCTCCGGCGATGCTGAGCCCGGTCGGCGCCCACACGATCGTGGTGCGCATGCTCAACAACCTGGTCGCCGTCTTCGGCGCCCGGCGCGACGCTCGCAGCCGCCTGTGGGCCCTGCGGCTGCGCGCCGCGGTGCCGGGCGCGTCGCTCGAGGACCGCGCCGAGGTCGCCCACGCCTTGGCCGCGGCGGGGGAGTTCGCGGCGGCCGGCCGGTGGCTCGACGGCCTCGCCCTCGAGGCGCCGGGACCGGTGGCCGGCAGCTACCGCCACGCCGCCGACCGGCTCCGTTCGCGCCTGAACTGACGACGGGGAGCCCGCGTCCCCCCTCGCACCATGGCCACCGGTGGCGGTGCGGGGACCGGTAGCGTTGGGCGCCATGGCTCGCCGGACGAAGATCATCGCCACCATCGGCCCTGCGTCGGAGGACGAGCGCACCCTCAAGGGCCTCATCCAGGCCGGGATGGACATCGCCCGGATCAACCTCTCCCACGAGTCGGTCGAGCTGGCGCTGGAGCGCTACCACCGCATCCGGCGCGTCGCCCACGACCTGGGCCGGCCGGTCGGCATCCTCGTCGACCTGCCCGGGCCAAAGGTGCGGGTGGGGCACATGCCCGAGGCGGGCATCTCGCTGCTGGAGGGCCAGGAGCTCTTCCTCACCCCGGGACGGGGCACGAGCACGCCCGAGGTGGTCGAGGTGGACTACGACGACCTGCTCACCGACGTCCACGAGGGCGACCTTCTCACCTTCGGCGACGGTGCCGTGCAGGTCCAGGCCCTCGGCCGTCAGGGCGACCGCATCGGCGTGCGGGTCATCCACGGCGGCCACCTCACCGGCCGGCCCGGCATCCACATCCCGTCCGATCGCCTGCGGCTCACAACGCCGACCCCCGAGGACCTGCGGCTCGCCGACGCCTTCGTCGAGGTCGGGGTCGACATGCTCGCCCTGTCGTTCGTGCGGTCGGCCCACGACGTGCGCCGCATCGGCGTCGAGCCCAGCCCGCGGGGGCCGCTGGTCGTCGCCAAGATCGAGACCCGTGCCGCCTTCGAGAACCTCGACGCCATCGTGGAGGCCTCCGGCGCGGTCATGGTGGCGCGTGGCGACCTCGGCTCGGAGTTCCCCATCGAGGACCTGCCGCACCTGCAGAAGGAGATCATCCGGCGCTGCATCGCCGTCGGTCGGCCCGTCATCACCGCCACCCAGATGCTCGAGTCGATGGTGCACGCCCCGAGCCCCACCCGCGCCGAGGCCTCCGACGTGGCCAACGCCGTGTTCGACGGCAGCTCCACCGTGATGCTCTCGGGGGAGACGGCCATCGGGAACGACCCGGTGCACGTCGTCGACGTGATGGCCCGCATCGCCGAGCGGGCCGACGAGGAGTTCGACTACGGGGGCTGGCCGCAGTGGCTGTCCACCCTCCACCTCGAGCCCACCGACGACGTGGAGACCGCCATCACCAACGCCATGACCTCGGCGGCCCAGCGGGCGGCCAGCGAGATCAAGGCGGCGGCCATCATCTGCCTCTCCCGCAGCGGCTTCACCGTGCGGTCCATCGCCCGCTTCCGGCCCCGGGCGAAGATCCTCGGCTTCTCGACGAACCCCCGCACCGTGCACCAGCTGTCGATGAGCTGGGGCACCACCCCGTACCTGCTCGACGACCCGGGGATGACCGAGGAGGAGCAGGCTCAGCACGCCGTCGACCAGGCCGTCGCCCTGGGCGAGGTCCACCCGGGTGACCTCGTGGTGGTGCTCGGCGGGTCGGGCATCTACCGGGGCCGGGTGACCGACACCGTCCGGATCGTCCACATCCCTTAGACGTGCAACGGTCGGTGGGCGCCGAGGGCCTGCACCTCGGCCGGGGCGGCCGGCCCGACGGGCCACCGGTGGTCTTCGTCCACGGCGCCATGGACCGCGGCGCTGCCTTCCTGCGGGTCACGCGGCTGCTGCCCGACGTCGACTGGTGGGTCTACGACCGCCGTGGCTACGGCCGATCCGCCGCCGGAGAACCCGTCGACATCGAGGGCCACGTCGCCGACCTGCTCGCCGTGCTCGAGCGCGTCGCGTCCGAGCGGGAGGAGCCCGCAGTCGTCGCCGGCCACAGCCTCGGCGGCACCATCGCCCTGGCCGCCGCCCACCGGCGCCCCGACCTGGTCGCGGCCGTGGTGGCCTACGAGTCGCCGCTGTCGTGGACCGACTGGTGGCCCCGCCGCGGACCGGGCACCGGCCCGCTCGAGGAGGACGAGCCGGCCGTCGCCGCCGAGCGCTTCATGCGGCGGGTGGCGGGCGCCGAGGTGTGGGCCTCGCTCCCCGAGGCCACCCGGCAGCGCCGGCGCGAGGAGGGCGCCGCCCTCGTGGCCGAGCTGTCGACCGTGCGGAGGTCGGCCCCCTTCGTGCCGGTCGAGATCTCGGTGCCGACCACGATCTCGCGAGGCGCCGACGCCGACGAGTACCGGCGGCGGGCCGGTGCGGTGCTGTCCGAGCAGATCCCCGGGGCCGAGCTGGTGCTGCTCGAGGGAGCCGGCCACGGTGCCCACACCAGCCACCCGGAGGACTTCGCCGCCCTCGTGCGGCGCGGCCTCGAGCGGGCGCACGAGGCGCGGCCGGCGAGCCGGCCCGCCCTCTAGCGTGGGCGCCGTGAGCGAACCACGACCCGTCTCCCTCAACCCGTCGGGCCCGCCCGAGACCGTCCTGCCGCCGCCGTCACCGGAGGCCCGTCACGTCCTCGAGCAGGCCCTGGCCCGCCCGGAGGCAGAGCGCCGAGCGGCCGTCGCCGCCGTCGTGGCGGCCCATCCGCGCTGGAGCGAGGCCTGGGCCGCCCTCGGCGACTGCGGCCGCGACGATGTGGAGGTCTACGCCGCCTACCGCGTCGGCTACCACCGCGGCCTCGACGCGCTGCGGGCCAACGGCTGGAGGGGTTCGGGCTACGTCCGCTGGCAGCACCCGTCGAACCGCGGCTTCCTGCGCTGCCTCGCCGGGCTGGCTCGCCAGGCGGCGGCGATCGGCGAGCACGATGAAGCCGAGCGCTGCGAGCTGTTCCTCCGCCAGTGCGACCCGGCCTGGCCGCCCGCCGAGCTGGCCGGCGAGGACCGGTAGCGCGGTGGACGGGTTCGGGCCGGCGTTGCCGGCCGCCGGCCGAGGCGTCGAGGAGCTCCTCGGCGAGGTCGACGAGCTCACGGAGGGCGACGCCGACTGGCGAGGGGGCCGCACGTTCAGCCTCGTGTACAACGCCGACGACCCCGAGCTGACCCGGCTCCACGACGAGATCGGCCGGCGGTTCCTCGCCGAGAACGCCCTCAACCCGTTCGCCTTCCCGAGCCTCGGGCGCATGGAGCAGGAGGTCGTCGCGGCCGCGGCGGCGGTCACCGGGCTCGCCGGCGGTGGCGGCACCATGTCGAGCGGGGGCACCGAGAGCATCTTCCTGGCCGTGCACACCGCCCGGCAGTGGGCCGCCGAGCAGGGCGTCGACCGGCCCGCCATCGTCACGGCCCGAACCGCTCACCCGGCGTTCGCCAAGGCCTGCCACTACCTCGGCGTCGAGCAGCGCCGCGTCGGCACCGGGCCCGATCTGCGGGCCGACGTCGAGGCCATGGCGTCCGCCCTCGACGAGCGAGCCGTGCTGCTCGTGGCGTCGGCGCCGTGCTACCCCTTCGGCGTCATCGACCCCGTCACCGAGATCGCCGCCCTGGCCGAGCGCCGAGGGGTCCTCTGCCACGTCGACGCCTGCCTCGGCGGGTGGCTGCTGCCGTTCTGGGAGCGCCTCGGCGAGCCGGTGGGCCCGTGGGACTTCCGCGTGCCAGGGGTGACGTCGCTCTCGGCCGACGTGCACAAGTACGGCTACGCCTTCAAGGGCGCCAGCGTCGTGCTCTACCGCGACCCCGCCATGGTGCGCCGCCAGTGGTTCGTCTTCGACGACTGGCCGGGCGGCCTCTACGGCTCGGCCACCACCGCCGGCACCCGACCGGCAGCGCCCATCGCCGGCGCCTGGGCCACCATCCGCCACCTGGGGGCCGACGGGTACCTCGCCAAGGCGCGCGTTGTGCGCGACACCACCCGTCGTTTCCGCCAGGGCGTCGACGCCGTGCCCGGCCTGGCGGTCACCGGTGAGCCCGACCTGTCGGTGTTCGAGCTCGCCAGCTCGGTGCTCGACATCGGCGCCGTCGGCGACGTGATGGACGAGCGGGGCTGGCACCTCGACCGCCAGCAGGGCGGGCTCCACCTGATGGTGTCGCCCTACCACGCCCGCGTGGTCGAGCGGTTCCTCGCCGACCTCGCCGAGGCGGCCGCCACCGACCGCACCGGCGCAGGGCGCGACGCGACCTACGGTGCCGTCCCACCCTCGTGACCCCAACGTTCCGGGGTGCGGTCCTGGCGGGCGGGGCGTCCCGACGCATGGGCCGCGACAAGGCTCTCGTGGAGGTCGACCCCGGACGGCCCCTGGTGGCCGTCACCGCCGACGCCCTGCGCGCCGCCGGGGCGCTGGAGGTGGTGGCGGTCGGGGGAGACCGGGCGCGCATCGAGCGGGCCGGGGTGGCCTGGCGCGCCGACCGCTACCCCGGCGAGGGCCCGCTCGGAGGCATCGTCACCGCGCTCGGCGCCTCGAGCGTGCCCGGGGCCGACCCGGTCGACCTGGTGGTGGTCCTGGCCTGCGACATGCCGGGCATCGGGCCGGGCGTGCCCCGGGCGCTGGTCGAGGCGCTGGCCGCCGCTCCCGAGGCCGGCGTGGCCGTGGCCGTGGTCGGCTCCCGGGAGCAGCCGCTCACGGCGTGCTGGCGGGTGTCGGTGGCGCGGGCCGTCCTGGAGGCGGGCTTCGCCGCGGGGGAGCGGGCCCCGAGGCGGCTGCTCGGGCGCGTCGGGGTCGTCACCGTCCCCGGCTTGCCGGCGGTGGAGCTCGCCGACGTCGACTCCCCGGACGACCTCCGCCGCTACGCTGGCCGCCACCTCCCGAGCGAACAGGAACCACACGTGCCCGACGTGCCCGAGGTCGACATCGACGCGCTGGAACGCGCCATGTCCGAGCGCGCGTTGGTCGTCGACGTGCGTGAGCTCGACGAGTACACGGCCGGGCACGTGCGCGGCGCCCTGCCCATGCCGCTCACCTCGGTGCCCGACCGGATCGGTGAGCTCCCGGCCGAAGCGCCGGTCTACGTGATCTGCCACGTCGGCGGGCGCAGCGCCCGGGCCGTGCAGTTCCTGCGGGCCAACGGCCTCGACGCCACCAACGTCGCCGGCGGCACCAAGGCCTGGTCCGAGTCCGGGCGGCCGCTGGTCACCGGGCCCGACCCGGTGTGAGCGCCGCCGTGGCGCCGGCCCATCGAGTCGTCGACACCGAGGCGGGCCTGGCGGCCGTCATCGAGGCGCTCCGGCCCGAGCCGGTCTACGCCCTCGACACCGAGTTCCACCGCGAGCGCACCTACTACCCGAAGCTGGCGCTGCTGCAGCTGGCCTGGCCCGGGGAGCTGGTGCTCGTCGACCCGTTGGCGGTCGACGTCGCGCCCTTCGCCGAGGTGCTCGACGGGCCCGGGGTGGCGGTGCTGCACGCCGCCGACCAGGACCTCGAGATCCTCGAGCTGGCCTGCGGCACGGTGCCGTCGCAGCTGTTCGACACCCAGGTGGCGGCCGGGTTCGTGGGCATGAGCACGCCGTCGCTCGCGTCGGTCTACGAGCGGCTGCTCGGGGTGCGCGTCGCCAAGGGCGATCGCCTCACCGACTGGCTCCAACGGCCCCTCACGGCCCACCAGCTGGAGTACGCGGCCAACGACGTGGCCCACCTGTTGGAGGTCCACGCCCGCCTGGTGAGCCAGCTCGAGCAGCGCCAGCGCCTGCAGTGGGCCGCCGCCGAGTGCGAGCTGCAGCGGCGCCGCAGCCGCGGCCCCCGCGATCCCGACGAGGCGTGGCGTCGCATCAAGGAGGCCCGCCAGCTCAAGGGCCGGGCCCGGGCGGTGGTCCGGTCGGTGGCCGCGTGGCGCGAGCGCCGGGCGGCCAGCCTCGACATCCCGGTGCGCTACGTGCTGTCGGACATGGCGGTGGTCGGCATCGCGCAGCGCCCGCCGCGCAGCCGGGCGGACCTCGAGCGGGTGCGGGGCTTCGACCGGGGCCTGCGCGACGACGTCGTCGACGACCTCCTCACGGCCGTGAAGGCCGGTGTCGAGGGCCCGGTGCCGTCGTCGGACGAGTCGTCGAACGGCGGGCTCGACCGCGACCTGCGGCCGGCCGTGGGGCTCATCTCGTCGTGGGTCTCCCAGCTGGCTCGCGACATCGAGCTCGACACCAGCCTGCTGGCCACCCGCAACGACCTGGAGGCGCTGCTGCGCGGCGACGCCGACGCCCGGCTGGCCACGGGATGGAGGGCCGAGATCGTGGGTGAGCCGATCCGGCGCCTGCTCCACGGCGAGGCCGCCGTGGCCTTCGCCGGCGACGGGGAGCTGGTCATCGAGGAGCGCTCGCACCGGCCGCTGCGCTGACGCGAGCGCTGCGGGCCGGGCTCAGCGCGGTCGCAGCCACAGCGCCTGGTCGCCCGCCAACCGACCACGGAACGTGGTGCCCTCCGCGGCCCCGTCGCTCGCCACCTCGACCACCCAGCCGGCGGTGGCGCCGAAGGCCTCCGTGCCCTCCAGGTCGACCGGGTCGGCGGTGAAGTTCACCAGCACGGCCCGCTGCTCGGCACCGTGGGAGCGCACCCAGCCGAGCACGCCGACCGGGCAGGTGAGGAGCCGCTGGTCGCCCCAGCGCAGGGCGGTCGACGCCCGGCGGGCGAGCATCGACCTCTGGTAGAGGTGGAGGGTCGAGCGGGGGTCGGCCCACTCGTCGGCGGCGCTGTGGGTGTCGGCCTCCGGCGGGAACGGCAACCACGGCTCGCTGGGCCACCCGTGGCGGTGGGTCGGGTCCCACGGCAGCGGGGCCCGGCAGCCGTCGCGGCCGCCGGGGTCGACCACCCGCTCGGGAGGCACCTCGGCGTCGAGGAGTCCGAGCTCCTCGCCGGCGTACAGGAACGGCGTGCCCCGCAGGCCGAGCAGCAGCAGCGCGGCCGCCCGGGCCCGGGGCTCGGAGCCGCCGTAGCGGGTGCGGTGCCGGCGGTTGTCGTGGTTGGACAGCACCCACGTGGGCCAGGCGCCGATGGGGTCGAGCAGCCCGGTGGTCGTCTCGATCTGCTCGCGCCATCGCTCGGCGTCCCAGGGCGTGTAGAGCGGGGGGAAGTTGAACGACAGGTGCAGCTCGTCGCCCCGGCCGTAGTACGGCGCCACGAGGTGGGTGTCGAGCAGGTAGACCTCACCCACCATCATCCGCTCGCCCGGGTAGCTGTCGATCAGGCGGCGCAGCTCCCGCAGGTGGGGGTGGGTCTCGGGACGGTCGTTGAGGGCGGTGTGGGGGATGCCGACGACCTCGTCGGGGTCGTCGGCGAGCGCCGGGTCCTTGCCGATGCCGTGCACCACGTCGATGCGGAACCCGTCGACCCCGCGGTCGAGCCAGAAGCGCACCACGTCGTGCATGGCCTCGACCACCTCGGGGTTCGCCCAGTCGAGGTCGGGTTGCTCGGGCAGGAACAGGTGCAGGTAGTACTGCCCGGTGGCCTCGTCGAAGGTCCACGCCGGCTCGGGCCGGAAGGCGGCCACCCAGTTGTTGGGCGGGCCCCCGTCGGGGGCGGGATCGCGCCACACGTACCAGTCGCGCTTGGGGTCGTCGAGCGAGGAGCGGGACGCCTGGAACCACTCGTGCTGGTCCGACGTGTGGTTGGGCACCAGGTCGACCAGCACCCGGATGTCGTGGGCGTGGCACTCGGCGATGAGCGCGTCGATGTCGGCCAGGGTGCCGAACACCGGGTCGACGTCGCAGTGGTCGCTCACGTCGTAGCCGAAGTCCTTCATGGGCGACCGGTAGAAGGGCGACAGCCAGATGGCGTCGACCCCGAGGCGCACCAGGTGGTCGAGCCTGGACCGGATGCCGGGCAGATCGCCGACACCGTCGCCATCGCTGTCGCAGAACGATCGGGGGTAGATCTGGTAGACCACCGCGGCGGTCCACCACGGGAGCGTGGTCACCGCCCGATCCTAGGTTCGGGCCATGCATCGGTCGGCAGGTGCCCCCGGGTACACTGCAGCGGCACTCACACCGGACGGGAGTTGGCCCGTGAAGAAGGGGCGACATCGGCGCTTCGAAGAAGCCCGAGCACTCAAGCGCACGAACGACAACCTCGACGCGATCCTCGACGCGCGCGACGCCGAGCCGTGTCCGGAGTGCGGCGCCGATCCGGGGCACGACCACGCGTCGTGGTGCATGTACGACAAGGACGCCGACGAGGGCGCCTGGCCCCGGTAGGCACCCGGCCGGAGCGGGTCGTGCCGCCCGCCCGGTAGAGTCACCTCTTCGTGCCCCCCAGCGAACCTTCCCCCCACGCGCTCCGCAACGTCGCGCTCGTCGCCCACGTCGACCACGGCAAGACCACCCTCGTCGACGCCCTCCTGCGGGCCACGGGGGTGTTCGGCGAGCACCAGGCCGTGGTCGACCGGGTCATGGACTCCAACGACCAGGAGCGCGAGCGGGGCATCACCATCTTGGCCAAGGCGGCGTCGGTCGACTGGAACGGCATCCGGATCAACCTCGTCGACACGCCCGGCCACTCCGACTTCGGTGGTGAGGTCGAGCGGGCCCTGACCATGGTCGACGGCGTGGTGCTGCTCGTCGACGCCGCCGAGGGGCCGCTCCCGCAGACCCGCTACGTGCTGTCGAAGGCCCTGGCCGGTGGCCTGCCGGCCGTGGTCGTGCTCAACAAGGTCGACCGGGCCGATGCCCGGCCCGACGAGGTCCTCGACGAGATCTACCAGCTCTTCCTCGACCTCGACGCCGACGAGGACGCCATCGAGTTCCCGATCGTCTCGGCCGTGGCCCGTGACGGGCGGGCCGTCTCCGGTGTCGGCACGCCCGGCGACGACGACGACCTGACGCCGCTGTTCGAGGCCATCGTCGACACCGTGCCGGCCCCCCAGGGCGACCCCGCGGCGCCGCTGCAGGGCATCGTCACCAACCTCGACGCCTCCGACTACCTCGGCCGCCTGGCCATCGGCCGGGTGGTGCAGGGCACGCTGCGCCGCGGCGAGCAGGTCGCCCTGTGCGAGGAGGACGAGGGCCAGGCCCCCCTGAAGCGCAAGCTCACCCAGCTCATGGCGTTCTCGGGCATCGGCCGCCTCGAGGTCGACGAGATCGCCGCCGGCGACCTGTTCGTCGTCGCCGGCTTCCCCGAGGTCGAGATCGGCGACACCCTGGCCGACCCCGCCAACCCGGTGCCGCTGGCTCGCCTCAGCGTCGACGAGCCGGTGCTGCGCATGACCTTCGGGGTGAACACCTCGCCGCTGGCCGGCAAGGAGGGCACCTACCTCACGTCGCGCCACCTGCGCGAGCGCCTCGACCGCGAGGTGCTCGGCAACGTGTCGATCCGCGTCGAGCAGACCGGCTCACCCGACGTCATCGAGGTGGCCGGCCGTGGGGAGCTGCAGCTGGCCGTGCTCATCGAGACCATGCGGCGCGAGGGCTACGAGCTGCAGGTGAGCCGCCCCGAGGTCATCGTCCGCGACATCGACGGCACCCGCCACGAGCCGCTCGAGCGGGCCGTCATCGACGTGCCCGACGAGCACGTGGGCACCGTCACCCAGGCGTTGGCGCCGCGCAAGGGGCGCGTCACCGACCTGCGCCCGGGCGACACCGGCCGCACCATCGTGACCGTCGAGGCGCCGTCTCGGGGCCTCATCGGCTTCCGGTCGCAGCTGCTCACCGCCACCCGGGGCACCGCCTTGATGCACCAGCACCACGCCGGCTGGACCCCCTGGGTGGGCGAGCTGCCGTCGCGCAAGGGCGGCGCCATGATCGCCGACCGAGAGGGCACCACCACCGGCTACGCCCTCGACAACCTCCAGCAGCGGGGCGAGCTGTTCGTCGGTCCCGGCGAGGCGGTCTACGAGGGCATGGTCGTGGGCGAGAACGCCCGGCCCGACGACATGGTCGTCAACGTGGTGCGCGAGAAGCAGAAGACCAACATCCGCACGCACGCCTCCGACGAGGCGATCAAGCTGGTGCCGCCCCGAGAGGTCACCCTCGAGACGGCGATCGAGTTCATCGCCGACGACGAGCTCGTCGAGGTCACACCGCAGTCGCTGCGCATCCGCAAGCGGCTGCTCAAGGAGCCCGACCGGCGCCGGGCCGGCAAGCGGGCCAGCGCCTGAGCCGCGTACCACGGCCGGTGCGGCGCGACGGTTGACCCGGCCCCGTCAGGCGAGGCGGGCGCTGCCGGCGAGCTGCACCGCCATGGCGAGGGCCCGGTCGAGGTCGGCCTCCTCGAGCACGGCCAACGACGGACGGCCCTCGCTGCGCCGGGCCACGTCGGCCTCCGCCTCGTCCCGGCTCGTGATCGACGGATCGGACGGCACGTCGATGAGCAGCGGGCCGAGCATCACCCCGGCCAGTCCGGCGCCGTCGGAGCGCCCGGCGTGGAACTGCAACGGCCCGGCCAGCAGGACGCCGTGCTCGGCGCGGAAGTCGGGGACGTGGCGGCGCGCCGCCTTCTCCAGCCGGTCGACGAGCCCCATGATCACGCGGTGGCGGGCCCGCACGACCGGTCGGCACCAGCGGGCGGCCTCCTCGGCGGAGATGGGCTCGCCGGCCCGGTCGATCACGGCGAGGGCCGGCTCGTAGGTCCGCCGGTTCTTGCCGGAACGGGTGCGGCGCACCGCCCGGGGGTTGGGGCGCACCTGGGTGATGGGCGCCAGCGACGGGTGGTCCATCCAGTGGGCGGCCTCGCCGCCGACCCGCCGGGCCAGGCGCAGCACCGGGTCCTCGAGGGGCCCGGCGACCCCGTCGGTGGCGGCCCGGCCGGCGTCGCGCACCGTGCGCAGCGCCGCCACCAGGATGCGGTTCTCGTCGATGTCGTAGGCCCGCGACGGGGTGGAGCAGATGAACAGGTCCCGATCCCCGAAGCTCGAGGCCCGGGCCGACATCGTCTCGCTCCACAGCACCGGGCCCCGAAGCTCGCCGATGCACCGGGCGTTGTGGGTCTGCAGGGACGTGGCCAGGCTGCGCACGGTCGTCGGCATCGACTCGAGCAGGCGCTGGGCCTCCAGCGACGTGGCCATCGCCACCCCCACGCCCTGGGCGACCGCCGTCGGCGGCTGGCCGACGAGCGCCGACAGCGTGCCGATCACCTCGAACGGTCGGGCGAGGCGGCCGTGCAACCGGGCGAACACCTCGCCGTCGTTGGCGACGAGCACCGCTCAGACCGCCAGTTCGACGCCGAGCACCTCGCGGATCGTTCGTTGCGCCTCGGACCGCTCCGGGGCGTCGAGGTGCTGGGCCACCGTGCGGTACAGCGTGGTGGCCCGCCGGTCCTCCATGCCCTCGAACTGCGGCAGGAAGTAGGCGTAGAACACCTCGTACACGAGGCGCGAGTCGGTGGGGCCGTCCTTGGCGCGACGGGCCGCGTAGCGGGCCGCGTCGATGTACACCGCGGGGCCGAGGTCGGTGAACTCCCGCAGCGGCAGGAGCTTGGCGACGATCCCGCCGGGGCCCTGCAGCAGCTTCTCGTAGGCCGACTCGGAGGGCGTGCCCACCTCGATGAACGCGAACCGCCGCATCAGCGCGTAGCTCATGTCGAACAGCAGGTTCTTGTCGAACACGTTCATGGTGGCGATGATGCGCCAGTTCGCCGACACCCGGATGACGTCGGTCTTCTCCGGCGGCTCGATGCCGGCGGGCACCAGCGAGATGGGGTCGGGGGTGCCCTTGCGCTTGAACGGCAGCACCACCGCCGACCCGGACAGCACGGTGAAGAGCTGGCCGAAGGCCCGGTCGAAGTTGGAGCGGTTCAGCTCGTCGATGACCAGCCAGCGCCCCGACTCGATGGCGTCGATGAACAGCCCGGGACGGTAGATCAGCCCGTCGGGTGTCGGCTGGAGGCCGCCGATGGTCTCGAAGGTCGTCCACTCGCTGGTCGCGGTGGTCGGGAGGTAGCCGGTGCAGAACATGGCCTGCCGTGCGACGTCCGCCGCGATGTAGGCCAGGGTGGTCTTGCCGGTGCCGGGCGGCCCGGTGAGGATGACGTGCTTCCCGGCGTCGATGGCGGCGACCAGCTGCTCCAGGACGTACTCCGGGAACAGCATCCCCGCTTCGTCGGCGGCGCGTTGCAGCTCGGTGGAGGTGAAGGAACGCATAGGCCCTTCACTTGTCGGCCGTCGGAGCCCTCCGGTTGAGCGCGGGATGGGGCAACAGCACCTCGCGGCCCCGCCGGTCGAGCAGCTCGGCCAGTCGGCGGTAGGGCTCCTCTCCCACCAGGGCGACGATGTCGTCGGCGCAGGTCCGGTAGACGGGCTCGATGCCGACGAAGGCGAGCGGGTCCTCCGTGCACCACCAGTGGAAGTCGGCACCTCCCTCGCCCCAGTCGCGTCGCTTCCACTCCCGCAGGATGTAGGTGAGGTGGTCGTTGTCGTCGCGGTGGTAGTCGAGGCGCATCGGCACCTGCCAGCACACCGCCGGCTTCCAATCGAGGTAGCTCTCGCCTCGTCGCACGGCCGCCTGGTGGAAGGCGCAGCCGGCGCCGCCGGGGTGGTCGGCGCGGTTCAAGAAGATGCACGCACCGTCGACGACCTTGGTGACCCATGCGCCGTCGTCGTTCTTCTCGATGGGCCCGCCCAGGCGCTCGGCGGTGTCGCGCAGCTGCCACTCGTCGGCGCCCATCTCGGCCGCCCGCCGCCGGGTGCGCTTGCGGTCGGCCTTGTCGGTGAAGTGGGCGCCCCAGCTGCAACAGCCCAGCTCCAGCTCGGGGGCCGGCTCCTCGCCGATGCCCGGGCACCCGACGCCGTAGATGCAGCTCCAGTTGCTGGTGAGCCAGGTGACGTCGAAGGTGTAGGTGTCGCCCTCGACGTCGAACGACAGCCACTCGTGGACGTCGTCGTCGGGGTCGGTCGGCGGGAGGGGCGGCATGCGCGTGGGGGGTTCCTGTTCGGTGGCTCGGACGTGGTCGCGGCGGCGACCGGTCCCGGGCCGGAGCGGCGGGCGGGGTGCGGCGGTTCAGGCTATCCGGGCGCGCTGTCACACCCGGTGGGGCACCATGGGGGCATGGCAGGGGAGTTCGACGACATCCGCGAGCGGCTGCAGGGCATCGCCGAGGAGCTGGCCGACCTGGCCATCGTGCGGCTCCGGGAGTCGATCGACGCCGGTGGCCACGAGCTCCCGGTCGACGAGCGGCGCCTCACCCGGGCCCGGCGGGCGGTCGAGAAGGCCATCGCCTTGCTGCGCGAACCCGACGACCTCGACCTCGGGGGCTGAGCCCGCCCGGGCGAGCCTCAGGTGCTCGGCAGGGCCGGGGCCGCCTGCTCGTTGAGCCGGTCGATCAGGTGGCGGAGCCGGGCGAAGCTGCGCCGGTCGAAGCCGAGGGCGATGCGGGGCAGGCCCGGCACGTCGTCGTCGTCGACCTCGCCGGCCGAGGCCTCGGTGCGCTCGATGGGGGAGCCGGCGATGATGTCGGCGAACTCGCGGTTGAGCGCGTCGAGCTCGTCGTCGTCGACCGGCGACGTGAGCCGCAGCACCAGGCGTCGCCCCACGAAGCGCATCGAGTGGTACCGGGCGTAGAACGCGCAGATCTCCCGGACCGCCTCGTCGATCGTCGGGCAGATCCGCACGAGCGAGAGGTCCTCGGGCGAGATCAGCGATCGTCCGGCCAGCTCGGTCTCGGTGAAGTGCAGCCAGCTCTCCCAGTACGTCGATCCCTGCGGCTCGATGAGCACCACCGGCACGATCGGGGTGCGCCCCGTCTGCATGAGGGTCAGCAGCTCGTAGGTCTCGTCGAGGGTGCCGAAGCCGCCCGGGAGCATGGCGAAGGCGGAGGACTCCTTCATGAAGCTGAGCTTGCGCGTGAAGAAGTACCGGAAGTTGATCAGCTTGGGGTCACCGACCAGCAGGGGCGTGGGCTCCTGCTCGAAGGGCAGCACGATGTTGACGCCGAAGGCCCGGTCGGCGCCGGCGCCGTCGATGCCGGCCTCCATGATCCCGGGTCCACCGCCGGTGATGACCATCCAGCCCCGGTCGGCCATGGCCCGCCCGAAGTCGCGTGCCACGCGGTATCCGGGATCGTCGACCTTGGTGCGGGCCGACCCGAAGATCGACACCTTGCGCACCCGGCGGTAGGGCTCGAACACCAGGAACGAGTAGCGCAGCTCCTTGAGGGCGGCGTTCACCAGCTTCAGGTCGCCGCGGTCGACCGCCTCGCGCCCCATCCGGGTGGCCGAGACGAGCATCTCGAACACCAGGTCGGCGTCGCGGTGCACGCCGGCGGCCTCCAGCAGGTCGACGATCTGCTGGTCGAGGGCCTCGTCGCCGGTGCGGTACCGGGATCGTCGATTGGGCACGTCAGACGACGGCCAGGCGGCCGTAGAGGGTGGTGCGCTGCTCGAGGGTGCGGCCCAGCGGCTCGACGAGGGCCCGGAAGTCGTCGGGCTGCATCATCTGGCCGTGGTCGGCGCCGGCGGCCCGGCTGATGTTCTCGTCCATCAAGGTGCCGCCGACGTCGTTGGCCCCGGCCTGCAGGGCCTGGCGGGCGCCCAGCGGGCCGAGCTTCACCCACGAGGTCTGGATGTTGTCGATGAGCCCGTGGTACGCGATGCGCGGCACGGCGTGCATGAGCACGGCCTCCCGGAACGTCGGCCCCCGGCGAGACCGCCGCTGGAGGTAGAGCGGGGTCGCCATGTGCACGAACGGCAGCGGCACGAACTCCGTGAAGCCGCCCGTCTCGGCCTGCAGGTCGCGCGTGCGCAGGATGTGGCGGGCCCAGTGCACGGGCTGCTCCACCGACCCGAACATGATCGTGATGTTCGACCGGAGCCCGACGGAGTGGGCCGTGCGATGCGCCTCGAGCCACTCGTCGGTGGTGATCTTGTCCGGGCAGATGACGGCGCGGATCTCGTCGTCGAGGATCTCCGCTGCCGTGCCCGGCAACGTGCGCAGGCCGGCGTCCATCAGCCGGCGCAGGTACCGGTCGAGCGGCTCGCCGAGGCGGCGAGCGCCCTCGGTGACCTCGAGGGCGGTGAAGCCGTGCACGTGGATGTCGGGTGCCGCTGCCTTCACCGCCCGGGTGACGTCGATGTAGTAGTCGCCGTCGAAGTCGGGGTGGATGCCGCCCTGCAGGCACACCTCGGTGGCGCCCAGCTCGGCGGCCTCCCGGGTGCGCTCGGCGATGTCGTCGAGGGTGCGCAGGTACGGCGTGCCCCGCAGGTTGAACGACAGCGGTCCCTTGCTGAACCCGCAGAAGCGGCACTTGAACGTGCACACGTTGGTGTAGTTGATGTTGCGGTTGTGCACGTAGGTCACGACGTCGCCGTTGACCGTACGGCGCAGCTCGTCGGCCACCTCGGCCACTGCCGCGAGCTCTGGCCCGCGGGCGCCGAAGAGGGTGACGATCTCGTCGAGGCCGACCGCCTGGCCGAGCAGCACCCCGTCGAGCACCTCCCTGACCGCCCCGGTGGCCCTCCCCGGTGCCGGCACCAGCACGGGCGGCGCCACGTTGGCGCCCGAGTACCAGGCGGTGGAGCGGGGGCCGATCTGCAGGACCTCGACGCCGTCGTCGACCTGCTCGGGTGAGGCGGGGGTGAGGCGCTGCACGAAGATCGCGCCGGGGTCGTCGCGCCCGAGACCTTCGGCGTCGGAGCGGTCCATCACCGCGAAGCGCAGCCCTTCGTCGATCCACCGCTCGGGCTCGAGGACGTACTCGGGGTGGGCGGTGAGCCTCGGGGCGAGCACCATGCCCCGGGCCTCGGTGGCGTCGCGCAGCCGGTCGAGGTCGGGCCAGGGCCGCTCGGGGTTGACGTGGTCGGCGGTGACGGGCGAGACCCCGCCCCAGTCGTCGATGCCGGCGTCGAGCAGCACGCCGAAGTCGTCGGAGAGGTTGGGGGGCGCCTGGAGGTGCACCTCAGGCGGGAGGATCAGGCGGGCCAGGGCGATGGCGTCGAGGTAGTCGTGCTGCGGGCACGGTGGCTCCGCGTGCATGGCCGTGCCCGGCTTGGGCAGGAAGTTCTGGACGATGACCTCCTGCACGTGGCCGTGGCGCCGGTGCGACGCGGCGATGGCCTCCAGGGCGGCGATCCGGTCGGCCCGCGACTCGCCGATGCCCACCAGGATGCCGGTGGTGAACGGGATGGCGAGCTGCCCGGCGGCCTCGAGGGTGGCGAGGCGGCGCTCGGGCGCCTTGTCCGGGGCGCCCCGGTGGCAGGGCAGGTCGGAGCGGAGCGTCTCGACCATCATCCCCTGGGAGGGCGAGACGGTGCGGAGCCGGGCGAGCTCGTCGGCCGAGAGGGCCCCGGCGTTGGCGTGGGGGAGCAGGCCGGTCTCGTCGAGGACCAGCTGCGCCATGGCGACGAGGTAGTCGACGGTGCTGGCGTAGCCGTGCTCGGCGAGCCACTCGGCGGCGACGGGGTAGCGCTCCTCGGGGGCCTCGCCCAGGGTGAAGAGGGCCTCGTGGCAGCCCACGCGGGCACCGGCGCGCGCCAGGGCGACGACCTGCTGGGCGGTGAGGAAGGGCAACTCGAGCCGGGCGGGCGGCTGGGCGAACGTGCAGTAGCCGCAGCGGTCGCGGCACAGCATGGTGAGGGGGATGAACACCTTCGGCGAGTAGGTCACCCGGGTGCCGTGGGCGGCGTCGCGCACCGCCCGGGCCTCGGCCATCAGCGACTCGAGCGGACCGTCCAGGGCACGCGGCATGCGGGCACGATACCGGTCCGGCGCACGGTGGCCGGGCCGTCACCGTCGGAGCGCCCGGTCGGGCCCGGCGCGGTGGGTAGCGTCGGTCGCAGTCCACGGCGGCCGGCCCCCCAGCGGGCGCCCGTCGGCGAGCGAGGAGGGAACGTCAGATGCGCGCAGCGCTGTTGGAGCAGGTCGGTCGGCCGCTCGAGGTCGTGGCCGACGTCGAGGTCGCCCCCCTCCGGCCCGGGCAGGTGCGGGTGCGGGTCGCCCACTGCGGGCTGTGCCACAGCGACCTGACGATCATGGGAGCCGGCGGGCTCCTGCCTGTCGTGCTCGGCCACGAGGCCGCCGGCGTGGTGGAGGAGGTCGGCGTCGGCGTCACCACGCTGGCCCCGGGCGATGCCGTGCTGCTCGCACCGCTGGCGCCGTGCGGCCGCTGCTACTGGTGCGTGCGGGGCGAGGAGTCGATCTGCGAGTCGGCCATGGTGGCCCTCGCCGGGGTCTTCCCCGACGGCACCACGCCGCTGTCGCGCGACGGCGCGCCGGTCTACCGGGGACTCGGTGTCGGCGGCTTCGGCCAGCACGTCGTCACCACCGAGGCCGGCGCGGTGAGGATCGGCTCCGAGGTGCCGCTCGACGTGGCCGCCGTGGTCGGTTGCGCGGTGCAGACCGGCGTCGGGGCCGTGCTCAACACGGCGAAGGTCGAGGAGGGCGCGACGGTGCTGGTCATGGGCCTCGGCGGCGTCGGGGTCTCCGTCGTGCAAGGGGCCCGGCTGGCCGGAGCGTCCCGCATCATCGTGAGCGACCCGGTGGCCGAGCGGCGCCACGCGGCCGGCCGCTTCGGCGCCACCGACGCCGTGGACCCGTCCGACGTCGACGTGGTCGAGGCGTGCCAGCAGCTCACCGGCGGCGTCGGCGTCGACTACGCCTTCGACGCGGCCGGCAGCCCCGCGCTGCTCGGAGCGGGGCTGGCGGCCACCCGACGGGGCGGCACGACGGTCGGGGTGGGTGTCGGCGCCGGCGCCGGCGAGCTCACGATCTCCGCTGCTGGTCACGTCATGGGCGAGAAGAAGCTCCTCGGCTGCGTCTTCGGCTCGGCCAACCCGCATCGCGAGGTGCCCCGCCTGCTCTCGCTGTGGGCGAGCGGTCGGCTCGACCTCGAGGGCATGATCTCCTCCCGTCGGCCCCTCGACGAGATCAACGAGGGCTTCGACGACATGCGCGCCGGCCGCGGCATCCGCACCGTGGTCACCCTCTGACCCCGAAGCTGGTTCCGAACGTTCCGGGAACCGGAACGTTCGGAACCAGCTTCGACGGGGTACCAACCCCGACGGGGTACCAGCTTCGACGGGGAACCAGCTCGAGGGGCTCCGGGGAGGGGCCGGGCGTCAGTCGCCGGCGGCCGCGGGGTCGACCAGCCACACCACCCGGTCGGCGTGGACCCGGCTGGCCGGCGCCGTCGGGTCGCCCGCCCGGACCCGGGCGAAGGCCTCGCGCTTGGCCTCGCCCACGACGGTGAACAGCACCAGGCGGGCGCGGGCGATCCCTCCGAAGGTGAGCGTCATGCGTCGATGCGGGTTGTGCCCGAGCGGGTCGTCGTTGAGCACGACCAGGCGACCGGGGTCGGCGGCCAGCGCCGGGGACTCCGGGAACAGCGACGCCGTGTGGCCGTCGGGACCGAGGCCGAGGTGGACCAGGTCGAAGCGGCCGAGCTCACCGACCCGCAGCTGGTACGGCTCCGCGCCCTCCTCGCAGCGCATCGGGAAGGTGGCGTTGGCCACGCCGACCCGCTCGAGCAGCGCCTCGCGGGCCAGCCGGTAGTTGGAGTCCGGGTCGTCGGGCGGCACGCAGCGCTCGTCGCCCCAGTAGACGTCGACCTTCCACCAGTCGATCGTGTCGACCGCCTCGGCGGCCAGGCGCTCGTAGCACCGGCGGGCGGTGTCGCCGCCGGACAGGGCGACGGAGAAGCCGTCGTTGGGGCGGGCGAGGAACGCCTCGACCACCCGCGCCGAGAACGCCCCGGCCACGTCCTCGACGACGACGACCTCGCCGTTCATGCCAGGTCGGCCGCCTTCGCCGAGAGGGAGCCGAGCAGGTCGTCGAAGGAGCTCGAGAACGAGGCCACGCCCTCGTCCTCGAGGGTGGCCGTGACGTCGGCGAGGTCGACGCCGACGGCGGCCAACCGGTCGAGGACCTCGCGTGCCGCCGTCGGATCGGCGTCGATGGTGCGCTCGAGCACCCCGTGGTCGTCGTAGTCGGCGAGGGTGGACTCCGGCATGGTGTTGACCGTGTCCGGCCCGATGAGCGTGTCGACGTAGAGCGTGTCGGGGTAGGCGGGGTTCTTGGTCGACGTCGACGCCCACAGCGGCCGCTGGACCCTGGCTCCCCGGGCGGCCAGCGCCTCCCAGCGAGGTCCGGTGAAGGTCTCGAGGAACG
>JAKOVH010000019.1 GCA_029782145.1 Actinomycetes bacterium | reverse complement strand
AGCAACGGTCCTCCCGGCGTCGCCGGCACGGGACGGACCCGCACCCGTCGACCCTGCCAGTCGAACTCGTCGCCGGTCCACGCCTGGCGCAGCACGGCCACGTGCTCTTCGAGGATCCGGTTGCGGTCGCGGTACTCGATGCCCGCCATCTCGAACTCCTCCTGGCGGTAGCCGGTGCCCAGCACCACCGAGACCCGCCCGCCCGAGACCAGGTCGACCGCGGCCAGCTCCTCGGCCAGGCGCACCGGGTCGTGCATCGTCACCAGCAGCGCCGACAGGTTGATGCCGATCCGGCGCGTCGCCCCCGCCACCGCGGCCGCCACCGTCAACGGCGCCGGCATGAAGCCGTCGTGGGCACCGTGGTGCTCCGACAGCACCACCATGTCGAACCCGCACCGCTCACCCCAGCGCACCTGCTCGAGGCACGCCGCGTACTGGGCGGCAGCCTCCGTCCCGAGGTGGGGCGGGACCCGCAGGTCGTAGCGCAGGACGAGCACGGGTCAGCAGTCAATCACCGGGCCGGAGCCGGTTGCGACCGATCGCCTGGTCAGGGGTACCGTTGACAGCCTGGACGCGTCCCGAGGAGCAGCGATGGCCAAGCAGATCCCGTACGTCGACTACCTGGTGCTCGGGGACCAGCCGCACCTCGTGGCCAACGAGTGCAGCGGATGCGGCGCCCGCTTCTTCGACCGCCGCAACGCCTGCGCCCACTGCTTCGGCACCGAGTTCCGCACGGTGGACATCGCCACCGACGGCGAGCTGCGGTCGTTCTCCATCGTCACCTTCGCCGCCCCGGGCGTGCAGGTGCCGTTCGTGTCGTCCATCGTCGACCTCGGCGGCACCAGCGTGCGCGGCAACGTGATCAACACGCCGCCCGACCCCGACCACGTCACGTTGGGCATGAAGGTCCGGCTCGCCACCTACGTCGTCGGCACCGACGACGAGGGCACCGAGGCCGTCAACTTCGGATTCGAACCGGTTCTCTGAGAAGGAGCGCAGCCATGGCAGACGACATCTGGATCCTCGGCATCAGGATGACCAAGTTCGGCAAGCACCCGGACAAGGACGTGGTCGACCTCGCCGCCGAAGCCGCCATGGCCGCGCTGGCCGACGGCGGCGTCACGATGAAGGACATCGGCATCCTCGCCGCCGGCAACCTGATGGGCGGTGGGGGCATCGGCCAGCAGATCCAGAAGCAGATCGGCCAGACCGGCATCCCCGTCTACAACGTGGCCAACGCCTGCGCCACCGGCGCCACCGCCCTGCGCACGGCGATCATGGCCATCAAGGCCGGCGAGTGCGACATGGGCCTCGCCGTCGGCGTCGAGAAGCTGGCCGGTGCCGGCCTGCTCGCCGGCGGCGCCCGCGCCGGCGACGGCAACCACTTCACGCCGTCGGGCCGCCAGGGCGCCATCGCCCCGCTCGACGGGCGCGTCGGCACCGAGACCATGCCGGGGGTGTTCGCCCAGATCGGCATGGAGTACGGCCACAAGTACGGCGGCACCAGCTTCGAGCTGTTCGCCCGCATCAGCCAGAAGAACCACGAGCACTCCACGCTCAACCCGCTGGCGGCCTACACCAAGGCCATGTCGCTCGAGCAGATCATGGGCGACGTGATGATCGCCTACCCGAACACGCGGCCCATGTGCTCGGCCAACTGCGACGGCGCGGCCGCGGCGGTGGTCGTCTCCGGCCAGAAGCTGCGCACGCTGTCGCTCGAGCAGCAGAAGCGGGCGGTCAAGGTGTCGGCCTCGGTGCTCACCAGCGACCCTTACGAGGAGGCCTGCCAGATCCTCCCCAACGTCAACACCCTCACCCGCAACGCCGCCACCACGGCCTACGAGCAGGCGGGCGTGGGTCCCGAGGACCTGAACCTGGTCGAGCTGCACGACTGCTTCGCCACCGCCGAGCTCGTGCACTACGACAACCTGATGCTGTGCCCCGAGGGCGGCGCCGTCGACTTCTTCGAGTCGGGTGCCACGTGGCGCACCGGGTCGACGCCGGTGAACGTGTCGGGCGGCCTCGAGTCGAAGGGCCACCCCATCGCCGCCACCGGCATCGCCAACATCTGGGAGATCTGCCACCACCTGCGCGGTGAGGCGGGCGACCGCCAGATCGAGGGCGCGAAGGTCGGCCTGGCCCACGTCATCGGCCTGGGCAGCGCCTGCGGCGTGCACATCCTGGAGAAGTCCGGGCTCTAGCCCGCTGACCCGCCTCGTGCGGGTGAACGGGGCCTGAACGCCGGCCGGCCGTGCGGTGGACGCCGTGCGGCCGGCCGGCGTCGCGCCCGGGTACGCTCGGGTGCCCGCCGGCGGTCCCGCACCCCCCGAACCGCGTCGTCGGCGGACGGGCGTCGGAGCGCCCGCGCCGTGCCCGACCTGCGTCGCCACCTCATCGACCCCGCCGCGCCCGAACCGGGTCACCCGGCCGTGAGGCGCGACCGAGGGCTCGACCTGCTGCGCGCCGCCGCGCTGGTGCGGGTGGTGGTCTGGCACGCCACCGGAGCAGCCGCGGTCACGCTGGTCGCCGCCATGCCGGTGATGTTCTTCGTGTCCGGCAGCCTCTTCGCCGCCTCCGCGTGCCGGCGAGGCGGGTGGCGCCCCGTGGGCGACCGCCTGCGCCGTCTCGGCCCGCCGCTGTGGCTGTTCGCGGCGGTGGCGTGGGTGGCGATGGCGGTCGGCGCCGCCGCCTCGGGCACCTCGCTCGAGGTCACCCGGCTGGTGTGGTGGCTGGTGCCGCTGAACGACCCGGCCGGGTCGGCGTGGGAGGGGGGTTGGCTGGCGTCGCCGTTGTGGTACCTGCGGACGCTGCTGTGGATCCTGCTGCTGGCGCCGGCGCTGGCCTGGTCGGTGCGCAGAGCTCCCGCCGCCGTGTTCGCCACGGCGGTGGCGCTGGTCGTCGGCCTCGAGTGGGTCGACCGAGGGCTGGGGTGGCAGCCGTCGGTCGCGCCGCGGGCTCTGTGGCAGCTCGGTGACGTGGTCCTCTACGGGCTGTTCTTCGCCTTCGGCCTGTGGGTGCGCGGCGCGTCGCCGACCCGGCCGCGCGTGTGGGGGCTCGCCGCTCTCGTTGCGGCGGCGGGGGCGGTCTGCGTGTGGGTGCTGGTGCCGCCCCCCGGCGGGGTGGTGAACGACTCCCACGTCGTGCACCTGGCCGTCGGCTCGACGTTGCTGTTCGCCGTGCTCGCCCTCGCCGCGCCGATCGCGCGACTCGCCGAACGGCCGGGCGTGCGCCCGGTGGTGGAGGTCCTGGGCCAGCGGTCGCTCACCATCTACCTGTGGCACACGACGGCCATCGTGGGCGCGCTGTGGTGGTTGGAGCGGGCCGGTCTCCCCGCCGAGGGCGTGGGCGCTCCCGGCTACGCCCTGCTCGTGGTGGCCGGCACCGGCGTGCTGGTCGTGCTCACCGGCTGGGTCGAGGACCTCGCCGCCCGCCGACCCGCTCACCTGCTGCCGTCGATCTCCTCCGCCGGCGGCTCCCGGCGACGCCGGGGTCGGGTCCCGTGGCGCCCCCGGCCGGCGCTCGTGGCGCTGGTGGCCGCCGTGGTCCTGCTGGCCGCCGGGGTGCCCTGGGCGGTCGGGCGCGGCGACGCCGCGGCGTTCCGCCCCCGAGTCCCCTCCCAGGCCCCGCCGCCGCCGACGATCGTGCAGCTGGCGAACCCCGAGCCGCAGTGGCGCACCTACCCGGCCACCGTCGACCCCGACGCCCTCGAGGCGGTGCTGGCCCGCTGGGCCGAGCAGAGCGGCGTCGAAGGGGCGTCGGTGGCGGTCTCCGTGCCGGGCGGCGGCTCGTGGGTGGGCGCCACGGGCGTCACCGACGGGGGCGACCCTCGCACCGTCGACACGCCCGTCGACGCCATGTCGGTCACCAAGCTGTTCACCGCCAACCTCGTCTACCGGGCGGTCGACCAGGGCCTCATCGGGCTCGACGACCCCATCCCGCCGATCACCGCCCTGCCCGACCTGCCCCTCGCCGGGAGGGTCAGCGTCCGCCAGCTGCTCGCCCACCGCTCGGGGCTGGTGAACTACCGCGACACCGAGCGCTACCGGGTCGACCCCAGCGTCGTGCAGGGCCCGGCCGACGCGGTCGCCGTGTCGGTGGCCGAGTCGACCGACGAGCCCGGCGCGTCGGCCCGCTACTCGAGCACCAACTACCTGATCCTCGGCTACCTGCTCGAGCAGCTGACCGGTCGCTCGTTCGACGACCTGCTGGGCGAGGCGCTGCTCGGACCGATGGGCCTGGGCCACACCGTCCACCTCGCTCCCGAACCGGGTGAGCCGCGGTTCTCCACCGCCGGCATCGTCGCCGACATCGAGGACCTGGCGCGGGCCGGGGAGGGGCTGCTCGTCCGCCACGTCGGCATCAGCGACGACGCCTGGCAGCAGATGTCGGCGATGGATCCCGAGGCCGGTCTCGGCGCCGGCACCATGCAGTTCTGCCCCTGCTCCGACGACGGCGGTGCCCTGCAGGCCTTCGCCCTCGGCTACGCCGGCGGCCACACCCTCGTGGCCCACCTGCCCCGCTACGACGTGGTCGTGGCCCTCGACGTCACCGGCGACTTCTACGGCGACGGTGGCCACTTCGACGCGGTCGAACCGCTGCTCGGCTCACTGGTCGGGCTGCTGCGCCAGGCCCCGACCTCGACCGAGTCGGCCCAGGCCCCGGAGTCGGCGCCGGCCTGACGGCGGTCAGCCGGCGCGGCGGGGCAGGTCGGCCGAAGAGGCCGGGGCCTCGTGGCGGCCGATCTCGTCGTCGACGGCCCCGAGCGCCCGGTGCAGGAGCCGCTGGGCCTCCTGGGCGGTGGCCCGCGCCCGCTCGAGCTCGCCCTTCGCCTGCGTGCCGGCGGCCGCCGCGTCGGACAGCTCGGGCAGCGACGCCAACGCCGCGGCGACCTCGGGCGTCGGGCGCCCGTCGGGCGGGGCCGCCGGGTCGGCGAACCCTCCGGGGCTCCACAGCACGAGCCGGCCGTCGCCCGCCACGAGGGCCATGCCCGCCGGGCGCCCGGGGGTGGCCCACACCCACCGCCAGCGCCACGGCCCCGGCGGCACCCCGTCGGCAGCTGTCGCCGGGGCCGGAATGGCCACGGCGGGCGCGACCTCCGCGGCAGGCGAGGCGGCCGCGTCGGCGCCCGGCTCAGCCTCCGGCTCGCCGTCCGAGACGGGGTCGGGCCGGCGCGCCGGTGAGCGGTCGGCGGGGCCGCGCCGCAGCGGCGGCCCCTCGTCGATCACCCGGCGGACGCCGTCGAGGAGCTCACCCACGCAGTCTCGCAGTGGCGTCCACACGGTCACCATGGTGCCACGACCACGCTCCGTGGTAAACCGCGCGCGCCGATTCGGTCCTGCGCCCGGCCCAAGTTGCCGGCCGGTAACCAGAGGGGTCGCGCGGTCGTTACGCTCGGGAGGCCATGAGGACCGACCGATGAGCATGCGGCTGCCCGCGGCGGCCCGGCGCCAGCAGCTGCTCGACACCGCGCTGTCGACCTTCGCCCGTCTGGGCTACCACGACGCCTCCATGAACGACATCGCCGAGGCGGCGGGTGTCACCAAGCCGGTGCTCTACCAGCACTTCGGCTCCAAGCGGGAGCTGTTCCTCGAGGTCCTCGGCGAGGTCGCCGCCGGGATGCGCCGCACCGTGCGGGCGGCCACGTCGTCGGCCGAGGGCCCGCGCCAGCAGGTCGAGCGAGGCTTCGCCGCCTGGTTCCGCTGGGTCGACGAGCACCGCGACGGCTTCGCCATCCTCTTCAGCGGCGAGGTGCGCCGCGACCCCGAGTTCGCCGAGGAGGCGGCCAAGGCCCAGCGCCAGTTCGTCGACGGCATCTCCGAGCTCATCGTCGTCGACGGGCTCACCGAGGAGCGCCAGCGGCTGCTCGCCTACGGCATCGTCGGGATGGGCGAGGTGACCTGCCGGCGGTGGCTGGCCAAGGAGATCGACCTCGACGCCGACGAGCTGGCGGCCCAGATCGCCGGCCTGGCCTGGTCCGGCCTGCGGGGCCTCCACCCGGCCTGACCCGCCCGCCGTCCTCGTCCCCGCTTCGCCCCCGCCGCCGTTCTGGTACCCGGATCGGTCCTTCCAGGATCACGATCGGGCACAGGTTCGAGGTGGGGGGCGGTCAGCGGCCGTGCTCGAGGTCGTCGCGCTCGGCGGCCTTCACCGCGTAGGACGCCACGATGGCCGGGGCCAGCAGCACCGAGCCGACGGCCATGGCGACGACGATGACGGTGACGATGGTGCCGGTGAACCCGGCGAAGAAGCCCACGAAGAACGCCACGACCGCCACGCCGAACAGGGCGTAGCCCGCCCGCTGGGCCAGCGCCGCAGCGCGGGCGACCTGGGCCCGGCGCGCCCGCACCGGGTCGGTCGGCGTCGGTCGCTGCGGTTCGGTCATGGCGTCCAGCCTGCCTCATCGAGCAGGGCCCGCAACGCGCTCGCCGCCACCTCGAGCGACAAGTGGCGGCGGACGACCTCGGCGTTGTGGTCGAGCAGGCCCTCGTCGGGCGCAGCCAGCCACGTCCGCAACGGCTCGGGGTCGGCGGGGTCGAACCAGCGGAACCCCAGCGCCCGGAGCTCCTCGGCCACCGGGTAGCGGCCCACGGCGGCCGGCCGGCGGTGGATCGCCGCCTCGACCGGCGGGTTCCCGAAGCCCTCCCATCGCGACGGGAACGCCACCACGTCGGCCGCCGCGTACATGTCGGCGAGCGTGCCGGACGGGCGGTGCACCACGCGCACGCCCCTCTCGCGAGCGGCGCCGAGGACCGCGGCGAGCGTCGGGCCGTACCCCTCCTCGGCGGGCCCGGTGAGCCAGTAGGTGGCGTCGAGGGCCTCGGCCAGGTGCACGGCGGCGGGGACGTCCTTGCGGGCGATCGCCCGCACCGGGTGCACCACGACGAGCTCGGCAGCCGCCAGGCCGATCCTCGCCCGCTCGCCCTCGCGGTCGCCGGGCGCGGCGTGCACGTCGAAGCCGTTGCGGATCGTGACCGCGGCGATGCCCCGCTCGGCCAGCTGCCGGCGGGTCAGGTCGTTGATGGTGACGTGGCGCCAGGCCGGGTCGTCGTAGGGCAGCTCCTCGACACCGGCGTAGCGGGGCCGTTGCCAGGCCGGGTCGTGGTGGTGCCACAGCGTGGGCCGCCCCGCCCTGGCCCGGGCGAGGGCCCGCGCCGCCGGTAGGTTCATCGGGATCGTGCCCAGGTTCTCCACCACCACCAGCTCGGCGTCGGCCAGGACCCCGCTGAGCTGCTCGGCCAGCGTCGCCACCTCCGCCGCGGTCGCGGCCGCCGGTCCGTCCACGCCGGCGCGGCCGTCGGGCCAGCGGCCGATGGCCAGGTCCGGCACCAGCCGGTCGACGGGGCCCTCGCCGGCGACGGTGACCACCGCGAAGCCCATGTCCCGCAGGGCGTCGGCCCACGCCGCGGCCACCACCGACACGCCGTCGGTGCCTCCGAGGCGGAACGAGACGACGGCGCAGATGGGCATGGGCTCCGGCGGGAGACGGGGGTGAGCGGACCTCCGGGCGAGGGCGGGCCCAACCTACCGGTCGACCCGGCGACGGTCCTGGCCGGCGCGCGGGCCGTGCTCGACGCCAACTGGCGACCCGAGGGCTACACGGTGCCCAACACGTCGGTGTACCCGTTCCAGTGGCTGTGGGACTCGTGCTTCCACGCCGTGACCTGGGCGGCGCTGGGCGAGGGGGGCCGCGCTCGCCGGGAGCTGGCCCACCTGTTCCGCACCCAGAGCCCGCTCGGGTTCGTGCCCCACGTCGACTACGAGCACGACCCGGCCCACCACGCCGAGTTCTGGCGACGGGAGGGCCACTCGGCCATCACCCAGCCGCCGATGTTCGGCCACGCCGTCGCCGAGCTGCACCGTCGCGGCGTCGTCGTCGACGACCTGGTCGCTCCGGCCACGCGTGCCTTCGACTTCCTGGTGCGCCACCGGGCTCGCATCGACGAGCTGGTCAGCCTGTGCCACCCGTGGGAGAGCGGCGGCGACGACTGCCCGCGCTGGGACCACTGGTGCCCGGGCGGGTGGGACCGGCGCCGCTGGTACGACGTGAAGGGTGAGCTGGTGGCGGCGATCGAGCACGCCGCCGACGGCTCACCCCTCGCCAACCCCGCGTTCCGCGTGGCGAGCTGCGGGTTCAACGCGCTCGTGGCCTTCAACGCCCGGGAGCTGGCCGAGGTCACCGGCGACGCCACGCTGACGGCGGCGGCCGACGAGCTGGTCGGTGCCCTCGACGCCCGGTGGGACGGCGAGCTGCGGACGTGGGTCGACGCCGGCGACAGCGAGGGCACCTCGGGCCGAACCCGCACCCTCGACGCCCTCCTGCCGGTGCTGGTCAGCCGGCGTGCCGACGCGGTCGAGGCCACCTTCGCCGACCTGCTCGACCCGGCGGCCTTCGACGGGGCGTGCGGGCCGGCGGGCGTGCACCGCGAGGAGCCCACCTTCGCGCCCCGCACCTACTGGCGAGGCCCGGCGTGGCCCCAGCTCACCTACCTCTTCTGGGTGGCGGCGGTCCGCCGCGGTCGAGACGGCGACGCCGCGGCGCTGGGGGCGATGCTCCAGCGGGGCGCGCTGGCGTCGGGGTGGGCGGAGTACTGGGACCCCGACGACGGCGTCGGCCTCGGCGCGGCACCGCAGTCGTGGGCGGCCCTGGCCGCTGTCGTGGCCCTGCGCTCACCCGAGGGCTGAGCGCACGACCCTCACCGGCGGTGGGCCGCCGGGTCAGGAGGCCCGGTCGTAGCCGTGGACCTCGAGCGCCCCCGAGCGGATGCGCACGGTGGGGGCCTGGCCGGCCGTCGACGGCGCCGGCTGGGGCGGGGCCGGGCGAGGCGAGGTGGGGGCGCCAGGGCTGCTCGTCGCCCGGTGGGCGGGATCGAGCGGGGTGCCGGTGATGCGCACCTCACCGGTGAGGTCGCGGGTGAGGGCCAGGTGGTTGCGGGGGTCGGGCACCGCCTCGACGATCGACCAGAGGGCGGCCTCGGCCCCCACCGGGAGCTTCTCCTCCACCGTGTCGCCCTCGGGCAGCGCCCGGCGGGACAGGGTGACGATGGCGACCACCAGGATCGCGGCCAGCGCCACGGCAGCGAGCACGAGCACCATGGAGGTCGACGGTAGAACCAGCGCGCCCCGAGGTGGTGGACCCGACCCGACCCGGCACTACGGTCGGCGCCGATGATCCGGACAGCTCGCCGCGACCACGTCCTCGTCGTGACCATCGACCGGCCCGAACGCCGCAACGCCCTCGACCGCGAGGCGCTCGCCGGGCTCGAGGGCGCGCTCGACGAGGCGCGCCAGGGCGACACCCGGGTGCTGGCCCTCACCGGCGCCCACGGCCACTTCTGCTCGGGCGCCGACCTGGCGACCGTGGAGGACGAGGGCTTCCTGGCCGCCCTGAGCCGGGTGCTGCGCGGCCTGCGCGACGCGCCCTTCCCGACCATCGCCGTCGTCGAGGGCTTCGCCCTGGGGGCCGGCACCCAGCTGGCCGTCGCCTGCGACCTGCGCACGGCCACACCCGGCGCCGGCTTCGGGGTGCCCGCGGCCAAGCTGGGCCTCACGGTCGACCAGTGGACCGTGCGGCGGGTCGCCGCCCTCGCCGGGCAGTCCACGGCCCGCCACCTGCTGCTCAGCACCGACGTCATGAGCGGCGAGCGCGCCCACCAGCTCGGGCTCGTCCACCGCCTCGGCGACACCAGCGCCGGGCTGGTGTGGGCCGACCGCCTCGCCGAGCTGGCCCCGCTCACCCTGAGGGCGATGAAGGTCGGGCTCAACGAGGCCGACGCCGGCGACGACGCCAGCCCCGCCTACGCCGAGGCCTTCGCCGCGGCGTGGGGGAGCGACGACCTGGCCGAGGGCCTGGCCGCCTTCGCCGAGAAGCGACCTCCGCGCTTCCACGGCCGCTAGGCCGGCACTGGCTCCACCAGTATCGTCAGTCGGCTAACGACCGGACGATCGCACCGACCCGGTGAGCTTGCCGTTCGGGTCGAACGCCAGGCACCCGATCTCCTGGATGCCCCGGGCCCGCCGCTCCCCGCTCGGCAGCACCCATCCCACCTCGAGCCGTGACGCCTGGTAGGGCGTGCCCACGTAGGTGGCGAACGCCGCCGGGCACAGCTGCTTGGCCGCCGTGGTGAGCGCCGCGTCGTCGGGCGGCGGCTGCTTCGGCAGCCCCGCGTCGACCACGGCGATGACGTCGTACTGGTGCGGGAGCTCGCAGGGGAGGCGCAGGACCAGCTGGTTCGACGAGCGCGGGGTGGCGTCGGGACCGGGGGTGGGGCGAGTGGTCCGGGCGCCGCCCTCGCTGGTGCCACGAAGGTCGATGCAGTCGCCCTCGACGGGCGCGTACACGTACAGCTCCTTGCCCTCTGAGGCCGACGGCTCGCTGGTCGTGGTGGTCCCGGCCGGCGCCTCGGTGGTGGAGGTGCTCGACGACGACGGCGCCGACCCGCCGGTCGTGGTCGTGCACCCGCCGAGCAGCGAGGCGGCGGCGGCGAGGGCGGGGATGGCGGCGGCGATCGTCGTCGCCCGAGGGGATCGGGGCATCGGCTCAGTAGGAGGCGGGCAGGAGCCGAGCGATGTTCTCGTAGGCGACGAAGAGCACGACGGCGAAGATCGGCGTGCCCACGAGGTAGGCGGGCAGCTTGTGCCACCGGCGCCCGGCGTACCAGGTCACGAACCACACGAGCAGGGCCAGGCCCATCCACAGCACGGCCGGGGTCCAGGCCGAGGAGTCGCCCCCGGCGAGCGCGTCGAGGGAGGCGTCGGTCGTGACCGACGTCCCGCCGTCGTCGGTCGTGGCGGCCGGTGGCGGGGGCGTGGCCGGTGCGGGGTTCGACACCAACGTGGCGGTCACCACGATCCGCTCGCGGGCGCTGTACTTGGGGTTGCAGGCCATCAGCGTGACCTTGTTGGTGCCGTCCTGGTCGAGGATCTCGACCTGGCTGGGCTTCACCACGAAGTGCCCGGCCGGCGGTTGGCCCGGGTCGGTCTCGTGGGCGTCGACCTGGTAGGTGAAGGTGCCCTGCAGGGTGGTGAAGGTGACGTCGTCACCCGGTTGGAGCTCGTCGAGGCGGTTGAACGGGGCCTTGTAGGTCGTGCGGTGCCCGGCGAGGGCGACGTTGCCGGGTTGCCCGGGCAGCGGCGTCTGGGGGAAGTGGCCCGGGCCCTCCTTCAACCACTTGAGGTCCACGCCCTGCAGCACGATGAAGTCGACCCCGATGGCCGGTATCTGGATCCGGGCCAGCGGGTCGCCCGGCTCCGGCGCGGGCAGGTCGGCCGGCGCGGTGACGGGCGGCGCCGTCGTGGAGGTCGTGCTCGACGGTGTGCTGGTCGTGGTGCTGGACTGCTCGAGCTGCGCCGTGAACTCGTCGGACAGGCGGTCCTGGGCCCGGTCGGTGGCCAGGCCGGTGCCCCACAGCTGGTACGCGACGAAGAGCAGGATCAGGACCCCTGCCCGCATCATGAACCGACCGATCGCGCCGACCACGCGCCACCACTGCACGCGAGGACCCTAGCCAGCCTCGCCCGGCCCGCAGGTGCGCCCCTCCGTCCCGCGGTGCCCCGGCCGCCCGGCACCCCGCCTGGTGGGCCATCGTCGTTCGCCTCGTCGTCCGTCGTCGCCCGTCGTCGCTTGGTCCCGACGAGGGCGGGCCGGGTACCCTCGTCGGACGCCCATGGAGCCCGAACACCCCGACCGCCCGACCGGGGCGGCGCCCGTGGTCCACCTCCGGGGAGCGGTGGCGCTGCTGGGCCGGTTCCCCGCCCTCGCCGGCGTCGACCTCGACGTCGACCGGCGCCGCATCGTGCTGCTGCGCGGCCCCAACGGGGCCGGCAAGACCACGCTGCTGCGCACCCTGGCGGGGCTGGTGCCGGTCGCCGAGGGCCAGGCCGTGGTGCTCGGCGTCGACCTCGTGGCCGACCGCAAGGCGGTGCGCCACCGCGTCGGCCTCCTGGCCCACGCCACCGGCCTCTACGACGACCTCACGGTGGCCGACAACGTGCGGTTCTGGGCTCGGGCCGCCCGGGCCGAGCCGGCCGACGCCGACGCCGCGATGGCCCGCCTGGGCCTCGACGGCCGCCTCCGCCACGTCCCCGTCGGGCGCCTCTCGGCCGGCCAGCGCCGGCGCACCTCGCTGGCGTGCCTCATCGCCCGCCGGCCGGAGCTGTGGCTGCTCGACGAGCCCCACGCCGGTCTCGACCAGGACGGGCGGGACCTCGTCGACCAGCTGGTCCGCGACGCCACCGCGGCCGGCGCCACCGTCATCCTCAGCTCCCACGAGCTCGACCGCTCCCTCGAGCTGGCCGACGAGGTCGTCACCATCGCCGGTGGGGTGGCCCACCGGGAGGTGCGCCGCCCCGACCCGCGGTCATCCGCCACACGCGAGGAGGCCGCCTCGTGATGCACGACGCCCTGCTGGTGGCCGGCAAGGACCTGCGCCTCGAGCTGCGCTCCCGGGTGGCGCTCAACCAGGTGGTGCCCTTCGCGCTGCTCGTGCTGGTGCTGTTCGCCTTCGCCCTCGACCCCGACCGGGGCCTGCTCGAGAAGGCCACGCCCGGCCTCTACTGGGTGGCGGTGCTGTTCAGCGGCCTGCTCGCCCTGCAGCGCAGCTTCGCCGTGGAGGCCGCCGACGGGAACCGCGACATGCTGCGGCTGTCGGGGCTCGACCCGGCGGGCATCTACCTCGGCAAGGTGCTGGCCGTGTCGGTGCAGCTGCTCACCCTCGAGGTGCTGCTGCTGGTGGGCGTGGCCGTGCTCTACACCACCCACCTCGGCGGCTGGCCGCTGCTGGTGGCGACCGTGCTGGTCGCGACCGCGGGGATCGCGGCGGCCGGTACCCTCTACGGCGTCGTGGCGGCAGGCCTCCGAGTTCGTGAGACCCTGCTGCCACTCCTACTGTTGCCGGTGCTCGCTCCGGTCCTCATCGGGTCGACCCGTGCCTTCGAGGCAGCCCTCGGCGGCACGCCGTCCGAGGGCTGGCCGTGGGTCGGGCTCATGGGCGTGTTCGCCGTGCTGTACGTCGTCGCCGGGGTGCTCGGGTTCGGGCCCCTCTTGGAGGAAGCGTGACCACCCAGATCGCCAGCCAGAGCCGGGGGCGACCGTCGGGCGCCGGCGACGCACCGACCTCCACCGGCTCACGGGCGACGAGGGTGCTCGGGATCCTCACCATCGTCGCCATCGCCACGCTGGCCCTGTTCGGCCTGGTGCTCAGCCCCGCCGACGCCAACCAGGGCGACGCCGTGCGCATCCTCTACGTCCACGTCCCCAGCGCCACCTTCGCCTACGTCGGCTGCTTCCTCACCACGCTGGGCTCGGCGTTGTACCTCTGGAAGCGGTCCCAGTGGTGGGAGCTGGTCGCCTACGCCAGCGCCGAGATCGCCGCGCTCTTCACCGCTGTCACGCTCGCCACCGGCATGCTCTGGGGCCGCCCCACCTGGGGCGTCTACTGGGTGTGGGACGCCCGCCTCACCTCCACGGCCATGCTGCTGCTGCTCCTGCTCGGCTACCTCGCCGTGCGCCGGCTGCCGGCCGAGCCGTCGGTGCGGTCGAAGCGGGCCGCCATCATCGGGCTGCTGCTCGTGCCCAACGTGGTCATCGTGCGCCAGTCGGTGCAGTGGTGGCGCACCCTGCACCAGAAGCCGACGCTGTTCGCCAACGGCCTCGACTCCCACATCGAGGGCCTCATGCTGTTCGCCCTCTTCGTCGGCTTCGTCGCCATCGGGCTGCTGTTCACCTGGCTGCTCGTCCACCGCTTCCGGCTGGCCTGGCTCGAGGAGCAGCTCGACGAGCAGGGCCTCGACCTGGCCATCGCCGAGCGCCGAGCCGAGGCCGCCGCCGAGGTGGCCGCCGACACCGGGGTGGTGGCCCCGTGAGCGGCACCTGGCCCTACGTCATCGCCGCCTGGCTGGTCGTGCTCGGCGCGTTCCTCGCCTACGCCGTGATCACCGTCGTGCGCGGCCGCTCGCTGAGCCGGCAGGTCCCCCCGGAGCGCCGCCGATGGAGCTGACGCCCCGCACCGGGCCCGAGGCCGAGGCCGGTCCCGACGGCGCGGTCACCACCGCGCCCTCGCGGTCCAAGACGACGAAGAGCCGCCTGCCGGCCATGGCGCTGCTCGTCGTGGTCGTCCTCGTGGGCGGCTACGTGCTCGTCAACGCCCTCGGCAGCGCCACGACCTTCTACCGCAACGTCGACGAGGCGGTGGCCCAGCGCGACACCCTCGGCACCAAGCGCTTCCGCCTCCAGGGCACCGTCGAGCCCGGCACCGACCGGCGCACCGGTGAGGGCGTGGACTTCGTGCTCACCTACAACGGCGTGGAGCTCCCCGTGCAGCACGCCGGCGACCCGCCCGAGATGTTCAAGGCCAACGAGGCCGTGCTGCTCGAGGGCCACTTCGCCGCCGACGGGTCGACGACGTTCCAGTCCGACCTCATGATCGTCAAGCACAGCGAGACCTACACGGCCGAGCACCAGGACCGCATCGCCGAGGCCGAGACGGGCGGGCAGGTGGCGCCGAGCACCACCGCCGGCACCGGGGCGCCGACGCCGTGAACGTCGCCCTCGGCCGCGCCGGGGTCACCCTCGGGCTGGCCGCCGCCGTCCTCGGCGCCGTCACCGTCGTCTACGGGCTGGTGCGCAAGAAGCCCGAGCTGGTGCGCCTCTCCAGGGCCTACTCGGTGCTGGTCCTGCTGGGCGGGGTGGTCGCCTTCGCCGCCATGGAGCACGCGCTCATCACCCGCGACTTCACGGTGCGCTACGTGTACGACAACGGCTCCACCAAGACCCCGGCGCTCTACAACTTCGCCACGCTGTGGGGCGCGCTCGAGGGCTCGATCATCTTGTGGGGCACCATCCTCGGCGGGTACCTCGTCGCCGTCGTCGTGAAGTTCCGCAAGCGCCTCGACGACCCGCTGGTGGGCTGGGCGCTGGCCACCATGTTGGTGGTCGCCGGGTTCTTCTTCTTCCTGCTCGCCGGGCCGGCCAACCCCTTCGAGAGCGTCAGCCCGGCACCGGGCTACGACGGGCCCGGCCCCAATCCGCTGCTGCAGAACCACCCGCTGATGGCGTTCCACCCGCCGATGCTCTACCTGGGCTACGTCGGGTTCACCGTGCCGTTCGCCTTCGCCATCGCCGCCCTGGTCACCGGCCGGGTGGGGGAGGGCTGGCTGCTCGCCACCCGCCGCTGGACGCTGATCGCCTGGGGCTTCCTCACCGTCGGCATCGTGCTGGGCTCGTGGTGGAGCTACGAGGTGCTCGGCTGGGGCGGCTACTGGGCGTGGGACCCGGTGGAGAACGCCTCGTTCATGCCGTGGCTGACGGGCACCGCCTACATCCACTCGGTGATGGTCCAGGAGCGGCGCGGCATGTTGCGGGTCTGGAACCTCTCGCTGCTGTGCGCCACCTTCGCCCTCACCATCCTCGGCACGTTCATCACCCGGTCGGGCGTGCTCGAGTCGGTCCACGCCTTCACCGAGTCGAGCATCGGCCCGGCGTTGCTGGTCTTCTTCTCGCTGATCGTGCTCACCACGGTGGGGCTCATCGGCTGGCGAGGCGACCGGCTGCGCTCGCCGGGCCGCATCGACTCGCCGATCTCGCGTGAGGGCGCCTTCCTCGCCAACAACGTGCTGTTCGGCGCCTTCGCCTTCGTGGTGCTGATGGGCACGATCTTCCCGTTGGTCATCGAGGCCATCAACGACGACCGCATCTCGGTCGGCACGCCGTACTTCAACCGGATGACCATCCCGTTGAGCCTCACGCTGCTGTTCCTCATGGCCGTCGCGCCGGTGCTGCCGTGGCGCAAGGCGAGCGGCGAGCTGCTGCGGCACCGCCTCCTGTGGCCGGCGTGGATCGGCGCCGCCGCCATGGTGGTCGGCGTCGCCCTCGGCGCCCGCGGCGTCGGCGCCGTGCTGGCGTTCGGGTTCGGCGGGTTCGCCGCCGGGTCGGCCGGCCGCCAGATCGTGCTCGCCACCCGCCGGCAGGGGTGGCGGGGCCTGGTCGGCCGGGCCAACGGGGGCATGGTCGTGCACATCGGCGTGGTGGTCATCGCCGTCGCCGTGGCCGCCAGCGGGAGCTTCGTGCGCCAGGCCGAGCTCACCCTCGAGCCGGGCCAGAGCGCCAGCTTCGCCGGCCACACCCTCACCTACGAGGGCCAGCAGGTGCGCGACGAAGGCGCCAAGGTCGTGAACCAGGCGCTGATCCGCATCGACGGCACCGGGCCGTGGGGCCCGTCGCTCAACAAGTTCGCCAACGGCTCGCAGACCATCGGCACCCCGTCGGTGCGCTCCACCCTCACCGACGACGTCGCCCTCTCGCTCATCCAGGTGCCCGACGGCGACCGCACGTCGATCACGGTTCGGGTCACCATCCAGCCGCTCGTCATCTGGCTGTGGATCGGCGGCGCGGTGATGGCCCTGGGCACGCTGCTCGCCGTGTTCCCGGGCCGGCGCCGCAACCCGATCGACCCCGTGTCGGCCCCGCTGCCGGGTGCGCGCGCGGGGAGGGGCCCGTCGGGGCGTGAGGGCGTCGCCCCGCGTCCCGGGCGCGCCGACGTCGACGACGAGCGCGACGCCGAGGAGGTGCCGGTGTGAGCGTCACCGACGAGGCCACCGGACCGGCTCGCGACGGCGGCGGCGGCGACGAGGCCTTGCCGGCCCGCAGGGGCCACACGGCCCGCAACGCCGCCATCGTGGTCGGCATCGTGCTCGTGGCGCTCATCGCCCTGCTCGCCACGCGGGGCACGAGCGAGCCGGTGTCGAGCAAGATCGTGGGCCAGGCCGCCCCCGACGTGAGCGGGCAGACCCTCGACGGCTCCACGTTCTCCCTCGCCCAGCACCGCGGCGAGTGGGTGCTGGTCAACTTCTTCGCCACCTGGTGCACGCCGTGCCGCGTCGAGCACCCCGAGCTGGTGAAGTTCTCTCAGCAGCACGCCGACGACCCGGTGCAGGTCGTGAGCGTCGCCTTCGACGACGAGCCCGCAGCCATCGAGGAGTTCTTCGCCCAACAGGGCGGGAGCTGGCCGGTCATCCCCTCCGACACCGGCCGCATCGCCCTCGACTACGGCATCACCGGGGTGCCCGAGACCTACGTCGTGGCCCCCAGCGGCCTGGTGATCGGGCGGCTCGAGGGCGTCACCGCCGAGGCCCTCGACCAGGTCATCGACGCCGCCGGTGGCATGGCCGCGGCGCAGGGGTCCTGACGTGCCCGAGCCCGCTCCCGAGAGGTCCGCGCTGTCCGCCGGGTCGCCGGTGCGGCGCTGGCTGCCGTGGGCGGCGCTGGCCGTGGTGGTGGTGACGTGCCTGTCGATCGCCGCCTTCGGGAGCACGGGCACCCCCACGCCGCAGGACCGGGTCGCCGCCATCGCCAAGACCATCAAGTGCCCCACCTGCTCGGGTGAGTCGGTGGCCGAGTCGAACGCCCCGGCATCCCAGGAGATCCGGGCCGACATCGCCGAGCGGGTCCAGAACGGCCAGGGTGACGGCGACATCCGCGCCTACTACGCCGGGCGCTACGGCGATGCCATCCTGCTCACCCCGTCCGCGTCGGGCGTGAACGCGCTGATCTGGATCCTGCCGGTGGTCGCCTTCGCGGTGGCCGTCGCCGGCCTGGTGGTGGTGTTCCGGCGTTGGAGCGGTGAGGCCCCGGCCCACGCCAGCGCCGCCGACCGGGCGCTGGTCGAGGCCGCCCTGCGGCGCGAGCACGAGCAGGCCGTCGAGGCGGACGACGCTCACGGCGAGGGCTCGTCGCGGTGAGCACCACCGAGCCCTCGGCCCGGGGAGGCACCGCGGCCCGCAGGGCCGCTCGAACGACGCGGCCCGACGCCGCCGCCCGCCCGTCGGAGGCGGTGGTGCGCCGCCGGCTCGACCCCGACGCCCTCGCCGCGCTGGAGGAGGAGCGTGACTTCCTGCTGCGCTCCCTCGACGACCTCGAGCGCGAGCACGACGCCGGCGACGTCGACGACGACGACTACGCCGAGCTGAAGGACGACTACACGGCTCGCGCCGCCACGGTGCTGCGGGCCATCGACGACCGCCGGGCGCTCGCCACCTCGGCCCGGGCGCCGCGCTCGTGGGGCCGCACGGCGGTGGCCCTGTGCGTCGTGGCCGTCCTGGCCACCGGGGTCGGCTGGCTCGTCTTCCGGGGCTCCGACAGCCGGGCCCCCGGCCAGGGCATCTCGGGCGACACCCGCCAGGACAGCGCCAACCTGCTGCTCGAGGCCCAGCAGCACACGGGGCAGGCCACCCAGGCCCTCCAGCGCGGCGACGGCCAGGGTGCGCTCGAGGCCTACAAGAAGGCGATCGAGACCTACGACAAGGTGCTCGAGATCTCGCCGCGCAACGTCGAGGCCATGACCTACCGCGGCTGGGTGATCAACACCATCGCCACGAACACCGACGCCGCGGCCGCCTCGCAGCTCGTCGACGAGGCCCGGCAGTGGCTCGACCGGGCCATCGCCACCGATCCCGGCTACGCCGACGCCCGGGTGTTCCGGGCCATCCTCGAGCGCAACGCGCGCGACTTCGCCGCGGCCCAGGCCGACCTCGACGCCGTCGACACGTCGCAGATCCCGTCGTACATGCAGAACATGATCGACAGCGTCCGCCGCGACGTGCAGGCCGGCGTCGGCGGTTCGAGCAGCGCGAGCGGGTGACGCGCGGGAGCGGTCAGGCGGCGGGGGGCGTGTAGGTGCCGCGCACCGGGTGCCCGCCGTTGGTCTCGATCGTCCACGTCGAGCCCTTCTGGTCGAGCAGCGGCCCGTCGACCTCCATGCCGATGGCGACGAGGGCCCGCAGCAGCTCGGGGATGAGGTCGCCGTGGCTGCAGGCCACCCCGTTGACGGCGTCGAGGGCGAGGAAGGCCTCGAGCGCCGGGCGGAGCCGGGCACCCTCGGCGAAGCGGTCGTCGGGCTCGATCGCCACGCCGAGGCCGGCCGACAGGGGCTCCATGGTCTGCACGCACCGGGCGTAGGGGCTGGACAGGATGCGGCGCACCGACCGGTCGGCCAGCAGGTCGCGGATCGCCTCGGACTGGGCCACGCCGCGAGCCGACACGGGCCGGACCACGTCGTCGCCCTTCCACTCGGAACGCTTGCCAGCGTGGGCGTGGCGCACCAGGAAGATGGTCACGGCCGAACGGTAGTCAACGTCCGGAGGGTCCCGATCCGCGCGTCGAGGGTGGTGGGGAGGTCGTCGGTCACCACGGACGGCCGCTCAGCCGGCGAGCGAGCGGAGGTGCCCGACGACGTCGGGCAGGGCGGCGACGGCGGCCTCGACGTCGGCCTCGGTGGTGCTCCAGCCCACCGACACGCGCAGCGAGCGGTGGGCGTCGACGCCCATGGCCTCGAGCACGGGCGAGGGCTCGAGGCCCTCGGACGCGCAGGCGCTGCCCGAGTGGGCGGCCACGCCCCGCTGGTCGAGCCCCAGGAGCACGCCCTGGGGCTCCACCCCCGCCACCCCCAGGCAGACGAGATGGGGGAGCCGGCCGGCGGGATCGGGGTCGCCGAGGAGCTCGACGCCGTCCACTGCGGTGAGCCCCTCGACGAGGCGAGCCGTGAGGGAGCGGCAGCGGGCCTCCTCGCCGGCCACCCCGCCGTCGGCGAGCGCGCCGGCGGCGGCGCCCAGCCCGACGAGGGCCGCCACGTCCTCCACGCCGGCCCGGCGGGCGCGCTCCTGGTCGCCGCCGAGCAGGAGCGGAGCGACGCGCAGCCCCCGCCGCACGAACAGCACACCGGTGCCCGCCGGCCCCCCGAGCTTGTGGCCGCTGGCCGAGGCGAGGTCGGCGCCGAGGGCGCCGAGGTCGACCGGCACGCGGCCCGCGGCCTGGGCGGCGTCGACGTGCACGAGCACGCCCCGCTCGCGGCACCCGGCCACCACGTCGGCCACCGGCTGGAGGGTGCCGACCTCGTGGTTGCCCCACTGCAGGTGCACGAGCGCGGTGTCGGTGGTGACCGCGTCGAGCAGCTCGTCGGGGTCGATCCGCCCGCACCGGTCGACACCGGTGATGCTGACCGACCCGCCGAACGCCTCAGCGAAGGCCGTCGACGACTGGCGCACCGCGGAGTGCTCCACCGCGGCCAGCACGACGTGGGGCCGGCGGCCGGCGTCGACCGCTCGCCGCACGGCGCCCCACGTGGCCGCGGCGATGGCCTCGGTGGCCCCGCTGGTGAAGACCACCTCCCGGGAACGGGCGCCCAGCAGCGCCGCGACTTGCTCGCGGGCCTCCTCGAGGGCGACGCGTGCCCGCATGCCCTCGGCGTGGATCCGCCCCGGATCGCCCACCTCGCCGCGGCCCGCGGCCGTGAGCCACGACACCATCGCCTCGACCGCCTCGGGCCGCAGGGGCGAGGTGGAGGCGTGGTCGAGGTAGTGCCGGGCCATCGCGCCCAGCCTACGGAGCGGCCGGGGCGCCGCCGCCTACGCTCCGGGCCGGAGGTCGACCGTGCTGCACCTGCGCCTGATCGTTCCCGCCGACCGAGCCGACGAGGTGGTGGCGTCCGTCTGCGACGACCCGGCCGTCGCCCTGGTGACCCGGGAGCGCGGCGCGGCGGTGGTTCCTTCCGGCGACGTGATCACGGTCGACGTGGCGCGCGAGGCGGCGGACCGGATCATCGCCAGGTTGCGCCAGCTCGGCGTCCATCGCGACGGCTCCATCACCCTCGAGCCCGTCGAGATGGCCCTGTCCGACGCCGCCATGCGGGCCGAAGCCGCGGCTCCCGGCGATCCGGGTGACGCCCTGGTGTGGGAGGAGGTGGAGGCCCGCGCCCGCAACGACGCGGTGACCAGCCCCTCCTACCTGGTCTTCATGGTGGCCGCCGCGGTCATCGCGGCGTGCGGCATCCTCACCGACTCGCCGGTGCTCATCGTCGGCGCCATGGTGGTGGGCCCGGAGTTCGGCCCGCTGGCTGCGCTGTGCGTGGCGCTCGCCAAGCCGCGGCGCCGGCGGGTGGTCCGGGCCGCGTCGACGCTCGGCGTGGGCCTCGCCGTCGCCGTCGCCGGGGCCTTCGTGCTGACCCTCGGGCTGCGGGCGACGGGCGTCGTCGCGGCGAGCTTCGAGCTCGGCGACCGTGGCCTCACCCGGTTCATCTCCCGACCCGACGCCTTCTCGGTGGTCGTGGCCGTCGCTGCCGGCGTCGTCGGGATGCTCACCGTCACCGAGCGGCGCTCCGGCGCGCTGGTGGGCGTGCTGGTGTCGGTCACCACCATCCCGGCCGCGGCCAACATCGGGGTGGCGGCCGCGCTGGGCAACCGCGACGAGGTGGGTGGCTCGCTGGTGCAGCTGGCGCTCAACCTCGGGTGCCTGGTGCTGGCCGGCACCCTGACGCTGACCGTGCAGCGAGCGGTGTGGGCGAGCGTGCATCGTCGGCACCCACGCCGGTGATCACCGGGCCGGGGCTCACGCCTCCACGGCGGTGACGCACACGTCGTCGCCCATGGGCTTGGACGACTCGACGGCGAGCGTGGCGTCGGCGCCGTAGAGCTCGGCGACCATGCCCTTCATCATCCCCCGGTCGACGGCGCAGATGACGGGGTTGGTGAGCACGGCGTCGCCGAACGGGCAGTGCTCGGAGACGATGCGCAGCTCGTTGTTCTTCTTCTCGGCGTGGGCGGCGAACCCGTGGGCGGTGAGGGCGTCGGCCACGGTGTGCAGGGCCGAGCGGAACGAGCGCTGGTGGTCGGCGGAGTCGCCGAGGCTCTGGGCCATGAGCCGGCCGTACTCCACGCCGACCTCCTCGGCCATGGCCTCCGCCTGCTCGCGCGGCAGCATGTCGAGGGCCCGCCCGAGCAGGGTGACCAGCACGTCGTCGTGGCGCACAGGCAGCTCGAGCTCGTCGCCCTTGGCGCTGGCGGTGTAGCGCTTCGACGGGCGCCCGGCGCCGGTGCCGCCCCGGGTGACGCCGACGTCGAGGTAGCCGCCGGCGGTGAGCTTGTCGAGGTGGTGGCGGGCCACGTTGGGGTGCAGGTCGAACCGCTTCGCCACCTCGGTGGCGGTCACGCCGGCCTCGGAGCTCCTCGCGAACAGGTAGATCTCCCGCCGCGTGGGGTCGCCGAAGGCCGAGCTGATGGCCGTGACGACCGAGGAGAACTCGGTCGGGCTGAGGGTGCCCCGATCCACGCCGGTATTCTACCTACCGCCGTAGGAGAAATAGCCGCCGGCTCCTCGGGCCGGCCCGGGCTCCTCGCACCGCTGTCCCGTCACCTCCCCCTCGCATCCCCTCGAAAGGCCCACCCACCATGGCCGTCACCGATGCCGACGTCGTCGAGGCGCTCCGCCCCGTCGAGGACCCCGAGCTGCACCGCAGCATCGTCGAGCTCGGCATGGTCAGGGGCGTGGCCATCGACGGCGGGGTGGCCGCCGTGCGCATCGCCCTCACCGTCGCCGGCTGCCCCCTGCGCAACGAGATCCAGAACCGGGTCACCGCCGCGGTGGCCGCCCTCGACGGCATCGACCGGGTCGACCTCGACTTCACCGTGATGACCGACGAGGAGCGGGCCGAGCTGCGCCAGCGCCTCCACGGCGACCCCGCCAGCACCGCCGGCACCCACCAGGGCCACGGCCACGCCGAGGGCCGCGCCGTGCCCTTCGCCGACCCGTCCAGCACCACGCGGGTGCTGCTCATCGCCTCCGGCAAGGGCGGCGTGGGCAAGTCGTCGCTCACCGCCAACCTCTCGATCGCCCTGGCCCAGCGGGGCCACCAGGTGGCGGTCGTCGACGCCGACGTGTGGGGCTTCTCGATCCCCCGCATGCTCGGCGTCGAGCACGCGCCGGTCGTCATCGACCAGATGCTCGTGCCGCCGGAGGCCTACGGCGTGCGCTGCATCTCGATGGGCTTCTTCGTCGAGGAGGACCAGCCGGTCATCTGGCGGGGGCCCATGCTGCACAAGGCCCTCGAGCAGTTCCTCACCGACGTGTTCTGGGACGACCCCGACTTCCTGCTCGTCGACCTCCCGCCCGGCACCGGCGACATCGCCTTGTCGCTCGCCCAGTTCCTGCCCCGCTCCGAGCTGTTCGTCGTCACCACGCCCCAGCCGGCCGCGCAGCGGGTGGCCCAGCGGGTCGCGTTCATGGGCGAGAAGGTCAACCTCCAGGTGCGGGGCGTGATCGAGAACATGTCGTGGTTCACCGGCGACGACGGGAAGCGCTACGAGCTGTTCGGCGCCGGCGGGGGCGCAGAGCTGGCCGAGCGCCTCGAGGTGCCGCTGGTCGGCCAGGTGCCGCTGGTGCCCGCCCTGCGCGAGGGTGCCGACGCCGGCCGACCCGTCGTGGCCGTCGAGCCCGACAGCGAGGCGGCCGAGGCCATCCGGCGCATCGCCGAGGTGATCGACGTCGAGCTGGCCCCCACCCGCCGGTACAACCCCGGCCTCAAGCTCCTCGGCTGACCCGGGGCGGGAAGGGTGGCGGCCCGCACGTAGCATGACCGCCACACGGAACCGATCCAGCCCCAGGAGGCCTGCGTGGACGTTCGCATCGGTGTCATCCACACCGTCAAGGAGATCGACATCGAGCTGCCGGGCGACGCCGACCGCGAGAAGGTCCGCGGCGCCATCGAGGCCGCGCTGGCCGACGACGACAACACCCTGTGGCTCACCGACCGCCACGGCCGCGACATCGCCGTGCCCTCGTCGAAGATCGCCTACGTGGAGCTGGGCAGCCCCGACAGCGAGCGCCGCATCGGGTTCGGCGCCGGCTGACCGCCCGCCATGAGCCCCGACCTCGACCTGCTCGAACGGCGGCTGCTGTTCGTCACCGGCAAGGGAGGCGTGGGCAAGACCAGCGTGGCCGCGGCGCTGGCCCTGCTGGCCGCCGGCCGGGGGCAGCGCACGTTGCTGGTCGAGATCGACGCCAGGGGCGCCATCGCCGACGTCTTGGAGAGCGGCCCCACCGCCTTCGACCCGCGCGAGGTGGCGCCCCGGCTGTGGGCGATGTCGATGGACACCGAGGAGTCGCTGCGCGAGTACCTCAAGCTCCAGCTGCGGGTGCCGATGCTGGCCCGCATCGGTCCGCTCGCCCGCAGCCTCGACTTCGTGGCCACCGCCGCCCCCGGGGTCAAGGAGATCCTCACCGTCGGCAAGATCGCCTGGGAGGTGCGCGAGCGCCACTACGACCTGGTGGTGGTCGACGCCTCCGCCACCGGGCACGTCGTCGGCCAGCTCGCCGCGCCCGAGGCGATCAACGAGCTGGTGCAGGTGGGCCGCGTCCGTGAGCAGACCCGCTGGATGCTCGACCTGCTCTCCGACCCCATGGTCACCGGCACGGTCGTGGTCGCCACGCCCGAGGAGATGCCGGTCACCGAGACCCTCGAGCTGGTCGACCGCCTCGAGGTCGAGACCCGGGTGCCCCTCGCCGCCGTGGTGGTGAACAAGGTCCTCCCCGAGCTGTTCGGTCGCGGCGAGCAGGAGGTGTTCGACCGCCTGTGCACACCGGCGCGCCGCCACCAGCTGGCGTCGGTCGTCGCCGGACCGGTCGACCCGGTCATCGACGGCGCCGACCTGGCGGTGCGGCTGCGGCGCTCCCGGGCCGAGCACATCACCCGGCTGCGCACCGAGCTGCCGCGGGACCTGCCGCTGCTCTACGTGCCCTACCTGTTCACCCGGGCCCACGGCATGCGGACCACCCGCAGCCTGGCCGAGGCCCTCGGCGCGGAGCTCGGCTACTGATGTCGGCCGGGGGCCTCGAGCAGCTGTGCGCGGCGCGCGAGATCGTCGTCACGTGCGGTTCGGGCGGCGTGGGCAAGACCACCACGGCGGCGGCCCTCGGCGCCATGGCGGCCTCGCAGCTCGGGGGCAAGGTGCTCGTCCTCACCGTCGACCCGGCCCGGCGTCTGGCCACCGCCCTCGGGCTCGAGCGCTTCGGCAACGTCGAGACCCAGGTGCCCCCGGCGCTGTTCGCCGAGGCGGGCGTCGAGGCCCGGGGCGAGCTGTGGGCAGCCATGCTCGACACCAAGCAGTCGTGGGACGACCTGGTGCGGGCCCACGCCCCCGACGCCGCCACCCGCGACGCCATCCTGGCCAACCCGCTCTACCGCAACATCACCGCCAAGTTCGTGCAGAGCCACGACTACATCGCCATGGAGCGGCTGCACGAGATCCACCGCTCGGGCCGCTACGACCTCATCGTGGTCGACACCCCGCCCACCCGCAACGCCATCGACTTCCTCGAGGCGCCCGAGCGCATGGCCGACTTCTTCTCCAGCCGCCTGCTGCGCTGGCTCATCACGCCGTACCGCTCGCGGCTGGTCAACGCCGCCTCGAAGCCCTTCTACACCATGGCCGACCGCATCCTCGGCTCGCAGTTCCTCGCCGACATCGCCGAGTTCTTCGTGCTGTTCCAGACCATGTACGACGGCTTCGTCGAGCGGGCCCAGGCGGTCAGCCGCACGATCGCCGACCGGCGCACCAGCTTCGTCGTCGTCTCCACCCTCGAGGACGCCCCCGTGCGCGAGGCGGAGTTCTTCATGCAGGCGCTGGTCGACAGGGAGCTGCACCTCGGCGCGCTGGTGCTCAACAAGGTGCTGCCTGCCTGGTTCGCCGACCCGGCGGCGGCGGAGGTCGCCGGGCGGCTGGTGCGCGACGCCGACGAGGTCGCCGGCGCGCTCACCCACGTCCCCCTGCCCGTCGCCGGGGAGGCGGCGTCGGGGGCGAGCGGGCACCTCGAGCCGCTGGGCGAGCGGGCCCAGGTGGGCCGGGTGCTCAGGGAGATCGGCCAGAGCTTCGACGACTACCGCATCGTCGCCACGCGCGAGCGCGAGCAGGCGGCCGTCCTGGCCCGCCACCCGGAGCTGGTGGTGTCCGTGCCGCACCTCGACCACGACGTGTGCGACCTCCCCGGGCTGGTCGACCTCGGTCGGGCACTCTGGTAGCCCGCCCCAGGAGGACACATGGCCAGCCTCGCCGAGCTCGCCCGGCACCACACCCGCCTCACCCTGCCGGAGATCGACCACCTCCAGCGCCTCGTCGCGTCGTGGGGCCTGCTCGCCGACCTGTGCTTCGCCGACCTCATGCTGTTCGGCGGCGCCGAGCACGACGCCGAGGGCACCCGGTTCAACGGCCGGCCCGAGGACCGGCCCCTCGTCGTGCTGGGCCAGATCCGTCCCACCACCAGCCAGACGCTGTTCCGCAGCGACTGGGTGGGCCGCATCCTGCCGGCCAACGAGCGCCCGTACGTGGCCCGCTGCCTGGCCACCGGCGGGATCATGGAGGGTGAGGTGGTGGGCGACGTGCGCCACGAGCCGGTGCGCGAGCTGTGCATCCCCGTCACCCACCAGGGCCGCACCATCGGCGTGCTGACCAAGGAGTCGGCCCCGCTCGTCGGCCGGCAGCCGGGCGAGCTGGAGCGCACCTACGTCGAGGTGTTCAACCGCTTCGCCCGCATGATCGCCACCGGCGAGTTCCCCTTCGCCGGCGAGCAGGGCCCCAGCGAGGAGGCGCCCCGGGTGGGTGACGGCGTCATCGTGCTCGACGCCTCGGGCCGGGTGGCCTACGCCTCGCCCAACGGGGTGTCGGCGCTGCACCGCATCGGGGTGCACGCCAACTCCGAGGGCATGCGTCCCGGGGAGCTCGGCCTGCCGGAGAACGCCATGCGCACCGCCTACACCCAGGCCCGGCCGGCCACCGAGGAGGTCGAGCGCGGTCCCGACATCACGGTGCTGATGCGGTTCGTGCCGCTGCTCGAGCACGGCACCGTCACCGGGGCGCTGGTGCTGCTGCGCGACATCTCCGAGCTGCGGCGCCGCGATCGCCTGCTGCTCTCCAAGGACGCCACCATCCGGGAGATCCACCACCGGGTGAAGAACAACCTGCAGACGATCTCGTCGTTGCTGCGCCTGCAGGGACGGCGCCTGTCGTCACCGGAGGCCAAGGCCGCGGTGGAGGAGTCGGTGCGGCGCATCCGGTCGATCGCCCTGGTGCACGAGACGCTCTCGCACGCGGCCGGCGACGACGTGCCGTTCATCGAGATCGTGCGGCCCCTCGTGCGCATGGTCGAGGAGGGCCTCATCTCGCCCGAGCACCCCATCCGCTTCAGCGTCAACGGCGACGCCGGCACGCTGCCCGCCGCGGTCGCCACCTCGATGGCGGTGGTGCTCGCCGAGCTGCTCCAGAACGTGGTCGACCACGCCTACCCGGGCGGGCCGGACCACGACGCGTGCGTCGTGGTGGAGCTGGCCAACGACGGTGACCGCCTCGACGTCACCGTCACCGACGATGGCGTCGGCCCTCCGGAGGGCTTCTCGGTGGCGTCGAGCACCGGACTGGGCCTGTCGATCGTGCGCACCCTCGTGACGACCGAGCTGGCCGGCACGATCGAGTTCCGTCCCGGCGACGGGCTCGGGGGCCGGCCGGGCACGGTGGTGCACCTGTCGGTGCCGGTGCACCAGTAGCCCGCACGCGCGTCGGCCTCCCACCGAGGGAGGCCGACGACGAGTGGGTGGGGTGTGCTACGAGGCGCGGCGCCGGGCGGCGAGCCACTGGCGGCGCAGCTTGCGGCGCTCCTCTTCGGAGGTGCCGCCCCAGATGCCCGAGTCCTGGTTGGTCGACAGGGCGAACTCGAGGCAGGGCTGGCGCACCTCACAGTCGAGGCAGACGGCCTTGGCGTTCTCGATCTGCTCGATCGCCGGGCCGGTGGTGCCGACGGGGAAGAACAGGTCGGGGTCGGTGTCGCGGCACGCGGACAGCGCGCGCCACTCATCGGGTGCCGCGGACAGGGACAACGAGCGGGACGTGGTGAGGGCCACGGTGCCTCCACGGTTCGGGCTCACGAGACGGGGGGATGGGTCCGGTCGTGAAGCTGTTCACATGCCACCGCCGACTCGGCCGCGTGTGGCTGGGACGGCTCGCAAGGTAGCGGCGCGACATCGCCGTGGCAAGGGTCTGTCCGCCCGAAATTTCACCTCGGCGGCGCGGATGGGGCATACTCACGGCGCCGGCCACGCAGAGGCGTCGCGTTGACGCTCTGCGCATCCGGCTTGCACCGGGTGCGCAGGGGGTGGCGGAGCTGCGTCCGGTGGCTAGCGTGGCCGGATGGCACTGGTCGTGGCGCACCGGGGTGCGTCGGCCGCCCGGCCCCCGGGCAACACCCTGGACGCCTTCGTCGAGGCGCGTGCGCTCGGCGCCGACTGGGTCGAGCTCGACGTGCGGCCGACCGCCGACGGCGCCCTGGCCGTGCACCACGACGCCGAGCTGCCCGACGGGCGCTGCGTTGCCGAGGTCCCGGCCGCCGAGCTGCCCGCGTGGGTGCCCCAGCTCGGCGCCGCCCTCGACGCCTGCGGGCCCCTCGGCGTGAACGTCGAGCTGAAGGCCGACTGCCCCTCGGAGACCCACCTGGCCATGGTCGAGGCGGTAGCGGCCGAGCTGCGCCGGCGCGGCCGGCCGGGTCGGTGGCTGCTCACGTCGTTCGACTGGGTCCTCATGGCTCGGGTCCGCGAGGTCGCGCCGGAGCTGGCGACGGGCCTGCTCGTGTTCGACCCGCAGCTGGCCGGGCCGGCGGTCGCCGAGGCGGCCCGAGAGGGTCACGCCGCGGTGAACCCGTGGGACCCTGTCGTCGACGACGAGCTGGTGGCCCGAGCGCACGGCGTCGGCCTGTCGGTCAACGCGTGGACCGTCGACGACCCCGTCCGGATGCGCCAGCTGCACGACATGGGCGTCGACGGCGTCATCACCAACCGCCCCGACGTGTGCCGGAGCGCGCTCGACCGCCTCAACGGGGGATGACCAGGCAGAGGACCTCGGGCTCGTAGCGCAGCTCGAGGTGCTCGACGTCGCCCAGGTAGTCGCCGTCGACCTGGTAGGGCACGGGGCCGTAGCCCTCGATGGTGAGCTCGTCGACGTCGATGGCGCGAGCGACGTGGCGGCTGCGCCGCAGGTGGGCCCCGGAGCCGAGCGCCGACGCGACGAGGCCGAGCAGGGGCACGGCGTCGAGGGTGCGCAGCGTGACCACGGCCAGACCCCGGTCGAGCGTGGCCTCCGGGGCCAGGGTGAACGGCCGGGTGCCCACGAAGGTGTACGGGTCGGTGTTGAGGCACACGGTGAACAAGGCGTCGTCGACGGTCGCTGCGCCGGGCACCCGCACCGCGAAGTGGGGTCGGGTGCGGTCGTAGCGCCGCAGCCACGTGTCGAACGCGGCCCAGCCGAACAGCACGTGGTTGGCCCAGCGCTTCAGCGAGCCACGCCGCTCGACCTCGCGGACCACCGCGGCGTCGAACCCGATCCCCACGTTGAACAGGAAGTGCCGGCCGTTCACCGAGCCCAGCCCGACGCGTTGCACCGAGCCGTTGGCCAGCGCGTCGAGGAGCACGCCGGTGGCCTCGATGGGGTCGTCGGGCAGGCCGAGGGTGCGGGCGAAGACGTTGGTGGAGCCCCCCGGGAGCGGCGCCAGCGCGGTGTCCGTGCCGGCCAGGCCGTTGGCGGCCTCGTTCAAGGTGCCGTCGCCGCCGAGGACGACCACGACCTCCACGCCGTCGGCCGCGGCGCCCTGGGCCAGGCGGGTGGCGTGGCCGCGGCGGCTGGTCTCGGCCACGGTGACGTCGTGGTCGGCCGACAGCGCCTTGGTGATCACCACCCGGCCGCGTGCGGTGACCGACGAGGCCGACGAGTTGACGATGAGCAGCACCCTCACAGTGAGCGGCGACCGTACCAGCGGGGAGTCGGGTTACCGTGCGGTCACTTGTGCCCCTGCCTGGGCCGACGCGGGCCCGACCGGCTCGACGGGTGATTTGGCCGGGAGCCGCCGTGGGGCACAGACTGTCGACATGAACGTCGTCGTGTGCGTCAAGCAGATCCCGGACCCGGCCGACCCGGGTGCGCTGGATCCCACCACAAAGACCCTCAAGCGGGACGGGAAGCTCATCCTCGACGAGTCCGACAGCTACGGCGTCGAGATGGCCCTCCAGCTCGTCACCGCGGCCGGCGGCGGTGAGGTCACCCTCGTCTCCATGGCCCCCAACGGTGAGGTGTCCGGCCTGCGCACGGCGCTGGCGATGGGTGCCGCCAAGGCCATCCTCGTCAGCGACGATGCCCTCGCCGGCAGCGACGCCCTCGGCACCGCCAAGGTGCTGGCCAAGGCCATCGAGCGGGTGGAGGGCGCCGACTTGATCCTCACCGCCACCGAGTCGAGCGACGGCTACACGGGCACCGTGCCCGAGCAGGTCGCCGGCCTGCTCGACCTGCCGTCGGTGACCTTCGCCAAGCACATCGAGGTCGACGGCTCCACCGTCAAGGTCCAGCGCCAGACCGAAGCCGGCTACGACGACGTCGAGTGCCCGCTCCCGGCCGTGGTGTCGGTGACCGCCGGCGTCGTCGAGCCCCGCTACCCCTCGTTCAAGGGGATCATGGCCGCCAAGTCGAAGCCGGTCGACACCCTCACCGTCGCCGACCTCGGCCTCGACGCCTCGCAGGTCGGCTGGGCCGGCGCCGGCCAGGAGATCGTGTCCATCGAGGAGGCCCCCGCCCGCGAGGCCGGCGAGGTCATCGAGGACGACGGCACCGCGTTCGAGAAGATCGTGGCCTATCTCGACAACCTCAAGGTCCTCTAGGAGGCACTGCAACCATGGCTCTCAACACCATCTGGGTGCTGGCCGAGGCCTCCGACGGCAAGGTCACCACCTCCACCCTCGAACTGCTCACCAAGGCGCGTGAGCTCGCCGGCACGGTCGTGGCCGTGTACGGCGGCGGCGACGCCGACGCCATCGCCGGCACGCTCGGCGAGTACGGCGCCACCAAGGTCCTCGCCACCGGCGACCTCGGCGGCGCGCTGCCCGGTGTGCCCGTGGCCGGCGCCATCGCCGCCGCGGTGCAGGGCGGCGACGCTCCCGACGCCATCCTCATCGCCACGAGCTACGTCGGCCGCGACGTCGCCGGCCGCCTGTCGGCCAAGCTCGACCGCACGGTGCTCACCAACAACGTCGACCTCGAGGCCGACGGCGACAAGCTGGTCACCACCGAGCCGGTGTTCGGCGGCACCACCAACGTGAAGACCACCTTCACCGCGGCCGGCCCCCACATCGTGCTCATCCGCCCGAAGTCGTTCGCCGCCGAACCGTCCGGTGGTGGCGCCGCCGCCGTCGAGACCATCGCCGTCCCCGACGCCGGCAAGAGCGGCGGGGCCAAGATCGTCAACCGCCACGTGGAGGAGCGCGAGGGCCCGTCCCTCGACGACGCCGCCATCGTGGTGGCCGGCGGCCGTGGCCTCGGCGAGGCCGACAAGTACGCCATGGTCGAGGAGCTGGCCAAGCTCCTGAAGGGCGCCCCGGGCGCCTCTCGCGCCATCGTCGACGCCGGCTGGGTGCCCTACAGCTACCAGGTCGGCCAGACCGGCAAGGTCGTGAAGCCGACCGTGTACATCGCCGCCGGCATCTCGGGTGCCACCCAGCACATGGTGGGCATGAAGGGCTCGAAGAACATCATCGCCATCAACAAGGACGCCGAGGCGCCGATCTTCTCGATCTCCGACCTCGGCATCGTCGGCGACGTGCACAAGGTGCTGCCGGCGCTCATCGAGGCCCTCAAGGCCCGCTGAGCCGGCGCCGCTCCCAGCAGGTCCGTCCGAGGCCCCGGCTCCGGCCGGGGCCTCGTCGCGCCGTCAACCCCCTGGCCGGGTGACCCGTCGCCGGGACCAAGGTCCCGCGCAGGCCAAATCCCGGTAAAGCGGCGTGGGACGGCCCGATCCGTGCCCGAGACTGGCCGGCATGTCCCCCCACACGCCCCTCCTCGGCGCGCTCGACTCCCTGTTCGGGCTGCCGGCTCACCCCCTCGTCGTGCACGCCGCCGTCGTGCTGATCCCCCTCGCCGCCGTCGGCGTGTGCGCGATCGCCTTCTGGCCCGCCGCCCGGCGCCGCATCGGTTGGGTGGTGCTCGCCCTGGCCTTCGTCGGCATGGTGGGCGCCTTCCTCGCCAAGGAGAGCGGCGAGTCCCTGGAGGAGTCGGTCCGCAAGTCCGAGGCCGTGGAGAACCACGCCGAGCTGGGTGACACGGGTCTGCTGGCCGGCGGCCTCGTCTTCGTGGGCGCCGCCGGCGTCATGGCCGTCGACGTCGTCGAGCGGCGTCGCGCCGCGTCGACGCCCGAGGCGACCTCCTCGGCGGGTGGCGGCCGTGCGCTCAGCGTCGCCGTGGGCGTCGTGGCCGTGCTGGTCTCGGTGCTCGGCACGGTGCGCATCGTGCAGATCGGCCACAGCGGCGCCAAGGCCACGTGGGAGGACACCAAGATCGAGGGCTCGGACGAGCGCGGCGTGACCCCGCGCTGACCTCGCGCTGACCTCTCTCTGACGCCGGGCCGCCCGGCCCTTCAGACCAGGGGCCAGGGGTAGCGCCTCCCGGTCAGGTCGACCGGGAGGGTCCGCTCCCTCAGCAGGGCCCGGGCCCGGGTGAGCACCGCGTCGCGCTCGAACGAGCCGAGCAGGGCGGCCATCGCGTCCGGGATGCCCTCGGCGACGAACCGCTCGAGGTCGGCGAGCAGCTCGGGCGGGACGGGCTCCCCACCGAAGTCCCAGATCACGGTGCGCAGCTTGAACTCGGCGTGGAACGACAGGCCGTTGTCGATGCCCCACACGTGGCCGTCGCCGTCGACCAGGCAGTGGCCGCCCTTGCGGTCGGTGTTGTTCGCCACGATGTCGAACACCGCCATGCGACGCAGCTGCGGGTGGGTCGACTCGTCCTCGAGCAGCGTGAAGTAGTGCTGCTCGAAGTCGGCGTCGACGAAGCGCTGCAGGGACCCGACCCCGTGGGGCAGGTCGTGGCGCACCAGGGTCAGCGGGACCACCTCCCAGCCGAGGGCGGCGCTGAGCTCGTAGGCGGCGACCTCCCGCCGGTACAGGCCGTCGGGGAAGTCCCAGAGGGGGCGTTCGCCGGCGAGGGGCTTGTAGACACCCCGGGCGGTGCGCCCCTCGAGGCAGGCCTCGACGAGGAACGTGGCGTTCGAGCTCCAGGGCATGCGCCCGACGATCTCGACCTCGCCGCGGGTGAGGATCTCGTCTGGGGTCAGTTCAGCCTCGGGCACACGTGCCCCTCGGGGTCGATGGGCCGCCCGCACAGGCGGCACTGGGGTCGACCGGCGCGGACGAGGTCCTCGCCGACGGCGATGAACGCGGCGACCTGGGGTCGGGTGAGCCGGAAGCGGGCCGTGGCCGGGTCGTAGCCGGCGGCGATGAGAGCGGCGGGATCGTCGAGGTCGAGCTCCTCGGCCTGCTCCGGGTCGATGTCGAGGAACTCCTCGGCCACCACCACGATGCGGTCGTCGGCCTCCTCGTAGGCCACCGCCAGGCGCCCGACGACCCACGCCAGCTCGTCGGGCTCGGCCGCCGAGGCCGCCAGCAGCTCGCCGCCGGCCACGGGCGGCAGGTCGGCCAGGATGCCGCCCAGGTACTCGCACAGGGCGGCGACCTGCTGCTTCTCGACCTTGAACGACACGCTCCGGCCGTCCTGGCGGGCCTGGACGAAGAAGGTGCGGTGACCGGGCTGCCCCACGGCGCCGGGCACGACGAGCTCGGGGTCCTCGAAGTCGAACGACCGGCTCACGACAGCCCCAGGCGGGTCAGGTCGTCGCCGGTGGAGTTGGCCGCCAGCACGGCCGGTCCGGTGGGGCCGTAGAGCACGGCCGAGATGGAGCAGGGCGAGACGACGATGCGCTGGAACAGGTCGAGGTGCGTGCCCAGCGCCTGGGCGAGCGCCGCCTTGATCGGGTCGGCGTGGGAGACGGCGACGACGGTCTGGCCGGGGTGGCGGGCGACCAGGCGGTCGAGGGCGCCCACCATGCGGGTCTGCATCTCGGCGAAGGACTCCCCGTCCGGGAAGCGGAAGCCGCTCGGATAGCGCTGCACGGTCTGCCACTCCGGCTGCTTCATGAGCGCCTTGAGCTCGGAGCCGGTCCATGAGCCGAAGTCGCACTCGAGGAGGCCCCGGTCGACCTGCACCTCGAGCCCGCGGGCGGCGGCGATCGGTCGGGCCGTCTCCCGGGTGCGCTCGAGCGGTGAGGCGTAGACGGCGGCGACGTCCTTCAGTGCGGCGATGCGGGCGGCGGCCGCCTCGGCCTGGGACCGCCCCGCCTCGGACAGGTGCAGCCCCTTGGCTCGACCCGGGAGCGTCGTGCCGGTGGTCGGTGTCTGCCCGTGGCGCACGAGCAGCACGAGGGTGGGACGTGGGGGAGCGGGCTTCTTGGCCATGCGGCGCTCAGGCTACCGACCGATGTGCGTGGCATCGACGCCCGCGCCGGCTGTCGGACCCCCTGCGTAGGGTGGCGCCGTCTTCCCCGGGTCGTCCCGCTGCCGGCTCGACCGGCCGTGCCCACCGGAGCTCCCCGTGCCCTGGACCGTCGATCTCGCGAGCAACGATCGTCCCCACGTCGATCCCGCGGACCCCCAGCCGCTCTCGGCGCTGGCGCCCGTCTCGGGCCTCTACCTCCGGTACGCCCTGCTCCTCGTCCTCGATTCGTTCCGGGGGCGCACCTGCACGATCCCCGAGCTGCTCACCGGCCTCCGCCGGCTGGGTCTGTGCTCCAGCGCCGCCCGTCCCGGCAAGGCGGTGTCGGACGCGTTGCGGTGGGAGGTCGCGAGGGGTCGCGCCCGGCAGGAGGGGCGAGGGCGCTACGCCGTCGGGCATCTGCCCCGGGTCACGCGGCACCGGGCTCGTCGGGCCGTCGCCGAGCTCCGCCGCGAGCACATCGAGCATTTGGGCGACCGAGGAGGGCAGCACGTTCTCGTTCCAGTTCTCAGCGACAGCGACGGCGACACGCCGGGGACGGTCGAGCGCGGGCCGGCGGGTGACGGCCGGTCGGCGGACCGGGATGCCCGCTCGACGGCGGGATGGGCGGGCGCGGGAGGCGGTGACTCGGTGGTGGGCGGAGGCGAGCGGTGCGACCAGCCGAACCGATGGTGGTGTCGCTGAGAACTGGAACCACCGGACCCTGCCGCGGTCCGGGTCACGATCTCGGCCGGCTCGTCGCCCGCAGGCCCCCGGGCGCCGCTGCCGTAGAGTCGGCTGGCGTGCGATCACCGTCGTCGCCTCCCTCAGGGCCACCGCTGGCCGACCGGGCCGTGCCGGACGACGGACGACCGTCAGCGCTCGCCGCGGTGGCCGAGGGCGTGGCCGGGTGCCGGCGCTGCCCGCGGCTCGTGGCCTGGCGAGAGGAGGTGGCCGCCACCAAGCGAGCCGCCTTCGCCGACCAGGCCTACTGGGGTCGGGGTGTGCCCGGCTTCGGCGACCCCGCGGCGCGGGTGCTCGTGGTGGGCTTGGCGCCGGCAGCGCACGGCGCCAACCGCACCGGGCGCATGTTCACCGGCGACCGCTCGGGCGAGTGGCTCTACCGGGCGCTGTGGCGGGCCGGGTTCGCCAACCAGCCCCACAGCACGTCGGCCGACGACGGGCTCACCCTCACCGGCGCCTGGATCACCGCCCCGGTGAAGTGCGCACCGCCGGGCAACAAGCCCACCCCGGCCGAGCGCGACGCCTGCGCCCGCTGGTTCGGCGAGGAGCTGGCGCTGCTCGCCGACGTCGAGGTGGTGCTCGCCCTCGGGAAGTTCGGCTTCGACGCCCTCTGCGCCCACCTCGGTGTGCGGCCCCGGCCAGCGTTCGGCCACGGCGTGGAGGTGGCGGTGCCGCCCGACCCGAGCCGCGCCGTGGCCGGTGGCGGGCCGCTGACGGTCCTGGGCTGCTACCACGTGAGCCAGCAGAACACCTTCACCGGCAAGCTCACCGAGCCCATGCTCGACGCCGTGCTGGCCCGGGCTCGGGCGCTGGCCGGGCTCCCGCCGGTCGAACGACCGGCGCGCTGATGCCGGGGCCGGAGGGGGCACCGGCTACGGTGTCCGGCGGCCCGCCGCCCCCTCGGCGGTGCCGGAGAGTCGACGAGGACGGTTCGAGAGCATGACGCGACGACGGGTGTGTGCCGGTGTGATCGGCCTGGCCGCGCTGGCGGTGCTGGCGCTGGGCGGCTGCAAGCCCGACAACACCCCGACCGAGTACGACACGCTGACCAAGCAGAACTTCCTCGAGACCTGCACGAACTTCTACTTCGAGAACACCGACGACACCCTCGCCATCACCACCAACACCGTGAAGGCCGACGTCACGCCGCTCACCCAGAGCCAGTGCGAGTGCCAGTACCAGGTGTTCGTCGACAACATGCCGATCAACGCCCAGACGGCGAAGACCGAGCCGGGCTACAGCGGGCCCAACTTCACCGACCTCAACGCCGAGCTCAAGCGCGATCCCACCAAGGCCTGGAACAGCGTCTCGGACGACCTGAAGGGCAAGCTCCAGGCCTGCGCCAGCGGCGAGGGCTCGAGCTCCGGCGGGTCGGGCGAGTCGACCACCACCACCGCCGCCCCGGCGGGCACCTCCACCACCGGCGCCTGAGGCGGCCGCCGGCCGCCCACCTGGCTGCGGGCGCCGGTCAGGCCTTGGCCGGGGCCGGCTTCTTCTTCTCGGGCAGCCCGAGGCGCACGACCGGCTCCGCCCACTGCGGCCAGCGCGACCGGCTCTTCTCGGCCAGCTTGCGCATCAGCGCGATGGCGCCGGGATCCTCGTCGCCGGGACGGGCGATGATCGAGCCGTCGGCGACCATCCGGGTGATGATCTCCCGGCCCAGGTCGGTGCGCACGATGGTGAGGGTCCAGTCGTTGTCCTTGCCGATGCCGCCGGTGGAGATGTCGGCGTGCTCGGCGGCGAAGTCCGGGCAGTGGGTGCAGCCCTCACGGGTCCAGGCGTGGCACTCCTTGAGGTTGATCTCGTGGTAGCTGCCGTCGCGCATCCAGATCTGGAAGACGCCCTTGATGTTCATCTTGACGATCTCTGACTTGGCCAGGCGGTACTTCGCCTCGAACAGCTCCTCGAAGATGGCGTCGTCGAACGTCTTGGAGCACAGCAGGCCGATGTTGAACACGATCGGCTTGGAGACCTTGCCGACCTTGCGGGCCCACATGACCGGCGGCACCGACGACTGGCAGCTCATGCCCACCAGCGCCAGCTTGGAGAGCCCCTTCTCCTTGGCCTCGTCGAGGGCCAGCGTGTTGGCCGAGTAGGTGTAGCGGCTGCCGGCGCCGGCGAGGATCTCGTCTCGGTTGGTGGCCACCCCGGGCACGGCCTTCCAGCTGCCCGAGTCGGCCCCGCCCTCGACGTAGGAGGTCAGCGCCCCGTCGATGTAGCCCTGCTCGAGGGCCCAGATGAGGATCGCCGACACCAGGCCGCCGTCCTGGCCCATCCGGTGCACCATCTCGTCGCTGGCCCGGGTGAGGAGGATGTCGGCGTGGATGCCGGCCACCTCCTCCTCGGCCCGGTCCCGGCCGAAGAGGTGGTCGTTGGCCTGGGGCTCCCACATCCGGAAGCGCGGGCACGCCCGCGTGCAGGTGGTGCAGCCCTTCTCGCCGTGGGTGCAGTTCGACGGGCCCAGCTCGCTCTCGAGGTGGAACGGCTTGTAGCCACCCGACTCGTGGTCGTAGCCGATCACGTCGTGGGGGCAGCTGATGACGCAGCCGGCGCAACCGGTGCACAACCCGGCCGTGATCACCTCGTCGTAGAGCTCCTTCCACTGGAAGCTCCACCGCTCGGCCCGGGCAGGAGCACCGTCGGTCGTCGTCATGAGCGGCAACCGTAGCGAAGCCTCCCGTCACTCCCCGAAGTTGGACGGGCTGGACCGGCCGGTCGACAATGGCGTCCATGGACCTGACCTATCCGCCCGAGGCCGAGGCCTTCCGCGTCGAGATCCGCCGTTGGCTGGAGCAGAACCTGCCCGACGGCTGGTTCGACGAGGGCTTCGAGATGACCGACGAGGAGCGCGGGGCCTGGCTGCAGGAGTGGACGGCCAAGCTCTTCGAGGGCGGGTGGATCTGTGCCACCTGGCCCAAGGAGTACGGCGGCAAGGGGCTCTCCACCATGGAGGGCGTGGTCCTCGCCGAGGAGTTCGCCCGGGCCGGTGCTCCGATGCGGGGCGACTTCTTCGGTGACACCCTCGTCGGGCCCACGATCCTGCAGTGGGGCACCGAGGAGCAGAAGAAGCAGTTCATCCCCGGCATCCTCTCTGGCACCATCGCCTGGTGCCAGGGCTTCTCCGAGCCCGACGCCGGCTCCGACCTGGCCAGCCTCACGACCACCGCCGAGCTCGACGGCGACGAGTGGGTCATCAACGGCCAGAAGATCTGGACGACGCAGGGCTTCATCGCCGACTACGTCTTCGTGCTGTGCCGCACCGACAAGGACGCCCCCAAGCACAAGGGCATCTCCTACCTGCTGTGCCCGATGCACCAGCCCGGGGTCGAGGTCCGCCCGATCAAGCAGATCGACGGCGCCGCCGAGTTCGCCGAGGTGTTCTTCACCAACGCCCGCTGCCCCAAGGACAACGTCGTGGGCGGGCTCAACAACGGCTGGGCCGTGGCCATGACCACCCTCGGCTTCGAGCGCGGCACGTCGGCCACCACGGGCTACCGGCGCTTCGAGAACGAGCTGAACACCATCATCGACATCGCCCGCCAGAACGGCGCCATCGACGACCCGGCGATCCGCCAGCGCCTCGCCGCCTGCTACAGCAAGGTCCAGATCATGCGCGTCAACGGGCTGCGCTCGCTGGCGACGGTCCTGTCCGGCAAGAAGGACCGGGGGGTGGCCGCTCTGGGCGCCACCAACAAGATCTTCTGGAGCGAGTACCACCAGGAGGTCATGAAGCTGGCCATGGACATCCTCGGGATGCGGGGCCAGCTGCTGCTCGGCAATCCCGGCGAGGAGGAGTCGGTGCCCGGCTACGGGCGCCGGGCGACCAACCCGGGGTACCCCTCCAACGCGCTCCAGTCGGCGTTCTTCTTCAGCCGCTCCGAGACCATCTGGGGTGGCACCTCGCAGATCCAGCGCAACATCGTGGGGGAGCGCGTCCTCGGCCTGCCGAAGGAGCCCAAGACCGCCGGCTGACCGCCTCGGGCCGCTGCGCCGTCGGCTGCCCCGGTGACCGGAGGGTGACGAGGGACGCCGGACGGCCCGGAGTACCCTGGCGCAGCCATGTCCGATGTACCCCCCACGTCGGGTAGGGGAGCCGACACGCCCCCTCCGGCGCGGTCCGAGTTCCGCCACGCCAAGGAGCCCGCTCGCCGGCGGCCCCGCTGGGTGCTGCGAGGCGTGGGGCTCGTCGCGCTCCTGGCGGTGCTGGCCGCGGTGGCCGTCGTCGGCTACGGCTGGTACCGCTACAGCCAGATCGGCCGCAAGGACCTCGCCCTGGCCGAGTCGGTCGGCGGCGTGCAGAACTTCCTCGTCGTCGGCTCCGACTCGCGCGCCGTGGTCGACGCCAACGACCCCAACGCCAAGGCGTTCGGGCACGAGGACTCGGGCCAGCGCTCGGACACCATCATGATCGCCCGGGTCGACCCGAAGGCGAAGACGGTCGACCTGCTGTCGTTCCCCCGCGACCTGTGGGTGCCGATCATGCCGAGCGGGGAGCCGCAGCGCATCAACACCGCCTACAACACCACCGACCCGGCCGTCGACGGCGCCCAGCGCCTGGTCGACACCATCAAGGCCGACTTCGGCATCGACATCAACCACTACGTGGAGATCGACTTCGCCAGCTTCCAGGGCGTCGTCGACGCCGTGGGCGGCGTGCAGCTGTACTTCAACACCGCCGTTCGGGACCAGAAGACCGGCTTCTACCAGTACGACCTCGGCTGCCAGACGCTCGACGGAGAGGCGGGGCTCGCGTTCTCCCGCTCGCGGCACATGCAGTACCAGAACAAGAAGGGCCAGTGGGTCGACGACCCGAGCTCCGACCTCGGCCGCATCGCCCGCCAGCAGCTGTTCATCCGCAGGATGATCGACGGGGCCAACGCCAAGTTCGGCAACTTCGACCTGAAGGCGATCAACGACGTCGTCTCCTCCACCTCCGACAAGCTGAAGCTCGACAGCAAGCTCAGCCTGGGCGACCTGGCGTCGCTGGCCAAGGCGTTCAAGGGCTTCGGCGGCGACCAGATCCGGTCCCACTCGCTGCCCGTCTACGACGAGACCACCAACGGCGGCGCCCGGGTGCTCAAGCTCGACACCACGGCCGCCGAGGAGGTGCTCAACGTGTTCCGCGGCCTGCCCCCGGGCACCGTGTCGCCGTCCTCGGTCACGGTGGCGGTCAGCAACGGCAGCGGGGCCCGCAACCAGGCCACCGACGTGAGCGACCGCCTGAAGTCGCTCGGCTACAACGCCTCCATCGCCGCCGACACCACCAGGACCCAGACCCGCACCGTCGTGCGCTACGCCCCCGGCCTGCAGGCCCAGGCCGACCAGGTCGCCCGCCAGCTGGCCTCGGGTGCGGAGCTGCAGGTCGACAAGAGCCTCTCGGGCGCCAAGGTGCCGGTGGTGCTGGTGACCGGCACGGACTTCACCACCGTGCTCGACGAGGCCACACCACCGACGTCGAGCACGTCGACGACGTCGAGCACCGCCACGACCTCGTCGAGCTCCACCACGAAGGGCGCGACCTCCGAGACCCCGACCACCGTCGACGCCTCGGAGGTCACCCAGCAGGTCGGCTACCTCGACTTCACGCCCCCAGCCGGCACGTCCTGCGGCTGACGCCGTGGCCCTGCTCCACGACGTGGTGCGGCGCGCCGCCCGGGTCGCGCCGCGGCGGGCGGCCCTGGTCCACGGCTCCGAGGTGCTCACCTTCGCCGAGCTGGATGAGCGCATCGACCGGGCCGCGACGCTGGTGGCGCAGCTGGCCCCGCCGGGTGGGCGCCTCGCGGCCGTCGGCCCCAACCACCCGGGCTGGGTCGAGCTCTACCACGGCGTGCCCGCCGCCGGCCGGGTGCTGACCTTCCTGAACCACCGCCTCTCGGGGCCGGAGCTGGCGACCCTCGTGGCGCGCAGCGGGACGGCGGCGGTCGTCGGTGAGCGCGCCCAGCTCGACCGGCTGCGCCGCGAGGGGGTCGAGGTGGCGATGCTCGACTGGGCGGCGTGGGACGCGGCAGTGGCCGCCACGCCCGCGGCCAGCGACGACGTCCTCGCCCGTGACCCGTCAGCTCCGGCCTGGCTGCTCTACACGAGCGGCACCACGGCCGCGCCGAAGGGCGCCACCCTCACCCACGCCAGCGTGCTCGCCGCCGTCGCCGCCAGCACGCAGGCTCGTCCCGTCGACGCCGACGACGTGTACCTGTTCCCCTTCCCGCTGTGCCACGTCGCCGGCTACAACGTCGTGCACCGTCACGCCCACGCCCGTCCCGTCGTGCTGGTCGACCGGTTCGAGCCCGCCTCGTTCTGCGCGGCGGTGCAGCAGTGGGGCGTCACGTCGACGTCGGTGGCGGCCACCATGCTCACCGCCCTGCTCGACCACGTCGACGCCGATCCCGCGGCGCGGGCCCAGCTGGCCACGCTGCGGTCGGTCGCCTACGGCGCCGCACCCATGCCGCCCTCGGTGCTGCGCCGGGCCCACGAGCTGCTCGGCGTCGAGTTCGCCCAGGGCTACGGCATGACCGAGCTCTCGGGGAACGCCGTGTTCCTCGGTGCCGAGGAGCACCGCCGTGGCCTGGCCGGCGAGGCGCACCTGCTGCGGGCCGCGGGCCGACCGGCCCCGGGGGTCGAGGTGCGCGTCGCCCACGCCGACGACCGGGCCCTGCCCACGGGCGAGGTGGGCGAGATCCTCGTCCGGGCACCGCAGGTGATGGCGGGGTACTGGGACGATCCCGCGGCCTCGGCGGCGGCGCTGCGGGGCGGCTGGCTGCACACCGGCGACGTCGGCCGGCTCGACGACGAGGGCCTCCTCTACGTCGTCGACCGGAGCAAGGACGTGATCATCACCGGCGGCGAGAACGTGTCGTCCCGCGAGGTGGAGGACGTGCTGCTCGGCGCGCCCGGCGTGGCCCAGGTGGCGGTCGTCGGCGTCCCCGACCCGACCTGGGGCGAGAACGTGTGCGCCGTGGTGGTGCCCCACCGCGACGGCGGCCTCGACACCGAGGCGATGCTGGCCCTGGCCCGTGCGCACCTGGCCGGGTTCAAGGTGCCCCGGCACGTCGTGGTGGTCGACGAGCTGCCCGTGAACGCCGCCGGCAAGGTGGTCAAGGCCCGGCTGCGCAGCTGGCTGGTGGACGAGCCGGAGCGCCTCGGCCCGCGCCGCTGAGCGGACCTGGCGTACCCTTCGCCCGTGGACGGGCCGGAGGTTCACGAGCAGCGCGCCCTGGAGCTGTACTTCGACGACCAGCTCGAGCGGTGTCGCCAGGAGCTCGAGGCTGCCTTCCGCGGCTGGCGTGGCACCGATCCACGGCGCGCCGCGCTCGTCGCCGCGCAGCTGGCCGAGCTGCACATGACCGGCTTCGGGAACCGCGCTGCGGGGAGGGGTTGGCTGCAGCGGGCGCTCCGGCTGCTCGAGCCCTGCGGACGGTGCGTCGAGCGGGGCTACGTGCTCCTCGGCGTCGTGGCCTGCGAGGTCGACGACATCCTCCAGCTCGAGCAGGCGGCGGCGGAGGCACTGGCCCTGGCCGCGGAGTTCGACGACCACGAGCTCGAGGTGCTGGCGTTGGCCAACTGCGGCTACGCCCTCGTCGTGCAGGGACGCACGGCGGAGGGCTTCGCCCGGCTCGACGAGGCGATGGCCGCGCTCAGCGCAGGAGAGGTGGGCAACCCGTCGGCCCTGGGCCGCAGCTTCTGCGCGCTGCTCTCGGCGTGCGACCGGGAGGGTGACGTCGCCCGGGCCGAGGAGTGGACCCGCATCGTCACCGACACCGTGCTCGCACCCCTCGGAGGCCGGCCCCGCGTGCTGCAGACCCACTGCCGCCTGGCGTACGGCTCGGTGATGTGCACGGCCGGGCGCTGGGACGAGGGCGAGGCCGCCATGCTCGAAGCGCTCAGCGGGTCGCCGATGCACCGCGGCGACGCCGCTGCTCGGCTGGCCAGCATGCGCATCCAGCAGGGACGCCTCGAGGAGGCGGCCGAGCTGCTCGCGCCCTACGAGGACCGGCCTCGGTGCTGGGAGCCGCTCGCTCGGGTGCACCTGCTGTCGTCCCGCCCCGAGCTGGCCCGGGCCGTCGCCCGCCAGGGGCTCGAGGCCGTGCCCGGCGACCGGCTGCAGCTCGGCTCGATCCTCGCCGTGCTGGTGGAGGCCGAGCTGGCCTGCCTCGACGTGGAGGCGGCCGAGGCGCACGCCGTCGCCCTGGAGCGGCTCGCGGCGACGACCGAGTCGCCGGTGCTGCACGCCGAGGCGGCGCTGGCCCGTGGCCGGGTCGCGGCGGCTCGCCTCGACCCGGTGGCGGCCGTGGTGTCGCTCGAGGCGGCCCGGGCGGCGCTCGCTCCCGACGGGCCGCCGCTCCTGCTCGGCGCCGTCGCCCTCGAGCTGGCCCAGGTGCTGGCCGAGGCGGGTGACGGTCCGGCCGCCATCGTCCAGGCCCGGGTGGCGCTGGCCACCTTCGAGGAGCTCGGGGCCGCCGCCCAGGCCGACCGCGCCCGGGCGCTGCTGCGCCGGCTCGGCGCTCCCGGGCGCAGCGGGACCCGTCGCCCCGACCGGGCGGTCGAGGAGCTGACGTCACGGGAGCGGGAGGTCCTGGACCTGCTCCGCGAGGGACTGACCAACGCCGAGATCGGTGAGCGCCTGTTCATCTCGGCCAAGACCGCCGAGCACCACGTCGGCCGGGTGCTGGCCAAGCTCGGCGTGCGCAGCCGGGCCGAAGCGGCCGCGGTGGCGGCCACCGCTGCCGCCACCGCCGCCCCGGCCACCGCCGCCACGGCCCCCCGGGCGGCCGAGTAGGGGGCCCTATGGGGGAGGACCCCGATGCGGCGCCACGCCGCGACCGTCATCGTGCCAGGGAGGCCCACCGATGGTCGGGGGCCACCGCCCAGGGAGGGTGCACACATGGAGACGAAGGTCGACGAGATCAACGACGGGATCTACCGGCTGTCCACGTTCGTGCCGGAGGTCGGCATGAGCTTCAACCAGTTCCTCATCGACGCCGAGGAGCCGTTGCTGTTCCACACCGGCATGCGGGCGCTGTTCCCGCTGGTGCGCGAGGCGGTGGCTCGGGTGCGCCCGGCCGAGGAGCTGCGCTGGATCACCTTCGGCCACTACGAGGCCGACGAGTGCGGCTCGATGAACGAGTGGCTGGCGGTCGCGCCCCGCAGCCAGGTCGCCCACGGCACGGTCGGCTGCATGGTGAGCCTCAACGACATGTGCGACCGGCCGCCGGTGGCCCTCGGCGACGGCGAGGTCCTCGACCTCGGCGGCAAGCGGGTGCGCCACATCGACACGCCGCACGTGCCGCACGGCTGGGACGCCGGCGTGCTCTACGAGGAGACCACCGGCACCCTCCTCGCCGGCGACCTGTTCACCCACCTGGGCGACGGGCCGGCGACGACGAGCAGCGACGTGATCGGCCCGGCGATCGACGCCGAGACCATGTTCCGGTCCACCGCGCTGGCGCCCCAGACCGCCGTCACCATCGAGCGCCTCGCCGACCTCGAGCCCACCACGCTCGCCCTCATGCACGGCTCGTCGTTCGTGGGCGACGGGGGCACCATGCTGCGGGGTCTGGCCGAGGCCTACGACTCGCGCTTCCTCTCGGCCGTGTGAGCCCCCGCCGGCAGGGGTGGCTTGGCTGCTCCGGCGGACCTCGGTGGTCCCGCCGAGGTGTGCCGGGTGCCGGGCGGGTCGACGGCGAAGCGGGCCGGTTGCCCCCACGACTCCTCGAAGACCAGCTCGTCGAGGGGTCGTCGGCGCACCGGCCCGTGGCGGCCCTCGGGCCGGCCCAGGGTGATGGTGCAGGCCATGGCGACGCCCTCGGGGATGCCGAGCAGCGCCCGCAGGTGGTCCTCCACGAGGGCCTGGAAGCCCGTCATCACCCCGCCGTAGCCGAGGGCCCGGGCCGCCAGCAGGAGGTTCTGGCACGCCGGGTAGATCGACGCGCCCTCGGTCGGCGACGGCTCCCGGTAGCGCACCAGGCACGGCAGCACGAGCACGGGCGCGCGGTCGAGGCGGTCGACGTAGCGCTGCATGCTGCGGGCCATGCGTGCCTTGGGCGAGTTGGCGACGGTGCCCGAGCCCTCGCCGTAGCGGTCCCGCACCTTCTTGGCGCTCCACACCCGCCGTCCCGCCTCGGCCAGGAGCTGCTTGGCCGCGGCCGCCTTCGGCCCGTCGGTGAGCACGACGAACCGGAACGGCTGGCGGTTCGAGCCGCTCGGGGCCCGGGTGGCGGCGAACAGCATCGCCCGCAGGGCCTCGGGGGGCACGGGTTCGTCGCGGTAGCGCCGGATGGCCCGAGTCGTCGACATGCCCTCGAGCAGGCCCACGACGTCGTCGGGCAGTGGCGTCTCGGCGAGCGGGGTGGCGCCCGGTGGGCTGGCCTGTCCTTCGGTGCTCATCGGGCCCGTTCTAGTGGGGCCGTTACGCTCGGGCACCTCATCGGCCGGCGAGTGGCAGGGAAGCGCATGGGACAGCTGGAGGGCCGGGTGGCCGTCGTCACCGGCGGCGGGCGGGGGATCGGGCGGGCCATCGCCCGGCGCTATGCGGCCGAGGGCGCCACCGTCGTCGTGTCGTCACGCACCCGGACCGACCTCGACGACGTGGTCGCCGGCATCGAGGCCGCCGGCGGTGCCGCGCTCGCCGTGGTGGCCGACGCCCTCGACCGCGACCACGCCGGCGACCCCGTTCGCGAGGCGGTCGCCGCGTTCGGGCGGATCGACGTGCTGGTGAACAACGTGGGCGGGAGCGTCGGACGGGTCGCCGACCCGTTCACCACCAGCGACGAGGACTTCGAGGCGACCGTGGACCTGTGCTTCACCTCGGCGTGGTGGACCACCAAGGTGGCCCTCCCGTCGATGCGGGATCAGGCCCACGGTCGGGTGATCAACATCGGCTCCGGTGCGTCGAAGACGACCGGCGGCTCGCTGCCCTACGTGGCGGCCAAGCACGCGCTGGTCGGGTTCACCCGCCAGCTCGCCGCCGACGTCGCCCGCTTCGGCATCAACGTCAACTGCCTGTGCCCCGGGTGGACGAACACGTCGCTCGTCGACTGGGAGCGGATCGCCGCCCGTTCGGGGGTCACCGTCGAGCAGGCGCAGGAGCAGGCGGCGTCCACGTCGCTGCAGCACCGGGTGCTCGAGCCCGAGGAGCTGGCCGGCATGGCCACCCTGCTCGCCGGCCCCGACGGCGGCGGCATCACCGGCCAGGTCCTCAGCGTCGACGGCGGCTACAAGGTCTGACGCCTCGCCATCCCGCTCGGAGCTGGGTTCCCGCCCAGCTCCGAGCCCGTGTCCGACAGCGCCCTCGGCAGGATTCGAACCTGCGCACACGGCTCCGGAGGCCGATGCTCTATCCCCTGAGCTACGAGGGCTTGGGGCCTCGGAGACGATAGCCGGTGGCCAGCGCCACCCCCACACGGGCGCGACGGGTCCGGCGACGGAGACGTCCACTCACGCGCGTGGGCGAACCGTGAGCTGCTGGATGGCGGAACCGACGTGGCCCTCACGGTCGTGCAACACGCTCGACGTCGTACCCCAACCGCTGGGACCGAACACCACGGTGGTGTCGAAGCCCACGTCCCGACCGACCGGGACCCGGTGGAAGTGCACGCTCATCTCGACGTTCGGGAACATCCATCTGTCGATCGGCTCTCGGATCGCGATGCCGTTCATCGTGTCGAGCAGGCCGACGTAGCGAGCCAGATCGCTCGTGGGCTGGCCGTCGAGCAACGACACATCGGTGGTCACCCAGGCCTTGGCGCGGCCCGGTTCCGGAGGCTGCAGCGGTCGCACGTCCACCGAGGCGACGTAGCCGCCTGGCCAGACGTCGCTCAGCGCGAACGTCTCCTCGGCTTGCGCCGGGGGGAGAGGAGCGGCCTCACCACCCGCGACAGCCGCGGTGTCGTATGGCTGCAACCGCCAGACCCGGGTGCGGACAGCCGGCCGACCTGCTGCGGTCACGGTGACTTCGAGCAGTTCGATGGTGCGGCCGGGACGGATCGACTCGACTCGCAACTCGAACTCGTCCATGGGCAGCACGCCCAGGATGTCGATCGACATCCTCGCGATCACCTTCTGGTCCGGCCCGCCGCGGGCCCGCACGAACCGCTCCACGGCATCGACCACCAGACCGTTCATCGGGCTGATGTGCTGCTCGTTCGGGTCCCATGCCCCCGCGACGTGGTCGGTGGGTCGGTACCGTTCGCCACTGATTCGCTCGAAGTAGTGACCCACAGGTTCAGTCTGTCCGACCGGATCGCTGCCCCATCAACTCACGATTCTCGCGGGGCGGTACCAGATGCCCAAGCGCCGGCTCGGGCTGACACCGAGCGGTGACCCCTCAGCTCACGACGCGGCAATCGTCTCGTGGCCCCCAAGGATTGGGTGCCTGGGGGATGCCTGCGTTGCAGCCCGTGAGTTCGCGCTCGCCCAACGGTGCAGCGAGGCGAAGCTCCTGAGACGTCATGGAGAGATCGCTGGTGCAGGCCTTGCCGCCGCTGTCGCGGTCGAGCTTCGCAACGACGCGGACTTCATCGTTGGACTCGGTCACGTCGAATCCGACGAAGCGGTTGCAACTGGTGCTTCCCAGGGCGACAGCAACTGTGAGAACGGCGCCATCCGGTGGTGCGAGAAGCGCCCAGTTCGTGGACTCTGGACCAGACGAGCACGCCCCCACAACAACCGCCGTACCCAGCACCACGGCCATCGAAGCCGTTCTTCGACAAGCCAACACAAGATCCTCCTGTCCAGCGAAGTGCGAGTGGATGATGTAGAGGTCGGACCATCGAGTTCAGCAAGCGGTTGCCGACCGTCCCCTACCGCCGGTAGCGGGTGACGGCGCCCAACTCGTTGGTCGGCAAGACTGGCGGCATGATCATCGCGGCGGTGCTGATTCTCATCCCGGTCCTTCTGCTCGTGTGGCTAGTCATGACCATCGACAACGGGGTCCTCCAATTGCGTCGGATTGCCGACGAGCTGCAGCGACAGCGGGAGTCCAAGCCCTCAGTGTGAGACCGACCCCTATCGCCGGGACCGTGACAATCAGCCTCAGTCTCCGAGTCCCCAGAAGAGGACGAGCAGGACTGCCAAGACGAGCGCCAGTGCGGCGAGCACTCCGTACCCGATGGCGATCGACCGGCACCTCTGTCGCTGGCCCCGTTGCTTGTCGTCGACCAAGGTCGCGGCGCGGCGCCAGTTGAGCCAGCTGAAAAGCGCCAGCAACGGCGCAAAGACGAGAGCAACGATCGCGCCATCGGGGAACGTCATGCTGAGCGAAGCGCTGTCGGCGACGTCATCGGTTCCGCATCGGCACGAGGGCGACCGGTGCTTGACCGTCCCCATCCGCCGGGTCGGGGTGACGCCTAGCCAGCGCACTGACGGCTCATCCGAGGTTCTCGGCCGAGAGAGGCACTTCGGACTGCCACAGAGGGGGACGAACCTCCGATGACAAGCGGTACCCGGGTCAACCAGTGAAGTTGGGATTCACGGCGACGGGCCGTGCCGATTGTGCGGGCGGTGCCGGGCCTGGTTCCGCGGTGGCGGGGCTCCAACGAAGCCCGCCGTCCTCGCAGAAGGCGGTGTTGATTGCAGCCCCTCCGTCGAGACAGGCACCGTCGACAAGCTGCCGTTGGCCGATTGTTTGGTCGAGGTTGACCGTGAAAGGCACCCAGTTGTTCGAGGGGCAGGTCTGGGCCTCTCCGGTTGGAAGGGGCGTGACCGAGAACGTCACGACGATGCGATCGGATTCGACCGTCACAATGGGAGGTTGCGGCTGTCCGGTCTCGCCGCTGTTACATGCGAGGCGCGTCACCAACGCCACGAACGTCGCCGAGTCGGGGGTGGGCGGGGCAGCCTCGTTGATCCGCCAAGCTGCGGGCACGGCGGTCGGGCCCGCCGATTGAGCTACGGCCATAGGGCTGCCGAATGCCACCGCCAGCGACGCAAATGCGAGGGCAACGGCGGCCAGGCTCCTGCTATGCGTGAGATCTCGCAGCACGGGCACCGAGGCTAACCGCTCGAGGATCGAGGGCTGGAGGGGCAAGTCGAGGAAGTCGCTGCGCGTGGACCCGTTCCACTACCGAGCAAGAACTCCACTGCCACCGCTGCAAGGATCGCCGGACGATGACGGATCCTGGCATCCCTGATCGCCGGCAGCGGGTCCCGCTCCTTCCACCCGTTCTGGCAGAAGTTGCGTACCGCCGGCAGTACGTCGAAGGTGCCCTGCCGAGGCGATGCGGGCGATCGCCCGCATCGATTCACCTGCAGCGAGGCCCCATGAGATCTCCTCCCGTTCGGTCAGGCTCAACCGCAACGGTGACCGCTTCGGCTCCGGCCTCGGTCTTGCGCTTCAAGTAATTGATGTTTCGCCGGGTCGCCCAGCGGTCCCGCCGATCAGCTCGCAGATCACCGAGAACGGCGTCTTCGCCGCCACCAGCTCCGCCAGCCGTTCCTTCTCCGCCGCGGTCAATCGTCCAGGCATCAGCCACCTCCATAATCGGATCGAACCCGATCAGGACTGCTGTTGCGTTGATGCCCTGAGACCAAGCCGGGTGGGTGGCACTGTCGGCTCAGCCTCCCCAACCCCGCAGTATCTTGTTGTAGGTGGCAGAGGCGTCGCCGGTGGTCATCGTGCTCTGGTGGTACCGAGCGGTGGTGACCACGGTCATCGCTGCGTCTTTCCTTTACACTGTCTCGCTGCTGCCCTCCAGCGTCGAGCACCCTGCCGCCGGCGTCGTTGTCGGGATGACATCTTCGGCGCTCCTTGCGATGACCGTGCGAGCCGCAAGGTCTGCACGCATGGCCGTCTCCATCGAGGGCGTCGTTCTTTACGAGCTCCTGCGGACTCGTCGGATTCCGATCAGCGACATCAGGTCCGTTGAGGTTTCGAGTGGATCAACCCTGATGCTGGACTGGAAAGTGCCAGTGTTGGTCCTGGAAGACGAGTCGGTCGTGTACGCCAACGAACTTCGATCATTGGATCCGGGCGGCATCGCGGGGCAGGCCGCCTCTCTCGTGCGAAGGACCCTCGGGAGCGTATAGGCGGCAAAGACTCAAGAGCGGCCCCGTCGCCTCTGCTAACCCAGGGCCCTGGCAGAATCGGTGGCCTGAGTGTGTCTCGAGACGCCGGGACCGGTGATAGGGCGAGAGGGAACGACTTCGGACCCCAAGGAGTCCTTACCTAGCTGGCGCCCATGACCAGGTCGTACGTGCAACCGGGGACATACGTTGTGGTTCTCCACCACGTGTACCCCAACACCCTCGACCCGGAGGTGGAGGAGTCCAAGCTGATCGGCTGCTTCAGCAGTCAACAAGAGGTCACGAAGGCCATCGAGTCCCTGAACCAACAAGACGGATTCAGAGATCACCAGGACGGATGGATGGTCAGCGAGTACGCCGTCAACGAGGTCCACTGGGAGGACGTATTCCTCACCCTGGATCGACTCAGCAGACGATCCTGAGGCTGACTGACAAGTGTCCCCGACCGCCGGGAGGGGGTGACGCTGAACGTACTGCCGGGATGCGAGGCTGACCCGCATGGATCCGTTCTTCGTGGGTCGGGCGGCTCGTGGGTTTCTCGGTCTGTCACTCGACGATGCACTCGCGCTGTGCGCCGAGCGCGGCTACGAGGGGCCTCGCGTGTTTGAGGAGGGAAAGAGCGAGGTCATGACCGCCGATCGCCGGCCGAACCGCCTGAACCTCAGGGTTGCACGTGGGCGAGTCACGCAGGCTGCCCTGTTCTAAGCGACAGTTTCGACTCGCAGCACCGTCCCCGATCGCCGGGTGGGCCGCGCTGACCGCGCTCAGGTGAATCTCCCCGGAGTTGCTCACTGAAGTTCCCCACCCGTAGGGCTCCACCAGATGGGGTGGGGCTCCCTCGAAGCTGACGGTCTCTGACCACCACCAGCTGACGAAGGAGCCCCGGCTCATGCTCACACGGGAGGACGACGTGGACGCACACAAGCTCCACGCGAAGGGCTGGACGATCTCCGCGA
>JAKOVH010000004.1 GCA_029782145.1 Actinomycetes bacterium | reverse complement strand
GGCCGCAGTTCTTCTTCCGGACGACGGATGTGACGGGGCAGATCTCGTTGCCGGAGGGCACCGAGATGTGCATGCCGGGTGACAACACGACGATGACGGTGGAGTTGATCGCTCCGATCGCCATGGAGGAGGGCCTGCGCTTCGCCATCCGTGAGGGTGGCCGCACCGTGGGCGCCGGCCGCGTCACCAAGATCATCAAGTAACCCCTCGCACGGGGGCTCCGCCGCCGTGGACCCCCGAGATCGCATGGAGCCACCATGGCCAAGAACGAAAAGCGCGTGCAGGTGACCCTGGAGTGCCAGGTCTGCAAGCGGCGCAACTACATCACGACCAAGAACAAGGTCAACGACCGCGAGCGAATCGAGCTCAAGAAGTACTGCAAGTGGGACCGGGCGCACACCGCGCACAAGGAGACCCGCTGAGCCACCGCCGGGCCTCGCGGTCGGCCCGGACCGACATCGACGAGCTCGTGGTCGCCGCCCAGGGCGGCGACCGCGGCGCGTTCGACGCCCTGGTGCGAGCCACCTACGTCGACACCTACACCCTCGCCCACCGCCTCACCGGCGACGACGACGACGCTCGTGACGTCGTGCAGGAGGCCTACCTGCGGGCCTTCCGGGGCCTGCGGCGGTTCCGCGGCGACGCGCAGTTCAGCACCTGGCTCTACCGCATCACCGCCAACTGCGCCTCGACCCACCTCGGCCGGCGCCGCCGCCACCGACACGAGGAGCTCGACGACGACCTGCCGGTCGACGACCCCCGACCGGCCCACGACCCGGTCGGGCGGGCCGAGCACGCCCACCTGCGCGACCGGGTGCACCGAGCCCTCCGCGCCCTGCCGCCGCGCCTGCGGGCCGTCGTGGTGCTGCGCGACATCTACGACCTCTCCCACGAGGCGATCGCCGCCGAGCTGGGCATCTCCGAGTCCGCGGCCAAGGTGCGCTTGCACCGGGCCCGGCGCAAGCTGCGCGACGACGTGTTCCTCCGAGACGAGCGCGACGGCGCGGAGGCCACCCGTGCGGTGTGAGGACCTCGCGGCGCGCCTGCCGTCGCTGGCCGAGGGCCCGGGCTCGCTCGAGCCCGACGAGCTCCACCACGTCGAGCGCTGCCTGCGGTGCCAGGCCGACATCGCTCGCTACCGGCGCCTCCGCCGGGCCATGGTCGCCATGGGGGCCGAGCGGCTCGCGGTGCCCCCCGACCTGGCGGCGCAGGTCATCGCCGGCCTCGACGAGGCGGGGCCCGGCCGGCCCCGGCACCGCAGCACCGGGCGGCGCGCCGCCTACCTCGGTGGTCTGGCCGCCGCCACCGCGGCGGGGGTCGGCGGGGTCCTCGTGCTGGCCAACCGGCGCCGCCCGGCGTAGCGACGCCGGCGGGTTCGCCGGCCGGGGGGTGGGCCGCCTAGGGTGGGCGGGTCCGGCCCTGCGGGGTCCGACCGGGCGCGCCGGCTGGTATCGTCGAACGCTCCCGAGCTGCACAGCACCGAGGGCAGTAGCTCAACTGGTAGAGCACCGGTCTCCAAAACCGGCGGTTGGGGGTTCGAGTCCCTCCTGCCCTGCTCCGTAGGTCCCCGTCCCGATCGCCGATCCGACCATCAGCGGTGGAAGTGTCCCCATGGCGTTGAACCGAGAACAGAAGCGCATGCTGCAGCGCCAGGGCGAGCTCGGGCCCGACGGTGAACCGCTCCGCACCCGGCGGGGCCCGCAGGCCCCCCGACCCAAGGAGCAGCGCACCGGCCCCACCCAGTTCGCCCGTGAGGTCCGCTCGGAGCTGCGCAAGGTCGCCTGGCCCACCCGGTCCGAGACCATCAACTACTCGATCATCACGCTCGTCACCCTCGTCGCGTTCACGCTGCTCATCTTCGGGATCGACTGGGTGTTCTCCGAATTCGTCCTGAAACTCTTCAACGCCTCATGAGCTCCCTTCCCAACGACGACACCAACGACGAGACCCACATGCCCGACGACCCCTTCGGCGCCGATGGCTCGACCGCCGACGACGTCCCGATGGACGTGGTCGACGACGCCGCCGCCTCCGAGCTCGACGACGTCACGCCCGCCCTGGGTGACGACACCGCCACCGAGCCGGTGCCCGAGGACGAGGTCGAGGTCCAGGTGGTCGACGCCGACGAGCTGCTCGAGGAGGAGGCCCGGCCCCGGCCGCAGAGTCCCTACGACCGGCCCGGCCGCTGGTTCGTGGTCCACACCCAGTCGGGCTACGAGAAGAAGGTCAAGCAGAACCTCGAAGCGCGCATCTCCTCGATGAACATGGAGGAGCGCATCCACGAGGTCGTCATCCCCATGGAAGACGTCGTGGAGTTCAAGAACGGCAAGAAGCAGGTCGTCCAGAAGAAGGTCTTCCCGGGCTACCTGCTGGTGCGCTGCGAGATGGACGACGACTCCTGGTACGTCATCCGCAACACCCCGGGTGTCACTGGGTTCGTGGGCCAGGGCGCCAAGCCGTCGCCGCTGCCCCGGCGCGACGTCGAGAACTTCCTGCAGGTCAAGGACGAGAGCGAGGAGGCCGCTCCCAAGCGCGGCAAGCCCCGCCTCGAGTACGAGCAGGGCGAGACGGTCCGGGTCAAGGAAGGGCCCTTCGCCGACTTCTCCGGCGAGATCGTCGAGATCAACGAGGACCAGCTCAAGCTCAAGGTGCTGGTCAACATCTTCGGCCGCGAGACGCCGGTCGAGCTCGAGTTCTCCCAGGTCGCCAAGCTGTAGCACCCCGGCTCGGACCGGCGTCGGGGTCGGCCGAGTTGTCATCGGCGGCGCGAGCCGCCAAAGTGGTCCGTCGCGCCACGACGCCGTGGGCGCGTGAGCGAACTGAGTGAGTCGAGGACGAGTCGAGGAAATGGCCAAGAAGAAGGTTTCGGCCGTCGTGAAGATCCAGATCCCCGCGGGCGGCGCCACGCCGGCGCCCCCGGTGGGCACCGCGCTGGGCCCGCACGGCGTGGCGATCATGGACTTCTGCAAGGAGTACAACGCCAAGACCGAGGCGCAGAAGGGCACCATCGTCCCGGTCGAGATCACCATCTACGAGGACCGGTCGTTCACCTTCGTCCTCAAGACCCCGCCGACGTCGGTGCTGATCAAGCAGGCCGCCGGCCTCGACAAGGGCTCCCAGACCCCGTCGAAGGCCGTCGCCGGCACCATCACCGACGCCCAGGTCACCGAGATCGCGCAGACCAAGATGCCCGACCTCAACGCCAACGACCTCGAGGCCGCCCGCCTGCAGGTCGCCGGCACCGCCCGCTCCATGGGCATCGACGTCGTCTGACCCACCGGCCCGGCTCCTCCGGGCTGCCCCCGACCGGGACCACCTCGCCCGGCGGGACCGACCGCACCCGGGCCACCGGCCGGGTGCCCGACACACGAGGGAGCCGTCATGGCGAAGCACGGCAAGAAGTACACCGACGCGACTCGTCGGTTCGACCGCACCCACCAGCACGGCGCCCTCGAGGCGGTCGAGCTGGTGAAGAGGCTGGCCAGCGCCAAGTTCGACGAGACCGTCGAGCTGTCCGTGCGCCTGGGCGTCGATCCCCGCAAGGCCGACCAGATGGTGCGCGGCACCGTCGGCCTGCCGTCGGGCACGGGCACCGACGTGCGCGTGGCGGTGTTCGCGGCCGGCGACGCCGCCGCCGAGGCCCGCGACGCCGGGGCCGACATCGTCGGCGCCGACGACCTCATCGCCCAGGTCGAGGGCGGCATGCTCGACTTCGACGTGGCCATCGCCACCCCCGACCTCATGCCCCAGGTGGGCAAGCTCGGCCGGTCGCTCGGCCCGCGGGGCCTCATGCCCAACCCCAAGACGGGCACCGTCACCACCGACGTGGGCAAGGCCGTCGCCGACTTCAAGGGCGGCAAGGTCGAGTACCGCACCGACCGCCACGGCAACGTGCACGTGCCCATCGGCAAGGTGAGCTTCGACGCCCCCGCCCTGTCGGCCAACCTGCGGGCGGTGCTCGAGGAGCTGGAGCGGGCCAAGCCCGCCGCCGCCAAGGGCCGCTACTTCAAGCGGGTGACCCTCGCCTCCACCATGGGGCCGGGCGTCCAGATCGACCCGCAGCGCATGTTCGTCGTCGACGAGGCCCCGGCTTCCTGACCCTTCGCCGTTGGTGGTGGCGGCCCCCGGCCGCTACCCTCGACCGCCGTCGTCCGGCCCCGGCCGGCACCACAACCTGATCCGCTCGCCGCAGACATCCGGTGCCCCTCTGGGCGTAACGGGCCCGCAGCTCGCTGCACCGCCCACCTGACGAGGCGAACCTCCGCACCACGGGGCGTTCGCGCGCAAGCGGCGGACGCCCCGTCGTCGTTCCCGAAGAGGCACTCCTCCACGGTCCGCAGGCGGGGCCGGGCGCCCCGGCGCCCACCGGCACCCTCGGGTGCCACCTCCGGCGCCACCCGGCGCCGGATCCACCCCGACACACAACACGAGCCAGAGAGGAGGTGCGATGGACAACCCGAGACCGGAGAAGGTGGCGGTGGTCGACGAGGTGCGCAAGCGCTTCAGCGACTCCGATGCCGCCCTGCTCACGGAGTACCGCGGCATCAACGTCGGCGACCTCGCCGCCCTGCGCCGCGCCCTGCGTGAGGCCGGTGGCGAGTACAAGGTCTACAAGAACACGCTCGTTCGCTTCGCGGCGCGCGAGCTGGGCCTCGACCTCGACGACCAGCTGACCGGCCCGACGGCCATCGCCTTCGTTCCGACCGGCGGTGGCGGCGACCCCGTCGCCGTCGCCAAGGCCCTGCGCGAGTTCGCCAGGGGGAACCCGAACCTGGTGGTGAAGGGCGGTGTCCTCGGCGAGAAGCTGCTCAGCGCCGACGACGCCAAGGCCCTCGCCGACGTGGCCCCCCGTGAAGAGCTGCTCGCCCGGCTGGCCGGCCTCATGGCCGCCCCGATGCAGCAGTTCGCCGGGCTGCTCCAGGCCGTCCCGCGCGACTTCGCCTACGGCCTGCAGGCCCTCATCGACAAGGGCGGCGCCCCCGGCGCCCCGCCCGCCGCCGACGAGGCGACCGCGTCGCCCGAGGTCACCGCGGCCGAGGCGGCTGCGCCCGACACCACCACCGACGACACCACCGACGCCCCGGCCGACGCCGCGGCCGACACCGACGACGCTGCCCCGGCCGACGATGCCGCGGCCGACACCCAGGAGAGCTGAACATGGCCACCAAGGAAGAGATCCTCGACGCCATCGCCAACATGTCCGTCCTCGAGCTGAGCGAGCTGCTCAAGGACTTCGAGGAGAAGTTCGGCGTCACCGCCGCCGCCCCCGTCGCCGTGGCCGCCGCCCCGGCCGCCGGTGGTGCCGGTGGCGGCGAGGCCGCCGCCGAGGAGAAGGACGAGTTCGACGTCATCCTCACCGGTGCCGGCGACAAGAAGATCCAGGTCATCAAGGAGGTCCGTGGCCTCACGAACCTGGGCCTCAAGGAGGCCAAGGACCTCGTCGACGGCGCCCCCAAGCCGGTGCTGGAGGGCGTGAACAAGGAAGAGGCCGAGAAGGCCAAGGCGGCCCTCGAGGGCGCCGGCGCCACCGTCGAGCTGAAGTAGCACCGACGGGGGCCCCGCCCCCGTGTGCCACCGAACGGCGTGGAGCCCTTCGGGCACCCAGGAGCCGTCCACCCGAGCAGGCCGTCGCCGTCCGGGTGGGCGGCTTCGCCGCGTGCGGCCCACCCAAGGGTCCTTCGGTCCTTGACCGATCCGGTGCTTTCCTTTACCGTGCCGCTCAACCTGACCGGGGTAGAAGTGGTTGATCCCCCGAGTGAGCGCCCGGACCCCTCGGAGCCGGGTTGCTCTTCTACGCGCGCTGGGCCTAAGATGCCAAGTTGCCGCTCTCGCGCCGGTGTGCCGCTGCTTCCGTCTCGACGTCGAACCGCGCTCTGCACCGGCCGCTCGCGGCCTGGCCCGCCCTACCGAGGAGTCATCCTTGCCTGCTCGCTCGAACGTCCGGGAACGCTACTCGTTCGCCAACCTCGACGAAGCGCTCGAGCTGCCCGATCTGATCGCCATCCAGCGCGAATCGTTCGAGTGGTTCCTGCACCAGGGTCTCGCCGAGACCTTCCGCGACATCAGCCCCATCAAGGACTTCACCGAGACCCTGCAGCTCGAGCTGGAGTTCGACCCCGACGACGAGGACCTGCGGCCGCCGCCGAAGTTCTCGGTCGAGGAGTGCAAGGAGAAGGACATGACCTTCTCCGCCCCGATCTTCGTCCGGGCCCGCTTCATGAACGCCACCACCGGCGAGATCAAGGAGCAGACGGTCTTCATGGGGGACTTCCCGATGATGACCGACAAGGGCACCTTCGTCATCAACGGCACCGAGCGCGTCGTGGTGTCGCAGCTCGTGCGCTCGCCCGGCGTGATCTTCCAGCCCGGTGAGCGGTTCCGCCTGCGCAACCTGCAGAAGCACCAGCTCGTCACCGGCACCATCCACCCCTACCGGGGTGAGTGGATCGAGTTCGACGTCGAGCAGAAGCCGGGCAAGGACGTCACCGCCGGCGCCCGCGTGGCCCGCAAGCGCCGCCTCAGCCTGTTCGTGCTGCTGCGGGCCCTGGGCTACGACGAGGAGAACCACCCGGGCTTCCTCGACCGGTTCGTCCGCCACTTCGACTTCCTCGAGGGCCAGTGGGAGAAGGACCGCGAGCTCGCCCCCACCCAGGACGAGGCCCTCGTCGAGATCTACAAGCGGGCCCGTCCGGGCGAGCCGCCGTCGGTCGAGTCGGCGCGCGCCTACTTCCGCAACGCGTTCTTCGAGAGCCGCCGCTACGACCTGTCCCGGGTCGGCCGCTACAAGCTGAACCGCAAGCTCGGCCCCGAGCTCGACAAGATCGAGAGCCTGTTCGGCATCGAGCTCGAGCGCCCCGAGCCCGACCAGTCGGTGCTCACCCCGGCCGAGGTGCTCGCCGCCACCACCTATCTGCTCAACCTGGTCAACGCCGAGCCGGGCTACCGCCTCGACGACCAGGACCACTTCGCCAACCGCCGCATCCGCTCGGTGGGCGAGCTGATCCAGAACCAGGTCCGCATCGGCCTCTCCCGCATGGAGCGGGTCGTGCGCGAGCGCATGACCACCCAGGACGTCGAGGCGATCACGCCCCAGACGCTCATCAACATCCGGCCCGTGGTCGCCGCCATCAAGGAGTTCTTCGGGACCTCCCAGCTGTCGCAGTTCATGGACCAGGTGAACCCGCTGTCGGGCCTCACCCACCGGCGCCGCCTCTCGGCCCTCGGCCCGGGCGGCCTCTCCCGTGAGCGCGCCGGCTTCGAGGTCCGCGACGTGCACTTCAGCCACTACGGCCGCATGTGCCCGATCGAGACGCCGGAGGGCCCGAACATCGGCCTCATCGGCGCCCTGGCCACCTTCGCCCGGGTCAACGAGTTCGGCTTCATCGAGTCGCCCTACCGCAAGGTCGTCGACGGCCGGGTCACCGACGAGATCGTGTACCTGGCGGCCGACGAGGAGGAGGAGTACGTCGTCGCCCAGGCGAACGCTCCGCTGAACCCCGACGGCACCTTCAAGGGCGACCGCGTGCTCGTGCGCCGCTCGCCCCAGGCCGCCACGCTCGGCGAGCTCAAGCTGATGCTCGAGCGCGACGTCTTCTTCGGCGCCACCACCGAGATCTCCAACGTGCCGCCGAACGAGGTCCAGCTCATGGACGTCTCGCCCAAGCAGATCGTCTCGGTGGCCACCGCCCTCATCCCGTTCCTCGAGCACGACGACGCCAACCGGGCGCTCATGGGCGCCAACATGCAGCGCCAGGCCGTGCCCCTGCTGCGGGCCGAGGCGCCCTACATCGGCACCGGCATCGAGGCCCGCGCCGCTCGGGACGCGGCCGACATGGTGCTCGCCGACGACGACGGCGTGGTCTCCGAGGTCGACGGCAACGCCATCACGGTCGAGTACGCGTCGAAGGGCCGCAAGGTCTACCGGCTGCTCAAGTTCGAGCGCTCGAACCAGGACACCTGCATCAACCAGAAGCCCTGCGTGAGCGAGGGCCAGAAGGTGTCCAAGGGCGACATCCTCGCCCACGGCCCGTCCACCGACAACGGCGAGCTCGCCCTCGGCAAGAACCTCGTCGTGGCCTTCATGCCGTGGGAGGGCTACAACTTCGAGGACGCCATCATCCTCTCCGAGCGGCTGGTGAAGGACGACGTGCTCACGTCGATCCACATCCACGAGCACGAGATCGACGCCCGCGACACCAAGCTCGGCCCCGAGGAGATCACCCGGGACATCCCGAACCTCTCCGACGAGATCCTCGCCGACCTCGACGAGCGCGGCATCATCCGCGTGGGTGCCGAGGTCGGCGCCGGCGACGTGCTGGTCGGCAAGGTCACCCCCAAGGGCGAGACCGAGCTCACCCCCGAGGAGCGCCTGCTGCGCGCCATCTTCGGCGAGAAGGCCCGCGAGGTGCGCGACACGTCGCTGAAGGTGCCCCACGGCGAGTCGGGCAAGGTCATCGACGTCAAGGTGTTCAGCCGCGACGAGAGCCACGAGCTGCCGCCCGGCGTCAACCAGCTGGTGCGGGTCTACGTGGCCCAGAAGCGCAAGATCAGCGTCGGCGACAAGCTGGCCGGCCGCCACGGCAACAAGGGCGTCATCTCCCGGATCCTCCCGATCGAGGACATGCCCTTCCTCGCCGACGGCACCCCCGTCGACATCATCCTCAACCCCCTTGGCGTCCCGTCCCGCATGAACGTGGGCCAGGTCCTCGAGGCCCACCTCGGCTACGCCGCCCGCTACGGCTGGTCGGTCGACGGCGCCACCGTCGGCCAGGAGCCGATCCGTGGCACCGAGGCCAAGACGCGGCCCACCACGCCGCCGTCGACGCTCGTCGCCACGCCGGTCTTCGACGGCGCCCACTGGGACGAAGAGGAAGAGGCCGGGAAGCACCCGACCATCCAGCGGATCTTCCAGAACCTGCAGCCCGAGGCGTCCGACCCCCGCTACGGCGACGGCGGCCGCCTCATCCAGGACAACGGCAAGACCACCCTCTACAACGGCCGCACCGGAGAGCCCTACGACAACCCGATCACCGTCGGCGTCGTCTACATCCTGAAGCTGGCCCACCTGGTGGACGACAAGATCCACGCCCGGTCGACCGGCCCCTACTCGATGATCACCCAGCAGCCCCTGGGCGGGAAGGCCCAGTTCGGCGGGCAGCGGTTCGGCGAGATGGAGGTGTGGGCCCTCGAGGCCTACGGCGCCGCCTACTGCCTGCAGGAGCTGCTCACCATCAAGTCCGACGACGTGCTCGGCCGCGTGAAGGTCTACGAGGCCATCGTCAAGGGCGAGAACATCCCCGAGCCCGGCATCCCCGAGTCCTTCAAGGTGCTCATCAAGGAGATGCAGGCCCTGTGCCTCAACGTCGAGGTCCTCTCCACCACCGGTGAGGAGATCGAGATGCGAGAGCTCGACGAGGACATCTTCCGCACGGCCGAGGAGCTCGGCATCGACCTCTCGCGCCCCGAACGGGGCAGCGACGAGGAAGACGCCCGCCGCCAGGCCGAGAGGAGCTGAGAGAGAGTGCCCATGCTCGACGTCAACAACTTCGATCAGCTGCGGATCGGCCTGGCCACCGCCGACTCCATCCGCACGTGGTCCAACGGCGAGGTCAAGAAGCCCGAGACCATCAACTACCGCACCCTCAAGCCCGAGAAGGACGGGCTCTTCTGCGAGAAGATCTTCGGCCCGCAGAAGGACTGGGAGTGCTACTGCGGCAAGTACAAGCGCGTGCGCTTCAAGGGCATCATCTGCGAGCGCTGCGGCGTGGAGGTCACCCGCTCCAAGGTCCGCCGCGAGCGCATGGGCCACATCGAGCTGGCCGCGCCGGTCGTGCACATCTGGTACCTGCGCGGCACCCGCTCCTGGCTTGCCTACCTGCTCATGGGCACCGAGGCCCGCGAGGAGATGAAGGCCAAGCAGCTCGAGAAGGTCATCTACTTCGCCGCCAACCTCGTCACCCACGTCGACGAGGAGCGCCGCCACGAGGACCTGCCCAACCTCGAGGCGGAGATGCTCGGCGAGCGCGAGGCCATCGAGAAGGAGCGTGAGCTCGAGCTGGCCAAGCGCTTCGAGGCCCTCGAGGCCGAGATCGCCCAGCTCGAGGCCGAGGGCGCCAAGGACACCGACATCAAGGCCCGCCAGCGCGCCGCGGACAAGGACCTCCAGGCGATCCGCGAGCGCTACGAGATGGAGCTCGACCTCGTCGTGCGCGCCTTCGACGAGTTCAAGGACCTCTTCGCCCGCAAGATCATCGAAGACGAGATGCTGTGGCGCGAGCTGCAGGACCGCTACGGCGAGTACTTCGAGGGCGGCATGGGCGCCGACGCCATCGCCCGGCTCATCGACCGCATCGACCTCGACGCCGACGAGCAGATCCTGCGCACCCAGATCGACCCGCCCGAGGGCCAGAAGCCCCTGTCGGCCCAGCGCAAGCAGAAGGCCATCAAGCGGCTGAAGATCGTCTCGGCGTTCAACCGGCGCGACGAGCACGGCCGCCGCATCAACGACCCGCGCGCCATGATCCTCGACGTGGTCCCGGTCATCCCGCCGGAGCTGCGCCCCATGGTGCAGCTCGACGGCGGCCGCTTCGCCACCTCCGACCTGAACGACCTGTACCGCAGGGTCATCAACCGCAACAACCGGCTCAAGCGCCTCCTCGACCTCGGGGCCCCCGAGATCATCGTGAACAACGAGAAGCGCATGCTGCAGGAGGCCGTCGACGCCCTGTTCGACAACGGCCGCCGTGGCCGGCCCGTCACCGGCCCGGGCAACCGCCCGCTCAAGTCGCTGTCCGACATGCTCAAGGGCAAGCAGGGCCGGTTCCGCCAGAACCTGCTCGGCAAGCGCGTCGACTACTCCGGCCGCTCGGTCATCGTGGTCGGCCCCACCCTCAAGCTGCACCAGTGCGGCCTGCCCAAGCTGATGGCGCTCGAGCTGTTCAAGCCGTTCGTCATGAAGAAGCTGGTCGACGCCGAGCTGGCCCAGAACATCAAGTCGGCCAAGCGCATGGTCGAGCGCCGCCGCCCGCAGGTCTGGGACGTGCTCGAGGAGGTCATCAAGGAGCACCCGGTCATGCTCAACCGGGCGCCCACGCTGCACCGACTCGGCATCCAGGCCTTCGAGCCGGTGCTGGTCGAGGGCAAGGCCATCCAGATCCACCCGCTGGTGTGCCACGCCTTCAACGCCGACTTCGACGGCGACCAGATGGCCGTGCACCTGCCGCTGTCCGCCGAGGCCCAGGCCGAGGCCCGCGTGCTGATGCTGTCGGCCAACAACATCCTGTCGCCCGCCGACGGCCGGCCCCTGGTCACGCCGACCCAGGACATGATCATCGGCGCCTACTACCTCACCGAGCAGGTCGAGGGGGCCAAGGGCGAGGGCCGGGTCTTCCGGTCGCTCGACGAGGTGGAGCGGGCCTACGAGGCCGGCGACATCGACCTGCACGCCCTCATCGAGTTCCGCCACCCGGAGCACGTCGTGGGCGAGGAGGACGGTCGCCCGCAGTACCGCAAGACCACCGCGGGGCGCGTCTTCTTCGACACGGCGCTGCCCGAGGGCTTCGAGTTCCAGAACGCCCGGGTCGACAAGAAGGTCATGGGCCGCATCGTCGACGAGCTGGCCCACGGCTACGACAAGGCCGACGTGTCCGGCTCGCTCGACCGGATCAAGGAGCTCTGCTACCGGTACGCCTCCAAGTCCGGCCTCACCATCTCCATCGAGGACGTGCGCACCCCCGAGGCGAAGAAGGAGATCCTCGACCGCCACGAGAAGGAGGCCGACAAGGTCGAGACCCAGTTCCGACGGGGCATCATCACCGACGGTGAGCGCCGCCAGAAGGAGGTCGAGATCTGGACCACCGCCACGGACGAGGTGCGGGCGGCCATGGAGAAGACCCTCAAGGCGCAGAAGTTCAACCCCATCGACATGATGGTGGGATCCGGTGCCCGGGGGAACATGATGCAGGTCCGCCAGATCGCGGGCATGCGTGGTCTGGTGGCCAACCCCCGCGGCGACATGATCCCCCGCCCGATCAAGTCGAACTTCCGCGAGGGCCTGACGATGCTGGAGTACTTCATCGCCACGCCCGGCGCCCGCAAGGGCCTCGTCGACACCGCCCTGCGCACCGCCGACTCCGGGTACCTCACCCGGCGCCTCGTCGACGTGGCCCAGGAGCTCATCATCAACGACGAGGACCCCTTCGCCACCGGAGGCCCGGTCCGCGGCATCTGGATCGAGGGCATCGAGCCGGACCGCCCGGGCAAGCGGGCCTGGCTCGAGACCCGGCTCTACAGCCGCACCCTCGCCGACGACGTCACCCTCTCCGACGGCACCGTCTACCCGAGGGGCACCGTGATCGGCGACCCCGAGGTGGCGGCCCTGCGCGACGACCCCCAGGTCGACCGCGTGCGGGTCCTGTCGCCGCTCACCGACGACTCCGAGATCGGCATCTCCTCGGCCGCCTACGGCCTCTCGCTCGCCACGGGCAAGATGATCGAGGTCGGCGAGGCGGTAGGCGTCATCGCCGCCCAGTCGATCGGCGAGCCGGGCACGCAGCTCACCATGCGGACCTTCCACACCGGCGGCATCGCCGGCGCCGACATCGCCGGCGGCCTGCCCCGCGTCGTCGAGCTGTTCGAGGCGCGCAGCCCCAAGGGCAAGGCCACGCTGTCCCGCCTGACGGGCACCGTGCGCATCGCCGAGGACGAGGGCAAGGGCCGGGTCATCACCGTGGTCGCCGACGACGGCAACGAGGAGACCTACACCGTCCCGACGCTCGCCCGCCTCGAGGTGGTCGACGGCCAGGAGATCAGCGCCGGCGACCCCATCGTCGACGGGCCGCGCGACCCCAAGGAGCTGCTCGAGATCAAGGGCGTGCAGGAGACCCAGCAGTACCTCGTCAACGAGGTGCAGCGGGTCTACCGCGACCAGGGCGTGCCGATCCACGACAAGCACATCGAGCTGATCGTGCGGCAGATGACCCGCAAGATCGCCGTGCAGGAGCCGGGTGACTCGGACTTCCTGCCCGGCGAGCGCGTCGACTCCAAGGTGTACCGCGACGTCAACCGGGCGCTCGTGATGGAGGGCAAGCAGCCCGCCGAGGGCCGCCCCGAGATCATGGGCATCACCAAGGCGTCGCTCGCCACCGACTCCTGGCTCTCGGCCGCCTCCTTCCAGGAGACCACCCGGGTGCTCACCGAGGCCGCCATCGAGTCGCGCAGCGACTCCCTGCTCGGCCTCAAGGAGAACATCATCATCGGCAAGCTGATCCCGGCCGGCACCGGCATGGGGGCCTACCGCGACATCACCACGGCGGCGCCCGACTACTCGCCGATGGAGTACTACTCCTCGCCCGACGAGGACGCCGACCTGGCCGGCATGCTCGCCGAGCGCATGGCCGGTGACCTCGTCGCCGGCCTGGGCGACCTCGCCGAGGGCGGCGACGACCTGCCCGATGCCAAGGTGATCGACCTCCCCCGGGCCGAGGGCTCGGCCTGATCCACCCCCAGGCGCCGGCCGGGCCTGCTCCCGGTCGGCGCCCCAGCGGGCGTTTGCCGTTCGGTCGGTGCCGCCCCTAGCATTGTCAGTCGGCTCTGGCGCCGATCCGCGCGCCGTGTGCGTGTCGCAGAACGCAGAAAGGTTCGCTGTGCCCACCATCCAGCAGTTGGTCCGCAAGGGCCGCCAGTCGAAGCCCACCAAGGGCAAGACCCCGGCCCTGAAGGGCGCCCCGCAGCGCCGGGGCGTGTGCACGCGCGTTTACACGACCACGCCGAAGAAGCCGAACTCCGCCCTCCGCAAGGTCGCCCGCGTGCGCCTGTCGAGCGGCATGGAGGTCACCGCCTACATCCCGGGCGAGGGCCACAACCTCCAGGAGCACTCGATCGTGCTCGTCCGCGGCGGCCGGGTGAAGGACCTGCCGGGCGTCCGCTACAAGATCATCCGCGGCACCCTGGACACCTCGGGTGTGCGCGACCGCAAGCAGGCCCGTAGCCGCTACGGCGCCAAGAAGGAGAGCTGACGTGCCCCGCAAGGGTCCGGCCCCGCGCCGTGAGCTGATGCCCGACCCGATCTACCGCTCGGTCGTGGTCACCCAGATCGTCAACAAGATCCTCCAGCGCGGCAAGCGCTCCACCGCCGAGCGCATCGTCTACGAAGCGCTCGACATCGTGCAGTCCAAGACCGGCGCCGAGCCCATCGCCACCCTGAAGCGGGCGGTCGACGGCGTGAAGCCCCAGCTCGAGGTGAAGAGCCGCCGGGTCGGCGGCGCGACCTACCAGGTGCCGGTCGAGGTGCGGCCCCGGCGGGCCAACACCCTCGCCATCCGGTGGATCGTGGGCTACGCCCGCCAGCGCCGCGAGCGCACCATGGCCGAGCGCCTGGCCAACGAGCTGCTCGACGCCAGCAACGGCGTGGGCGCCTCCATCAAGCGCAAGGAAGACATGCACAAGATGGCCGAGTCGAACAAGGCCTTCGCGCACTACCGCTGGTAGTCGTCGCTCCCGGCGAGTCGCCGCCACGGTCGCCCCGCTTCGGCGGGGCGTCGTCGCGAGACCGCCCCGCCCGCCCCACCCGCCGACGTCGATCCCACCCCACGCCCCACCGACAGGACTGAACAGATGGCTCGCCCGCACCCCCTCGAGCGCACCCGCAACATCGGCATCATGGCCCACATCGATGCCGGCAAGACCACCACGACCGAGCGGATCCTCTACTACACCGGCAAGAACTACAAGATCGGTGAGGTCCACGAGGGCGGCGCCACCATGGACTGGATGGTGCAGGAGCAGGAGCGAGGCATCACCATCACCTCGGCCGCCACCACCTGCTTCTGGAACGACCACCGGATCAACATCATCGACACGCCCGGCCACGTCGACTTCACCGTCGAGGTCGAGCGCTCCCTGCGCGTCCTCGACGGCGCGGTGGCCGTGTTCGACGGCGTGGCCGGCGTCGAGCCCCAGACCGAGACGGTGTGGCGCCAGGCCAACAAGTACAACGTGCCGCGCCTGTGCTTCGTCAACAAGATGGACCGCCTCGGCGCCGACTTCTACGCCGCGCTCGACTCCATCAAGGACCGCCTCGAGGCCAACACCGCGGTGCTGCAGCTGCCGATCGGTGCCGAGGGCCACTACAAGGGCGTCATCGACCTCGTCACCATGGACGCCCTGGTGTGGCTCGACGAGGAGCTGGGCGCCAAGTGGGAGGTCCAGGAGATCCCCTCCGACCTGCGCGACGACGCCGAGGCCTACCGCGCCGAGCTGATCGAGACCGTCGCCACGGTCGACGAGGACCTGCTCGAGAAGTTCGTCGCCGAGGAGGAGATCTCCGTCGACGAGCTGCGCGCCGCCATCCGCAAGGCCACCATCGCCGGCGAGGTCATCCCGGTGCTCAACGGCACCGCCTTCAAGAACAAGGGCGTGCAGCCCCTGCTCGACGCCATCGTGTGGTACCTGCCCTCGCCGGTCGACATCCCCGCCATCGGCGGCACCAACCTCAAGGGCGACACCGAGCTCGAGCGCAAGCCCTCCGACGACGAGCCGTTCGCCGCGCTGGCCTTCAAGATCATGACCGACCCCCACGTGGGCAAGCTCACCTACTTCCGGGTCTACTCGGGCACCCTCGACAAGGGCGGCCAGGTGCTCAACAGCCGCACCCAGTCGAAGGAGCGCATCGGGCGCCTGCTCGAGATGCACGCCAACGACCGCCAGGACCTCGACGCCGTCTACGCCGGCGACATCGTGGCCGGCATCGGCTTCAAGGGCACCAAGACGGGCGACACGCTGTGCGATCCGTCGAACGCGATCGTGCTCGAGCAGCTCGAGTTCCCCGAGCCGGTGATCCACGTCGCGGTGGAGCCCAAGACCAAGGCCGACCAGGACAAGATGTCCAAGGCCCTGTACGCCCTCGCCGAGGAGGACCCGACCTTCCAGGTCCGCACCGACGAGGAGACGGGCCAGACCGTCATCTCCGGCATGGGCGAGCTCCACCTCGAGGTGCTCGTCGACCGGATGCTGCGGGAGTTCAAGGTCGACGCCTCGGTGGGCAAGCCTCAGGTGGCGTACCGCGAGACCATCACCAACAAGATCGAGAACTCCACCTACACCCACAAGAAGCAGACGGGTGGTTCGGGCCAGTACGCCGAGGTCACCATCACCCTCGAGAACACCGGCCCCGGCGGCGGCTACGAGTTCGTCGACCAGATCACCGGTGGCCGCATCCCGAAGGAGTACATCCCGTCGGTCGACGCAGGCATCCAGGAGGCCATGACCTCCGGCGTGCTGGCCGGGTACCCCACCGTCGACGTGCGGGCCATCCTCACCGACGGCAAGTACCACGACGTCGACTCCTCGGAGATGGCGTTCAAGATCGCCGGCACCATGGCCTTCAAGGAGGCCGCCCGCAAGGCCAAGCCGGTCCTGCTCGAGCCGATCATGAAGGTCGAGGTCTCCACGCCCGAGGACTACATGGGCGACGTCATGGGCGACCTCTCGGCTCGCCGGGGCAAGCTCGGCGGCATGGAGCAGCGGGGCAACAGCCAGATCATCCGGGCCCAGGTTCCGCTGTCGGAGATGTTCGGTTACGCTACCGACCTTCGTTCCCGCACCCAGGGGCGGGCCACGTACACCATGCAGTTCGACTCGTATCAGCAGATGCCGTCGAACGTGCAGGAGGAGATCGTCACCCGCGTCCGCGGGGAGTGATGCCACCGGGGGCTCCGGCTCCCGCCACCAGCACCACGATCTCGAGCAGCACCCGTTCCTTTCCAACCAGCACCGAATCGCCCCACGCGGGCATCACCAAGGAGACCGCCACAGATGGCGCGTGAGAAGTTCGAGCGGACCAAGCCCCATGCGAACGTGGGCACGATGGGTCACATCGATCATGGGAAGACGACGCTGACGGCGGCGATCACGAAGGTGTTGGCGGAGGCGGATCCGGAGCACAACCAGGCGACGGATTTCTCGAACATCGACAAGGCTCCGGAGGAGCGTGAGCGGGGGATCACGATCAACATC
>JAKOVH010000003.1 GCA_029782145.1 Actinomycetes bacterium | reverse complement strand
GGCCGCAGTTCTTCTTCCGGACGACGGATGTGACGGGGCAGATCTCGTTGCCGGAGGGCACCGAGATGTGCATGCCGGGTGACAACACGACGATGACGGTGGAGTTGATCGCTCCGATCGCCATGGAGGAGGGCCTGCGCTTCGCCATCCGTGAGGGTGGCCGCACCGTGGGCGCCGGCCGCGTCACCAAGATCATCAAGTGACGAGAGCGGACTGACCATGGCTGACAAGCAGAAGATCCGCATCCGCCTCAAGGCGTACGACCACGAGATCGTCGACCAGTCGACGAAGAAGATCGTGGAGACCGTGGTGCGCACCAGCGCCACCGTGCGCGGGCCGGTGCCGCTCCCCACCGAGAAGCACCGCTACACCGTGATCCGCTCGCCGCACAAGGACAAGGACTCGCGCGAGCACTTCGAGATGCGGATCCACAAGCGCCTCCTCGACATCGTCGATCCCACGCCGAAGACCGTCGACTCGCTCCAGCGCCTCGACCTCCCCGCCGGCGTCGACATCGAGATCAAGATCCAGCAGGTCTGACGCCCCCGGCGTCACCACGCAGCTCCGACCGAGCCCGGGCCCGACGCCCGGGCTCCGTCGCGCCCGGGCTGCCTCGTGCCCGGGCACGGCCGGCCTCGATGGGCAAGACTTCGCCCGTGGCGCCAGGCCGGTGCTCGGCGCCCGACCGCCTCTTGCCGTCCCCGCCCCCTGCCGTGTCGAAAGGCCGAGCCATGCTGCGAGCGATCCCCGACCTGCCACCCGGCGTCATCGGCTTCGAGGCCGTGGGCGAGGTCCACGCCGACGACTATCGCGACGTGCTGCGCCCGGCCATCGACGCGGCTGTCGCGTCGGGCGGTGTCCGGCTGGTGTACGTCCTCGGTCCCGAGTTCAGCGGCTACTCGGCGGGTGCCTCCTGGCAGGACGCCAAGCTGGGGCTCGACCACATGAGCTCGTGGGAGCGCACCGCGGTGGTGTCCGACCACGCCTGGGTCGAGCACCTGGTGGGGGCCCTCGGCTGGATGGTGCCCGGCGAGGTGTGCCGCTTCGCGCTCGACGAGCGCGACGACGCCGTGCGGTGGGCGGCGGGCACCGAGCCCGAGACGGCGCCCGAGCCGCAGGCCGACGCTGCTGCCGCAGCCGCCGCCCCCGTCGCCGAGGCGGCGCCGAGCACCCCGGCCGCCGAGGCCACCACCGGGCCCGTGCCCACCGTCGGGCTCGGCAACGCCCAGACCCTCACCCCGACCGCGCCGCTGGCGCCCGGCGCCTACATGCGCCCGGGCATGGCCTCGGCGCTGCCACCGCAGCCGGCCGCGCCGTCGGTGCCCGAGCAGTGGGCGCCCGACCCGACGGGGCGCCACCAGTACCGCTGGTGGGACGGCCGCGAGTGGACGCCCCACGTCGCCGACAACGGCGTGTCGGGGTTCGACCCGATCTCCTGAGCGCCGTCCGGCGGCGTCTCTCCTACGATGCCCCCTCGCCGGCGACCGCCGGCGACGTGAGGGGGAACGATGGGTCGTCTCGACGGCAGGGTCATGGTGGTCACCGGGTCGTCGTCGGGCATCGGCGCGGCGTGCGTCGAGCGCTTCGCGGCCGAAGGCGCACGGGTGGTGGGCGCCGACCTCGCTCCGCCCACCGGCGAGGTCGCCGTCCCCGAGAACTTCGAGGTCTGCGACGTCACCGACGAGGCCTCGGTGCAGGCCCTGGTGGCGGCGGCGGCCGAGCTGACGGGTCGCATCGACGGCGTCGTGACCTCCGCCGGGGTCGCCGGTGGCGGGCCCGTGCACCTCGTCGACGCCGCCAGCTGGGACCACGTGCTCAACGTCAACCTCAAGGGCACCTTCCTCACCGCCAAGCACGCCGTGACCCGCATGCTCGACCAGGCGCCGGTCGACGGGGAGCGGGGCAGCGTGATCACCATCGCCAGCGTGGAGGGGCTCGAGGGCACCGCCGGAGGCAGCTCCTACAACGCGTCGAAGGGCGGCGTGGTGCTGCTCACCAAGAACATGGCGATCGACTACGGGCGCCAGGGCATCCGGGCCAACGCCATCTGCCCCGGGTTCATCGACACGCCGCTGCTGCGCGAGCTGGGCGACCCGGAGGTCTCCGAGATGCTGCGGGAGATCACCGAGGAGCACAAGTTGCGGCGCCTGGGACGCCCCTCGGAGATCGCGTCGGTGGCCGCCTTCCTCGCCTCGCCCGACGCCTCGTTCGTCACCGGGCAGGCCATCGCCGTCGACGGCGGCTACACCGCCGGCCGCGACCACGGGGTCACCCAGCGCATGGGGCTCTGACCGGCGGCCCGCGGGTCAGCGGTGCGTGGAGCCGGTCTTGCACGTGTGCGAGGTGGAGGGCCATGGTGCGTCGGAAGCTGACGCGTTCCTGACCCTGGAGCCCCCCACGTGATCGACGAGAAGATCGAGCCCATCCTCGACGAGGTGGTCCGCCGCAACCCCGGCGAGCAGGAGTTCCACCAAGCGGTGCACGAGGTGCTGGGCTCGCTCGGGCCGGTGCTGGCCAAGCACCCGGAGCTGGCCGAGGCCAAGATCATCCAGCGGGTGTGCGAGCCGGAGCGCCAGATCATCTTCCGGGTGCCGTGGCAGGACGACCGGGGTGAGGTCCACATCAACCGCGGCTTCCGGGTGGAGTTCAACAGCGCGCTCGGCCCCTACAAGGGCGGCCTGCGGTTCCACCCGTCGGTGTACCTGGGGATCGTGAAGTTCCTCGGGTTCGAGCAGATCTTCAAGAACGCCCTCACCGGCATGCCGATCGGCGGCGGCAAGGGCGGCGCCGACTTCGACCCCCGGGACCGCTCCGACGACGAGATCATGCGGTTCTGCCAGAGCTTCATGCTCGAGCTGTTCCGCCACCTCGGCGAGTACACCGACGTGCCGGCGGGCGACATCGGCGTCGGCGGCCGGGAGATCGGCTACCTGTTCGGCCAGTACAAGCGCATCACCAACCGCTACGAGTCCGGCGTGATCACCGGGAAGGACCCGTCCTGGGGCGGCTCGCTGGTGCGCAAGGAGGCCACGGGGTACGGCACCGTGTTCTTCGTCCAGGAGGCGCTCAAGGCGGCCGGCAAGGCGTTCGACGGGCGCACCTGCGTGGTGTCCGGCTCCGGCAACGTCGCCATCTACGCCATCGAGAAGGTCCACCAGCTCGGCGGCAAGGTCGTGGCCTGCTCCGACTCCTCCGGCTTCGTGCACGACCCCGACGGGATCCACCTCGAGCTGCTCCAGCAGGTCAAGGAGGTGGAGCGGCTGCGGATCTCCGCCTACGCCGACCGGCGCGGTGACTCGGCCCGGTTCGTCCCGGGCGGCTCGATCTGGGAGATCCCCTGCGACGTCGCCCTGCCGTGCGCCACGCAGAACGAGCTGACCCGTGCCGATGCCGTGGCGCTGGTCCGCAACGGCTGCATCGCGGTGGGGGAGGGCGCCAACATGCCGTGCACCCCCGAGGCGGTGCGCACCTTCGCCGAGGCCGGGGTGCTCTTCGGCCCGGGCAAGGCGGCCAACGCCGGCGGGGTGGCCACCTCTGCGCTCGAGATGCAGCAGAACGCCTCCCGCGACTCGTGGACCTTCGAGCGCACCGAGGACCGCCTGGCCCAGATCATGGCGGGCATCCACGAGGTCTGCTTCGAGACCGCCGAGGAGTACGGCCGGCCCGGCGACTACGTGCTGGGAGCCAACATCGCCGGCTTCCTCCGTGTCGCCCGCGCCATGGCCGCGCACGGCCTGGTCTGACCCCGGGGCGGTAGGCCCGGGGGCGGTTTGGTGCCCGCGCCTCGGGTCGCTATGATCTCTCCCTTGTGCGTCCGGGGCCTCCTGCGGGAGGCCGACGTGCGCACCTCTTCGTCGATCGAACCGACGTCCGTGACGGCCCGCCTGCTCTCGAGCAGAACGGGTACCCCACGGCACAACCGACTGGCGCTCCGCCGGGGTCTCCCCGTGCGGAGCGTCCGCGTGAAGGCCCCGCCCCGCTCGAGCGCCTGCCCGAGCCCGGTGGGGGAGACGAACGCAGCACCTCCACAGAAAGATCGTTGCCGGTATGGCGAACAAGGCAGTAGTCGGCGAGAAGGTCGGCATGACCCAGGTGTGGGACGACGCCAACCGCGTCGTGCCCGTCACCGTCCTGCGGGTCGAGCCGATGCGCGTCGTCCAGGTGAAGACGCCTGAGCACGACGGCTACAGCGCCCTGCAGGTGACCTTCGGCGAGAAGGACGCCCGCAAGCTCAACAACCCCGACCGGGGCCACTTCGAGAAGGCCGGCGTCCGCGCCGGCGCCAAGGTCCTCGAGCTGCGGCTCGACGACGTCTCGGGGTTCGAGGTGGGCCAGGAGATCTCCGTCGACACCCTCGCCGCCGGCGAGCTGGTCGACGTCACCGCCGTCAGCAAGGGCAAGGGCTTCGCCGGCGCCATGAAGCGGCACAACTTCGCCGGCCAGAAGGCCTCCCACGGCGCCCACCGCATCCACCGGGCGCCCGGCTCGATCGGTGCGTGCGCCACCCCCGCCCGTGTCTTCAAGGGCACGCGGATGGCGGGCCGCATGGGCGCCGAGAAGGTCACGACCCTGAACCTGAAGGTCGTGTCCACCGACGCCGAGAAGAACCTCCTGCTCGTGAAGGGCGCCGTGCCCGGCCCCAAGGGCGGGTTCGTCGTGATCCGCGATGCGGTCAAGGCCGCGACCAAGGGCGGTGCGTGATGGCCAGCGTGACGGTCAAGACCCCCGCCGGCGCCGACGCCGGCACCCTCGAGCTCGACGCCGGCACCTTCGGCATCGAGCCCAACGTCTCGGTGATGCACCAGGTGGTCACCGCCCAGCTCGCCGCCCGTCGGGCCGGCACCCAGAGCACCAAGACCCGCGCCGAGGTCCGTGGCGGCGGCGCCAAGCCCTGGAAGCAGAAGGGCACCGGTCGCGCCCGCCAGGGCTCGACCCGCTCGCCGCAGTGGGTCGGTGGCGGCGTGGCGCTGGGCCCCAAGCCCCGCAGCTACGCCCAGAAGACCCCGAAGAAGATGATCAAGCTGGCCCTGCGGTCGGCGCTCTCCGACCGGGCGGCCGACGGCAAGGTCATCGTGGTCGACGAGTGGGGCTTCGACACCCCGTCGACCAAGGGCGCGGTGGCCGCCCTCTCGGCGCTCGGTGCCGAGGGCCGCGTGCTCGTGGTCCTCGACCGCGGCGACGTCACCGCCTGGAAGAGCTTCCGCAACCTGCCCTCGGTGCACGTGCTCGAGGTCGGCGAGCTCAACACCTACGACGTGCTGGTGAACGACTACGTCGTGTTCACCCGGTCCACCGTGCCGCCGGTCGCCCCGGCCGCCGAGGCGGAGGAAGGCAAGTGAAGGATCCCCGCGACGTCATCATCCGTCCGGTGGTGAGCGAGAAGAGCTACGGCCTGCTCGACAGCAACGTCTACACCTTCGTCGTCCACCCCGACGCCTCCAAGCCGGAGATCCACGACGCCGTCGAGGCCATCTTCGGCGTGCGCGTGGTGAAGGTGAACACGCTGAACCGCAACGGCAAGCGCAAGCGCAACCGCCGCACCGGCACCTTCGGCTCCCGTCCCGACACCAAGCGCGCCTTCGTCACCCTCGCCGACGGCGACCGCATCGATCTGTTCGAGGGGTAGGACACGATGGCTCTCCGCAAGCGCAAGCCCACCAGCGCCGGCCGGCGGTTCCAGACGGTCTCCGACTTCTCGGAGATCACCAAGACCAGCCCCGAGCGCACCCTGCTGGCCCCCAAGACCAAGTCCGGTGGTCGCAACAGCTACGGCCGCAAGACGGCCCGCCACAAGGGCGGCGGCCACAAGCAGCGGTACCGCATCGTCGACTTCCGTCGGGTGAAGGACGGCGTGCCGGCCACCGTCGCCGCCATCGAGTACGACCCCAACCGCACCTGCCGCATCGCCCTGCTGCACTACCACGACGGCGAGAAGGCCTACATCCTCGCCCCCAAGGGCGTGCAGGTCGGCGACAAGCTCCAGAGCGGCCAGGGCGCCGACATCCGCCCGGGCAACGCCCTGGCGCTGCGCTACATCCCCGTCGGCACGGTGGTGCACAACGTCGAGCTCAAGCCCGGCGGTGGCGGCAAGATCGCCCGCTCGGCCGGGATGAGCGTGCAGCTCGTCGCCAAGGAGGGCGAGCACGCCACCTTGCGCCTCCCCAGCACCGAGATGCGCCGGGTGCCGATCGACTGCCGGGCCACGGTGGGCGAGGTCGGCAACTCCGAGCACGAGCTCGTGAAGATCGGCAAGGCCGGCCGCAACCGCTGGAAGGGCGTGCGCCCCCAGACCCGTGGCGTGGCCATGAACCCGGTCGACCACCCGCACGGCGGTGGTGAGGGCAAGACCTCCGGTGGCCGCCACCCGGTCTCGCCGTGGGGCAAGCCCGAGGGCCGCACCCGCGACACCAACAAGCCGTCCCAGAAGCTCATCGTCCGCCGGCGCCGCACCCGCGGCTCACGCCGATAAGGAAGGGCGCCACCGATGCCTCGCAGCCTGAAGAAGGGCCCGTTCGTCGACGACCACCTGCTGAAGAAGGTCGACGATCTCAACGACAAGAACGAAAAGCGCGTGATCAAGACGTGGTCGCGGCGCTCCACGATCATCCCCGAGATGGTCGGCCACACCATCGCCGTGCACGACGGGCGCAAGCACGTGCCGGTGTACATCACCGAGTCGATGGTGGGCCACAAGCTGGGTGAGTTCGCACCCACCCGCACCTTCAAGTTCCACGCCGGCCAAGAGAAGAAGGGGCGGCGCTGATGGCCTTCGGGGTGAAGACCAACGAGCGCCCGGGCGTGCGCTCGCAGGTCAAGTACGTCCGCTCCTCGGCCTACAAGGCCCGCGAGGTGCTCGACCTGATCCGCGGCCTTCCGGTGGCCCGAGCCCTCGAGGTGCTCGAGCTGGCCGAGCGCGACATCGCCCGCACGATCCTGAAGTGCCTCGAGTCGGCCATCGCCAACGCCGAGCACAACAACGCCATCCCGGCCGACGAGCTGTACGTCTCGGCCTGCTACGCCGACGAGGGCCCCACGCTCAAGCGCTGGCGTCCCCGGGCCCGCGGCCGCGCCACGCGCATCCGCAAGCGCACCTGCCACATCACCGTCATCGTCAGCCGGCTGGCGCCCGAGGACCTCGAGGCCCTGCGGGCCCGCGAGGCGGTCACGGGCCGTGCCACCGGTGGGCGGGCGGCGGCCGAGGCCCGGCGCCAGCGGGTGGCCCGCAGCCGCCAGGCCAAGGCCGAGCGCAAGGCGGCCGACCACGACCACGACCACGACCACGACCACGATCACGACGCCGTGCCCGCCGACGAGGTGGAGCAGGCCGAGCCGGTCGAGGCCGAGCCGACGGTCGAGCCGATCGACCTCGACGAGGAGGCCAACGAGGCCGACCTCGTCGAGCAGGCCGAACCTGTGACGGCCGAGGCCAGCGCCGCCGAGGAGCAGGCCGACGCCGCCGCCGAGGCCGAAGGGAAGGAAGACTGATGGGCCAGAAGGTCAACCCCTACGGGTTCCGCCTCGGCGTCACCACCGACTGGAAGTCGCGCTGGTTCGCCGACCGCAAGGAGTACGCGGCCAACGTCATCGAGGACTGGAAGATCCGCGACTACCTCATGACCCAGCTGCCGCACGCCGCGATCAGCCGGATCGAGATCGAGCGCACCCGTGACCGCCTGCGGGTCGACGTCCACACCGCCCGCCCGGGCATCGTGATCGGCCGTCGCGGCGCCGAGGCCGACCGCCTCCGGGCCGGGCTCACCAAGATCTCGGGCAACAACAAGGTCCAGCTGAACATCCAGGAGATCAAGCAGCCGGAGCTCGACGCCGCGCTGATCGCCCAGGGCGTGGCCGACCAGCTCGCCGGCCGGGTGGCGTTCCGCCGGGCCATGAAGCGAGCGGTGCAGAACGCCCAGAAGGCCGGCGCCCTCGGCATCCGGGTGCAGTGCTCGGGCCGCCTCGGCGGCTCGGAGATGGCCCGCACCGAGTGGTACCGCGAGGGTCGGGTGCCGTTGCACACGCTGCGCGCCGACATCGACTACGGCTTCCGCGAGGCCAAGACCACCTACGGCCGCATCGGCGTGAAGGTGTGGCTCTACAAGGGCGACATCCTCCCCTACAAGAGCCAGCTCGAGGACAAGATCACCCGCGAGGCGGCCATGGCCGTGGGCGAGACCTCCGGGGCGCCCAAGCCCCGCAAGGTCGTGTCCTCCGCCGCCGCCCGCCGCCGCCCGGCCGAAGCGCCCGTCGAGGCCTTCGCCGAGGCCGCCGAGGAGGTCGAGGCGGCGCCGCTGGTCAAGGAGGCCGACCCCGAGCTCGAGCGCCTGCTGGCCGAGGAGGAGGAGATCGAACGCTCCACCCGCCAGCACACCGAGACCCCCCACTTCCGTCCCGGGGATGGTGAGTAGACCATGTTGATGCCGAGGAAGGTCAAGCACCGCAAGCAGCAGCGCGGTCGCACGAAGGGCCAGGCCAAGGGAGGCACCGAGGTCACCTTCGGTGACTACGGCATCCAGGCCCTCGAGCCGGGCTGGATCACCGCCCGCCAGATCGAGGCGGCCCGTATCGCCATGACCCGCCACATCAAGCGCGGCGGCAAGGTCTGGATCAACGTGTTCCCCGACAAGCCGGTCACTCAGAAGCCGGCCGAGACCCGCATGGGGTCGGGCAAGGGCAACCCGGAGCGCTGGGTCGCCGTGGTCAAGCCCGGCCGCGTGCTGTTCGAGCTGTCCTACAACGACCCCGAGATCGCCCGCGCCGCCATCGACCGGGCCATCCAGAAGCTGCCGATCAAGGCCCGCTTCGTCGCCCGGGAGGAGGGGTTCTGATGGCCAAGACCAAGGAGTCCCTCCGCGACATCGGCGACGGCGAGCTGCTCGACAAGCTGGCGGAGGCCAAGGAGGAGCTGTTCAACCTCCGCTTCCAGCACGTCACCGGGCAGCTCGACAACACCGCACGGCTCGGTGTCGTGCGCAAGCAGATCGCTCGCATCAACACCGAGCTGCGTGAGCGTGAGATCGCCGCCGCGGAGGCGCTGGCGGCCGACGAGGAGACCGCGTGATGGCTGACGAGACTGCGGCCACCGAGCAGGCCCGCCCCAACCCCCGCAAGGTGCGCGAGGGCACGGTCGTGTCGACGAGCATGGACAAGACCGCTGTCGTGGCGGTCACCGACCGGGTGCGCCACCCGCGCTACAACAAGACGGTCCAGCGCACCAACAAGCTGTACGTGCACGACGAGACCAACGACCTCAACGTCGGCGACCGCGTGCGCATCCAGGAGACCCGGCCGCTCTCGAAGCTCAAGCGCTGGCGCCTGGTCGACGTGCTGGAGCGTGCCCGATGATCCAGCAGGAGACGCGCCTGCGCGTGGCCGACAACAGCGGCGCCAAGGAGGTCCTCTGCATCAAGGTGCTCGGGGGCTCCAAGCGGCGCTACGCCTCGATCGGCGACGTCTTCGTCGCCACGGTCAAAGACGCCATCCCCGGCGCCTCGGTGAAGAAGGGCGACGTCGTCAAGTGCGTCGTGGTCCGGGTGAAGAAGGAGAAGCGTCGGCCCGACGGCTCCTACATCCGCTTCGACGAGAACGCCGCCGTGCTCATCAACGACAACATGCAGCCCCGGGGCACCCGCATCTTCGGGCCGGTGGGGCGCGAGCTGCGCGACAAGAGGTTCATGCGCATCGTCTCGCTGGCACCGGAGGTGCTGTGATGAAGATCCGCAAGGGCGACCGCGTCCAGGTGCTCTCCGGCAAGGACCGGGGCAAGACCGGCACCGTCACGCGTGCCTTCCCCGACCGGGGCAAGGTCATCGTGGACGGCGTCAACATCGCCAAGAAGCACCAGAAGCCGACCAGCCAGACCAACACCGGCGGCATCATCGACAAGGAGATGCCGATCGCGGTGGCCAACGTCGCCATCGTCTGCAGCTCCTGCGGCAAGCCGACCCGCGTCGGTCACCGCTTCGAGCCCGACGGCACCAAGGTCCGCATCTGCCGCAAGTGCGAGGGGGACCTCTCGTGAGCACCGCCACCACCACCGTGCCGCGCCTGAAGCAGCGCTACAACGACGAGATCCGGGCCCAGCTCAAGGACACCCTCGGGCTCGACAACATCATGCAGGTCCCGCGCTTCGAGAAGATCGTCATCAACTCCGGCGTGGGCAAGGCCCTGCAGCAGCAGTCGCTGCTCGAGGGCGCCGTGCGCGACCTCGAGCAGATCACCGGCCAGAAGGTCGTGGTCACCAAGGCCAAGAAGTCCATCGCCGGCTTCAAGCTGCGCGAGGGCAACGCCATCGGTGTGAAGGTCACCCTCAGGGGCGACCGCATGTGGGAGTTCTTCGACCGGCTCATCAGCCTGGCGATCCCCCGCATCCGCGACTTCCGCGGCCTGCCGCCGAAGTCGTTCGACGGCCGGGGCAACTACACCTTCGGGGTCGCCGAGCAGCTGATGTTCCCGGAGATCGACTACGACAAGGTCGACGTCCCCCGCGGCTTCGACATCACGATCGTGACCACGGCCCGTACCGACGCCGAGGGCAAGGCCCTGCTCGACGCCTTCGGCTTCCCGTTCAAGCGTGAGGGGCAGCAGTAATGGCCAAGAAGGCGCTCGTCAACAAGCAGCAGCGCACCCCCAAGTTCAAGGTGCGGGGCTACACGCGCTGCCAGCGCTGCGGTCGGCCCCACGCCGTGTACCGCAAGTTCCTGCTGTGCCGTGTGTGCCTGCGCGAGCTCGGCCACGCCGGGGAGATCCCCGGCCTCAAGAAGGCCAGCTGGTGAGGGAGGCGATCAGATGACCATGACCGATCCCATCGCCGACATGCTGACCCGCATCCGCAACGCCAACACGGCGATGCACGACGAGGTCCGCATGCCCTCCTCGAAGGTCAAGGAGTCCCTCGCCCAGCTGCTCCTCAAAGAGGGCTACATCGAGGGCTTCGAGGTGGCCGACGCCACCGACCGTCCGGGCCGCGTGCTCACGGTGACCATGAAGTACTCGCCCGAGCGCAAGCGCGTGATCTCCGGGGTCAAGCGCGTGTCGAAGCCGGGCCTGCGCGTGTACACCAAGGCCGACAAGATCCCTCGGGTCCTCGGCGGTCTCGGTGTCGCCGTCCTGTCCACCAGCCAGGGGCTCATGACCGACCGTGAGGCGCGCAAGCGCCGCATGGGCGGCGAGATCCTCTGCTTCGTCTGGTAGGAGGCCGCCATGTCTCGAGTGGGACGAGCTCCCATCACCGTGCCGAGCGGCGTGGAGGTCTCCATCGCCGGCCGGCGCATCACCGTCAAGGGCCCGAAGGGCACGCTCGAGCGTGACATCCCGGGCGAGATCACGATCCGCCAGGACGACGGCACCCTCGTGGTCGAGCGGCCCGACGACGAGCGCCAGAACCGGGCCATGCACGGCCTGGTCCGCTCGCTCGTCAACAACATGGTCGTCGGCGTGAGCGAGGGGTTCCGCAAGGACCTCGACATCGTCGGCGTCGGCTACCGCGCCACGCCCAAGGGCGACACCAAGCTCGAGCTGGCCCTCGGCTTCAGCCACCCGGTCACCGTCGACGCCCCCGCCGGCGTGACCTTCGAGGTGCCCACCCCCACCCACATCGCGGTGCTCGGCGCCGACAAGGAGACGGTGGGGCAGGTCGCCGCCAACATCCGCAAGATCCGCAAGCCGGAGCCCTACAAGGGCAAGGGCGTGCGGTACCGCGACGAGCGCGTCGTCCGCAAGGCCGGCAAGGCCGGGAAGTAGGGAAGATGAGCGACAGCGCCAAGCAGAAGCGAGACGCTCGCATCCGGCGCCACCGCCGGGTGCGCAAGCAGGTGCGCGGCACCGCCGAGCGGCCGCGCCTCGCCGTGTTCCGGTCCAACCGGCACATCAGCGCCCAGGTCATCGACGACGTCGACGGCCGCACCCTCGCCGCCGCCTCCAGCGTCGAGGCCTCTGTCGGTGCCGACGGCACCGGCAACATCGCCGCCGCCACCGAGGTCGGCAAGCTCGTCGCCGAGCGGGCCAAGGCCGCCGGCGTCGACAAGGTCGTGTTCGACCGCGGCGGCTTCCTGTACCACGGCCGGGTGGCCGCGGTCGCCGACGCCGCCCGAGAAGCCGGACTGGAGTTCTGATGGCCCCCAACATCGACGCCCTCGCCCTGCGCGAGTCCCGCGTGATCAACATCAACCGCGTGGCCAAGGTCGTCAAGGGCGGCCGCCGCTTCTCGTTCACCGCCCTGGTGGTGATCGGCGACGGCGCCGGCCACGTCGGGCTGGGCTACGGCAAGGCCAAGGAGGTGCCCCTCGCCATCCAGAAGGGCACCGAGGAGGCTCGCAAGAACCTCTTCGCCGTGCCGTTGGCCGGCAGCACCGTCACCCACCCCGTCATCGGGCGCATGGGTGCGGGCCGGGTGCTGATCCAGCCCGCCGCCCCCGGCACCGGTGTGATCGCCGGTGGGGCCGCCCGCGCCATCCTCGAGGAGGCCGGCATCCACGACGTGCTGTGCAAGTCGCTCGGCTCGTCGAACCACATCAACGTCGCCCGGGCCACGATCGCCGGGCTCCAGGAGCTCAAGCGCCCCGACGAGATCGCCCGCCTGCGGGGCCTCTCGCCCGAGGAGTTCGTGCCCAAGGGCCTGCTCGAGGCCTACAAGGAGTCCGAGCGCGGGCCGCACGTCCCCGACGAGGTCGCGTGATGGCCGAGCTCAAGGTCACCCAGGTCAAGTCCGCCATCGGCACCAAGCCCAAGCACCGCGGCACCCTGCGGGCCCTCGGTCTGCGTGGCATCGGCCAGACGAACACCCTTCCCGACCGGCCCGAGATCCGCGGCATGCTCGCCCGCGTGCCCCACCTCGTGACCGTCGAAGAGGTCGACGGCTCCGCCGCCGCCTCCGAGAGCTGAGGACGAACCGATGAAGATCCACGACCTCCAGCCCGTCCCGGGCTCCAACCGCCGCCGCAAGCGCGTCGGCCGCGGCATCGGCGGCAAGGGCGGCAAGACCGCAGGCCGCGGCACCAAGGGCCAGGGCGCCCGCGACACCATCCCCGTCGGCTTCGAGGGCGGCCAGCTCCCTCTCGCCATGCGGGTGCCGAAGCTCAAGGGCTTCAACAACCCGTTCCGCGTGGAGTACCAGGCGCTCAACCTCGACGTCATCGACGCCACCGGCCTCGACGCGGTCGATCCCGACGTGCTGCACGGCCGGGGCCTCACCCACAAGGGTGCGCTGGTGAAGGTGCTCGGCCGGGGCCAGATCACCCGCGCCGTCACGGTGAAGGCCCACGCCTTCTCCAAGTCGGCCGAGGCAGCCATCACCGCCGCCGGCGGTAGTGTCGAGGTCCTGCCCCTGCCGTGGGGCGACCGCCGTCCGCCCGCCAAGGGCAACCACCTCACCAACCGCTAGGCCCTCGTGCCGCGGCTGCTCCCCGGAGCGCCGCGGCAGGAGCAGGCCCGGGAGCGAGCCCAGGAGCCAGCAGGGTGCTCACCAACCTGAAGAACATCTTCAAGGTCCCGGACCTCCGCAACAAGGTCCTGTTCACGCTGGCGATGATCGCCCTCTACCGGCTGGGCGCCCACCTGCCCGTCCCGGGCATCGACGTCGGCGCGCTCTCGGAGCTGCGCAACCGGGCCGAGACCAACGGCATCCTCGGCTTCCTGTCGCTGTTCTCCGGCCGGGCGCTGTCGAACTTCGCCATCTTCGCCCTCGGGATCATGCCGTACATCACGGCGTCGATCATCATGCAGATCCTCGGGGTGGTGATCCCCAAGCTCGAGGAGTGGCAGAACCAGGGCGCCGTGGGCCAGCGCAAGATCACCCAGTGGACCCGCTACGTCACCATCGGCATCGCCATCCTCCAGTCGACCGGCCTGGCGTACCTGTTCCACAACGGTGGCGGCGGGCTGGGCGGTGGCGGCAACGCCACCGGCCTCGACCTGGTGCCCCACTTCGACGTCGGGCACGTGCTGTTGATCGTGCTCACCCTCACCACGGGCACGGCGTTGCTCATGTGGATGGGTGAGCTCGTCACCCAGCGCGGGGTCGGCAACGGCATGTCGCTGCTGATCTTCGCCTCGGTGGTGAGCACGCTGCCCGGCCAGTTCGGCCAGATCAAGGCCAACGGCGGGTGGAGCGCGGTGGTGATGGTGCTCGCCGGCTACCTCGTCATCTTGGTGGCGATCGTGTTCGTCGAGCAGGGCCAGCGCCGCATCCCGGTGCAGTTCGCCAAGCGGGTGGTGGGGCGGCGCATGTACGGCGGCCAGAGCACCTACATCCCGCTCAAGGTCAACCAGTCGGGCGTCATCCCGATCATCTTCGCCAGCTCGGTGCTCTACCTGCCCCAGCTGCTGAGCTTCGTGCTGCCCTCCGACGGCTGGGGGGCGAGCCTGCAGGACTGGGTCTCGTCGAACCTCGTCACGCCGAACGCGCCGATCCACATGATCGTGTTCGGCCTGCTCATCATCGGCTTCGCCTACTTCTACACCGCCATCACCTTCGACCCGGTGAAGCAGGCCGACACCCTGCGCAAGCAGGGCGGGTTCATCCCCGGCATCCGGCCGGGCCCCCAGACCGAGCGCTACCTCGCCAAGGTCCTGTCGCGCATCACCCTGCCCGGTGCGCTCTTCATCGCCGCGGTGGCCCTCATCCCGTCGTTCCTGCTCACCACCTACCTGCCGGGCACCACGGTGCAGTTCACCGGCATCTCGATCCTCATCGCCGTGGGCGTGGCGCTCGAGACGATGAAGCAGATCGACAGCCAGCTCATGATGCGCAACTACGAAGGGTTCCTGAAGTAGTGGCCGTGCGTCTTCTCATCTTCGGGCGCCAGGGCGCCGGCAAGGGCACCCAGTCGACGCGCCTGTCCGAGCGCTACGGCGCTCCCCACATCTCCACGGGCGACATGCTGCGGGCCGCGGTGGCCAACGCCACGCCCATCGGCCTCGAGGCGAAGTCGTACATGGACGCGGGCCAGCTGGTGCCCGACGAGGTGATGCTGGGCGTGGTCGAGGAGCGCCTGGCTGAACCCGACGTGGTCGAGCACGGCTTCCTGCTCGACGGCTTCCCGCGCACGGTGGTGCAGGCCGAGGCCCTGGGCCGCTTCGCCACGGTCGACGTCGCCGTCGACATCGTGGTGCCCGAGGAGGTCGTGCTCGAGCGCATCTCGTCGCGCCGGGTGTGCGGCTCGTGCGGGCGCATCTACTCGGTCCAGGCGCCACCGGAGCGCGACTGGACCTGCGACACCTGCGGCGGCGAGGTCGTGCAGCGCGCCGACGACACGCCCGAGGCCGTCGCCAAGCGCCTGGCCGCCTACGCCTCGGAGACCCAGCCCACCATCGACTGGTACGCCGACGCCGGCCTGCTGGTGAAGGTCGACGGGCTGGGCACCCCGGACGAGGTCAGCGAGCGGCTCACCGCCGCGATCGACGCCCACCTCGCCCGCTGAGGCGTCGGCCATGGGCGGCCGCACCCGTGAGGAGCTGCGCCACATGCGCGCCGCCGGCCGGGTCGTCGCCGAGATGCACGACGAGATCCGCGCGGCCATCCGGCCCGGGGTCACCACCGGGGAGCTCGACCGCATCGGGCGGGAGGTCATCGCCAGGCGCGGCGCTCGATCGAACTTCCTCGGCTACCACGGCTTCCCCGCGGTGATCTGCGCCTCCCCGAACGACGTGATCGTGCACGGCATCCCGGGCCCGACGGTGCTCGAGGAGGGCGACATCATCTCGATCGACTGCGGGGCGGTGGTCGAGGGCTGGCACGGCGACGCCGCCTTCACCGCGCCGGTGGGGGAGGTGTCGGCCGAGGCGTCGGAGCTGATCGAGGTGACCCGCCGGTCGCTCATGGCGGGCATCGCCGCCATGGTGCCCGGCGCCCGGATGGGCGACGTCGGCCACGCCGTGCAGTCCGTGGTCGAGGCGGCCGGCTACTCGGTGGTCCACGAGTACGTGGGCCACGGGATCGGGCGCGCCATGCACGAGAAGCCCGAGGTGCCCAACCTGGGCCGGCCCGGGAAGGGCATCAAGCTGCAACGGGGCATGACCCTCGCCATCGAGCCCATGGTCAACGTCGGGGCACCCGACACGTTCCTCACCGAGGACGGCTGGACGGTGGTCACCGCCGACCGATTGCTGTCGGCGCACTGGGAGCACACGGTGGCCATCACCGACGACGGCCCCGAGATCCTCACCCTCCCCTGACATCGGGCTACGGTGACGCTCGCACGCGCCTTCGGCCCGGGAGCGCGTTTGGAATCCGGTGGCGCACCCCGCTAGGCTCGTCCCTCGGCCATTCCGCGCCCACGCGCCCATGCGGCGTGCCGGCGCTCCCGTGCGAGCAGGAGGACCACGCTGCCGAAGCCCAAGGAAGACGCGATCGTCCTGGAAGGGACGGTCATCGAGCCGCTGCCCAACGCCATGTTCCGGGTCGAGCTCGAGAACGGCCACAAGGTGCTGGCCCACATCTCCGGGAAGATGCGCATGCACTACATCCGCATCCTGCCCGGCGATCGCGTCCAGGTGGAGCTGACGCCGTACGACCTGACCCGCGGCCGGATCACCTATCGGTACAAGTAGCACCCGCAGCGCCAGCAACACCCACTCAACGAGCGTCCGGCCCACGGGCCCGGACCCGCCGGGGGGAACACGCCCCGGTGACCCTGGAACGGTCCAGGTGACAAGGAAGAAGTGATGAAGGTACGACCAAGCGTCAAGAAGATCTGTGAGAAGTGCAAGGTGATCCGCCGCCACGGGCGCGTGCAGGTCATCTGCGAGAACCCGCGCCACAAGCAGCGGCAGGGCTGACATGGCACGCATCTCCGGCATCGACATCCCGCGCGAGAAGCGCCTCGAGATCAGCCTCACCTACATCTACGGCATCGGCCGCACCACTGCCCAGCAGATCTGCGCGGCCACCGACATCGACCCCTCCACCCGGGTGCGCGACCTCACCGACGAAGAGGTGAACCGCATCCGTGCGTACGTCGACAACAGCCTCAAGGTCGAGGGCGACCTGCGGCGCGAGGTCGACCAGGACATCAAGCGCAAGATGGAGATCGGCTGCTACCAGGGCCTGCGCCACCGCCGCGGCCTTCCGGTGCGGGGCCAGCGGACCCACACCAACGCCCGCACCCGCAAGGGCCCGAAGAAGACCGTGGCCGGCAAGAAGAAGGTGGGTCGCAAGTAATGGCCAAGCCGTCGTCGGGGGGCCGTCGCCCCCGCAAGAAGGAACGCAAGAACGTCACCTACGGGGTGGCGCACATCAAGAGCTCCTTCAACAACACCATCGTCAGCATCACCGACCAGGAGGGCAACGTCCTCGCCTGGGCGTCGGCCGGCAACGTCGGCTTCAAGGGCTCCCGCAAGAGCACCCCGTTCGCGGCCCAGATGGCCGCCGAGCAGTGCGCCCGGCGGGCCATGGAGCACGGCGTGCGCAAGGTCGACGTGCTGGTGAAGGGCCCCGGATCGGGCCGTGAGACGGCGATCCGCAGCATCCAGAACGCCGGCATCGAGGTCACCGGCATCAAGGACGTCACCCCGGTGCCCCACAACGGCTGCCGCCCGCCCAAGCGTCGGAGGGTCTGACCGATGGCTCGCTACACCGGCCCCAAGGCGCGCGTCTCGCGCCGCCTGGGCACCAACATCTTCGGCACCAAGGGCGAGACCATCGCCCTCGAGAAGCGCCCGTACCCGCCCGGCGAGCACGGCCGCACCCGTCGCCGGGGCAACCCGAGCGAGTACCTCCTGCAGATGCAGGAGAAGCAGAAGGCCCGCTTCACCTACGGCCTCTCGGAGAAGCAGTTCCGGAACCTCTACGAGGAAGCCAACCGCAAGGAAGGCGTCACCGGCGAGAACATGCTGCGGTTCCTCGAGATGCGGCTCGACAACGTGGTCTACCGCGCCGGCTGGGCGGCCACCCGCCCGCAGGCCCGGCAGTTCGTGGGCCACGGCCACGTCAACGTGAACGGCCGCCGGGTCGACATCCCCAGCTACCGGGTCCGCAAGGGCGACGTGGTCACCCTGCGCGACAAGGCCCGGGAGATGGTCGTCGTCCAGTGGAACAAAGACGTGCTCGACCGCACGCCGCCGGCGTGGCTCGAGTCGGGCGACAACGGCTTCAGCGTCAACGTGCTGCAGCCACCCCTGCGCGACCAGATCGACGTGCCGGTGCGCGAGCAGCTCATCGTCGAGCTCTATTCGAAGTAGGCGCCCGTCGGCGGGGGTCGTCCCCGCCGCCTGCGCCGTTCCCGAACGAACGGAACCGAGGTAGACACACATGCTGGTCATGCAGCGCCCGAAGGTCGAAGCGCTCGGCGACGCCGACGGCGACCGTCAGCTCTTTGCGATCGGCCCGCTCGAGCCCGGCTTCGGCCACACTCTGGGCAACTCGCTGCGGCGGACCCTCCTGTCGTCGATCCCCGGCGCAGCGGTCACCCAGGTGCGCTTCGACGACGCCCTGCACGAGTTCGACACCATCAAGGGCGTCACCGAGGACGTCACCGACATCATCTTGAACCTCAAGGACCTCGTCCTGCGGGTCTACAGCGACGAGCCGGTGACCCTGCGCCTCGACGTGCGGGGGCCCACCGAGGTCACCGCCGCCGACATCACGCTCAACGCCGACGTCGAGATCCTCAACCCCGAGCTGCACCTCGCCACGGTGAACGCCCAGGGCCGCCTGGCCCTCGACCTCACGGTGGAGAAGGGCCGGGGCTACGTCTCGGCCGAGCGCAACAAGACCTCGAACACCATCGGCGTGATCCCGGTCGACTCGATCTTCTCGCCGGTGCGGCGCGTCACCTTCTCGGTGGAGCCCACCCGTGTGGAGCAGTCCACCGAGTTCGACCGGCTGGTGCTCGACATCGAGACCGACGGCTCCATCTCGGCCCGTGAGGCGCTGGCCTCGGCGGGCGCGACCCTCCAGTCGCTGGTGCAGCTCGTCGCCGAGATGAGCGACGAGCCCCAGGGCCTCGAGCTCGGCGAGGTGGCCGTCACCGCCACGGGGTCCCCGGACCTCGACCTGCCCATCGAGGACCTCGACCTGTCCGAGCGTCCCCGCAACTGCCTCAAGCGGGCGCAGGTCAACACGGTCGGCGAGCTGCTGCTCAAGACCGAGGACGACCTGCTGGCCATCACCAACTTCGGCCAGAAGTCCCTCGACGAGGTCATCCAGAAGCTCGACGAGCGCGGCCTGTCGCTCAAGCACCGGGACTGATCGAAGATGCCTGCAACCCCCCGCAAGTCGCGCCGCTTCGGCGGCGACGCCGCCCACCAGCGGCTGATGATGGCCAACCTGGCCGCCTCGCTCTTCGCCGCCGAGGGCATCGTCACCACCGAGGCCAAGGCGAAGGCCCTGCGCCCGGTGGCCGAGAAGCTCATCACCAAGGCCAAGAAGGGCGGGGTGCACCGCCACCGCCAGGTCGTCGCCTACCTCGGTGACAAGGAGATGGCGTCGAAGCTGTTCGACGACATCGGCCCTCGCTACGAGACCCGGCCCGGCGGCTACACCCGCATCCTGAAGCTGGGCCCGCGCCAGGGCGACAACGCCCCGATGGCGCGCATCGAGCTGGTCTGACCGACCACTCGCCCACATGACCCATCCGTCGGCCGACCTCCCGGGGTCGGCCGACGCGCGTCCGGGCCCTGGGCGCGCGCCGGTGGCCGTGGCGCCCCCGCCGGGGGGACGGGTCCGGATCCGCATGGTGGTCGCCTACGACGGCGGGCGCTTCCGGGGCATGGCCGAGAACGCCGGGGTGGCCACGGTGGCAGGCACCCTGCGCGATGTGCTCGAGCGCTGCCTGGGCCACGAGGTCACGCTGGCCGTCGCCGGGCGCACCGACGCCGGCGTGCACGCGTGGGGACAGGTCGTCAGCTTCGACGCCGACGAGCGGCGCGGCGACCCCGAGCGCTTGGCCCAGGCGGTGAACCGCCAGTGCGCGCCCGCCCTGGTGGTGCGCGAGGCGGGGCGGGCGGAGCCGGACTTCGACGCCCGCTTCTCGGCGCGGTCCCGCCACTACCGCTACACGGTGCTGAGCCGTCCGGTGCCCGACCCGTTCCTGGCGGCCACGAGCTGGTGGGTGGCCCACCCCCTCGACCTCAACGCGCTGCGCCTGGGCTGCGACGCCCTGATCGGCAGCCACGACTTCTCGAGCTTCTGCCGGCGGCCCAAGACGGCGGGGGAGGTGTCGCTGGTGCGACGGGTGCTCGACGCCCGGTGGCACGACCTGGGCGAGGGGCTGCTGCGCTTCGACATCTCGGCCACCGCGTTCTGCCACCAGATGGTCCGCAGCATCACCGGCACCCTGGTCGACATGGGTCGGGGGCGCCGGCGGGCGGGCGAGATGGCCGGCATCCTGCGCGCCCGCGACCGCCACGCGGCGGGCACCATCGCGCCACCCGAGGGCCTGTGCCTGTGGGCGGTCACCTACTGAGCCGGGAAAGCACCGTGGCGGCGGGCGGCATGGCGAGGCGGCGCGCTGGATAGGTGCTGGTGGTGAGGAGGTCGGGCCAGCGCGGCCCGACCGCCACGTGTCCAGAGGCCACCCGACCACCGGACACCGATCACCGGACCACCCGACCCACCAGCCGCCCATCCGGCAGGAGACGTGATGTCGAGCGAGGCCTACCACGAGCCCTTCGACCGCCTGCAGCCCGCCACCATCGACCGCCACCGGGCGATCCAGTCGATCATGGAGGAGCTCGAGGCGGTCGACTGGTACGACCAGCGGGTCGATGCCACCGACGACCCCGACCTGGCGGCCGTGCTCGGCCACAACCGTGACGAGGAGAAGGAGCACGCCGCCATGACCATCGAGTGGCTGCGACGTCACGACCCCGAGCTCGACCGGCACCTGCGCACCTACCTGTTCACCGAGGGGCCGATCGTCGCCATCGAGCAGGAGGCCGAGCACGACGGCGGCGAGGGCGCGGCGGCGCCCGAACCGGGGAGCGACGCCACCGGCCTCGGCGTCGGCAGCCTGAAGGGAGCGTGACGTGGACCACCTGATGCGCCAGAAGGCGCCCATCACCGCCGAGGCGTGGGCCGAGATCGACGGCGAGGCTCGCCGCAGCCTGAGCGCCTACCTGGCCGCCCGCCGGCTGATCGACTTCTCGGGCCCGCACGGCTGGGACCACTCCGCCGTGGCCACCGGGCGCCTCGGCCCCGCCGAGGTGCTCCAGGGCGGCGCGGTGCGGGTGCGTCCCCGCCTGGTGCGACCGCTCGTCGAGGTCCGCACGCCGTTCACGGTCCAGCGCGAGGAGCTCGACGCCATCAACCGGGGTGCGTGCGACGCCGACCTCGGCAGCGTGATCGAGGCCGCCCGCCAGGCCGCGCAGGCCGAGGACCGCACGGTGTTCCACGGGCTGGCCAGCGCCGGCATCGTGGGGCTCACCGAGGCCACCCCGCACGAGAAGGTGATGATCTCGAGCGACTACGCCGCCTACCCGGGCCATGCCGCCCAGGCCATCGCCATGATGCGAGAGGCGGGCGTCGAGGGACCGTGGGCGATCGCTCTCGGCCCCCGCTGCTACGCCGGGGTGATGCGCCAGGGCGAGGGCGGCGGCTACCCCGTGCTGAAGCACCTGCAGCTCATCCTCGAGGGTGGCCCGGTGGTGTTCGCCCCCTCGATCGACGGCGCGGTCGTGGTGAGCCAGCGCGGTGGTGACTTCGAGCTCGTCTGCGGGCAGGACTTCGCCGTCGGCTACCTCGCCCACGACGCCGAGCACGTGCAGCTGTACCTGGAGGAGACGATCGCGGCACGCATCTGCGCACCCGAGGCGGCCGTGCACCTGGCCTACCCCGACGGCGCCTGAGCCGCTGGCCGCCCCACCGGGCGACCGGGGCGCGAGTTGCTCCCGGGCAGCGCGGGCCGTATCTTTGTCCGTCGCCCTGGCGCGCGTTCCCACGCGCATGCGCGGGGTGTGGTCCCACAGTTCTCCGACAGCGAAGGCTCGCGCGTGCGCACCTACTCCCCGAAGGCCAGCGAGATCCAGCGATCCTGGTACGTGGTCGACGCCGAGGGCATGGTCCTCGGTCGCGTCGCCACCGAGGTCGCCCGCATCCTGCGCGGCAAGCACAAGCCCACCTACACGCCCCACCTCGACACCGGCGACCACGTGATCGTGATCAACGCCGACAAGGTGGTGCTCACGTCCAACAAGGGCGAGAAGCTCTTCGTGCACCGCCACTCGGGCTACCCCGGCGGCCTGCGCACCCAGAGCTACGGCGAGCTCATCGCCACCAAGCCCACCGAGGCCGTCCGGCGGGCGGTGCGGGGCATGCTCCCGAAGAACCGCCTCGGTCGCCAGCAGATCAAGAAGCTGAAGGTCTACGCCGGGCCGGTGCACCCCCACGCCGCCCAGCAGCCCGAGGCCCTCGAGCTCACCCACGCCAAGGCCCGCTGAGCGGCCGCTCCCGAGGACACGACATGCCGAACCCCCTGATCCAGTCGACCGGTCGCCGCAAGCGCGCCGTGGCCCGCGTGAACCTGCGCCCCGGCACCGGCGTCATCACCGTGAACGGCCGCCCGGTGGCCGACTACTTCCCGTCCGAGACGCACCGCATGATCCTCACCGAGCCGCTGCGGGTCACCAGCACCAGCGAGGTCTACGACGTCGACTGCCGCATCGGCGGCGGCGGCGTGTCGGGCCAGGCGGGCGCCCTGCGCCACGGCATCGCCCGGGCGCTGGCCGACCTCGACCCCGAGATGCGGCCCGAGCTCAAGCGGGCCGGCTTCCTCACCCGCGACGCCCGCGAGAAGGAGTCGAAGAAGTACGGCCTCAAGAAGGCCCGCAAGGCTCCGCAGTACTCCAAGCGCTGAGCCGGTCCCGCCTCCGGTGGCCGTGTTCCCGCTCCACCCGATGTGCGCCGCCCCCGTGGGGTCGGCGCACGTCGACGTTTTGGCCCGATGACGCTGCGCTTCGGCACCGACGGCGTGCGGGGCCCGGCCGAGGAGCTGACCGACGAGCTGGTGGGCGCGCTCGGCGCCGCCGCGGCGAAGGTCCTCGGCGGCGCCTCGGGCTTCCTCATCGGCCGTGACACCCGAGCGTCGGGCCCCCGGCTGGAGGCGGCGCTGGCCGGCGGCCTGGCCGCGGGCGGTGCCAGCCCCCAGACCCTGGGCGTGGTGCCGACCCCGACGCTGGCCTGGGCGTGCGCCCAGCGCAGCGTCCCGGGCGCCGTCATCTCGGCGTCGCACAACCCGTGGGCCGACAACGGCATCAAGTTCTTCGCCGCCGGGGGCCGCAAGCTGGCCGACGAGGTCGAAGAGGAGCTCGAGGCGGTGCTCGACGCGCTGCTCGCCGACCCGGCGCAGGCCGTGGGCGCCCTCGACGAGGTGCCCCTGGCGCCGGCCCCCGGGGCGGCGGCATGGCTCGATGCTGTCGTGGCCTCCACCGAGGGCCGCCGCCTCGACGGGCTGCGGGTCGTGGTCGACTGCGCCAACGGGGCGTCGTCGGCGCTGGCGCCGGAGGCGTTGCGCCGCCTGGGCGCGCACGTCGAGGTCCTGCACGCCGCGCCCGACGGCCGCAACATCAACGCCGGCTGCGGCTCGACCCATCCCGACGACGTGTCCCGCCTGGTCGTCGACACCGGAGCCCACGTGGGGCTGGCCTTCGACGGCGACGCCGACCGGGTCCTCGCCGTCGACGAGACCGGTCGCCTCGTCGACGGCGACCACCTCATCGCCCTGTTCGCCGTCGACCGGCGCCGCCGGGGCTGCCTGCCCGGTGACCTGGTGGTGGTGACGGTCATGGCCAACCTCGGCTTCCGGCTCGCCATGCGCGAGGCGGGGATCGAGGTGGTGGAGACCGCGGTCGGCGACCGCTACGTGCTCGAGGCGCTGGAGCGCACGGGAGGCGGCCTCGGCGGCGAGCAGTCCGGCCACATCGTCTTCGCCGACCTCGCCACCACCGGCGACGGCCTGCTGTCGGGCGTGCAGCTGCTCGACCTGGTGGTGCGGTCGCAGCGGCCGCTGTCGCAGCTGGCGGCCGGCGCCATGACCCAGCTGCCCCAGGTGCTCGTCAACGTGCCGGTGGCCGAGCGTCGTGCCGACATCGCCGAGGCCATGGCGGACGACATCGCCGCCGAGGAGGCGGCGCTGGGTGGGCGGGGCCGGGTGCTCATCCGCCCGAGCGGCACCGAGCCGCTGGTGCGGGTGATGGTCGAGGCCGAGAGCCACGGCGTGGCTCACGCAGTGGCCGAGCGGCTCGCCGCGGTTGCCCGCGCGCTCTGCGGCGGCTGAAGCACGCTCCGCGGCGATACCGGTGGTCGAGGGCGGCCGGGGTCCTAGACTCACGGGGGTTCGACCGTCCGGGTGGTGAGCATCGGCGCTCGCCCGGCCCACTGCCAGGGAGCCTTGCCGTCGCATGTGCGGGATCATCGCTGTCGTCCGCCGGCCGTCGCACCGGATGCCGCCCTCCCCGTGGGAGGTCACCGACCGCCTGGAGGCGGCGGCCCGTCGCCTCGACGGCCTGGCCGGAGCGGGGCCCTTCCCCGCCGACCTGGCGACGGTGCTCGCCGACGCCGCGGCCGAGGTGGCGGCGGCCGACGCGCTGCTGCGCGGCGTGGCCGGGGTGCGCGCCCTGATCGAGGCGCCGGTGCTCGGCCCGGCGGTGACCAACCTCGTCGCCGGGCTCGACCGGCAGGCCGCCGAGGTGGAGCGCCGCCTCGACGCCGACACCACGCTGTCCGGCGCCCTGCTCGAGGAGGTGAACGCCGCCCTCATCACCCTCAAGGACGCCGTGTGGGCGGTGCGCCGCGACCGGCTCCGGGCCGCCACTGCGGTGGACGGCCTCGTCGGGCCCGTCGGTCCGGCGGGCGTGGCCGTGGGCCTGTCGATCCACCAGGCGCTCTCGGCGCTCGATCGCCTCGAGGTGCGCGGCCGCGACAGCGCCGGGTTGCACCTCCTCGTCCGGGGCCACGGCCTCGATCTCGCCTCGCCGGCCCTTCAGGCGGTGATCGAGGCCCGCGCCGGCGACCCGCTGTTCGGCTCGATGGCGGTGCGCACGCCCGAGGGCCACCTCAGCCTCGTCTACAAGGCGGCGGCCGAGATCGGCGAGCTGGGCGACAACACGCGCGCCCTGCGGGAGGCCATCAGCAGCGACCCGCTGTTGCGCCAGGCCCTGGCCTCCGAGACGGTCGAGGCGGTGGTGCTGGGCCACACCCGCTGGGCGAGCGTCGGCATCATCTCCCAGCCCAACGCCCACCCGCTCAACTCCGAGGAGCTCGGTGGCGCCGGCGGGCCCTACGTCACCGCCGTGCTCAACGGCGACGTCGACAACTTCGCCGACCTCAAGGTGGCCGAGGCGCTGCGGATCGCGGACGAGATCACCACCGACGCCAAGGTCATCCCCACCCTCACCTCTCGGGCCATGGCCGACGGCACCTCGCTGGTCGAGGCGTTCCGGGGCACGGTCAACCAACTGGAGGGGTCGGTCGCCATCGCGGCCAGCTCGGCCGCCCAGGCCGAGGACCTGCTGCTGGCCCTGCGGGGCAGCGGGCAGGCGCTCTACGTCGGGCTGGCCGAGGACTGCTTCGTCGTGGCCAGCGAGCCCTACGGCGTGGTGGAGGAGACCGAGACCTACCTCCGCCTCGACGGCGAGGTGCCGGCCGACCCGGCCAACCCGGCCAGCCGGGGCCAGGTCGTGGTCCTGCACGGCCGGGCCGCCGGCACCGTCGAGGGGCTCGAGCGGTGGGCCTACGACGGCACGCCGCTCCCCGTGAGCCGTGACGAGCTGGCCACCGCCCAGATCACCACCCGCGACATCGACCGGGGCGACTCGCCGCACTTCCTGGTCAAGGAGATCGGTGAGGCGCCGGCGTCGTTCCGCAAGACGCTGCGGGGCAAGCTCGTCGACGGCCCCGGCGGGCTCGACGTCCGGCTGGGCGACGACGTCCTGTCGCCGGAGGTCCGCGCCGGGCTGGCCGACGGCACCATCGCCCGGGTGGTGGCCATCGGGCAGGGCACGGCGGCCGTCGCGGCACGGGCGCTGGCCGAGGGCCTGGCCGCCTTCGCTCCGGGGTCGTCGCTGCGGGTCGAGTCGGCCCTCGCCACCGAGCTCTCCGGCTTCCAGCTGGCGGACTCGATGGCCGACACCCTCGTCGTGGCCGTCAGCCAGTCGGGCACCACGACCGACACCAACCGCACCGTCGACCTGGTGCGGGCCCGCGGGGGCCACGTCGTGGCCATCGTCAACCGGCGCAACAGCGACCTCACCGACCGGGCCGACGGCGTGCTCTACACCTCCGACGGTCGCGACGTGGAGATGAGCGTCGCCTCCACCAAGGCGTTCTACGCGCAGATCGCCGCCTGCTTCCTCCTGGCCGCCGCCATCGCCGACGCCGTGGGCGCGGCGCCGGACCGCGCCGAGCTGCTCGAGGGGCTGCGGGCCCTGCCGGGGGCGATGGAGCGCACCGTCGCCCTCCGGCCCGAGATCGCGGCGGCGGCCCAGCACCTGGCCCCGTCGCGGCGCTACTGGGCGATCGTCGGCAACGGTGCCAACCGGATCGCCGCCGAAGAGGTCCGGATCAAGCTGTCGGAGCTCTGCTACAAGGCGATCGCCTGCGACGGCACCGAGGACAAGAAGCACATCGACCTGTCGTCGGAGCCGCTCATCCTCGTGTGCGCGGCCGGTCTGCAGGGCTCGACGGCCGACGACGTGGCCAAGGAGGTGGCGATCTACCGGGCGCACAAGGCGGCACCCGTCGTGATCGCCAGCGAGGGCGAGGAGCGCTTCAGCGCCGCGCTGCACGTGATCTCGGTGCCGGCCGTCGATCCCCGGCTGGCCTTCGTGCTCTCGGCGATGGTCGGGCACCTGTTCGGCTACGAGGCGGCCCTGGCGATCGACGCGCAGGCCCGGCCGCTCCGGGAGGCCCGCGCCGCCATCGACGACGCGGTGGCCAGCGGCGTCCACGGCGACGGCGAGGCGCTGCTGGCCCGGCTGCGCCCGACGCTGCGCCCGCTCGCCTCCCGGTTCTTCGACGGGCTGCGCGGCGGCGACTACGACGGTCACCTGGAGGCCAGCACGGCGGTGCGGCTCGCCTCGCTGTGGCGCTACGCCCTGGGCGTCTCGGCCCTCGACGCCTACCAGCTCGAGCACGGCAAGGTCGGCACGCCCGGTGTCGTGCTCGAGGACCTCGCCGGGGCGCTGAGCCGGGCCATCGACGAGCTCACCCGCCCGGTCGACGCCATCAAGCACCAGGCCAAGACCGTCACGGTCGGCATCTCCCGCAGCGACGAGACGCTCCTGCAGGTGCCTCTCGTCAAGGAGGTGCTGGCCACCGGCGCCGCCCGCGACCGGCTGAGCTACAACACCCTGCGCACCCTCGCCGCCCTCGAGCCTCTGGTCGGCGAGGTGATGGGCTACACCCGCTACGCCATCGAGGGCCACGTCGACCCCGCCGGCAACGACGAGGCCAAGGTGATCGTGGTCGACCGCGGCGGGCTCGGGCGCGAGCTGCGCAGCCGCACCGTCGACGACCCGCAGCTGCGAGGCACCAAGCGGTGGGTGGCCGTCGAGCGCACCGTCCTCGTCGCCAAGGGACGCAGCGACGGTCGCACCGTGATCATCGTGCCCGAGGTGAAGGACGGCCAGCCCACGGGCCTGGCGCTGCTGCACGTGCGGCTGAACGACGATCTGTCGCTGCCCGCGCTGAGGGCGGTCCTGCAGGGCTACCGGAACCGCTACGGCGCCATCAAGCACGCAGTGACCGAGACCGAGCCGGTGTTCCGCGACGACCTGCTCGTCGACGTGCCGGTGGTCGACCTCATGACCGAACCGGTCAACGACCTGGCGGAGCGCTGGCGGTCGTGACACCCACTGGCGGGGTCGTCGGGATCGGCACGGACGTCGTCGACCTCGAGCGGTTCCGTCAGGTGCTGGGGCGCCGGCCGTCGCTGGTCACGCGCCTGTTCACTCCGGGCGAGCGCGCCTACGCGGAGCGCCGCGGCGATCCCGTCGAGCGCTACGCGGCCCGCTTCGCCGCCAAGGAGTCGGTGCTGAAGGCACTCGGGGTGGGCCTCGGGGCGGCCGACTGGCACGACATCGAGGTCGTGCGCGACGACGACGGCCGGCCCTCGCTGGTGCTCACGGGGCGGGCGGCGGCGCTGGCGACCGCCGCCGGGGTGGGGGAGTGGAAGCTGACCCTCACCCACGGCGCCACCGCGGCCCACGCCATCGCCCTCGCCCTGGCCCTCACCCCACCATCGCTGGCTCGATCGGTGATCTCATCAGGTGATGGATCGAGCCAGCGGTCGGTGGGGACGGCTCCGGTGGCTCGATCGGTGGTCTCATCAGGTGATGGATCGAGCCAGCGGTCGGTGGGGACGGCTCCCGTGGCTCGATCGGTGATCTCATCAGGTGATGGATCGAGCCAGCGGTCGGTGGGGGGGCTGATGGGCGGGGGGCTGGTGCCGATCGTGACGCCCGAGGAGATGGGCGCCATCGACCGGGCGGCGCCCGAGCCGGTCGAGATCCTCATCGGTCGCGCGGGCGGCGCGGTGGCCCGGGCCGCCATCCGGCTCCTCGGTGGCACCTACGGCCGGCGGGTGGTCGTGGTGGCCGGCAAGGGGAACAACGGCAACGACGGCCGGGAGGCCGCTCGCCGCCTGCGAGCAGGAGGGGTGGTCGTCACGGTGCTCGACGCGGGCGAGGCGCCCGCCCGCCTGCCCGACGCCGACCTGGTGATCGACGCCGCCTACGGCACGGGGTTCCGCGGTGCCTACACCGCCCCGGAACCCCCACCGGGCGCCCTGGTGCTCGCCGTCGACATCCCCTCCGGGGTCGACGGCCTCACCGGCCGACCGTCGGAGCGAGTGATGGCCGCTGACGCCACCGTCAGCTTCGCCGCCCTGAAGCCCGGGCTGGTGCTGGCGCCGGGACTTCAGCTGGCGGGCGCCACGGAGGTGGCCGACATCGGCCTCGACGTGCGCACCGCGTCGGCCCACCTCGTCGGCGCCGCGGCGGTGGCCGGCTGGCTGCGCGAGCGACCGCCCCTCGCCCACAAGTGGCAGACCGCGGTGTGGGTGGTCGCTGGGAGCCCCGGCATGGGCGGCGCCGCCGCCCTGTGCGCCTCGGGAGCGGCCCGCACCGGTGCCGGCTACGTGCGGCTCTCCACCCCGGGCGGCCCCGCCCACGACGTGCCCGTCGAGGTCGTCCGGGCCGACCTGCCCCCCGAGGGGTGGGCGGAAGCGGTGATCGACGGGTTCGACCGCTTCTCCGCCCTGGTGATCGGCAACGGCCTGGGCACGGCGCCGGCGACGGCGGCGGCCATCAGGGACGTGGTGGCCGCAGCCGCCGCCCGAGGGCTGCCGACGGTGGTCGACGCCGACGGGCTCACCGCCCTCGGCCGCCAGGCCCGGAAGGTGGTGGGGCCGACCACGGTGCTCACCCCCCACGACGGTGAGTTCGCCCGCCTGGCCGGAGCGGCACCGGACGCGGACCGCCTGGCCGCGACCCGCCGCCTCGCCGCCGACACGGGTGCCGTCGTGCTGCTCAAGGGTCGCACCACCGTGATCGCCGCCCCCTCGGGCGAGGTGCTGGTCACCACGACCGGCGACGAGCGCCTGGCCACCGCCGGCACCGGCGACGTGCTGGCCGGGGTGATCGGCGGCTTGCTCGCCCAGGGCCTCGACCCGGCTCGGGCGGCGGCCGCCGGAGCGTTCCTCCACGGTCGGGCCGGCGCCCTAGGCTGGCCCCGCGGCCTGGTGGCCGGCGACCTGCCGCCTGCCCTGCCCGCCGCCCTGGCCGAGGTCGCCGCCATGCGGCCGTGACGGCGGACCCAACCCGGAGGACCGATGCTGCTGCGAGACACGCCCGTTCGCGACCTGATGGCCACCGAGGTCCTCTCGTTCCGACCCGACGACAACGTCCAGGACGCCATGCGCGCCCTGGTGCTGCGCGACATCGACGGGGCCCCCGTGCTCGACGCCGAGGGTCGAGTCGTGGGCCTGCTCTCCACCGCTGACCTCATCGTCGAGGAGGCCCGCATCCCGCTGCCGGCGGTGATCACCCTGCTCGGCGCCGTCATGGAGCTGCCGAGGTCGCGCAAGAAGTACGAGCACGACCTCAGCAAGGCCCTCGGCGCCACCGTCGGCGAGGTCATGCAGGACACCGTGCCGTCCACCTTGGGCCCCGAGGACACCCTCGAGACGGCGGCCACGCTGATGCACGACGAGGACCTCGAGCGGGTGCCGGTGGTCGACGACGACGGGCGCCTCGTCGGCATCGTGGGCCGGGGTGACATCGTGCGGGCCATCGTGCGCGACCTCGACTCCCCGGTCGAGACCGAGGCCGACGAGGCCGCGGCCGAGGCCGAGGGCGTCGAGCAGGGCTGACCGGTGAGGGCCGCCCGGGCTGACGTCGACTTGGAGGCGGTCGCCCACAACGTCGAGGTCCTGCGCCGAGCGGTGGCCCCCTCGGTCCTGTGCGCGGTGGTCAAGGCCGACGGCTACGGCCACGGCGCCATCGCCGTGAGCGAGGCGGCCGTGGCCGCCGGCGCCGACTGGCTCGCGGTCGCTCTCGTCGAGGAGGGCGCCGTGCTGCGCAAGGCGGGCATCCAGGCGCCGATCCTCCTGTTGTCCCAGCCGCGGCTCGCCGACCTGCCGGCCGCCGTGCGCTACGACCTGAGGGTCTGCGTGCACTCGGCCATGGCCGCCGAGCTGCTGGCGGCGGCGGCCCGCGAGCAGGGGAAGCTGGCTCGAGTGCACCTCAAGGTCGACACCGGCATGAACCGGGTCGGGGTGGCTCCGGCCGACGCCCTCGGGGTGGCGCGTGAGGTGGAGCGCCGGCCCGAGCTCGAGCTCGAGGGTGTGTTCACCCATTGCGCGGTGGCCGACGAGCCCGACAACCCGTTCACCGACGAGCAGCTCGACCGCTTCGAGGCGGTGCTCGACCAGCTCGCCGAGGCCGGCATCTCACCCGGGTTGCGCCACGCGGCCAACTCGGCCACGGCCATCGTGCACCCTCGCGGGCGCTACGACCTCGTGCGTGCCGGCATCTCCGTCTACGGGATCCCGCCGGCGCCGGGGCTCGCCGCCGAGCTCGGGCTGCGCCCCGCGCTCTCGCTGCGGGCCGAGGTCTCGATGGTGAAGCGCGTCCCGGCCGGTGAGGGCATCTCCTACGGCCTGCGGCACCGCACCGAGCGGGACACCACGGTGGCCACCGTGCCCATCGGCTACGCCGACGGGGTGCCTCGCCGGCTGGGGCTGGCCGGCGGCTGCGTGCTCGTCGGCGGCCGTCGCCGGCCGATCCTCGGTGTGGTCACCATGGACCAGCTGATGGTCGACTGCGGCGACGACCACGTGGCGGTGGGCGACGAGGTGGTGCTCATCGGCTGCCAGGGCGACGAGGAGGTCACCGCCGAGGAGTGGGCGGCGCTGCTCGACACCATCGCCTACGAGGTGGTGTGCGGCATAGGGCCGCGCGTGCCCCGCTTCTACCACCCGGCACCTCGCCGACCCCACCCCTCGCTCGGTCCGCTGCCCCACGAGGGATGACCAGCGTCGCGGTGACCGGGCGCGGCCGGGCCCTCGCCGGCGCCGCCCCCTTCTCCCGCGTCCTGCTCGTCAGCCGTGGCGGGGCGGCCGCGGAGCCGGCGGTAGCCTTGGCCGGTGCCCGCCTCGCTCGCTGCCGTGGCCGCCGACGCCGCCGCCTGCACCCGTTGCTCGTTGGCCGCGGGGCGCACGCACGTGGTCTTCGGCATGGGTGACCCCACCTCCGACCTGATGTTCGTCGGCGAAGGGCCGGGAGCCGAGGAGGACAAGCAGGGCCTGCCCTTCGTCGGGCGCTCCGGGAAGCTGCTCGACCAGCTCGTGCTCGAGGAGATGGGCCTGACCCGCGACCGGGTCTACATCGCCAACGTCGTGAAGTGCCGACCGCCGAACAACCGCGACCCGCTGCCCGACGAGATCGCCGCGTGCCGGCCCTTCCTCGACTCCCAGATCGAGCTCATCGCCCCTAAGGTCGTGGTGACGCTCGGGAAGTTCGCCGGCCAACTGCTGCTTGCCAGCAAGGAGGGCATCACCCGCCTGAGGGGCCGCACCTACCCCTTCGCCGGAGCGGTGCTGGTGCCGACCGTGCACCCGGCCTACGTGCTGCGCGGCGGCGGGGAGCCGATGGCCCAGATGCGCGCCGACCTGGTGCGGGCCAAGCGGGCCCTCGCCGAGGCGGGCTCGAAGCTCGTCGCCACGCCGTCCGGGGCCGGCTCATGAGCCCCATCTCGGCGCGCCGCACCCGGGCGGGCCGCGCCCGATGATCTTCGCCCGCACGACCTCGGTCGAGCAGACCAGGGCGCTGGCCGCCGCGCTCGCCGAGCTGGCCCGACCGGGCGACCTGATCCTGCTCGCCGGCGACCTCGGCGCGGGCAAGACCGCGTTCACCCAGGGCTACGGCGCCGCCCTCGGCATCGACGACCTCATCACCAGCCCGACCTTCACGCTGGTGAACAGCTACGAGGGACGCCTCGAGCTCAACCACCTCGACGTCTACCGGCTCGAGGCGCTGGCCGAGGTGGCCGACCTCGGCGTGCCCGAGATGCTCGACGAGGGCGGGGTGACCGTCATCGAGTGGGGCGACGCCGTCGCACCGGCGCTGCCGGCCGACTACCTCGAGATCCGCTTCACGTTCACCGACGGCGACGACGACGAGCGGGTCCTCGAGCTGGTGCCCGTCGGGCCCCGCTGGACGGCGCGCACCCGGGCCATCGCCACCGCGGTGGCGCCGTGGATCCACGAGCCCGAGCAGCCGTCGGCCGGCCCGCAGGAGGAGCGCTCGTGCTGATCGCCGGCATCGACACCGCCACCGTCCAGGTGAGCGTGGCGGTGGGAGGTCACGAGGGGGTGCTCGCCTCCACCCAGTCGTCGCGCGGGCGCCAGCACGCCGAGATCCTCACGCCCGCCATCGAGTTCACCTGCCGCCAGGCCCGCATCGAGCTGTCGGAGATCTCGGTGGTGGCCGTCGACCTCGGTCCTGGGCTGTTCACCGGGCTGCGCGTCGGGGTCGCCGCGGCCAAGGCCATGGCCCACGCGTTGAACGTGCCCATGATCGGTGTGCCGAGCCTCGACCTGCTGGCGTTCCCCGTGCGCTTCACGCCCCGCCTCATCGTGGCGGCCATCGACGCCCGGCGCGGCGAGCTGTTCTACGCCTTCTACCGGCAGGTCCCCGGCGGCATCCAGCGCCTCAGCGACCACCAGGTCGGCTCGCCCGACGACCTGGCCTCCGAGCTGCTGGCCGCCGGTGAGGACTGCCTGCTGGTGGGCGACGGCGCCCTGCGCTACCGGGAGGTCTTCGAGGGCCTCAAGCGCATCGAGATCGTGGAGGAGGGCCTCGCCTACCCGTCCGCCTCGTCGCTCGTCATGCTGGCCCACGCCAAGGCGCTGCGCGAGGAGTGGGTGAAGCCCTGGGACCTCCAGCCGCTCTACCTGCGCAAGCCCGACGCCGAGATCAACTGGGCCACGCGCCCGTCCGTGTGAGAGCCGTGCCGGCCACCGGTCACGACGCGGCGGCCACGGGCACGCCGATCGTGATCTCGCCGATGCGGCGGCGGCACCTGCGCGCCGTGCTGTCCATCGAGGAGCGCACCAGCTCGACGCCGTGGTCGCTGGGACTGTTCCTCGCCGAGGCGCGCCGCGACGAGCGCGTGTACCTCGTGGCCCGGGTCGGGCACCGGGTGGTCGGCTTCGCCGGGATGCTCTTCACCCTCACCGACGGGCATGTCACGACCATCGCCGTCGACCCCGACCGCCAGGGCGGGCGCATCGGCACCCGCCTGCTGCTGGTGCTGGTCCGCCGGGCGGTCGAGCGCGGGGCCGAGGCGGTCACGTTGGAGGTGCGGGCGTCGAACGAGCCGGCCCAGGCGCTGTACCGGCGGTTCGGCTTCGCCCCGTCGGGCGTGCGCCGCGGCTACTACCGCAACCCCACCGAGGACGCCCTCGTGCTGTGGGCCCACGACGTCCACCGGCCCGCCTACGCCGAGCGCCTCGCCGCCATCGAGGCCGACCTTCCCAGCCCCCTCGTCGCCGAGGGGCTGGCGCCGATGCCTCTGCGCCCCGAACCGCCCGAGGAGGGCCTCTACCTGTGAACCGCACCCGGATCCTCGGCATCGAGACCAGCTGCGACGAGACCGCGGCGGCGGTCGTGGTCGACGGCCACGAGGTGCTCTCGTCGGTGGTGTCGAGCCAGGTCGACCTGCACGCCCGCTTCGGTGGCGTCGTCCCCGAGATCGCCAGCCGGGCCCACGTCGAGCTGCTCACACCGGTGGTCGCCCGTGCCCTCGTCGAGGCCGGCATCGACGACGACCACGTCGACGCGGTGGCCGCCACCGTGGGGCCCGGCCTGATCGGCGCTCTGCTCGTCGGGGTCAGCGCGGCCAAGACCCTGGCGCTGGTCTGGGGCGTGCCGTTCGTGGCCGTCAACCACCTCGAGGCCCACCTCTACGCCGCCCTGCTCGAGGACCCCGACCTCGAGCTGCCGGTGGTGGTGCTGCTGGTGTCGGGCGGCCACACGCTGCTCGTGCTCATGGAGGGCCATGGGCGCTACCGCATCCTGGGCTCGACCATCGACGACGCCGCCGGTGAGGCGTTCGACAAGGTGGCCCGCTACCTCGGTCTCGGCTACCCGGGTGGGCCCGCCATCGACGCCATCGCCATGGCGGGCGACCCCCATGCCATCGCCTTCCCCCGCGCCATCCTCGACGAGAGCTACGACTTCTCCTTCTCGGGGCTCAAGACGGCGGTCGTGAACCACGTGCGCAAGCACCCCGACGTCGCCACCGAGGACGTCGCCGCGTCGTTCCAGGAGGCCGTGGTCGACGTGCTCGTCACCAAGGCCCGCCGGGCGGCCCAGGAGCACGGCGCGCGTGCCCTGTGCCTGGCCGGCGGCGTGGCGGCGAACTCCCAGCTGCGCGAACGCCTGCTCGACGCCTGCGTGGCCGACGGCCTGCGGGCGTTCCTGCCCAGTCGGTCGATGTGCACCGACAACGCGGCCATGGTCGCCGCCGCCGGGTGGTACCGGCTCCAGGCCGACGGGCCCTCGCCGCTCGACACGGGAGCCAGCCCCAACCTCCGCCTGGTGTCGACCTGAGCGGCCCGCGCCGGTGGGAGCCGCTCGGGCCCCGACCGGCGCCGATCCCGCAGTTCGGCCCGGGCGGGGTTGTACCGGCGTCGCCGCGCGCCTATCGTTAGCACTCGTTCCATGAGAGTGCTAAGCACTCTCGCACCGAGAGTGCTGGACCATCAGCCCAGAACCGCCAACGGAGGCGCCGATATGAGCCTGCAGCCCCTGGAAGACCGCATCGTGGTCCGTCCCGGCCAGAGCGAGGAGACCACGGCCAGCGGCCTGGTGATCCCCGACACCGCCAAGGAGAAGCCCCAGCAGGGCGAGGTCATCGCGGTCGGCCCGGGCCGTCGCTCGGAGCAGTCCGGCGAGCTCATCCCCGTCGACGTGAAGGTCGGCGACACCGTCGTCTACAGCAAGTACGGCGGCACCGAGATCACCGTCGACGGTGAGGACGTGCTGATCCTCAACGCCCGCGACGTCCTCGCCATCCTCGCCTAGGAGCCCCCATGCCCAAGATCCTGAAGTTCGACGAGGACGCCCGCCGCGCCCTCGAGGCCGGCGTGAACGCGCTGGCCGACGCCGTGAAGGTCACGCTCGGCCCGAAGGGCCGCAACGTCGTCCTCGACAAGAAGTTCGGCGCTCCGACCATCACCAACGACGGCGTGTCGATCGCCCGTGAGGTGGAGCTGGAGGACCCGTTCGAGAACATGGGTGCCCAGCTGGTGAAGGAGGTCGCCACCAAGACCAACGACATCGCCGGCGACGGCACCACCACCGCCACCGTGCTGGCCCAGGCCCTGGTGCGCGAGGGCCTGCGCAACGTGGCGGCCGGCGCCAGCCCGCTCGGCCTCAAGCGCGGCATCGAGAAGGCCGTGGCCTCGGCGGTGGAGAGCATCCACGAGCAGGCCAAGGAGATCGACGACAAGAGCGAGATCGCCCAGGTCGCCAGCATCTCGGCCGCCGACACCACCATCGGCTCGGTCATCGCCGACGCCATCGACAAGGTCGGCAAGGACGGCGTGGTCACCGTCGAGGAGTCGAACACCTTCGGCATGGACCTCGACTTCGTCGAGGGCATGCAGTTCGACAAGGGCTACCTGTCGCCGTACTTCGTCACCGACGCGGAGCGGCAGGAGGCGGTGCTCGACAACCCCTACATCCTGTTCGTCAACTCCAAGATCTCCTCGGTCCAGGACATGCTGCCGGTGCTCGAGAAGGTCATGCAGTCGGGCAAGCCGCTGCTGATCGTGGCCGAGGACGTCGAGGGCGAGGCCCTGGCCACCCTCGTGGTCAACAAGATCCGCGGCACCTTCAACTCGGTCGCCGTCAAGGCCCCGGGCTTCGGTGAGCGCCGCAAGGCGATGCTGGCCGACATGGCCATCCTCACCGGCGGCCAGGTCATCTCCGAGGAGGTCGGCCTCAAGCTCGACTCGACCACCCTCGACCTGCTCGGCACCGCCCGCAAGGTCGTGGTCACCAAGGACGAGACCACCATCGTCGAGGGCGCCGGCGCCGCGGCCGACGTCGAGGGCCGCATCGCCCAGATCAAGCGGGAGATCGAGGACACCGACTCCGACTGGGACCGCGAAAAGCTCCAGGAGCGCCTGGCCAAGCTGTCCGGCGGCGTGGCCGTCATCAAGGTCGGCGCCGCCACCGAGGTGGAGCTCAAGGAGAAGAAGCACCGCATCGAGGACGCCCTGAGCGCCACTCGGGCGGCCATCGAGGAGGGCGTGGTCGCCGGCGGCGGCACCGCCCTGCTGCGGGCCCGTGCCTCGCTGAAGACCGCCATCGACTCGCTCGAGGGCGACGAGGCCACCGGTGCCCGGGCGGTCTACCGGGCGCTCGAGGCCCCGGCCCGGCTCATCGCCGACAACGCCGGCCTCGAGGGTGCCGTCATCGTCCAGCAGGTGGAGGCCGAGACCGGCTCGACCGGCCTCAACGCCGCCACCGGCGAGATGGTCGACCTGCTCAAGGCCGGCGTCATCGACCCGGCCAAGGTCACCCGTGCGGCCCTGCAGAACGCGGCGTCCATCGCCGCCCTGCTGCTCACCACCGAGGCGCTCGTGGCCGACAAGCCCGAGCCCGCCGGTGACGCCGCCGCTGCCGCTGCCGCCATGGGTGGCATGGGCGGCATGGGCGGCATGATGTGACCCAGGCTCACGCCTGAACCACGCCTGTGCGACAGGGGGCCGGCCTTCGGGCCGGCCCTCTGCGCGCCCGGCGACCCGCGTGCTGAGGCACATGTGCCGCCGGTGGCGGCCGATCTGCCTCGATAAGCGGGCGCGACCGGGTTCGGTGAGGCAGATGTGCTGTTGGTGGCGGCCGATCTGCCTCGGGAAGCGGGCGCGTCGCTAGCCTTCCCGGCATGGAGATGCCGCCCCCTGACCCCGAGAAGCTGCTGGCCGCGTGGATGGAGTGGGAGCGCGGCGAGACCACGCCGGGCCGGGTCATGGCGAACCTCAAGACGGGCGGCCTGCCCGAGCTGCTGCGGGCCCTCGTCGAGCGCTCCGCCCCCGCGTCGTAGCGGCCGCGGGTGCCGGCACGAGGCGGGCGACAGCAGATCCCCCGGCCGTCGTCGATGCGGCCGGGTCGGCCCGCGCCGTGGGCCGAGCTGCCGCCGGAGCGCCGCCACCCGACCCTCGACGACGTGCGGGCAGCGATGGCCACGGCACCGCCCCCCCACCCCACCGACCGCGAGCACGAGCACGTGCGGGCCTCGGCCGTGCTGGCCGCGCTCTACGACGCCGACGACGAGGCCCACGTGGTGCTCACCCGCCGGGCCCAGCACCTGCGCAGCCACCGCGGCGAGGTGAGCTTCCCCGGCGGGGGCCAGGAGCCCGGTGAGGACCTCTGGGCCACCGCCCTGCGCGAGGCCCACGAGGAGGTCGGGCTCGACCCGACCAGCGTCACCCGCATCGGTGAGCTCGACCACCTACGCACGATCACCAGCCGGTCGTTCATCGTGCCCTACGTGGCCACCCTCCCCGGGCCTCCTCGGCTCACCGCCGCTCCGGGCGAGGTGGAGCTCGTGCTGCACGTGCCGTTGTCGGAGCTGCTCGCCGACGGCGTGTACCGGGAGGAGCGCTGGGGCGTCCCGCCCCAGGATCGGCCCATCTTCTTCTTCGAGGTGGTGGGTGACACGATCTGGGGTGCCACGGGAGCGATGCTCCGCAACCTCCTCGCGCTGATCACGGGCACCTACGACCCCGACGACCGGCCGCTGCCGTGGAGCGTGCCCAGCGGTCAGCTCCGTCCGGGCGGCAGCACCTGACCGGCGGTACCGTGCACACATGCCGCAGCTGATCTTCGAGGCCGAGACCCACGGCGAACTGGTCGCGCAGGTGCGCCGATGGCTCGCGTCGAGCGAGAGCCACCCCGACGGTCACCTGTCGCCGGCCGACGCCGTCACCCAGGGCGCGCAGCTCACCAAGGACGCGCTGCGCATCGTCGCCGCCGCCGCCCCGGCACCGGTGGCCCAGAACGACGTGGTGAAGTCGCTCACCGAGATGGGCTACAAGGCCACCGACGCCACCTCGAAGGCCATCGTCGACGGGCTCGGCAGCGTCGAGGCGCTCACCGGGGGCAGCGTCGTGCAGCAGATCACCGAGCGGGGCGCGGCCACGTTCTGGTCGATGAACACCAAGGTCGCCAAGCAGGTGCTGCGCTCCCTGGCCGGCGGCTGATCCTCGGCCGCCCCACCGACCGGCGGCCCTCACCCGTGGACCGACGACGCGGGCCCCGGAGGTAGACTCGCGTCTTTCTCAGCGGAGAGGGGCCCTCGAGGCTCTCCTTCGCCGTTTCTCTGGTCGCGCAGCGGAAGGGACGAGCAATGGCCGAGGTCGAGATCGGAATGGGCAAGTCGGGGCGCCGGGCCTACGGCTTCGACGACATCGCCATCGTGCCGAGCCGCCGCACCCGCGACCCCGAGGACGTCGACATCTCCTGGGAGATCGACGCCTTCCGCTTCGAGCTGCCCCTCATGGCCTCGGCCATGGACGGCGTGGTCAGCCCGGCGACGGCCATCGAGATCGGCCGCCTCGGCGGCGTGGGCGTGCTGAACCTCGAGGGCCTCTGGACCCGCTACGAGGACCCCGAGCCGCTCTTCGCCGAGATCGCCGAGCTCGACAACGACAAGGCCACGGCCCGGATGCAGGACATCTACCAGGAGCCGATCAAGCCCGAGCTGGTGGGGCACCGCATCCGCCAGATCAAGGAGGCCGGGGTCGTCAGCTGCTGCTCGGTCACCCCTCAGCGCACCGAGGCGCTCGCCAAGGAGATCATCGACGCCGAGCTCGACCTGCTCGTCATCCAGGGCACCGTGGTCTCCGCCGAGCACGTCTCCAAGACGGTCGAGCCGCTGAACCTCAAGCGCTTCGTCCGTGAGATCGACATCCCGGTGATCGTCGGTGGGTGCGCCAGCTACCAGGCCGCCCTGCACCTCATGCGCACCGGCGCCGCCGGCGTGCTGGTGGGCGTCGGCCCCGGCCACGCCTGCACCACCCGCGGCGTGCTCGGCATCGGGGTGCCCCAGGCCACCGCCATCGCCGACGCCCGCTCGGCCCGCATGCGCCACCTCGACGAGACCGGCGTCTACTGCCAGGTCATCGCCGACGGCGGCATGGGCACCGGTGGCGACATCGCCAAGGCCATCGTGTGCGGCGCCGACGCGGTGATGATCGGCTCGCCCCTGGCCGCCGCGGCCGAGGCGCCCGGCCGGGGCTACCACTGGGGCATGGCCACCTTCCACCCGACGCTGCCCCGAGGCGCCCGGGTGAAGACCACCGTGCGCGGCACCCTCGAGGAGATCCTCGTCGGCCCGGCCCACGAGAACGACGGCCGCATGAACCTCTTCGGCGCGCTGCGCACCTCGATGGCCACGTGCGGCTACGAGACGGTCAAGGAGTTCCAGAAGGCCGAGGTCATGGTCGCCCCGGCGCTGCAGACCGAGGGCAAGGTCCTGCAGAAGGCCCAGGGCGTGGGGATGGGTCACTGACCCATGTCCGACCCTGACGTCGACACCGTCCTGGTCGTCGACTTCGGCGCCCAGTACGCCCAGCTCATCGCCCGCCGGGTGCGTGAGGCGCACGTCTACTCCGAGATCGTCCCGCACACCATCACCGCGGCCGAGGTCGCGGCGCGCGAGCCATCGGGCATCGTGCTCTCCGGTGGCCCGGCGTCGGTCCACGTCGAGGGGGCGCCGACGATCGACCCGCAGGTCTACGACCTCGACGTCCCGATCCTGGGCATCTGCTACGGCGCCCAGCTCCTCGCCCGTGACCTCGGCGGCACCGTCGCCCGCACCGGCCGCGGCGAGTACGGCCGCACCGACCTCGACGTCGTCGCCGAGGGTGTGCTGTTCAGCGCCGCCCAGCCTCGCCACCAGCCGGTGTGGATGAGCCACTTCGACACCATCACCGTGGCGCCCTCCGGCGCCGAGGTCACCGCGTCCACCCGCGACACCCCGGCGGCCGCCTTCGAGGACAGGGCGCGGGGCCGCTTCGGCGTCCAGTTCCACCCCGAGGTCGTGCACACGCCCCACGGGCAGGAGGTGCTCGAGCACTTCCTCTACGACGCCTGCGGGCTCGCTCCGGGCTGGACGATGTCGTCGATCATCGACTCGCAGGTCGAGGCCGTGCGGGCCCAGGTCGGCACCGGCCGGGCGATCTGCGGGCTCTCCGGTGGCGTCGACTCGGCGGTGGCCGCCGCCCTGGTGCACAAGGCGATCGGCCACCAGCTCACCTGCGTGTTCGTCGACACGGGCTTGATGCGCCAGGGAGAGGGCGAGCAGGTCGTCGAGACCTTCCGGCGCCACCAGGGCATCGAGCTGGTGCACGTGCGGGCCGGCGACCGCTTCTTCGAGCGGCTGGCCGGCGTCACCGACCCCGAGGACAAGCGCAAGACCATCGGCGAGCTGTTCATCCGGGTGTTCGAGGACGCGTCCGGCGGCATCGAGGACGCCCGCTTCCTCGTGCAGGGCACGCTCTACCCGGACGTCATCGAGTCGGGCACCAAGGACGCGGCCAAGATCAAGAGCCACCACAACGTCGGCGGGCTGCCCGACGACATGGACTTCGAGCTGGTCGAGCCGCTGCGGCTGCTGTTCAAGGACGAGGTCCGCAAGGTCGGCACCGAGCTGGGCCTGCCCGACGAGATCGTGTGGCGCCAGCCCTTCCCCGGGCCCGGGCTCGGCGTGCGGATCATCGGCGAGGTCACCCCGGAGAAGGTCGCCATGTTGCAGGCGGCCGACGCCATCGTGCGCGAGGAGGTCAAGGCGGCCGGCCTCGAGCGCGAGATCTGGCAGGCCTTCGCCGTGCTCCCCGACATCCGCTCGGTGGGCGTCATGGGCGACGAGCGCACCTACGGCCACCCGGTCATCATCCGGGCCGTCACGTCCGAAGACGCCATGACCGCCGACTGGGCACGGCTGCCCTACGACCTGCTCGAACGCATGTCGAGCCGCATCATCAACGAGGTCGGGGGCGTGAACCGGGTGGCCTACGACGTCACGTCGAAGCCGCCCGGCACCATCGAGTGGGAGTAGCCCCGGCGCGCCCTGGGCGCCGCCGGGCCTGAGAGGAGCGCCGAGATGGACGACGTGGTCACTGTGGAGCGGGTGATCCCCGCGCCCGCCAGCGCGATCTTCGACCTGCTGGCCGACCCGGCCCGCCACCACGACATCGACGGCTCGGGCACCGTCGTGGCGGCCAAGGAGGGATCGCAGCGCCTGCAGCTGGGCAGCCGCTTCGGGATGTCGATGAAGCTCGGCATCCCGTACTCGATGGTGTCCGAGGTCGTGGAGTTCGAGCCCGACCGGCGCATCGCCTGGCAGACCCGCGGCCCGGGCGCCATCGGTCGCCACGTCGCTGGGCGGGTGTGGCGCTACGAGCTCGAGCCGGTCGACGGCGGAACCCTCGTGCGGGAGAGCTGGGACATCCGCCAGGAGTCGGCCCTCAGCCGGCCGTTGGTGCGGCGCAGCGCCGATCACACCCGGCGCAACATGGCCGCCACGCTGGAGCGCATCGAGCAGGTGCTCGCCGGCAGCTGACCGGGCGACGCCCCCCTGCCGTGGTGCCGCCGTCGGCGGCCCGCGCGCTGAGGGTGAGAGACGACCACCGAGGGGACCGAAGTCCCTTCCGGCCCACGGCGGGTGCGGCGGAGGATCGAGGTGGGCGTCCGCAAGGGCGCGAACGAAGGAGGGCGCGATGACCTCCGTCCCGCCACCATCCCAACCGCCGCAGGGACCCGGAGCGCCGGCGTGGCCGGGCCAGGGTGCCCCACCTCCGCCCCCACCCGGTCCGGGGTGGGCACCTCCGCCGCAGGGGCCGCCGCCGCAGGGACCGCCGCCACCGCCCCCCGGTCAGTACCCGCCGGCCACCGGTCAGTACCCGCCGGCCACCGGTCAGTACCCGCCGGCCGCTGGCGGTTGGGGCCAGGGCCCGACCGGCCCGACCGGCCCGACCGGCCCCACCGGCCCCGGAGGCCCCGGAGGTCCCGGAGGACCCGGTGGCCCCTACGGCCCGAACGGGCAGCCGCCGGCGAAGCGCAGGAGTCCGCTGGTGCTGGTCATCGCCATCGTGGCCGCCATGGTGCTGATCGCTGGTGCGGTGATCACCTTCGTGGTGGTGCGCGACGACGACCACCAGGCCGCCGCCGGGGAGATCTTCCTCGAGGGCGCCTCGAGCACCGGCACCGACCCGTTCGGGACCCTGCCCGGTCCGGCCATTCCGGTGACGACGAGCTCCACGTCGAGCACCGCACCGCCCGCCCAGGGCGCGACCACTGCGGTGCGGACCGTGAGCGGCGGCCAGCGCGGCCTGTACGGCGGCACGTTGAACAGCGGCCGCTGCGACCCCGAGGGGCAGATCAGCTTCCTCGCCGCCAACCCGGCGATGGCCGGCGCCTTCGTGTCGGCCCTCAACCGCGACCCGACGCTGCGGTGGAGCGGCGGCAACCAGCTCACCGTGGCGCAGCTGCCGACCTACATCCGTGAGCTCACCTCGGTCACGCTCGTGAGCGACACCCGGGTGACCAACTACGGCTACCGCAACGGCCGGGCCACGCCTCGCCAGGCGGTCCTGCAGGCGGGCACCGCGGTGATGGTCGACCGCTACGGCGTGCCCCGGATCAAGTGCAACTGCGGCAACCCGCTGACCCAGCCCCAGGCGGTGCGCGCCACGCCCACCTACACCGGGCCGCCGTGGCCGGGGTTCAGCCCGACGAACGTCGTCGTGGTGAACCAGACCACCGTGGTGATCGAGACCTTCGTGCTCGTCAACCTCAACGGCGGAGGGGTCATCGAGCGGTCGCCGGGTGCCAGCGGGAGCGACACGACCCCGACCAGCAGCACCACCACCACGACCACGACGGCTCCGGCGCCCGCCCCGACCCCGCAGCCGGCTCCGGCCCCTGCACCGGCCCCGGCCCCCGAGACGCCGACGCCCGGCTTCGGCACGGGCGACGTGCGGGCCACGCTGACCTGGACGGGTGACTGCGACCTCGACCTGCACGTCACCGACCCGAGCGGCGTCGAGATCTACTACGGCAACCCGTCCTCCCCGACGGGCGGCCAGCTCGACGTGGACGCCATCCCCGGCTCGGGCGACACCGGCAGCCACATCGAGAACGTGTTCTGGCCCACCGGGGGCGCACCCGGCGGTGCCTACCGGGCCTTCGTGCGCAACCTCGGCGGCTACACCAGCACCGCCTGCGACTTCGACCTCGCGGTCTACGTGGGCGAGCAGTACGCCACCGGTCAGAGCGGGTCGCTCGCCAGCGGCGCCGACTCCCCGGAGACGGTCTGGGCGTTCTGACCCGCCCGAAGCTGAGCCGGCTCACGGACCGTGGGCCGGCTCCGCCGCGTCAGGTGCCGGCCAGGCGGGCGACGACCGGAGCGAAGGCGTCGAGGGCGTCGAGGCCGAGGCAGACGTAGGAGAGGCCGAAGCGCTCCCTGCGCTCGAGGCACTGCTCGACGACCTCCTCGACCGTCCCGGCGAGGGCGTGGGGTGACGACATGGCCTGCTCGGGCGTCAGCCCCATGGCGGGGGCGACGGCGTCGGCCAGGGCCCTGCGGTCGTCGGTGATGACGGCCAGGTGCACCCGGGTCTGCAGCTCGATGTCGGCGTAGCGGTCGCCGGCCGCCTCGGCGATCCACCGCAGCTTGTCGTCGGTGGCGTCGGCGGTGGCGCTCGGCCCGGCGTCGGCGCCGATCACGCCGGCGCCGAGGGAGGGGTTGAGGCCCACGATGTCGGCCTCTCGGCCCGCCAGGCTCAGCATGCGCCGAGCGCCCCCGCCGAGCAGCAGCGGCGGCCCCGGGCGCTGCACCGGCTTGGGGGTGCCCTCCAACCCGGCCACGCGGTAGTGCTCGCCGGCGAAGTCCACCGGCCCGTCGGCGAAGAGGCCCTTGACGACGGTGATCGCCTCGGCGAGGCGGTCGATGCGCGTGCCGGGCGGGTCGTAGGCGATGCCGGCCTGCTCGTAGTCGGAGCGCATCCACCCCGCGCCCAGGCCCAGCTCGAGGCGCCCACCGCTGAGCACGTCGATGCTGGCCGCCTCCTTGGCGGTCACGACCGGGTGGCGGTAGTCGTTGCAGAGCACCAGGGCGCCGATCCGCAAGGTCGCGGTGGCCTCGGCGGCGGCCACCAGCGCCGGCACGGGCGCCCACTGCTCGTCGAGGTGGTCGGCGATCGTGAGGGTCGAGTAGCCGAGGTCCTCGGCGCGCCGGGCCAGCTCCCGCCAGCGGTCGCCGTCGGCCGAGGTGCCGGTGAAGCCACCCGGCGGGTTGCTCGCCTGCAGGCCGAACCGGAAGGGCTTGCGGCGGGGGAGCGGGACGGTCATCGCACGAGCTGCCCGGCGTCGACGGGCAGGGCCACACCGGTGACGAAGCGGGCCTCGTCGCTGCTCACCCACAGGAGCGCGTCGGCGACGTCGTCGGGCTCGATCAACCCCTCGATGGGCATCCGGCCTCGATACGCACCCGTGATCCGGGGCGACTCCTCCATCACGCGAGGCACCGCCGGGTCGTGGCCCATGGCGGTGTCGACCGCGCCGGGGTGGATGCTGTTGACGCGGATCCGCTCGGGGCCGAGCTCGATGGCCAGCGTGCGCATGAGCCCCACCAGGCCGTGCTTGGCGGCGGCGTAGTGCCCGAGGTAGGCGTAGCCCCGCAGCCCGGCGGCCGAGCTGATCAGCGTGACGGCGCCGCCGTTGCCCGCCTCCACCATCGCCGGCACCGCCGCCTTCACCGTCCGCCACGCGCCGGTGAGGTTCACGTCGAGGACGATCGCCCAGTGCTCCTCGGGGATGTCGCAGGTGAGGTGGTAGCTGGCCGCACCGGCGTTGGCGACCACCGCGTCGAGGCGCCCGAAGCGCTCGATCCCCTCGGCCACGGCGGCGTCGAGGGCGGCCTGGTCGCGCACGTCGGCGACTCGGGCGACGCAGCGACGGCCCTCGGCCTCGACGAGGCGGGCGGTCTGCTCGAGGTCGTCGACCGTGGTCGGCTCGTACGGCGCGTCGGGCAGCACCGGGCCGCAGACGTCGACGGCGATCACGTCGGCCCCCTCGGCCGCGAACCGCCGGGCGTGGGCGCGGCCCTGCCCCCGGGCCGCCCCGGTGACGAACACGACCTTCCCCTCGAAGCGCCCCATCGGCGGGCTCCCTTCGTGTGCGACGACGTCACCTTCCTATTACCGGGCGCCGGTGGCGGTCGGCGCCTAGCGTGGCGCCATGACGGACTCGCTCGAGGACTTCACGCGCGGCTCGTTCTCCCACCACGGCGTCACCCACGACGTGCTCCGCAGCGGCGAGGGGCCGGCGGTCATCGTCATGGCCGAGATCCCCGGCATCACCCCCAAGGTCGCCGACTTCGCCCGACGGGTGCGCGCCCTCGGCTGCACCGTGCTGCTGCCCGTGCTGTTCGGTGAGCCGGGCCGTGACATGTCGGCGGGCTATGCGGCTCGCAGCATCGCCGGGGCCTGCGTGTCGAGGGAGTTCGCCGCCTTCGCCACCCGGCGCACCGCCCCGATCGCCGAGTGGCTGCGGGCGCTGGCCCGCTACGCCCACTCGTCCTTCGGCGGCCCCGGCGTCGGCGCGGTCGGCATGTGCTTCACCGGCGGCTTCGCCCTCGGGATGATGGCCGACACCGAGCTCATCGCCCCCGTGCTCAGCCAGCCGTCGCTGCCGTTCGGGCTCACCAAGAAGGGCAAGGCGAGCGTGCAGCTCTCCGACGAGGACCTGGCCCGGGTGAAGGACCGGGTCGCCGACGGCGTGTGCGTGATGGGCCTGCGCTTCACCAACGACATGGCGGTGCCCGACGAGCGCTTCGCCACGCTGCGGCGAGAGCTCGGTGACGGCTTCATCGCGGTCGAGATCGACTCGTCGCCGGGCAACCCGTGGGGCATCCCGAAGCGGGCCCACTCGGTGCTCACCGAGCACCTCGTCGACGAGCCCGGCCACCCGACGCGAGAGGCGCTCGAGCAGGTCCTCGAGTTCTTCCGCACCCGGTTGGTGGAGCCGGCGGCGTAGCGGGCGTGGCTAACGTCGGACCATGAGGAGCGCACGGGTCGTCTGCGGGATGGTCGCCGTCACCGGCCTGGCCCTGCTCACCGCCTGCGGCAGCTCCTCCGACGGCGCCGGCGAGCAGCCCACCACCACCTCGACGGCTCCGCCGTCGACCACCGTGGTCACGACGGGTCCCGCCAGCGGCTCCACGTCGGCCACCAGCTCCACCACGTCCCCTGCGCCGGGGTCGACCGCCGCCCCTTCGTCGAGCTCCACCAGCACCGCGCCCGGCCTGGTGCCGGGCCAGCCGTGCACCCCGGGCTCCAGCCCCGACTGCATCGACCCGTTCGGCGACGGCCAGTACGTCTACCTGATCGGCGGCGGCGAGTGCATGGCCAGCCCCATCGGCGGGTCGTTGTGCGGCGACCTCGACGGCGACGGCTACGCCGGCTACCCCGACTCGGGCTGAGCGGGCCGGGAGGTCGAGCGGCGGCCCCCCGGCGCCTCCCGCCGCAGGTCCTGGCCGGGTCGCGCTCGCCGGTGGATCGGGGCTCAGAGGTCGGCGATGCCCATCTCGAGGTTGCTGCCCTCGATGCCGCCGTCGACGCGCAGGTCGCGGCCGGTGACGTAGGAAGCGGCGTCGGAGGCGAGGTACACGGCGGCCGCGGCGATGTCGTCGACCGCGCCCAGCCGCTTGAGCGGCGTGGCGTCGACCATGGCCTGCTCGAGCTCGGGCATCTGCAGCACCAGGTCGAGGGCCGAGGTGGCGATGGAGCCGGGCGAGATGGAGTTCACCCGGATCTTGGGCGCCAGGTCCTGGGCCATGTGGCGCGACAGCTTCAGCAGCGCCCCCTTGGCGGTGCCGTAGGCGGCGAAGCCCCGGTCGGCGAAACTGCCCGCCACCGACGTGATGTTGATGACCGACCCGCCGCCGCGCTCGAGCATGTGCGGGACCGCCAGCTGGGTGAGGTTGAAGGCGGTGGTGACGTTCCACCGCAGCGCCTGGTCGAACGCCTTCTCGGTGGTGTCCATGAACGCCTGGGGCATGGTGCCGCCGGCGTTGTTGACGACGATGTCGACGCCGCCGAGCTCGCGCACCGCGGCCTCGACGAGGGTGCCCATGGCCTCGCGCGTGCTGAGGTCGCCCGGCACCACCACCGCCCGACGCCCGAGCGCCTCGACCTGGGCGGCGACCTCGGCCAGCTGCTCGGGGGTGCGAGCGCCGATCACCACGTCGGCGCCGACCTCGGCGAAGGCGGTGGCGATGCGCGCCCCGATGCCGCGTCCCGCGGCGGTCACCACCGCCACCTTCCCGTCGAGGCGGAACAAGTCGAGGATCATCGTCGTACCCCCTGGGCGCTCGGGCGCCCGTCGTCGGCGTGGCCGGCGGCGACCCTACCGGTCGCGCCCGCACGGTCCGCGGCCGGCAGCGCCGTCACAGCCCACCGGTAGGGTTGGGAGGCCATGTCGGACGACCTGCTCGAAGGCCTCAACCCCGTCCAGCACGAGGCGGTCACCCACACCACCGGGCCCCTGCTCATCGTGGCCGGCGCCGGGTCGGGCAAGACGCGCGTGCTCACCCACCGCATCGCCCACCTCATCAAGGACCAGGGCGTCTCGCCGTTCGAGATCCTGGCCATCACCTTCACCAACAAGGCCGCCGACGAGATGAAGCAGCGGGTGAAGGAGCTGGTCGGCCCGGTGGCCGACAAGATGTGGGTGTCCACGTTCCACTCGGCGTGCGTGCGGATCCTGCGCCGCGACGCCGGTCGCCTGGGGTTCCCGTCGTCGTTCACGATCTACGACCAGGCCGACGCCCAGCGCCTCACCGGCTACGTCGTGCGCGACCTCGGCCTCGACTCGAAGAAGTTCCCGCCCCGCTCGGTGCACGGCACCATCTCCGCCGCCAAGAACGACGGCGTCGGTCCCGAGGAGTACAAGGAGCGGGCCCGCACGATCTTCGAGCGCAAGATCGCCGACGTGTTCGTCGAGTACCAGGCCCGGCTGCTCAAGGCCGGGGCCATGGACTTCGACGACCTGCTCACCAACACCGTCGAGCTGTTCCGCCGCTTCCCCGAGGTGCTCGAGCACTACCAGCGCCGGTTCCGCCACGTGCTCGTCGACGAGTACCAGGACACCAACCGCGTCCAGAACGAGCTGGTGCTCATGCTCAGCGCCCACAGCGGCGACGTCTGCGTCGTCGGCGACGCCGACCAGTGCCTGCCCCCCGGCACGATGGTCCGCACCCCCGACGGCGAGGTGCCGATCGAGCAGATCCGGGTCGGCGACGAGGTCCTCGGCACCGCCGGCGGCAAGGAGTTGGTGCCCGGCCGGGTCAGTGCCGTCATGCCTGGCCGCTGGTCCGGTCCTGTCGTCACCGTGCGGGCCGGTGGCCGGGCGGTCACCGGTACACCCCACCACATCGTCCCGGCACGGATGACCCTCAACGCGGACCAGTGGCTGGTCTACCTGATGTACCGGGCCGACCGAGGGTGGCGCATCGGGCAGACGAAGTCGATGAGACCCGACAACCACGGCCACTTGGACGTCGGCTACCGGGTACGGGCCAACCAGGAGCATGCCGACGCCATCTGGGTACTCCGGGTTTGCGACTCCCGAGCTGAAGCAAGCTTCTGGGAGTCCCGTCTCGCCGCCGACTACGGACTCCCCACGGCCTGCTTCCACGGGGTCGGACGGTCTCTCGCGATGGACGAGGAGTGGCTCGAGCGGCTCTTCGCCACAGTCGACACCGAACCGCGGGCGAAGCTCCTGATGGAGGAGTTGCATCTCCACCCGGAGTTCCCGCACTACCGACCGCAGAACGGTCGCCGCCGGTCGACGCTGAACCTCACGATGTTCGCCGACACGAGCGGCGCGACCCCCGGTCATCGAATCCAGTGGTCGTCGAACCGGGAAGAGGTCGCGACGCTCCTGCGCGAACGCGGGCTGCCGGTCCGCGAGGGAAGGAGCGCGGGGCGCTACCTCTTGGAGCTCTTCCGCACCGATTACACCGAAGCGGTCAAGATCGCTCGGGCCGTCGCTGATGCCGGCGGCCTCCAGGTCCGCCGCCGGATCGCCGTCGACAAGAACCTCTACGAGTTCACGCCGCTCTCGCACCTCCGGGTCGGAATGTCGGTCCTCGTCGAGGGTCAGGGCGGTCTGGAGGAGGCGGTCGTCGAAGACGTCGTCTTCGATCATCATCGAGGTGATGTGTACGACCTGGAAGTCGAGGGCACACACACCTTCCTGGCGGATAGTTTCCTGGTGAAGAACTCGATCTACCGCTTCCGAGGAGCGGACATGCGGAACATCCTCGAGTTCGAGGAGGCGTTCCCCGACGTCACCGTGGTGCTGCTCGAGCAGAACTACCGGTCGACCCAGACCATCCTCGACGCCGCCAACGCGGTGATCGCCAACAACCTCAGCCGCAAGCCCAAGGAGCTGTGGACCGAGTCCGGTCCGGGCGAGGCGATCATCCGCTACCACGCCGACGACGAGGCCGACGAGGCCCAGTGGATCGCCCACCAGGTCATGCACCTGCACGACGCGGGCCACACCTGGGGCGACTGCGCCATCTTCTACCGCACCAACGCCCAGAGCCGTGTGGTCGAGGAGTACCTCATGCGGGTGGGCATCCCCTACAAGGTCGTGGGCGGCACCCGCTTCTACGACAGGCGCGAGGTCAAGGACGCGCTGGCCTACCTGAAGGCCACGGTGAACCCGGCCGACGAGGTGAGCGTCAAGCGGGTGCTGAACGTGCCCAAGCGGGGCGTGGGCGACTCCTCGGTCGGGCGCCTCGACGCCTACGCCCGCAGCCACGGCATCACCTTCCTCGACGCCCTGCGCGAGGCTCCGGCCGCCGGTGTGACCGGCCGGGCGGTGAAGGGCATCGACGACTTCTTGAAGCTCGTCGACGAGCTGGCGCTGTTCGTGGGCGACGGCCCCGCCGCGGTGCTCGAGGCGGCCATGCAGCGCTCGGGCTACGTGGCCGAGCTGGAGGCCGAGCACTCCATCGAGGCCGAGGGGCGCATCGAGAACCTCGCCGAGCTGGTGGGTGCCGCCCGCGACTTCGGGTCGGTCGACGAGTTCCTCGAGCAGATCAGCCTGGTGGCCGACACCGACGAGCTCGACGACGACGACTCGTCGGTCGTGCTCATGACCCTCCACTCGGCCAAGGGCCTGGAGTTCCCCGTGGTCTTCCTCATCGGTCTGGAGGACGGCGTGTTCCCGCACCTGCGCGCCATCGGCGAGCCCGACGAGCTCGAGGAGGAGCGGCGGCTGGCCTACGTCGGCATCACCCGCGCCCGCGAGCGGCTGTACCTCACCCACGCCTGGGCCCGCACCCTCTACGGCGGCACGCAGTACAACCCGCCGAGCCGCTTCCTCGACGAGATCCCCGACGCCCTGGTGCGCTCCGTCGAGGGCAACCGCCGTGCGTCGCGGCGCTCGTCGGCCTACGGCTCAGGGTCCGGCGGCGGCTCGGGTGGCTACGGCGCGGGCCGGGGCCGCACGCCGGGCAGCTACGGCGGGGGAGAGGGCTGGGGCACCACCCGGCGACGCTCCGACGACGACGACTGGTCGGGCGCAGTGATCGGCTCGGGCGGCCGGACGCACCGCGACGAGGTCATCGAGGCAGCGCTGAAGCCCACCCGCCCGGCGCCGAGCGGCGCCGACGCCCTCGGGCTGAAGGTGGGCGACGACGTGCACCACGCCAAGTTCGGCGACGGCGTCATCACCGCCCTCGAGGGTGCGGGCGACAAGGCCGAGGCGGTCGTGCACTTCGCCGGCATCGGCGACAAGCGGCTCCTGCTGGCGTGGGCCCCGCTGCAGAAGCGCTGACCTGCGAACGGCGCCATCGCGCCTGGTCACGGGCCGGAAACGCCCTTCTCATCGCGCAGGAACGGCGCCACCACTGCGCGAGCATCGCATGGGACCTTTGCCCCTGGCGATGGCATGGCTTCCCGCCCTAGGTTGGCAATCTCCTCGCAGTGTGTTAGGTATTCCTAATCCTGCTTCCCACGGGGGTCGTCCAACCGTGTTCTCGAACTTCCTGATCGGGCTCCGCGAAGGCCTCGAAGCCGCCCTGGTGGTCGGCATCCTGGTCGCCTACCTGGTGAAGACCGACCGCAAGGACAAGCTCACGCCGCTGTGGATCGGCGTGGGCGCGGCCGTGGCCGTGTCGCTCGCCTTCGGCGCCATCCTCACCTACGGCTCCTCGACGCTCAGCTTCGAGGCCCAGGAGGCCTTCGGCGGGTTCATGTCGATCCTCGCCGTGGGCTTCGTCACCTGGATGGTGTTCTGGATGCGCAAGGCGGCCCGCTCGATGAAGAGCGAGCTGCACGGCAAGCTCGACGCCGCCCTCGCCCTCGGGCCCATCGCCCTGGCCGTCACCGCCGCCATCGCCGTCGGCCGCGAGGGCCTCGAGACCGCCCTGTTCCTGTGGACCAACATCCAGGCCACCGGCAGCAGCACCCAGCCCATCACCGGCGCCGTGCTGGGTCTGGCCACTGCCGTGGTGCTCGGCTACCTGATCTACCGCCAGGCCGTCGCCATCAACCTGGCGAAGTTCTTCACGGTCACCGGCGCTCTCCTCATCGTGGTGGCCGCCGGCGTGCTGGCCTACGGCTTCCACGACCTACAGGAGGCCGGCATCCTGCCCGGGATCAACAACTCGGCCTACGACATCACGTCGTGGTACTCCGCCTCGAGCTGGTACGGCACCCTCCTCAAGGGCATCTTCAACTTCTCCCCGAACCCGACGGTGCTCGAGGTCGTGGTGTGGTTCGCCTACCTCGTGCCCACCATGTTCTTGTTCTTCAGGGGGTCGCGCGCTGCGGTCACCCGGCCGTCGCAGGTCCCGGCTCCGGCGGCGTCCCCGGCTCCCGAGCCGCAGACCGCCGCCGCGTCCTGATCGGCCGGGTGACTCGTGCACCCGCGTCGCCGCCCCGTCCCACCACCCGCACCCACCACCACCACACCATGATCACTTCGCTCACCAAGGCCGCCCTCGGCGGCACCGCCCTGCTCGCCGTGTTGGCCGGCTGCACGTCGAAAGACGGTGGCAGCGACGCCGTCGCCATCACCGCCACCGACACCTCCTGCGACGTGGCCACCACCGACCTGTCGAGCGGCTCGACCACCTTCGAGGTGACCAACAAGGGCGGCGACGTCACCGAGGTCTACGTCTACGCCGAAGGCGACCGCATCATGGGCGAGGTCGAGAACATCGGGCCGGGCACCAGCCGGACCTTCACCGTCGACCTCGGCGGCGGCACCTACGAGGTGGCGTGCAAGCCGGGCCAGACCGGCGACGGCATCCGCACCGCCATCACCGTGTCGGGCACCGCCACCACCATGGCGTCCCCCGACCGCACGGTGAGCTTCGAGGCGTTCGACCACGGCTACACCGGCCTCGACGGGCTCACGGCGAAGGCGGGCGAGACCATCCAGTTCGCCATGACCAACACCGCCACCGGCGAGCAGCACGAGTTCGAGGTCCTCGAGCCCGACGGCACCGCCCTCGGCGAGATCGGACCCACCGATCCCGGCAAGACCGGCACCGTGGTGGTGACCTTCGACCAGCCCGGCACCTACACCTTCGTGTGCGGCATCTCCGACCACGAGGCCATGGGCATGAAGGGCGAGTTCACGGTCACCTCCGCCTGACGCCACGCCGTCCGCCTCGGCGCCCACCGCCCGTGGGTCAGGGTGCGGTGGTGCCGTCGGGGCCGGCCGGGCCGTCGCCGGCGTTGAGGTCGACCACGAGCTGACCGTCGTCGGTGACGGTGACCTGGTAGGCGATCAGGCCGGCGCCGTCGGCGGCCACGATCGTGCCGTCGCAGGGATCACGGAACTGCTGGGCGGATGCGTCCCACTGCAGCGAGCAGTCGCGGGGCTGGCCCGGCCGGCGGGCGTCGAAGGCGTACCACCGCGTGGTCGGGTCGTCGCCGAGGTGCTGGAGGTAGACGTCTCGCTCGTTGCGGCCCGACACGTCGGGCAGCAGGATCGGGCCGTCCCGGGCGATGGTCGCCGCCTTCGACGTGGCCGAGCCCGGGCTGTAGGTGTCGCTGCCCAGCTTCACCTCGACCTTCCCGGACTCGGTCAGCGACGGGATGGCGACGACGAACAGCACCAGCACCAGGGCGATGCCGATCACGATGCCGGCCACGGCGAGCACCATCGACCGCGGGCTGCGGGCCTTGCTCTGCTGCACCGGGCTCATGGGCGCCCAGTATCCCCTCCGCCCGCGGCGGGGGCGAGTCGGCGCCGCCGCCGGTTGGGTCGGTCGTCGGGTGCTTGGCTAGCTTGTCCCGCCGTGGATCTTCTCGAATACCAAGGCAAGCAGCTCTTCGCCACGTTCGGCATCCCGGTGTCCGACGGGCGGGCGGTCGACTCGGTCGAGGGAGCGCTGGCGGCCGCCGAGGCCGTCGGCTACCCGGTGATGGTCAAGGCGCAGGTGCACGCCGGCGGCCGCGGCAAGGCCGGTGGCGTGAAGTTCGCCCCGGACGCCGCCGCCGTGCGCGAGCACGCCGGCAACATCCTCGGTCTCGACATCAAGGGACACGTCACCCGCATCCTCTGGATCGAGCACGCCTCCGACATCGCCGAGGAGTACTACGCGTCGTTCACCCTCGACCGCTCGGCCAAGAAGCACCTCGGCATGCTGTCGGCCGAGGGCGGCGTCGAGATCGAGCAGGTGGCCGTCGAGAACCCCGACGCCATCGCCAAGATCTGGATCGACCCGGTCGACGGCCTCACCGCCGAGCAGGCCCGCGAGTGGGTGCTCGCGGCCAAGCTCAACCCCGACGTCACCGACGGCGCGGTCGAGATGCTGCTGAAGCTCTACACCGCCTACGTCGAGGGCGACTGCGACCTGGCCGAGATCAACCCGTTGATCGTCACCACCGAGGGGAAGGTCCACGCCCTCGACGCCAAGGTCACCCTCGACAACAACGCCGAGTTCCGCCACGAGTGGGGTGACTTCGAGCTCACCCAGGTCCGCGACGCCCGCGAGGAGGCCGCCCACGAGAAGGGCCTGCAGTACGTCGGGCTCGAGGGCAGCGTCGGCATCATCGCCAACGGCGCCGGGCTGGCCATGAGCACCCTCGACGTGGTCAACCAGGTCGGTGGTCAGCCGGCGAACTTCCTCGACATCGGTGGCGGCGCCAACGCCGAGGTCATGGCCGGCGCCCTGCAGGTCATCAACGACGACCCGAGCGTCAAGAGCATCTTCATCAACATCTTCGGCGGCATCACCCGAGGCGAGGAGGTCGCCAAGGGCATCATCGGCGCCCTGGAGATGGTCGACATCTCCGCTCCCATCGTGATCCGCCTCGACGGCACCAACGCCGAGGAGGGCCGGGCCCTGCTCGAGCCGCACCTGTCCGAGAAGCTCCAGAGCAAGCCGACCATGCTCGAGGCCGCCCGCACCGCGGTCGAGCTGGCGCAGAAGAACTGAGAGGCCCCCCGATGAGCATCTTCGTCGACGAGACCACCAAGGTCGTCTACCAGGGCCTCACCGGCTCCCAGGGCCGCTTCTACGGCCTGCGCAACCGCGACTACGGCACCAACGTCGTCGCTGGCACCAACCCCAAGAAGGCCGGCACGGACGTCGACGGCATCCCGATCTTCGCCAACGTGGGCGAGGCGGTGGCCCAGGCCGGCGCCAACGCCGCGTGCATCTTCATCCCCGCCCCGGGCGTGAAGGACGCGGTCCTCGACGCCGCCGAGGGCGGGGTGGAGTTCATCGTGTGCATCACCGAGGGCGTGCCCGCCCACGACGAGGCGTGGTTCTTCAACAAGCTCAGGCGCGACTTCCCGAACGTGCGCCTGCTGGGCCCCAACTGCCCCGGCATCATCAGCCCCGGCAAGTGCAACATCGGCATCACCGCTGGTGAGATCGCCAAGCCCGGCGGCCCGGTCGGCATCGTGAGCCGCTCCGGCACGCTCACCTACCAGGCCCTCTACGAGCTGAAGCTGCAGGACATCGGCGTCACCACCTGCGTCGGCATCGGCGGCGACCCCGTGCCCGGCACGTCGTTCATCGACTGCCTCGAGGCCTTCGAGGCCGACCCCGAGACCAAGGCCGTGATGATGATCGGCGAGATCGGCGGCTCGGCCGAGGAGGAGGCCGCCGAGTTCATCAAGGACAAGATGACCAAGCCCGTCGTGTCCTACGTCGCCGGCGTCACCGCCCCTCCCGGCAAGAAGATGGGCCACGCCGGCGCCATCGTGTCGGGAGGCAAGGGCACCGCGGCGGCCAAGATGGAGGCCCTCGAGGCTGCCGGCGTGCGGGTGGGCAAGAACCCCACCGAGGCCGGCGAGCTCATGGTCGAGGTCGTGCGGGAGCACGGCTGGGCCTGAGCCCCACCCTCCCTCTGCTCTGACTGGTCGGACCGGAGGCCGGTGGCGCGTCGCCACCGGCCTCTGTCGTCCCCCGACCTCTATCGTCGCCGGGCCGGTACCCTCGCGGCCGTGCACGACCTCGTGATCAGGGGAGGGGTGGTCGTCGACGGCACCGGCGGGGCGCCGCGCCCGGCCGACGTGGCCGTCGACGGCGACACCATCGTGGCCGTCGGCCCCGACGTGGGCACCGCCCGGCGGACCCTCGAGGCCGACGGGCGCCTCGTCACGCCGGGCTTCGTCGACGTCCACACCCACCTCGACGCCCAGCTCGGCTGGGACGCCCTCGGCACGTCGTCGTGCTGGCACGGCGTGACCTCGGTGGTGCTCGGCAACTGCGGCATGACCTTCGCGCCCGTCCGGCCCGGCGAGGAGGCCTTCCTCGCTCGGGTGATGGAGTCGGTCGAGGACATCCCGGCGAGCTCGATCCTCGAGGGCCTGCCGTGGAGCTGGGAGACCTACGGCGACTACCTGCGGTGGCTGGTGTCGGAGCCCAAGGGCCTCAACACGGGCGGGTTCGTCGGCCACGGGGCGGTGCGCCACCACGTGATGGGCGACCGTTCGCTCGACCCCGAGGCGGCCCCGACCGACGACGAGCTGGCCGCCATGGTGGCGCTCGTCGACGAGGCGATGGCGGCGGGTGCGCTGGGCTTCTCCACGTCGCGCACCCGGCGCCACGTCGCCCCCGATGGGCGCAACGTGCCCGGTACGTGGGCCGACGAGGGCGAGCTGGTGGCCCTAGCCGAGGTGCTGGGGCGCCACGGGCGCGGCGTGTTCGGCTGCGCGCCCCGCTTCGACGGCGACGGACCGGGCCGCGAGCGGGCCCGCAGCGAGGTCGCCCTCATGGCGGCCATGAGCCGCGCCTCGGGGCGGCCGTTCACCTTCAACCTCACCAACACCTTCGCCGACCCCGAGCTGTGGCGGCAGACGCTGGGCTTCGTGGCCGAGGCCAACGCCGCCGGGGCGCAGCTGCGACCTCAGACCACGTCGCGTGGCATCGGGGTGATCTTCTCGCTCGACCACGCCACTCCCTTCGACCACCGCCCGGGCTGGGAGGTCCTCGCCGGGCGGACGGGCGCCGAGCGGGTCGCGCTCATGGCCGACCCGACCGTGCGCACCCGGCTGGTGGAGGGCGGCGACGGGCCGGGCGGCCTCGACGGCTGGCGGGAGTTCTTCGTGCTCACGCCCGAGCGAGGGGCTCGCTACGACTGCGACCCGGCCGACAGCCTCGCCGCCCACGCCGAGCGGGCCGGCACGTCGGCGGTGGAGGCCTACGTCGAGCTGTGCCTGGCCACCGGGGGCGCGGTGGTCCTCAACTGGCCGGTGCTCAACCAGGACTTCGCCGTGATCGCCGAGATGCTCCAGGAGCCGCTGGTGATGATGGGCCTGGCCGACGCCGGCGCCCACGTCGGGCAGATCCTCGACGCCAGCCAGCCCACCTTCTTCCTCTCCTACTGGGTGCTCGAGCGCGGCCTGGTGCCGATCGAGGAAGGCGTGCGCAGGCTCACCTCCGAGCCGGCGGCCTTCATGGGCCTGGCCGAGCGCGGGGTGGTGGCCGAGGGCCGCAAGGCCGACCTCAACGTGGTCGACCCCGACGGGCTGTTCCTACCGCTGCCGCGCTACGTCCACGACTTCCCCGGCGGCGCCGGCCGCTTCGTGCAGCGGGCCGAGGGCTACGCCTGGACGGTCGTGAACGGCGAGGTGCTCATGGCCGACGGCGAGCACACCGGCGCCCTGCCCGGCCAGCTGCTCCGCAGCACGTAGCCGGTCGGATCAGCACTCAGCTGCGGGGGAGCGCCGGCGCAGACCTCGGCCTGCGCCACGCGATGGCTGTGGCGAAGAGTCCAGCCGACAGCACTGCCATGGCGCCGCCGAACAACAGCCGCGGCAGGAAGAGCAGCAAGATCCCACTGCTGGCGAACAGCACCCAGACGAGTGCGCCGGCGAGGAAGCTCACGCCGGCCGTGCGCGGCGAGACCTGCACCGAGCGAGCGACGACAAGGCCCACGATCGCGGCGAGCAACGGCAGGACGAGCACGGGGAAGGGCAGCTCGACGACCCGGCCCAAGACGGACGCCGCCATCGTGAGGCCGAGTCCGGTCAAGCCGCACCAGAGCGCCCCGCGGGATCGCAGCTCCGGAGCAGAGGGATGTCCGGCGGGCGGCTGGGCCATGGCCTCAGTGTGCCCGGTGGTCGGCGGCGCGCGTGGGCGGATCGGGCCGGGCGCGCGGGGCTGGGCCGGCGCGTCAGCCCTGGGCCAGGTGGCGGCGTAGCACCACGGTGGCGCCCGCCAGGAGGACCGCGGCGAAGGTCGCCAGCATCACGGCGGCGACGGGCGGGGCGCCCCGGGGGACGCCGAAGCGGGGTTGGTGGACGAGGGGGTGCGCCGGCGCTGGACGGCCCCACAGGGCCCGATCCGAGGAACTTCTTCACGGTTCGGGGTTGCGTCGTGTACATCAGTTCGATATGCTGTGGGTCTTCCCCTTTCGGGACCGGCCTTGGTTGCTTGACCGGCACGGTCCCCGCCGTCTGCGACGCGACGTCACCTCGGTGAGCGTCCTGGCCCGGAGAGAGAGGGGGATGACCATGGCATCAGCCTCAACGCTCGACGAGCTGTTGGAGCGGGCGGGTGCGGTGCTGGCCGAGCTGGGCTCGGTCGACCTCGACGGCATCGACGGTCAGGTGTTGGGCGACGCGTTGGGTGGCCTGCAGCGGTTGCGGGGCCGGCTCGACGTGGCCGAGGCGAGGGTGTTGTCCCGGTTCGACGCGCAGCGGGCGTGGGAGCCGTCGGGCGCCAAGACCGCGGCGGCGTGGGTGGCGTGGACCCAGCGGCTGCCGATCGGGGTGGCCCGCCAGCGGCTGCGCCACGCTCGGGCGATGCGAGCCCTCCCCTCGGTGGAAGCGGCGTGGTCCGACGGGCTGCTCGATCGCTCGCATGTGGTGGCGTTGCTCGCGAAGCGGACGCCGCGGACCCGGGCCGTGTTCGACGCCGACCATCGGGTGCTGCTCGACGCCGCGCTGCGGCTGGGGTTCAAGGACTTCACCAGCGTGTGCGACCGGTGGGAGCAGATCGTCGATCCCGACGGCGCCGAACAGGACGCCGAGGCCGAGCACGCGGCGCGGGAGGTGCACCTGGACCAGTCGTTCGCCGGGATGTGGTTCGGGCGTCTCACCCTGGATCGCGTGTCGGGTGCGATCGTCGACGAGACGCTCCGGGAGATCGACCAGGAGCTGTTCGACGCCGACTGGGCCGCCGCCCGCCACCGCCTCGGGCGTACCCCCACCCCGGCTGACTTGGCGCGCACGCCGGCGCAGCGGCGGGCTGATGCGCTGGTGGAGATGGCCACCCGGGCCCGCACCGCCCCCGCCGACGGCCGCCGTCCCGCCCCGCTGTTCACCGTCGTCGTCGGCCTGGAGACGCTCAAGGGCCCGGTGCTGGAGCTGTTCAACCGCACCGCCCTCACCCCCGGCACCGCCGCACGCCACCTCACCCACGCCGACGTGGAACGCATCGTGTTCGACCCGCCCTCGCGGGTCCTCGACGTCGGCGAACGACGCCGGTTCTTCCGCGGCGCGCTGCGCCGGGCGATCGAGGTGCGCGACCGGGTGTGCTTCCACCCCAGCTGCGACGAGGTCCCCCAACGACCCGAAGCCGACCACATCCACCCCGCCGCCCACGGCGGGCCCACCACCCAGGACAACGGCCGCTGGGGCTGCGCCCACCACAACCGCTGGCGCACCACCCACCCCGACCAGCCGCCACCCGCTGGCGGCCCGAGCGGCGACGACGGCCGGGCTCCGCCGCCGGGTTGACCTGCCCACCTCCAGTGCCGGGACCGCATCGCACGTGCGATGAGGGGGCTGGCTGCCCCGCTGCGCTCGGCTGGTAGGTTCGCCCCCTATGCGTCTGGCAGTGCTGGCTTCGGGAAGCGGAACCATCCTCGACGCCATCTGCACCGCCGGCATCCCGGTCGTGGTCGTGGTCGTCGACCGGCCGTGCGGCGCCCAGGAGGTCGCCGCCCGTCACGGGGTGCCCTGCGAGCTGCTCGAACGGCGCAGCTTCGGCAAGGACTTCGACCGCGACGGCTACACCGCCGAGCTGGTGGGCGTGCTCACCGGGTGGGACGTCGACCTCGTCGCCATGGCGGGGTTCGGCACCATCCTCGGCAAGGCCATGTTCGACGCCTTCCCCGGCCACATCCTCAACACCCATCCCGCGCTGCTCCCCGCCTTCCCCGGCTGGCACGGGGTCGAGGACGCCCTCGCCTACGGCGTGAAGGTCACCGGCTGCACGGTGCACGTCGCCACCGAGGAGGTCGACGCCGGGCCGATCCTGGCCCAGGAGGCCGTCACGGTGGAGCCCGACGACACCGTCGAGTCGCTCCACGAGCGCATCAAGGCCGTCGAGCGCCGCATCTACATCCGCACGATCTCCGAGATCCTCGAAAGGGGCAGCGTCCAGTGAGGGCCCTTCTCTCCGTCTACGACAAGACCGGCGTGGTCGACCTCGCCCGTGGCCTGCACGAGCTGGGCTGGGACCTGGTGTCGAGCGGCGGCACCGCCCGCGCCATCGCCGAGGCGGGCGTGCCGGTCACCGACGTCGCCGACCTCACCGGCTTCCCCGCCATCCTCGGGCACCGGGTCGTGACGCTGCACCCCAAGGTGCACGGCGGCATCCTCGCCGACCCGACGAACCCCGAGCACCGCGCCGACATGGACACCTACGGCATCGAGGCCATCGACCTGGTGGTCGCCAACCTCTACCCGTTCTCGGCCGAGCCGTCGATCGAGCTCATCGACATCGGCGGGCCGGCCATGGTGCGGGCGGCGGCCAAGAACCACGCCCACGTCGGCATCGTCACCGACCCGTCGCGCTACGACGAGGTGCTGGGCGAGCTGCGATCAGCGGCGTCCCTGTCGCTGGAGACCCGCCGGCGGCTGGCCCGCGACGCCTTCGCCCACACCGCGGCCTACGACGCCGAGATCCTGGCCTGGTTCGACGCCGGAATGCCCGGACCCGGAGAGGCCGCACCGGCCGTCGCGAGCGCGCCGGCCGAGCTGCCCGCCACCATCTCGCTGACCCTCGACCGCGCCCAGGTGCTGCGCTACGGCGAGAACCCCCACCAGGTCGGCGCCCGCTACACGACCCGGGGCGAGCGGGGCTGGTGGGCGACCGCCACGCAGCACGGCGGCAAGGAGATGAGCTACCTCAACGTCTACGACACCGAGGCGGCCTGGCAGCTCGCCCACTCCCTCGGTGACGGTCCGGCCGCGGTGGTCATCAAGCACGCCAACCCGTGTGGGGCGGCGGTGGCCGACGACGTCCTCACCGCCTACACCCGCGCCCACGAGTGCGACCCCGTGTCGGCCTTCGGCGGCATCGTGGCCGTCAACCGACCCGTCACCCTGGCGGTCGCCGAGGCGATCCAGCCGGTGTTCACCGAGGTGCTCGTGGCCCCCGGCTACGAGCCCGACGCCCTCGCCTTCCTGCAGGAGAAGAAGAAGAACCTGCGCATCCTCGAGGCGGCCGCGCCGGCGGTGCCCGAGCTCACCCTGCGCTCGATCGACGGCGGCTACCTCGTGCAGAGCGCCGACCACGTCACCGTCGACCGGTCCACGTGGCAGGTGGTCACCGAGCGCCAGCCGACCGAGGCGGAGTGGGCCGACGTCGAGGTGGCGTGGCGGGTCGTCGCCAAGGTCACGTCGAACTCCATCGTGCTGGTGAAGGACGGCACCGCCTTCGGCATCGGCTGTGGCCAGCAGAACCGGCGCGACGCCGGGCGGCTGGCGGGGGAGAAGGCCGCCGGCCGGGCCGCTGGTGGTGTGTACGCCTCCGACGCCTTCTTCCCGTTCCCCGACGGCCTCGACGGCGCCATTGAGGCCGGCGCCACGTGCGTGGTGCAGCCGGGCGGCTCCATCCGCGACGACGAGGTGATCGCCGCCGCCAACGCCAACGGCCTCGCCATGGTCTTCACCGGCGAGCGCCACTTCCGCCACTGACCTCACCCCCGACCGCTGGCTCGATCCATCACCTCATGAGGTCACCGATCGAGCCAGCGGTTGGGAAGGGGCTCAGGTGCCGCCCCGTCGGGGCAGACTGGTGGCGACCGACACGGAGGGAGCCATGGGGGAGCCAGCAACGCCGGTGCCCGTCGCGCCGCTCACCGGGTTCAGCCACTTGCAGCTGAACGTGGCCGACGTGGCCCGGTCCGTGGCCTGGTACCGCACGGTGCTCGGGATGGAGGTGATGCTCGAGCGTCCCGAGGTCACCGCCCTGCAGAACCGTGCCGCCCGCCTCGTCGTCGTGATCGGGCCGGCCGATCGGCTCGACGTCACCGCCTCGCCGGTCGACCACCTCGCCTTCGCCGTCCGCGATGGCGAGGCGCTCCGGGGCTGGGCCGACCACCTCACCGCCGAGGGAATCCGCCATCCCGGCGTCGTCGACGAGCTGGGCAAGCCGTCGCTCCAGCTGCGGGATCCGGACGGCAACGCCATCGAGCTGGTCGCCCCCGCCGAAGGCTGACCATCCCCCCGACCGCCGGCTCGATCCATCACCTCATGAGATCACCGATCGAGCCAGCGGTGGTCAGGGGTGGTGGAAGGCGAAGAGGTCGGTGCCGGCCCGCTGCACGAGGGTGGCCAGGGTGTCGAGGGGCAGGCCGATGACGTTGGTGGGGCTGCCCTCGATGCGGGCCACGAACAGCGCCGCTGAGCCCTGCATGCCATAGCCGCCGGCCTTGTCGAGCGGCTCGCCGGTGCCGACGTACCAGTCGATCCAGGCTTCGGGCAGGTCGGCGAAGGTGACCGCAGTGGTGACGACCGTGGAGCACACGGCCGCCGGCCCGTCGAGAGGTCGCCGGTGGACGCACACGCCGGTGTGGACGTGGTGGGTGCGCCCCGACAAGTGGGCCAGCAGCCGGCGGGCCTCGGCGTCGTCGGCGGGCTTGCCGAGCAGCTCCCCGTCGAGGTCGACGGTGGTGTCGGCCGCCACCACCAGCTCGCCGGGCGCCGACACGGCCTCCGCCTTCTCGCGGGCGAGGCGCTCCACGTAGGCCCGGCCGCCCTCGCCCGCCAGCACCGACTCGTCGAGGTGGGCCGGGCGCAGCTCGAACCGCAGGCCCAGCCCCGCCAGCAGCTCGAAGCGCCGGGGCGACGCCGAAGCCAGGACGAGCCGCTCGCCAGCCGCGGCGCCGGAACCTCCGCCGGCGCCGGCACCTCTGCCGGCGTCGGATCCTCTGCCGGCACCGGCACCTCCGCCGGGGTCCGGCCCGCCGCCGCCGCCGCCGAGGACTGGGCTCATCCGCCGCTGACCGACGCGTCGGCGAGGGCCTCGGGTGGCGCGCTGGCCTCGGGGTCGAGCCACCCGTCGGGCACCACGACCGGGTGCGGCCCCGCCTGGGTGCCACGCGGCAGGCAGGCGGCCTCGGGGGAGACCGTGAGCCGCGGGTCCAGCGCGGCCAGCGCGTCGTCGAGCTCGGCCAGCGTCGACACCGACGTGAGCCGCTTGCGTGCCGCCGGCCCGACCGGGAACCCGGTGAGGTACCAGGCGAGGTGCTTGCGCATCATGCGCAGGCCGCGGTCCTCGTCGATGGCCTCGACCAGCAGCCGGGCGTGCTCCGCGGCGATCGCCGCCACCGTGCCGAGCGGAGGCTCGCCGCGCACCGGTCGCCCGGCGAAGGCGTCGGCGAGCTGGCCGAAGAACCACGGCCGCCCGAGGCAGGCCCGACCGACGACGACCCCCGCACAGCCGGTGCGCTCCACCATCGCCACCGCGTCGTCGGCGGTCCAGATGTCGCCGTTGCCGAGCACCGGAGTGCCCGGGAGCGCCTCGACGAGCTCCTCGACGGCGCTCCAGCGGGCCCGGCCCGAGTAGCGCTGCTCGGCGGTGCGGGCGTGCAACGCCACCGCGGCCACGCCGGCGGAGGCGGCCAGCCGGCCGGCCTCGAGGAAGGTGAGGCGCGCGTCGTCGAGGCCCATGCGCATCTTCACCGTGACCGGCACGGGGCCAGCGGCGCGCACCGCCGCCTCGACCACGGCGGCGAAGAGCCGCGGCCGGGCGGGCACGGCGGCGCCGCCCCCGTGGCGGGTGACCTTGGGGGCGGGGCAGCCGAAGTTGAGATCGACGTGGTCGACGTGCCCCTCGCCGACGAGTCGTCGCACGGCCTCGCCCACCACCGCCGGATCGGTGCCGTAGAGCTGGAGCGAGCGGGGCGACTCGCCGGGCGCGAACGACGCCAGCTGCCAGCTCTTCTCGCCGTCCTCCATGAGCCCTCGGGCGTTCACCATCTCGCTCACGTACAGCCCGGCGCCGTAGCGGCGGCACAGCTGGCGGAACGCGGCGTTGGTGACCCCCGCCATCGGCGCCAGCACCACGGGCGGGTCGACCGTGATCGGTCCGACGGTGAGAGGGGCGACGGTCACGGCCGACCACGCTACCGACGGCCGGTAGGGTCACGACCATGACCGCGCAGGTGTTGGACGGGGAACAGGTGGCCGCCGGCATCAAGGCCGACCTCGCCGAGAGGGTCGAGGCGCTGCGGGCGCGCGGCGTCACGCCCGGGCTGGGCACGGTGCTGGTGGGCGACGACGGGCCCTCGGCCAACTACGTCGCCATGAAGCACCGTGACTGCGAGGCGCTCGGCATCACGTCGCACCACGCCCACCTGCCGGCCGACGCCACCCAGCACGACGTGCTCGAGGTGGTCGAGCGCTTCAACGCCGACCCGCAGGTCGACGCCTACCTCATGCAGTACCCCTTCCCCGCCCACCTCGACTTCGAGGCGGCGCTGCTCGCCGTCGACCCGGCGAAGGACGTCGACGGCCTGCACCCGGTCAACCTCGGGCACCTGGTGCAGGGGGTCGACGGCCCGCTGCCGTGCACCCCGGCCGGCATCCAGGCCCTGCTCGTGCACTTCGGCGTCCCGATCGAGGGCCGCCACGTGGTCATCGTGGGACGGGGCCTCACCATCGGCCGGCCGTTGGCCAACCTGCTCACCCTCAAGCGGCCCAACGCCAACGCCGCCGTCACGGTCGTGCACACCGGCGTGGCCGACCTGGGCGCCCACACACGACAGGCCGACATCCTCGTGGCCGCCGCCGGGGCCCCCGGCCTCATCACCCCCGACATGGTCAAGCCCGGCGCCGCCGTGGTCGCCGCCGGCGTGTCGTTCCAGGGCAAGAAGCTGCTCTCCGACGTGGCCGACGACGTGGCGGACGTGGCCGGGTGGCTGTCGCCCCGCATCGGCGGTGTCGGCCCCATGACCAGAGCCATGCTGCTGGTCAACACCGTCGAGGCCGCCGAGCGCCGGGCGTTCGGCTTCTGATCCCAGGTCGGCCCGGCCCGCGGCTCGTCGCGCCCGCCCTCCCCGGTCCGCGATCAGCGGAGTCGACGACCACCTCTCCGGTACCCTCACGCCGATGACCCGGATCGCCGATCTCCTCGCCGCGGGCCGCACCTGCTCGTTCGAGTTCTTCCCACCCAAGACCGACGACGCGGCGCGGGCGCTCGAGAAGACGATCGCCGAGCTCGAGGTGCTCCACCCGTCGTTCGTGTCGGTGACCTACGGCGCCGGCGGGTCCACCCGCGAGCGCACCCGCGACATCGTCATCCACATCGAGCGCGACACCGGCATCACCGCCATGGCCCACCTCACCTGCGTCGGCCACACCGCCGACCAGCTCACCGCCCTGCTCGACGAGTACCGCGACGCCGGCATCTCCAACATCTTGGCCCTGGCCGGCGACCCGCCGGCCGACGCGCCCGACGAGCTCGACACCGGCGACTTCACCCACGCGCTTGAGCTGGTCGAGCTCATCCGGGCCCACGACGGCTTCTCGATCGGGGTCGCCGCCCACCCCGAGGGCCACCCCCGCTCGCCCGACCTCGACTCCGACCGTCGCCACCTCGCCGCCAAGCTGGAGGCGGCCGACTTCGCCATCACCCAGTTCTTCTTCGAGCCCGGGCCCTACCTCTCGATGGTGGAGGACCTCGCCGCGCTCGGGTGCACCAAGCCGGTGCTCCCCGGCATCATGCCGGTCACCAACGCCGGCCAGGTCGCCCGCTTCGCCCAGCTGGCCGGCGCCGAGTTCCCGCCCCACCTGGCGGCGCGCTTCGCCGAGGTGGCCGACGACGCCGACGCGGTGCGGGCCCTGGGGGTGGAGCTGGCCACCCAGCTGTGCGAGCGCTTGTTGGCCGAGGGTGTGCCGGGCCTGCACTTCTACACGCTGAACCGCTCGACCGCGACCCGAGAGATCGCCGCCAACCTCGGCCTCGACGGCTGACCCGAACCTGACCCGAACCCGAGCCGGCCGAGCGGCCGGACGGCCGGGCGGCCGGGCGGTCGAGCGGTCGAGCGGTGCTCAGCTCGAGGCGGGGACGAGCACGAGCTGGGCGGCGCCGTCGGCGTCGCGCAGGGTGAGGGTCTGGCCGCTGCGGTCCCAGGTGGCGACCCGCGGCAGGGCGGCCAGGAACTGCTGCTCGGCGGCGTCGACCTCGGGATCGGCGCAGGCCCGCTGGGTCACGGCGAGCTGCGCGATCGAGAGCTGGTCTCCCGAGGTGGCGTAGGTGCCGGAGAACGAGTTGCAGCCGCTGTTGCCGCTCACCGTCCCGTCAGAGGAGAACTCGATCGACTGCGCCTCGTTGGCGGCCGAGCCCACCACGGCGTCCCGGCCGTTGTTCACGCCGGTGACCTGGTAGCTGCCCTCGACGCCCTGCGGGCCGCGCTCGAAGTTGAGGCGCACGCCCTCACCGCTCAGCACGAGCGAGCCGCGCTCCAGGGTGGCCACCGACACCGCCGCCAGCCCGGTGATCATCGCCTGCTCCTGGGCGTTCGTCGCCTCGTCGGTGCAGGCCATGCGGGTCATGGGCCCCACGACGATCGACACGGCGTCGCCCCCGGAGCTGGTCCACGTGCCGGCGAAGCTGTTGCACCCGGTCGTGCCGGAGAGCTTGCCGTCGTCCTTCACGTCGAGCGTCGCCGGTCGGGCCGCGGCCTCGACCGTCTCGCCGTCCCGTGCGTAGGAGACGAGGGTCCAGGGGCCGGTGAGGGTGGCGCCACCCCTGGCGGTGGGCACCGGCCCGGCGGTGCCGCCCTCTTCGCTGCCGCACGCCGCCACCCCGCCCAGGAGCACCACGCCGGCGGCGAAGGCGAGGAGGAACCGGAGGGACGATCGACGGGGGGTCATGCCGGAAACCTTAGGCGGCTGAGGTGCGCGCGACGAGGCGACGGGCGGGCCGCCGCCGCCACGCCGGTAACCTTCCGGGCCAGGGGAACGCCGCCGAGCGGCGCAGAGGAGGCAGACGTGAACAACGACCGGCTGTACATCGACGGGGCCTGGGTGCCCTCGAAGGGCACCAGCACCCACGAGGTGGTCGACCCGTCCACCGAGCAGGTCATCGCCACCGTCCCGGAGGGCACGCCCGACGACGTCGACGCCGCCGTGGCCGCCGCCAAGCGGGCGTTCGAGACCTGGGGCGCCACCTCGGTCGACGAGCGCTCGAAGTACGTCCAGGCCATCGCCGAGGGCCTCGCCGCCCGCAGCGAGGAGATCGGCTCGCAGATCTCCCGCGAGATGGGCATGCCCAAGGGCCTGGCCGTCGCCATCCAGGCCGGGCTGCCCGCCGGCACGTTCGCGGCGATGCCCCAGATCATGGCGGAGTTCCCGTGGGAGGAGCGGGTCGGCAACTCGCTGGTGGTGCGCGAGCCGGTCGGTGTCGTGGCCGCCATCACCCCGTGGAACTACCCGCTGCACCAGATCGCGGCCAAGGTCGCCCCTGCGCTCGCCGCCGGGTGCACGGTCGTGCTCAAGCCCAGCGAGGTGGCACCGCTCAACGCCTTCCTCTTCGCCGAGGTCGTCCACGACGCCGGCCTGCCGCCGGGCGTGTTCAACCTCGTCACCGGGGCCGGCACGGTCGTCGGCGAGGCCATGGCGTCGCACCCCGACGTCGACATGGTGAGCCTCACCGGGTCGACCCGGGCCGGCCGGCGGGTGAGCGAGCTCGCCGCCCAGACCGTCAAGCGAGTGCACCTCGAGCTCGGCGGGAAGTCGGCCAACGTCGTGCTCGACGACGCCGACCTCGCCGCCGTCGTCCCCGGCGGGGTGTTCGGTTGCTACCTCAACTCGGGCCAGACGTGCTCGGCGCTCACCCGCATGCTCGTGCCCCGCTCGCGCCACGACGAGGTCGTGGAGCTGGCCCGGGCGATGGCGGAGAACGTCAAGGTGGGCCCCGCCGACAGCGACGCCACCCTCGGGCCGCTCGTGTCGGCCACCCAGCGCGACCGGGTGCGCGGCTACATCCAGAAGGGCATCGACGAGGGCGCCACGCTCGTCACCGGTGGCGTGGAGGCTCCCGATGGGCTCGACACCGGGTACTTCGTGCAGCCCACCGTGTTCGCCGACGTCACCCCCGACATGACCATCGCCCAGGAGGAGATCTTCGGGCCGGTGCTGGTGATCATGCCCTACGACGACGACGACGACGCCGTGCGCATCGCCAACGCCACCATCTACGGCCTGGCCGGCGCGGTGCAGTCGGCCGACCAGGAGCGGGCGATGGCGATCGCCCGTCGCATGCGCACCGGGCAGGTCGACGTGTGCGGCGGGAGCTTCAACCTGCTGGCGCCGTTCGGCGGGTACAAGCAGTCGGGCAACGGGCGGGAGCTCGGCAAGTTCGGTCTCGACGAGTTCCTCGAGATCAAGTCGCTGCAGCTGCCCGCCTGACCCGTCGCCGGCCCGGCCGGCCGAGGAGCATCGTGGAGGAGAACCGAACCGTCGTGACGGGCGCCATCGCCCGCCGCGGCGCCCGACTGCTGTGGCGGTACGTGCGCGCCTGCCGAGGCCCGTTCGTGGTGTCGATCATCGGGGCCACGATCTACGCGGGCGCGGCGGTCGGCATGACGATCGTGCTGGGGCGGGTCACCAACGAGGTGATCGTGCCGTCGTTCGAGTCGGGCCGGGTCTCGGGCCGCACCGTCGTGGGCGCGGGCCTCGCCCTGCTGGCCGTCGGGCTGGTCCGCGCGTCGACCATCGTGCTGCGCCGGTACTTCGCGGCGATGCTCACCTACCGCACGCAGGCCGCGTGGCGGCGCCGTCTCGCCGACACCTACCTCGAGGTCCCGCTCGGCTACCACCGCCGCACGCCCACCGGTCAGCTGCTGGCCCACGCCGACAACGACATCGTGGCCGCCACGGAGGTGCTCAACCCGCTGCCGTTCAGCCTGGGCGTGGTCACCCTGGTGGTGTTCGCGGTGATCAGCCTGGCCACCGTCGACTGGATGCTGATGGTGGTGGCGGTGCTGCTGTTCCCCACGTTGGCGCTGGTGAACCGGCTCTACACCGGGCGGGTCGAGGGCCCGGTGGGCGAGGTGCAGCACCGCGTCGGTGAGGTGAGCCGCATCGCCCACGAGAGCTTCGACGGCGCGCTGGTGGTCAAGACGCTGGGCCGGGCGCCGGAGGAGATCGCTCGCCTCGACGGCGCCGCCACCCGCCTGCGCGACGCCCGCGTGGGGGTGGGTCGCATCCGAGGCACCTTCGAGCCGCTCATCGACGCCATCCCGAACCTCGGCATCATCGTGTTGCTGGTGATCGGCTCGTGGCAGGTGTCCACCGGCCGCCTCGACACCGGCCAGGTGGTGCAGGCGGCCGCGCTGTTCAGCCTCCTCGCCTTCCCGATGCGCGTCTTCGGCTTCTTCCTCCAGGAGCTGCCGCGAGCGGTGGTGGCCTCGGGCCGCCTCGACGGCGTGGTGGCGGCCGAGCGCGAGGCCGCCGGCTCCCCGGCCGTGCGGCCCGCCCTGCCCGAGGGGCCGCTCCCGGTGCGGTTCCACGACGTCACCTACCGCCACGGTGACGACCCGCCCGTGCTCGAGCACCTCGACCTCGAGGTGCCGGCGGGCGCGGTGGTGGCGCTGGTCGGCGCGACGGGGTCCGGCAAGTCGTCGTTGTGCGAGCTGCTGCCCCGGCTGGTCGATCCCGAGTCGGGCGCGGTCGAGCTCGGCGGGGTCGACCTGCGCGACCTCGACGCGGAGGACGTGCGGACCGCGGTGGCGCTGGTGTTCCAGGAGACCTTCCTGTTCGCCGACAGCGTGCGGGAGAACGTCACCCTGGGCGACAACGTCGACGACGAGGCGTTGCGCACCGCCGCGGCCGTCGCCCACGCCGACGGGTTCGTGAGCCGGCTACCGGAAGGCTGGGACACGGTCGTGGGGGAGCGGGGGGTCACCCTCTCCGGTGGGCAGCGCCAGCGGCTCGCCCTCACCCGCGCCCTGCTGCGCCGGCCCCGGGTGCTCGTGCTCGACGACGCCACCAGCGCGGTCGACCCCGTCATCGAGGCGGCCATCCTCGCCGACCTCCGCGCCTCGCTGGCCACGTCGACGCTCGTGGTGGCCCACCGCATCTCGACCATCGAGCTGGCCGACCGGGTGGCGTTCCTCGACGGCGGGCGGGTGGTGGCCGAGGGCACCCACGCCGAGCTGCTCAGGACGAACGCCGACTACGCCCGGCTCGTCCGGGCCTACGCCGAGGCGGCCGAGGCATGAGCGATCGGGTCCTCGACGACGGCCACGACGAGCTCGTCGCCCTCGAGCACGGGTCGGCCTTCGACGACCCGGCCGGCCTCGGGCGGCGGTCACGACGAGACGCCGCGGTCGCCGCCGACGACGACCGTGCGGCGGGTGCCCCGGGTGCGGTCGGTGCGGTCGGTGGCGGCGACGCCGAGGCAGCCACGGCCCCCGAGGCTGCCGGCGGCGGTCAGGAGCGGCGCCGGGCGATGGCCGTGCTGCGCCGGGGTCTGGCCGACAGCCCCGAGCTGCGCCAGGGCCTGCGGCTGACCGTGCTGTTCGCCCTGATCGGCGCGGTCGGCCGGCTCACCATCCCGGTGCTCGTGCAGCAGGTCATCGACAAGGGCCTGCTGGCCGATGAGGGGTTCCGGCCCGGGTTCACCCTGGCGGCGTGCGGCGGGGCGGCGCTGATCGTCGTCGGGGTCGCCCTGCTGAGCCGGGTCACCTACATCCGGTTGGTGAAGGCGGCCGAGTCCATGCTGCGGGGCCTGCGCGTGCGGGCGTTCGCCCACGTGCACCGCCTTCCCATGGCCGACCACGACGCCACCCGGCGGGGCGAGCTCACGTCCCGGGTGACGAGCGACATCGAGACCATCGCCCGCTTCGCCCAGTACGGCGGGGTGGCCTGGATCGTCGACACGGTGATGATCACGGGCACGTTGGCCCTGATGGCCGTCTACGCCTGGCAGCTGGCCCTGGTCACGATCGTGCTGGCGGCGCCGATCCTGCCGCTGTTCCGCATGATGCAGCGCCGCCAGCTGGTGGCCTACGAGACGGTCCGCACGAGGGTGGGCGAGACCCTGGCCGAGGTCTCGGAGGCCGTGCAGGGGGCGGCGCCCATCCGCGCCTACGGCATGCAGCGCCGTGCCGGCCGTCGCCTCGACGCAGCCATCGAGCGGCAGCTCCGGGCCGAGATGGGGGCGGCCCGGTGGTTCGCGCTCATGTTCCCGCTCGGCGACGCGTTCGGCGGCATGGCGCTGGCGGCGGTGACGATGGTGGGAGTCTGGTGGGGCCCGGAGTGGGGGCTCAACGCCGGCGGGCTGGTGGCGTGCCTGTTCCTCGTGCAGCTGATCCTGGGGCCCATCGGCGAGCTCGGCGAGATCCTCGACCAGACCCAGACCGCCATCGCCGGCTGGGCCAAGGTCCTCGACCTGCTCGACACCCCGATCACCCTGGGGGAGCCCGAGCCCGGCGTGGAGCTGCCGACGGGTCCGCTGGCCGTCGCCGTGCGCCACGTGGGGTTCACGTACCGGACCGGGGGCCCGGTCCTGGTCGACGTCGACGTCGACATGCCGGCCGGTGCCTCGGTGGCCATCGTGGGCGAGACCGGCTCGGGCAAGACGACCTTCGCCAAGCTCCTCGTGCGCCTGGCCGACCCCTCCGAGGGCTCGATCGCGGTGGGCGGGGTGGGCCTCGCCGAGGTGGCGCCGGCGTCACGGGCGGAGCGGATCCGCATGGTGCCCCAGGACGGCTTCGTGTTCGACGCCACGCTCGCCGACAACATCGCCATGGGCCGACCCGGCGCCACCCGCGACGACGTGCGCCGCTCGATCGACGAGCTCGGCCTCGGGGAGTGGGTCGCCAGCCTGCCGCGCGGCCTGGAGACGGAGCTCGGCGAGCGCGGCGAGGGCCTGAGCGTGGGGGAGCGCCAGCTGGTCGCCCTGTGCCGGGCCCAGCTCGCCGACCCCGGGCTGCTCGTGCTCGACGAGGCCACCAGCGCGGTCGACCCTCGCACCGAGCGCTCGCTGACCACCGCGCTGCACCGCCTGGCCGAAGGCCGCACCACGGTGAGCGTCGCCCATCGCCTCTCGACCGCCGAGCAGGCCGACCTGGTGCTCGTCTTCGACAGCGGGCGGCTCGTCGAGCGGGGCAGCCACGACGAGCTGGTCGCGCTCGGAGGCCGCTACGCCGAGCTGTACCGCAGCTGGCTCGGCAACACCGGCCAGGTGGTCGTCGACGGCGAGGCCGAGCGACGCGCATAGTGCCGTCGTAGGGTGCGGCCATGCCGAGCGAGGAGTTCACCGCCTTCCAGGCCGCCATGGCCGCCCGTCCCGCGCCACCACCGGTGAGCAGCCTCGACGAGCAGCGGAGGCGCATCGACGAGGCCATGGGCGCCCTGCCGTTGGCCGACGGCACCGAGGCCGCGCTCCTCGACGCCGGCGGGGTGTCGGCCATCGAGTGCCGGCCCGTCGACCTGCCCGACGACGCACCGGTGCTCGTGTACCTGCACGGCGGCGGGTTCCGGATCGCGTCGGCGCTGGCGTATCGGGCCTACGGCTCGCACCTGGCCAAGGCCCTCGACGGCCGGGTCCTGCTCGTCGACTACCGCCTGGCGCCCGAGCACCCCTACCCGGCGGCCCTCGACGACTCGCTTGCCGCCTTCCGCTGGGTGGTCGCCTCGGGGGTCGCGCCGTCGCGGGTGGCGGTGGCCGGTGACTCCGCCGGCGGTGGGCTCGCCGCGTCGCTGGCGCTGCGCACGCTCGCCGAGGGCCCGGCCCCGGCAGCCGTGGTGTGCTGCTCGCCGTGGGTCGACCTCACCGTCACCGCCTCCACCTACGAAACCAACGCCGAGCGCGACCAGCTGTTCTCGCGCACCTCGGCCGAGGAGGCGGCGCCGCTGTACCTCGCCGGCCACGACCCCACCGACCCGCTGGTGTCACCGGTGTTCGGCACCTGGGAGGGCGCGCCGCCGCTGCTCGTGCAGGTCGGCGGCATCGAGGTGCTGCTCGACGACGCCCGCCGGCTGGCCGAGGTCGCCTCCGCCGCCCGGGTCGACGTGACGCTGCGGGTCTACCCCGACATGCCTCACATCTGGCAGATGAGCTATCCGGCCTTCCCCGAGGCGGTCGAGGCGGTCGCCGAGCTCGTCGCGTTCGTTCGCCGAATCACTTCCTGACCCCGCCGGCTGCCCCACACGAGGACCACGACCCCGGCCACCACCGTGGCGACGAGCGCGACCACCGGTCCGAGCACGTGGAGGACCAGGTTGACCTCGTAGTCGGTGGTCGAGACCTCACGGCCGTCGACGATGACGAACCTCACGAGCGGCGTGCGGGTGGCCGCTTCGTAGCCCTTCAGATCGGTGCCCGTCGTGACGGCCCACAGGGCGAGCTGCTGCCAGCGCACGGACGCCGTGGTGGCGATCGAGAGCAGCGCACCGCCGACCGCGACGAGCGACGCAGCCAGGGCGACGAACCACGACCAGCGACGCACGACCAGAGCCGTCAGGAGGCAGGCCACCGCACTGAGGCCCGCCAACACCAGCAGCGCGGCGGATGCGCGGTCCTCCCGATGGATCCACTCGAGGGCGGAGCGGTCGGCCGCGGTCAGGAGCCAGGGCTCGACGCCGGGGGCGTGCGGCCGGTACTGGCCGTAGAGCCATCCGGTGCTCACGAGCGTGGCGGCCGCGGCGAGCCCGGTCGCCACGAGCAGCCCCACGCTGACCCAACGCATCCACCTCGCCCTCCGCACGCCGGGAGCTTCGCAGATCAGCCAGCCGCGAGAGGGCCTCCTGGCTCCCGGGTGCTCGTGTGCTCGTGAGGCGGATCTGCTGCTCGGAGCGGCGGATCTGCCTCGGGGCGGCCGGCTGCACCGCCGCGCGGACGAACGAGGTCGGCGGATGTGAGAACGTGGCCCGGTCAGGTGCCGGAGGGGCCGGTCGCCGCAAGTGCAGGGGGAACGTAGTGGCCGAGACGTGGGACCGGGTCGTCGATGTGGTGGTCGTCGGGACGGGAGGAGCGGCCCTCACCGCAGCCACCCTCGCCCACGACGGCGGGGCCGAGGTGCTCATCATCGAGAAGGAGCCCATGCTCGGCGGCACCACCGCCGTGTCTGGTGGCGGCGTCTGGCTGCCGGGCAACCACGTGATGGCAGCCGCCGGCGTGGAGGACAGCCGGGAGGACGCCCTCGCTTACATCCACCGGGTGACCGGCGGGCTGGTGCCCGACCCCGACCTGCTCGAGGTGTTCGTCGACACCGCCCCTGAGGTGCTGCGCTACCTCGAGGACCACACGCCGCTGAGCACCCACATCCAGCCCTTGCCGGACTACTACTGGCCGTGGCACTTCCCCGGCACCAAGCTCCAGCCCGGCCGAACGGTGGAGGCCGACCCCTATCCCGTGGGCGACGAGCTGCCCGAGTGGAAGGACCGCATCGTCAAGCGGGGCACGCTCATGTCGCTCGGCACGGCCACCACCCTCACCGAGGACCTCATGCCCCAGACGCCCGAGCTGCAAGAGGAGCTGCGGCGCCGGGAGGAGCAGGACATCCGACCGAAGGGCGCGGCGCTGATCGCCCGGCTGTTCAAGGGCCTGCTGGAGCGGGGGGTGGAGACCCTCCTGGAGACCCCGGCCCGGCACGTGCTCACCGACGACACCGGCGAGGTGATCGGCGTGGTGGCCGAGCACGACGGCCGGCCGCTGCGCATCGGCGCCCGCAAGGGCGTGGTGCTGGCCTGTGGCGGCTTCGAGTGGAACCCGGCACTGGTGCGCGCCCACCTCGGCTACGACGTGTACCCGCTCAGCCCCGGCGGCAACACCGGCGACGGCCTGGTGATGGCCCAGGAGGCCAGGGCCGAGCTCGGCAACATGACCTCCTACTGGGGCACGCCGGTGATGTTCGACCCCGACATCACCCGCGACGGCGAGCCGGTGCCCCAGTTCGAGTGGGGCCGCGGCGCGCCGGCGTCGATCGTGGTGAACCGGAAGGCGCAGCGCTTCGCCAACGAGGCCCTGCCGTACAACGACTTCCCCAAGGCGTTCGGCGTGTACGACCCCGACGCGGTCGAGTTCCCCAACGCCGGCCCCGGCTTCCAGGTCTTCGACCGCACGGTGCGCGACTCGCAGCGGATCCTGTCGATGTTCCCGGGCCAGCCCGACCCGGACTGGGTCGTCAAGGCGGACACGATCGGTGAGCTGGCCGAGCTGGTCGGGCTCGATCCCGCCGCCCTCGAGGCCACCGTCGAGCGCTACAACGGCTTCGCCGAGGCCGGCGTCGACGAGGACTTCGGCCGCCACCAGCACGGGCTCATGGCGCCGGGGGCGATGAAGCCCATCGTCGAGCCGCCGTTCTACGCGGTGCCCATCCACCCCGGCATGCTGGGCACCAACGGCGGCCCCCGCCTCGACCGCAATGGGCAGGTGCTGCGCCTCGGCGGCGGCGTGGTCGGGGGCCTCTACGCCGCGGGCAACACCGCGGCCAACGTGTTCGGCTGGGCCTATCCCAGCGGCGGCGGCACCCTCGGCAACGGCGTCGTGTTCGGCTACCTCGCCGGCCGCCACGTCGCCGCCCGACCGCCCCGCGCCATCTGACCCTTCTCCCCTCCGCTGGCTCGCTCGGTGGTCTCATGAGGGGATGTATCGAGCCAGCGGTCGGGGGTGGGGAGGTCACGAGGGGGGACGGCCGCGGGCGTGGCGGGTGGCCACGGCCGCGCCGTCGCGCACCTTGCGGCCGGCGTCGAGCACGGCGCTGGCCGGCAGCCGTTCGGGGAACCCGGTGGCGGTGATGGCGGCGATCACCGAGCTGTCGGGGCCGAAGACCGGGGCGGCGATCATGCCGACGTCGAACGTGCGGGCGTCGTCGAGGTCGACGACGGGGTAGTCCTCCCGGGCCAGCGCTCCCAGCAGCTCCGCCACGTCGTCGCGCAGGTCGGCCCGCCCGGGGTCGTCGGAGAGGGTGAACACCCGCTCGCCGAAGGTGCGCTGGGTGTCGGAGCCGGCCGAGACCGAGAAGCCCCGGCGGCGCACCACGTCGAGCGACGCCTTCCACCCGGCGACGGTGTCGGCCGACGCCTCGGGCATGCGGGCGAGCCACTCATCGACCTCCCCGGGGGCGGCCCACGCCATGAACACCGCGCCGATCGGCGGCACCAACGGCACCCGCTCGCCCTCCCGGATCGAAGGCCCGTTGGGAGTCGGCTCGCCGGCGTGGGCGACGAAGACGATCTCGTCGACGGTGCGGGCGGTGAGCACGACCTCGGTGCCGAGCTCGTCGGCGAGCGGCCCGATGAGCCGGCGGGCGGCGTCGAGGCCGGGGTGGTGCTCGAGGGCGACCACCCCCGCCACCACCAGCGCCGGGCCCAGCGAGTAGGCCCTCGTGGTGGGGTGGCGGCTGACGTGGCCGCTGCGCTCGAGCACGGCGAGCACGGCGTGGGCCGACCCGAGGCTCATGCCCGTGCGCCGCACCAGCTCCGAGAGGGTGAAGCGCTCGGTCGGGTGGGTGACGAGCAGGTCGAGGATCTGCACGGCGCGCTCGGCGGCAGGGGCGGGTCGGGCCACAGCGGCTCCCCGGGGAGGCGGTTGACGACCCTCACGAGCCGTGCCTACGGTCACATCACCATAGCGAAGAGTACTTCGCAACTGCGAAAGACACCTGAGCGGCCGCCTGCCGAGGAGACCACGTGAAGCTCGACCTCCTGTACGAGTTCCAGCCCAAGATCGGCCCCTACGACGAGCCGTTCCCCTACGGTCAGAAGAAGGCCGAGCAGGCCACCTACGACGAGGCCATCGAGGAGATCCGCTTCGCCGACACGCTGGGCTTCGAGACGGTGTGGTGCGTCGAGCACCACTTCCGCGACGGCCGCTCGGCCTGCCCGAGCAACGAGGTCGTGCTCGGCGCGCTGTCCACCATCACCGAGAACATCCGCCTCGGCTTCGGCGTGAGCCTCATGCCGCCCGGCTTCCAGCACCCGGCCCGGGTCGCCGAGAAGGTCGCCACCGTCGACGTGCTCTCCCACGGGCGGGTCGAGTGGGGCACCGGCCGCTCCACCCCCATGGAGCAGATCGCGTTCGGGGTGCCGGCCGACGACCGCAGCCGCGAGCAGTGGCGCGAGGCCGTCGACTTCGTGGTCGAGGCGTGGACCAACGAGACCATCTCGTGGGACACCGAGCTGCTCCACTTCCCGGAGCGCAAGCAGATCCCCAAGCCCTACCAGGACCCCCATCCGCCGGTGTGGCTCGCCGCCGCCAGCCCTCCCTCGGCCGTCACCGCCGGCCGCCAGGGCCTCGGTCTGCTCTCGTTCGCCCTGCTGCAGCCGGTGTCGGTGATGGCCGACACCATCAACCAGTACCGCGCCGCCCAGCTCGAGGCCGAGATCGAGGGCATCGAGCCGATGACGAAGGTCCGCAACGACCGCGTCGGCGCCTACACCCTCGTGCACTGCGCCGACGACATGGACGAGGCCAACGCCTACGGCCTGTGGGACTCGATCAGCTGGTGGTACCGCCACCTGGCCGAGTTCACCCTCCAGTGGGAGGCCCCCAACCTCACCCCCGAGGAGCAGCAGAAGGTCTTCCCGCTGCTGCAGGACACCATCAACGGCACCGTCGACGTCCAGAACTACATCGACCAGGACATGATCATCGTGGGCACCCCCGAGGAGTGCCTGGAGAAGATCGTCCGCTACGACGAGGCCGGCGTCGACCAGCTGCTGTGCTACGTGCAGTTCGGCACGCTCCCCCACGAGAAGGTGATGCGCAGCCTCGAGCTGCTCGGCACCCGGGTCATCCCCGAGCTCGAGAAGCGCGGCCACCGCGTCGACGCCCGGGCGTCGGTCGCCGGCTGAGGTCGTTGCCATGGACATGATCTCGGGCATCCGCGACCGGGCGGCCCACGGCGAGCGCCAGGGGGCGGCCGGCCCCGACGACCGGCCGCTGCTCTCCGAGGAGCTGCAACGGCAGTTCTCGCTCAAGGGCCGCACCGCGGTGGTCACCGGCGCGGCCGGGGGCATCGGCCGGCAGGCGGCGCTCACCTTCACCGAGGCGGGCGCCGACGTCGTGCTGGCCGACGTCGGCGAGGAGGGCCTCGAGCAGACGGCGAAGCTGGTCGAGGCCGCCGGTGGGCGCGCCCTGGTGGTGCCCACCGACGTCGGCGACCGGGCCGCGGTGAACGCCCTCGCCGTCGCCGCCGTGAAGGCCCACGGCCGCCTCGACGTGTGGGCCAACGTCGCCGGCATCATCCGCAACTCCCTGATCGTCGACGCCACGCCGGAGGACGTCGAGGCCGTCACCCGGGTGAACCTGTGGGGCACCTACTGGGGCATCGCCGCCGCGGGCCGGGCCATGCGCAACGGCGGGTCGATCATCAACGTGTCGTCCGCCGGCGGCGAGATGCCGGCACCGACGCTGTCCATCTACGCCATGACCAAGGCGGGCATCAACCACCTCACCCGGTGTGCCGCCACCGAGCTCGGACCCAAGAACATCCGGGTGAACGCCATCGCCCCGGGCTTCACCGACACGCCGATGGTGCAGCGCAACTGGACCCGACCCGACGGCACCGTCGACGAGGACGCCCGCGACGCCCTGCTCGAGGTCCGAGCGGCCCAGTCGCCGCTGCACCTCACGGCCACGCCCGAGGACCAGACCTGGGCGATGCTCTACCTCGCCAGCGACGCCTCTCGGTTCGTGACCGGCCAGGTGCTGCGGCCCAACGGCGGGGTGGTGATGGCATGACCACCGCCGACGCGTCACCGATCCCCGACTTCCTCTCCCGCCTGCGCCTCGACGGGCGCAGCTACGTCGTGGCCGGCGCCGGCATGGGCATGGGCCGCCAGACCGCTCACGCCCTGGCCCAGGCCGGTGCGGCCCACGTGGTGTGCGTCGACGTCGAGGCCGACCGCGCCGCGGAGGTGGCCGCCGAGATCGGCGACGTCGCCGTGCCCTGGGCCGGCGACGTCACCACCCGCACCGACGCGGCACGCCTGGGCGCCGAGGCCGAGGAGGCGTGCGGGCGCATCGACGGCCTCGTCGACATCATCGGCATGGCCCGGTGGGAGTCGATCCTCGACATGACCGACGAGACCTTCGACTGGGAGATCGACATCTGCCTGCGCCACGGGTTCCTGCTCTCCCAGGAGCTGGGCCGGCGCATGGTCGCCAGCGGCGGCGGCACGATGGTGTTCATCGCCTCGGTCAGCGGCCTCACCGCCGCGCCCATGCACGCCGCCTACGGGGCCGCCAAGGCCGGGCTCATGGCGTGGGTGCAGTCGCTGGCCGTCGAGCTGGGGCCGCGGAACGTGCGGGCCAACGCCATCGCCCCGGGCACGATCCTGAGCCCCCGCATGGACGCCGTGTTCACCGACGAGCAGCGCCGAGCCAACGCCGAGAACGCACCGCTGCAGCGGATGGGCTCCACCTCCGACATCGCCTCGGCCGCCCTGTTCCTCTCGAGCGACCTGTCGTCGTACGTCACCGGGCGCACGCTCGTGGTCGACGGCGGCGTCGACGCCAAGTTCCCCTACGGCACCCTCTGAGCGCGCCGCGGCCGCTCGCCACGGTGGCGGTGGAGCGGCTGGGGCGGCAGGGGCCGGTCAGGTGACCCTGGCCGCGAAGCTGGGGGTCGAGCTTTTCTTGCGCGAGGACGCCCCTGACTAGTGTCGGCAGCGGCCCGAGACCCATCGTCCCGCTGGAGGACCCCGTGAAGACCCCCGTTCGCGTCGCAGTCACCGGTGCCGCCGGCCAGATCGGCTACAGCCTCCTGTTCCGCATCGCCAGCGGCCAGCTGCTCGGTCCCGACCAGCCCGTCATCCTCCAGATGCTCGACATCACCCCCGCGCTCGACGCCCTGCGGGGTGTCGCCATGGAGCTCGAGGATTGCGCGTTCCCGCTGCTCGAGGGCATGGTGCAGACCGACGACCCCAACGAGGCCTTCGGCGACGTCAACTTCGCCCTGCTCGTAGGGGCCCGCCCTCGCTCGAAGGGCATGGAGCGCAAGGACCTGCTCGAGGCCAACGGCGCCATCTTCACGGTCCAGGGCAAGGCGCTGTCCGACAACGCCGCCGCCGACATCCGCATCCTCGTGGTGGGCAACCCCGCCAACACCAACGCCCTCATCGCCATGAACAACGCGCCGAACATCCCGAACGGGCGCTTCACCGCCATGACCCGCCTCGACCACAACCGGGCCATCGCCCAGCTGGCGGCCAAGACGGGCACCACCGTGCGCGACATCACGAAGATGACCATCTGGGGCAACCACTCGGCCACGCAGTACCCCGACCTCTTCCACGCCGAGGTGAAGGGCCAGAACGCCGCGCAGCTGGTGGGCGACCAGGCCTGGCTCGAGGGCGAGTTCATCCCCACCGTGCAGCAGCGCGGTGCCGCCGTGATCGAGGCCCGGGGCCTGTCGAGCGCCGCCTCGGCCGCCAACGCCGCCCTCGACCACATGCGCACCTGGGCGCTCGGCACCGACGACGGCGACTGGGTCTCCATGGCCGTCCCCTCCGACGGCAGCTACGGCGTGCCCGAAGGGCTCATCTCGTCGTTCCCCGTCACCTGCTCGGGCGGCGAGTACACCGTGGTGCAGGGCCTCGACATCGACGACTTCTCCCGGAGCCGCATCGACGCCTCGGTGGCCGAGCTCGGCGAGGAGCGCGACGCCGTCCGCGAGCTCGGGCTGATCTGACAGCTCTCCCTGGCTTCCTGCCCGCGATCTGCACGTCCTGGCGTGCGGATCGTGCGCAGGAACGCGTCGTGGCGGCGGGGCGCGGCGAGCGGCCGCTACTTGAGGAACTTCGAGGTCGTGTTGTCGGCCAGGACCTTGCCGCCGGTCTGGCAGGTCGGGCAGTAGTTGACCGTGTAGGCGTTGTACTCCACCGCTCGCACCGTGTCGCTGCACACCGGGCACGGCTCACCGGCGCGCTTGTAGACGTTGCCCGGCCGCTCGGCCGACGAGCTCATCGACTCCCGCGCCCGCTCGACGGCGAGGGCGTCG
>JAKOVH010000016.1:0-980000 GCA_029782145.1 Actinomycetes bacterium | reverse complement strand
GGCGGACGATGACCTCGGCGATCTCGTCCAGCGGCAGCAGGGTGAGCTGGAGCAGGAACCGCTCGACGTCACGGTCGTCGACGTTGACGAAGTACTGGTAGAAGGCGTACGGCGAGGTCATCTCGGGCGACAGCCACACCGCCCCGTCGACCGACTTGCCGAACTTCTGGCCGTCGGCCCGGGTGACGAGGGGGACGGTGAGGCCGTGGGTGTGGGCCCCGGCGACCCGGCGGATCAGGTCGATGCCGGCGGTGATGTTGCCCCACTGGTCCGAGCCCCCGACCTGCAGCTCCACGCCGAGGCGCTGGTGGAGGTGCCGGTAGTCGTTGGCCTGCAGCAGCATGTAGCTGAACTCGGTGAAGGAGATGCCGGCCTCGCTCTCGACGCGTGCCTTCACCGACTCCTTGGCCAGCATGGTGTTCACCGTGACGTGCTTGCCGACGTCGCGCAGGAACTCGAGCACGCCCATCGGCTCGGTCCAGTCGCGGTTGTCGACCAGGCGGGCCTGGGCCGGCCCCTCGCCGAAGTCGAGCAGCCGCTCGAGCTGGCCCTTGATGGCCGCCAGGTTGCGGTCGAGGGTGGCGGGGTCGAGCAGGTTGCGCTCCGAGGAGCGGCCTCCGGGATCGCCGATCATGCCCGTGGCGCCACCGGCCAGAGCCACCGGCCGGTGGCCGAACGACTGGAAGCGGCGCAGCAGCAGCAACGGCACGAGGTTCCCGACGTGGAGGCTCTCGGCGGTGGGGTCGAAGCCGGCGTAGACGGTGATCGGGCCCTCGGCCAGGCGGGCTCGCAGCGCCGCCCGGTCGGTGGCGTCGTGCACCAGGCCGCGGGCCTGCAGGTCGTCGAGGATGTCGGCAGGGCTCACGGCCGGTCACTCTCCCCGTTCGCAGCGCCGCCGTCCAGCCGGTTCGCGGGGGCGGTCCGACTGGCGGCGACCAGGGCCGCGGGCCACAGTGAGCCCATGTCCGACGCGCCCGCCTCACCCTCCGGCCCTCACGGTGCGGAGCTCGACGAGGCGCTCGACGACGCCGAGCCGCTGTCGCTCGGCCGGCGTGCGGCCCGGGTGGCGGCCGTGGTCGCGGCGATCTCCATCGCCGGGCTGTGGGCCTATGCGCTCTGGGGACCGACGGAGAAGACCTTCCCGGGGACGTTGACCGACCCGACCTTCACCACCCAGGCCGAGGCGATCTGCACCGACACCGCCGCCCGGCTGGCCCAGCTGCAGCCCGCGTACCAGAGCCAGGACGCCCGCACCCGCGCCGCGGTCATCGCCCAGGCCAACGCCGAGCTCGCCGTCATGCTCGACCGTCTCGGAGCCGCGGCACCCGACCCGGACAGCAAGGACGGCCGCATGATCCACGAGTGGCTGGGCGACTGGCGCACCTACCTGGGCGATCGCCAGCGCTACGTCGAGGCCCTGGCCACCGACCCCTCGGCCCGCTTCTACGTCACCGAGAAGGACCGGCGCCAGATCACCGAGCCCATCGACTTCTTCGCCGGGCGGGCCAACGACATGCCCAACTGCGTGACGCCGGGCGACCTCGCCTGATCAGCCGTGGGCCGGCTCAGCCGGCTCAGCCGGGCGCGGAGGAGCCGAGCCGGCGGGCCAGGGCCAGGCCCCGACCGGCCAGGCGCACCAGGCCGGCGTCGGCCCCGAGCGCGGGCAGCTCGTCGGGCGCCACCCACCGCAGGGCCTGCGACTCGTGGTTGCCGACCACGGCGGCGTCCTCCGGGGCGAGCACGACGTAGCGCACGTCGAGGTGGAGGTGGGGCGGCTCGGCCGGGGGCCGCACCTCGTGGATGTCGAGGTCGACGGCCGGCGCGACCACCCGCAGGCCCACGATGCCGGTCTCCTCGGTGGCCTCGCGCAGGGCGGCGCCGGCCAGGTCGGCGTCGCCGTCGACGTGGCCTCCGGGCTGCAGCCAGCGCTGCAACTTGGTGTGGAACAGCACCAGCACCCGTTCGGCGTCGGCGTCGACGACGAGGGCCGAGCCGGTGAAGTGGCCCTCCGGGCAGCTGCGCCAGAGCGCGTCGGGGTGGGCGGCGGCGAAGGCGACCATGGTGGCCCGCAGCCGCTCCTGCTCGGCGTCGACGGCCTCGTAGCGCTCGAGGAGGCGCACGACCGAGGCGGGATCGGCGTCGGGGACGAGCTCGTCGGCGCGCAGGGTGCGCGGCCGGGCCAGGGTGGGCTCAGCCATGGGTCACCGGGTCGGTGCCGGGCCGGCGCGCCGGCGCAGGGCGCCGGTGGGCCGACACGTTGGGCTCGCCCGGCACGAACCAGCGCCACGGGTGCTCGGCCCCCGCGGAGAGGCCGATGCGGGTGCTGACACCGGGCTCGGCCGGCGGCGGCGTGCCGTCGTCGACGATGGTCACACCCCGATCGGCGGTGACGAGGTCGGCGCCGTCGAAGGCCCGGTCGAGGGCGAGGGCCTGGCACAGCTTGGCCGGGCCGCTGCAGAGGTCGCGCGTCCGGCGGGCGGCGGCGCGGGCCGCGAACATCTCCTCGACGCCTTTCAGCGGCGCGCCCGCTCGCAGCAGCACGGCGCTGGCCATGCCGGGGGAGCCGCACACCGCGTTGGCGCACCAGTGCATGCCGTAGGTGAAGTACACGTAGAGGTGGCCGGCCGGGCCGAACATCACCCGGTTCCTCGGTGTCTGGCCCCGGTAGGCGTGGCTGCCCGGGTCGTCGGCGCCGGCGTAGGCCTCGACCTCCACGATCCGCGCCGCCCGGCCGCCGTGCACCAGCACCTTGTTGAGCAGCTCGGGCGCCACGGCGCGCGAGTCGCGGGCGTAGAACGAGCGGCGCAGCCGGCGCCCTCTCACCCGCCCCAGCGCCCCCGGTCGGCGGCGAGGCGCTCGGCGAACGCCTCGAGCTGGCCGGCGACCGGCTCGGGCCCGGCCCCGCCCGGGGTGGTGCGCCGGCGCACGGCGGTGCCCCGGTCGAGCAGGAAGACCGCGTCGGGGCCCAGCTCCGGCGCCTGCTCGACCAGATCGCGCAGGGCGACGCCCTCGTCGAGGCTGCGGCGCACCAGCGCGCCGACCACGGCGTGCGCGTCGCGGAACGGCATGCCGCCGGCGACGAGGTGCTCGGCCAGGTCGGTGGCGGCGCTGGTGGGGGTGTCGGCCGCGGCGGCCATGGTGTCGAGGCGGAACGTCGACGAGGCCAGCAGGCCGGTCATCGCCGCCAACGCCAGCACGACCGTGTCGAGGGAGTCGAAGAACGGCTCCTTGTCCTCCTGCAGGTCGCGGTTGTAGGCGAGCGGCAGCGCCTTGAGGGTGGCGAGCAGGCCGGTGAGGTTGCCGATGAGCCGGCCGGTCTTGCCCCGGGTGAGCTCGGCGATGTCCGGGTTCTTCTTCTGGGGCAGCATCGACGACCCCGTCGAGTAGGCGTCGGCCAGGCCGAGGAACCCGAACTCCTCGGTGGACCAGAGGATGACCTCCTCGGCCAGGCGGCTGAGGTGGACGCCGAGCAGGGCCAGGTCGAACAGGGCCTCGGCCACGAAGTCGCGGTCGCTCACGGCGTCGAGCGAGTTGGGGAACACGCCGCCGAACCCGAGGTCGGCGGCGGTGCCGGCCGGGTCGAGAGGCAGGGACGAGCCGGCCAGGGCGCCGGCGCCGAGGGGCGACACGTCGAGGCGGCGGATGGTGTCGCCCAGCCGGTCGAGGTCACGCGAGAGCGCCCAGCCGTGGGCCAGCAGGTGGTGGGCGAGCAGCACCGGCTGGGCCTGCTGGAGGTGGGTGTAGCCGGGCAGGTAGGCGTCGCCGGCCTCGACGGCCCGGTCGTGCAGGACCTGCTGGAGGGCCAGCACCCGCTCGGCGACCACGGCCAGCTCGCGCTTGGCGAACAGGCGCAGGTCGGTGGCGACCTGGTCGTTGCGGCTGCGGCCCGTGTGCAGCTTGGCGCCGGCCGGACCGGCCAGCTCGGTGACCCGCCGCTCGACGGCCGTGTGGATGTCCTCGTCGGACGGCACGAAGGCGAACGTGCCCGCCGCCAGCTCGGCCTCGACCGCGTCGAGGGCGGCGAGCACGTCGTCGCGCTCGGCCTCGGTGAGGATGCCGCCGCGGGCGAGGCCCCGCACGTGGGCGCGCGAGCCCGCCAGGTCGTCGACGGCGAGGCGCGAGTCGAACGGCAGGCTGACGGTGAACGCCATCAGCTCCTCGGCGGGGCCGCCCTCGAACCGGCCGTGCCACAGGGTGCTCATCGGTGGGGCCTCAGTCGTTGGTGGCGCCGGACGCCGTCGGCGGCGTGCCGGGCAGGGCGGCGGACTGCTTGGCCGCCCACGTCTGGATGCCGAGGCCCCACAGCTTCACGAAGCCCTCGGAGTCGGCGTGGTTGAACGTGTCGGCGGCGTCGTAGGTGGCCAGGCCGTAGTCGTAGAGGCTGTGGGGGCTGCGCCGGCCGACCACGTAGCAGCGCCCGGGCTCGAGCCGCAGGCGCACCTCGCCGGTGACGTAGCGCTGGGTGGAGTCGACGAAGGCGTCGAGGGCCTCCTTCAGCGGCGAGTACCACATGCCGTCGTAGACGAGGTCGGCGAAGCGCCCCTCGAGGCGCTGCTTCTCGTGCATCACGTCGCGCTCGAGGGTGATGCTCTCGAGGTCCTTGTGGGCCTCGATGAGGGCCAGGGCACCAGGGGCCTCGTAGGTCTCGCGGCTCTTGATGCCCACCCGGCGGTTCTCGACCATGTCGAGGCGTCCCCAGCCGTAGGCGCCGACGATGTCGTTCATCTCGACGACGAGCTCGTGCAGCGGCATGTGGGTGCCGTCGACCGACACGGGCACGCCCTGCTCGAAGCCGACCGTGACCTCACGGGCCTCGGACGCCTTGACCGTGGTCATGCTCCACACCCCTTCGGGCGGGCGGGCCCACGGGTCCTCCATCTCGCCGCACTCGATGGCCCGACCCCAGAGGTTGTCGTCGATGGAGTACAGCTTCTCCTTGGTGGCCAGCACCGGGATGTCGTGGGCCTCGGCGTACTCGATCGACATCTCGCGGGTCATGCCCCAGTTGCGCACCGGGGCGAGGATGTCGAGGTCGGGCGCCAGCGCCCGGGTGGCTACCTCGAAGCGGACCTGGTCGTTGCCCTTGCCGGTGCAGCCGTGGGCCACCGCGTCGGCGCCGTGGTAGCGGGCGGCGGCCACCAGGTGGCGCACGATGACCGGGCGCGACAGCGCCGACACCAGCGGGTAGCGGCCCTCGTAGAGGGCGTTGGCCTTGAGCGCGGGCGCCAGGAAGTCGCGGGCGAACTCCTCGCGGCAGTCGACCACGATGGCCTCGACCGCGCCGGCGGCGAACGCCTTGGCCTGCAGGCCTTCCCAGTCGCCCTCCTGGCCGAGGTTGCATGCCACGGTGATGACCTCGACGCCGTGGTTCTCGATCATCCAGCGCACGGCCACGGACGTGTCGAGCCCGCCGCTGTAGGCCAGCACCACTCGCTTCGCCATCGTTTCGTTCCTTCGCTTCGGGGGGTTCGGGTCGGAGCCGGGTCAGATGCCGGCGAGGTCGCTGAGGCGGCGGGCCATGGCCGCGCCGCCGAGGTCGGCCGCCACCACGACCAGGATCGTGTCGTCGCCGGCCACGGTGCCGAGCACGCCGGGCATGCCGGAGCGGTCGAGGGCGGAGGCCACGACGTGGGCCGAGCCGGGGGGCGTGCGGACCACGACGAGGTTGTCGGAGTGTGCCACCTCGACCACCCAGTCGCCGAAGACCCGGCGCAGGTGGTCCTCGGGGGCCAGCTGCTCCTTGGGCAGGGCGGGGATGGCGTAGGCGGTCTCGCCGCCGGGCATGCGGACCTTGATGGCGCCGAGGTCCTCGAGGTCGCGCGAGACGGTGGCCTGGGTGGCCACCACACCCTCGGCGGCCAGCAGCTCGACCAGGGCCGCCTGGTTCGGCACGGCCTGGGCCTCGATGAGCTTGGCCACGAGGTACTGGCGCTGGGTCTTGCCCAGCTTGGCCGGTTCCTTGACCGGCTCCCTGGCCGGCTCCTTGCGCGGCGTCTCCCTCGACCGGTCGCTCATCGGTGCTCCATCAGCCACGCCAGGGCGCCTCGCGCCGCGTGCATGCGGTTGGCGGCCTGGGGCCACACCCGGCTCTGGGGGCCCTCGAGCACCTCGCTCGAGACCTCCTCGCCGCGGTGGGCGGGCAGGCAGTGCAGGAACACCGCCTTCTCGGCCGCCCCGACCATGAGGGCGGCGTCGACGGTGAAGCCGGCGAACGCCTCGCGGCGGGCGCTGGCCTCGGCCTCCTGGCCCATCGACGCCCACACGTCGGTGTAGACGGCGTCGGCGCCCTCCACCGCCTCGGTCGGGTCATGGGTGCAGCGGGGCTCGACCCCGGCGGCCCGGATGCGCTCGAGGTCGGCGGCCGACAGCTCGTAGCCGGCCGGTGTGGCGATGCGCACGTCCATGCCCACCATGCCGGCGGCGAGGGCCAGGCTGCGGGCCACGTTGTTGCCGTCGCCCACGTAGGCGATGCTGCGCCCGGCGAGGTCGTCGACGCCGCCGAGCTCGTCGGCCAGGGTGAGCACGTCGGCGAGGGCCTGCAGCGGGTGGGCGTCGTCGGAGAGCAGGTTCACGACCGGCACGCTCGACACCGCCACCATGCGCTCGAGCTTGGCGTGCTCGAACACCCGCGCCCCGATGGCCGCGTGGTAGCAGCACAGCGTGCGGGTGACGTCCTCGACGGTCTCTCGGGTGTCGAGGCCGACCTCGTCGGGGCGGATGGTGACGGGGTGGCCGCCGAGCTGCACGACCGCCATCTCCATGGAGTTGCGGGTGCGGGCCGAGGGCTTCTCGAACAGCAGCGCCATGCCGTGGCCCTCCAGGGCACGGGGCGCCACCGGGGCCGCCCCGAAGGCGAGGACCTGGCGCAGCTCGGCGGGGCTGAGGTCGTCGACGTCGAGCAGGTGCCTCATCGAGCCGCCTCCGCCGCGTCGGCGTCGCCGTTGGTGTGGGCGGCGATCACCTCGGTGAGGATCGACACCGCGTCGTCGACCTCGTCGTTCGACACGATCAGCGGCGGCGCGAACCGCAGCGCGCTGGGCGACACGGCGTTGACGATCAGGCCCGAGGCGAGGGCGTCGGCGGCGACGGCCCTGGCGTCGAGGCCGTCGCCGAGCTGGGCGGCCAGGAGCAGCCCGAGCCCCCGGACCTCGACCACGCCGGGCACGGCCTCGAGCAGGTGGCGCAGGCGGGTGCCGGCGTGCTCGGCGAGCTGCGGTGCGTTGTCGCGCTCCATGACCTCGAGCGTCGCCCGGGCGGCGGCGGCCGCCAGCGGCTGGCCGCCGAAGGTGGTGGCGTGGTCGCCGGGCTCGAAGGCGGCGGCGACCTCGCGGCGGGCCCAGCACGCCCCGATGGGCATGCCGTTGCCGAGCGCCTTGGCCACGGTGACGACGTCGGGCTCCACGCCGAAGTGCTGGAAGCCGAACCACTCCCCCGTGCGGCCCAGGCCGGTCTGCACCTCGTCGACCATGAAGAGCAGGCCGCGCTCGTCGCACAGGCGGCGCACGCCCTCGAAGTACTCGGCGGTGGCCGGGTTCACGCCGCCCTCCCCCTGCACCGGCTCGAGCAGCACCGCCGCCACCGAGGGGTCGACGGCCGCCTCGAGCGCGGCGAGGTCGTTCCACGGCACGTGGCGGAAGCCCTCCGGCAGAGGCTGGAAGGCCTCCCACTTCTGGGGCTGGCCGGTGGCGTGCAGGGCGGCGAGGGTGCGCCCGTGGAACGAGCCGTAGGCGCTGATCACCTGGTAGCGCCCGTGCCCGCCCCACTTGCGGGCGAGCTTGATGGCGCACTCGTTGGCCTCGGCGCCGGAGTTGGAGAAGAACACCTGGCCACCGCCGCCGAGGAGGCGGTCGAGGGTGATGGCGACGACCTCGCCGGGCACGGTGCCGAACAGGTTCGACACGTGCACCAGGGTGCGGGCCTGCTCGGCCACCGCGTCGGCCACCTCCGGGTGGGCGTGGCCGAGCCCGCACACGGCGATGCCGGCCAGGAAGTCGAGGTACTCGGTGCCGTCGCGGTCCCACAGCCGGCAGCCCTCGCCCCGCACGAACTGCACCATCGGCGCGCCGTAGGTGGGCATGAAGGGGCAGTGGTCGAGGCCCGGGGGGGCGCCCATGGCCTCCGCGTGCGGATGGTGGTGGGTGTCGCTGGCGGTCACGACGAAGCCTCCGGGGCGGTGGTGATCATGGTGCCGACGCCGGCGCGGGTGAACAGCTCGAGCAGCACCACGTGGGGCACCCGGCCGTCGAGGAGATGAGCCGACGGGACGCCCGCGGCGAGGGCCTCCAGGCAGGCGTCGATCTTGGGGATCATGCCGCCGGAGAGCACACCGGTCTCGATGAGCTCGGCGACCTCGGCCGTGTCCGTGCTGGCGATGAGGCTGGCCGGGTCGTGCACGTCGCGCAGCAGCCCGGCGATGTCGGTGAGGTAGATGACCTTCTGGGCGCCCAGGGCCCCGGCGAGGGCGCCGGCCACCGTGTCGGCGTTGATGTTGTAGGCCTGGCCGGCGAGGTCGGCCCCGATGGTGGACACCACCGGGATGAGGTCCTCGGCGAGCAGCGAGTGGACGATGGCGGGGTTCACCTTCTTCACGTCGCCGACGAACCCGAGGGCGGGGTCGCGCCGGCCGGCCTGGATGAGCCCGGCATCCTCGCCGGAGAGCCCCACCGCCAGCGGCCCGTGGGTGTTGATGGCGGCCACGATGTCGCGGTTGACCTTGCCCACCAGCACCATGCGGGCGATGTCGAGGGTCTCGGCGTCGGTGACCCGCAGGCCGTCGCGGAACTCCGGCTCCTTGCCCAGCCGGTCCATGAGCTCGCCGATCTGGGGGCCGCCGCCGTGCACGACCACGACCCGGATGCCGACCGAGTGGAGCAGGACCACGTCGGCGGCGAAGCTCTCGGCCAGCGCCGGGTCGGTCATGGCGTTGCCGCCGTACTTCACGACGACCGTGCTGCCCCAGAACTGCCGGATGTAGGGCAGCGCCTCGATGAGCACCTCGGCGGTGGCGACGTCGCCCGCCGGCGGCGTGGCCGGCGCCGAGGCGCCCGCCTTGGCGCCAGCGCCGGGGGCGGGGGCCGCGGCCGGCGCCGCCGCGTGGTCGGGCGCGCTCACGAGGTCCCCATGTTCTCGTCGACGTAGGCGTGGGTGAGGTCGTTGGTGAGGATCTCGGCCCGTCCGGCGCCCAGGCCGAGGTCGGCCACGACCTCGAGGTGGCGTCCCGCCATGTGGGCGGCCACCGCGGCGTCGTCGTGGGGCACGGTGACGCCGCCCCGGCACACCGTGACACCCCCGTAGGAGACGCACACCAGCTCGGGGTCGAACAGGATGCCGCACGAGCCGAGATCGCTGGCGATGCGGCCCCAGTACGGGTCGCAGCCGTACCACGAGCACTTCACCAGCTGGCTGCGAGCGACCGCCCGGGCCCCGGCGAGCGCCTCGTCGTCGGAGTGCGCCCCGACCACCTTGACGCGCACCACCTTGGTGGCGCCCTCGGCGTCGCCGGCCATCTGGCCGGCCAGGTCGGCGCACGCCTCGGCCACCGCCGCCTCCAGCGCGTGCTGGGGAGCGGGGCCGGCGGCACCGCTGGCGAGCAGCAGCACGGTGTCGTTGGTGGACGTGCAGCCGTCGACGTCGAGGGCGTTGAACGAGCCGGCCACTCCCTTGGTGAGGGCGGCCTTGAGCTGGTCGGGGGTGGCCTCGGCGTCGGTGGTGAGCACGGCGAGCATGGTGGCCATGTTCGGCGAGAGCATGGCCGCCCCCTTCGCCATGCCGCCGACGGTGAACCCCTCGCCGTGCACCACGACCTGCTTGGCGTGGGTGTCGGTGGTCATGATGGCGGTGGCGGCCGCCTCTCCCCCTTCGGGCGAGCGGGCGGCGACCAGCCGGGGTATGGCCGGGCGGATGACCTCCATCGGCAGCGGGATGCCGATGAGCCCGGTGGAGCACACCAGCACCTGGTGGCGGTCGGCGCCGAGCTCGGCGGCCACCGCCGCGCACATCTCCAGCGCGTCGCGCATGCCGGCCTCGCCGGTGGCGGCGTTGGCGTTGCCGCTGTTGAGCACCACGGCCGCCGCCTCACCGCCCCCGGCCTGCAGGTGGTCGCGGCTCACCCGCACCGGTGCCGCGGTCATGAGGTTGCGGGTGAACACCCCGGCGGCCGGCACGGCCCGCCCGTCGGCGGTGGCGACCAGCGACATGTCGGGGGCGCCGGACGCCTTGATGCCGGCGGCGATGCCGGCCGCCACGAAGCCCTGCGGAGCGGTGACACTCATGGGTAGACCCCCGTGACGGGAAGGCCGGTCGGCTCGGGCAGCCCGGCGAGGATGTTGGCGCACTGCACGGCCTGGCCCGAGGCGCCCTTGGTGAGGTTGTCGATGGCAGCGATGGCGACCAGCCAGCCGGTGCGGGCGTCGGCCCGCACGGTGACGTGGGCGGTGTTCGACCCCAGGCACGCCTTGGTGGAGGGCGAGCCGTCGGTGACCACCACGAACGCTTCGCCGGCGAAGGACTCACGGTAGAGGTCGAGCAGCTCGGCGGTGGAGGCGCCGGCGGCGGCGGCCGTGGGCCGCAGGTAGCAGGTGGCCAGCATCCCCCGGTTCATCGGCGCCAGGTGGGGCGTGAACAGCACGCTCACCGCGTCGGGCTCCACCCCGGCGAGGCGGGCCACGGTCTGCTCCATCTCCGGGGTGTGGCGGTGGGTGAGCAGGCCGTAGGCGGTGAAGTCCTCGTCGACGGTGCAGAAGGTGGTGTTCGGCTTGGGCGGCCGGCCGGCGCCCGAGACGCCGCTGGCCGCGTCGACCACGATGCCGGTGGTCTCGACCAGGCCCTGGCGCACGAGCGGGGCCATGGCGAGGGCGGCGGCCGTCGGGTAGCAGCCCGGGGTGGCCACGGCCGAGGCACCGGTGATCTCCGCCCGGTGCAGCTCGGGCAGGCCGTAGGCGAAGCCGGGCAGCAGCTCGGGGGCGGCGTGGGCCTCGCCGTACCACCGCGGGTAGAGCTCGGCGTCCTGGAGCCGGAAGTCGGCGGCCAGGTCGACCACCCATCTCACCTTCCCCCGCAGCTCGGGCATGAGGGCCTGCGACGCACCGTGGGGCAGACCGCAGAAGACCAGGTCGACCCGGTCGAGCAGGGCGGGGTCGTAGCGGTCGAACACCACGCCGGGATAGGCCGCGGCCAGGCTCGGGTAGAGCTCGGCCAGCGCGGTGCCGGCCTGGCTGTCGCCAGTGGCGAAGCGCACCCGCAGCTCCGGGTGCCCTCCGCAGAGCCGCAACAGCTCGGCCCCCGTGTAGCCGGAGGCGCCGATGATGCCGACGTCGATCACCTCCGCACCATACGGGATGGTGCATTTCTATGCAACACAATCCGGACCGGGTGCGGCGACCGGCGTGGCGGGAGGCGCTCCGAGCCGTCGGGCGCCAGGCCGGTCAGGCGCGCAGCGTGGCCGGCAGGTTCGCCTCGACCGTCGCCACCACGGCCTCTCGGACCGCGGTGATCTCGTCGTCGGTGAGGGTGTGGTCGGCGGCCTGGAGGCGCAGACGGTAGGCGAGGCTGCGGCGGCCCTCGGGCACCGGCGCGCCCCGGAACACGTCGAACAGCGACAGCTCGACGAGCAGCGCACCGGCGGCACCCCGGATGGCCGCGGCCACGTGGCTGGCCGGCACCGTCTCGGTCACTTCGAAGGCCAGGTCGAGGTCGCTCGAGGGGTAGCGGCTGATGGGCCGGTAGGGGTGCTCGCCGTGGGGCCGGGCCAGCACCGCGCCCACGTCGAGCTGGAGCCACCCCACCCGCTCACGGATGCCGAGGTCGTCGAGCACGCCGGGATCGACCTCCCCCACCTCGCCCACGACCTCGCTGTCGACGGTGAGCAGGCCCGAGCGCCCGGGGTGCAGCCCGGCCGGGGGCCGGCTCTGGTCGATGCCGGGGCCGGGCAGCCCGAGGGTGCGGTGCAGGACCTCCCACACCTGGACCGCTGCCGGCGCCTCCCGCCCGGCGAGCACCACGGCCAGGTGCTCCCGCTCGTCGGGGAGGGTGGCACCGGGCTTGGGGACGCCGAAGACCTTGCCGATCTCGAACAGCGACACGCCGTCGGTGCGGTGCGACTCGTTGTAGGCGACCGCCCGCAGCAGGCCGGGGCGCAGGGAGGTGCGCAGCACGGACTCCTCGGCGGCCAGCGGGTTGGTGAGGGTCACCGCCTCGGCGGGCAGGCCGGTGCGGGCGAGGTCGCCGGGCGCCAGGAACGGCAGGGGCATGGCCTCGTGGACGCCGAGGCCCACCAGCACCTGGCGGATGGTGCGGCGGTCGCGCTGGCGCGGGGTGAGCGAGCCGGTCTGGACCGAGGTGGGGACCCGCTTGGGGATGCGGCTGTAGCCGTGGTGGCGGGCGATCTCCTCGATCACGTCGGTCTCGGTGGTGGTGTCGGGCCGGAAGGTGGGCACCACCACCGAGAACGTGCGGTCGTCGTCGCCGGGCTGCACGCCGAAGCCGATGGGCCCGAGCAGCTGCGGGATCTCCTCGGGCGCCAGGTCGATGCCGAGCAGGAGGTTCACCCGGTCGGTGCGCACGGTGACCGGGGCGCGCCCCGGGAGGTCGCCGTCGACGGTGACGGCCCCCTCGACCAGCCGGGCGCCGGAGGGAGCGAGCAGCTCGGCCAGGCGCCGGGCGGCCAGCTCGACGATGTCGGGGTCGGTGCCCCGCTCGAAGCGGGCCGAGGCCTCCGAGCGCAGGCCGAGGTGCTTGGAGCTGACGGCGACGGCCATGGGCTGCCACCAGGCGCACTCGAGCAGCACCGAGGTGGTGGCCTCGGAGATCTCGGTGGAGGCCCCGCCCATCACCCCGGCGATGCCGACGGCCACGTCGTCGGCGTCGGCGATGACGCCGTCGCGCCCGCCCATGAGCGTGCGCTCGACCTCGTCGAGGGTGGTGATGCGCTCGCCGTCGCGCGCCCAGCGCACCCGCAGGGCGCCACCGGGCAGCTCGGCCAGGTCGTAGGTGTGGTTGGGCTGGCCCAGCTCCAGCATCACGTAGTTGGAGGCGTCGACCACGTTGTTGATGGGCCGCATGCCGAGCGCCGAGAGCCGTTCGGCGATCCAGGGGGGCGACGGCTCGACCTTCACGCCGTCGATGACCCGGGCGTGGAACCGACCGCAGAGGTCGGGGTCGAGGATCTCGACCGAGATGCGGGCGGCGGCGTCGCCGGGCACGAGCTCGACCTGCGGTTCGGGGATGGCGAAGGGCAGCCCCAGCCGGGCGGCGAGGTCGCGGGCCACGCCGGCCACCGACATGGCGTCGGGCCGGTTGGGATTGATCTCGAGGTCGTAGAGGACGTCGGGGGTGATGCCGAGCGCCTCGGTGATCGGGGTGCCCGGCGCCGGGCCGGATCCCTGCGCGGCCTGCGCCGCAGGGGTCACGATGAAGATGCCGGAGTGGTCGTCGCCCAGACCCAGCTCACGGCCCGAGCAGAGCATGCCGTTCGACCACTCGCCGCGCAGCTTGCGACGGCTGATCTCCATGCCGTCGGGCATGACGGTGCCCAGCGTGGCCAGGGGCACGAGGTCGCCCTCGGCCATGTTGAACGCTCCGCAGCAGATCTGCAGCGCCTCGCCGTCGCCGGCGTCGACGTCGACGAGCTGGATCTTGTCGGCCCCGGGGTGGGCCCGCAGCGCCAGCACCCTGGCCACGACGATGCCGCCGAGGCCCTCGCCGATGCGCTCGATGGACTCGACGGCCATGCCGAGGTCGCTCATGGCGTCGCCAAGGGCGACGGGGTCGTCGGCGGGGAAGGGCGCGAACTCGCGCAGCCAGGAGAGGAGGACCTTCATGCCGGGAACTGCTCCAGGAAGCGGACGTCACCGGTGAACATCTCGCGGATGTCGTCGACGCCGTGGCGCATGAGGGCGAGCCGGTCGAGGCCGAACCCGAAGGCGAAGCCGGTCCACTCCTCGGCGTCGAGGCCCACGTTGCGCAACACGTTGGGGTGGACCATCCCGCAGCCGCCCAGCTCCAACCAGCCGGTCTGGCCGCAGGTGCGACAGCCCCGCCCCTCGCAGAAGATGCAGTTGATGTCGTACTCGGCCGACGGCTCGGTGAACGGGAAGTACGACGGCCGCAGGCGGGAGTGGATGGACCCGCCGAAGTAGGCGCTGGTGAACGCCTCGAGCGTGCCCGCGAGGTCGGCGAAGGAGATGCCCCGGTCGACCACGAGGCCCTCGATCTGGTGGAACACCGGCATGTGGGAGGCGTCGGCGGTGTCGCGCCGGTAGACCCGGCCGGGCATCACTGCGTAGATGGGCGGCTCGCCGTCGGTCATCACCCGGATCTGCACCGGTGAGGTGTGGGTGCGCAGCAGCACCGTCTCCGGGTCGCCGAGGTCGACGTAGAGGGTGTCCCACATGCCCCGGGCGGGGTGGGCGGCGGGGATGTTGAGGGCCTCGAAGTTGTACCAGTCGGTCTCGACCTCGGGCCCCTCGGCCACGGTGAAGCCCATGCCGACGAACACGTCGACGAGGCGGTCCATGGTCTGGGTGACCAGGTGGAGGCTGCCCCGCTGGCGGTGCTCGACGGCCTCGGTGAGGTCGAGGCGCTCGGCGGCGAGGGTGAGTGCGCGTGCCGCGCCCTCCAGGTCGGTGCGGCGCGCGGCGATGGCGGCCTCCACGGAGGCCCGCACCTCGTTCATCGCCTGGCCAGCGGCGCGCCGGGCCTCGGGGTCGAGCGCGCCCATGCCCTTCTTCAGCGCGGTGAGCTCCCCCTTCTTGCCGAGCAGCTCCCCCTCCACGGCGCGCAGCTCCTCGAGGGTGGCGGCCGCGGCGACGCGCCCCGGAGCCTCGGCCGCGATGCGCTGCACCGTGCGGGTGATGTCGTCGGTCATCGGCCTTCGAGCCTGTCTGCCACGGGGTCGGTCGTCCAATCGGTTCTCGCCGCCGGGTGGGCGTCGCGGAGCGGCACCAGCCGGCGCTGGCGGGCCGCCTCGAACAGCACGACCGCACCCGCCACGGCGGCGTTGAGCGACTCGACCGACGCCGCCAGCGGGATGGTGAGCCCGACGTCGGCGGCCGCCACCACCTCGGTGGGCAGGCCGTGGGCCTCCGAACCGACGAGCACGGCGACGGGCCCGGTGAGATCGAGGGCCTCGGGTGGCGCCCCTCCCGACGCCACGGTGGCCACCAGCACGCGTCCACTGGCCCGCAGCGCCTCGAGCACCGAGGCGGTGTCGGCGGCCTCGGCGACGGGGACCCGCAGCAACGAGCCGCTGGCGGCGCGCACCGCCTTGGGCCCGAAGGGGTCGGTGCTCGCGCCGGCGAAGACCACGCCGGCGGCGCCGGCGGCCTCGGCCGCCCGCACCAGCGTGCCGGCGTTGCCCGGGTCGGCCACGTCGACCAGGGCGAGCACCGGGCCGGGGCGAGCGGCGAGCTCGGGCAGCCCGACCGGGCGGCGGCGGGCCACGGCCACGAGCCCCTGGGGCGTGACGGTGTCGCTGACCCTGGCCAGCACCCCGGGCGCGAGCGACCACACGGGGGTGCCGGCGGCGAGCGCCGCCTCCACGGCCCGGCGCAGGGCTGAGCCGTGGGCGGCGGCCCCCCAGGCGTCGGCGTCGACGTACACCTCGTCGAGCGCGATGCCGGCCTCGAGCACCTCGCAGGCGGCGACGGGGCCCTCGAGCACGAACGCGCCCGCCTCCAGACGCGCCCTACGGCGCCCCGAGAGGCGCCGTAGAGAGGCCAGACGAGGGTTGCTCGCCGAGAGCGGTGCCGGCTCGACGGCCATGGTGTCGTCGGGTGCCGGCGTCGGGCCGCGGCGAGGAGCGCTCAGGCGCTGGTCGACGCGGCCGATGCCGCTTCGACCAGGGCGGTGAACGCCGGCGGGTCGGTGACCGCCAGGTCGGCGAGGACCTTGCGGTCGACCTCGATGCCGGCGGCCTTCAGCCCGGCGATGAACTTGGAGTAGCTGGTGCCGTTGAGGCGGCAGGCGGCGTTGATGCGCTGGATCCAGAGCTGGCGGAAGTCGCCCTTGCGCGCCCGCCGATCGCGGAACGCGTACTGGAGCGAGTGCATGACCTGCTCGTTGGCGGCGCGGTACGAGCGGCTCTTGTTGCCGTAGTACCCCTGGGCGCGCTCGAGGGTGGCCTTGCGGTGCTTCTTGCTGGCGACAGCGCGCTTGACCCGGGCCATCGGAGTCTCCTTCGTGGGTGGTGCAGGTGCGGTTCGGGGGGTCACCGCCGGCGCCGGTGCGCCGGGCGGGGTGGATCAGATGCCGAGCTGGCGGCGAGCACGCGCCGCGTCGCCGGGGGCCAGCTCGAAGTTGCCCTCGAGGCGGCGCTTCCGGGCCGGTGCCTTCTTCTCCAGGATGTGGTTGAGGTTGGCCTTGCGACGCATGACCTTGCCCGAGCCGGTGATCTTGAAGCGCTTCTTGGCGCCGCTGTGGGTCTTCATCTTGGGCATGGGGAACTCTCCGATGGTGTGCCCGGCGGACAGGAGGTCCGCCGGGCGGGATGTGCGGGGGGTCAGGCCTCCGGCGTGTCGACGGCCGGGGCCGTCGTGGCCTGCGCTGCGGGCGGCGGGGCCACCGGTGCCTGCGCCGGAGCGGCGGCCGGGGCCGTCGCCGGGGCGGCGGAGCCAGCGGCCTCCTCGGCCTCGGCCTGGCGCCGCTTCTCGGCGGCGGCCTGGGCCTTCTTGTCGGGGCCGAGGACCATGGTCATGTTGCGGCCGTCGAGCCGGGGGTAGACCTCGACGCGTCCCTGGTCGGCCACTGCTTCGGCGACCTGGTCGAGGATCTTGCGACCCAGCTCGGGGTGCTGCATCTCACGGCCACGGAACATGATGGTGACCTTGACCTTGTGGCCCTCCGACAAGAAGTGCTCCACCTTCTTGGTCTTGGTGCCGAAGTCGCCGGCGCCGATCTTGGGCCGGTACTTCATCTCCTTGACCACCACGTTGGTGGACTTCTTGCGGGACTCCTTGGCTCGCTGCGCGGCCTCGTACTTGTACTTGCCGTAATCCATGATCCGGCAGACAGGTGGGGTGGCCTTGTCGGCCACCTCGACGAGGTCGAGCTCGAGCTCCCGGGCCATGGAGAGGGCCTCGGGGAGGGGCTTGATCCCGATCTGGGCGCCGTCCGGACCGACCAGGCGCACCTCGCGGGCGCGGATGCGGTCGTTGATCCGGGGCTCGTTGTTGGCGGCCGTTGCTATGGCCGGTCACTCCTCATTCGTGCCAGGTCCTCCCTCGGCGTGGTCGACAGGGTGGCGACACCACCGCGGGCGACCCGACCTCGAGAGGCCGAGACGCGACGACGGCGGACGCCGGTGGAAGCCGACGGCCGCCGCTGACCCGCTCCGGCGCCGAGCCCGCAGCTGCGGTGTCGACGCCGGTGGCGGCTCGTGAGAGCCTTCGACCCGGGCGCATCGGTGGCGGTGCCGTCGCAACGTCCTCGATGGCCGGGTGGGGGCGGAGCCCCGCTTCCGTTCGGTTGTGAGCGCTCTACGATAGCGATCCCGCCCGCCCGAAGCGAGCGCCCGGCCTCCGGCCCTGCGGCGCCCGCCGCCCGGCGGGTGCCCCCGACGCCTGCGAGGAGAGACCGATGAGCCTGTGGACGCCCGGTGGAGAGGTCCCCGTCGGCCGCCAGCCCGCCTCCGAGCCGGCCGGTCGGGAGCCCGGCTCGGGCGGGGCCGACGACGGCGTGGCCGGAGTGGTCGGGGCCCCCGACCTCGACTCGTTGAGCCCGGAGGAGCGGGCCCAGGCCGAGGCCATGATCGCCCAGATGGCCGAGGTCCAGCGCCAGATCCTCTCGGCCCCCGCCACCCAGTTCGTCACCAACCACGTGGTCGGCCTCTACGAGCTCGCCGCCATCCACCTGGGCCAGCCCGAACCGGACCTCGACGCCACCCGACTCGCCATCGACGCCATGGCGGCCGTGCTCGACGCCGTCGAGGACCGCCTCGGCGACGACGGCCGGGCCCTGCGCGACGCGCTCACCCAGCTGCAGATGGCCTTCGTGCAGGTGGCCTCGTAGGGCCCGGGCGGCGCGGCGGGCGACGCCTCCCCCGCCGGGTCGTGAAGGGCGCTCAGCCGCGCTGGGCGAGCAGCGTCTGCGAGAGCGACACCGGGCCCAGGCCCGACACCGGGTCGATGCGGTCGCCGAACGAGTAGACGATGAGCGCGTCGACCTGGTCGGCGGGCCAGCTCGGCACGGGGGCCGCGATCGGGGCAGCCTAGGGCTCGGTCCGGGCGCGGCGCCGGGGCACGGGCAGCGGAAGGTCCGCCGGGCGGGGCGGAGCGACGGCCCCTACCGGGCGAGGTCGCGGCGGTCGAACAGCACCACGCCGACGACGAGCACCACCGCCGACGCGCCGAGCAGCACCAGGGCGTGCCACCAGGTGAAGCCCAGGGCGAGCGGGCTGCCCGACGTGGCGTACCAGAACGGCGACAGCCACCGCACGGGCCGCAGGCCCTCGACCAGCTCGGGCAGGGTGCTCCCGAGGTACGACAGGGCGGCGAAGGCGCTGGCCGAGCCGAGGGCGGCGGCCCGTGAGCCGGTGGCGGCGCCCACGACCAGCGCGACCCAGCCGAGCAGCACGCCCAACAGCACCACGCCCAGGACAGCGCCCAGGAGGTTGGCGGTCGACAGGTGCAGCTCGACGATCGGCCCGGCGACCGCCAGCGTGACCAGCACCACCCCGCCCAGGCACAGCGCCTCCAGCGCCACCACCACGGCGTTCTGCACCAGGACCGTTCGCCGGCTCACGGGATGGGACAGCAGCAGGTCGAGGGTGCCGCGGTCCTCGGCTCCCCCGACGGCGTTGGCCCCGGTGCCCAGCGTCAGCACCAGGACGAAGAGGGGCAGCACGAACCCGAACAGCTCGGCGGCCATGAACCCGGCCCCGGAGGTCATGTCGATGTCGGCGACGCCCATCATGGCCAGGACGCTCTTGGGGTACTGCTGGAGCAGCTCCTGCATGCCCGAGGTGTCGCGGACCGTGGGGAAGACGGACACGATCAGCACGACGTAGGCGGCGACCCCCACCGACCACCACAGCAGCGAACGGGCTCGGTCGCGCAGGGCCCGGGAGAGCACGGCCAGCGTCACCGGCCCGCCTCCCCCTCGGCGTCGCCCCGGTACATGGCGAGGAACACCTCGTCGAGGTCGGCCGAACGGCTGAGCAGGTCGAGCACCTCGACACCGGCCAGGGCCTCCACGACCGGTGCGAACGACCCGCCCACGGCGAAGGCCACCACGTCGCCGTCGCGCCGCAGCTCGGTGACCCCCTCCAGAGGGGTCAGCACGGCCTCGGCCCGCTCGCCCTGGCCACGGGCCACCGTGGCCGTGACCCGGCGCAGCCCCCGCTCGCGCAGCGCCTCGACCGTCTCCACCGTGACCAGCCGCCCCTCGCGCACGATGCCCACCCGGTCGGCGACGTGCTGCACCTCGTCGAGTGAGTGCGACGACAGGAACACGCTGCGCCCGGCCGCCACCTGGTCGCGCAGCAGCCGCTGGAACTCGTCCTGCATGAGCGGGTCGAGGCCGGACGTGGGCTCGTCGAGGACGACCAGCTCGGGGTCGTGCTGGAAGGCGAGCACGATGCCGAGCTTCTGGCGGTTCCCCCGCGACAGCTGGCGCACCGGGCGGTGCAGCTCGACCTCGAAGCGCTCGACGAGCTCGTCGCGCCGGCGGGGCGGGGTGCGGGGCCGCAGCGACGCCGACCAGTCGAGGACCTCGCGCCCGGTGAGGCGCTCGGGCAGGGTGAGGTCGCCAGGCAGGTACCCGGTGCGGGCCCGGACCTCGAGCGAGTCGCGGTGGCTGTCGAGACCCAGCACGGACACCCGCCCCGAGCTGGGCCGCAGCAGGTCGAGCAGCGTGCGGATGGTGGTGGTCTTGCCCGCGCCGTTGGGGCCGAGGAAGCCGAACACCTCGCCGGTCGGCACCTCGAGGTCGAGCTCGACCACCCCTCGGGCGTGGCGGTAGCTCACGGTGAGGCGCTCGGCCTCGATGGCGAACGCGGCCTGCGACCCGGCCGGCACCGGGTCAGGCCTCGGCCGGCGAGGGACGGATGTCGACGGCTTCCCACCGGCCGAGCCGTCCGGGCGCCACCGAGAAGGCCACCACCGCCCCCACCTCCACCGTGCGGGTGCCGTCGGCGATGGCTGTGCAGTGGAACGTGTAGTCGACGCCAGCGTCGGATCGCACGACCCCCAGGCCGCGGGGGTCGTCGAACTCGACCACCGAGCCGCGCTGGGCGGCGAGGGGCACGCCGGCGTCGGTCACCGTGCTCAGTGGACGATCTTGGAGATCGGCAGCTCAATGATGTCGGTGGCGCCCGCGTCGGACAGCGCCGGGATGAGCACGTTGATCTGGCGCTTCTCGACCACCGTCTCGACCGCGTAGCCGGCGCCTCCGTAGAGCTCGTTCACCGTCGGGGACTTCATCGACGGGAGGATCTCGATGACGGCCCCGAGGCGGTCGGCAGGGATGTTCAGCTTCACCAGCACCTTGCCCCGGGCCTCGAGCACGCCCTCGAGGAGGGTGCGCAGCTGGCGCATGGCGTGGGCCTTCTCGGGGTCGGCCCACGAGACCGGGTTGGCGACCAGCTCGGTGTAGGACACCAGGATGGTGTCGATGATCTTGAGCCCGGCGGCGCGCAGGGCCCGGCCCGTCTCGGTGATGTCGACGATGCAGTCGACGATGTCCGGGACCTTGGCCTCGGTGGCGCCGTAGGAGAGGCGGATGTCGGCCTCGATGCCCTTGTCGGCGAAGAAGCGGCGGGTGAGCTCGGGGTACTCGCTCGACACCTTCACGCCGTGGGGCAGGTCGGCCACGCTCTCGACGGGCGAGTCCTGGGGCACGCCGACCACGATGCGCACCGGGTTGGTGGTGGCCTTGGAGTACCTGAGCTCTCCCAGCGACTCGACCTTGCTGGAGGTCTCCTCGACCCAGTCACGACCGGTGATGCCGAGGTCGAACAGGCCGTCGGCGACGTACTGGGGGATCTCCTGGGGGCGCAGGATCCGCACCTCGCCCACGCGCGGGTCGTCGATGGTCGCCTTGTACTGCACCGCGGAGTCGCGCGAGACCTTGAGGTCGGCCGCCTCGAACAGCTCGAGGGTGGCCTTCTCGAGGGAGCCCTTGGGAAGGACGAGCTTCAACATGTCGGCCAACCTACCGCCTGCCGGGAAGGCCTCCGAAGCCGGTTCCGCCGAGGACGGGCCGTAGGATCCCGACCATGCCGCCCCACAAGGAACGCCACCTCAGCCACCGTGCCGGCTGGCTCCGGGCGACGGTGCTGGGCGCCAACGACGGCATCATCTCGACCGCCGCGCTGATCCTCGGCGTGGCCGCCGCCGACGCCAGCCGCAGCGCCGTGCTGGTGGCGGGCATGGCCGGGCTCACGTCCGGCGCCTTGTCGATGGGCCTCGGCGAGTACGTGTCGGTGAGCTCCCAGCGCGACTCCGAACGGGCCGACATCGCCAAGGAGCAGTGGGAGCTGGCCAACGTCCCCGAGCGGGAGCTGGCCGAGCTCACGGCGATCTACCAGGAGAAGGGCCTCAGCCACGAGCTCGCCCGCCGGGTGGCGCTGGAGCTCACCGAGCACGACGCCCTCGGCACCCACCTCACCGAGGAGCTCGGCATCACCGAGACCACCATGGCCCGGCCGCTGCAGGCGGCGGGCTCCTCCACGCTCTCGTTCGCCGTCGGTGCGGCGCTGCCGCTGCTCGCCGCCGCGGCCGTCCCCGACTCGGCGTCGACCGGCGCCCGCATCGTGGCCACCCTGCTCGTCGCTGCGGTGGCCCTGGTGATCCTCGGGATCACCGGGGCGGCGCTCGGAGGAGCCAAGCCGGCGCGCCCGACGGCACGGGTCGTCCTGGGCGGGGTGGCCGCCATGGTGGTGACCATGCTGATCGGGAAGCTGTTCGGCACCGCCGTCGGCGGTTAGCCGGCTCACCTCGTCGGGCCAGGCCGGTCCTGCCTCTGCCGTTGGTGAGCCGGCTCAGGATCGGCCGGCGGAGAGCTTCCGGAGCAGGTTCACCATCTCGAGGGCCGTCTTCACCGACTCCTCGCCCTTGTTGTCCTCCTCGGACGACCGGGCCAGCGCCTGCTCGAGGTTCTCGGTGGTGAGCACCCCGAACACCACCGGCACGCCGGTGGAGAGCTGCACGTCCTGGATGCCCCGGGCGCACTCCCCCGCCACGAAGTCGTAGTGCGACGTCTCGCCCCGGATGACGGCGCCGAGGCACACCACGGCGTCGACGTGGCCGTTGGCGATGAGCGACTTGGCCGCCATGGGGATCTCGTAGGCACCAGGCACCCATACGACGGTGACGTCGGCCTCGGCCACGCCGTGCACGGCCAGGGCGTTGCCGGCGCCCTCGAGGAGGCGGGTGGTGATGTGGTCGTTGAAGCGGCCGCAGACGATGCCGACGCGCACGCCGCTGCCGTCGACGTCGCCGGCGACCGAGCTGGCGGCACGGAAGTTGGTGGACATCAGTCGTCGAGGCCTTCGAGGAGGTGGCCCATCTTCTCGCGCTTGGTGCGCAGGTAGGCGATGTTCTCGGGGTTCGGCGCCGACTCGAGCGGCACCCGCTCGACGATGTCGAGGCCGAAGCCCTCGAGGCCGCCGTACTTGGACGGGTTGTTGGTCATGTAGCGCATGGTGGTGATGCCCAGGTCGACCAGGATCTGGGCGCCGATGCCGTACTCGCGGCTGTCGACGGGCAGGCCCAGGGCGACGTTGGCCTCGACGGTGTCGTGGCCCTGGTCCTGCAGCGAGTAGGCCCGGATCTTGTGGCCGATGCCGATGCCGCGGCCTTCGTGGCCGCGGAGGTAGACGACCACGCCGAGGCCCTCCTCGGCGATCTTCTGCATGGCCTGGTCGAGCTGGATGCCGCAGTCGCAGCGCAACGAGCCGAACACGTCGCCGGTGAGGCACTCCGAGTGCACCCGCACCAGCACGTTGTCCTCGCCCTGCACGGCGCCCTTGACCAGCGCCACGTGCTGCTCGCCGTCGAGCACCGACTCGTAGACGTAGCAGGTGAAGTCGCCCCAGTCGGTGGGGATGCGGGCCTCGGCCACCCGCTTCACCAGCTTCTCGTTCTGGCGGCGGTAGCGGATGAGCTCGGCGATGGAGATGAGCAGCAGCCCGTGCTCCTTGCAGAACTCCACCAGGTCGGGCACCCGGGCCATGGTGCCGTCGTCGTTGACGATCTCGCACAGCACGCCCGACGGGTACAGCCCGGCCATGCGGGCCAGGTCGACGGCGGCCTCGGTGTGGCCGGCCCGCTTGAGCACCCCTCCGTCGGCGTAGCGGAGCGGGAAGATGTGGCCGGGCCGGGCCAGGTCGCCGGGGCGGGTGGCCGGGTCGATGAGGGCCTGGATGGTGGCGGCCCGGTCGGCGGCGGAGATGCCGGTGGAGGTGCCGTGGCGGTAGTCGACGCTGTAGGTGAACGCGGTGCGCTGCGACTCGGTGTTGTCGCGGACCATCAGCGGGATGTCGAGCTCGTCGAGGCGCTCGCCGGTGAGCGGGGTGCAGATCACCCCCGACGTGTGGCGCACGAAGAAGGCGATCTTCTCGGGCGTGGCGGCCTCGGCGGCCATGATGAGGTCGCCTTCGTTCTCGCGGTCCTCGTCGTCGACCACCACCACGATCTCGCCCCGACCGACGGCCGCGACGGCCTCCGGGATGGTGGCGAAGTGGTCGGCGTACTCCGAACGGGTGTGGCTCTGGGGGCTCATCGGGCCTCCTCCGAGGGGGCCGAGGGGGTGGCGTGGGCGGCGACCGCCGCGGGAGGCGGCGGGGCGAGGGCGGCGAGCTGGCCCTCGAGGAGGCGCTCGGCGTACTTGGCGATCACGTCGACCTCGAGGTTCACCAGCGCGCCCGGCCCCTTGGTGCCGAGCGTGGTGACCGCCGCGGTGTGGGGGATGACCGCCACGGTGAAGCCGTCGGGCAGGGGCTCGACGACGGTGAGGGAGACGCCGTCGACGGTGATCGAGCCCTTCTCGACCACGTACCGCAGCAGCGCCGCCGGCATGCGCACCTGCAGGTCGGGGACGGGGGTGACGATCTCACCCACGCCGTCGACGTGGCCCTGCACGAGGTGGCCGCCGAGGCGGTCCTCGAGGCGGACCGGCCGCTCGAGGTTGACCGGGTCGCCCGGCTGGAGCGAGCCGAGGTTCGTGCGGGAGTAGGTCTCGTCGCTGACGTCGGCGTCCCACCAGCCCTCGGTGGCGTCGAAGCCGACCACCGTGAGGCAGCACCCGTTGACGGCCGTGGAGTCGCCGATCGTCGCGCCGTCGAGCACGGTGCGGGCGGCGATGCGCAGCCGGGAGCCGTCGCGGGCCACGACGGACCCGAGCTCCTCGACGATGCCGGTGAACATGTCAGCTTCCCTCCAGATCGACGCGCAGATCGTCGCCCAGGCGGCGCAGGCTGACAATTCGGCCTCGCCACAGCTCGTCGATCGTGGGCGCGCCCGGTCCGGCGAACAGCCCGCGGGCGTCGTCGCCCCCGAAGAGCGCCGGGGCGAAGTAGACGACGTAGCGGTCGACCAGTGCGGCGCGGTGGAAGGCGTGCGCGACCCCGGCGCCCCCCTCCACCAGGAGCTGCAGCACGCCCTTGCCACCGAGCTCGTCGAGGATCGCCGGCAGGTCGCCGTCGAGCTCGAGGCACGGGTGCACCGCCGCCCCGGCCGGTGCCCGGCCCAGCACCACCCGCAGGGGCTCGGTGTCGTCGGGCCCTCGCTCGCCGTCGGGCAGGCGCACCGTGAGGGCGGGGTCGTCGACCCGCACGGTGCCGGCCCCGACGAGCACGGCGTCGCTGTCGGCCCGGAGGCGGTGGGCGTCGAGGCGAGCGTCGGGGCCGGTGATCCACTGCGACGTGCCGTCGGGCGCGGCGGTGCGACCGTCGAGGGTCGCGGCCAGCTTCATCACGACGTAGGGCCGTCCGGTGCGCCGGTGGTGCAGGTAGGGCGCCAGCTGCTCGCCGGCGGCCTCGGCGCCCACCCCGACGTGCACCTCGATGCCCGCCTCTCGGAGACGGTCGATGCCCCGGCCCGCCACCTGGGGGTCGGGGTCGGTGAGGGCGATGACCACCCGGGCCAGCCCGGCCTCGACCACGGCGTCGGCGCAGGGCGGCGTGAGCCCGTGGTGCGAGCACGGCTCGAGGGTGACGTAGAGGGTGCCGCCGCGGGCCGCCTCGCCGGCCGCGGCCAGCGCCACCACCTCGGCGTGGGGGCCGGTGCGGCCGTCGGTGGCGCCCACGAAGCCGGGGTGGTCGGGCTCACCGGCCGGGACCACCACCGCGCCGACCCAGGGCCGGGGCGCGACCCGTCGGCGAGACGTCGCGGCGGCCTCGAGGGCCTGGCCCATGCGGGCGTCGTCGTCCGGGACCGTGGTCGGGATGGGCAACGATCGTACCGGTCGCGACCGGTGGTCCCTCCGGCGACCTGGTGCGAGCCACGCCCTGGCCTTCCCCAGGCAGATCTGCCGCTCCCGGCAGCGGCTGTGCCTCCGGAGCCCTCCGGCGGCCCGGTCCTGAGGCAGATCTGCCGCTCCCGGCAGCGGATCTGCCTCCGGAGCGCGGGCCAGACGCCGGATCAGTCGCCGGCGAGCAGGCGCAGGGCGTGGGGCACCACGTCGAGCACGGCCTCGAGGCACTCCAGCGCGCCCGACGTCGAGCCGGGCGTGTTGAGCACGAGCGCGCTCCCACGAGTCCCCGCTACCCCGCGGGAGAGCCGCCCGAGGGGGTTGACCAGGCGCATCGCCTCGGCCAGCCCCGGCGCCTCGCGGTCGAGGACCACCCGGGTGCCCTCGGGGGTGAGGTCGCGCGGCCCGAAGCCGGTGCCGCCGGTGGTGACCACCAGACCGGTGTAGCCCTCGGCCATCTCGACGAGGGCCTCCCCCACCGTGTCACGCCCGTCGGCCACGACCCGGTGGTCGACCACCTCGAATCCCTCGGCGGTGAGCCGCTCCACGAGCGCCCGCCCGGAGCGGTCGTCGCGCGTGCCGGCCACCACGCCGTCGGAGACGGTGAGGACCTTCGCCTGCAGACCGGCGGCGGGCGTGGTGGTGGCGGCGTGCTCGGTCATGGACCAGAGCCTGCCACGTCGCTCGCGCGCACCGGCCGGCCGCCGACCGAGCCGTCACCGCCCGGCACCCGCAGCCGCAGCAGGTACATGCCGTCGGTGCCGGCGGCCTGGGGCAGCAGGATCGCCCCCCGACCGAGCGGGGACCACGGCTCGCCCGGCACCGGGAGGGCCTCGACCTCGGGACGCTCGCGAGCCAGGCGCTCGTCGATGGCGACCGACTCGGCGGCCGTCACCGTGCAGACGCTGTACACGACCTCGCCGCCCGGCCGGGCCAGGCCGAGGGCGGCGTCGAGGAGGTGCCACTGCAGCCCGGCCAGCTCGTCGACGTCGGACTCGCGGATCCGCCAGCGGGCGTCGGGCCGGCGGCGCAGCGCCCCGAGGCCCGAGCAGGGAGCGTCGAGCAGCACCTTGTCGAAGCTCCCGGCTCGGAACGGCGCACGGGTGCCGTCGGCGGCCACGGGGCTCAGCAGCTCGGGACCCAGCTCGAGCGCCTCGGCGTTGCGGGCGACGAGGCCGACGCGGGACGGGCGCAGGTCGGCGGCGACGACGCGTGCCCCGCGCCCGGCCAGGAAGGTGGCCTTCCCCCCGGGAGCGGCGCAGAGGTCGAGCACGCGCTCACCCGGCTCGGCCCCCACCGCCTCGGCCACCCACTGCGAGCCTCGGTCCTGCACGTAGCCGTCCTCGCGCATGGTCACCGCCGCGGGACGGTCCATCTCCTCCAGGGCGGCCACCGCCGCCTCGGCACCGAGATCGGTCGTGAGCCGGCGAATGATCCAGTCCGGCACGCTGAGGCGGGTGGCGTCGTCGGGCCACTGGGCCGGCAGCGACGACGCCACCTTGCGCAGCACGGCGTTGCACAGCCCTTTCAGCTTCTTCGGTGCCGCCTCCACCGTGGCGCCGACCGCGGCGTGCGGCGGCGTGTCGAGGAAGGCCAGCTGGAAGACGCCGAGGCGCAGCCACGCTCGGGCGGTCGGGTCGATCCGCGCCGGGTCGGGCAGGAAACGGTCGACGAGCCAGTCGCAGGCCCGCCGCATGCGGGTGGTGCCGTAGACCAGCTCGGTGACGAAGGCACGGTCGCGATCGCTCAGCTCGCTGCGCTCGAGCATCGGCGGGAGGGTGAGGTTGGCGTAGGCGCCTGCCGAGTCGATGCGCACCAGCGCGGCCGCGGCCAGCTGGCGAGCCGCCACCCCGGGCCGGGGAGCGCTCACACGCCGAGCCGTTCGCCCGGGTGGGGGCGCGCCCCGTTGCGCCATGCCGACGCGTCCTGCCGGCCCTTGCCCTCGGGCTGCACCTCGAGCAGGCGCAAGCCGCCGGCACCCGCACCGACGACGGTGCCGTCGAGCACGCCCGGCTCGGGTGCGCCTTCCGCCACCGGCTCGGCCCGCCACACCTTGAGGCGCCGGCCGCGGAAGGTGGTCCAGGCCCCGCCGAGGCGCACGAGCCGGTCGAGCTCGACCGCCGGGCGCGCCCAGTCGATCTCCAGCTCGGCCGGGTCGATCTTGGCGGCGTAGGTGACCTCGCCCTGCTGCTCGGCGGGAGCGGGGAGCCCGACGCGCAGGGCCTCGACCACCATGCGGCTGCCCATCTCGACGAGCCGGCCCCGCAACGACGCGAGGGTGTCGTCGGGGCGGATCGGCGTCTGCTCCACCGCGTGCACGGCGCCAGTGTCGAGGCCCTCGGCGACCTCCATGAGGCACACGCCCGTGCGGTCGTCACCGGCCAGCAGGGCCCGCTCGACCGGCGCCGCTCCCCGCCACCGCGGCAGCAGCGAGAAGTGCAGGTTCACCATGGGCACGGCCTCGAGCACCCTGCGGGGGATGATGCGCCCGTAGGCGACCACCACACCGAGGTCGACCCCGGCCTGGAGGACGGTGTCGAGGTCGTCGGTGACGGGCAACCCCAGCTCGACGGCGGCCTGCTTCACGGGGCTCGGCGAGAGCGCGCCCCCGCGGCCCCGGCGCGTGTCGGGCCGGGTGACGACGAGCGCGATCTCGAAGCCGGCCGCGTGCAGGGCGCGCAGGGGCGGCACGGCGACGGCCGGCGTGCCCAGGTAGGCGAGCCGGCGAGGGTGCGCCGGCGGGACGGCCAGCGGGCGCGGCGCGTCGACGGGCGGCTGGCGCATGGGTGGATCAGCGCAGGCGGAGGCGGCCGACGGCGAGCTCGGGCTCGGGCAGCGGGCCGGCGTCGCGCATGCGCAGCTCCCGGAGCGCCTTGCGGGCCTCCTTGCGCTGCTCGTCGGTGAGGTGCTCGACGAGCAGCCGCCCCTCGAGGTGGTCGATCTCGTGCTGGAACACCCGGGCGGCGTAGTCGTCGAGCTCGAGGTCGAGCTCGTTGCCGTCGAGGTCGTAGCCCTTCACGTGGATCTCCGCCGGCCGCACGATCTCCCAGCTGAGGCCGGGCACCGACAGGCAGCCCTCGGTGAACTCCGCCTCGCCCCGGCTCTCGACGATGACGGGGTTGATCACGACACCGGGCCGGTCGTCGTAGTCGTAGACGAAGAACCGCTGCTGGACCCCGACCTGGTTGGCGGCCAGCCCCACGCCCGGCGCGTCGTACATGGTGGCGAACATGTCGTCGACGAGCTTCACGAGCGCCCCGTCGACCTTGGTGACCTCGACGGTCTTCTGCTTGAGGACGGGGTCGCCGATGGTGCGGATCGAGTGCGGGGCCACGACCCAAGGCTAGCGTCGGGCGGTGTCCGGTCCCCCGTCGCAGTACTTCGCCCGCCAGCCGGCGGCGGCCTCGTCCCGGCGCACCGTGCGGCTCTCCCTGCCCGACGTGGAGCTGGCGCTGAGCACCGACAGGGGCGTCTTCTCCACCGATCGCGTCGACCCGGGGACCCGCCTGCTCCTGCAGGAGGCGCCGTGGCCCGCCGCCGGCGACGGCGACCTGCTCGACCTGGGGTGCGGCTACGGGCCCGTCGCCGTGACGTTGGCTCGACGGGCGCCGGGCGCCCGCGTGTGGGCGGTCGACGTGAACGAGCGGGCCGTGGCCCTGTGCGCCGAGAACGCCGCGGCCAACGACGCCCCCGGCGTGCACCCGGTGGTGGTCGCCGACGACGGCGCCGCGCTGGCCGGCGCGCCTTCCGACGTGGCCCGGCTGGCCGAGGTGCGCTTCGCGGGCATCTGGTCCAACCCGCCGATCCGCATCGGCAAGCCGGCCCTGCACCGACTGCTCACCACCTGGCTCGACCGGCTCGCCCCCGGCGGGCATGCGTGGTTGGTCGTGCAGCGCCACCTCGGGGCCGACTCGCTGGCGACGTGGCTGCAGGACGAGGGCTGGACGACCCGGCGCCTGGTGTCGAGGGCCGGCTACCGCCTGCTGGAGGTCGACGCCCGGTGACCCGCTCCCTGGGCGGCACCGAGCTCAAGCGCCTCCACCGGGAGTGGCGGCGGCGCACCGAGGGCCGCCTCGGCCTGCTGCTCGACGGCGTGCAGAACCCGTTCAACGTCGGGGCGATCCTGCGCACGGCAGCGGCGTTCTCGGTCGAGCACCTGTGGCTGGTCGGGGCGCCCTCCCCCACCGACGCCAAGGTGCAGAAGACGGCGCTCGGCTCGCAGCGCTTCTGCACCTGGTCGGTGCACGACACCTCCGCCGAGGCGGCCGCCGCCGCCCGGGCCGCGGGCCGGCGCATCGTCGGCGTGGAGCTGGCCGAGGGCGCCCGGCCCCTGCACGAGCTCGACCTGAGCGGCGACGTGTGCCTGGCGGTGGGCCACGAGGACCGCGGCCTGTCGAAGGAGCTGCTCGCGTCCTGCGACGCGCTGGGGTTCATCCCCCAGCTGGGCCGCATCGGCTCGCTCAACGTGGCGACGGCGACGGCCATCGCCTGCTACGAGGCCCGCCGCGCCGCCTGGACCACCTGAGCCCTCGGCCCCTCTCCCGACCGGCTCCACCCCGGCAAGCTGGTTCTGTTCGTTCCGGTTCCCGGAACGAACAGAACCAGCTTGGGGGAGGCCGGCTGGGGCGACTCGGGGAGGCCGGCTCGGGGGCTCGGGGGGAGGACGGCGGGCTCAGGGGGAGGGCAGCTCGGGTCAGAGGCGGAGGGGGTCGACCTCGAGCCGGAGCCGGCCGGGTGGTCGGGGCACGGCCGCCATGGCGTCGCACAAGGTGGTGTGGTCGGGGGCGCGCAGGAGCCAGCGGCCGTCGGCCGGGCCGAGCACCTCCACGCCGTCGGGCGACCCGAACGCCTCCATCCACGCCGACGCCGCGGGGCCCGACACCACGGCCATGGCGGTGGCCGGCGGGTAGCCCAACGCGACGCGGCGCTCCGCCTCGGCCGCCGTCACCCGCGCCGGGTCGGCCAGCAGGGCGGCCTGCACGACCTCGTGCTGAGGTTGCCGGGTCTGCACCAGCAGGCGGCCTCCGCCGGCCCGTCCGCCCACGAGACGAGCCGCCCGCACCAGCAGCGCGAACGCCTCCTCGGCGGCGCGGTAGCGGGGCGCCAGCAGCTCCTGGTCGAGATCGAGGAAGGCGACCACGTCGGCCGCCTCCACCTGGTGGAGGGCGGCTTCGGTGCCCACCACGACGCGTGTGCCGGGGCCGCCGGCGGAGCGGTCGACGTCGGCGGTGAGCTCGGCGACCGGCTCGCGCGCCAGCGCTTCGAGCTCCTCTCGGGCGCGGCTGACGCCCGCTCGCAGGTTCTTGAGCCGGCTGCCCCCGCAGTGCAGGCAGACCGCCGGCCGCGTCGAGCCGCAGCGAGCGCAGCGCAGCGCCCCGCCGTCGTCCTGCACGACGGCGGCCTGGCAGCGCTCGCACACGGCCACCTCGCCGCAGGCCACGCAGCTCGAGAGCCGGGATCGGCCCTTCCGGTTGAGCACGCACACGACGCGGCCGCCGCCGCGAAGGGCGCGCACCAGCTGCTCGCTGTACAGGCCCTCCCCCGGTGGTGCCGCCCTGCGGTCGACCACCTCCACCAGCGGCCAGCCGGCCCGCTCCGCCGAGCGCGAGGGCACGAGCAGCGGCCCGGCAGCGAGGGCCTCCAACGACGGCGCCGGGCTGACCAAAACACAGGGCACGCCGAGGCGGCGGGCCCGCTCGACCAGCACGTCGCGTGCGTGCCAGGTGGGTGCCTGCTCCTGTTGCAGCGACTCGTCGTGCTCGTCGAGCACCACGATCGCCGCCGGCGCGGCGATCGGCGCCCACGCCGCCGCCCGGCTCCCCACCACGCTCGCCGCACCGGCCCGGGCCGTGGCCCAGTCGTCGGGCATGATCGCCACCGCCAGCCCGGCCCGGCGCAGCCGCAGACCGAGGCGCCGGGCGGCGGCGGCGACCGGCGCCACGACCAGCACCGGCCCTCGGGCCGCGGCGGCCACCAGCACGGGGTAGGGGTCGGCTGCCGGCGGGAGGCGCACCGTCGCCACCGCGGCGGCCAGCGCCTCGCCGGCGAGGTCGTGCACCTCGTCGGCGGCGACGGGCACCGGCGGCGGCACGGCTCGTCGTGCGACTCGGGGCAAGGCCCGCACGGCGGTGGGCGCGGTGGCCGTGCGCAGCAGCGACGCCGGGCGGCCGGCCCACCGCCACGCCGCCCAGTCGGCCAGCTCGAGCAGCTCGGGGGGCGGCCCCCATCCGGTGACCTTGGCCAGCGGCTGCACCTCGACGCCCGGGGGCGGCTCGACGCCGTCGGCCACCACCCAGCCGCCGACCCGCCGGCCGGCCAGGGCGACCCGGACGACGGCGCCGACCCGCACCTGCTCGGCCATGGCCTCGGGCACGGCGTAGTCGAACAGCTTGTCGAGGCCGGGCTCGTCGGGCCGCACTCGCACCACCCGTCGTGCCGAGGGCGCGTCACAAGGAGGTTGGGGTTCGGGTCGGGTGTGGGACGCCGCTTCGGGTTCGGGTTCGCGTTCGGGCGCGCCGAAGTCGAAGGACGGCTGCTCGGACGGAGGGCGGGGCACGGCCGTGCGCCGCCGGCGGGAGCGGCCGGTCAGAGGCCGAGGGCCGACGTGAGGTCGCCGACCCGGTCGGTGCGCTCCCAGGTGAAGTTGTCGCCGGTGCGGCCGAAGTGCCCGTAGGCCGCCGTGGCGCGATAGCGGGGGTGGCGCAGCTCGAGGTCGCGGATGATGGCGGCCGGGCGCAGGTCGAAGACCTCCTGCACGGCGGCGGAGATCTTGTCGGGGTCGACCACGGCCGTGCCGAACGTCTCGACCATCAGCGACACCGGGCGGGCCACGCCGATGGCGTAGGCGACCTGCACCTCGCAGCGCTTGGCGGCGCCGGAGGCCACCACGTTCTTGGCCACCCAGCGCGCCGCGTAGGCGGCCGACCGGTCGACCTTCGACGGGTCCTTGCCCGAGAAGGCGCCGCCACCGTGGCGGGCCATGCCGCCGTAGGTGTCGACGATGATCTTGCGCCCCGTGAGCCCGGCGTCGCCCACCGGGCCGCCGATGACGAAGCGGCCGGTCGGGTTGACGTACACCTCGTAGTCGTCGTCGCGGAACTGCTCGGGGACGACCGGGCGGATGACGTGCTCGACGAGGTCCGGCCGGATGGCGTCGTCGCGGTCGATGCCGTCGTTGTGCTGGGTGGAGATCAGCACGGTGCGCAGCCGCACCGGCCGGCCGTCGACGTAGTCGAAGGTGACCTGGGTCTTGCCGTCGGGTCGCAGGTAGGGCACGGTGCCCGCCTTGCGGACGTCGGCCAGGCGCTCGGCCATGCGGTGGGCGACGTGGATCGGCAGCGGCATGAGCACGTCGGTCTCGTCGCAGGCGTAGCCGAACATCATCCCCTGGTCGCCGGCGCCCTGCTGGTTGAGCAGGTCCTCGCCGGAGGTGCCGGTGCGGACCTCCTCGGAGTCGTCGACGCCCTGGGCGATGTCGGGCGACTGCTCGTCGAGGCTGACCATGACCCCGACGGTGTTGCCGTCGTAGCCGTAGGACTCGCGGTTGTAGCCGATCTCGTTGATCGTCGAGCGCACGATCTTGGGGATGTCGACGTAGCCCGAGGTGGTGATCTCGCCGGCGACCACGGCCAGGCCGGTGGTGACGAGGGTCTCGCAGGCCACCCGGCTCATCGGGTCCTGGGCCAGCATGGCGTCGAGGATCGCGTCGGAGATCTGGTCGGCCACCTTGTCGGGGTGGCCCTCGGTGACGGACTCCGAGGTGAAGGTCCAGCTGGTCACACGTGCTCCTTGCCGGCGGGAGAGGTCGGTCGCGGCTCGGGCCGCCCGCTCGTTGGTTGGTCCCCGGTCGAGGTCGTGCGCATCGCCACGACGGCGTCGAGCACGGCCCGGGCCACGGATCGCTTGTCGGTCAGGGGGACATCTTGGTCCACGCCGTCGGCTCTGACGAGCACGACCGCGTTCGTGTCGTGCTCGAAGCCCACGCCGGGTGCGGACACGTCGTTGGCGACGATGAGGTCGAGGTTCTTGCGCTCGAGCTTCGTGCGGGCGTTGGCGACGAGGTCGGTGGTCTCCGCGGCGAAGCCCACCAGGACCTGCCCGGGGCGCTTCTCACGGCCCAGGTCGACGAGGAAGTCGTGGGTGGGCTCGAGCACGATCACGGGGGCGCCGTCGGTGGCGGCGGCCAGCTCGTGCTTCTTGAGCTTGTGGTCGGCCACGGCGGCCGGGCGGAAGTCGGCCACCGCGGCGGCCATGACGATCACGTCGTGGTCGCCGGCGCGGGGCACGACCGCGGCCTCCATGTCGGCGGCGCTCACCACCGCCACGACCTCGGCACCCGCCGGTGCGGGCAGCGACGCGGTGGTGACGAGGGTGACGCGGGCGCCGCGGGCGAGCGCCTCGGCGGCGATGGCGTAGCCCTGCTTGCCCGACGAGCGGTTGGTGATCACCCGCACGGGGTCGATGGCCTCGCGGGTGCCGCCCGCGGTGACGAGCACCCGGGCGCCCTCGAGGTCGCGCGCCGTGCCGGTGCCGAGCACCTGCTCGACGGCCGCCACGATGTCGGCCGGCTCGGCCAGGCGGCCGGTGCCGACGTCGCCGCCGGCGAGACGGCCCTCCGCCGGCGGGACGACCACGACGCCGCGCGAGCGCAGGGTCTCGAGGTTGGCCTGCACCGCCGGGTGCTCCCACATCTCGGTGTGCATGGCGGGGCAGACCACCACCGGTGCCCGGGTGGCGACGAGGGTGGCGGTGAGCAGGTCGTCGGAGTACCCCATGGCGTAGGCGGCCAGGAGCCGGGAGGTGGCCGGCGCCACCAGGACCAGGTCCGCGGTCTGGCCCAGGCGGGTGTGCGGGATGGGCGACGCCTCGTGCCACAGCGAGGTCTGCACCGGCTCCGATGCCAGCGCAGAGAAGGTCGTCTCCCCCACGAAGTGGGTGGCGCCCTCGGTGAGCACCGGGACGACGTGGGCGCCGGCGTCGATGAGGCGGCGGCAGACCTCCACCGCCTTGTACGCGGCGATGCCACCGGTGACGCCGAGGACGATGCGGCGCCCGGCGAGGCTCATGGCGTCAGCGGCAGACGGTCGGTGACCGGTCGGTCACTCGCCCTCGACGACGTCGGCCTGCTCGACGGCCAGCTCGTCGGCCGACACCCGCACCGGCACGATCTTGTCGGCGGCGATCTCCTCGAAGGCGATGGAGAGCGGCTTGCGGGCCACGGAGGTGACCTGCGGCGGGACGTTGGAGCCGATGCCCTCGCCGAGCTGGTTGAAGTAGGCGTTGATCTGCCGGGCCCGCTGGGCGGCCAGCGACACCAGGGTGAACTTGGAGTCGACCTTGGACAGCAGGTCCTCGATCCGGGGGTTCACCATCGAGTCATGGATCTGGGCCACGAGCGCACCTTTGTGTCTGGCGTTGTCGGTCTGGCGGCGTCGGTCCGGCGTGGCGGCACCGGGCACGGGCGCCGCGCCGAGCGCGCGAGGGCGCGCGGACGAGCCGTGAGAGGATAGCAGCCGCTCAGCCGCCGCCGGCGCGCCGCTCGGCGATCAGCCGCTGGACCCGCTCCACCGTGCGGTCGAGGTCGTCGTTCACGATCCGCACGGCGCCGAGCGCCCGCCCGGCGGCCAGCTCGGCCTGGGCGACCTCGATGCGCTTCTCGGCCTGCTCGGGCGGGTCGCCCCGTCCCCGGAGCCGCTCGGCCTGCACCTCGGGCGACGGCGGCTCGAGCAGGATGAACAGCACCTGGTCGGCCGGGACCCGGGCGAGGACCTGCTGGGCGCCCTGCACGTCGATCTCGAGCACGACGTCGCGCTCGCCGTCAGGGTCGGGCCAGGGGGTGCCGTAGAGGTTGCCCAGGAACTCGGCGTGCTCGAGGAAGCCGTCGGCGGCGACGTGGCGCTCGAAGGTGGCGCGGTCGACGTAGGTGTAGGCGTCGTCGGGCTCACCGGGGCGCTGGGCGCGGGTGGTCCAGCTCCGGGAGAGCCACAGCCTCGGGTCCTCGGCGACCAGGCGGGCCACCACGGTGCCCTTGCCGACCCCGCCGGGGCCGCAGACGACGATGACCACGGTGCGGGCCGGGCGAGCGGGCGCTCAGCCGCCGAAGGCGGCGAGCAGGGCCTTGCGCTGCTGCTCGCCGAGGCCCCGCAGGCGGCGGGTGTCGGCGATGCCGACCTCGTCCATGGTGCGGCGCGCCTTGACCTTGCCGACCCCGGGGAGCGACTCGAGCACGGCGAGGACCTTGATGCCGGCGACCATGTCGTCGGTGTCGGCCCGGTCGAGCAGCTCGGCCAGGGTGATCGAGCCCATCTTGAGCCGTTCCTTGATCTCGGCGCGGGCCCGGCGGGCCTCGGCGGCCTTCGCCAGGGCGGCCTGGCGCTGCTCGGGCGTGAGAGAGGGAGGCTGCGGCATGCGGGCCACCCTAGTCCGGGACCAGGCTCGACCCCGCGCCGCCCGGCCGCCACACGCCGCGCCGGAATACCGACCCGGGCGGTCGGGTTCTACCTTGACACTGCCGTTGTCAAGAAAGCTGGTCCTGCCCATGTCCGACCTGCAGAGCCTGACCCTGCCCGTGCTGCCGCTGTCGAGCGGCGTGGTGCTCCCCGGCATGGTCGTCCCCCTCGCGCTGGAGACCGACGAGGCGCGCGCCGCCGTCGAGGCGGCCACCGAGGGCCGCCTCCTGCTCGTGCCCCGCATCGACGGCCTCTACACCCAGGTGGGCACCGTCGCCGCCGTCGAGGACGCGGGCGAGGTGCGGCGTGGCCTGCGCGCCGTGGTGGTGCGAGGTGTGGGCCGGGCCCGCATCGGCGTGGGCGTGCCGGGCCTGGGCCGGGCGCTGGTGGTGGAGGCCGACCCCGTCGAGGAGCCCGAGCCCACGCCACGGGCCCGCCAGCTCGCCCGGGAGTACACCGCTGTGGTCGAGGCGATCCTCGAGCACCGCGGCGCCCAGGGCATCGCCGCCGCCCTCAAGGAGCTCGACGACCCCGGCCAGATCGCCGACACCGCCGGCTACTCCCCCGACCTGAGCCTCGAGCAGAAGGTGCAGGTCCTCGAGACCGTCGACGTCGAGGCCCGCCTGGAGAAGGTGCTGGAGTGGGCCAAGGGCACCCTGGCCGAGCTGAGCCTGAAGGAGCGCATCCGCAGCGAGGTCTCCGACGGGATGGAGAAGCAGCAGCGGGAGTTCCTGCTGCGCCAGCAGCTCGCCGCCATCCGCAAGGAGCTGGGCGAGGACGGCGACGCCGACGAGGCCGCCGAGCGCTATCGGGCCCGGGCCGCCGAGCCCGGCGTGCCCGACGAGGTCCGCACGGCGATCCTGCGCGAGGTCGACAAGCTCGAGCGCACCCCTGAGCAGAACGTCGAGCACGGCTGGATCCGCACGTGGCTCGACACCGTCACCGAGCTGCCGTGGGGCGTCGTCAGCGACGACACGGTCGAGCTGGCCCACGCCCGCCGGGTGCTCGACGCCGACCACGAGGGCCTCGACGACGTCAAGGAGCGCATCGTCGAGTTCCTCGCCATCCGCACGCGCCGGGCCGAGCAGGGCCTGGACGCGGCGGGCGGCCGCGGGTCGGGCGCCATCATCACGCTGGTGGGCCCGCCGGGCGTCGGCAAGACCTCCCTCGGCGAGTCCGTCGCCAGGGCCATGGGCCGCTCGTTCGTGCGCGTCGCCCTGGGCGGGGTGCGCGACGAGGCCGAGATCCGAGGCCACCGGCGCACCTACGTGGGCGCCATGCCCGGGCGCATCGTGCGGGCCATCGCCGAGGCCGGCTCGATGAACCCCGTCGTCATGCTCGACGAGATCGACAAGGTCGGCGCCGACTGGCGGGGCGACCCGTCCTCGGCGCTGCTCGAGGTGCTGGACCCCGCCCAGAACCACACGTTCCGCGACCACTACCTGGAGGTCGACCTCGACCTGTCCGACGTGGTGTTCATCGCCACCGCCAACGTGATCGACACGATCCCCGGGCCGCTGCTCGACCGGATGGAGGTGGTGTCGCTCGACGGCTACACCGAGGACGAGAAGGTGGCCATCGCCCGCGACCACCTGCTGCCCCGCCAGCGGGAGCGCAACGCCGTCGGCGCCGACGAGGTCCGCGTGAGCGACGAGGCGCTGCGCCGCATCGTCACCGACCACACCCGCGAGCCGGGCGTGCGCAGCCTCGAGCGGGCCGTCGGCAAGCTGCTGCGCAAGGTGGCCACCGAGCTGTCGACCGGCGACGCCGAGGCGCCCGTGGTGGTCGACGCCGGCGACGTGCGCCGGTGGCTGGGTCGGCCCCGCTTCACCGAGGAGGTGGCCGAGCGCACCTCCGTGCCCGGCGTGGCCACCGGCCTGGCCGTCACCGGGGCGGGCGGCGACGTGCTGTTCGTGGAGGCCACCTCCATGCCCGGTGAGGGCCTGGTGCTCACCGGCCAGCTGGGGGACGTGATGAAGGAGTCGGCCACCATCGCGCTCAGCTACATCCGCTCCCACGCCGAGGAGCTGGGCCTGGCCGACGTCGACTTCGACGGTCGCCGCTTCCACGTGCACTTCCCGGCCGGCGCCATCCCCAAGGACGGCCCGTCGGCCGGCATCACCATGACCACCGCGCTGGTGTCGCTGCTCACCGGGCGTCCCGTGCGCTCCGACGTGGGGATGACCGGCGAGGTGACCCTGCAGGGCAAGGTGCTGCCCATCGGCGGGCTCAAGCAGAAGGTGCTGGCCGCTCACCGGTTCGGGCTCACCGACGTGGTGCTGCCGGCCCGCAACGAGGCCGACCTCGAGGACGTGCCCGAGGCGGTGCGCGCCCAGCTGCGGTTCCACCCGGCCAGCGACATCGCCGCGGTGCTGGCCGTCGCCCTGGAACCGGTGCCGGAGCCCGCACCGGCGTGAGGTCGACCGGCGCCACCGGTCCTGGCAGGATCTGCGCGCGACGACCCGGCAGGAGGCGGCGGCGATGGGCACACGACGGATCCTGACGGTGGCGGCCCTGGGGGCCGCCACCGTGGTGTCCGGGCTGGCCGGCGCGGCCTGCGGCACCGACACCCGGTCCGGCGGCCCGGGCGACACCTTCCGCACCCTGCCGCCCGCCACCACCGAGCTGCCGGCGCCGGGCGTCACCTTCCCGACGGCGACCGAGCCCGCCGACACCGTGTCGTTCCGGCCCGTGGCGACCGCCAGCGGCGACCTCTCGGCCCGCCCCGGCCTCGACCAGCTGGGCCCGGTCGCGGTCGACGGCAACGGGCTGCTGGGCGCGGTGGCCGAGCGCAACCCGCAGACGACGCTGTGGATGGTCCGACCGCTGTTCAGCCCCGCCGGGATCGCCGCGTTCAACCAGGCGGCGGCGGCCTGCGCGGCCAAGGCGGCCAGCTGCCCCACCGGCCAGATCGCCGTCGTGATCGACGGCGAGGTCGTCATCGCGCCGGTGATCCAGACGCCGGCCTTCGCCGCCGACCAGGTGCAGATCAGCGGCGCCTTCGACGAGCCCAAGGCCCGCGAGATCGCCCGGGAGGTGGCGGCCGCCGCCCACGGTTCGTGAGCCCTACGGTGTGGCGGTGACAGCTGAGGGAACGGCCACCGACGCCGACGCCGACGGCCACGCCGACCGGGGGATCGTCTCCCGGGCGCGCCGCCTCTACGAGACCGGTCGGGCGTGGGCCGAGCGCACCATCTTCTGGCAGGTCTGGGAGCGGATGCTCGAGACCGAGTTCATCGACCGCAGCGTGGCGCTGGCCGGCAAGGCCTTCGTGTCGTTCTTCCCGCTCGTCATCGTGGTGGCCGCCTTCGTGCCGGCCCGCACGCGCGAGTCCATCTTCCACTCGCTGACGACCCGCCTGGGGGTGAAGGGCCAGTCGCTCACCCTGGCCCAGTCGGCGTTCCAGTCCTCCGCCGACGTCAAGCGGGCCACGGGCTACCTCGGGCTGGTGCTCACCTTCTTCTTCGCCAGCTCGTTCACCACCGCGCTGCAGCGCGTGTACCTGCGGACGTGGCGTCGCCCGCCGGGGCTGAAGGTCGGCTCCTACACCCGGGGGCTGATCTGGCTGGCGGCCCTGCTGGCCGAGATGACGGCGACGGGGGCGCTCGGCCGGGCGCTCGGGAACGGGCTGGGCCTCGGGCTGTTCATCGTGCTCGCGCTGTCCACCTCCGTCGCATGGTGGTGGTTCTCGGCCTGGTACCTGCTGCTCGGCCACGTCCGGTGGCGCCCGCTGCTCCCCACCGCCGTCATCACCGCGGTCGCGATGATCGGCTACGCCATCTCGGCCAACGTGTGGATGCCCGACACGGTGGCGAGGAACCAGAACCAGTTCGGGATCTTCGGCATCGCCCTCGCCCTGGTCACCTGGTTCTCGGGGGCGGCGATGTGCATCATCGTCGGGGCCTGCGCCGGCGCGGTGATCGCCCAGCACCCGGGGCGCCTGGGCCGGCTGTCACGGGGCGGCGACGAGCCGCTGCTCGTCGCCGGTGTTGCGCCGTCGCTGCCGCCCCCCGACCGGGGGCTGCGCCTGCGCGACGCCTTCACCCAGGTCGCCGACGACCGGGCCGAAGCGCACCGGGCCGAGGCCGACCGGGCCGAAGCGCAGCGGGCCGAAGCCGACCGGACCGAAGCCGACCGGGCGGAGGCCGACCGGGCTGAGGCCGACCGGGCGGAGGCCGGCCCGGGCTGAACCACCGACCACCCGGCCGGGTCAGAGGGCGGCGGCGACCTCGGCGGCGACGGCGGCGGCCGCGGCCGGCGGGTCGTCGGCCCGGGTGACCGCCCGGCCGACCACCAGCACGTGGGCTCCCGCGGCGATGGCCGCCGACGGGGTGGCGGGACGGACCTGGTCGTCGGCCGCCACCCCGGCGGGCCGGATGCCGGGCACGACCGTCAACAGGTCGGGGGCCAGCCGGGCGATCTCGTCGAGGTCGCTCGCCGCGCACACCAGCCCGCCGCAGTCCGACGCCTCGATCACCGCCACCCGTTCGGCCAGCGCCTCGGGGTCGGCCCCCTCGCTCGTGAGCACCGTGACCCCGAGGCAGGTCGGCAGCGCCAGGCCGGCGGCCGACGCGCCCTCGGCGAAGCCGTCGACGCCCGCCTTCAGGTGCTCGACACCCGCCCGGGCGTGCACGGTGAGGTAGCTGGCGCCGAGCGAGCCGACCACCCGGGCCGCCTTGGCGATGGTGGTGGGGATGTCGAGCAGCTTGAGGTCGGCGAAGACCTCGAAGCCGTCGCCGACGAGCACCTCGATGGCCTCGGGGCCGGCCGCGCTGTAGAGCTCGAGGCCGATCTTGGCGACGCCGAACCAGGGCCGCAGCTCGCGGGCCAGGCGCTGGGCCTCCACGATGTCGTCGACGTCGAGGGCCAGCGCCAAGCGGGCCCGCAGCTCGGCCGGGGCGCCGGCCGACAGGTCGACCGCCGCGCCGGCGGTGGTGGGGTCAACGGACATGGGCCTCTCCGATCAACTCGCGCACCGCGTCCACGCCGTGGGCGGTGCACCACTGTTCGAGCTCGTCGCGCACCCGCACGACGCTGCGGGGGTCGGCGAAGCTCGCCGTGCCGACCTGGACGGCGGACGCCCCGGCCAGCACGAGCTCGACCGCGTCGACGCCCCGGGCCACCCCGCCGACGCCGACGATGGGAAGCGTCGGGTGGGCGGCGTGGACGTCGTAGACGGCGCGCACCGCCACCGGGTGGATGGCCGGCCCGGAGAGGCCGCCGCCGCCTCCACCGAGGAGGGGACGCCGGGTCTCGGGGTCGATCACCATGCCCAGCACCGTGTTCACCAGCGTGACGGCCTCCGCCCCCGCCTCGGCGGCCGCCGCTGCGATCGACGCCAGGTCGCTCACGTTGGGGCTGAGCTTGGCCCACCGGGGTCGGCCGCACCCCGCCGCTGCTCGCAGCACCTCGGCGGTGGCGGCCGGCGAGTGGGCGAACATGCGGTTGCGGTCGTGGTGGTTCGGGCACGACACGTTGACCTCGACGGCGACCACGGCGTCGGGCGCGTCCGCCAGCATCTCCGCGGCCCGGGCGTAGTCGTCGACGGTGCTGCCCCAGATGCTGGCCACCACCGTGGCCCCGGTCGCGAGCACCGCCGGCAGCTCGTCGGCCAGCCACGCCGCCACCCCCGGGCCCTGCAGCCCGACGCTGTTGATCATGCCGGCGGGCGTCTCGTGCACCCGCGGCGCCGGGTTGCCCGGCCACGGGTCGGCCGACAGCGACTTCACGACCACCGCACCCAGGCCCGAAAGGTCGACGTAGCCGGCGAGCTCGTCGCCGTGGCCGGCGGTGCCCGACGCCGTCATCACCGGGTTGGCCAGGGTGACCGAGCCCACCGCGGTGGTGAGGTCGACGGCCGGGCCGGCGAGCGGCGGGCGGCGCACGCCGCGTCGGCTCACGCCGGCGGCTCCGCCAGCGCGGCCTCGTGGGCCCCGACGCCCCGGTGGTACTCCTGCAGGGGACGGACCTGCAGGTGGTGGCGGGCCCGGTCGGCCATGCCGGCGGCGGCCGCCAGGCCGGCCGCCGCGGTGGTGAGCAACGGCACCCGGTGCCGGCCGGCGGCCGCCCGGATGTGGGCGCCGTCGGCGCGCGGGCCGCGACCACGCGGCGAGTTGACCACCAGCACGACCTCACCGCCCTCGATCAGGTCGACCGCGTCGTGGCCCTCGGCGTCGCCGATCTTGGCCACCACGGTCGCCACGTCGACGCCGTTGGCCTCCAGCAGCTCGGCCGTGCCTGAGGTGGCGGCGATGGTGAAGCCCAGGTCACGGAACCGCTGGGCAGCCTTCACCCCGGTGCCCTTGTCACGGTCGGCCAGCGACAGGAACACCGTGCCCGACTCTGGCAGCGTCGTGCCCGACGCCAGCTGGCTCTTGGCGAAGGCCAGCCCGAAGGTGAGGTCGATGCCCATGACCTCGCCGGTCGAGCGCATCTCCGGGCCCAGCAGGGCGTCGGCCTCGGGGAAGCGGCTGAAGGGCAGCACCGCCTCCTTCACCGCCACGTGGTCGCCCTCCACCGGGTCGGTGAGCAGCTTCTCGGCCCGCAGCTCGTCGAGGGTCGCCCCGAGCATCACCCGGCTGGCGATCTTGGCCAGCGGCACGCCGGTGGCCTTGGCCACGAACGGCACCGTGCGGCTGGCCCTCGGGTTGGCCTCGATCACGAACACCTGGCCGCTCTTCACCGCGTACTGCACGTTGATGAGCCCGACCACGCCGAGGGCGTCGGCGATGCGCCGGGTGTAGTCGCCGAGCACGGCGAGCGTCTCCGCCGACAGCGAGTACGGCGGGATGACGCACGCCGAGTCGCCCGAGTGCACGCCGGCCTCCTCGACGTGCTCCATGATCCCGCCGATCACGAAGCCGCCGTCGCGGTCGCGGATGGCGTCGACGTCGACCTCGGTGGCGTCCTCGAGGAACCGGTCGACCAGCACCGGCCGCTCGGCGGACAGGCCGCCCTCCTTGCCGAGGCTGCCGAACCCGGCCAGCTCGGCCATGGCTCGGGCCAGCCCCTCGTCGTCGTAGACGATCTCCATGGCCCGCCCGCCCAGCACGTAGCTCGGCCGCACCAGGACCGGGTAGCCGATCCGCGCCGTGATGGCGAGGGCGGCGTCGGTGTCGACGGCGGTGCCGCCGGCCGGCTGGGGGATCTCCAGGCGGGCGCACAGCGCGTTCCAGCGCTCGCGGTCCTCGGCCGCGTCGATCGACGCGGGCGGCGTGCCGGCGATCAGTTCGTCGGGCAACGAGTTCGAGAGCTTGAGCGGCGTCTGCCCACCGAGGCTGACGATCACACCGACCGGCCGCTCGGCCTCGATGACGTTCATCACGTCCTCGTGGGTGAGCGGCTCGAAGTACAGCCGGTCGGAGGTGTCGTAGTCGGTGGACACCGTCTCGGGGTTGCAGTTGACCATGATCGTCTCGAAGCCGGCCTCGCGCAGCGAGAAGCTGGCGTGGACGCAGCAGTAGTCGAACTCGATCCCCTGCCCGATGCGGTTGGGGCCCGAGCCGAGGATCACGACCTTGGGCCGGTCGGAGGGCACGACCTCGTCGGTGTCCTCGTAGGTCGAGTAGTGGTAGGGGGTCGTGGCCTCGAACTCGGCGGCGCACGTGTCGACGGTCTTGAAGGTCGGCACCACCCCGGCGGCCTTGCGGGCCGCCCTCACCGATGCCTCGTCGGTGCCCCACAGGTGGGCCAGCTGGCCGTCGGAGAAGCCCAACCGCTTGGCCCGGCGCCAGCCGGCCCGGGTCATGGCGCCGAGGCCCACGCCGGCGAGGTGGGCGCGCTCTTCGACGATGGCGAGCATCTGGTCGAGGAACCACGGGTCGACCTTGGTCGCCTCGTGGACCTCCTCGCAGCTGGCGCCCCGGCGCAGGGCGGCCTCGAGCAGGAAGACGCGCTCGGGCGTGCCCACCGAGGCCCGCTGCAGCAGCTCCTCGAGCGGGATCTCGTCGTAGAGCGCTTCGGCCGGGTCGCAGTTGAGGCCCAGGCGGCCCTGCTCGAGCGAGCGCAGGCCCTTCTGCAGCGACTCGGGGAAGGTGCGGCCGATGGCCATGACCTCGCCCACCGACTGCATCTGGGTGCCGAGCTTAGGCGGCACGCCGGGAAACTTCTCGAACGCCCACCGGGGGATCTTGGTGACGACGTAGTCGATGGTGGGCTCGAAGCTGGCCGGCGTCTTCTCGGTGATGTCGTTGGGGATCTCGTCGAGCGTGTAGCCCACGGCGAGGCGGGCGGCGATCTTGGCGATCGGGAACCCGGTCGCCTTCGACGCCAGGGCCGACGAGCGGCTCACCCGGGGGTTCATCTCGATCACGACCATGTCGCCGTTGGCCGGGTTCACGGCGAACTGGACGTTCGAGCCGCCGGTCTCCACGCCGACCCGCCGGATCACCGCGAAGGCGGCGTCGCGCATGAGCTGGTACTCGACGTCGGAGAGGGTCTGGGCGGGGGCGACGGTGATCGAGTCGCCCGTGTGCACGCCCATGGGGTCGAGGTTCTCGATCGAGCAGATGATCACGCAGTTGTCCGCCCGGTCGCGCATGACCTCGAGCTCGAACTCCTTCCAGCCGGCGATCGACTGCTCGATGAGGATCTCCGAGATGGGGCTGGCCTCGAGCCCGTTGGCGGCGGCCACCCGGAACTCCTCGGGGGTGGCGGCGATGCCCGTCCCCCGGCCACCGAGGATGTAGGCCGGGCGGATGACGACGGGCAGGCCGATGCGCTCGACGACCTCGAGGGCCTCGTCGAGGGTGTGGGCGGTGGCCGACACCGGCGTGGCCAGCCCGATCTCGGCCATGGCCCGCTTGAACAGCTCGCGGTCCTCGGCCGTGGCGATGGCGGTGGCGTCGGCGCCGATGAGCTCGACGCCGTAGCGCTCCAGCACACCGCTCTGCTCGAGCTCCATGGCCAGGTTGAGCGCGGTCTGGCCGCCCAGGGTGGGCAGCAGGGCGTCGGGCCGCTCCCGTTCGATGATGCGGGTGAGGACCTCGGCGTCGAGCGGCTCGACGTAGGTGGCGTCGGCGAAGTCCGGGTCGGTCATGATCGTCGCCGGGTTGGAGTTGGCGAGGATGACCCGGTAGCCCTCCTGGCGCAGCACCCGGCACGCCTGGGTGCCCGAGTAGTCGAACTCGCAGGCCTGCCCGATGACGATCGGGCCGGACCCGATCAGCAGGATCGAGGAGATGTCGTCGCGGCGCGGCATCTAGCGAGTTCCCTTCGCGGTGGCGTTCGAAGCGGTGGTGTCGATGAGCTGGTCGAACAGCTCGAAGAGGTAGGCGGCGTCGTGGGGGCCGGGCCCGGCCTCGGGGTGGTACTGCACGCTGAAGGCCGGCACGTCGCGGCAGCGCAGGCCCTCGACCACGCCGTCGTTGAGGTTGCGGTGGGTGACCTCGACGCTGGCGGGAAGGGAGCCGTCGTCGACCGCGTAGTTGTGGTTCTGGCTGGTGATCTCGACGGTGCCGGTCTCGAGGCGGCGCACCGGGTGGTTGCCGCCGTGGTGGCCGAACGGGAGCTTGTAGGTCTCGGCGCCGAGGACGGTGGCCAGCAGCTGGTGCCCGAGGCAGATGCCGAACACCGGCACCTCGCCGAGCAGGCCATCGATGGCCTCGGGCACGGCGGCGACCGCCGCGGGGTCACCCGGGCCGTTGGACAGGAACACGCCGTCGGGCTGGCGGGCCAGGACGTCGGCCGCCGGGGTGCCGGCCGGGACGACCTCCACCGTGGCGATGCCGGACAGGTGGCGCAGGATGGTGGCCTTGATGCCGAGGTCGTAGGCGACGATGCGCTTCGGGGTGCGCCCGGCCGGTCCGGCGAACTCGACGGTGTAGGGCGACGAGCACGTCACCGTGCGCACCAGGTCGACCCCGTCGGTGCCCGGCTCGGCGGTGGCTGCCGCCTCGAGCGTGGCCTCGGCCGCGGTGCCGAAGGCGCCCGGCATGGCGCCGGCGTCGCGGATGTGGCGGGTGAGGCGGCGGGTGTCGACCCCGGCGATGCCCGGCACGCCGGCGGCGCGCAGGAAGCCGTCGAGGTCGGCCTCGGAGCGCCAGTTGCTGCGCCGCCGGGCGAGGTCGCGCACGATGACGCCGCGGGCGAAGGGCCGGTGGGCCTCGTCATCGAGGGGCGTCACGCCGTAGTTGCCGATGTGGGGGTAGGTGAAGGTGATGATCTGCCCGGCGTAGGACGGGTCGGTGATGATCTCCTGGTAGCCGGTGAGCGCGGTGTTGAACACCACCTCGCCCGAGGCCACGCCGCCGGGTGGCTCGGCCCCGATGGCCTCACCCTCGAAGGTGGTGCCGTCGGCCAGCACCAGCAGGGCTTCTCTGATCTCGCTCATCGCTGGGCCTTCCCGTCGAGCACGGTCGGTTCCCCGCACAACAGGGTGTGGCGCACCTTCCCGCGGACCGTGCGGCCGGCGTAGGGCGTGTTGCGCGAGCGGCTGGCGAGCTGGGTGGGGTCGACCGTCCACTCCTCGGTCGGGTCGAACACCACGATGTTCGCCGGCTCACCTTCTGCGATGGGCCGCCCCTGCGTGTCGGCCATGCCCCCGATCTCGGCCGGGCGCCACGACATGGCGGCCAGGACGTCGGCCAGCGAGAGCACGCCGGGCTCGACCAGCTCGGTGACGGCCAGGGCCAGGGCCGTCTCCAGGCCGAGCATGCCGCAGGGGGCGTGGTCGAACGGCGCCTCCTTCAGCTCCTGAGCGTGGGGCGCGTGGTCGGTGGCGATGGCGTCGATGGTGCCGTCGGCCAGCCCGGCCTTGACCGCGGCGACGTCGTCGGCGGTGCGCAACGGCGGGTTCACCTTGAACACCGGGTCGTAGGAGGCGACCTCGGCGTGGGTGAGGGTGAAGTGGTGCGGGGTGGCCTCGGCCGTGACGGGCAGGCCCCGAGCCTTGGCCTGGCGGACCAGCTCCACCGCGCCAGCGGTGGACAGGTGCTGGAAGTGGACCTTGGCGCCGGTGAGGCGGGCGAGGGCGATGTCGCGGAACACCATGAGCTCCTCGGCCTCCGGCGGGATGCCGGGGATGCCGAGGCGGCTCGACCACTCGCCTTCGTGCATGTGGCCGCCCTCCGAGAGGGCCTCGACCTCGCAGTGCTGGGCGAGGGTGACCGGCCCGGGCAGCCCGCTGGCGTACTCCAGCGCCCGGCGCATGAGCCGGTCGTCCTGCACGCCGCAGCCGTCGTCGGTGAACAGCCGCACGCCGAGGGCGGCCATCTCCCCCATGGGCGCCAGGGCCTCGCCGCGACGTCCGACGGTGATGGCGCCGCTGGCCCTCACGTCGCACAGCCCGGCGTCACGGCCGGCGTCGAGCACCTGGCGCACCACCGCGGCCGAGTCGATGGCCGGCTCGGTGTTGGGCATGGCCAGCACCGCGGTGTACCCGCCGAGGGCGGCGGCCCGGCTGCCGGTCTCGACCGTCTCGGCCTCCTCCCGCCCGGGCTCGCGCAGGTGGGTGTGGATGTCGACCAGGCCCGGCGCGACCACGCAGCCGGTGGCGTCGAGCACGGTGGCGCCGTGCAGGCCGAGGCTGGCCGGGTCGAGGTCGGTGCCGACCGCGGCGATGGTGCCGTCCTCGGCGACGGCCACGTCGACGTGCCGCTCCCCCGTGCGGTCGATCACCCGACCGCCCCTGATCACCAGTGCCTGTGCCACGTCTGCCTTTCTCGTCTGCGTGTCGGTCATCGGTCGCTCTCGCCGCCCCACTCGGTGCCGCTGCCGAGCAGCAGGAACAGCACGGCCATGCGCACGGCCACGCCGTTGCGGACCTGGTCGACGATCACCGCGCCCTGCCGCTCGGCCACCTCGGCGGCGATCTCGACCCCCCGGTTCATGGGCCCGGGGTGCATGATCAGCGCGTGCTCGGGCAGCAGGTCAGCGCGGCGGGCGGTGAGCCCGTAGAGCGCGGTGTACTCCCGCAGCGAGGGGACGAGCGCCTCGCTCATGCGCTCGCGCTGCATGCGCAGCAGGTAGCACACGTCGGTGCTGGCCAGCACCGAGTCGAGGTCGTGGCTGACCTTCACCGGCCAGCCGTCGAGGCTCGGGGGCAGCAGGGTGGGCGGCGCCACCAGGGTGACCTCGGCGCCGAGGGCGGTGAAGGCGCCCACGTCGGAGCGGGCGACCCGGGAGTGCTTGACGTCGCCCACGATGGCGATGCGCTTGCCGGCCACGCCGCCGGCCCGCTGGCGGATGGTGTAGCAGTCGAGCAGGGCCTGCGTGGGGTGCTCGTGCCAGCCGTCGCCGGCGTTGATGACCGACGCCTCGGCCCACTGGGCGACCTGGCGGGGCACCCCCGACGAGGCGTGGCGCACCACGATGGCGTCGACGCCCATGGCCTCGATGGTCTCGACCGTGTCGCGCAGCGACTCGCCCTTCTTCACCGACGAGGTGCCCACGCTGAAGGTCATGGTGTCGGCCGACAGGCGCTTGGCCGCCGTCTCGAAGCTGAGCCGGGTGCGGGTGGAGTCCTCGAAGAACAGCGAGACGACGGTGCGGCCCCGCAGGGTCGGCACCTTGGGGATGGCCCGCTCGCTGACCTCCACGAAGGAGTCGGTCAGCCGCATCACCTCCTCGATGCCGTCGGCCACGTCGGGCCCGAGGTCGCCGATGGAGATGAGGTTGCGGGGGTCGCCGTGCCGGCGGGCGCCGGACCCGGGCCGGCTCACTTGACCATCTCCCCGAGGTCGACCCCGTCGGCGGCCACGTCGACCACCTCGTCGCGGCGGGTGGGCAGGTTCTTGCCGACGAAGTCGGGGCGGATGGGCAGCTCGCGGTGCCCCCGGTCGACCATGACCGCCAGCTGCACCGCCCGGGCGCGGCCGTAGTCGGTGAGGGCGTCGAGGGCGGCCCGGATGGTGCGTCCGGTGAACAGCACGTCGTCGACGAGCACCACGGTGTGGCCGTCGAGGTCGCCGGGGATGTCGGTGACGGCCTCGGGCAGCACCGGGCGCAGGCCGATGTCGTCGCGGTAGAAGGCCACGTCGAGGCACCCGACGGGCACCTCGATCCCCTCGATCTGGCGCAGCGCCTCGGCCAGGCGCGCCGCCAGCGGGACCCCGCCGGTCTGCAGCCCGATGAGGACCACACCGTCGAGGCCGTGGTTGCGCTCGATGATCTCGTGGGCCATGCGCCAGGTGGCCCGCTGCATGTCGTCGGCGGACATGACCCGGGTGCGGGCAACGAAAACGCCCCCGTAGGGGGGCGTCAGACGGCGTTCGCGTTCGGCCACGCGGGTGTCCTTCCTGTCCGTGCGGGCCTCACGGGACCCGCTTCACGGTCAGGTCTGCACCGTAGCAGCCCCGCCCCCCGCGCTCCTCCCCTCCGTTCTGGTGGAGATCTCCGACCACATGCGCCAGCAGATCTCCACCAGAACGGGAGCGAGGCGAGCGACGGAGCCGGTCCCGGGGCGCTCAGGCGGGGCGGACCTCTGCGGCGATGGCCGAGAGCACCCCGTTCACGAACCGGCCGCTGTCGTCGGTGGAGTACTGCTTGGCCAGCTCGACCGCCTCGGAGATCACGGCGCCGGTGGGCACGTCCGGCCGGTGCACGAGCTCGAAGGTCGCCAGCCGCAGCAGTGCCCGGTCGAGGGCGGGCATGCGCTCGAGGTGCCAGTTGCGGGCGTGGGACGCGATGAGCTCGTCGAGCTGGGACCGGTGCTCGCCCACGCCCCGGACCAGCTCGACGGCGAACGCGTCGGGCTCGAGCGGCAGCGAGGCCAGCACCTCGTCGGCCGCCTCGCCCTTGATCTCCGACTCGTAGAGCAAGTGGAACGCCCGCTCGCGCGCCTCTCGCCGGCTGCCCAACCCACCCGGATAGGGGCGGCGGCCGTCGTCGCCGGACCGGTCGGACGGAGCGGTCACGCCCGGGTGATGTACTCGCCGGTGCGGGTGTCGACCTTGACCCGGTCGCCGGGGCCGACGAACAGCGGCACCTGCACCACCAGGCCCGTCTCGAGGGTGGCCGGCTTGCGGGCGCCCGACACCCGGTCGCCCTGGATGCCCGGCTCGGTCTCGGCGATGCCGAGCTCGACGGCGGCGGGCAGCTCCACGCCGACGATCTCGTCGCCGTACATCTTGAGGATGGCGTCGGCCGACTCGACGAGGTAGTTGGCCGCGTCGCCGAGCGACCCGGGGCCCACGTTGAGCTGGTCGTAGGTGGTGTTGTCCATGAACACGTAGTCCTCACCGGCCCGGTAGAGGAACTGCATCTCGCGCTTGTCGATCATCGCCCGCTCGACCTTCTCGCCGGCGCGGAACGTGCGCTCGACCACCGCGCCGTTGCGGACGTTCTTGAGCGTGGTGCGCACGAAGGCGCCGCCCTTGCCCGGCTTGACGTGCTGGAACTCGACGACCTCGAACAAGCCGTCGTCGAGGTCGAGCGACATGCCGTTCTTGAGGTCGTTGGTGGTGATCGTGGGCATCGCAGGGTCTTCCTCGTCGGGCGGCCGGGCCGGCCGCGTCGCGCAGCCGGCTAGGGCGCCGGGTCCTTGGTGCTGTGGGTCAGGGGGCGGCACCCCTCGGGGGTGACGACGACGGTGTCCTCGACCCGTACGCCGCCGTGGGCGGGAAGGTACACGCCTGGTTCGACGGTGACCACGTCGCCGACCGCGAGGGTGGCGTCGCTCGTCGCCCCGACACGGGGCGCCTCGTGGATGTCGAGGCCCACGCCGTGGCCCGTGCCGTGGCTGAACGCGTCGCCCCAGCCCGACGCCGCGACCACCTCGCGGCAGGCGGCGTCGACGGCGGCGGCCGCCACCCCGGCCCGCACGGCGGCCACGCCCGCGGCCTGGGCGGCGGTGACCACCTCCAGCATGCGGTCGGCGGTCTCGCCCACCTCGCCGAGGGCGACGGTGCGGGTCATGTCCGAGCAGTAGCCGTCGACCACCGCGCCGAAGTCGAGCACCACCAGGTCGCCGCGCTGCAGGCGGCGCCCCGACGGCCGGGCGTGGGGCCGCGCCCCGTTGGGTCCCGAGGCGACGATCGTCTCGAAGCTGGGCTTGGTGGCGCCCAGGCGCCGCATGGTGGCGTCGAGCTCCAGTGCCAGCTCGGCCTCGGTCGGCCCGTCGAGCAGCCGCGGGCGCAGCTCGGCCAGGGCGGCGTCGGCCACGGCCGCGGCCACCTCCATGCGGGCCAGCTCGCCGGGGTCCTTGGCCCGCCGCAGCTTCTCGACCAGCCCCGCCGTGGCGACGAGCTCGAGCTCCGGGAACCACTCCTCGGCGTAGCGGCGCTGCGCCGCCCACGACACGTGCTCGGCCTCGAGCCCGACCCGCCGAGCCCCGGTGAGGGCGCCGGTGACGACGGCCCGTTGCTCGGTGGCGGTGATCTCCAGGCGAGCCGGCGCCCCCGCCGCCGCGAGCTGGTCGGCGGCCTGGTCGGTGTAGCGACCGTCGGTGACGAGCACCAGCTCGTCGGGGGTGACGACGACCACACCGGCCGAGCCGGTGAAGCCGGTGAGGTAGCGCACGTTCGTGAGGCAGGTCACGACGAGGCCGTCGACGGCCTCGTCGTGCAGCGCCGCTCGCAGCCGCTCGACCCGCCCGGCGACGTCCATGGCCGGCAGGGAGCCCAGGCGCTCGGCCAGCGCGACGCTCATGTCGCCGTCGACCCCAGGAGGCGGGCCACCGCCTCCACGGCGAGGCGGTAGCCGTCGCCGCCGAAGCCAGCGATGGTGCCGGTGGCCACCGGGGCCACCACCGAGGTGCGCCGCCACTCGTCGCGGGCCGCCGGGTTCGAGAGGTGGAGCTCGACCACCGGCCCGTCGAAGGCGGCCAGGGCGTCGTGGAGGGCCCACGAGTAGTGGGTGAGGGCGCCGGGGTTCACGATCACGGCCGCGCAGCGCCCTCGAGCGGCGTGCACGGCCTCGACGAGGTCGCCCTCGTGGTTCGACTGGAGGTGCTCCACGACCAGCCCGTGGCGCGCCGCGGCGCCCTCGGCGGTGGCGACGTGGTCGGCCAGGGTCTCGGTGCCGTAGACGTCGGGCTGGCGGTCGCCGAGCAGGTTCAGGTTCGGCCCCGAGAGCACGAGCACGATGGAGCGGTCGGTCACGGTCGGCCTCCCTCGCCCCGGACGGCGTCGATGGCGGCCTCGATGTCGGCGCGGGGCACGCCGGTGACGGTCTCGACGCCGTTCGGGCCGTCGAGCACGAAGGTGAGCCCGTCGAGCGCCTTCTTGTCGCGGCCCATCAGCTCGACCAGCTCGTCGTTCGAGAGGCCGGCCGGGACGGTGGAGGGCAGGTCGTAGGCCGCCACCACGCGGCGGTGCTCGGCCAGCCGCTCGGCGTCGATGCGCCCCAGGCGGTGGGCCAGCTCGCCGGCGAAGACCAGGCCGACGGCCACGGCCTCCCCGTGGCGCAGGTCGTGGCGGCCGGCGATCTCGATGGCGTGGCCGAGGGTGTGGCCGTAGTTCAGGATCGCCCGGCGCCCGCCCTCGCGCTCGTCGGAGGCCACCACCTCGGCCTTGATGGCGACGCAGGCGGCGATCCGCTCGTCGAGCGGGAGGGCGTCGAGCGCGCCGCCGCCGAGGAAGTGGTACTTCGCCAGCTCACCGAGCCCGCTGCGGTGCTCGCGCGGCGGCAACGTGGCCAGCACCTCGGTGTCGCAGAGCACGGCCGCCGGCTGCCAGAAGGCGCCCACCAGGTTCTTGCCCTCGGGCAGGTTCACCCCCGTCTTGCCGCCGATGGCGGCGTCGATCTGGCCGAGCAGCGTGGTCGACACGTGCACCACCGGCACGCCGCGGTGGTAGACGGCCGCCGCGAACCCGGCGGTGTCGGTGACGATGCCGCCCCCCACGGCCACCACCGCGTCGGCACGCGTCAGGCCCCACTGGGCGAAGCCGCGGCACAGGTCCTCGACGGTGGCCATGCTCTTGGCCGCTTCGCCGTCGGCCATCTCGAACACCCGGTGCTCGCGGCCCGGGTCGACGTCCACCCCGATGCCCGCCTGGGTGACCACGGCGACCCGCTTGGCCGACGACGGCACCACCCGGGCCAGCTCGTGGCGGACGCCGGCGCCGACGAGCACGTCGTAGGAGCGCTCGGGGAGGCGGACGGGGACGACGATCACGCGGCGGCCTCCCGTTCGGTGACGACCTCGACCACGACCCGGACGACCTCGTCGAGGGGCCTGCTGCTGTCGACCACCACGTCGGCGACCTCGTCGTAGAGGTCGGTGCGCGACTGCTGCATGCGGGTGAGCGTGCCCTCGGGGTCGTGCTGCACCGCCGGGCGGTGCTCGCCGCCCGCCACCCGGTCGACGAGCACCGGGACGGGGGCGCGCAGCCACACCACGGTGCCGGCCTGCTCGAGCAGCCGGCGGTTGGCCGGGTCGAGCACCACCCCTCCTGCGGCGGCGATCACCGACGGCTCGCGCCGGGCGAGGGCGTCGGCGAGCACCGACGACTCGAGGAGGCGGAACGCCGGCTCGCCCTCACGCTCGAAGATCTCCCGCACCGTGCGCCCCGTGCGGGCCTCGACGTCGGCGTCGCTGTCGGAGAACGGTCGCCCCAGCACCTCGGCCACGCGGGTGCCGACCGTGGTCTTGCCCACGCCCATCATCCCGACGAGCACCACGTGGCCCGGCTGGTGCCGCGCCGGGGTGCTCACGGCCGGGGTCCGGCCGTGTCGGGCTCGAGGCCGGCGCCGACGTCGGGCTCGACCCCCTCGAAGGCCTGGGCGGCGTCCCAGTTCAGCGGGGCGGCGGCGCCCTCGGTGAGCGAGGTGTCGATGCGTGCGGTCTGCTCGCGGACCTGCTGGACGTAGCTGCGGTGGTTGCGCACGAGCTCGCCGAGCGAGTCGCCCCCGAACTTGCGCAGCGCCTCGTCGGCCAGCACCAGCGCGGCCATGGCCTCGGCCACCACGCCCATCGCCGGCACCGCGGTGACGTCGGTGCGCTCCTTGAACGACACCGTCTCGGCCTTCGTGGCGGTGTCGACGGTGGCCAGCACGGGACGGTTGAGCGTGGCGAGCGGCTTCATGGCCACGTGGGCCACCAGCACCTCACCGGTGGACATGCCGCCCTCGATGCCGCCGGCGTTGGTGCTGAGGCGCCGGTACTCCCCCGCCTCGGGGTCCCAGACGATGGCGTCGTGGGCCTGGCTCCCCGGGCGCCCGGCCACGTCGAAGCCGTCGCCGATCTCCACGCCCTTGACGGCCTGGATGCTCATGAGGGCCTGGGCCAGGCGGGCGTCGAGCTTGCGGTCCCAGTGGACGTGGCTGCCGAGCCCGACGGGCACGCCGTAGGCGAGCACCTCCACCACGCCGCCGAGGGAGTCGCCGGCCTTCTGCGCGGCCTTGATGGCGTCGATCATGGCGGCTTCGGCGTCGGGGTCGGTGCAGCGCACCTGCGAGCGGTCGACGTCGAGCAGCTGCCCGGCCGCTGGCCGGGAGGCGGCGGCCCGCACGGCGCCGAGCTGCACCACGTGCGAGCCGACCTGCACCCCGAGGTGGGACAGCAGCGCCTTGGCGACCGCCCCGGCGGCGACGCGCGCCGCGGTCTCGCGGGCCGAGGCCCGCTCGAGCACGTTGCGGGCGTCGTCGAAGGCGTACTTCTGCATGCCGGTGAGGTCGGCGTGGCCCGGGCGGGGCGTGGTGAGCCGCTGCGACGTCCGCCCCGGGTGGGGCGACATCTCCTCGGTCCACTTGCGCTCCCACTCGCTGTTGGCGATCTCGATGGCGACCGGCGAGCCCAGCGTGGTGCCGTGGCGGACGCCGGCGACGATGGTGACGGCGTCGGCCTCGAAGCGCATGCGCGGCCCCCGCCCGTAGCCCAGGCGGCGGCGGGCCAGCTCGGCGTCGATGGCGTCGACGGTGACGGGCAGCCCGGCGGGGAGGCCCTCGAGGATCACGATGAGGGCCTTGCCGTGGGACTCGCCGGCGGTCAGGAAGCGCAGCACCCGGCCAATCTACCGGTGCACCGCAGGCCCCTCGCAGCCGTTCGGCGCCTCACCCGGGCACCAGGCCCCGGCTGAGCAGCACCGCGGCGACCGTGCCCAGGGCCAGGAACGGCCCGAACGGGAAGGGCCGGTTCCGGCGCCGGGCGACCAGCAGCACGACGCCGACGATGGTGCCGGCGACGAAGCCGATCAGCATCGCCCACAGGACCAGGGCGAGCGCCTCGGTGTAGCTGGACCCGAGCCAGCCGACGTAGAGGCCCATCAGGGCGGCGAGCTTCACGTCGCCGAAGCCCATGCCCCTCGGCGAGATGAGGTGGGCGATGAACAGGAAGCCGAAGTACACGGCGCCGCCGACGAGGGCGTAGCGGACCCGCTCGGGCGCGTCGTCGACGATGGAGGTGACGGCGATCCACGGGATCGACGCGACGAGGCTCGGCAGCACGATCAGGTCGGGGAGCCGGTAGTGCTCCATGTCGATGGCGCTCAGGGCGGCCAGGACCCCGAACAGCGCGCAGAACGCCAGCGTCTCCGACCACGTCGCTTCGGCGAAGCGCCAGCCGGCGGCGAGGAACAGCACCACCATGCCGAGGTGCAGCACGAGGTCGCGCCCGGCGAGGTGGACGGGCTTGAGGGGCCGCAGCAGCGGCTGACGGTCGGGGATGCGGTCGGCCAGCACCCCGGCGAACCAGCCGGCGGGGAGGGCGAGGACGGCGCAGACGACCAGGCGGGCGATCACGGGCGCCGACCGTAGTGGCCGGGCGGGAGCCGACGGTGCGTCAGCTCTCCACCGGGCCCAGCAGCTGCAGCAGCAGCTCGTGGTCGACCTCTTCGCCGGTGCCGTCGAGCTCGGCGAGGGCGGCCTGGCGCTCCTCCACGGTCGTGGCCCGGGCGGCGGCGGCCACCGCCTTGGCCGCCTGCGGGGGCAGCTCGGCGAGGCGGCGGGCGAAGTCGGCGGCGTCGACGACCGGCGCCAGGGCGGACCCCTCGTCGAGGTCGTGGCCCTCGAGCTCCTCGGCCGGCAGCACCTCGACCAGCGCGACCGGCGCCTGGTGGACGCTGTCGAACAGCACGTCGGTGTCGACCTCGCCGTGGCCGTTGCCGTTGCCGTTGCCGTTGACCGGCATCGGGTCGTCGGCCCAGGTGGCGGGCTCGGTGGTGAAGGGCGGGTACTGGGCGACGGGCTCGTCGTGGACCTCGAGCGGGGCCACCTCGCCGATGGGCTCGACCTGGTCCTCGATGGCCTCGCCGACGTCGACCAGGCCGGCCTCGATCAGCGAGCGCAGCATGCGCCCGGTGGTCAGGTCGCTGGCGTCGAGGCGCTCGGCGAGCTGGGCCACGGCCGCGCCCGAGCCGATGGCGGCGATCATCCGCCACTGCACGGGGTCGATGGTGACCTCGCCCTCGGGCAGCTCGCGCACCAGCGTGACGCTGGCCCAACGGCTGGGCACCACCTGCTCGATGTCACGCCACTCGGTGAGCAGCTCGGCGGCCGACTCGAGCACGCCGTCGACCTCGGCCGGCTCGATGCCGTCGTCGTCGACCTCGGCGGCTTCGAAGACGAACTCGCCGTCGTCGAAGCGCAGCATCTCGAACACCAGCTCCTGCAGCTCGGCGGCCCGTTCGTCGGTGCTCACCGAACCGCCGAGCACCCGGCCGTCGCGGACCACGAGCTCGCCTTCGCCGCGGGTGCCCTTGAGGTTGAGGCGCCCGGTCTTGCCGGTGCTCGCGACGAGGCGGAGCACGTCGTCGAGTGCGAAGGTGTCGATGCTGCCCTGAAGAGCCACGGCGGATGCCTCCCGAGGAAACGCGGCGACGGACGTCACCGAACTTCTGGGGCAAGGTTTCGGCACGATGGGCGGGCAGGTGGAGCCTTTTTCTCAGCTCCCGGCCAGGAGGTGCTCGACCGAGGACGCCATGGCGGCCACCGGCGGGGGCACACCGGTCCAGAGCCGGAACGCCTCCGCGGCCTGGTGCACCAGCATCGGCACCCCGTTCACCACGGTGGCGCCGCGCCGGCGGGCGGCCGCCAGCAGCGGGGTCTCGAGGGGGCGGTACACGATGTCGGCGACGAGCTGCCCGGCGTGCAGCAGCTCGGGGTCGACCGGCACGTCGCCCGCAGCTGGCTGGCCCATGCCGACCGTGGTGGCGTTGACGACGAGCGCCGCGTCGGCCACCACCGAGGCGGCGGCGCCCGGTTCGACCACCCGGCCCGCGCCGCCCACCAGGGCCACCGCCTGCTCGGCCCGAGCCCGGGTGCGGTTCACCACGGACACCTCGGCCGCCCCGGCGCGGGCGAGGGCGAGGGCGATGGCCCGGGCGGCCCCGCCCGCGCCGAGCACGACGCACGCCCGCCCCTGCGGGTCGAAGCCGTCGGCGCCCAGCGCGGCGACGAAGCCGGGCCCGTCGGTGTTGTGGCCGACCAGCTCGTCGCCGTCGGGGACCACGCAGTTCACGGCGTGCAGCAGCGAGGCGTCGGGCGACAGCCGGTCGCACGCGTCGGCCGCCGCCTCCTTGTGCGGTGTGGTGACCGAGAGACCGCCGACACCCAGCGCCCGCGCCCCGGCGAGCGCCTCGGGCACCCGGCCCTCGGCGACCTCGAGCGCCACGTAGACCCAGTCGAGGCCGGCCGCCGCGAAGGCGGCGTTGTGCAGGACCGGCGAGAGCGAGTGGCGCACCGGCGTGCCGATGACCGCGGCCAGCCGGGTGGCGGCCGTGGGGGCGTGCATCAGAACACGCCTCGGGCCTGGGCGTCCCTCACCGCCCGCTGGAAGTCCGAGTAGCTGTCGGTGAAGTAGTGGTGGCCGTCGGTGTCGGTGAGCACGTAGTAGAGCCAGTCGCCCGGTGCAGGGTTGAGCGCGGCCTCGATCGAGGCCTGCCCGGGCGAGTTGATCGGCGTGGGCGGCAGACCGGTCTTCTGGCGGGTGTTGTACGGCGAGTTGGTCTTCAGCTGGCTCTCGGTGAGGGTGCCCGTGCGCTCCTGGAGGGCGTACAGCACGGTGGCGTCGATGCCGAGGGTCATGCCCTGGGCCAGCCGGTTGTAGATGACCCGGGCGATCTTGGGCCGGTCCTCGGGCACCTTGGCCTCGGCCTCCACCAGGGAGGCCACGACCAGCGCCTCGTAGGGGGTGATGGTGCGCTTCCCGGCGACCCCCTGGAGCTTGGCCGAGGCGTCCGGCAACCCCGCCTGGGTCGACACCCGGTCGAAGGCGCCGACCATCTGGGCGACAAGGGCCTGCGGGTCGGCGAGCTGGGCCTCGGGCACCTCGTAGGTGGCGGGGAACAAGAAGCCCTCGAGGCTCGTGGACCCGGCCGGCTGCAGCGCCGGGTGGGTGCTCGCCAGCGCAGCGTCGAGCGCGTCGGGCGTCATGCCCGGGAAGGTGTCGAGGATCAGCTGGCGGGTCTCGGACTCCCACAGCCCCTCGCGCACCAGGAACGTGACGTCCTTGGGCGGCACGGGGCCGCCTTCGAGCACGTCGACCACGTCGCCCATGGCCGAGCGCTTGTGCAACCCCTCGTAGTCGCCGGCCTGGAAGTTCCCCCCGCCCTTCACCTTCAGGTACCACTCGAAAACGGTGGCGTTGGTGATGATGCCCTTCTCGGCGAGCAGGGTGGCGATGTCGGAGGTGGTGCTGCCCGACGGCACCGTGAAGGCCACCGGCTCCCCCGGGTCGCCGGGGTCGACCTGCCCCTTCACCCACACCGCGCCCACACCGAGGATCAGCACCACCACGGCCACCAGGCCGAGGGCCACCAGCCCCCACCGCCGCCGGCCGCCGCTCGCCGCACCCCGCACGGGGACGTAGTCGTGGTCGTGGTCGGCGTCGTGGTCGTCCTGGTACGCGGCGTCGACGGTCCTAGGCTGGTCGCCGGTCTCGGCGACCTCGGCGGCCCCGTCGTCGGGTCGATCGAGCCCGAACAGGTCGTACGGGTCCGGTTGGTCGGGTTGGTCGGGCACGGTCTCGCTCGCGGGTCGGGTCGGCTACGGGGTACCGGACGGGCGCTCGGTGGTGGGGTCGGTGGCCCGGCCGTCGAGCCAGGCCTGCAGGAGCACCGCCGCAGCCGTCTGGTCGACCACCTTGCGGCGGGCCCGACCCTTGCGGCCCCCCTGCCGGAGGAGTCGATCGGCGGTCACGGTGGTCAGGCGCTCATCGTAGGTTTCCACCGGCAACGAGGTGGTGGAACGCAGCTGCTCGACCTCGGCGAGCACACCCTGCGCCGCGGGCCCGACGGTGCCGTCGAGGGAGAGGGGCAGGCCGACGACGATGCGCTCCACCTCCGCCTCGGCGGCCAGCTCGAGCAGCCGCCGGTGGTCGCGGGCGACGTCGCCGGAGCGCTCGACCGTGTCGTAGGGGGTGGCGAGGGTGCCCGCCGAGTTCGACAGCGCCACACCGATGCGGCGGCTGCCGAGGTCGACCCCGAGCGCCCGCACCCGTCAGCCGATGCCGGCGGCGGCCCGCGCCAGCGCCAGGGCGTCGTCGAGGGCGGACGGGTCCTTCCCGCCGGCCACGGCCAGCTCGGCGCTCTTGCCGCCCCCACCCTTGACCGCCCGGGCGGCGTCGGCGATCAGCTCCGACGCGTGCAGCCCGCTGTCGGGAGCGACGGCGGCGACGAGGGCGACGCCGCCCGACTCGGGGGCGCTGCCCAGCACCACGGCCCGCACCCCGGGCACGTCGCGCACGGCGACGGCCAGGTCGCGCAGGGCGTCGCGGTCGAGGCCGTCGACCCGCGTGACCACCACGCCGTCGACGGCGGCGGCGGCCAGCTCGCCGGCGCGGCCCGAGGCGGCCTGGCGCTCGAGCTCGCGGACTCGGACCCGCAGCTCCTTGGCCTCGGCCACCCGCCGCTCGACGGCGTCGACCAGCTCGGCGGTGGCGACCCCGAGCACGTCGGCGGCCGCCTTGATGCGGGCCTCGTCGGCGCGCAACAGCTCCAGCGGGCCGGTGCCCGAGACCGCCTCGATGCGGCGGATGTTGGAGCCGATGGAGGCCTCGCTCACGATCTTGACCGGCCCGATGTCGCCCAGGGCCTTGACGTGGGTGCCCCCGCACAGCTCGGTGGAGTGGGGCCCGGCTTCGAGCACCTTGACGACGTCGCCGTACTTGTCGCCGAAGAAGGCGATGGCGCCGATCTGCTCGGCGTGGGCCTTGGTGGTCTCGTAGTGGCGCGCCGGCGGGTTGGCCAGCACGTCGTGGGCGACGAGGTCCTCGATGCGGCGGATCTCGTCGTCGGTGAGGGCCTCGTAGTGGCTGAAGTCGAACCTCAGCCGGTCGGGCGCGACCAGCGAGCCCTGCTGCTTGACGTGCTCGCCGAGCACCTCCCGCAGGGCCCAGTGCAGCAGGTGCGTGGCCGTGTGGTTGCGACGGATGGCGTCACGCCGCTCGCCGTCGATGGCGGCCCGCACGCTCTGGCCCACCTCGAGCTCGCCCTCGAGGGTGCCGATCTTGTGGCGCACCACGCCCGGAGCGCCGTGGACGGTGTCGACGATCTCGGCCCGGCCGGTGTCGGAGGTGATCCAGCCGGTGTCGCCCACCTGGCCGCCGGACTCCGCGTAGAACGGGGTGCGGTCGAGCACCACCGAGTCGTCGGTGACGCCGATGACCACGGCGTCGACCTCGTAGTGGTCGTCGCCCACGAACTCGGTGGGCCCGAACTGCTCGGCCAGCTCGGCGTAGACCTCGCTGGCCCCGCCCCCGCCGCTCTTCCGGGCCTCCTTGGCCCGCCGGCGCTGCTCGGCCATCTCCGCGTCGAAGCCGGCCTGATCGACGTCGTGGCCCCGCTCGAGGCCGATCTCCCGGGTGAGCTCCAGCGGGAAGCCGTGGGTGTCGTGGAGCAGGAAGGCCACCGAGCCGCTGACCGAGGCGCCGTCGGGCAGCTTGTCGAGCTCGGCGTCGAGCAGGTTGGTGCCCGAGCGGAGCGTGGCGCGGAAGCGCTCCTCCTCGCGGGCCACCACGTTGCGGACGAAGTCGTGGTGCTTGACGAGGTCGGGGTAGCTCTCACCCATGATCTCGACGGTGGTGTCGACGAGGTCGGGCGTGACGAGGTCGGCGACGTCGAGCAGGTACGCCTCGCGCACGGCCCGCCGGATGACCCGCCGCAGCACGTAGCCCCGCCCCTCGTTGGACGGGAACACGCCGTCGCTCACCAGGAAGCTCATGGTGCGGGCGTGCTCGGCGAGGATGCGCAGCGAGATGTCGGACCGCTCGCCTGCGCCGAGGCGGGTGCCGGTGACCCGCTGGGCGGTCTCGACGAGCCGGGCGAGCACGTCGGTGTCGAACACCGAGTCGACGCCCTGCAGCACCCCGAGGATGCGCTCGAGCCCGGCCCCGGTGTCGATGTTCTTCTTGGGCAGCTCGGTGTCGACGCCGCCGACGTCGCGGGCGAACTGCATGAAGACCAGGTTCCAGATCTCGAGGAACCGCTCCTCGCCGCCGTGGGCGGGGCCGCCCTCGGGGCCGTAGGCCGGCCCCTTGTCGACGTAGATCTCCGAGCACGGCCCGCACGGGCCCGGCGGGCCACCGGGCGGCCCCCACCAGTTGTCGGCGTCGAGGCGCTGGATGCGCGACGCATCGACCCCCACCTCGTCGCGCCAGATCTCGGCGGCCTCGTCGTCGGTGACGTGGCAGGTGACCCACAGCACGTCGGGATCGATCCCGAACAGGTTCGTCACCATGTCCCACGCCATGGGGATGGCGTCGTGCTTGAAGTAGTCGCCGAAGCTGAAGTTGCCGAGCATCTCGAAGAAGCTCAGGTGGCGAGCGTCGCGGCCCACCTCCTCGAGGTCGGAGTCCTTGCCGCCGGCCCGCACGCACTTCTGCACCGTGGTGGCCCGGGAGAACGGCGGCTGCTGCTCGCCGAGGAAGTAGGGCTTGAACGGCACCATGCCCGCCACCGTGAACAGCAGGTCGGGGTCGTGCGGGATGAGGCTGGCCGAGGGCACGACCGTGTGGCCCCGCTGCTCGAAGAAGGCGAGGAAGGCGCGACGCAGCTCGGTGGCGGTCATGGAGCTCATGGTGCGGCTCAGCCTAACGAGTGGCACCGACGGCCCTGCCGGACGCAGGCCAGGTGCATGTCGCAGCATCACCTAGGATGCCCGGCATCGTGACGGCCAGCGCCCCTTCCGACATCTCCCAGCCTCGCCCGCCCGTCCGGCCCCGCCGGCGCCGCAGCGACCGTGCCGTGGCCAACGACGAGCGGATCCTGTCGGCGGCGGTCGAGGTGCTGTGCCGAGACGGGTTCGACGGGCTCGGGATGAGCCGGGTGGCCCGGGCCGCCGGGCTGAACAGCACCGGTGCCCTCTACGGGCGGTTCGAGAACGCCGCCGAGCTGGCGGTGTGGGCCTGGGCCGAGCGGGCCGAGGCGGCGCTGCTCGACGTGTCCGACCGGGCGGTGGCCCTCCTCGAGGGCCGGGCCTCCGATCCGGGCTCGACCGAGGCCGCGGTCCGGCTGGCCGCCGACCTCTCGTCGCCCGGCCCCGACCTGCGGGCGGCCCTCGAGCTGCTCGCCGTCGCTCGCCGGGTCGAGGAGCTCGAGGAGGTCGTGCAACCGGCGGTCGCCTCCGCCCTCGAGCGTTGGGGCGCCGCCCCGCACGCTCCCGCGGCCCGGCGGGCGCAGGTGCTCGGCCAGCTGGCGCTCACGTGGGGCATCGGCGTGCTGTCCCTTCCCGCGTCGGCTCCCGCCCTCGACTGGTGGCTCGTCGTCGCCGGCTCGATCGGTCTGGCCCACGACTCCTCCCGTCCGTGCGGCGCGCTGGAGCCCCTCACGCCCCGGTGGCCGGAGATCGACACCGGCGAACCGGTCCGCGACGAGGTGCTGCGGGCGGCCGGGTCGGTCGTGGCCCGCACCGGCTTCGAGCGGGCCACCGTGTCGCGCATCGCCCGCCGGGCCGGCTACTCGACCGGCGTGATCTACGAGTACTACGGGCGCAAGGACGACATGATCAGCGAGCTGGTCGACGTGCTGCTCGAAGGGCTCTACACCACCGTCACCGAGCGCGACAGCAACCTCATCGCCGAGCACCGCCTCGCCGGCCTGGCCGGCGCCTACCTGGCCGGCTACGTGCAGCCCGAGGCACGCGGGCTCCAGCGGCTGAAGGTCGAGCTGTACCTGGCGGCCGCCCACCAGCCCGCCCTGGCCGACGCCCTGCGGCGGGCGGTCACCAGCCGGTCCGCCGCCCTCACCGACCTGCTGGTGGCCACCGGGCTGTCCCGGGCCGAGGCCGCGCTCACGCCCTTCGCCGGCCGGGCCATCGACCACGGCGTGGCCCTCGTCGACGACGTCGCCGGACCGCTGACCGACGTCGACTGGCGCCACTACATGCAGGTCCTGGTGGCCCGCAACGCCGAGCGCTCCCCCGCCTCGTAGCGCCCCTGCGCTCAGAGGCCCGCTTGCTCGAGCTGGCGACGCAGGAGCTGCTCGGCCTGCTGGCGGGTGTGGCGGGCCTCGGCGCTCGTGCGGCGCCAGTCGTCGACGACGTCGCCGGCCCGCTCGGCCAGCAGGCGCAGCTCGTCCTCGGCCCGCCCCGCGACCCGGCCGGCGGCGTCGTGCACCGACTCGGGCAGGTGCCGCCGGGCGAGCTCGCGGGCACGCAGGTAGCCGACGACGGTGCCGGCCGCGCCGACCCCCACGCCGACGCTGAACCAGGTGACGCGCTTGAACACCGCCCCGCCTCCCTCAGCCCGCCCGGCGGTCGCGGCGCGACGGCCCGCGCCCGCGCCGACGGTCGCGGCGGGAGTCGACGCGGCGGTCGGGGCGCTCGAGCGCCAACGGCGACACCACCGACGTGTCGTCGGGCTGGGCGCGTGAGAGCCGGCGGGCGACGCGGTCGGAGGCGACCGACGCCGACGCCAGCTTCACCAGCGGGTTGCGCAGCACCAGCCAGGTGAGCCGGGACGTGGCCTCCACCCGGGCACCGACCTCCTCGGCGGTGTCGAGCAGCGTGTCGACCCGGGCGATCTCGCCGTTGGCGGCGGCCACGGTCGCCCGCAGCTCGGCGATGGCGGGCAGCGTCTGGCGGCGGAGGTCGTCGACGGTCTCGCGCAGCGAGCGCAGGGTGTGGATCAACGACTGCACGGCCATGGCCACCACCACCAGCCCGACGATGGCCACGACGATGAGCACGACAGCGGCGGCGCTCATCGCGGCGGCTCCTCGGCGACGGCGGCCGGCTCGGAGCCGGACCGGCGTTGGCGACGCTGTTCCATGCGCTGGCGCACCCTCTCCTCCGCACCGTGCGTCGACGGCTCGTAGTAGACCCGTCCCTCGAGCTCCGCGGGCCGGTGCTGTTGGTCGACCCATCCCGAGGGATCGTCGTGAGGGTACTCGTAGCCCTTGCCGTGGCCGAGGCTCTTGGCGCCCTTGTAGTGCGCGTCGCGCAGGTGCGGCGGCACCTCCCCTGCGGCCCGCTCCTTGACGTCGGCCCGGGCCCGTCCCAGCGCGACCGTCACCCGGTTCGACTTCGGCGCCGATGCCAGGTGGACCACCGCGTGGGCCAGGTTGAGCTGGGCCTCGGGCAGCCCGACGAACTCCACGGCCCGAGCGGCGGCGTCGGCCACCACCAGCGCGAGCGAGTCGGCCATGCCGATGTCCTCGCTGGCGAGGATCACCAGCCGGCGGGCGATGAAGCGGGCGTCCTCGCCCGCCTCGAGCATGCGGGCCAGCCAGAAGAGGCCGGCGTCGGGGTCGGAGCCCCGGATGCTCTTGATGAAGGCGGAGATGACGTCGTAGTGGTCGTCGCGGCCGTAGCGCAGCGCCTTGGTGCCGAGCGCCGCCTCCACGTCGGCCACCGTCACCCGCACCCGCTCGTCGGTGATGGCCCCGCTGGCGTCGCGCTCGACCCCGGGATGCTCGTGGGCCAGGGCCACCGCCACCTCGAGGCTGGTGAGCACGTGGCGGCCGTCGCCGTTGGCCCGCTCGACGAGCAGGGCCAGGGCGTCCTCGTCGATGCCGGCGCCCTCGGCCTGCAGCCCCCGCCGCACGAGCCGCGTGACCGCCTCCACGCTCAGCGGCTCGAGCCGGAACAGCGTGGAGCGGCTCAGCAGCGGCGGGTTGACCTCGAAGTAGGGGTTCTCGGTGGTGGCGCCGATCAGCACCAGCAGCCCCGACTCGACCGAGGGCAGCAGCGCGTCCTGCTGGGCCTTGTTGAACCGGTGGACCTCGTCGAGGAACAAGATCGTGCCCTGGCCGCGCTGGCCGAGCCGGTCCTGGGCCCGCGCCGCCACCTCCCGCACGTCCTTCACCGTGGCGGTCACGGCCGAGAGCTGCTCGAAGGCCTTGGAGGTGGTGCGGGCGATCAGCTGGGCGATGGTGGTCTTGCCGGTGCCGGGCGGGCCCCACAGGATCACCGACGACAGGCGGTCGGCCTCGATGAGCGACCGCAGCGGCTTGCCCGCGCCGAGCAGGTGCTCCTGGCCCACGACGTCGTCGAGCGAGGTGGGCCGCAGGCGCGCCGCCAGAGGTGCCTGGCGCACCAGGCGGTCCTCCGCCGCCGCCGCGAAGAGGTCCTCGGCCATCGGGCGAGGCTACCGTCGCAGGTGCGCCACCGCCGCGGCGCGGTGTGCGACCATGCCTGCGTGAAGGAGGTCCTGGTCGCACTGTTCTGGCTGTGGCTGCTGGTCGCGCTCGGCGTCTACGCCTACCGCATCTTCCGCCGCGTCACCCAGGGCCCGAAGGCCCAGCGAGAGGCGGCCGCCGCCGCGGCGACCGCCGACGCCGGGGCCACCGCGTCGAGCCGGCTCGCCGGGTTCACCCCTCCGCCGCTGCCCGACGGTCCGGTCGAGGCTCGGCTCCCGCGCTCGCTGCAGGGGGCCGGAGCGCCGTCCCCCGCCGGCGACCCCGCCCCGGCCACCGACCACACCCCCGTCGAGGCGCCCGAGCCGGACGGGGCCGGCCGAGCGGGCACGGTCGCCGAAGCCGTCGAGGGCATCCGCATGCCCGCCGCGCTGCTGCCGGTGGTGGAGCCCGACGACCCGAAGGCGGCCGCCGGCCGCACGGCGCGCTTCAGCGGCACCGGCACGAGCGTCACCCAGGTCACCCACGAGCTGGCCGAGGAGCTCGAGCGGCTCGGCTTCGCGGTCGACGGGCTCGACACGCTGACCTCGTCGCGGGCCGGCCTCAGCGCCTGGCGGGGCGCCACCACCGTGGCGGCCCGGGTCGAGCTCGACCCCGACACCGCCGCGGTGGTCGTCGAGCTGTCGGTCTGAGGACCCGTCGCCCCGACCGGCGGCTAGTCCGACTTCTTGGTCGGGAGGAGCCGAAGGCCCAGCTCCTCGAGGTGCCGGGCGTCGATCGGCGTCGGGGCGTGGGTCAGCGGGTCGGTGCCCGACTGGGTCTTCGGGAAGGCGATGACCTCCCGGATGTTCTCTTCGCCGGCCAACAGTGCGACGAGGCGGTCGATGCCGAACGCGAACCCCGCGTGGGGCGGCGCCCCGAAGCGGAAGGCGTCGAGCAGGAACCCGAACTTGGCCTGCGCCTCCTGCTCGGAGATGCCGAGCAGGCCGAACATGCGCTGCTGGATCTCCGGGCGGTGGATCCGCACGCTTCCCGACCCCAGCTCCCAACCGTTGAGCACCAGGTCGTAGGACTGCGAGCGCACCTTCAACAGCTCGGCCGGGTCGGCGGCGTCGAGCAGGGCGACGTCGTCGGGATGGGGCATGGTGAACGGGTGGTGCGCCGGCACGGGCCGGCCGTCGTCGCCGAGGTCCTCGAACAGCGGGAAGTCGACGACCCAGAGGAACTGCAGCCCGCCCTCGGTGACCGGCGGGCGGCCCAGCTCGAGGCGCAGCAGGCCGAGGACGTGCCACACCCGGTGGCGCTCGTCGGCCACGAGCAGGAGCAGATCGCCGGCCTCGGCGCCGGTGGTGTCGACGAGGCCCCGCAGCTCCTCGTCGGAGAGGAACTTGGCCACGGGCGACTCGAGCTCGCCGCCCTCCTTCACCCGCATCCAGACGAGGCCCTTGGCACCCCACCGCTTGGCCCGGTCGGTGAGGTCGTCGAGGCGCGAGCGGGTGGTGTCACCGGCACCGGGCACCCGGATGCCCTTGACGCACGGCGCCTTGAAGGCGTTGAAGCCGGTGGCGGCGAACAGCTCGGTGAGCTCCACCAGCTCCATGCCGAAGCGGGTGTCGGGCTTGTCGGAGCCGAACCGCTCCTGGGCCTCGAGCCAGCTCATGCGGGGGATGTCGCCGACCGCCTCGCCGGTCACGGCCTCGACGGCGGCCGACACGGCGACGGAGATGAACGCGAGCACGTCCTCCTGTGAGGCGAAGCTGGCCTCGGCGTCGAGCTGCATGAACTCGAACTGCCGGTCGGCCCGCAGGTCTTCGTCGCGCAGGCACCGGGCGATCTGGTAGTAGCGGTCGACGCCGCCCACCATGCAGAGCTGCTTGAACAGCTGGGGGCTCTGGGGCAGCGCATAGAACTCGCCGGGCGAGAGCCGGCTGGGCACGACGAAGTCCCGGGCGCCCTCCGGGGTGGAGGCGATGAGCATCGGGGTCTCGACCTCGACGAAGCCCTGGTCGTCCATGGCCCGCCGCAGTGCGGCGTTGACCCGGGCCCGGAGCCGCAGGTTGCGCTGCATGCGGTCGGTGCGCAGGTCGACGTAGCGGTGGGCGAGGCGGACCATCTCGTCCACCTCGACCCGCTCGTCGAGCTGGAACGGCGGCGGCGCCGCGGTGTTGAGCACCTCGACCTCGCACTCGCCCAGCTCGACCTCACCGGTGGGCAGGTTGGGGTTCTCGGTGCCCTCGGGGCGGGCTCGCACGGTGCCCACGATCCGCAGCACGTACTCCGAGCGCACGTCGACCGAGCCGTCGACGACGCACTGCACGATGCCGGTGTGGTCGCGCAGGTCGACGAAGGCGAGGTGCTCGCCGTGCTCTCGGCGGCGAGCCATCCACCCGCACAGCGCCACCCGCCGTCCGATGTCGGCGGGGCGGAGGGCGCCGCAGTGGTCGGTGCGCATCGGGAGGCTGTCGGTCACGGTGGGTCCTCGGGCAGGTGGGGCGGCGGTCTAGAGGGGGGCGGCGACGTGGTCGGGGCTGGCGTCGAGCAGCTCGGCGACCACGGCCACGACTGCGGCTCGCTCGACGTGGTGCTGCTGGCGCTCGCCTCGCATGGCGCGCACGGTGACGGTGCCGGCCGCCAGCTCGTCGGGCCCGACGATGAGCACCAGCCCGGCGCCGGAGCGGTCGGCCGACTTCATCTGGGACTTCATCGAGCGGCCGTCGAAGGCCCGCTCGGCGGCGATGCCGGCCCGGCGCAGCTGCTGGGTGAGGTCGCGCGCGCTGTCGCCCCCGGCGGTGTCGACGACGTACACCTCGGTGCGCGGCGGGGGCGCGGGGAACACGCCCTCGGCGTCGCAGGTCAGCAGCACCCGTTCGATGCCGGACCCGAAGCCGATGCCGGGCGTGGGCGGGCCGCCGAGCGACTCGACGAGGCCGTCGTAGCGGCCGCCGCCGCCGATGGTGGACTGCGCGGCGTCGAGGGCGCCGCTCACCATCTCGAAGGTGGTGTGGGTGTAGTAGTCGAGGCCCCGCACCAGGCGGGGCTCGAGCCGGAACGGGATGCCGACGGCCCGCAGGCCGGCCTGGACCCGTTCGAAGTGGGCGACGCCCTCGTCGGAGAGCCGGTCGGTGATGCGGGGGGCGTCGGCGATGGCGGCGATGGTGACGGGGCGCTTCGAGTCGAGCACCCGCATGGGGTGGGCCTCGACCTTCTCGGCGTCGGTCGGGTCGAGCTCGCCCAGCTTGCCGACGAGGTAGCTGCGGATGTCGTCGATGTAGCGGCGCCGGTCGGCGGCCGTGCCCATGGAGTTCAGCACCAGCTCGACCCGACGGAGCCCGATGGCGGCGTAGAAGTCCCACAGCAGGGCGATCACCTCGACGTCGAGGTCGGGGTCGGCCGAGCCGACGGCCTCCACGCCGAGCTGGTGGTGCTGGCGGTAACGGCCCGCCTGGGGCCGCTCGTAGCGGAAGCTCGGCGCCGCGTACCAGACCTTCCACGGCGTGGGCGGGCGGTGCTGCACGAACGCCCGGGCCACCGACGCGGTGCCCTCGGGGCGCAGGGCGAGGTGGCGGTCGCCCTTGTCGAGGAAGTCGTACATCTCCTTGCGCACGACGTCGGTGCCCTCGCCCATGCGGGTGAACACGCCGATCTCCTCGAACATGGGGCTCTGCACCAGGCCGTAGCCGGCCCGCTCGACGTGGGTGGCGAAGGCGGCGATCAGCGCCTGCCACCGCGCCGACTCCGGCGGCAGGACGTCGCGGGTGCCCACGGGCGCCTTGAACGGCTCGGTTCGGGGCGTCGCGGGCGGCTCGGACACGACCGGTCAGACTACCGGTGGTCCCATCGGGCCCACGACACGGTTGGCGCCCACGGCTCGTGCCGGTGCGCCGTTCAGCCCCCGGCCGGGGGCGGGCCGACCGCGTCGGCGATCACCTGGGCCAGCGCGGCGGCACCCGGCGGTCGCAGGTGGAGACCGTCGGCGTAGGTGTACCCGGGTGTGGCCGAGACGGCCGCCCAGTCGGCCACCACCACCTCCGGATGGCTGCGGGGCAGCGACCGGATGACCTCGTCGGCCCGGGCGACGGCGGGCAGCCAGGGCGTGCAGGTGACCCAGACCACCCGCTCGACGTCCTGCAGCTGTCCGAGCAGCCGCTCGGCGGCCGCCCCGTAGTCGCCGCCGCCCCAGTTGGTGCACAGGTGCACCACCAGCACCCGGCCCATGGCCCCGCCCCGGGCGGCCACGACGGAGCTGCCCTGGTCGATGCGGCGGCTCTCCTTGGCGTCGACGGTCACGGTCCACCCGGCGAGGGCACTGGGGAGGGTGGACTGGGCGCCGAGGGTGACCGAGTCGCCGAGCACGTACACCGTGCGCGCCCCTGGCGAGAGGGAGCCGGCCGGGGCCGGGGCTGCGGTGGTCGGGGGCGCTGCCGTGGTCGTGGGCGGCGCGGTCGTCGGGGTCGTGGGCGGCGACGTCGGCGGGGAGGTCGGTGGGACGGTGCTGGTGGCGGTCGTCGCCGGCAGGTCGAGGGACGCGCCGGCCGATCGATCCTCGACCCCGCAGCCTGCGGCGACGAGAGCGAGGAGCAGGCCGAGCAGGAGCGCGGTGGCGCCTCGGCGGAGGCGGCGAGCGGAGCGGGGGGCGCACGCGGACACGGGCCTCGCACCCTAGCGAGGTCGCGTGGGTGCCCCGCCCTGGACGAGGGCCGTACCGGCCCGAGCGGCCTTCTTACCGGGTTCTTGTCGAGCCCCTACCCTGCTCTCGCCCCCACCCGAGAGCATGCGCTCGATGCCCACCCCCTCGGCTCGAGACCGCGGCCTGACCGTCGTGCGCCGCGCCACGCTCTGGCTGGCCGGCGGGGCCGTGGTGGCGGCCGGCGCCTTCGCCGTGCTCCTCGACCGGTCGGACGGCGCCGGCGCCGGTGCATCGGACACCGGCGGGGGCACCAGCGGGGTGGGCGGCGCGACGGTGCCGAGCCCGTCGCCCAGCACGACCCTGCGCGGCGGCGCACGCACCAGCCCCAGCACGACCATCGCCCCGCCGGCCCGGGCGCCGAGCCGCTCCACCAGGCGCCGGCCGTCGACCTCCTCGGGTGGTTCGTGACCGCCGAGCCGCAGCTGCGCCGGTTCCGTGCCCTCGGCACGACCGCCGACGTCGTCGTCGACACCGGCCCCGAGGGGCCCGCCGCCGCCGACCTCGCCCTCGAGCTGGTGCGCGCCGAGCTGGCCGCCGTCGACGCGGCGTGCAGCCGCTTCCGTGACGACTCCGAGCTGTGCGCCGTGGTGGCCGCCGCGGGCCGACCGACGGCCGTCTCGCCGCTGCTGGCCGAGGCCCTCGCCGTCGCCCTCGACGCCGCCGAGGCCACCGACGGCCTGGTCGACCCGACCGTGGCCGGGGCCCTGCGGGCGTGGGGCTACGACCGTGACTTCCGGTCGGTGCCGCCCCACCTGCCCGCCCTCGACGTCCACCTGGCCGCGGTGCCGGGCTGGCGGTCGGTGCAGCTCGACCGTGAGCTGCGCACCGTCACCGTGCCCGTCGGGGTGGAGCTCGACCTCGGGGCCACCGCCAAGGGCTGGGCCGCCGACCGGGCCGCTGCCGCGGCCGCCCTCGCCGTGGCGCGACCGGTCCTGGTGTCGCTCGGTGGCGACCTGGCGGTGGCCGGGCCGCCCCGCCCCGGTGGGTGGGACGTGCGCATCACCGACGACCACGCCGCCGGCCCCCACGCCGACGGGCCCGTGGTGACGATCGGCTCCGGCGCGCTGGCCACGTCGAGCACCACGGTGCGGCGCTGGCACCCTGGTGCCGCGGTCGCCCACCACGTGATCGATCCCCGCACCGGCGCACCGGCCGCCACCTGCTGGCGCACGGTCAGCGTGGCCGCCGCGACGTGCGCCGGCGCCAACGCCGCCGCCACCGCCGCCCTCGTGCTCGGCGTCGAGGGCCCGGCCTGGCTGGCAGCACGCGACCTGCCCGCCCGCCTCGTCGCCGACGACGGCACCGTGGTGACCGTCGCCGGATGGCCGGCCGACGAGGAGGAGGCGGCATGACCGCCGCCGTGACCGACTCGCAGGCGCTGTGGTACCTCACCCGGGGCAGCGGCCTGGTCGCCCTGGTGCTGCTCACCGTGTCGATGGTGCTCGGCATCGCTCAGCTCGAGCGGTGGTCCGGCCCCACCGGCCAGCGCTTCGTCGTGACCCACCTCCACCGCAACGCCTCGCTGCTGGCGGTGGTGTTCCTCGGCGTCCACGTGGCGTCCTCAGTGGTCGACGGCTTCGCCCCCATCCGCTGGCTCGACGCGGTCGTGCCGTGGCGCTCCGCCTACCGTCCGGTGTGGCTCGGCCTGGGCGCGCTGGCCCTCGACCTCGTGGTGGCTCTGGTGCTCACCAGCCTCCTGCGGGTGCGGATCCCTCACCGGGCCTGGCGGCTCGTGCACTGGAGCGCCTACCTGTGCTGGCCGCTCGCCTTCGTCCACGGGCTCGGCACCGGCACCGACGGTCGGGTCGGCTGGGTGCAGCTCGTCGACGCCGTGTGCCTCGCCGCCATGGTCCTGGCCCTGGCCTGGCGCATCGGCGCCGGCTGGCAGCGCAACCCGTCGGCCCGCACCGCCGCCACGGCCGCGGCCGCCGCGGTGCTGCTCGCCATCGTCGCATGGGCCTACGCCGGGCCCCTCCAGGCCGGGTGGGCCCGCCGGGCGGGCACGCCGAGCTCCCTGCTGACCGGCGCCACGGCGGCCAGCGCCGACGGCGCCACCACCGGCACCACCGGCACCACCGGCACCGTCCCGAGGTGACATGAGCGCCCCGCCCCACCCCACCGTCGCCCCGCCCGACGCCACCGTGGTGCCTCGGCTGATCCCGCACCGGCCCGACGCGTCGCTGGGCGCCCACCTCGCCCGCCTGGGGCCTCCGCCCCGGCCCACCCGCTCGCTCGTCGAGCAGGTGGAGGCCGCCGGGGTGCGCGGCCGGGGCGGGGCCGGGTTCCCCACGGGGGTCAAGATGGCGGCGGTGGCGGCGAGGTCCCGCACCCGAGGCCCGATCGTGGTGGCCAACGGCACCGAGGGCGAGCCGGCGAGCGCCAAGGACCAGACCCTGCTCGTCCACGTGCCCCACCTCGTGCTCGACGGCATGGTGGCCGCCGCCGGCGCCGTGGGTGCCCGTGAGGCGATCCTCTGCGTCGACCGCCGTCACCGGCACGTGGTCGACGCCGTCGGACGGGCGGTCGGCGAGCGCCAGGGCCGGTGGGCCGACACGGTCGCGGTCCGGGTGGCACAGGTCCCGAGCCGCTACGTCGCCGGCGAGGAGTCGGCGCTGGTGCACTGGCTCAACGGTGGCGAGGCCAAGCCGACGTCCAGCCCTCCGCGCCCGTTCGAGCGGGGCGTCGACGGCCGGCCCACGCTCGTCGACAACGTCGAGACCCTGGCCCACGTGGCGTTGGTCGCCCGCTTCGGTGCCGAGTGGTACCGCGCCATCGGCACGCCGGACGAGCCGGGCACCGTCCTGCTCACGGTCGGCGGCCACGCCGCGAGGGGCGGTGTGTACGAGGTGCCCTCGGGTGTGCCCCTCGCCGCGCTGCTCGACAACGCCGGCGCGCCGCTCGCCGAGCTGGCCGGCGTGCTGGTGGGCGGCTACTTCGGCACCTGGCTCGACCCCGCCACCGCCGCCGCGGTGGCGGTGGACCACTCGTCGCTGCGGGCGGTCGGCGGTTCGCTCGGCTGCGGTGTGGTGTTCGCCCTCCCGCGGGGCCACTGCGGGCTCGCCGAGACGGCCCGGATCGCCCGATGGCTGGCCGGTGAGGGCGCCCAGCAGTGCGGGCCGTGTGCCCACGGCCTCCCCGCCATGGCCGAGGCGATGGAACACCTCAGCGCCGGCGGGCCCGGCGCATCCCGAGCGCACGTCCGGCTGCACCAGCTCTTCGTGCAGGTGGAGGGACGCGGCGCGTGCCGCCACCCCGACGGCGCGGTGCGCATGGTGCGCAGCGCGCTCGAGGTGTTCGCCGCCGACGCCGCCGCCCACGCCGCCGGGCGGCCCTGCCCGCCGGCCCCGGCGTGGCTGCCGACGCCGGCGCCAGGAGGGTGGCGGTGAGCCTGCAGCTGGTCGTCGACCCCATCGCGTGCGACGCCCACGGCACGTGCGCCGAGCTGCTCCCCGAGTTGATCGTCCTCGACGAGTGGGGCTACCCCATCGTCGACGCCCGGCCGGTGCCGGCCCACCTCGAGGGCCACGCCCGGCGGGCGGTCGCCGCCTGCCCCGTCCTGGCCCTGAGGCTGCGACGGCTCCGGGGCGCCTGACCGACCACCGCAGCGCGCTCCGTCGACGGCCGCGCCGATCGGTCCACCGGTCCCTGCTGCGGGGAGCCGGACGGCTCTAGCCGGAGCCGCCGGAGCCGCGCACACTGCGTCCTGCCGTCCACACACCGGGGGATCGGAGGGGACCGATGGCCGAACGGGTGCAGGGCATGGACGCCGCCATGCTGGAGATGGAGTCTCCGACCATGCATCTGCACATGGTCGGGGTGCTTGTGCTCGACCCGTCGACCGCGCCGGGGCCGTGGTCGGCCGACCGGGTCGTGCAGGTCTACGCCGAGCGGATGCACCTGCTGCCGCCGTTCCACAAGCGCGTCGTCGAGGTGCCGGGGCGCCTGGACCACCCGCGCTGGATCGACGACCCGGACTTCGACCTGGACCGGCACATCTTCCACCTCGACGTGGGTCCCGACGCGCCCCCGGAGGAGCTCGAGCGCTTCGCCGGCGAGCTGGCCAGCCGCCCGCTGCGCCGCGAGGTGCCCCTGTGGGAGGTCTGGATCCTCGAGGGGTTCCGCGACGGCAGCGTCGCGTTGATCTCGAAGGTGCACCACGCCCTCATGGACGGCTCTGCCGGCAGCGACATCATGGCGTCGCTGTTCGACACCGAGCCGTCGCCGCCGCCCGACGCGCCGGCCCCGGCGCTGCCCCGCGAGCAGCCGCCGTCACGGGGACGGCTCCTCGCCGAGGCCGTGCCCGCCAACCTCGGCCGCGTCGCCCGCCTGCCCCTCACCGTCGCCCGCACGGTGTCCAGCGTGGCCGGTTCGGCCAAGGCGGTGGCCGCCCAGCCGTCGTCGCTCCTCGGCTTCGCGCCCCGCACCCGGTTCAACGGCCCGTTGACGCCGTCGCGCACGGTGGCGTTCCGCCGTTGCTCGCTCGACGACCTGAGGTCGGTGGGGCGGGTGTTCGGGGTGACGGTGAACGACGTGGTGCTGGCCGCCACCGCCATGGCCATGCGCGAGTACCTCGTCGCCCGCGGGGAACCGCCCGACGAGCCGCTGGTCGCGTCGGTGCCCGTCGACGGCCGCCACGACGGGGAGATCTACGGCAACCACACCTCGAACATCATGGTGGCCCTGCCGGCCCACCTCGACGACCCGGTCGAGCTCCTGCGGGCCGTGCACGAGGACGCGCTGGGCGCCAAGGCGGCTAAGGGCGCCCTCGACAGCCGGGTGATCGACGCCTGGACGAGCGTGCTGCCCGCCCGGCTCCTGAGCGGGCTCACCGGGCTGTACTCCAGCCTGGAGCTGGGACGGCACCACCCGCCGGTGTTCACCACCATCGTGTCGAACGTGGCCGGGCCACCGATGCCGCTGTACCTGGCCGGCGCCCGGCTGGTGGCGCTGTACCCGATGGGCCCGCTGATCGCCAACTCCGGGCTGAACCTGACCGTGCTCAGCCACGACGGTGTGGTCGACGTCGGCATCATCGCCTGCCCCGACCTCGTCGACGACATCGGGGCACTGGCCGACGGGTTCGTGCAGGCCGTGTCCACCCTGGTCGGCCTGAGCGGGCGCGCGGGTGGCAACGGCCAGGTCGACGGCCGGCTCGACCACGACACGCTCGTCGAGATCACCGAGGGGACGACCGTGGGGGCGGGGTCCGGGACGTCGCCGTGCTGACCGCCCTCCCCGACGCCGTGGTCCGCAACGTCCGACGGACGTACCGCGACGTCGAGCAGGCGCTCAGCCGGCAGCCGGCCGTGCGCGCCGTCACCGCGCTCCCCCGCTCGGCGTGGTTCGTGGGCAACGTCGGCGGTCGACGGCCCGGGAGCGCGGGCCAGCCGCCGGCGTCGTGGCCCTCCCCGACGTTCGCCGCCCAGGTGGTGATGGACGAGCTCATCCTCGCCCTCGCCCAGGGCCTCAACCCGTTGCCGCTCGGGGCCGACTACCAACGCGTCGCGGCGGAGCTCGCCCACGCCCGGCTGCTGTTCGAGGCGGAGGGGTGGCTCGACGACCCCGAGTCGTACCACCGCCAGCCCCCTCCCCTCATCGAGCCGTCGTTCGACCGGGGCAAGGCGCTGCGCCAGCCCTACGAGCGGCTGCTGTTCCCGAGCGGCTGGCAGCCCCGCCCCGAGGAGCCCGGCGCGGCGCGCTGGGCCTCCTACGAGGCCAACCGCACGGCGTCGGCCACCGTGCTGCGCCACCGCGACCGGCCCCGGCCCTGGGTGGTCGCCATCCACGGCTTCGCCATGGGCTGGCCGTCGGCCGATCTCATCGGCCTGCACGCTGTGCACCTGCACCGCGACCTCGGGCTCAACGTGGCGATGCCGGTGCTGCCGCTGCACGGCCCGCGGCGCCTGAGCCGCATGAGCGGCGAGGCGTTCCTCTCGTTCGACCTGATCAACAGCGTCCACGGCCTGGCCCAGGCGGTGTGGGACATCCGTCGGGTGCTGTCGTGGGTGCGGGCCCAGGACCCTCAGGGCGTGGCGCTCTACGGCATCTCCCTCGGCGGGTACATGGCCAGCCTCATGGCGGGGCTGGAGGACGGCATCGACGCCGTGGTGGCCGGGGTCCCGATCGTCGACTTCCCCCGGATCTTCAGCCACCAGAGCCCGGTGCACATCCGACTCAAGGCCATCGAGCACGAGATCCTCGACGGCAACGCCGAGATCGTGCACCGGGTCGTCTCGCCGCTCGCCTACGCCCCCAGGGTGCCGAAGGGGCGGCGCTTCGTCTTCGCCGGCGTCGGTGACCGCATGGCGATGCCCGAGCAGGCCGAGCTGCTGTGGCAGCACTGGGACGAGCCGGAGATCGCCTGGTACCCCGGCAACCACGTCGGCTACCTGTTGTCCCGCAAGGTCACGGCCTTCCTCGACCGCAGCCTGACGGCCAGCGGCTTCCGCGCCGAGCCACCCGCCGACAGCGATCGGTGACGCCTGTTCGCCGACGACGCGGTGTACGCCTCGCCCTACTTCACCGGCGAGGAGGTGCTCCTGCTGCGCGACGTGCCCACCGACGTGTCCAGGTCGGCACCATGGAGGCGAAGATCTACTCCGTCACGTTCCCCGATTGGAAGCCGGCGAACTTCACCTATTGGGCGGCCGACGACTGGTTCGCCATGAAGACCCGCTGGGAGGGCCACACCACCGGCTTTGAGCACCACCCGACGACGTTCGCCTTCGCCGAGTGCGACGTGGCCGTGACCCTGGACAAGCACGACGCTGCCGTCTGAAGGTCAGACCGACGCCGGTGACGCACCCCCAGCGGGCGGATGTCCGACTCCGAGGCCGCAGTGTGCGTCACAAGACCGGCATGTGGGATGCGCTCGATATTCACCCCGCTCGCTCCCGTCTAGCAACCGGGGGGTTCGTAGGGTCGCTCGATGACCTCGACGTCTTCTCAAGGGACTGCTCGCAGTGGAGCGGGCTTGGTTCTCGCGACATTGGCGTCCGCGCAGTTCTTGATGACGCTCGACAGTTCGGTCATGAACGTGTCGATCGCAACGGTGGCGGCGGATGTAGGGACGACGGTGACGGGAATCCAGACGGCGGTGACGCTGCACACGCTGGTGATGGCGGCGTTCATGATCACCGGTGGGAAGCTCGGGCAGATGTGGGGGCGCAAGCGGGCCTTCGCCATCGGGATCGTGGTCTACGTCACCGGCTCGTTGGTCACTGCGGTGGCGCCGAGCCTGCCGGTGCTGTTGATCGGCTGGTCGGCGCTGGAGGGCTTGGGCGCGGCGCTGATCATGCCGGCGATCGTTGCTCTTGTGGCGAGCAACTTCCCGCCGTCGGGTCGTTCACGTGCCTACGGCATGGTCGCATCTGCTGGAGCGATCGCGGTGGCGGCGGGTCCGCTGATCGGGGGGTTGTTCACGACCTACGTCTCGTGGCGGTGGGTGTTCGCCGGTGAGGTCGTCGTCGGTCTCGTGATCCTGGCTCTCGCCCGCCGGGCGGCTGATACCCCGGCCGAGCCGGGAACTCGCCTGGACGGCGTGGGTGTGGTCCTGTCGGCCTCTGGTCTGGGGCTGGTGGTGTTCGGCCTGTTGCGGTCGAGCACGTGGGGCCTCGTGCAGCCGAAGCCTGGGGCGCCGAGCTGGCTCGGGCTGTCTGCGGTCATCTGGCTGGAGCTGGCCGGCGCAGCGTTGTTGCTGTTGTTCCTGTCGTGGCAGCGTCGACAGGTCAGCCGCGGTGCAACGGCATTGCTCGACCCCTCGTTGTTCCGCTCTGCGGTGCTGCGCTCCGGATTGCTCGCCTTCTTCTTCCAGTACCTGGTGCAGGCAGGCACGTTCTTCGTCGTTCCGCTGTTTCTTTCCGTCGTGCTCGGACTGTCAGCGGTCGCAACGGGAGTCCGTTTGCTTCCGCTGTCGATCGCGTTGCTCGTCGCCGCGGTCGGAGTGCCAAAGGCCTTTCCTCACACCTCCCCGAGACGGCTCGTGCGGATCGGCTTCGTCTTGGTGCTCGCCGGGGTCCTCTCCCTCATCGCGTCGCTCGAAGCAGGTGCGGGGCCCGGCATCGTCACGGCACCCCTACTGCTCGCCGGCTTGGGGTTGGGGACTCTGGCGTCGCAGCTGGGCGCCGTCACCGTGTCGTCCGTGCCCGACGAACGGAGCGGTGAGGTCGGCGGCATCCAGAACACGGTCACCAACCTGGGCGCATCGATCGGGACCGCAGTCGCCGGGGCCGTCCTCATCTCGGCGTTGACGGCGTCGTTCCTGACCGGGATCGCCCAGAACCCGGACGTCCCAAAGCAACTCACCGACAAGGCTCAGGTGGAGCTGTCCGGCGGCGAGCCGTTCATCTCCGACACCGAGCTCAAACAGGGCCTCGACCGGGCAGGCATCACCGGCCCGACCGCCGACGCGGTAGTAGACGCGAACTCACAAGCCAGGATCAACGCGCTTCGCTCTGCGCTCGCGGTGTTGGCACTGGTGAACCTGCTCGCCCTCTTCTTCCTGCGTGGCATCCCCGACCGCCAACCGTCCTCCGACCAAGCGACGACCCCCTGACCAATCGATAGCCGGGAGCGGCCACTCAGCAACATTCCGCCGATAGGAGGAGGGTCAGGCGAAGCGGCTTCCCATCGCCACGCCGGGTCTCCCGACTACGTAGGGCGACGTCGACACAGTTCCAGGGCGTCACCCACTCCGGGCCGTCGGGGCAGCCGCTACCTCCATACCTCGCTTCGCTCTGACGTCTCCGGCGACGGAGGCTGCGGTATTGCGCTGAGTGCCAGACAGGGCAGCAGATGCAGGAGCGGGGTTGCCCACCGCTCCGCTGCCTACTCGACCTCGGTCGGTGTCCTGCTACTCTCAGCCGCAAGGGCGGCCACCGCCCCCTCGATCCGCCGCAGCATCCGCCGCTCCTGCGGCGTCCCAGCGCTCAGTTCCCCACACTCGACGGCACGCAGCAGCGCAGGGCCGCGGCTGCTTCTGCTCGGTCTCGGCGGGTGGTCATGAGCGGAGGGTACGAGCGGCGAGGGTGAGGGACCGGAACCTACCGGGCGCTCAGGCCATACGCCCTCCGCAGCTCGGGTTCGTCGGATTCGCAGAGGCGAGTATCCGTCTGAGCGGTGTCTTCCGAACGGTTACAAGATGGTGCCTTTGGGCGGGTTGCCGTACATGTCCCAGGTCTTGTTGAGCTGCGACTGGTAGTAGACGATCCAAGTGCCGAAGCAGACGACAAGCAGAAGCCCGATCAACCAGGAGCAGCGGTGCGTGCTGCCCGAGGTGACCTGAGTGCGTTGGATCCGCCCCGCTGTCTTGATCATCGTCACCAAGCTGGCAATGGGCAGACACAGGGCCACCAAGGCGATGCCGGGCTTAACGTCGATCGTGCGCTCATAGTCGCGGGCCTCGGCGTTGACCTTGTAGTACCACACGAGCATGTAGATCCCGAAGGTGATGATCGTGAGGCCATAGACACCCCACGGGTGGCGGGTCTTGCCTGCCCGACGCGACATCCACGCCGAGTCCACGTCTCGCCCTTCGGCAGCCGTGGTTGCTGACATTCGGGTCGGTGTCTCGGGAACTGGCACATGGATGGGTAGTTGGCCAGCACTAGCGTCAGCGTCACCCGCCGTATCCGGAGTTGGATTCGTCATCTGACTTCCTCCCGGTTGACCGCTGTCGTTTGATCCCCGCCCGCGCATTGAGGCTACGAGACACCCGGTGCGTCGGGAAGTGCCGTTCGGCCCCGGCGGTGGGCAACGCAGAGGGCCTCGGACTCTGTCCCGCGTCAAGCCTTCAGTCGTACCGTGAAAGGGACCTGCGGCGTGAACTCGGAGGGGAGCGCCATGGCCGATACATCACGGGAACCTGGCTGGTGGCTCGCCGCTGACGGCAAGTGGTATCCGCCTGAGGAGGCGAGCGTCGCGCCGCCTCCTACCCCGCCAGGGTGGTGGCTGGCCTCAGATGGCAGGTGGTACCCACCTGAACAGCAGACACAGGCCCAGCCGACGCTGCCTCCACCTCCCAACGACTGGCATTTCGATCCCTCGGACAATCAGTGGCACCCCCCGTCGGCCTCCGAAGTAGCCGCAACCAGAAGGTCCGAGAAGGCAGCCGCCGAGCAGGCGGCCAGGGACGCTAAGGCCACCGAGAAGGCCGAAAAGGCGCGGCTCGCCGCTGAGAAGGCCGCCGAGAAGGATGCCAGGAAGGCAGCGGCCAAGGCCGAGAAGGTACGGATCGCTGCCCAGGCCGCAGCCGCCAAGAAGGCGGAGAAGACCCGGCGCGAAGCGGAGGAGGCCACCAAGGTCCGGCTTGCTTCCGAGAAGGCGGCGGCCATCCACGCCGACAAGCTCCGGCTCGCTGCCGAGGAGGTCGACAGGAAGATGTCCGAGACGGCTGCCGTGAAGGCCCAGGCCGCCGGACATACGCCGGATTCTGGGTCGCAGCTTCCACCACCACCACTGAGTGCGACGTGGCTGGGGCCGATCCCTCAACCGCCAGCCTATGCCGTCACCGAGGAGTCCTCGAAGGAAGACAAGCTTCTGGCCTGCCACGCCTACCTGGCGGGGACGGGACCGGTCCCCGCGTTCTTCCTCGACGAGACGGGCCATCTGCGAAGCATGAAGATGAGCGAGTCGTTCAATCCCACCATGCACGATGCTTGGACGAAGGCCAATAGGGCCCGAGGCGGTTACATGGGCGGCCTCAAGGAGGCCATGGAGGAGCTGCATGCCCGGAACCGCCAGGCCGAGGAAGACCGGGCAAGCGCCCACGCCAACGGCGAACTCCTCGTGCACGGGCTGGAGATCATCACGGCCAAGAAGCTGAAGAAGCTCCTTGACAGCAACAGCTACATCAAACGCAATGACACGGTCCGGGCCGTCATCCCGGGGCCGACCGGGAGTCAGGCGATCATCGCCCTCGAAGACCGGCTACTCGTCGCCAAGGCTGGCTTCATGGCGGGGGCGACCGGCGGGGGCCGAGTCACGACGTTCCGCTACATCGACATCGTCGGCGTGCAGGTGAACACAGGCATCACCACCGGGTGGATCATCATCCAGACCGCTGGGGTCAACACCACCTCCGGCGACTACTGGGCGTCACATGGTGGCCTCACCGCAGCGAAGAACGACGACCCGTTCAAGCTGCCGAACACTCTCCCGGTGAACAAGGCCATCCTGCGCGCGCACGCCGATGACCTCGAACAGATCCAAGCCCTCGTATCGGAGGCACACTCGTCCCCAGTGGTGAGCGTCAAGGTGGAGGGAACCGCGAGCACGGCCAAATCGATCGGCGAGCAGATTGCTGAGGTGACGACACTCCATGCACAAGGTGCACTCTCCGATGACGAGTACCACCTCGCCAAGCAACGGATCTTGCAGGGCGGGTCCTGAGCTAGTTCAAGCGGTGCTCCGAGGCGCGGATGGGCGGTCGTCGAGGTGCCAGACACCGCTACCGGGCTGATCCTGCGGGTGAAAGGCGACTTCACCGCTACCGGCACGACGTTCGCCTTGGGGTCGAGCACCTGGCTCTGCGACACCTCAGCCAGGCCCACCGCACCCCATGGATGGCGTCGTGCATCTGCTGGAGCCGCTGGCGCAGCGGGCTGACGGGTCCGCCTGGGCCGTTGGCTGGGCGGCCGTTCCTGGTCGTCGAGGAGGCGCTGGAGGGCACCGGCACCGTCCCGGCCGATCGCCAGTTCCAACGGTGAACCGGCTGCCCGAGACGGCGGCTCCGGCAGGTGCGTCGTGGTCGATGACCACGCCGTGCAAAGGTCTCGTCGACACCGTCCTGACATCGGGCAGGACCGGACACCACGCCCGACCCTGCCGCCGACGCTGCTACTTCAGTTGGAAGTAGGCCGCCACTGACGAGCCGTCCTTGGTCAGCATCGTGAGCTGGTAGCAGGCGCCCTTGGTGGCGGGTGTCTTCCAGTTCTGGATGAACTGCCCGTCGGCGCGGTCATAGCGCAGGCTGGTCCCGCCCGTGGTGTTGAAAGGAGCATTTGGAGCCACGGTCGTCGAACCGGGGCAGGCGACCCCGGTCAGCGTGAAGGCAGCCACCACCGACGGGTCGGTCAACTGGGTGGACCCGGCGTAGACGTTGAACTTGAGCGGCACGGTGCGGCCACCGTTGATCGTGTTCCACACCGGCGTCGACCCGGTCGACATCCGCACCGGCGAAGAGAACCCCTTCAGCGTCCACGGCAACACCGTGTACTTGCGGGCCAGGTTGGTCGTGTTCCCGGCGTTGTCGCTGGCCGTGGCCGTCACCGTGTGGGCACCCACCGTCGTGTCATAGCCGGTCACCGCGCAGCCGTTGGCGTTCACACCCGACCCCGGTGATGGATCGGTTGCCGTACAGGTGGTGGCGGCGGGCACCGACCCGAAGTAGTACGAAGCGCCGTCGGCCGGGCCACCGGCCCAGGAGATACCCGGCTTCTGCGTGTCCAGCTTCACCGTCAACGTCTGCGGCCCGCTGGTCAGGTTGGCGGTGTCGGTTGCGGTGCAGGAGATGTCGGTGGTGCCCTCGGTCGAGACCGAGAACGATCCCGACGCCGTGGGGCTCGTCCCCACACCGGTGAGGTTCGACAACGACACTCCCGAGCAGTCGATGCTGGTGATGTTGGCGCTCGACGTACCGGCGTGCCCGGCAGTCACCGTGCCCGTCACCGGCCCCGTCTTGAACCAGCCGTTCGCACCATCCGGGACTCCACTGTTGGGGGAATCAACCACGATCGACACGGTCGGGTTCAACGGCGTGATGGTGACCGCTCCGTCCCCGGTGTGGGTGCTCGACTCGTTGACCGGCGACGTCACCACTGACGCGACGTAGCCAGATCCCCCACCGCCGCCTCCCACGCCACTCGTTCCGCCGCCGTAGTAGCCGCCTCCACCACCGCCTGTGGATCGACTCGCCGAACTGCAGTCCCCAAACCCTGGTGCGGCGTAACCATACGACCCCAGGAACGTCCCCTGGCCGCCGCCACCCAACGTCCCCGACGCGCCAGCGGGGAAAACGTTGACGAAGGTCCGGGTCTCCGGGCGCCCGAAGGGGTCCCTCCCTCTGCAGATGCCGCTGACAGTCTGTGCGGGTTGCCCTGCGCCGCCAGCGGTCTCGGTTGCACCGCCGCCGCCGGTGCTGTTCCCGTCGCCGCCGGTCGGGCCGCCTCCGGACCCGCCTGGCGTCACCACCCCACGGCCGGACTGAGACGCACCTCCTGCCCCACCGGCGACGATGACCCGCTCGGCCAGTGACGTCCCGCCCTGTCGCACATCTGAGGCCCCGCCTCCCCCGGCGCCCTGGAAGCTCGCCGCTGGGCTGTCACCACCACCGTTGACGCCGCCCTTCCCGTCGCTGCCCCCCGCACCACCAACACACACCTGCAGGTCTTCCCCTGGGCTAACCGCCAAGACCCCGCCCGCATGGCCCCCTGACGAATCCCCACTACCCGCGCCGTACACATCGAGCAGCACGCTCGTCACACCCGACGGCACCGTGTAGGTGCTGCACCCCGGAGTGGTGAACTGCTGCGCCGTTGGTGTCACCGCACCCGCCGACACGGCGACACCGCCAGCGCCCACCCCCACAACGCTTCCCACCACCAGCGCCATCACAACCAGAACCCGACGCATACGACGACCCCCCGTCACAGCCCGGCACCCCCCAGCACCAAGCTCCCCTCCGTCCGGGCAGCCTGCCACTTAGCCGGCAACCTGTCTACCGATTCCTGCCACGGCTCGAGGCTTGAACGTGCCGTGTCAGTTCATGTCGGAGCTGCGACGACCTTCACCAAACTGGCGGTCTGAGGAACGGGAGAGTGAGGCGTCGGCTGGCGGCCCGCTTGTCGAGCATCGCCAAAGAGAACCAACGAAGATCTGCGCGGTTCGAGGGCTGGACACCCGAATCGGTAGATCGGGTCGAGAAGCGCTGTCCGTCGCTCCTCACAGCTTGATCGGCGCTGAGTCCCCACGTAGAGGCTGCTTCTCGGCCACCTCGCCCTTGCCCGGCAGCACCCGGTAGGCGTCGTAGATGCCGTCGATCTGCTTGATGCCGGCGATGACCGAGTCGAGGTGCGACGGGTCGCCGAGCTCGAAGTCGAAGCGCATCTTCGAGATGCGGTCCGAGCCGGTGATGGTGTTGCACGACACGATGTTCACGTGGTGGTCAGCCAGCACTGCCGACACGTCGCGCAGCAGACGGGCCCGGTCGAGGCCCTTCACCTCGATGGAGGCCACGAACACGGCGGCGATGTCGGTGTCCCATTCGACATCGATCAGCCGGTCGGACTGGCCCACCGCCAACGACACGGCGTTGGCGCAGTCGGCCCGGTGCACCGACACGCCCCGGCCCCGGGTGACGAAGCCCATGATCTCGTCGCCGGGCACGGGCGTGCAGCAGCGCGACAGCCGCACCATGACGTCGTCGAGACCCTCGACGTGCACGCCCGACTGGTTGGCCCCGGCCTTGGCCGAGCGGCGCGGTGCCCGCACCGTGGTGGGGAGCTGCTCCTCCCGGGTGGGATCGACGTGCTCGAGCTGGCGGCGGACCCGCTCGGCGACCGACTTGGCCGAGATCTGGTTCTCGCCGACGGCGGCGTGGAGGGCGTCGAGGTCGCGGTACTTGAGGACGTGCGCGATCTCGTCGAGCACCTTGCCCTGCCGGATCTTCTGCACCGGCAGGCCTTCACGCCGGAGGGCCTTGATCAGCTCGTCGGAGCCGGTCTCGATGGCGTCCTCCCGGCGCTCGCGGGAGTACCACGTGCGGATCTTGTTGGCCGCCCGGTGCGTGACCACGAACTTGAGCCAGTCGCGCGACGGGCCGGAGCCGCCCACCTTGGAGGTGAAGATCTCGACCGAGTCGCCCGACTGCAGCGCCGAGTCGAGCGGCACCAGCCGGCCGTTCACCCGGGCGCCGATGCACGTGTGGCCCACCTCGGTGTGGATGGCGTAGGCGAAGTCGACCGGTGTGGCCCCCTTGGGCAGGGTGACGACCTTGCCCTTCGGGGTGAACACGAACACCTCGTCCTGCTCGAGGTCGACCTTCAGGTTGGCCATGAACTCCGTGGGGTCGGAGGTCTCCTGCTGCCAGTCGACGATGCGGTTCAGCCAGGCCAGGTCGGCGGTGCTGCCGTGGTTGTCCTTGTAGTTCCAGTGGGCCGCCACGCCGTACTCGGCCCGCTGGTGCATCTCGAGCGTGCGGATCTGCACCTCGAGGGGCTTGCCCTGGGGCCCCACCACCGTCGTATGCAACGACTGGTAGAGGTTGAACTTGGGCATGGCGATGTAGTCCTTGAACCGCCCCTGCACCGGCTTCCACGTGGCGTGGATGGAGCCGAGCGCGGCGTAGCAGTCCTTGACCGTCTCGACGATGACCCGGATGCCGATGAGGTCGAAGATGTCGTCGAAGTCGCGGCCCTTCACGACCATCTTCTCGTAGATGCTCCACAGGTGCTTGGGCCGGCCGGTGACCTCGGCGGTGATGCGCAGCTCCCGCAGCCGCTCGCGCACGTCCTCGAGCACCTGGGTGAGGTAGATGTCGCGCTCGGGCGAGCGGGTGGCGACCATGTGGTCGATCTCGGCGTACCGCTTGGGGTGCAGCGACGCGAAGGACAGGTCCTCGAGCTGCTGCTTCATCTCCTGCATGCCGAGTCGGTGGGCCAGCGGCGCGTAGATGTCGAGCGTCTCCTGGGCCGTGCGCTCCTGCTTCCACGCCGGCATGGCGGCGATGGTGCGCATGTTGTGCAGCCGGTCGGCGAGCTTGATGATGAGGACCCGCAGGTCCTTGGCCATGGCCACGAGCATCTTGCGCACGGTGGCGGCCTGCTGGGCCTCCTTGGAGTCGAACTTGATGCGGTCGAGCTTGGTGACGCCGTCGACGATGCGGGCGACCTCGGTGCCGAAGTCCCGCTCGAGCTGCTCGAGGTCGACGCCGGTGTCCTCCACCGCGTCGTGCAGGAGGGCGGCGGCGACGGTGACGTCGTCGAGGCCCAGCTCGGCGCAGATCTTGGCCACCGCCACCGGGTGGGTGACGTAGGGCTCGCCCGACTTGCGGGTCTGGCCCCGGTGGGCCTCGGCGGCCAGCGCGTAGCTGCGGGTGATGAGGGCGGTCGAGGCGCGCGGGTGGTGGGCGTGGAACGCCTCGACGAGCGGCGCGACCTCCTCCGACAGGGGCGCGCTGTGGCGCCGCCACGGCAGGACCCGGTCGACCGTGGCCACCGCCGCTACTCCCCCGCTCCGGGGGCGCTGACCGCCTGTGCACCCGGGGCCGGCCCGGCCCCGGCCGGGCCGAAGGTGACGAGCGACTCGACGGTGTGGCCCGAGAGGGCCGCCCGGCCGCCGAGGTGGGTCAGCTCCATCACGAACCCGAAGCCGGCGACCACCCCGCCGAGCTTGTCGACCAGCCGGGCGGTGGCCGCCGCCGTGCCCCCGGTGGCGAGCACGTCGTCGACGACGAGCACCTGCTCGCCCGGCCGGATGGCGTCGCGGTGCACCTCGAGCAGGTCGACGCCGTACTCGAGCACGTACTCCTCCTGCTCGATCTCGTGGGGCAGCTTGCCGGCCTTGCGCACCGGCACGAAGCCGGCACCGAGCTTGTAGGCCACCGGTGCGGCGAACACGAAGCCGCGCGCCTCCACCCCGAGCACCCGGTCGATGCGCCGGCCCGGCACGGTGGTGGCCTCGACCAGGGCGTCGACGACCGCCGCGAAGGCGGCAGCGTCGTTCAGCAGCGGGGTGATGTCCTTGAACACCACGCCCGGCTGGGGCCAGTCGGGGATGTCGCGCACCAGCCCGGCGATGGTGGCGGCGACGTCCGGGGCGGGCGACATGGGCCCACGCTACAGGGTCGGGCCGCCCGCCCGGCTCTGCGCGACGAGCCCCGGATCAGGGGGTCGAGGCCCGGATCAGCGCTTGCGGCCCTTCTTGCGGGGCCGTGGAGGGATGCCCCCGGTCGGTGTCCGAGGCGCGTTCGCCCGAGGGGCGGGCGCCGGTCGCGCCGACGGCGCCGACGGCGCCTGCTCGTCGTCGGTGGGGTCGAGCGCGCCGGGGTCGGGCTCGCCGTGCGCCTCGTCCTCGACCTCGAGCAGCCGCTGGCCCGTCGGCCGGGGTGCGGTGTGGCCGACGTCGACCCCCTGGGCCGCGAGGCGCTCGCGGATGGTGCGGTTCTTCGGCTCGCGCTCCTTCATCCACACCAGCACGGGCGCGGCCACGCCGATCGAGGAGTAGGCGCCGACGAGGAGACCCACGAGCAGGGCGGTGGAGAACTCCTCGAGGGTGACCGCCCCCATGATCCCGGCGCCCACCACCAGCAGGGCGACGACCGGGAGGATCGACACGATGCTCGTGTTCAGCGAGCGCAGCAGCACCTGGTTCATCGACAGCGAGGTCATCTGCCCGTAGGTCATGCGGCCGCTCAGGCCGACCAGGCGCTCGTTCTCCTTGATCTTGTCGTCGACGACGATCGTGTCGTAGATCGAGTAGCCGAGGATGGTGAGGAACGCGATGACCGTGCCCGGCGTGACCTCGAACTGGAACACCGAGTACACGCCGACGCTGATCAGGACGTCGTGGATCACCGCCACGATGGCGGCGACCGCCATGCGCCACTCGAGGCGGATGGTGAGGTACACGAGGATGGCCACGAAGAAGAACACCAGAGCCCGCACCGCGGACTTGGTGATGTCGCTGCCCCACGACGCGCCGACGGTCGAGACGTTGACGTTGCCGACGTCGGTCTGGGCCAGGTCGGCGAGCTTCTGGCGCACCTCCGCCTCGTGCTCGGGCGAGGCCTCGGGTCCCTGCACCCGCACGATGTCGCTGCCGACGATCTGGATCTTGGCCTGGCCCTCACCGACCGAGGCGAGGGCGTCGCGCGCCTCGTTCACCGACACACCGGGGGCCGACACCTCCCACGACACGCCGCCCTCGAAGTCGATGCCGAGGTTGAGGCCGCGGGCGAACAGCGAGGCGACGCTCACCACCACGAGTACGGCCGACACCAGCAGGGTGCGCTTCCACCAGCGGAGGAAGTCGATGTCGGTCTCGCCGCGGTTGAGCCGACCGAAGACGCTCATCGCGCTGCTCCTGCGCTCGACGACGGGCGGGCCGGTCCGCGGCCCCGGGGGGTGGTCGACACCTGCTCCTCGGGGATGCCGAGCAACCTCGGGCGGGCCAGCAGCCGACGGGATCGGGTGGCCAGCTTCACGACCGGCCGCATGTAGGCCCACGAGGTGACCAGGTCGAGCGCGGTGGACAGGCCCAGGTAGAAGGCGAAGCCCCGGACCGGGCCGACGGTGAGCCACCACAGCAGGCCGGCACCGATGAGCGAGGCGACGTCGGCCTTCACGATGGTGGAGAACGACGAGTGGAAGGCGCGGTCGGTGGCGCTGCGGATCGTGCGGCCGTTGTGGACGTCTTCCTTGAGGTGCTCGTAGTAGACGACGTTGGAGTCGAGCGACACGCCGATCGAGACGATGATGCCGGTGATGCCGGCCAGGGTGAGGGCCAGGCCGTTGTTGGTGCCGAGCCAGGAGATGATCGACCAGAGCAGGGCGCCCTCGACGGCGAGCTTCAGGATGGAGAACGCCCCCAGCACCCGGTACCAGGCGACCATGTAGAGCGACGCCAGGACCAGGCCCACGAGGCCGGCGACCAGCCCGGCGTGCAGGGCGTCGCGGCCGAGGGTGGCCGACACGATCTGGGCCTGCTGCTGCTCGAGCTCGACGGGCAGGGCGCCGTACTTGAGCGAGGTGGCCAGGTCCTTGGCGGTGCGCTCGGTGAACGTGCCGGAGATCTCGATCTGGTCGGCCTGGAAGCTCGCCGTCTTGATCGACGGCGCCGAGATCACGCGACCGTCGAGGACGATCGCCAGCTGGCCGGTCGGGCAGTTCGACGTGCGCTGGTAGCACTCGGCGGCGGCGGTGTTGAACAGCCCGATGCCGTCGCTGCCGCCCTTGAACACGGGGTTGACCACCCACTGTCCGGTCTGGCCGTTCAGGGTGGCCCGGGCGGTGGAGAGCGCCGAGCCGGTGAGCCCGACCGGCCCCACGGTGTAGACGGCCACGAGCTGGCCCTTCTCGCACTCGGGCAGCTGGGCGGTGCCGGTGGGGTTCGTCTGCTCGGCCGGCACGCCGGTGGTGCACACGTCCGGGGAGAGCCCGGCTCCGGCCGAGGTCGCGCCCGAGGTGTCGGCCGTGGTGCCGGTGGCGTCCGCGGGCGCGGTGGTGGGCGTGGTGGTGGAGTCGGCCTGGGCCGTCTCGTAGCCCGTGTCGCCGAGGGTGGCCGGCGGGGCGGCCACCCCTCCGGCCAGCTCGCCGGTGCCGAGGCCCAGGCCCTGCTCGCCGCTGCCTCCCGAACCGGTGGTCGTGGTGGTGGAGCCGGTGGTGTCGGTGCTGCCGGTCCCGCCGCCGGTGTCGGTGGGCTGTGCCGCGCTGGCGCTGAGCACGGGGCGGAACTGCAGCTCGGCCGTCTGGCCGACGAGGGCGAGGGCCCGGTCCTTGTCCTTCACGCCGGGGATCTGGATGAGGATGTTGTTCCCCTGCCGGGTGATCTCGGGCTCGGCCACACCGAGGGCGTCGACGCGCTGGCGGATGATGGAGATGGCCTCGTTGATGGTGTCGCTGTCGACCTGGTTCTTGGGCTTGAGCACGACCGAGACGCCGCCCTGCAGGTCGAGGCCGAGCAGTGGCTTGTTGCCCACGGCGAAGGTGTAGGCGAGCGACACCGCGGCGACCACCACGATGATGATCAGCGACCAGTAGCCGCGGAACCGCCTCATGGGATGGGCTCCTCGCCGCCATCGCCGCCGTCAGCGCTGTCCGGGCCGTCGATGCTGTCCGGGCCGTCGGCGATGTCCGGGCCGCCAGCGCGGTCGAGGCCGCGAGGGCCCTCGGTGCCGCCGAGCTGCGGCTCGTCGACCAGCTTGGCGGCGACCGCTCGGCGGGCCAGCTTCACCTCCACACCGGGCGCCAGCTCGACCAGCACGGTGTCGTCGGTGACCTCGGTGAGGGTGCCGTAGAACCCCGAGCCGGTCATGACCCGGTCGCCCACCTCGAGCGAGGCCACGAGGGCCTGGTGGCGCTTCAGCTCCCGCTGCTTGGGGAGGATGAGCACCACCCACGCCACCGCGAACAGCAGGATGATCAGGATCAGCTGGGGCATGGGTCGAGGAGCTCGGTGGTGTCGGAGGGATCGTGCCGGCCGGGGGTGGTCGGCAAACCCGGCCACAGTACCGCCCCACAGACCCCGTGGTCGGACAGCGGTCAGGGACCGTGTCCCCCAGGCGGCTGGTCCCACACCGCCGCCACCGACCGGCGGAACGCGTCGTAGGTGCCCGCCGCGATGGCGTCCCGGGCGGCGTCGATCAGGCCCAACAGCCAGTGGACGTTGTGCAAGGTGGTCAGGCGGGCCGCGCTGGGCTCCGAGACGGCCAGCAGGTGGCGCAGGTAGGCACGCGACCAGCGCTGGCACGTCGGGCACGAGCAGCCGGGCTCGAGCGGCTCGGGGTCGCGGGCGAAGCGGGCGTTGCGGATGTTGAGCCGACCCTCGGAGGTGAGGATCGTGCCGTGGCGAGCCAGCCGGGTGGGCAGCACGCAGTCGAACATGTCCACCCCGAGAGCGACCGCCTCCACCATGCTCACCGGGTCACCGACGCCCATGAGGTAGCGGGGCCGGTCGGCGGGCAGCACGGCCGTGGTGGCCGCCAGCGCCGGCAGCATCTCGGCCCGGGTCTCCCCGACCGAGAGACCACCGATGCCGTAGCCGTCGAAGTCGAGGGCGACGGTGCGCTCGGCGCTCTCGGTGCGCAGGGCGAGGTCGACGCCGCCCTGCACGATGCCGAACTGGGCCTGGGTGGACCCCTCGGCGCGGGCCGGCCCGTTGGCCGCCTTGGCCCGGCGGGCCCACAGGGCCGAGCGGTCGACGGCGGACCGCACGACGGCCGGCGGCGACGGATGGGGCGGGCAGACGTCGAGCACCATCGTGATGTCGCTGCCGAGCGCCTGCTGGATCGCCACCGCGCCCTCCGGGGTGAGGTGGTGGGTGCTGCCGTCGTAGGTGGAGCGGAACGTGGCGCCGTCGTCGGTGACCTTGGGCTCGAGCGAGAACACCTGGTAGCCACCCGAGTCGGTGAGGACGTGGCCGTCCCAGTCGGCGAAGCCGTGCAACCCACCCAGCTCGGCGATCAGCTCGGCCCCGGGACGCAGCATCAGGTGGTAGGTGTTGGCCAGGATCACCTCGGCCCCGAGCTGCTCGAGGTCGGCGGAGGTGAGCGTGCGCACCGCCGCCCGGGTGCCCACCGGCATGAACACCGGCGTGCGGAACGTGCCCCGGGCCGTCGTCACCACCCCGGCGCGGGCGGCTCCGTCGGTGGCGTCCACGGCGAACGACAGCACCTGGCCGGAGACGGAGGCGGGTGGTGGGGGCACGGCCGGCGAATCTACCGGGCTGATGTCGGCCGGCCGCTTGGCCCCGGGGCTGTCCCCAGCCCGCTCATGTCGTCGGACAGGCAGGGAGCGGGCTCAGCATCATCGGTGGGGAGGAGCGGAGTGGAGCACGGATGCCGGCACGGTCGCCGATCTCGGAACGAATGTCCGTTTTCGTGTTGCGCGCGGCTGTTCGTGGTGGCATACTGGTGTTCTTCCCCGTTCGACACCGGTCGTTGCCCGAAGGGCATGGTGCGGTGTCCGTCGAGTCCGGTCGTGTCGTGAGGACCTGCGATGCCGTTCGGGGATGTCACCCACAACCTGGCCGCCACGGTGGAGGGGTCGTCGATCCCGTTGGTGGATGTGGTGGTGGCGTCGTGCGTGATCCGTTTCGGGCTCGACGGTGAGCTCGAGTGGGGGCGTCTCGACGGGCGGGGGCTGCGGGTCGCGGCCGAGGAGTTGCAGCGGGCGATCTCGGCGTTGCAGCACCACCAGCGCCGGGTGCTGCGCCTGGTGGAGGAACGTCGGGCCTACGAAGCGGTCGGATCGCGCGACGCCGCGGACTGGGCGGCGGGCCAGCTCGGCATCTCCCGCCACACCGCCAGCGAGCAGATCGACATGGACCGCAAGCTCGACGAGCTGCCGCACCTGGCCGACAAGGCCGCCGCTGGTGAGCTGTCCGCCGAACAGGTCAAACCCGCCATCGAGCTGGCCGCCGACACCATCCACGGCGACGGCGACGACGGCGAGGAGGCACCCGCCGGTGACGGCGGGATGGCCGAGCGGGACCGGCGCCTAGCGGACGCGGCGCCGTCGATGAGCGTGGCCACCCTGCGCCGCCGCGCCGCTCGCCGCCGCCGCCCGGCGGCCAAGGACCATGCCGAAGCCCGGCGGGTGCGCAACTTCGAGTCGTGGACCGCCGGACAGGAGCTGCGCTTCCGCGGCTCGCTGCCCCTCGACGACGGCGCCCGCCTACTCAAAGCCATCGAACGCCAGATGCCCGACCGCGACGGCACCACCACCCCCGGCCAACGCCACGCCGACGGGCTCCTCGCCCTCGCCTCCGCGACCATCGCCGCCGATGCCGACCCCGACCGGGCCACCGTGGTCGTCATCGCCGAGCTCGCCGCCATCTGCGACGACGACCCGGCCGCCACCGCCGAGCTCGAGACCGGCCAACCCCTCGCCACCGACACCGCCCGCCGCCTGGTGTGCGACTCCCGGCTCAGCGTCCTGGTCCAAGACCGCGACGGGCGCGCCGTCGGGCTCGGCACCACCGCACGCACCGTCACCCCCGCCCTGCGCCGGGCGCTGGTCGTGCGCGACGGCCACTGCCGCTTCGGCGACGGCACCAGCCGCCGGTTCCTGCACGCCCACCACATCGCCCACTGGCCCGCCCCCACCGTCATGTCCAACCTCGCCCTGGTCTGCTACGCCCACCACCACGCCCTCCACGAAGGCGGCTGGCACCTCACCGGCGACCCCTTCCACGAACTCGTCGCCGTCCACCCCGACGGACGCCACAGCCCACCCAACCACCCCCACCACCACGACCACAGCGATCTGCCACCAGAGCCGACAGCACCCAGCCACACCGGACCCCCGGGCACCGACACGACCCCGAACCGGCGACGAGCACCCCTGAGCGGTGGCTCATCCCCACCACCCCACCGTCCCGCGCGAGAACCCGCACTCTTCGCCGACAGCGGATGAGCCACACGCGGTCGCTGCCGGCGCTCTCGTGCTCCTGAGTCCCGCACGTTGACGGTCAGGGAGCACGGGCGGACGATCGGGTGAGCGAGCCGCGACGTCGACGATCGACCGTGAAGGAGGGCGCCATGCGCACCTGCCTCGTCCTCGCCCACCAGACGCTCGACAACCCCCGCCTCGCCGACGCCTTGCTCGACGAGGCGCAGCGGAGCCCGTGCCGCTTCCACCTCGTGGTCCCGGTCCAGCACCACTCCCACGGTCTCACCTGGACCGACACCGAGGTCCACCGCGACGCGCAGCACAAGCTCGACGCCGCCGTCGGGCGCTTCACCGCCCTGGGTCTCCTGGTCGACGGCGAGGTGAGCTGGTCGACGCCGGTGGACGCGATCAGCGACGTGCTCGTCCGCGACGGCAAGCGTTCCTACGACGAGGTGATCGTCTCGACGCTTCCGCATGCCGTCAGCCGGTGGCTGCGGATCGACGTGCCCACCCGGATCGAGCAGAGCACCGGGTTGCCCGTCCGCCACATCGAGGCTCCGGCCCGCGCCCTGTCGTGACCTGTGCCCCCGCAGCGCACAGCGGCGGATGGGGTCGATCAGCCGGACCGGTGGTGCAGGAGCATGGCGTCGCCGAAGGAGAGAAAGCGGTAGTCCTCGGCCAGGGCGGTGGCGTAGAGGTCGCGCCAGCGCGGGCCCACGAACGCCTCGACCATCACCAGCAGCGACGACCGGGGCAGGTGGAAGTTGGTCAGCAGCCGGTCGACCACCCGGAACTCGAAGCCGGGCGTGATGAACAGCTCGGTGCGGCCCTCGAGGCGGCCGGTGGCAGCCGCGCTCTCCAGCGCTCGCACGGCCGTGGTGCCGACCGCCACCACCCGGCCTCCTCCGGCTCGAGTGCGCTCGCAGGCCGCCATCGTCCCGGCCGGCACCCGGTACTGCTCGGAGTGCATCACGTGGTCCTCCACCGCCTCCGTGGCGATCGGCCGGAACGTGCCCAGCCCCACCACCAGCTCCACGTCGGCCCGCCCGATCCCCCGCTCCTCGCAGCGAGCCAACACCTCAGGAGTGAGGTGAAGGCCCGCGGTCGGAGCCGCCGCGGACGCCGCCCGCTCGGAGAACACCGTCTGGTAGCGCTCCGGGTCGTCGAGGCCGGACGTGAGGTAGGGCGGCAGCGGCATCTCCCCGTGGCGCTCCAGGGCCGCCAGCTCGTCGCCGTCGGTGCGCACCTCGACGTGGCGGCGGCCCTCGCCGAGGTCGGCACCGACCACGACCACGAGGTCGCCGGCGCTGTCGGCCGGGCGCAGCTCGGTGCCCGGGGCGAGCTTGCGGCTCGGGCGCACCAGCGCCTCCCAGCACGACGCGCCCTTGCGCTCGCCCTGGCCCTCGCCGACGGTCTCGACCCGCTCCAGCAGCAGCACCTCGGCCGCGCCTCCGGTGGGCTTGTGGAGGTGCAGCCGGGCCGGCAGCACCCGTGTGGTGTTCACGACGAGGAGGTCCCCCGGCTCGAGCAGGTGCGGCAGGTCGCGCACCAACCGGTGCTCGGGCGGGAGGTCGACACCGCGGTCGACGAGCAGCCGCGCCTCGTCGCGCTGGGCCAGCGGGCGCTGGGCGATGCGCCCGGCGGGCAGCTCGTAGTCGAAGGCGGCGGTCTCCATGGCGGCCGCTCAGGCTAGGCGGGCCCGCCGCGCATCCCGCCCCCGGCGGAGCCCCGGTCGGTAGGGTCCGACCATGTCCACCACGACCCACAACACGTACCACGACGGCGGCGTGCAGAGCCTCGGCTTCCAGCCCGAGGGCTCCCGGGCAACGGTCGGCGTCGTCCAGCCCGGCACCTACCGGTTCGACACCGGCGCCCCCGAGCGCATGACCGTGGTGGCGGGCACCCTCGAGGTGCGGTTGGCCGCCGAGGGCGGATGGTCGACCCACCCCAAGGGCACGGTGTTCGAGGTCCCCGGCAACAGCAGCTTCGAGGTGCGGGCGGCGTCGCCCTCGGCCTACCTGTGCGAGTTCCTCTGACCGGTCCGGACCGCCCGCCGGAGCGGGGTCAGCGGTCGAACAGGGTGGGGCCGGGGTCGGCGGCGAGGGGCGCGCTGGGCGGGGCGACGAGGCCCAGGTGGGCCCACGCCGCCGGGGTCGCCACCCGGCCTCGCGGGGTGCGCATGAGCAGGCCCTGCTGGATGAGGAACGGCTCGTAGACGTCCTCCACGGTCTCCTCGGCCTCCCCCACGCTGATGGCGAGCGTGCCCAGCCCGACCGGTCCCCCCCCGAACTTCTGGCACAGGTTGGTGAGCACGGCCCGGTCGACCTTGTCGAGGCCGAGGTCGTCGACACCGAACAGGGCGAGCCCTTCGTGAGCCGTCGAACGGTCGATGCCACCGTGGCGGCGGACCTCGGCGAAGTCCCGCACCCGGCGCAGCAGGCGGTTGGCGATGCGGGGCGTGCCCCGGGCGCGGCGGGCGACCTCCCTCGCCCCGGCCGGGTCGATGTCGATGCCGAGGATGCCGGCGGCCCGCACGACGATGGCCTGCAGCTCCTCGGTGTCGTAGTAGTCGAGGCGGGCGACGAGGCCGAAGCGGTCGCGCAGCGGCCCGGTGATGAGCCCGGTGCGGGTGGTGGCGCCGACGAGGGTGAAGCGGGGCAGGTCGAGGCGGATGGAGCGGGCCGCGGGACCCTTGCCCAGCACGATGTCGAGCTGGAAGTCCTCCATCGCCGGGTAGAGCACCTCCTCGACGTTGCGGCTGAGGCGGTGGATCTCGTCGATGAACAGCACGTCACCCTCCCCCAGCCGGGTGAGGATGGCGGCGAGGTCGCCGGCCCGCTCGAGCGCGGGCCCGGAGGTGACGTGCAGGCCGACCTCGAGCTCGGCGGCGACGATGCCCGCCAGGGTGGTCTTGCCCAGGCCGGGAGGGCCGGCGAACAGGAGGTGGTCGACGGCCTGGCCTCTCCGGCGGGCGGCCTCGAGGATGATGCCCAGGTGCTCCTTGAGCTCTCGCTGGCCGACGAAGTCGTCGAGGTGGCGAGGCCGCAGCCCGCCCTCCTCGCCGATGAGGTCGGCGCCCGAGGCACCGTCGGCGAGGCCGGCCCGCATGCCACCCCCCAGTGCCGGCTCGAGGTCGTCGGGGCCGGGCTCGGGCGAGAGCAGCTCGTCGCGGGCCATCAGGCGGCCGCCAGCTTCTGCAGGGCGAGGCGCAGCAGCTCCGAGGAGTCGGCCTCGTCGGGCAGGTCACGCACCGCCTCGGCCACCTCGTCGGGCCCGTAGCCCAGGTTGGCCAGGGCGTCGCGGACGTCGCCGAGCGGTGACGCGGCCCGGGCTCCCACCGCCCCGGTGCCGGTGGCGCCGCCGGCCAGCGCCGCGGTGTCGAGACCGGGCACGTCGAGGCGGGACTTGAGCTCCACCAGCAGGCGCGCCGCGGTCTTCTTGCCGACCCCGGGCACGAGGCACAGCGCGGCGAGGTCGTCGTCGGCCAGCACCCGCAGCAACGACGCGGGCGGGTGCACCCCGAGGATGGCGAGGGCCAAGGAGGGGCCGACGCCGTGGGCCGAGAGCAGCGCCTCGAACACCAGCCGCTCGTCGGCGGTGGGGAAGCCGTAGAGCGTCTCGGCGTCGTCGCGGCGGTGGTGGTGGACGTGGAGGAACACCTCGTGGCCCGGCTCGCCGAGGTCGAGCGCGGTGGCCGCCGTGACCGTGACCCGGTAGCCGACGCCAGCGACCTCGACGAGCACCTCGCCGTCGGGCCAACGGGCGAGCAACGTGCCCCGCAGCGAGCCGATCACGTCGTGACCCCCGTTCGGGGCGACCGGCTGGTCGCTCGGCGGCTGGTCGCCGGCCGGCCGGCCGCCCGGTCGGTGGCGGCCCGCATGGGGGCCATGGCCAGGTGGCACAGCGCCAGCGCGGCGGCGTCGGCGGCGTCGGGCGGGTGGGGTGGCCGGGGGAGGCCGAGGAGAGTCTGGACCATCTGCTGCACCTGCTCCTTGTCGGCGCCGCCCCAACCGGCGACGGCCGACTTCACCTCGTTCGGGGAGTACTGCACCACGTCGCACCCGGCGCCGACCGCCTCGGCCATGGCGATGCCGCTGGCCTGGCCGACCGACATGGCGGTGCGAACGTTCACCTGGAACAGCACGCGCTCGACCGCCATCACGCTCGGCCGGTACTCGCCCAGCAGGGCGCGCAGCTCGCGTTGCAGCTCGGCCAGGCGCAGGTGGACCTCGGCCTCGACCGGCGTGCGGATGACCCCGAGGGCCACCGCGCGTGCGCTCGAGCGGGGGTCGCCGGGCCGAGGTCCCTCGAGCACGCAGTAGCCACAGCGCGACAGGCCGGGGTCGATACCGAGCACGAACACTCGTACGAGGGTAGTGGGTCCGGGGCCTCGGGCCGGTGATCCCCGGGCGCCTCGGGGGAAAGTGCTTGCCCCGGGGCCCGCCGGTGCCGATGTAGCTGCGGTGACCACCGCGACCGATGGCCTGTCCCAGGCCGCCCCGGCACCCCCCGGCCCTGGCTCCCTCACCGTCGACCTGCGTGGCGTGGACCGCTGGTTCGGCGCCGTGCCCGCGCTCCACCAGCTCGACCTCGGGGTCCCCGCCGGCGCCATCACGGTGCTGCTCGGGCCCAACGGCGCCGGCAAGACCACCGCCATCCGCATGATCACCGGTGCCCTCACGCCGGACCGGGGGACGGTGCGCACCTTCGGGCTCGACCCGGCGGTCGACGGCGAGCAGGTGCGACGCCGCTGCGGCGTGGTGTCGGCCAAGCCCGCCCTCTACGACCGCCTCACCGGCCGGGGGAACCTGGAGTACGCCGCCGAGCTGTACGGCCTGGGCCGTCGGGCCGACGACCGCATCCTGGCCGCCGCCGACCGCTTCGGGATCGTCGACGCCCTCGACCAGCGCGTCGGCGGCTACTCCACGGGCATGAAGACCCGCCTGGCCCTCGCCCGCTCGGTGCTGCACGACCCCGAGCTGCTGCTCTACGACGAGCCCACCTCCGGGCTCGACCCCGAGTCGTCCCACGCCGTGCTGGAGATGATCCGGGAGATGACCGCCGAGGGGCGCACCGTGGTGATGTGCACCCACCTGCTGGTGGAGGCCGAGGGCCTGGCCGACCGCATCGTCGTCCTCGACGGCGGCACCGACCTGCTGGCCGGCAGCCAGGAGCAGCTCACCCGCCTCTACTGGCCACCGAACCTCGTGCACCTCGGGGCCCAGGACCCCTCCCAGCTGCGGCAGGTCGGCCGCTGGGACGGCGTGATCCGGGTGGACACCAACGTGGCGAACCGGCCCGGTGTCGTGCAGGTGCAGCTCGACGACCCTTCCCGGATCCCCGACATCGTCGAGCGCCTGGTCGGCGAAGGGGTGCGCCTCACCCGCGTCGAGCCCCACGAGCCGACCCTCGAGGACCTCTACTTCGCCGTGCGGCGCGACCACCGGGAGCGCCAGCAGGCCGCCGAGCGCGCCGGGCTGGCCCCGGTGCGCCCGCCCACCGAGCTCGACGCCCTCGCCCGCACGGAGGCCACCCGATGAGCGCACCCGTCGTCACCGCCCCCACTCCCGCCTCGGCCCGCCGGGCGCCCGCCATCGTGTGGTCGCGCCTGTTCACCGTCACCCGCACCGAGCTGCGCCAGCTCTACGAGTCGAAGGACTTCTGGGTGCCGATGGTGATCCTCGGTGGCTTCTTCTTCCTGATCGTGCCGGCGTTCCTGCTGTCGGTCATCACCAGCATCGGCAACGTCGACGCCGTCCAGCAGGTGTCCGACGCCCTCAAGCTGCTGCCGAGCACCGCCCGCCAGGCCGTGCCCCAGGGCGTCGACCCGTCGACCCAGGTCAGCTACGTGCTCGCCGTCTACCTCTTCGCCCCCATCGCCGTGGTGGTGCCGCTGACCATCTCGACCGCGGTCGGGGCCTCGAGCATCGTGGGCGAGCGCGAGCGCGGCACCGGGGAGTTCCTCGCCCACTCCCCCGCCGACGTGCGCGAGATCTACCTCGGAAAGCTCATCGCCAGCCTGGTGCCGGGCTACCTGACGACCGTCGTCGGCTTCGGCGTGTACTCGCTGATGGTGAACCTGCTGGTGGGCCGCAAGGTCGGCGGCTGGTTCTTCCCGACCCCGTCGTGGTGGCTGCTGATCCTGTGGGTGCTCCCGCCGTTCATGGCCATCGCCTTGTCGCTCGTGCTGCGGCTCTCGGCCCGGGTGCGCTCCACCGCCGCGGCCCAGCAGGCGGCCGGCCTGGTGACGTTCCCGCTGATCATCATCGCCTACGGCCAGTCGACCGGGGCGCTCGTGGGCTCGGGGGCCCCGACCATCGCCTTCGTGATCGGGCTGGTCGCGTGGATCATCGCCTTCGTGCTGCTGGCGACCGGGGTTCGCTCGCTCACCCGGGGCCGGCTGCTCGGCGTCGCCGACGAACGCTGAGCGCTGAACGGAGCGCTGCTCCCGCTCGTCACCAGATCTGACGGAGCTGGGCGCCGGTGCGACGCCGCCGCAGCTGGGCCTCCCGCTCACCGGCCGTGACCGTGCGGGTGCCGGCCGGCAGGTGGTCGAGCACGGAAGCAACCGGCACCTTGGTGACGGTCGCCTCGGGGTACTCGTCGGCCCGGTAGAAGCGGGCCTGGAGGATGCCCCAGGGCACGTCGGCCTTGTCGAGCCAGTTGTGCACGCCCGGGTCGCGCCGGGAGACCACGCCCCGGAACCAGCCGTCGTCGTCGACGTGGGCCTGCACGTCGTTGAGGCTGGACTGCCGGTTGACCCAGTCGACGGTGGAGAAGCGGTCGTCGGCCACCAGGATCTGCCAGTAGCGGCACGGGTCCGGCACCGGGAACTCCACGATCAGCGCCTCGTCGTCGCCGATCTGGTGGATGCCGTCGTAGTAGGCCTGCTTGGTGGCCAGGCCACCGCCCTGCTGGATCCACTGCGACCGGGTGAGCACGTTGATGCCGTGGTGCTCGAGGTAGTAGCGCACGAGGTGCATGTCGAAGTGGATCATCCCCTCGATCCACTGCGGCATCTCCGAGAAGCGCCGGGCGACCTCGGCGGGGGCCATGTCGTCGCCCCGGCGGTCGAGGCGGTTGATGGCGATGCGGGCGTCGACCTCGCCGATCCAGTCGCACGCGCACTTGCGCACGAGCAGCGACTGCACGCCCGGGTCCATCGGCCACCAGTCCCCCGTGTGGCCCTCGGGGCGCTCGGCGCTGAGCACCACGCGGAACGAGCCGTCGTCGCCGATGGTCAGGTCGTCGAGCTCGTGGGTGGTGGGCCCTCTCCCCCCGGTGGGGCGGGGCCGGTCGAACAGGTCCATGCCCAGGACGCGGCGCTGCTGCTGGGTGACCTCGACGAACCGGGAGGTGCCGCGGAACCCGGTGATCTCGTAGACGCCGTCCTCGTCGACCTCGGCCTGCAGGTAGACGTAGTCGGGGTTGGGGCCGCCCTGGTTGCAGGCGTAGTTCCACAACGGCATGAGCACCGGCCGGTCGGCGTCGGTGTACACGTGGCACAGGTAGCCGCAAGCCAGGATCGACAGCGCCAGGCGGTTCATGTCCTGGACCTCGGCGTCGGTGGCCCCGTCGGGCCGCCAGATCGCCAGCAGGTCGTCGACGACGGGGTCGAGGGCGCGCAGCTGCTCCTGCCAGGTGGGGAGTGCGGTCATCGGTCAGCCCTCCACGGCGACGTCGAAGTGGCGGATGTAGAAGCCGTAGTCGGAGCGGATCTGCTCGGTGGTGAGCCCGAACTGCTCGGCGGTGTAGCGGTGCACGCCCTGGGCGCCGACGCGGTTGCGCTCCTGCCAGGCGAAGATGGTGCCGGCCACCTCGGGCGTGAGCTCCAGGTCGAGCCAGGCGTAGATGCGCCGGATCGTTCCCTGCGGGTCGGCGACGAGGTCGCGGTGGTGCACGTCGAGGAACCGGTCGTCGCCGATGCGGGCCCGCTGCTCGATGGCGTGCTCCATGCCGATGCGGAGGTGGTCGCAGATCTCCCGGCCCAGCGCCTGCACGTCGCGCCGGCCGTCGGCCGGCGGCAGGATCGACGACACGATGCTGGCGTAGGACGGCACGACCTTCCCGGGGTCGCGGTGGGTCATCACGAAGCGGACTTCGGGGTAGGCGGCGGCGAGCGCCTCGAGGTGGAACTTGTGGTGGGGCGCCTTGAACAGCCACAGCTCGGGCGGGCACCGCGAGCCGAGCAGCTTCACCACCCGGCGGTGGTAGCGGTAGGTGTCGGTGAGGTCGGCGCCCCGCCACCACGTGCGGTAGCCCGGCACGGGGAGGGTCATCTGCTGCCCGTGGAAGGCCATGCCGAGCACCTCGGTGTCCTCCATGGTGGCGTCGATCTCCACGATGTGCATGGCCTTCTGCTCCTCGGGGCGCGCCGCCTGCACGTCCACGAAGGCCTGCCGCCGGGGGTCGTCGAGCTCCCTGCCCCGGATCGGCGGCGGCACCGGGCGCACCTGCTCCCAGCCCGTGAGGCACCGGAACTGCGGGTCGAGCGAGAGCATGTCGGCCAGCGCGGTGGTGCCGGTGCGGGGCAGCCCGTTGATGTCGATCGGCCCGCGGACCACGACGTCGTCGACCTCGGGGTGCTCCTCGTACCAGGCCTCGACCTCGAGGCGGTTGACGAGGCGCCGGCGGAGGTCGCCGACGACGGCGGCGTCGGCGGCCGGGGCGATGTCGCCGTCGCGCTCGAGGCTGTCGAGCAGCACGTCGAGCCCCTCGCGGAAGTCGCCGGGGCCGAAGTCCGTGTGGCCGGCCTCGGCCACCGCGTCGTCGAGGAGCTGCTGGGCCGAGGGGTAGCGGGCCATCGCTCAGCCCGCCTGCACCCGGTCGGGGTGGAAGTGGGCCGCCATGCGCCGGAAGCCGTCGCGCCAGTCGACCCGGCAGGGCCCGGTGATCGCCGCCCGCCTGGTGTGGTCGCCGACCGAGCCGCGGGACGCACCGGGCACCGGCACGACCTCCACCGTCGCCTCGACCCCGACCAGCTCGGCGAGGTGCGCCGTCCACTCCTGGGCGCTCACCGGCTGGTCGCCGCACCAGTTCACGATCGTCGCCGGCACGGTGGCGGCGTCGAGCAACGGCTCGAGCTGGGCGGCGATGTCGTCGTCGTGGATCGGGCTGTAGGGCAGCGGGTCCCACCGCAGGCGCACGGGCTCGCCGGCCAGGAGGGCCTCGAGGTGCCACAGCGGCAGGCCACCCCGCTCGCCGTAGGCGGCACCCATCCGGGCGATCGTCACCGGCAGCCCGAACGACCGGCAGCAGTAGCGGGCCACCGCCTCCTCGGCGATCTTCGAGACCGAGTACGGCGCCTGCATGGGCAGGAGCTGGTCGCCCACCGGGTCGTCCTCGGTGAAGGCGTGCCACGGGTCGTCGTGGGGCTTGTAGACGCTCAACGTCGACATGACGAGCGCCGCCTTGGCGCCCCGGCAGTGCTCGAGCAGGAACCCGGTGCCCTCGGCGTTCACCCGCAGAGCCCGCTCGTAGTCGTCTGCGCTGAAGTCCGCCGCCAGGTGCAGCAGGTAGGTGAAGTCGCTCGGCAGGTCGCCGAGGTCGCCCTCGGCGAGGTCGACCGTTCGGGTCACGACCCCGAGCGCCTCGACCTCCTCCCGGGCAGCCGCGTCGGAGAAGCGGGCGATCCCCCACACCTCGTTGTCGCCGACGAGCGAGCGGGCCAGGCCGAAGGCGATGCGACCGGCCGGGCCGGTGATGAGGATCTTCTCGCCGCGCAGCATCGGCCCCCGCTCCCCTGGCCCGGTGATCAGAGCGGCCGCATGCTAGCCATGTGCAGGTGACGGGGAACGGGGACCTCGAGGCGGCCATCGGGTGCGCCTTCGACGACCTGCTGCGGGTGCTGGCGCTCGGCGCGGCCGGGGCCGGGAGCTTCGTCGCCCCGCCGGCGCGGGCCCGGCTGTTCGACCGCATCTACGGCGGACAGCTGCTCGCCCAGGCCGTGGTGGGCGCCGGGGCCACGGTCGAGGGCCGGTCGGTGGCCTCGCTGCACGCCACGTTCGTGAAGGCCGGCAGGCCGGAGCGGCCGGTCGAGGTCAAGGTCGCCCGGGTGCGCGACGGCCGGTCGATGGCGACCCGCCAGGTGACGCTGGTCCAGGACGGTGAGCCGCTGCTGCTGGCGCTGGTGTCGTTCCACGACAACGGCGGCGGGGCCGACCTGGCGCCTCCCATGCCGGAGGTCGCGCCGCCCGAGGGCACACCGCGCCTGCAGGACTGGATCACCGGCGAGCGCGGGCGGCCGTGGGTGGACCACCCGCCCCCGATCGAGCTGCGCATGGCCGAGCCGCCGTCGTTCCTCGGCGGGAGCGGCACGACCGCCACCCGCTCGCACTGGATGCGCGCCCCGCGACCGGTCGGCGACGACCCCCTCCTGCACGCCGCCCTGCTCGCCTACGCCAGCGACTTCTTCTTGATGGACATGGTGTTCCGGGCTCACCCCACCCTCGGCCCTGGTGAGGCCAACGGGCTGAGCCTCGACCACGTCGTGTGGTTCCACCGGCCGGTGCGCTTCGACCGGTGGCACCTGCACACCCAGGAGGCGGTCACCGTCGTCGGCGACCGCGGCCTCGCCCGAGGCGCGGTCCACGACGACGCCGGCCGCCTCGTCGCCAGCGTCACCCAGGAGGTCCTCGTGCGGCCTCTCCCGGCCCGATGAGCGGGCTCGACCACCCCCTCTACGGCCAGGCGTGGCCGGAGGGCGACTACCGCTTCTTCCAGCTCGGCTTCGTGGTCGACGACGTGGTGGCCGCCGCCCGGCGCTGGGTCGACGCCCACGGCGTGGGGCCGTTCCACGTGCTGCCGGTGGTCGAGCAGCAGATGGTCGTGCGCGGCGAGCCGGCGCCGGTGTCGATCCAGGTCGGCGTGGCCCAGGCCGGGCCGGTGCAGATCGAGCTCATCCAGCAGCACTGCGACCGGCCGAGCATCTACCGGGACTGGTCGCGTGACGGCCACGGGCCCTTCCACCAGCTGGCGACGGTGACCTCGGAGTACGACGCCCGCGTCGAGCACCTGGTGGGGCAGGGCTACGAGCTGGCGGCGGAGAGCGGCGGCCCGATGCGGGTGGCCTACCTCGACACCGTGCACGACTTCGGCTTCACCACCGAGATCGTCGAGCTGACCCCGGGGTTCCTCGACCAGCTCGGGCAGATCTCCCGCACCTGCGCCACGTGGGACGGCGCCGACCCCGTGCGGCTGCTCACCCGCGACGGCTACCGGGTGCCCGCCTGAGCGCGGCGGTGCTCAGCGTCGGCGGACCCACGCCTCGGCGTCTCGGCGGGCCGTCCGGGCCCGGGCCCGGTCGGTGAGGTCGAACAGCAGCGAGCCGAGGAAGAGCACGGTGAGCCCCCAGCCGGCGAGCCCGGCAGCCACACCCCAGCGGGCGACGCCCGGCCCCCGCTCGAGCGGGCCCTCGACGGGCAGGTCCCACCGGCACACCGTGCCCAGCTCACCCCACGACCAGTGCGCCGTGCCCTCGGTGGAGTTGCCCGAGCTGAGCGAGCACGCCGACGGCTCGTCGCTCGACCAGGCGTCGGCCACGAGGGCACCCACGAACACGGTGGTGGCGAGCAGCCAGGCGACGGCCAGCGTCCAGAACACCGCCAGGACCTCGTTCCACGACAGCCCCGTGCGCAGCGACCTCCCCGCCATGGCCGCACCGTACCGGCCCGGGCGCGCCCCGGCCCGGCTCGCGGTGCGGTGCACCACGAGCCGGGCCGGGTGGATCCCCCCTGGGTGCTCAGGTCACTTCGGGCCGAGGCGGGCGCCGCCGTCGACCCGGATGGTCTGGGCGTTCATGTAGGAGTTGGTGATGAGCTCCACGACCATGCTGGCCAGCTCGTCGGGGTAGCCCAGGCGCTTCGGGAACAGCACGTCCTTGGAGAGGTTCGCCTTGAACGCCTCCGAGCCCTCGCCGGAGCCGTAGATCGGGGTGTCGATGAGCCCGGGGGCGATGGTGTTCACCCGGACGCCCACCACCGCGAGGTCGCGGGCGACCGGCAGGGTGAGGCCCACGACGCCGCCCTTGGAGGCGGAGTAGGCGGCCTGGCCGATCTGGCCGTCGAACGCGGCCACGGAGGCCATGTTCACGATGGCCCCCCGCTCGCCGTCGGCCAGCGGCTCGGTCTGGCTCATGGCGGTGGCGGCCAACCGGATCACGTTGAACGTGCCGGTCAGGTTGATGTCGATGACCTTCTTCCAGTAGTCGAGGTTGAAGGCCGAGTCGTAGCTGCCGTCCTTGCCGATGGTGCGGCTGGCGGCGCCGATGCCCGCGGAGTTCACCGCGGCGCGCAGCGGGCCCATCTCCTTGGCCGTCTCCACGGCGGCGATGACCTCGTCGGGGTTGGTGACGTCGACGTGGCAGAAGGCGCCGCCGAGCTCGTCGGCGAGGGCGTTGCCCTTCTCGTCGTTGAGGTCGGCGATGACGACCTTGGCGCCCTTGGCGGCGAGCTGGCGGGCCGAGGCCTCGCCGATGCCGGAGGCGCCGCCGGTGACGATCGCAGAGGTTCCGTTGATCTCCATGCGGCGGAGCCTAGGAGCCGCGCCTCGACGAGGCGGAATCGCCGGCGCCACCTACGCCGTTCACCCGAGGGTGGCGCGGACGAGGGGCCCGGGCGCCCGTCAGCGGGACGCGGAGCGGGAGCGGCGGGCCAGCAGCCGGTCGACGTCGCGGTACTGCAGCGGCTTGCCGGGCAGCGGCGTGGCCGCGGCCGGACGCAGGCCGTCGAGCATGACGGCCACGTAGCGCTCGCGCAGGGTGGCGTCGGCGCCGGAGACCGCGGTGATCTGGGCGACGCCGGCGAAGAGCATGGCCGTGTCGGCGGGGCTGATGTCGGAGCGGACGGCGCCGGCCGCCTGCGCCCGCTCGAGCAGCTCGGTGATGCGCGCCCGCATGGCCTTCTTGAGCTCCACGGCGGCGGGCGGCAGCTCGAGGTCGGTGGCCATCTGCTCGGCGAGGAGCCGGCGGCGGGCCTGCTGGGCGGCCAGCCGGTGGACGAACTGCTCGAAGGCGGTGGCGGGGTCGGCCGAGGCGAGCGCCTCGTCGGCGTCGGCGACGATCTCGCGGAAGCTGTCGGTGAGGACCTCGTCGAGCAGGGCCTGCTTGGTCGGGAAGTGCCGGCAGACGGTGCCCACACCCACGCCGGCCCGCTTGGCGATGCCCTCGATCGTGGCGCCGTTGCCGGCCTCGGCGAAGAGCTGCTCGGCGGCCTCGAGCACCCTGCGGCGGTTGCGCTGGGCGTCGGCGCGCTGGGGGCGCTCGGTGAGCGGTGTCGAAGATCGTGTTGCCATCCGGAATCCTGGTTCCGTATCCTGGGTTGAAGCGGAACGCTGCTTCCACTTTATCGCCGGCCGCAGCACGCCGCCCGATGCGGAGATCTGATGCACCAGGAGCACCACGCCCGAACCCAGCCCGACCCTCGCCGGTGGATCACGCTGACCGTGCTGTTGGCCACGGTGGTGCTCGTCTCGATCGACACGTCGGTGCTGAACGTGGCGGTCCCCACCATGCTCGTCGACCTGCGGACCACCGTTCCGAGCCTCGAGTGGGTCATCGCCGGCTACTCGCTCACCATCGCCAGCCTGCTCATCGTCGGCGGACGGCTCGGCGACATCTTCGGCCACCGCCGCCTCTTCGCCATCGGCGTGTCCCTCTTCGGGCTGGGGTCCCTCGTCGCGTCGGTGTCACCCAACGTCGGCACCCTCATCCTCGGCGAGGCGGTGATCGAGGGGGTCGGCGCCGCCCTCATGATCCCCTCCACGCTGGCCATCCTCTCCACCACCTTCCACGGCCGCGAGCGGGCCACCGCCTTCGCCGCGTGGGGCGCCGCCGCCGGTGCCGCCGTGGCCTTCGGGCCGGTGCTGGGCGGCTACCTCACCACCAACTACTCGTGGCGCTGGTCGTTCCGCATCAACGTCATCGTGGCCCCCGTGGCGGCCGTCGCGGCGCTGCTGTTCATGGCCCGCGACGACGGCGTCCGCCGCCGGACCCCCATCGACGTGCTGGGCGCCGCCCTCATCACCAGCGGCATGTTCCTGGTGGTGTTCGCCCTGAGCCAGGGCCCCACCTACGGCTGGCTGCGCCCCGAGGAGGCCTTCTCGGTCGCCGGGCGGGACCTGTGGCCGACGTCCATGCCCGTGTCGATCATCACCGCCGCCTTCGTCGTGGGCCTCCTGCTGCTCGCGGCGTTCGTGGCCGTGGAGTGGCGCAAGCAGCAGCAGGGCCGCCACCCGCTGTTCGACCTGAGCCAGTTCCGCTTCCGCACCTTCCGGTACGGGGTGATCACCGCCCTGATCCTGTCGATGGGCCAGCTCGGCGTGCTGTTCGCCATCCCGCTGTTCCTGCAGGGGGCGGCGGGCCTCAGCGCCGAGGAGAACGGGCTGTGGATGCTGCCGCTCGGCCTGGCCGTCATCGTAGGCGCCCAGCTCGGCGGGCGGCTCAACAGCCGCCTCGGCACCACCAACCTCGTGCGCATCGGGCTGTTCGTGGAGGCGTTCGGCATCGTGGTGCTCACCGCCAGCGTCCACCAGGGCGTCACCTTCTGGCAGGTGCTGCCCGGCATGGTCCCGTTCGGGATCGGGCTCGGCTTCGCCGTGTCCCAGCTCACCTCCGTCGTGCTGTGGGAGGTCCCGGCCGAGAGCAGCGGCGTGGCGAGCGGCGCCAACAGCACCGCCCGCCAGCTCGGCGCCGCCCTCGGCGCCACCGTGATCGGCACGTTGGTCACCGTCGTCACCACCGGCCACGCGGTCGACGCCATCCGGGGCGCCGGGCTCGACCCCACCACGTCGAACGCCGCCATCGGCGGCATCGAGCAGCTCGGCGCCAGCTGGAGGGTCCCCCCGGGCACCGCACCCGAGGCCGCCGCCACGCTGCACGACCTGTTCTCGCAGTCGCTCGCCAGCGGGGTGCGCTGGGCGCTGGTCTTCGCCGCCTCGGTGGTGTTCGCCGGTGCGGTGCTGAGCCTGCTCATCCCCCACGTGGGCCGGGCCGAGGCGACGGTGCCCGAGGCCGAGCCGCGCCCGGCCGACGCCCTCGCCGGCACGGGCACCGTCGAGGCGCTCGCCGTCGAGGCCCGCTGAGGCGACCGGTCCGCGCAGGCGCCGGGACACCACGATGGATGCCGCTTCCTCGCCGCGCTCCGTAGCCTGGCCGGCCATGGCCGACTGGCGACCCCCCACCCCCTCGCAGCTGCGCCGGCTCATCGAGGAGCTCGACGAGGTCGGGCTTCGCCTCGACGGCACCCGCACGTGGCATGCCACCGCGGCCGACGAGATCGCCTACGCCATCCACCCTCGGGTCCATGAGCGGTACGTGCCCAGCTACGGCTCCATCATCGAGCCGACCTCGGACCCCGAGACGTGGGAGCGCCAGACCGGGCTGGGCATCAAGCGCTGGCTCGTCGGCCACCGGGGCGACGGCACCGCCCGGCGCTACGCCGACGGCGTCGCCAGCTGGCTGCTGCGCCGACCCGACGGCGACGACGAGTGGCTGGCCCTCGACCGCCAGGCCGGCTCCGAGCGCGACCTGGTCGTGCTCGCCTCGGCGATGCGGGCGGTGGTCGTGCACCGCCACCCCACCGGGAAGGTGCGGGTGGTCGGCGACTTCGGTGTGTTCCGCTGGGAGGGGCTCGGCTGGCGCCACGAGCCGACGGTCGACCGCTGGATCGACGAGCTCTGCGACGACTGCGACACCGACCGGCCGGTGCTGCGGCGGTTGCTGGAGTTCGCCGTGCACGACCTCGGTGCCCGCGGCATCGGTGCCCTGCTCGTGCACGAGCCGGACCTGGGCATGGCGACGGGCATCGAGCGCCGGCTGCCCGCCCCGCCGGCGCTCACCATCACCCGGCCCCTGTCGCTCGCCCCGCTGCGCCACGCCATCGCCCAGACCGACGGCGCCGTGCTGTTCGACGCCGACGGCACGCTGATCGAGCTCGGCGTGCGCCTGGTGCCGAGCTTCGAGGCCGAGGTCGGCGTCGACGGGTTCCGGGGGATGCGGCACACGTCGGCCCGCCGCTACAGCTACGACGACCCCGGCGCCACGGTGATCGTGGTGAGCGAGGATGGCCCGGTCACGGTGTTCCGCGGCGGCGAGATCGCCGGCACGGCCGCCACCACCGCCGACGAGCAGGACGCCCCGAGCTGACGGCGCCAGTCCCGGGTGTCGGTCACGGTCGGAGCCCAGCGCCGGCTCGCGGGGCTTCACCCGCACGGGACGACGTTGATGCGCCGGGCCTATGAGCTCCGCGCCAACGTCATCGGTCGCTGAGCGGGCTCACGCATCGCCGTCCACTGCTCGACCCCATCCCCCACCGCCCGGCGTCAGCATGCGGAGGACGTCGCCGGCCTTCAGCTCGATCGTGCACTTGTCGGGCAGGCGCTCGGCACGGCTCTCGTCGCCGCCAGGCAGCCGCCAGTTCTCCCCCACCGCCGCCGGCCCGCCACCTTCGAGCCCCCACGGCTGCGAGGTCCGGCGCTCGGTGATCAGCGTGCAGGTCGCGTCCGTCAGCACCTGGAGGTCCCGCTCGATCCCCTCACCACCCGGCCCGAGGCCGACGCCACCGCTCCCCCGCCGGAGCCGCTGGCGCCGCACCCGTAGCGGGAACGCCCGCTCCAGCGCCTCGATCGGCGTGTTCTTGGTGTTCGTCATGGCGGTGTGCACGCCGCTCATGCCCGGCCCCTGGACCCGCCCGCCCTGCCCGCCGGCGACGGTCTCGTAGTACACCCACGCCCGGCCGGCGCGGTCGGTGCCGCCGATGAGCAGGTTGTTCATCGTCCCCTGGGAGGCGGCGCCGAGGTGGCCGGGCACGGCCTGGGCGAGGGCGCCGAGACAGAGGTCGGCCACCCGCTGGCTCACCTCCACGTTGCCGGCCCCGACGGCGGCGGGTGGCAGGGCGTCGACGATGGTGCCGGGCGTGGTGAGCACGGTGACCGGCCGCAGCGCGCCGCCGTTGGCCGGCAGCTCGGGATCGAGGGCGCAGCGCAGGGCGTAGACCGCGGCGCTGACCGTGACCGCCCGCACGGCGTTGACGTTGCCGCTGCGCTGCCGGTCGCAGCCGGTGAGGTCGAACGTGATCTGGTCGCCCTCGACGCGCACCTCGACGCGCACGTGGGTCTCGCTCTGCTGCTCGGGCCGGGGGCCGAACGAGTCGACCACGTCGGCGAAGCGCCACGTCCCGTTGGGCAGGGCGCCCAGGGCGGCCCGCATGCGCCGCTCGCCGTGCTCGAGGACCTCGTCGAGCGGCGCGTCGGCGAGCTCCGCCAGCCGCTCGGCGCCCCGGCGGTTGGCCCCGAGCTGGGCGTCGAGGTCGCCGAGGCGTTCCTCCGGCGTGCGTGAGTTGGCGCACAGCAGCGTCCGCACCTCGTCGGTGAGGAGCACGGGCGGTAGGCGGAGGCCCTCGGCGAACACCTCCACTGCGTCGGCGGGCATGGAGCCGGGCGCCGCACCGCCGACGTCGGCGTGGTGGGCCCGGTTGACGACCCAGCCGACGAGACCACCATCGGGCGCCACGCACGGCGCCACCACCGTGACGTCGTTGAGGTGGGTGCCGCCCGCGAACGGGTCGTTGAGCACGACCTGGCCCGGGCCGCCGGGTGCCGTCAGCCGGGCCCAACCGTCGCTGCCGGGCCCGAACCGCTCGAGCACCGCCGCCATCGACGCCGGCATCGAGCCCAGGTGCACCGGGATGTGCTCGGCCTGCACCAGCAGCTCGCCGTCGGGCGTGAACAGGGCGGCGGAGTGGTCGTGGCGCTCCTTGATGTTGGGGCTGAACGCGCTGCGGGCGAGCACCGCGCCCATCTCGGTGGCGATGCCCGTCAGGCGGGCGATGAGCACCTGCAGCCCCGCCGGATCCAGCGTCACCGGGCGGCCCTCCTGAGCACGAGGGCGCCGACGGCGCCGGGCTCGGCGGTCCAGCCGTCGGGCACCCAGATGGTGCAGTCGGGCTCGGCGAGGACGGCGGGGCCGACGGCGCCGCGCCGCTCCGGGGCCGGCAGGTCGTCCGGCCGCACCGGCGAGTCGACCCATGCCCGGGCCCGCACCGCCACGACCTCGACCGGGTGGTCGGGCCGGGCGTAGCCGTTGCGCAACCGGTGCTCGCGGTGGAACCGCCCGGGGTGGCGGACGTTCAGCTCGTGGCTCTGGCCGGCGTAGCGGCAGTCGAACGTGGCGTCGAGGTGGACGACGACGTGCGGCAGCTCCGGCCCCGAGATGCGGGACACCGTGCCCTCGACGCCGAGGTCGAGGTGCTCGACCGTCGGTCCGGACGTCGGCTCGTACCCGACCTGGCGCAGCAACCGCTCCCGGGCCTCGTTCCAGAGCTCGTCGCTCATCCGGCGGGCGAGCGGGTGGTCGAGAGGATCGGGCACGGAGCGGACGAGGTCGACCTGCTGCGGTGCGCCGAGGATGCCGACCGCGCTGAGCACGCCGGCCCGCGCCGGCACGACCACCGCCGCCATGCCGAGGGCCTCGGCGAGCGCGCAGGCGTGCAGCGGTCCCGCCCCGCCGAAGGCGACGAGGGCGAGGCCACGGGGGTCGACGCCGCGCTCGATCGTCACGACGCGGATCGCCTCCTCCATGGCCGCGTCGACCACGGCGATCACGGCCTCGGCCGTGATGCCGGCTCGGTCGAGCGCGGCCCCCGCCAGCTCCACGTCGAGCGCCCCCAACCCCGGGAAGGCGGCCCCGGCGGGGATGCGCCCGGCCACCAGGTCGGCGTCGGTCACCGTCGGCTCGGTGCCGCCGCGGCCGTAGCAGGCCGGCCCCGGCTCCGCGCCGGCGCTGCGGGGGCCGACGAGCAGGGCGCCGCCGTCGTCGAGGCGGGCGATGGAGCCGCCGCCGGCCCCGATGGTGTGCACGTCGAGCGCCGGCAGGCGCACCGGCAGCCCGGCGACCTGCCGCTCCGCTGCCGGCGCGGGCTGGCCGCCGAGGACGAGGCAGACGTCGGTGGAGGTGCCGCCCATGTCGAAGGTGACGGCGTCGGGGAAGCCGTTGGCGGCCGCCGCCTGGGCGCCGGCCAGCACGCCACCCGCCGGGCCCGACAGCAGCAGCGCCGCCGGCCGCTCGGCCGCCTCGCCGGCGGGCACCAGCCCGCCCGCCGAGGTCATGACCAGCACCGATCGAGCGGCGTCGGAGAGCCGGCGCAGGTACGAGCGGCACGTCGGGCGCAGGTAGGCGTTCACCACCGTGGTGACCGTGCGCTCGTACTCCCGCATCTCCGGCGACACGTCGCAGGAGCAGCTCACGTCGAGGCCGTTCGCCTCGAGCTCCATCCCCACGAGCATCTCATGGGCCGGCTGCAGGTCGGAGTGGAGCAAGCACACGGCAACCGCCTCCACACCGGCGGGCACCTCGGGCACCGGGCCGAGCGGCTCGAGCTCGCGTCCGTCGGCGCCGAGCCGGCCCGCCACCTCGAGGCGCAGCTCGCGCGGCACCAGCGGCTCCGGCCGCACCACCGACGGGTCGTGCAGGGAGGGCCTGTCCTGGCGGGCGATCTCGATCACGTCGGCGAAGCCGGCGTTCGTCACGAGGGCGACCCGCGCACCCCGCCGCTCGAGCAGAGCGTTCGTGGCCACCGTCGTGCCGTGGGCCAGCACGTCAGGCGCCACGCCGTCGCCGAGCAGCTCGGCCAGCCCGGCCCGCACCGCCTCGCCCGGGTCGTGCGGCGTCGACGGCACCTTGGTCACGGTCCCGTCGTCGGCCACCAGGTCGGTGAACGTGCCGCCCGTGTCGCTCCCGACCCTCCGGCTCACACCGCCCCCCAGACCGGCCCCATCCCCCTTCTGGTGGAGGTTCTCCCCCCGATCCGGGGGGAGAACCTCCACCAGAACGAGAGGGAGGTGGACGAGCGAGGGCGAGAGCGAGGGATGGACGAGGGCGCGGCCGCGGTCATCGGGGCGGCACCACGGTCACGGCGGTGGGGCCGAGGTGGTCGACCAGGCTGCGATGGAAGCGACCGACCGGCTCGTCGGTGCCGTCCCACACGACGACGGCCGCATCGACGTTGCGCGCCAGCCAGTCGTCGCGCCGGGCCATGGCCGCCACCTGCCCCTGCCGGGAGTCGGGGACCTGCTCCTGCAGGAGCACGACCTGGTCGGACTCCTCGGCCAGCTCGAGGAAGCGCTCGCGTGCCGGCTCGGCCCACCCTGCCGCCGGGTCGGGCCACGGGAGCACCACCACGTACGGCAGACCCGACCCCACCGCCGCCTCGGCCGCCAGCTGCTCGGTGCCCTGCCGCAGGCCGGTGACGACGACCAGGTCGGGGTGCTGCTCCTCGGCCTCGGTGAGCGCGCCGATCAGCGAGTCGATGAGCTCGCCGGTGGCCTCCGGGTCGCCGTCGGGATCGACGACGGGCGGGCGGTGGCCGACCACCAGCACGGCGTGCCCGGCGTAGGGCCGGCCGGCGGCGGTGGACGTCGCCACCGTCTGCGCCCGCAGGGCGGCCACGGTCTCGACCGACATGGTGCCCGCCTCGGTGCCGAAGTCGTCCTCGGGCCCGAGCTCGGTCGGCGGCTCGTCGCCCGAGCGCCCCCGCTGCGTCTTGGCAGCCTCCACGGCCAGGCGGTCGACCACGTCGTTCATGGGGTCGCCGGCGTGGCCCTTCACCCAGCGGAAGGTGACGTCGCCCCGATCCAGCACCAGCTGGACGAACGGCTCCCACAGGTCGCGGTTCGCCACCGGCTTGCGCTGCGAGTTGACCCAGCCCTTGCGCCGCCAGCCCTCGTGCCAGCGATCGCGGAAGCAGTTCACGACGTAGGTGGAGTCGCTGACCACCTCCAGGGGGCCGGGGTTGGCCTTCACCGCCTGGAACGCGGCGGTGATCTCCATGCGCTGGTTGGTGGTGTGGCCCTCGGCGCCCGACGCGAACGCCCCGCCGGGCACCGCCCACGCCCAGCCGCCGGGACCCGGGTTCCCGCTGCAGGCGCCGTCGGTGTAGGCGATCGTCGTCACGTCCTCAGCGTGTCACAGGTCCGATCCGGGACCGGTCGGCGCGCGCGTGCGGCACGCGTGCGACCCGGGTGCGGCACGGCCCCGGCCCGATCACCGAGCGTTCACGCCGATACCCACCGGTAACCAGCGGCGCCCCGGCACACTGTGCGGGACGACACGACGACGAGAGGCGCACACATGTCGAACATCGACCAGTTCGTCAGCCAGCTCCCGGACAGCGATCCCCAGGAGACGGCCGAATGGCTCGATTCGCTCGACGCCGTCGTCGACGCCGAGGGCAAGATGCGCGCCCGCTACCTCGTCTCGCGGCTCACCGAGCGCGCCCGGGAGCTGCAGGTCGGCACCCCCGCCGAGGTGCAGACGCCGTACATCAACACCATCCCGCGCGAGGAAGAGCCCTGGTTCCCGGGCGACGAGCACCTCGAGAAGCGCATCCGCCGGCTGCTGCGCTGGAACGCCGCGGTGATGGTCGTCTACGCCAACAAGCACGCCGACGGCATCGGCGGCCACCTGTCGTCGTTCGCCTCGTCGGCCATGCTGCTCGAGGTCGGCTTCAACCACTTCTTCCGGGGGAAGGAGGACGGCCTCGCCGGCGACCACGTGTACTTCCAGGGCCACGCCGCCCCGGGCATCTACGCCCGCGCCTACCTTGAGCGCCGCCTCGACGAGGAGCACCTCGACAACTTCCGCCGCGAGATCGGGGGGCACGGCCTGTCGAGCTACCCGCACCCGTGGCTCATGCCCGACTTCTGGGAGTTCCCCACCGTGTCGATGGGCCTCGGCCCGATCAACTCGATCTACCAGGCCCGCTTCTGCCGCTACCTGCACAACCGCCGCATCGACGACACCTCCGAGAGCAAGGTGTGGTGCTTCCTCGGCGACGGCGAGACCGACGAGCCCGAGACCCTCGGCTCCATCTCGCTCGCCGGCCGCGAGCAGCTCGACAACCTGGTCTGGGTCGTGAACTGCAACCTCCAGCGCCTCGACGGCCCGGTGCGTGGCAACGGCAAGATCATCCAGGAGCTCGAGGGGGTCTTCCGCGGCGCCGGCTGGAACGTCATCAAGGTGATCTGGGGCGAGGGCTGGGACGACCTGCTCGCCCGCGACGTCGACGGCGTGCTGCTGGCCAAGATGAACACCACCCTCGACGGCGAGTGGCAGCGCTACGCCGTGGAGTCCGGCGCCTACATCCGCGAGCACTTCTTCGGCCCCGACCCCCGCCTGCGCAAGCTGGTCGAGCACCTGAGCGACGACGAGCTGCGCAAGCTCCCCCGCGGCGGCCACGACTACCGCAAGATCTACGCCGCCTACAAGGCCGCCACCGAGAACCGGGGCACGCCGACGGTCATCCTCGCCAAGACGGTGAAGGGCTGGGCCCTCGGCTCCGCGGTCGAGGGCCGCAACGCCACCCACCAGATCAAGAAGCTCACGGTCGAGCAGCTCAAGGACCTGAGGGCCCGGCTGCACCTCGACGGCGAGATCCCCGACTCCGTCTTCGAGGGCGACGACCCGCCCTACTACCGGCCGCCGATCGACTCGGCCGAGCACCGCTACCTCATGGACCGGCGGCGGGCGCTCGACGGGCCCGTCCCCGTGCGCAGCACGGCCGTGCGCCGGCCCCTGACCCTGCCCGAGCCGAAGGTGTTCGAAGAGCTCACCCAGGGCTCGGGCGGCCAGGCGGTGTCGACCACCATGGCCTTCACCCGCATGCTGCGGGGCCTCGCCCGGGCGCCGGAGTTCGGCCCCCGCGTCGTGCCCATCATCCCCGACGAGGCGCGCACCTTCGGCATGGACGCCTTGTTCCGGGAGCTGAAGATCTACGCGTCGCAGGGCCAGCTCTACGAGCCCGTCGACGCCTCGCTGCTGCTGTCCTACACCGAGGGCAAGGACGGGCAGATCCTCGAGGAGGGCATCACCGAGGCCGGCTCGATGGCGAGCTTCACCGCCGCCGGCACGAGCTACGCGACCCGCGGCGTGCCCATGGTGCCGTTCTTCATCTTCTACTCGATGTTCGGCTTCCAGCGGGTGGGCGACCTGATCTGGGCCGCCGCCGACGCCCAGGCCAAGGGCTTCCTCATCGGGGCCACCGCCGGGCGCACCACGCTGCTCGGCGAGGGCCTCCAGCACCAGGACGGCCACAGCCTCGTGCTCGCCTCGACGGTGCCGACGGTGAGGGCGTACGACCCCGCCTTCGCCTACGAGCTGGCCGCCATCGTCGAGCACGGCCTGCACGAGATGTACGGCGGCCCGGGCGGATCGTCGCGCCACGGCGACGGCGGCTTCTACTACCTCACCGCCTACAACGAGAACTACGAGATGCCGCCCCGGCCCGAGGGCGTCACCACCGACGACATCGTGAGCGGCCTCTACCGCTGGGCCCCTGCCCCCGACGGCACCGAGCCCAAGGCCACCATCGTGTTCTCCGGCACCGCCCAGGGCGCGGCCCGCCAGGCCCAGGCCGCGCTGGCGGAACGAGGCATCGGCGTCGAGCTGTGGAGCGCCACCTCCTACAAGGCCCTGCGGGAGGACGCCCTCTCCGTCGAGCGCTGGAACCGGCTCCACCCGCTCGAGCCGCCCCGCACGCCGCTGGTCACCGAGAAGCTGGCGGGCGCCCCCGGCCCGGTCGTGGCCGTCACCGACTTCATGAAGGTGGTCCCCGACCAGGTCGCCCGGTTCGTGCCCAAGCGCTTCGTGCCCCTCGGCACCGACGGCTTCGGCCGGTCCGACACCCGCGAGGCGCTGCGCCGGTTCTTCGAGACCGACGCCGCCCACGTGGAGGTTGCGGTGCTGTCCGCCCTCGCCGCCGAGGGCGCGGTCGACGGCTCGGTGGTGCACGACGCCATCAAGGCCCACGAGATCGACGCCGACGTCGCCGACCCCCGCACCCGCTAGGTACCGTTGGCGCCCATGCCGAAGGCGTCCATCCCGATCACCGGCAACCCGGAGGCCGACGCGCTGTTGGCCCGCGAGCCGCTGGCGCTGCTGATCGGCATGCTGCTCGACCAGCAGGTGCCGATGGAGTGGGCGTTCAAGGGCCCCCACAGCCTGAAGGAGCGGCTGGGTGGCGAGCTCGACGCGGGGGCCATCGCCGCCATGGGCGAGGACGCGCTCGTCGAGGTGTTCTGCGCCAAGCCCGCGCTGCACCGCTACCCCGCGGTGATGGCCCGCCGCACCCACGAGCTGTGCCAGTTCGTGGTCGACCGCTACGGCGGCGACGCCGGCAGGATCTGGAAGGGCGTGCGCTCCGGCGAGGAGCTCTACCGCCGGGTGCGCGAGCTGCCGGGCTACGGCGAGGAGAAGGCCAAGATCTTCGTCGCCATCCTGGCCAAGCGCTTCGGCAAGAAGCCCGACGGTTGGGAAGCGGCCGCCGCGCCGTTCTCCGACGAGGTGCCCCGCTCGGTGGCCGACGTCGGCTCGGCCGAGGCCCTGGTGAAGGTGCGCGAGTTCAAGAAGGCGCAGAAGGCGGCCAAGCGCTCCAAGGCCGACGCCCCGGCGAAGGCCTCGTCACCGGGGAAGGCCTCGTCACCGGCGTGAGGCCCGATGGCGCCCGCCAGCCGTCGGCAGCCCGTGCACCGTGGTGGTTCCAGTTCTCAGCGACAGGGCGCGGTCGGCAACGCCGCCTGCTCGGTGGTGCATCCCGGCGCGTCGTCGTGCCCGGCATCGCTGTCGCTGAGAACTGGAACCGCGGGCACCACATCCCGAGGTGACAGGTCGGCCTGTCGACGCAGACCGCACCGGCCGTCCTGAGGGACGGTGAGGGCCTGACCCTCGTGGCTGGCGCTCAGCCGGTGCGCTCGGCGGCGGTGAGGGCCCGCTGGCGGTCGAGCCAGCCGAGCAGCACGGCGATGGCCCGCGGGTCGTGGCGCAGCTGGTGGCCGCCGCCCTCGATGATGCGCAGGTCGGCCTCGCCGTGCTCGTCGGCGAGCACCCGGGCGTCGAACACCGGCACCACCTCGTCGTCGGAGCCGTGCATCACCAGCAGGGGCCGAGGGCGCAGCTTGCCGATGGCCGCCACCGCCCGCACCTCGCGGATCTGCCGGGCCCACGGGTCGAAGGCCGGCGGGTAGCTCGCCGACCGGATGATGCCGGTGTCACGGGCGTGCTGCAGCAGGCGGCGAGGGTGGTTGGCCCAGTCGTCGAAGTCGGCCGGCGCCCCCATGGTGGCCACGCCCCGGATCTCGGTGTCGATGCCGGCGGCGCACACCGACAGCGAGCCGCCGGTGCCGAACCCGGCGCACCACACGCCCCGCACGCCGTCGGCGCTCCTGAGGTGCTCGGCCGCGGCGAGCAGGTCGTCGCGCCAGCCCAGCAGCGAGAAGTCCCCGCCCGAATCGCCGCACCCGCGGAACGTGTAGACGAGCACCATCCACCCCATCTCGGTGGCGATGCGCTCGGCCAGCTCCGGGAACGACATGGCCGAGAGGCGCCCACCCTGCTTGAGGTGCGGGAAGCCGTGGGAGATCACCAGGCCGGGCACGTAGGTGCCGGGCGCGATGCGCGGCCGGGCCAGGTGGCCCGCGATCTCGACGCCGTCGGAGGAGGTGAAGAGCTTCTCCACGCCGGGGAGGCCTACTCCCCGGTCTCGACCCCGCTGCCGTTGCCCTTGTAGGGCTTGTAGCCGCGGTTGCGGGCCTCGCGCAGCTCGTCGGGACCGAACCCGAGGAACGTCTCGGCCTCCATGAGCTCCTCGATGATCGAGGGGTCGTCGATGTTGTCGACGTCGTAGACGACCTGCCTGCGCTTGTCGCCGACCCACCGGTGGTGCTCGAACTTCGTCGGGCGTTGCATGGCCGCCATCGTAGGGGCGGGCCGCACCGGCGCGGGAAGGGGAGGCCCCGAAGAGCCTCCCCTCCACCATCAGCGTCTGTGTTGGAAACCGAGTCGACGTTCCCACCGTGGCGCGCATGGGGCACCAGGGCGGTTCCGGACGGGACCAGATCCGGCCGTACGGTCTCGGCGGTGGCTGGTTGGGATTCGCCAGCCGGGCCCAGCTCGCCGCGTCTAGCGGCCAGCCACCTCCCAGGTCCCACAACAACCATCGTTCATCTGTTGGACCACCTCCTTTCCTGGGTCCGGCCAGTGTGCCAGGACCGCGGCCGGTCCGCGCGGAGGTTTTCGTGACGGCCGCGTGAACGTCAGGGTGCGGGGTCCGGGCCGCGCTCGTCGTCGACCGGGGCGATCTCCTCGCCGATGGCGCCGATGGCGCGCAGGTAGGCCTCGTTGGCGTCGAGGACCTGGACGACCCACACGTCGTCGACGTCCATGCCGGCCTCGTGGGCCCGACCGAGCACGTAGGCGAGGGCGTCGTCCTCGGCGGCCACGAGGGGCCCGGCCACCAGCCGGTCGTCGCCTCGCCCCACGGCGACGCCGCGATCGGCCAGGTACTCGATGTGCCACTGCAGCAGCTCTCGCACGTCGTCGAAGCTGAGCTGGGCGGTGACCTCGTCGGGCAGGCGGTCGGCGACGAACTCGACCGCTTCGTCGACCGCGTACACCGATGGCGGCGCCTGGGCGGCGAGGCGGCCGGTGACCTGCCCCACCGCCACCAGGGCGACGGCGACGACGAGGACGGCCGTGACGATGACGAAGAAGATCACGGCCGCCCCGTCGGGAACCTGCTCGGCGGACGGCTAGATGCCGATGCGCTGCGCGAGCAGCTCGCGGTGGTAGGTGGGATCGCCGAAGAGCAGCTCCGACGACTTGGCCCGCTTGAAGTACAGGTGGGCCGGGTGCTCCCAGGTGAAGCCGATGCCGCCGTGGATCTGGATGTTCTCGGCCGCGGCGTGGAAGTAGGCGTCGGAGCAGTAGGCCTTGGCCAGCGACGCCACCGAGGGCAGCTCGTCGTTGAGCTCCGAGGCGCACCAGCCGGCGTAGTAGGCGGCCGACTTGGCCGACTCGACCTCGAGCAGCATGTCGGCGCACTTGTGCTTGATGGCCTGGAACGAGCCGATGGGCCGGCCGAACTGCACGCGGTCCTTGGCGTACTGCACCGACATCTCGAGCACGAACTGGGCGCCGCCCACCTGCTCGGCGGCCAGGCCGACGGCGGCGAGGTCGAGCACCCGGGAGAGCACGTCCCAGCCGGCGCCGTCGGCGCCGAGCAGGGTGGCCTCCACGCCGTCGAAGTCGAGCTTGGCCTGCTTGCGGGTCTGGTCCATGGTGGCCAGCGGGGTGCGGGTGAGCCCGGCGGCGTCGCCGGCCACGGTGAACAGGCTGGTGCCGGCCGGGGTCTTGGCCGCCACGATGACGAGGTTCGCGGTGTGCCCGTCGATCACGTAGGACTTGGTGCCGCTGATCTTCCAGGTGCCGCCGTCGTTGGTCGCGGTGGCCTCGATGCCGCTCTCGTCCCACTTGCCGTTGGGCTCGGTGAGGGCGAGGGTGGCGATGGTCTCGCCCGAGGCGATGCCGGGGAGGTGCGCGCTCTTGGCGGCGTCGTCGCCGGCGTGCAGCAACGTGTTGGTGGCGAGCACCACGGTGGAGAAGTAGGGAGCGCACAGCAGCGCCCGGCCCATCTCCTCGAGCACCACGATGAGCTCGACGTAGCCGAAGCCCTGGCCGCCGAACTCCTCGGGCACGATCAGGCTCTGCAGCCCCAGCTGCTCGGCCATCTGCGACCACACGTCGGGGTCGAAGCCCTGTTCGGTCGCCATCTGCTCGCGCACGGCGGACTCGGGCGACTTGGCCTCGAGGAACTGGCGGACGATGTTGCGGAGCTCTTCTTGCTCCTCGGAGAAGGCGAAGTTCATGGCGCAGGAACGTAGGCGGCGCCTGACCGTGCCGCAACCGCCGCTGTGTACACACGTGGACACACGCCGGAGTATGCTCGGCCCCATGGGCATCGGCATCCGGGAGCTGCGGTCCGGCCTGGCCGGCTTCGTGCGCCGCGCCGGGTCCGGCGAGTCGATCGTCGTCACCGTGGCGGGACGCCCGGCCGCGGTCCTCGGGCCGATCGGCGGCGGCGCCGCGCCCTCGCTCGACGAGCTGGTGGCGTTCGGCGCGCTGCGGCCGCCCCGCGCCCGGCTGGGCCGACCGTCCATCGCCCGGGAACGGCTGCCGGTCGACGTGCGCTCCGACGTCGAGCTGCGCAAGGTGCGCTGATGCTCGCGGTCGACACCAGCGCCCTGGTGAAGCGCTACGTGGAGGAGCCCGAGAGCGCCGAGGTCACCGCGCTCATGGACGCCGAGGCGGTGTGGTGCGCGTCGGACCTCGTGCGCTGCGAGGCGACGATCCTGCTGGCGCGGCTGGCCACGACCCGCCATCAGGCCGAGCAGCTCACCCGGCGCTTCCACGCCGACTGGGACACCTTCCACGTCGTTCCCCTCGACGAGCGCTGCCTCTCGGCGGCGGCCGAGATCGGGGCCGACTTCGGGCTGCGGGTGGTCGACGCCATCCACCTCGCCGCCGCGGCCCGCCTCCCCCGCCCGGTGCGCTACCTCACGCTCGATCCTCGCCAGGTCCTCGCCGCCGTGGCCCTCGACCTCGAGCCGGTGCCGGCCCCCGAGGACTGACCGACGCCACCACGGTCAGGGCTTGGGCGCGGCGATCAACAGGATGACGGCGTAGAAGAGGATGGCGCCGCTGACGCTGATCAGCCCGACCCGGGCGCCGTGGACCCGGAAGTGGCCGCTGATGCCCACGAGGAACAGCACCGAGGCGAGCAGGACAGTGATGCGCACGTAGTCGTCGGCGGTCTCCCCGGCCCGGGCACCCTTCTCGTAGGCCTCGTCGGCGCGGTGGGACTCCTCGACCGAGACCTGGTGGTCGGGCTGCTGGTACTGCGGCATGAACCGAGGGCCCTTGGGCGCGTCGGGGTTGTTCGCCGGGTCGGTGGCGATCCAGGCGTCGAACGCCACCTTGAACTCGTCGGAGAACCGCCGCACGGCGAGGTCCTGGGCGGCCTGGTCGCCCGCCACCCAGGCCGTGAACCACGCGTTGAACGTCGACGCGTCGAAGTTCTGGGCCGCCATCGCCTGCAGCTCCGCCTCGGTGGAGAGCGTGCGGTGCTTGGTGCTCTGCGACAGCTCGAGGCGCGACTCGGTGCTCCACTTGGCGGCGGCGAAGCCGGACCAGGCGGCGAGCAGGGCGACGGTGGCCAGCAGCACGGCCTCCACGATCGTGAGGCGCCGGCCGCGGGCGTCGGCCGCCTGCCCGTGCTTCTCGAGGTGGTCCGCGATCTCCTTGCCGACCTCCGCGGCCGACAGCCCCGACTCCGACATCCGACGCCTCTCCTCGGGCGCGGCCGCGCCGCACCACCCGTTGCTCCCGAGCACGGAGCGTAGTGAGCCGAAGCTGCCCGGCCAGCAACTGCCGGGCGGCGGTCAGGCGCGAGGCAGCTCCCCGTCGCCCCGGAGCGCGTCGTCGCCCACGAAGGCCTCGTCGGGGAACACCGGGGGCACCCCGGCGATGCCGAGCTCGGCGGCCTCCTCCAGCGCCCCGGCCGTGCCGTGCATGGCGCCCTCGTGAGCGAGGCGCCGAGGCAGCGACCGCCACACCAGGAGGCCGGCCCCGACGGCCAGCACGGCACCGATGGTCACCGAGACGTGCACCCCGTCGACGAACGCCTGGTTGGCCCCAGCTCGCAGCGCGTCGCCGGCCGCACCGCCGATCTCCCCGGCCACCCGCACCGCGCCGGCGATCGACGAGCGGGCGGCCTCGGCGCTGGCGGCCGGCAGGTCGCCCGTCAGGCCCTCCACCGCCGAGGAGTACTGCGACGCGGCGATGCTGCCCATGACCGCGATGCCGAGCGCGGCGCCGAGCTCGCGGGTGGCGTCGTTCATGGCCGAGCCGGCGCCGGCCCGGCGGGGTGGCACGGCGGACATGATGGCGGCGGTCATCGGCGACATCGACAGCGCCATGCCCGTCGACATGGGGACGAGGCAGACCACGACGTACAACGCGGAGGAGTCGACCTGGGTGCCCCGCATCATCAGCAGGCCCGTGCCGATGAGCAGCATGCCGGCCCCGACGGTGCGGTTGGCCCCGAAGCGCTCGCTCAAACGGGGCGTGAGCGGGGCCACCACGAGCATGATCGGCGCCATCGGCAGCAGGCGCAGCGACGTGCCGAGGGCCGTGTAGCCGAGCACGGTCTGCAGGTACTGGGTCATGAGGAACCCGACGCCGTACATCGCCATGAACACGAGCATCATCCCGCTGGTGCCGGTGGCGAAGGCCGGATTGCGGAAGAAGCGGATGTCGAGCATCGGCTCGTCGACGCGCAGCTCCCACCACACGAACAGCGACAGCGCGACGGCCGCGACCCCGAGGGCGAGGAGGGTGATCGGGCTCCCCCACCCGCGGTCCGGGGCCTCGATGAGGGCGTACACCAGCGAGCCGACACCGATGATGGAGAGCACCGCGCCCGGCGGGTCGAGCACCCCGTGCTCGGGGTCGCGCGACTTCGGCACGAGGAAGACCCCCGCCACCAGCGCGGTGAGCACGAACGGCACGTTGATCAGGAACACCGCGCCGTACCAGAAGTGGTCGATCAGCAGGCCGCTGGCCACCGGCCCGATCGCACCCGCTGCGCCGGTGACGCTGGCCCAGATGGCGATGGCCTTGGTGCGCTCCTCGGGCGGGAAGACGTTGACCAGGATCGACAGCGTCGAGGGCATGATCAGCGCGGCACCGAGGCCCATGACGGCGCGGGCGGCGATGAGCTGCCACATGGCATCGGCCTGCGAGGCACCCACGCAGGCCAGGAGGAACAGCGCCAGGCCGGCCTGCAGGGCACCCTTGCGGCCGAAGCGGTCGCCCAGCGCGCCGGTGGTGAACAGTAGCCCGGCGAAGACGAGCGAGTAGGCGGCGATCATCCACTGCAGCTGGGACTCGGTGGCGCCGAGCTCGCGGGACAGCGTGGGGATGGCGACGTTCAGGCTGGAGTTGCCCACGAAGACGATGAGCAGGCTGAGGCACAGCACGGCGAGGGTCCACCACCGGCGGCGGTGGACCTCGTCCGCGATGGCGTGCGCGTCGGTGGGGCGGTCGGTGGCGGTCATGTCGTGGTCTCGGTCGGCGGGACCGGGGACGGTGCTGCGCGGATGACCGCCTCCCACTGGGCCTGGTGGCACAGCCGGCGGGCGACGCAGCGGCGGCGTCACGGCCGGCGACCGTAGCGCCGGAACTGGCACTCGGTCACGTTTCCCGCGGGTGCCGGATTCGCATCGGTGCGAGCGGCGGCCCGAGCGGCGATCATGGGCCCATGACGCTGCTGCTCGCCGACACCGGCTACGAGGTCCACGCCGTGGTGGTGGGGCCGATGGACAACAACGTGTTCATCGTCCGCTGCACCGACACCGGCGACGCCGTGCTCATCGACGCTGCCAACGAGCACGAGCGCTTGCTCGAGCTGTGCGAACGCCTCGGCGTGCGGCGGGTGATCGAGACCCACGGCCACTGGGACCACATCCAGGCCGTGCCCGCCGTGCGCGACGCCGGCTACGACGTGGGCGTCACTGCGGCCGACGCGGGCATGCTCCCCGCCTATGACGACATCCTCACCGACGACTCGGTGATCCAGGTCGGGAACCTGCGCCTGTCGACCATCGCCACCCCCGGCCACACGCCCGGGTCGATGTGCTTCCAGCTCGAGGGCACCCCCCTGCTCTTCAGCGGCGACACCCTCTTCCCCGGCGGGCCGGGCAACACCTCGTTCGAGGGCGGCGACTTCCCCACCATCATCGAGTCGATCGACCGGCGCCTGTTCACGCGCCCGGCCGACACCATCGTGCTACCGGGCCACGGGCTGTGGACCACCATCGGCCACGAGCGCCCGCACCTGCAGGAGTGGGTCGACCGGGGATGGTGAGCGAGCCGGCGGCCTGCTCCGCCTCGGGTTGGCGGGGGATTTCTCCTACGCGGATAGTGCGAATCCGGGGCGCCGCCTAGACTGGCCGCATGGCAACCCCCCTCTTCGCCATCGAGGGCCTCCACGTCGCCACGGCCGACGAGAACCCGGTCGAGATCCTGCGCGGCGTCGACCTGGTGATCGGCGCCGGCGAGGTGCACGCGCTCATGGGGCCCAACGGCTCGGGTAAGTCCACGCTCGCCTCCACCCTGCTGGGCAGCCCCGAGTACCAGGTCACCGCCGGGCGCATCCTGTTCAAGGGCGACGACATCACCGACTGGCCCACCGACGTGCGGGCGAAGGCCGGCATGTTCCTGGCCTTCCAGTACCCCCAGGAGATCCAGGGCGTCTCGGTGCTGAACTTCCTGCGCCAGGCCCTCAGCGCCCGCAAGGGCTTGGACCTGTCGATGCTGGAGCTGCGCCTGGCGATCATGGAGTGGATGGGCCGGCTCGACATGGACCCGTCCTTCGCCGACCGCTACCTCAACGAGGGCTTCTCCGGCGGCGAGAAGAAGCGCAACGAGATCCTGCAGATGGCGATCCTCGAGCCGGAGGTCGCCATCCTCGACGAGACCGACTCGGGCCTCGACATCGACGCCCTGCGCGTCGTCGCCAAGGGGGTGCGCGAGGTCCAGTCGTCCCGGCCCGACCTCGGCATCCTGGCCATCACCCACTACCAGCGCCTGCTCGAGGAGCTCGAGCCCGACGTCGTGCACGTCCTCGTCGACGGCCGCGTCGTCGAGTCCGGCGGCCCGGAGCTGGCCAAGCGACTGGAAGCCGAGGGCTACGACGCATGGCGCTGACCACCACCGACCCGCTCGACGCCGCCATCGTCAGGGCGGACTTCCCGCTGCTGGCCCGCACGGTGCACGGCAAGCCCATCGTCTACCTCGACTCGGCCGCCACGTCGCAGAAGCCGGGCGTCGTGCTCGAGGCGATGGACCGCTACTACGAGACGATCAACTCCAACGTCCACCGGGGTGTCTACGCCATCGCCGAAGAGGCCACCAACGCCATGGAGGCGGCCCGGGCCAAGGTGCAGCGGTTCATCAACGCCCGCTCGTCGGCGGAGGTGGTGTTCACCAAGAACGCCACGGAGGGCCTGAACCTCGTCGTGCAGGCGTGGGGCCGCGCCAACCTGGCCGAGGGCGACGTGGTGGTGCTCTCCCACATGGAGCACCACGCCAACATCGTCCCCTGGCAGATCCTCCAGCGCGAGAAGGGCCTGGAGATCCGCTGGATCCCGCTCGACGCCGAGGGCCGGCTGGACCTCACCGACCTCGACCGGCTGCTCGACGGCGCCAAGGCGCTCGGCGTCACCGCCATGTCGAACGTGCTCGGCACGTTCACGCCGGTGCGCACCCTCACCGACGCGGCCCGGGCCGCCGGCGCCGTCAGCGTCGTCGACGGGTGCCAGTCGGTGCCGCACTCCACCACCGACGTGCAGGCCATGGGCGCCGACTTCCTGGCCTTCTCGGCCCACAAGATGTGCGGGCCCACCGGCATCGGCGTGCTGTGGGGCCGTGAGGAGCTGCTCGACACCATGCCCCCGTTCCTCGGCGGCGGGGAGATGATCCGCGACGTGCGCCTCGACGGGTTCACCACCAACGACCTGCCGTGGAAGTTCGAGGCCGGCACCCCGCCGATCGCCGAGTCCATCGGCTTCGGCGCCGCCGTCGACTACCTCGAGTCGCTCGGCATGGACAAGGTGCGCGCCCACGAGCGGGCCCTCACCGACTACGCCCTCACCACCCTCGGCGAGCGCTTCGGCGACGACCTGCGCATCCACGGGCCGCAGAACCCCGACGAGCGCGGCGGCGTGCTCAGCTTCGCCTTCAAAGACCTGCACCCCCACGACATCTCCCAGGTGCTCGACCAGCACGCGGTGTGCGTGCGGGCCGGCCACCACTGCGCCAAGCCGCTGATGAAGCTGCTCGGCGTGGGGGCCACCGCCCGGGCGTCGGTGTACGTCTACAACGACACCACCGACATCGACGCCCTTGCCGACGCGCTGGAGTCCGCCGGCGACTTCTTCGCCCTGTGAGTCCCCTAGCCTGACCACCGCCCCTCCCCTCACCAGAGAGCGCACGATGCCCGGCCTCGAAGACCTCTACCGAGAGATCATCCTCGACCACTACCGCAACCCCCGGAACCGGGGCGAGCTCGAGGTCCCCCCGGCCCACCGGGTCGAGGGGTTCAACCCGCTGTGCGGCGACGAGATCGTCGTGTACCTGGTGCTCGACGGCGACGGCAAGGTCGACGACATCCGCATCGCCGGCCAGGGGTGCTCGATCAGCCAGAGCTCGGCGTCGATGATGTCGGCGGCGGTGAAGGGCAAGAGCGTCGACGAGGTGCGCGACCTCACCCGGGCGTTCAAGGCGATGATGTCGATCCACGAGTCGTCGCTCGAGGGTGGCGAGGGCGCCGGCACCGACGCCGCCACCGGCGAGACCGACGGCGTGCCCGACGTGAAGCTCGGCGACCTCGAGGCGCTGCGCGGCGTGGTGAAGTTTCCTGTGCGCATCAAGTGCGCCACCCTGGCCTGGAACACCCTGGCCCAGGGCATCGACGAGGCCGTCGCCGAGAACGCGTAGCCCCGCCTACCCCCGACCGCGGGCGGTTCGCCGGGCTCCAGCAGATCCGCTACGCGCGCCCCGCCCACGGCGGAGGGTGGGTATGCCACCGATCTCCTGGACCACAAGCCCTTCCGCCTACCCCGCCTGAGACTCTCACGTTGCGTGTGCTTGTTGACACAGGGCGTGGTAACTGCGACGGTGCGTCGTGGTGGCGGGTCCACGCCGCCGGCGGCTGCCGCCGATCCGGCACCGGGCATCTCGACGTTCGCTGGTACCGGCTCAGCCGGACGGATCGACGGAACGGGCCTGTCGGCAGCGTTCGACTCGATGGTGGATCTGACCATTGACCCGCAGGGCCTTTACCTCTAGGTGCTGGAGACCGGCAACGACGGGCGGCCGAATGCCATCCGTCGGGTCGATACCAGCTCGGGTGCGGTGACGACGTTCGCGTCCGGTGGGCCACTCGGGAACAGCCCGACGCACATCGAGGTCGACAGCCAGGGGCGGGTCTGGGTTGCGGTGTCGCTTCCGTCGGCGGGAAAGGGGATCGTCCGTTACCCGGCAGGTGGGGGGACGCCTACCACCGTGGTGTCGAACATCGCTGGCGGCTACTACGGAGGCACCGCCGATGTCGGGGATGCGTTCGCTCTCGATCCGTCGGAGACGTACGTCTACTACTCGAGTCAGACGGGTGGCAGCTGGGGGTCTTGGGAGCCAGGGCTTCGTCGGTTGGCGTTGGCGTCACTCCCGGCGACTGCGGACAGCGGGGACAACCTCGGCACTGCTGGATACTTCACCCGCGACGGCGTTCCGGACATGGAGTTCGCACCCGACGGCAACCTCTACCTGATCTGGAACGGGGCCGGGCACAACACGTACGGCTATCCCCCGCAGCTGTACCGCTTCGACGGACCTGGTTCGTTCACGCTGATCCGCGGCGACTACTTCACGGCCCAGCCACGGTTGGCGTTCGGGCCGTCCAGCACCGCTGCCTACTTCCTGTGCTCACAGGACACGCCCGGCTACGGGCTCGACAACGGTTGTCGGGGCAGCAACCTGCTGGTTCGCCGGAGCGGATACGGCGACGGTGACCCAGTCACCATCGCCGGCAGCGTGAACGGGTGGCAGGACGGTGCGCTGCCGGGGAAGCTCGGAGCGACAGCGGGGCTCGCCATCTCCGCGGACGGTCACCGGATGTGGATCGCGGACCGAGGGAACTTCCAGATCCGCGAGGTGGTGTTGCCGCCGGACGGTCCGAGCGACCTGGAGCTGAGCTGCTCGTGCTCGGAGGCCTCGCCCCACGTGAACGCAGGGATGGCGACGTCGGGCAACCCGGTCGGAACTGCGTTCGGGAACTCCCACGAGGACATGGTCGATCTCGCGGTGCCCACTCGGGGCGGGCAGCTGAGCGTCCGCCGGTCCTACAACTCCCTGAGCGCGTCGGTCGACTCGCCGGTGGGCTACGGCTGGTCCAACAACTGGTCGACCCACCTCGCGTTCGACACCTACCTGCCGGGCGATGTCTCCGTGGTACAGCCGAGCGGGGTGCCGGTGGTGTTCTCCAGGACGATCAGCGGTGGGAACGATGCCTACACGGCGGGCCCGTGGGTCAACGCCACTCTGACCGGGTCGGGTACCGACTACGTGTTCAGGCTGGTGGACGGCACGGCTTACACCTACAGCAGCGCCGGACGCCTGTCGTCGGTCACGACCCGGCAGGGGTACGTCACGAGGTTCGAGTACGACGGGTCCGGGTTGCTCATCAAGGTCCTCGATCGTGCGTCGGGCACTGCGGGGGATCCCGAGTCCGGCATCAGCTTGAGTGTGGCGTGGGACGCGGCGGGCACCCGGATCTCGTCGATCGCGGATGCGGCGGGGCGCACGGTGACCTACGGCTATGACAGCAACGGGAACTTGACCGACGCCACCGATGGCGGTGGGGCGCATTGGCGGTTCGGCTACGACGGTGCGCATCGGTTGACGTCGATCCGTCATCCCGACCAGACGGCAGCCAACGTCACCGACCAGGACGTGGTGAACACCTACGACGGGTCGGGGCGGGTGACCGTCCAGAGCGACCATCGGGTGTCGCCGGCGTTGGTGCGCCAGTTCGACTACACGTCGATCGCGGGGGCGACGCGGGTGATCGACCCGAAGGGCAACGTGCGGGTCGACTACTACAGCGACGGGCGTCGCACCAAGGTGGTCGACGGGTACGGCACGCCCGAGGCGGTGACACGCACGTTGGGCTACGACCTGGCCACCGGGGCGGTGTCGTCGGTGACGGTCGGCGAAGGCACCGGCGCGGTCACCGTCGCCGCCTACACCTATGACGCGGCCGGGAACGTGACGGCGAGCAGCGACGCGCTGGGTCGCACGACGAGGGCGACCTACAACAGCTTCGGGCAGCCGTTGACCGTCACGGACCCGGCGGGGGTGGTCACGACGTTCAGCTACGACGCGGCGGGCAACGTGACCTCGCAGTGCACCCCGTTGGGCATCGTGCCCACTGGTGGCACGTTGTCGTGCGGGGACGTGGCGGCGGACCATCGGGCGTCGACCACCTGGACCTACGGGGACCCGGACCATCCCGGGGATGTGACGATGGTGAAGTCCCCGACCCAACAAGACGCCGACCCGGCGAACTCAACGAGGATCACCTACGCCGCCGACGGGCAGGTGGCGACGAGCACCGACGCCGTCGGCAACACCACCAGCTACGGCTACGACAACGTCGGGCGGCTCGCTTCGGTGGTGTCACCGCGCGGCAACGTGAGCGGCGCCACCGCCGCCGATTTCACGACCGTGTTCGATGATCTCGACGGCTACGGGGCGCCGTGGACGATCCACGCGCCCGGCACCGATGTGGTGCACCGTGGCTATGACGCCGAGCATCGCCTGGTGAGCGAGACCGGCGCCGATGGGCACACCACCAGCTACGTCCATGACGGGGCGGGGCGGCTGGTGGAGACCCGTCAGGCGTCGGACACGGCGTCGCCGTCGGTGTCGGTGCAGCGGTGGTGGCCCGACGGCACGTTGCAAGAGACCCAGGACCCGGCCGGGAACGTCACCCACTGCGACTACGACCACCTCGGCCGCCTCACCGCCGAGATCGACCCATCCGGCACCCGCAGCTACAGCTACGACACGCTGGGGCGGATGGTGGCGGCGCAGGACCCGGGCGGGAACTGCGCGGCGACGCCGAAGGTGGGCTGCACCAGCTTCGGCTACGACGCCGCCGGTCAGCTGGTGAGCATCGACTACAGCGACCCGCAGACCCCCGACGTCACCGCCACCAGCTACGACCCCGACGGGCGGGTGACCTCCCGCACCAGTGCCACGGGCACCACCGCTCGGGTGTGGGACACTCTGGGGCGCATGACGGCGTCGACGGTGAACGGCGACACGACGGGGTACGGCTATGACCTGGCGGGGCGGACCACGTCGATCACCTACCCGGGCTACCCGGCGCCGGTGACCCGCACCTACGACGCCGCGGGCCGCTGGGTCGGCGTGAACGACGGCACCGCCGGCGGCGGGCGCACCACCGGGTTCGGCTACGACGCCGACTCCAACCTGCGCACCGTCACGTTCCCGGGGTCGGTGAACGTCGACACCTACACCCTCGACACCGCCGGGCGGCCCACCGCGGTCACCTTCGACCAGGGCGCCACCAGGCTGGGCACGCTCACCTGGGGCCGTGACGGCGCCGGACGCGTCACCTCCGAGACCGTCACCACCCTCACCGCGGCGAGCTCGACCTACGGGTACAACCCGCTCGGGCAGCTCGACCGCGTCAACTCGACGACTCCCAACCTCGGCTATGACGAAGCCCGCAACCTGACCACCCAGCCCGGGCAGGTGCAGGCGTTCGACACCGCCAACCGGATCTGCTGGTCAGCCACCTCCGGGTCGGGCACCTGCGCCTCCGCGCCGGCCGGGGCCACCCGCTACGGGTTCGACACGAGAGGGAACCGCACCAGTACCGAACCCGACGGGGCGGCCACGGCCAGCCTCGCCTACGACCAGGCCAACCGCTTGACGTCGGTGGCGGTGGAGGACATGACCGGGGATCAGTTCACCGCGCTGTCCGCGGCGGTGAAGGTCCTCGACACCCGCGCCTCGCCGACCGTCGGGGCGTGCCCGACCAGCGCCTCGCAGTGTGTGGCGCTCAACGCCACCAACGGCCAGGTCCGTGAGGTGCAGGTCGCCGGGGTCGCCGGGTTGCCCGCGGCGGGGCAGGTGGAGGCGGTGATGGTCAACATCGTGGCCACCGGCACCTGCGCGTCGTCGTGCGCGGGGGTGGTGTCGGTGTGGCCCAACGACGTGGCCTTCCCGTGGACCACCAACGTCAACTACACCGGCACCGAACGGGTGTCGAACACCGCCATCGTGCGCCTCCCCGCCGACGGGCGGGTGAAGCTCTACGCCACCGACGCCAACGTGCAGGTGTGGGTGGCCGGCTACTTCCGCACCAACGACGGCCACTGGGACAACGCCTTCGAGCCGGTCAACCCCGCCTATGTCGCCGGCACCTCCAGCAGCCCGGGCTCGCAGTTCGGGGTGTGCTCCCCTGATTGCGGGCGCTTCGCCGGCACCGGCACCAGCCCCGACGTCAAGACCATCGAGGTGCGCGGCCACGGCGGCGTCCCCACCGACACCCAGGTGACCGCGGTGGCGATCAACGTCGGGATCGTGAACCCGGGCGGGGACGGGAACCTGCTGGTGGGCCCGTCGGACAACTGGCCCTCCCAGACCATCCCCTACCGCACCGGGCAGCTCGGCTCCAACCTGCTCATCGTCCCCGTCGGCGCGGATGGCCGCCTCGGGGTGTGGGCCTGGGGCGGCGCCGTCGACGTCCGCCTCGACGTCTACGGCTACTTCACCGGCGACCCCTCCGCCACCGGCGGCTACCACCCCCTCACCACCCAAGCCACCGTCATGCGCGGCGAGACCGGCGCCACCCCGATCGGGCAATGCCCCGACACCACCCACCCCTGTAGCCCGCTCGGCGCCGGGCAGACCATCACCGTGCAGATCACCGGGCAAGGCGCCATCCCCACCACCAACGTCGACTCGGTGGTGGTCAACCTCACCGCCACCAGCGCCAACCCCGGATGGATCGGCGTGTGGGCCGACGACGGGACCCCCTACCCGGGCAACGTCACCCTCTACCAACCCGGCACAGGCAAGACCGTGGCCGGCACCGCCACCGTCAAGGTCGGCCCCACCGGGCGCATCAAGGTCTTCACCTGGGCCGCCACCGACCTGCGCATCGACGCCTACGGCTACTTCACCCCCGCCGCGGCCACCACCCACTACACCTACGACAACGACGGCCTGCGCCGCACCAAAACAGCAGCCGACGGCACCGTCACCACCTACACCTGGGACACCACCAACCCACTCATCCCGCTCCTGCTCACCGAGACCACCACCGGCGACACCACCCGCTACATCTACGGACCCGGCGGCATCCCCGTCGAACAGATCAACCCCGACGGCTCGGTGCTCTACCTGCACCGCGACCAGCTCGGATCGATCCGGCTGCTCACCAACGCGACGGGCGGCAACATCGGCGAACGCGCCTACACCCCCTACGGCACCACAGCCCTCACCACCGGCACCGCCACCCCCTTCGGCTACGCCGGCCAATACACCGACACCGACACCGGCTACCAATACCTCAGAGCCCGCTACTACGACCCCACCACCGCACAATTCATCAGCCGAGACCCGCTCGTCACGATGACCGGATCGACCTACAGCTACGCTTCTCAGAATCCCATGAACTCAGTTGACCCGACCGGGCTCTTCTGTCTGGGTCTTGACATGGGTTCGTACTGGTGCACTGACAAGTGGGACATCATCCATAGATATAAGACCGACTTCACCACTACTGACGGGACTCAATACCAGTTCGAATCAAAGCTCCGCTACGGCAATCGAGACTTCGGATACAAACACATAGACAGAAGACATCCGGCGGTGTTCTATGGCGCACTTCGTCAGACGCTGGAGAACCCTGATTCGATTGATTCTCCCTACCAGGGCGGTTACACGGTGCGCAAGTGCTTCACTGATTCACTGACGGGAGAGACGGCAACGTACCTAGTCGCGGTTGACACCAATGAGTACGGAAAAGGCCATAACCAAGGCGTGGTGACCGCCTACTGGGAGTCACCGAGTCGAAATCCGAATTACGCGCCATGGTGGGCGCTCGCTAGCCCTTCCTTGAGGTGGGACTGGTGAGCCCGCGGGTTCTAAGAGTCATGGCTGATTACTATGCATTCCCCCTGTGGACGGACGAAGATGCGGCAGACGTGCACCTGTCTCCCGACCTCAAGAGCCGACTAATAGAATGGGGACAGGCGTACAGTCCAGCCGTTGTCGGACAGTGGACTGAATCTCAGCGCTCAGCATGGAATCGGCGAGGCTGGCAGCTTGCTGAAGAAGTTGCATCCGAGGTCGGACCGGACTTCAAGGTCCAGTACTTCGATTCTATTTCCGAAACCTTCCAGACGATACTAGCCAACCCCCATAGCTAAGAACCCCGATACCTCACCGTACGGCGATCAGTGAACCGGAGGTTTCCGTTCACCGATCACCGAGAATGAAGGCGACGCGGGGCACGGAAGAAAGCGCGGACCTCGTCGACGAAGAGGTCGGGGACCTCCATGGCGGCGAAGTGGCCGCCCCGAGGGATGTCGGTCCAGCGCTGCACGTCGTAGCTCGCCTCCACCCACGCGCGGGGCATGCGGGTGATCTCGCCGGCGAAGTTGGCGATGCCGGTGGGCACCTCGATGCGACCGGCTGGCAGGGCCGACGCGCCCGCCTGGCGCATCTCCCAGTAGAGGCGCGTCGACGAGGTGGCCGTGGCCGTGGCCCAGTAGGCGGTGACGTTGGTGAGGAGCTGGTCCTTGGTGAACGAGCGCTCGACGTCGCCGTCGCAGTCGCTCCAGGCCCGGAACTTCTCGACGATCCAGCCGGCCAGGCCGGCCGGCGAGTCCTCCAGGCCGTAGCCGAGGCTCTGGGGCCGCGTGCCCTGGATCTCCTGGTAGCCGCTACCGGTGCGGCGGAACTCCTGCATGCGCTCGAGCCCCGCTCGGTCGGCGTCCGAGAGCTCGAGCTGCTCCCCCGCCGGCGGGCGGGCCACCACGAAGTTCAGGTGCAGCCCCACGACGTGCTCGGGAGCCAGATCGGCGACGTTGGCGCACACGATCGAACCCCAGTCGCCGCCCTGGGCGCCGAAGCGCTCGTAGCCCAGCGCCGCCATCACGTCGACGAACGCCGCGGCGAGGCGTCTCGGGTTCCAGCCCCGTTCCTGCGTGGGCCCGGAAAACGTGTAGCCGGGCAACGACGGCGCCACGACGTGGAAGGCGTCGGCCGGATCGCCCCCGTGGGCCGCCGGGTCGGTGAGCGGGCCGAGCACGTCGAGGAACTCCACGATCGAGCCGGGCCAGCCGTGCACCAGCAGCAGCGGTGTTGCCCCTGGCTCCGGCGAGCGGGCGTGGACGAGGTGGATGCGCTGCCCGTCGACCTCGGTGGTGAGCTGGTCGAAGGCGTTGATGCGCGCCTCCTGCGCTCGCCAGTCGAACCCGTCGGTCCAGTAGGCGACGAGCTCCTGCAGGTAGGCGAGGTCGGTCCCCTGCTCCCAGCCGATGCCGTCGATCGCGTTCGGGAAGCGGGTGCGACGCAGCCGGTCGCGTAGGTCGTCGAGGACCTCGTCGGGCACGTGCACCGTGAACGGCTCGAAGCTCAGCACGCCGCGGATCGTAGCGACGGTCCTCCGATCGGGCCCTCGGTTCGCCCAGCGGCGGCACGGTCGCCGGGTCGGACCGACGGTCAGGCCGCCCGGCCGAGCTCCCGCTTGAGCTGGGCGACCCGTTCCCGCACGGCGGCGTGCTGCCGCTCGATCTCGGCGGGGTCCTCGTCGGGGTCGGGGCCGCGCTCGACCGGCACGGGGTCGAACGGGAGGGGCGGGGCCGGCTCGGCGGTGGTGGCCAGCGCCAGCCGGGGCGGCGGGTCGACGCCTCGCGGGCGGGTCGAGTGCTCGGTGCCGTCGGCCGCTACCACCGTGTAGGTGCCGTCCGGCTCGAGCCGGTCGGTCAGCCCCCGGCGGTGGCCGTCGAGGTGGTCGTGATCGCAGACCGTGGCCATCTGGTCGACGTCGGTGTGGCCACCGAGCTCCCAGGGCCGCACGTGGTGGACGTGCAGGCGCCCCAGGTCGGTGCAGTCGCAACCGGGGCGGCGGCAGCCGCCGTCGCGGACCATGGCCGCCCGCCGCTGGGCGTCGGTGGCGGTGCGGACGGAGCGGCCCATGTCGATCACCTGGGAGTCGGCGGTCAGGAGCCGTTCGAGGACCCCGCCGTCGCTGACGCAGGCGAGCAGCCCGTCGCTGATCGGGTTGCCGGTGAGCGTGCGCGCCGCGCTGCCGGCGCCGTCGAAGGCCTCCACGAACAGGCCCCGCTCGAGCGCGCCGAGCTCGGGCAGCTCTCGCAGGAAGATGTCGAGCTGGGCGGCGGTGCGCACGCCGGCGCCGCGCAGGGCGACGCGGTAGAGGTCGACGAGGTCGCACACCACGCTCACCCGGTCGGGCCGGCGCGAGCCGGGTGGCTGCTCGTGGTGGGCGAGGTAGAAGCGGCAGATGTCGACCAGCGCGTCGGCCCGGCGTTGGGCCGGCGTGCGTCGCACCCCGGCGGGGTCCTTGGTGAGGGCGGCGCGCACCGCGTCGAGGACGATGGCCCCCGAGTCACGGTCGAGCTGCCCGTCGACGGCCACCACGTCGTCGAGCGTGCGCGACAGGTGCAGGTCGCGCTCCACCGGCGGGTCCTGCGCCTCCCCACCGGCCTCGACGGCTTCGCGCTCGGCGAGGGCGTCGGCATGGTCGACCCACGACCGCAGCGCGGCGCGGGCGTCGTCGCCTCCGAGGGGCGCCAGGATCTCGATGTTCTCCGCCACCGTGGCGGCGAAGCGCTCGACGTGGCGCTCGGGCACGACAGCGGCGGTGGCGTCGACGTGGGCGGCTCGCAGGCGCCCGGCCTGCCACGCCGCCAGCACCTCGGGCCAGTCGGCCATGCGCCGCGCCCGCTGGGCCACCTGCCGCGCCTGGACGCCACGCATGCCGGTGCGGTGCCGCAGGAAGGCCGCCATCGAGCCGAACCCGTCGACCTCCCAGCCGCCCGACGCGGCGTAGGCGGCCTCGGCCTCCGCCAGCTTCGACGTCAGCCGGTCGAGCAGCGCTCGACCCTCCACGATGGCGTCGCCGTGGGCGGGCACCGCGAGGTGGTCGATGGCCTCCTCCAGCTCGTCGAAACCCGCCGGCGACATGCCGCCATGCTAGCGCGCACCAGTTCGGCCTACAACGCGAAAACACAAGTATTTGTTGGAGTTTTCGCCGTCGAGTCCGGGCCGCCCGGTGACCCCGACCGCCGGCTTCCCTTCCCGCTCCCGTAGCCTCCCTTCCATGGTGGAGCGCTCCGGAGCCGGCGACGTCGGCAGCGTGCGGGCCGAGCTGGCCACCGCCCTCGAGCAGGGCGACGCCGGGCAGCGACGGGCCGGCGCCTTCCTGGCCCGGGTCGCCACCCGGCTGCGCCGGCGCGACCGGCCGCTCGGGCCGGCTGCCGTCCAGGCCGCCACGCTCACCCGCCGGGCCACCGCCCGCTTCGGGTTCGACGACGACGTGGCCGAGGTGTTCGTGGCCCTCGCTGCGGCCATCGCCGACGAGGCGGCCGAGCTCTACGCCGACGAGCTGCGCCACGCGCCCGAGAGCGGCGACCGCCGCTTCGACCGGGTGCGCGGCGTGGCCGACGCGGCCAGGGTCCGGCGGGAGGTGTCGTCGTCGTTCACCCGAGACATCGTTCCCGACGCCGCGTCCGCCCTGGCCGCGTTCGTGCCGGGGCTGGCCCTGCGCCGACCGTTGCGCCGCCCGGCGGTGGTGGTGGGTGCGGCCGTGGCGGGCGGGCTCGCCGAGTCGGCGCTGGCCGGAACGACAGCCGTGCCGGCGGCCCTCGCCCTGTCGGTCGTCATCGAAGCGGCCGAGACCTACGCCCAGTCGTCGGTGCTCGTCACCAAGTTCCGGGCCCACGGCCACGAGCCGTCGGTCGGGGACGTGCTCGACGAGCTGGCCGCGCTCTCCGCTGGCGGGATCCTCGGCCGAGGCCGGAGCGAGACGGCCGCCGTGCTCCGCACCGCCGCCCTGCCCCGCGTGGCCGCCACCCTGGAACGCCGCGTCGGGTTGCGGGTGGCGTCGCTGGCCACGGTGATCGGCCCCGCCCTCATCGAAGGCGGCCTGGCCACCTGGGGCGTGGTGAAGGCCTCCCGCCACCGGCTGCGACGGGGCGGCGAGCTCCCACCCGCACCACCCCCTCAGAACGACGCGTAGACGGCGTCGATCAGCGCCCGGTTGCGGCTGCTCTGCCACCGCGGGATCACGTGGTTCATCACGTAGCCGAAGCCCACCTCGGCCGTGGGATCGGCGAACCCGAGCGCTCCCCCGGTGCCGAAGTGCCCGAAGCTGCCGGGGTTCGGTCCCAGCGGGCGCCGTGGCGTGGTGGGCGTGAAGCCGAGGCCGAAGCTCACGTCGTCCTCCAGCACCGGGCACCAACCGCTGGACTGCACCCCGGTCGCCTCGCGCTGCAGGTCCTCGGACAGGAGGCGCCCCGGTACGGCCAGCTGGGCGTAGACGCGGGCGATCCCCGACGCCGACCCCTGGCCGGCTGTCGACCCGAGCGGCAGCGCCCTCCACCGATCGGTGTTCACCAGCCCCACCGACGAGTAGCCAGGCGGGTTGAAGTGGGCCAGCGCGTTCATCAGCAGGTCGCCCGAGAGCTGCGAGGCGTCGAACGCGGGCGGCTCCGCGGCGGAGGCCCAGATGACCTCGGCGCAGCGAGCCTGCTCGTCGGCGGGCACGCCGAACCACACGTCCGCGCCCAGGGATGTCGCCAGCGACCGCAGCTCCTCGCCCGGCATCGCACCGCCGACCCGGCGGACCAGCTCGCCCACGAGGTGGCCGAAGGTGTTGGTGTGGTAGGCGTGGCGCTCACCGGGCGGCCACCACGGCTCGGTGGCGGCGAGGGCCCCGGTCATGCGGTCCCAGTCGAACAGCTCGTCGTCGGTCAGGGGCTCACGGATGGCGGGCACGCCGGCCCGGTGGCACAGGGCGTGGCGGACGGTGGCGGCCTCCTTGCCGCCGGCGGCGAACTCGGGCCACACCGAGGCGATGGGGTCGTCGAGGCCGATCCGCCCGGCGTCGACCAGCTGCAGCAACAGCAGGGCGAGCAGCGCCTTGCCCACCGAGTAGAAGCCGCAGATCGTGTCGGCCTGCCACGGCGAGGTGCGTCCGGCGTCGCGCCAGCCGCCCACCAGGTCGACCACCGTCTCGCCGCCGACCACGACGGACACCGCGGCACCGACCTCGCCCCGTTGGGTGAAGTTCTCGACGAACGCCCGGCGCACGGGCGCGAACGCCGGGTGGCACGTGCCGCTGACGGGCAGGCCGCCGGCCGAGGCCGGCCGCACCCCCTCCTGGCTCACGCGACGACCGTCAGCGGGACGCGCCGTCGGCGGCGGCGTCGACCCGGTGGGCCAGCTCGAAGCACAGCGGGGTGAGGCCTCCGGCGGCGTGGCTGACGATGTCGATCACCACCCGGTTCCAGGAGTTCGACCAGTCGGGGTGGTGGTCGAGCTTCTCCGCCGCCAGCGCCACCCGGGTCATGAAGGCGAAGGCCTCGGCGAAGTCGGCGAAGCGCAGCTCCCGGTGCAGCCGGCCGTCGACCAGCTCCCACCGGGAGAGCTCGGCCATCCGTGCCGCCACCTCGGCGTCGTCGAGTGCGGTCTCCTTGGGCATCGTCGCTCCTCTCGGCTCGTGGCCCGGGCCACTCCCCGGCGCTTCAGGCCAACCCCGGGTCGGACGCCCGGAACCAGTCCGGGTAGAACGCCTTGGCCACGGTGTCGACCAGCTCGATGTAGAAGCCGAACGGGGTCTGGTGGTAGCTGAACGTGAGGCCGCCGGTGGCGTTGGTGGCCCACCACAGGCGGGGGAATCCGAGGGCCTCGAGGCGGTCGGCCTCGGCGGCGACGTCGTCGGACCACACGCCCAGGTGGTGGCCGCGCTGGCGGTCGTCGAAGTCCCAGAGCGAGCCCGGCGAGGTCTCGATGATCTCCACGTGGATGGGGCGGGTGGAGTACACGAACCGCAGCGGCACGCTGGTGGGTCCGTCGGCGTTGAACACGTCGAGGCCGGGCAGCTCCATCGGCGTGGTGAAGCTGAGCCCGAGCGCGGGGCCCAACGAGGCCACCGCCGCTTCCAGGTCGGGCACGACGAAGCCGACGTGGAAGACGCGGGCGTCGGCCCCCAGGGTCGGTTCCAGGAGCCCGAGCCCCACGGTGCTGATGTGCTGGTCCACGCGTTCCCTCCCCGGCACGCCCGCGGCGTGCGGTCGAGGCTAGGCCAGCGGGTCGGCGAAGGGGTCGCCGAACATGCCGCCAGGGCCGCCGGCGCCCGGGTGCATCGACGGGTCGATCGCACGCGCCTTCGGAGCCTCCGGCTGGGCCTCGGCCTCCTCGTCGGTCCACGCCGCGTAGCCGGTGCGCTCCAGCTCGGCGGCCAGCTCGGGGCCGCCGGTGGCGACGATGCGGCCCTTCACGAGGATGTGCACCACGTCGGGGCGCAGCTCGTCGAGCAGCCGGTGGTAGTGGGTGATGGCCAGCACGCCGAGGTCCGACTCGGTGGTGGCGGCCTCGACCCGCCGGGCGCAGGCCCGCAGCGCGTCGACGTCGAGGCCCGAGTCGAGCTCGTCGAGCACGGCGAAGCGCGGCTTGAGCACGGCGAGCTGCAGGGTCTCGTTGCGCTTCTTCTCGCCGCCGGAGAGGTCGACGTTCACGGGCCGGTCGAGCAGCCGGGTGGCCAGGCCGATGCGCTCGGCCTCGGCCGCGACCTCGGTGTGCACGACGGTGACGTCGCGCCCGGCCGCGGCCAACGCCTCGGTGAGCAGGTCGTCGACGCTGACGCCGGGCACCTCGACCGGGTACTGCATGGCGAGGAACAACCCGGCCTGGGCCCGCTGCCACGTGGGCAGCGAGAGCAGCTCGACGCCATCGAGGGTGACCGAGCCGCCGGTGACGGTGTAGCCGGGCTTGCCCATCAGCACGTGCGAGAGGGTGGACTTGCCCGAGCCGTTGGGCCCCATCACGGCGTGGACCTCGCCGGAGCGGACGTGCAGATCGATGCCGTGCAGGATCTCGCGGCCGGCGACCTCGGCCCGGAGGCCCTCGATGCGCAGCTCGCCGGCGCGTGTGCCGGTCATGTCAGTCGACCTCCACGAAGACGTCGTCGCCCTCGACCTTCAGCGTGTACACGGGGGTGGGCTTGGTGGCCGGCAGGGCGTGGGGCTGGCCGTCGACCAGCGAGAAGCAGCTGCCGTGCTTCCAGCACTCGATCTCGAGCGTGTCGGCGTGGACCTCGCCCTCCGACAGCGAGATGTCCTGGTGGGTGCAGCGGTCGCCGACGGCGTACCAGTCGTCGCCCAGGCGCACCACGGCGATGCGGGTGCGGCCGAGGTCGAAACGGCGGGCCTCGCCGTCGGCCACGTCGGTGACCGAGCAGAGCCGTTCGAGGGCCATCAGTCGATCCCCCGCCCCAGGCGCTGCTCGATGGCCAGCTCGACCAGCGGCGCCACGTCGCGCACGGGCAGGCCCTCGAGCACCTCGGCGAAGAAGCCCGCGACCACCAGCCGTTCGGCGACCTCGGTGGGCACGCCCCGGCTCTCGAGGTAGAAGCGCTGGTCCTCGTCGATGGGCCCGACGGTGGACGCGTGGCTGCAGCGCACGTCGTTCGTCTCGATCTCGAGGTTGGGCACCGACTCGGCCCACGCGTGCTCGGACAGCTTGAGGTTGCGGTTGGTCTGGAAGGCGTTGGTGCCGCGGGCCTCCTTCTCGACCTTGATGAGCCCGGTGTAGACCGAGCGCGAGCTGTCGTCGACGGCGCCCTTGAACAGCAGGTTCGACGTCGTGTCCGGGGCGGCGTGCTGCTGGAAGGTGCGGAAGTCGAGGGTCTGGCTGTCGGTGCCGAAGTACACGGCCTGCAGGGTGCCGGTGGCGCCCCGGCCGACCAGGCGGCAGTCGGTGCGGGTGCGGGCGTACTCGCCGCCCAGGCCGGCCTGGGCGGAGGTGAGGGTGCCGTCGCGCTCGACCCGGCTGAGCTGCGAGGTGACCTGCCACACGCGCCCGCCCCGGACCTGCACGTTGGCGTAGCCCAGGCGGGCGGCGGCGGCGACGTCGAGCTCGATCACCGGCGCCACCAGCGCGGCCACGTCGGCCGAGCCGTGCCAGTCGAGCACGTCGGCCTGGGCGTCGGCGCCGAGACGGACGACGAGGCGGGGGTAGACCGCAGCGCCCTCCGCGTCGACCCAGTCGACGACGAGGACGGGCCGGTCGACGGTGACGCCCGCGGGCACCGAGACGAGCACCGGGTCGGCGAGGTGGGCGTCGTTGAGGGCGGCGAACACGTCGGGCCCCTCCCCCGCCACCGCGCCGAGGGCCTCCTCGCCGGTGGGGCCGTCGACCAGGCGGCCGGCGAACAGGCCGAGCGACTCGTAGGCCGGCGCCACCTCGGCGTGCACGACCACGCCGTTGCGCACCACCACCACGGCGGCCCGCTCGGGCAGGGCGGCGAGCAGGTCGTGCACCTCCTCGGGCACGCCGGCCACCGCGCCAGGGTCGACCGGTGTCCAGTCGTCGAGGTCGATGTCGGCGACCCGGCTGTAGCGCCAGACCTCCTCGTCGGTGGAGGGCAGGGTGGGCTCGCCGATGCGGGCGGCCACCGCCCGGCGACGCTCGTCGAGCCAGGCGGGGGCCGGCGACGCGAGGGCGGCGTCGGGCGGGGTGGGCATGAATTCACACTACCGGCGTAGGAGAAATCCCGGCCAACCGGCCGGCGCCATCCAGGCCGCGAGGGACCGGGTGACCGTCAGCCCCGCTTGCGGCCGAAGCGCTTCTTGAGCCGGGCGAAGGCGCCCTGGGAGCGGGCCTGCTCGCTGGCGATGTCGGCCAGGATGGCGGGGCCGGCGGCGTTCACGATGTCCTCGGCGGCGTCGAGCAGCTCGGCGATGGCCTCCCCCTGCGGCTCGGGAGGGGTGGGCGGCGTGACGAGCGTGCCGTGCTGCCAGTCGACGTCGGCCAGGCGCCGCTCGTAGCGGGGGCAGTTCTCGGGGCAGCGCCACGGCGCCTCGGGTGCGAGGTCGAGGTTGCACTTCCGCACCGTCTCGCCGTTGGCGTAGGTCCGGCTCTCGAACTGCTTGCACTCCTCGCGCATCGGCATGCCAGCAGTCTGCCGCAGCGGGCGCCTGCAACGGGTGCGCGGGTGGGTCGAACCCGGTCACGGAGGGGTCAGGTGGCCCTCCGCCCGTGGTGCGGTGAAGCGGTCCTTGAACCGCAGGATGGGCGTCTCGAACACCTTGAAGCTCACCGTGGCCATGGCGACGGCCAGGCCGAGGGTGGCGAGGAAGGTCCACGTCCCGGACTCGCCGACGATCGGGCGCACGGCGTTGGCGGCCAGCATGTGCATGAGGTAGACGCCGTAGCTCACGACGCCGATCCACACGAGCGAGCGGAGGGTCAGCAGCGGGGTGAGCACCCGGTTCTCCCGCACGCAGCACGCCAGCACGACCAGCGCCATGGTGAGCTGGATCAGCTCGTGGTTGGCGTCCACGGCCACCAGGGCGAGCAACGCCGCGAACAGCGCCGGAGCGGTGGCGGTGGCGCCGAGCACGGGGGCGATGCGGCGGAAGGCGCGCTCGTCGTCGAGCAGCACCGCACCGAGCGAACCGACGAGGATCGGCAGCGAGATGCTGCCGACGACCCGCCACCCGAAGGCGCTCGTGCCCACGACGTGGTTGGCGAACAGAGTCACCCACGCGAGCCCGACGAGCGCTGCGACGGGGTAGAGCACCTTCGACCGGCCCCATGCCAGCAGGCCGGCGAGGATGGGCGGCCACAGCAGGTAGAACTGCTCCTCGGTCGCCAGCGACCAGGCGAAGTAGAACGTCACGCTGGTGTCGGTCGTGAGGTTCACGAACCAGTTCGACGTGTAGGTCATGAACGACGGGAGGTGGTCGAAGAACGCCTGCCCCTCGGGGGTCGAGGCTCTCGTCGCCGCCGTCAGCAGCACGTAGAGGCCCAGCACCGCGTAGTAGAGCGGGAAGATGCGCAGGGAGCGGCGCAGGTAGAAGTGGCGCAGCGAGACCCGCTGGCGGCTGCGGCGCTCTCGCAGCAGCAGCGTGGTGATCAAGAAGCCGCTGATGGCGAAGAAGAAGTCGACCCCGAGGTAGCCGTGGGCGAGGAACTGGCCGCCCGGGTAGCCGTGGCCCGCCGTGTGGTGCCACACCACCGCGATGACGCTGATGGCGCGCAGGCCGTTGAGGGCGGAGAAGTACCTGGTGTCGAGGAAGGTCTGGTGGTCCACGCCGCTCCGGGGGGTCGAGCGGCCTCAGGGGGCCGTGGGGACCGCCGGGCGGATCCGGCGGTCCGACCAGGACGCTACCACGCTCAGAGACAGTGTCAGACCACGCAGCGTGGCCGACGGCCTCGCAGCAGCCAGCCAGGAGGCCGGCTGGTCAGCCGACCGAGCCCTCCATCTGCAGCTCGATCAGGCGGCTCCACTCCACCGCGTACTCCATCGGCAGCGTGCGGGTGATCGGCTCGATGAAGCCGTTCACCACCATGCCCATGGCCTGCTCGGCGGAGAGGCCGCGGCTCATCAGGTAGAAGAGCTGCTCGTCGGCCACCTTCGACACGGTGGCCTCGTGGCCGATCACGGCGTCGCGCGACCCGACCTCCATGTACGGGAACGTGTCGGAGACCGAGTCGTCGTCGAGGATGAGGGCGTCGCACTGCACGTGGCTCTTGCACCCGTGGGCGTCGTCCTCCACCCGCACGAGGCCGCGGTAGGACGTGCGGCCGCCGTCCTTGGAGATCGACTTCGAGACGATCTTGGAGGTGGTCTCCGGGGCGGCGTGGACCATCTTGGCGCCGGCGTCCTGGTGCTGGCCCGGGCCGGCGTAGGCCACGGAGAGCACCTCGCCCGACGCCTTGGGGCCGACCATGTAGACGGCCGGATACTTCATGGTGAGCCGGCTACCGATGTTGCCGTCGATCCACTCCATGTGGCCCTCGGCCTCGACCCGGGCCCGCTTGGTGACGAGGTTGAACACGTTGTTCGACCAGTTCTGGATGGTCGTGTACGTGACCCGGGCGCTCGGCTTCACCACGATCTCGACCACCGCCGAGTGCAGCGAGTCGGTGGTGTACACGGGGGCCGAGCAGCCCTCGATGTAGTGCACCTGGCTGCCCTCGTCGGCGATGATCAGCGTGCGCTCGAACTGGCCCATGTTCTCGGCGTTGATGCGGAAGTAGGCCTGCAGCGGCATCTCCACGGTGACGCCGGGCGGCACGTAGATGAACGACCCGCCCGACCACACCGCCGAGTTGAGGGCGGCGAACTTGTTGTCGTTCTTCGGGATGACCGTGCCGAAGTAGGCCCGCACGATCTCCGGATGCTCCCGCAGGGCGGTGTCCATGTCGGTGAAGATGACGCCCTGGGCCTCGAGGTCCTCACGGTTGCGGTGGTAGACGACCTCCGAGTTGTGCACCACGAAGCCCTCGGCCACGAAGTTGTGGTGGCCGGCGACCTCGATGTCGTAGGTGGGCTCGACCCCGACCGATTCGATCTTCTCGAGTCGGACGAACCCCAGCATCTCGCTGGTGTGGGCGGTGAAGGTCGTGCCCTTCGCGGTGCGGTAGCCGTGGGCGTAGTGCCGGGCGCCGAGGCGCTCGGCCCGTCGTGGCGACCGGACGGGCAGGCGGTCGAAGCGGCCGCTGAGGTGGAGGCGGAAGCCGACGACGGTGCGCTCGAGGTCGGTGGGATGAGCGCTCTCGAAGCGACTCACCCGCGAGGTGCCGATGCCGCAGAGGGCGAGCAGCTCGGCGACGTCCTCGAGCAGCGACTCGCTGCCGCTCGTGCAGACCACGTCCTTCGCTGTGGCGTGGGCCCGCACGTTTCCGTCGGCATCCACGTAGCCGGCGAGGTAGGCGAGCCGCTGTGACGTCGGCAGCGACTGCACCCAGGCCGGGATGCGCTTCGACAGCGCCGAGCCGGCCAGGCCGTTGAGCTCCAGGAAATCGGCGAGGGCACCCGTGCCGAGGGCGGTGAGCCGCTGCCTGTCCGTCGCGAGGCGGAACTCGAGGCCGAAGCTCTCCCGGCCGACCCGCTGGATCTCGGCGATGAGGGTGGTGTCGGCAGGGTCGACAGCGATCTCGACCGAGCGGTGGCCGCTGCGGTCGTGGATGTAGCCGTCGCCGGTGAACACGCCGAAGAACCACATGACGTCGTCGTCGGTGGCGGCGGGCAGCGTGTCGGCGCCGCGGCGATCGGGCAGCGACAGCAGCTCGTGGGGCTCGCCGAACTCGGGCAGGTCGGTGGGGATGGCGACGAGGTCGCCCACGTGCAGCTCTTCGACGGGAACCCATCGGGTGGCGTACCGAGCGCGCTGGCGACCGGGACGCCGCTCGTCGCGCAGCACGAGGAAGGGGTGGTTGCCGGACGCGCCGATGGTGCGGCCACGAGCGGTGAGCTCGAAGACCTCCTTGTCGCCGCTGCATGCGGCGCCCACCACCAGTGAGACCACGATGCGCTTCGTCGCCTCGTCGAGGGAGAAGACCTCGTCGCCCGGCTCGAGCTCCTTGATGGGGCGCATGCCGCGCGCGGTCCAGACGCGACTGGAACCCCGGAGGCACTCGTACTGCGCCGTGACGCCGGCGAGGTACTTGCGTTCGGCTTCGGGGATGCCCAGCTTCTCGTAGGTCTGCTTGACCGAGTCGGGCAGCTCGTCCCACGCGTCGACCTGCTTCTCGGTGGGCTTGATGTAGTAGTAGATGTCGTCGAAGTAGATCTCCGACATGTCGCCGCCCCAGTTGGGCATCGGGCGGCGCTGGAAGTGCTGGTAGCTCTTCAGGCGGTAGTCCCGCATCCAGTCGGGCTCGCCCTTCATCCAGGACATCTCCTTGATGATGTCCTCGGTGAGCCCGCGCTTGGGCTTGAACACGTAGTCCTCGGCGTCGCTCCACCCGAGCTTGTAGCGGCCCAGATCGAGGCCCAGATCGGTGCTGGCCATGGAAGTGGCTCCCGGAGTGAGGGGTGCAGGGCGTCGGAGGTGCCGCCCGGTCAGCGGAATTTCTCCTACGGCGATAGTAACAAATCGCCCTGCCGATTCCCCTACCCCGGCCCGGGTCAGCCGAGCAGCGCCGGCGCCAGGCGACGCCACTCCTCGAGCGGCGCCTTGGTGGGCTCGGCGGGCAGCACCTGGATGCACACGTGGTCGGCCCCGGCCGCGTGGTGGGCGGCGACCCGCTCGGCGATGGCGGCCTCGTCGCCCCAGGCCACGATGCGGTCGACCAGGGCGTCGCTGCCGCCGTCGGCCAGGTCGTCGTCGGTCACCCCGAAGCGCTTGAGGTTGTTGGTGTAGTTGGGCAGGCCGAGGTAGATCGCCATGTGGCCGCGGGCGATCTCGCGGGCCTTGGCCGGGTCGGTCTCGAGCACGACCGCCTGCTCCGGGTAGAGCTTGGCGTCGGGGCCCATCTGCTCACGGGCGAAGGCGGTGTGCTCCACCGGCACGAAGTACGGGTGGGCGCCGTCGGTGCGCTCGGCGGCCAGCGCCAGCATCTTCGGGCCGAGGGCGGCGAGCACGCGGTGGGTCGGCGTCGACGGCGGGTGGGCCGTGTACATGCCGGCGTCCATGGTGTCGAGGAACGCCTTCATGTGCGTGTAGGGCTTGGTGTACTGGTGGCCGCGGATGCCCTCGACCATCACCTGGTGGCTCACCCCGAGGCCCATCACGAACCGCTCGGGGAAGGCCTCGGTGATGGTGTGCAGCGCAGAGTTGGCGTTCATGGGGTCCCGCGCCCAGATCGACGCGATGCCGGTGCCGAGCACGATGCGCTCGGTGGCCGAGAGCAGCAGCGTGGCGTTGACGAACGGCTCCCTCCCGATCATCTCGGGCAACCAGATCGAGCCGTAGCCGAGCTCCTCGATCTCGGCCGCGACCTCCTGGGCTTGGGCCGAGGGCATCTGATCGAGCTGGTACTGCCACACACCCACACGTCCGAGATCCATGCGGCGAACCCTAGGCAACACCCCGCCGCGGTGCGCCACTGGGCCTACACTCGGCCCGTGCTGCCGGCCCCGCCCCCAGCGGCCTCCGACCAGGCCCCTCTCGCCCCCGCGCCACCGAGGGCGCCGGGCGCGACGCCGGGCACGCCGGGCCGCACACCCGCCGGCGTGCGGTGGGCGCTGGCCGGGACCGCCATCGCTGGTTGCGCCTACGTGGCCGTCGCCGACCCGAACCGGCCGTCGTCGTGGTATCCCGTGTGCCCGTTCAAGGCGCTCACCGGCCTCGACTGCCCGGGCTGCGGCATCACCCGGGCCCTGCACGCCCTGCTCACCGGGCATCCGCTGCGGGCCTTCGACCACAACGCGCTCGTGATGCTCGTCGTGGTCGTCGGGTTGGTGTGGTTCGCCGTGAACCGCCTCCGGGCCCGCCGCGGCCGCCCGCCCCTCGAGCTCTCCCACCCGGCGTGGTGGGGCGCCGCCTTCGGAGCGCTCGTGGCGGTCTTCTGGGTCGTGCGCAACCTGCCCTGGGAGCCGTTCCGCTGGCTGGGGTCGACGGCCGCCGGCGCCTGAGCTGCCGCCGTCTGAGCCGCCGGCGTCAGCCCGTCAACCGGGTCAGCGCCGTGGGCCGGGTCAGCTGATGCGGCGCAGCTCGGCCTTGTAGCGCCGGCCCTTGGCCACGTAGTCGGCTGCCGACGAGCGGATGTGGTCGAGCTTGCCCGACCCCTCCCGCAGCTTGGCGGGCACGCCGAGCGCCATCATCCCGCTCGGCACCTCCATGCGGTCCGGCACCACGGCGTTGGACCCCACCAGCGCGCCGGTGCGCACCGTGGCGAAGTGCAGGACCACCGCCCCGTTGCCCACGAGGGCGCCGTCCTCGATGGTGCAACCCTCGAGGTGGACGATGTGGCCGATCACGCACTCGTCACCCACGAAGGTGGGCACCGGCGGGATGCAGTGGATCACCGAGCCGTCCTGGATCGAGCTGCGGGCGCCGATGCGGATGCCGCCGTTGTCGCCCCTCAGCACCGCACCGGGCCAGACCGAGGACTCGGCGCCGATCTCGACGTCGCCGATCACCACGGCGTCGGGGTGGACGAACGCGTCGGGATGGATCCGGGGCTCGACGTCGCCGAGGGCGTAGACGGCCATGGCCGCTAGTAGGTCACCCGGCCGTAGCCGCCGCGGAAGAAGACCAGGGGGCCACCCTCGTGGCGGACCTCTAGGTCCTGCACCCGGCCGACGACGATCTCGTGGTCGCCGCCGTCGAGCACGTCGGCGATCTCGCAGTCGATGTAGGCCAGCACGCCCTCGATCAGCGGTGAGCCGTTGCCCGACCGCCGCCAGCCGATCTCGGCGAACTTGTCGGTGGCCTTCGAGGCGAAGACCCGGCTCACGTCCTCCTGGTCCTCGGCGAGGACGTTGACGCAGAACTTCCCCACGGCGCGGATCTTGGGCCAGCTGCTGGACGTGCGGGCCGGGCAGAACAGCACCTGCGGGGGGTCGAGCGACAGCGAAGCGAACGAGCCGATGGCCATGCCGACCGGGCCGTCGTCGCCGTGGGCGGTGACCACCACCACGCCGGTCGGGAAGTGCCCCAGGACCTGGCGGAACTTGGCGGTGTCGAAGGTCGGGATCTCGTCGGGAAGGTCGCTCACGAGCGCAGGAGCTTAGGCCCGGGCTGCCGCGGCCGTGGCCGGACGGGCCGAGGCGGCCGCGGCCGGCGCACGGGGCGCCTCGAGCGACACCCGCAGCCCCTCGTAGGCGCACACGACCTCCGAGATGCCCCGCCGCCGGCCCTCCTCGGCAGCGGCCAGGCCGAGCAGGTCGAGCACCTCGTCGTCGTGCTCGGGGTCGTGGTGGAACAGCGCCAGGCGCCGGGCCCCGGCCTCGGCCGCCACGTGCACGGCGTACTCGACCGTGCAGTGGCCCCAGTGCGACTTCCCGACGAACTCCGCCTCGGTGTACTGGGCGTCGTGGATCAGCAGGTCGACGTCGCGGCACAGCTCGAGCACCGCCGGCTCGACGTGCTGGGGATCGTCGAGGGGCTGCTGGTGGTCGCTGACGTAGGCCACCGACACCCCGTTGCGCTCGATGCGGTAGCCGAGCGTGGTGTCGGTGTGCGGCACGTGGGCGGCGGTCACCTCCGCGCCGGCGATCTGGCGCGACGAGCGGCCGCAGAGGGTCGTGAACCGGATCTCGCTCTGCAGGTCATGGGCCCGCACGGGGAAGAACGGAGGGCGCATCAGCCGGTCGAAGGCCTCGGCGAAGGCGACGCCGTCGTGGGCGGGGCCGTAGACCGACAGCGTCGAGCCGGACCGCAGGAGCGGCGGGCAGAACGGCAGGCCCTGCACGTGGTCCCAGTGGAGGTGCGTGACGAGGGCGTGGGCCCGCAGCGGCTCGTCGGGCGGGCACGACCGGCCGAAGTAGCGCAGGCCGGTGCCGAGGTCGAGCAGGATCGTGTCGTGGCCGGGCTCGGTGACGACGACGCACGCCGTGTTGCCGCCGTAGCGAGCGGTGCTGTCGCCGGCACACGGGGTCGAGCCCCGCACTCCGTAGAAGGTGACGTCCAACCGGTCTCCCCCGAGCCCTGCGTGTGCGGCGAGCCTAGGGCAACGCTGCGCGTACGTGAACAGCCAGTGACAAGTCTCACACGCCCAGGTGTCGCGTCGCTAGGGTCCTAGGTCGTGCCGATCGAGCAGACGACCGTCGAGGCCGGAGGTATCCGGTTCGCGTGCCTCACCGCGGGCGACCGAGGCCCACTGGCGCTGTGCCTCCACGGGTTCCCCGACACGGCCCACGGCTGGCGCCACCTGCTCCCCGCCCTGGCCGACGCGGGCTACCGGGCCGTGGCGCCGTTCATGCGCGGCTACGCCCCCACCGAGGTGCCGGCCGACGGCCGCTACCAGACCGGCGCCCTCGTCCGCGACGTGGTGGAGATGCACGAGGCGCTCGGCGGCGACGGCGACGGCGTGCTCATCGGCCACGACTGGGGCGCGCTGGCGGCCTACGGCGCGGCCTCGTTCGAGCCGCAGCGCTGGCGCCGCGTCGTCACCGCCGCGGTGCCACCGCCGGGCGCCATGGCCGCCGCCATGACCACCTACGAGCAGCTCAAGCGCTCCTGGTACATGTTCTTCTTCCAGATCGCCGGGTTCTCCGACGCCATCGTCGGCATGGACGACCTCGACTTCGTCGCCCGCCTGTGGGCCGACTGGTCGCCGGGCCACGACAGCGCCGAGGACCTCGCCCACGTGCGGGCGTCCCTGGGTGAGCCCGCCAACCTCGCCGCCGCCCTCGGCTACTACCGAGCCACGTGGGGCACCGCCCCCGTCGACCCGGCGCTCGACGCCGAGCAGCAGGCCGGCGCCCACCCGCCACCGCAGCCGACGCTGTACCTGCACGGGCGCGACGACGGCTGCATCGGGGCCGAGTTCGCCGAGGACGCCGCCACCCACCTCTCGCCCGGCTCGGAGTCGGTCGTCGTCGAGGGGTGCGGGCACTTCCTCCAGGTCGAGCGACCCGACGAGGTCAACCGGCTGGTGCTCGACTTCCTCGCCCGCTGAGGCCGCTGTCCCCCGACGACCGCGCCGGCCGCTCGCCTTCCCCCGGCCGCTCACATCGCCCACATCGCTCACATCGCCGAACCTGTGCCCGGATCTGTCCCTCACGGGACAGATCCGGGCACAAGAACGGGGAGAGGAGGTGGTGGCCGAGAGGTTCAGGGCAGCACGAGGGCGCCGTCGGGGGTGAAGGCCGCCAGGCCGTCGGCGACCAGGGTGGCGGCGGCGCGGGACGCGTCGTGCTCGCCGGCCGACCAGCCGCACGCCTCGGCCCAACGCTCGGGTGGCACCGGCTCACCGAGGCGCACCGCGTCGAGCAGCCGGGCCCGTCCCTGGCGGAACGAGCCGGCGAAGCGGCTCTGCCCCCGGCTCACGGCATGGGAGCCGACGGCCGGGTCGGGCTGCGGGCGGCCGGCCCGCGCCCATCGGCAGGCCGCCGCCACCGGGCAACGCTCGCACGCCGGCGCCCGCTTGGCGCACACGGCGGCGCCCAGGTCGAGCATGGCCTGGTTCCACGCCCACCCCTCCCCCGCCGGCACCAGCGCGTCGGCCCGGGCCTGCGCGTCGCGGGCCGTCAGCCGCTGCCCGGCGGTGCGGGCGAGGACGCGTCCCACGTTGGTGTCGACCACGGCCACGTCGCGCTCGAAGGCGAAGGCCAGCACGGCCCGGGCGGTGTAGGGGCCGATGCCGGGCAGGGCGAGGAGCGCGTCGAGGTCGTCGGGGAAGGCGCCGCCGTGGCGCTCCTCCACCGCGGTGGCGCACGAGTGCAGCGCCACGGCCCGGCGGTTGTAGCCGAGCCCCGCCCACTCCTCGACCACCGCGCCCGCCCCGGCGACGGCGCACGCCGCGGTGGTGGGGAACCGTTCGAGGAACCGCTGCCAGCGGGGCGCGACCCGCCCGACCTGGGTCTGCTGGAGCATGACTTCGCTCACCAGCACGGCCCAGGGGTCGCGGGTGTGGCGCCACGGCACGTCGCGGCGGGCGGCCTCCCACCAGCCGAGCAGCTCGTGCCGTCCGCTGTCGGTGGTGGTCACCGGCGGCGGGCCCAGAACACCCTGGTGGTGTAGGGGAAGCCGAAGGCCGCCCGGCCGGCCAGGTCGGGATGGGTGGCAGCGAGGCGACGCACCCGGTCGAGCACGACGTGCTGGTGTGGTTCGGGCAGAGCCGCCACCACGCTGACCGAGGCCGCACGCGCCACGAGCAGCTCGGGGTCGCACGGTTGGGCCCAGTCGGTGGACCACTCCTGCATCGCCTCGAAGGCTCCGCCGCCGGCGTCGGCCACCACGGCGGGGTAGTCGACGTCGTAGTAGGAGTCGTAGGGCCGCTCCATGTCGCCGTCGACGAGCACGTCGCCGAACCGGCGGACCCAGTCCACCGAGCGGTCCCGCGTGTTCCAGGCCAGCACCAAGGTGCCGCCGGGGCGCAGCACCCGGGCCATCTCGGCCAGCGCCACCGGTGGGTCGAACCAGTGGAACGCCTGGGCGACGGTGACGGCGTCGACCGAGGCGTCGGCGAGGGGGATGGCCTCGGCGGTGCCGTCGAGCACCTCGACCCCCGGGCAGGCCGAGCGCAGCACCTCGCCCATGGCGTCGACCGGCTCGACGGCGACCACATCGGCGCCGGTTGGCACCAGCAGCCGGGTGAGCTTGCCCGTGCCGGCGGCGAGGTCGAGCACCCTCCGCCCGGGGGCGAGGCCGGCCCGGCCCACGATGCAGGCCACCGCTTCGGCCGGGTACGACGGGCGCGACGCCTCGTAGGCGTCGGCACCCCGGGCGAAGCCCTGGGCCGCGGCCGGGGGGATGCGCCCGCCGCTGCCGTCCACCGTGCTCCTCGCCGCTGCTCGCCGCTACTCGTCGGCGAAGACGTCGTCGCCGTAGGGCAGGCCCCGCTGCGGCGCGAACTCCCGCTTCCAGACGATGATCTTTCGCCGGAAGTAGCAGACCTCCTCCGAGCGCTGGTTGATGCCCTTGGTCTCGACCGCCACGATCCCCCGCTTGCCGTCGGAGGTCTCCTTCTTGTCGAGGACCTTGGTGACGGCGTAGATCGTGTCGCCGTGGAAGGTGGGCTTGGAGTGCTTCAGCGTCTCGATCTCGAGGTTGGCGATGGCCGCCCCGCTCACGTCGGGCACGCTCATGCCGAGCACCAGCGAGTACACGAGGTTGCCCACCACCAGCGGCTTGCCCATGGGCGACTCGTTCTCCGCGTACCAGTTGTTGGTGTGCGTCGGGTGGTGGTTCATGGTGATCATGCAGAAGAGGTGGTCGTCGGCCTCGGTGATGGTCTTGCCGGGCCAGTGCCGGTAGACGTCGCCGACCTCGAAGTCCTCGAAGTGGCGGCCGAAGGGACGGTCGATCACGGTCACGGTGCTCTCTCCTGCGTGGGCGGGCTGCGCGCAGCCTAGGAGCGTCCGCGACGGGGCGAGAAGCCCACCCGCCGGATGGGATGCGCAGGGCTACCCCTGGGTAACCTGCGGCCATGACCGCGCCCGACCTCACCGCTGCCGCCGCCGCCCTCGACGCCGCCCACGACGTGGTGGAGGCCGCCACCCGCCGCCTGGCGCAGACCGGTGGTCCCGAGGCGAACCAGGTCATCGCCTACGACCTCGCCCACGCCGCCGCGGCGGTCGAGTCGGGCCGGGCCATGCTCGAGTACGGGGCGAAGGGCGAGCTGGAGGCCACCCTGGCCTGCGCCTACGTGGCCGACGCCATCGGCGAGCTGGTGCCCAAGCTGTTCGGCCGGGAGGCCGAGTGGGGCGTCGAGCCAGGAGTGCTCGACGGCACGCGGCAGTTCGTCGCCACCTTCCGGGCGCCGGAGCTGCTCGCCTCGCTGGCCGACACCCCGGGGCCTCGGCACCTCGACGCCGACTTCGAGATGGTGCAGGACACCTTCCGCCGGTTCGCCGAGAACGAGATCGCTCCGGTCGCCGAGCACATCCATCGGGAGAACGCCGACATCCCCGAGGACCTCATCCAGGGGCTCGCCGAGCTGGGCGGGTTCGGCCTCTCCGTGCCGGTGGAGTACGACGGCTTCTCCGAGGGCGGCGAAAGCGAGTACCTCGGCATGGTGGTGGCCACCGAAGAGCTCTCCCGGGCGTCGCTCGGGGCGGGCGGCTCGCTCATCACCCGGCCCGAGATCCTCACCCGGGGCCTGCTCGCCGGCGGCACCGAGGAGCAGAAGCAGACGTGGCTGCCGAAGCTGGCGTCGGCCGAGGTGATGGCGGCGGTCGCCGTCACCGAGCCCGACTACGGCTCCGACGTCGCCGGCGTGAAGGTCACGGCCACCCCCACCGAGGGCGGCTGGCTCATCAACGGGGTCAAGACGTGGTGCACCTTCGGCGCCCGCGCCGACGTGCTGATGCTGCTGGCCCGCACCAACCCCGACAAGTCGGTCACCCACCGGGGCCTCACCCTCTTCGTGGTGCCCAAGCCTCGTGGGGAGGGCCACGGCTTCGCCTTCACCCAGGAGGCGGGAGCCGACGGCGGCGCGCCCGGGGGCGGGAAGATGGAAGGCCGGGCCATCGACACCATCGGCTACCGGGGCATGCACTCCTACGAGGTCGCCTTCGACGACTGGTTCGTCGCCGCCGAGAACCAGGTGGGCGGCGAGGAGGGCGTCGGCCGGGGCTTCTACTACCAGATGGCGGCGTTCGAGAACGGCCGGCTGCAGACCGCGGCCCGGGCCGTCGGGGTGATGCAGGCCGCCTACGAGGAGGCCCGCCAGTACGCCCTCGACCGGGTGGTGTTCGGCAAGCCGATCCACGACTACCAGCTCACGAAGGCCAAGCTCGGCCGCATGGCCGTGCTCATCCAGGCGGCACGGCAGGCCGCCTACCGGGTGGCGACGCTGGTGGCCAAGGGCGAGGGCCAGCTCGAGGCGTCGATGGTGAAGGCGTACGTCTGCAAGGCGGCCGAGTGGGTCACCCGCGAGGCCATGCAGATCCACGGCGGCATGGGCTACGCCGAGGAGTTCAAGGTGAGCCGCTACTACGTCGACGCCCGGGTGCTGTCCATCTTCGAGGGCGCCGACGAGACGCTCTGCCTGCGCCTCATCGCCCGCCGCCTCGTCGAGTCCGTCGAGTAGCGATCCCTCCGCTGGCTCGATCCATCACCTCATGAGGTGATGGATCGAGCCAGTCAACCGATCGAGGTGGCGTTCGTCCGGATCTCGGCGTCGAGGTCGAGCGGCAGCCGGTCGGGGGTCCGCGTCGCCCACTCACCCCAGCGGGCGGGCGGCAGCATCCACATCACCTCGACGTTGTTGCCGTCCGGGTCCCAGCCGTAGACCGACTTCGTGGCGCCGTGGTCGAACTCGCGGTCGAAGATCCCGTCGGCCACGAACGCCCGGCGGGCGGCAGCGAGCTCCTCGAGGGTCCCGACCTCGAACGCCAGGTGGACCAGCCCAGGCGCGCCTTCGGGCCGTTCCGGAGCACCGGCCTCGGCCTGCAGGAGGGCCAGATCGTGGTTGTTGGCCGAACCGGTCGCCCGCAGGAACGCCATGCCCCCGCCGTACCGGGGGAAGGCCTCCGTGAGCCCGAGGTAGTGGCCGTAGAAGGCCACCGACCGGTCGAGGTCGCGCACGCGCAGCACCAGGTGGTTGATGCGACGAGCGGCTGCGACGGCGTCCATGTCGTCCCCTCCGGTGCACGCGTGATTGCAGTGCTGCTTGAACGTTCCAGCTCTACTGTAAGGAACATGGCTTCGGAGGTCCAGGGGCGACCGGTCCGCACCCGTCGCACCCGCCAGGTGCAACAGACCCGGGCGCGCATCGTGGAGGCCGCGGCCGGGCTGTTCGCCGAGCGCGGGTACGCGGGCACGACGATCGAGGCGGTGGCCGAGGCGGCCGACGTGTCGGTCGAGACCGTCTACGTGCGCTTCGGCAACAAGCGGGCCCTGCTCGACGCCTACCTCGACACCGCCATCGTGGGCGACACCGACCCCGTGCCGCTCCTCGAACGTCCCGCGGTCAGGGCCGCAGCCGCCGAGCCCGACGCTCGACGACGGGCCGAGCTCCTCGCCGGCGTGATCGCCGGGGTGCTCGAGCGGACCGCGCCCGTGCAGCGGGTGATCGCCGGTGCCGTCGCCGTCGAGGCAGAGCTCGACGAGGTGTTGGCCGAGGACGACCGCCGCCGGCGGCGGACCCACGGGGCGTTCGTCGACATCCTGCGGCAGGGCGGTGGCCTTCGCCCGGGGCTGTCGAGGTCGGAGGCCGTCGACACGCTCTCGGCCATGGCCAACCCCGACACCTACCGGTACCTCACGGTGCGCCGAGGGTTCACCCGCCGGCGCTACCAGCGCTGGTTGGCGGCGTCGATCCAGCGCCTGTTGCTGCCCGGCTGACCAGCGACGGAGCTGACCGCGGGCCGGGTCAGCTCCCGAGCGCGGCGATGGCGTCGGCCACGGCCAGGATGCGCCGGGCGTTGTCGACGTGGAGGTTCTCGATCATCCGGCCGTTGACGGTGACGACGCCTCGGCCCTCGGCCTGGGCCTGCTCGAACGCCTCGATGATCTCCCGCGAGGAGGCGACCTCGTCGGCGCTCGGGGCGAACACCTCGTTGCAGGGCTCGACCTGGCTGGGGTGGATGAGGGTCTTGCCGTCGAAGCCGAACTGGCGGCCCTGCACGCACTCGGCCCGGAAGCCGTCGGCGTCCTTGATGTCGTTGTAGACGCCGTCGAGGATCACCTTGCCGGCCAGGCGAGCGGCGGCCAGGCAGGTCTGCAGCCCCCACTGCAGGGGCGCCCGGCCGGGCACGTGCTCGGCGTGCAGCTCCTTGGCCAGGTCGTTGGTGCCCATCACCAGCACGGCGAGGCGCTCCGAGGCGGTGGCGATCTCCACCGCGTCGAACATGGCCTGCGGCGTCTCGACCATCGCCCACAGCTTCGTGGTCGCCGGGGCGCCGGCGCGCTCGAGGGAGTCGACCAGCTGGGCCACCTCGGCCGCGCTGTTCACCTTGGGCACCACGATGCCGTCGGGCCCGGCGGCGGCCGCGGCCGCGAGGTCGGCCTCGTGCCAGTCGGTGCCCAGGCCGTTGATGCGGATGGCGAGCTCCTTGGCCCCGTACTCCCCGGAGCCCACGGCCGCGCACACCCTGTCGCGGGCCTCGGCCTTGGCATCGGGGGCGACGGCGTCCTCGAGGTCGAGGATCAGCGCGTCGGCGGGGATGCCCTTGGCCTTCTCGAGGGCGCGCTCGTTGGCGCCGGGCATGTACAGCACCGACCGCCGGGGCCGCAGTGCATCGCTCATCGGGTGTCGCTCCAGTCGGTCAGGACCCCGTTCTGGTGGAGGTTTGCCCCCCGGTTCGGGGGGCAAAACTCCACCAGAACGGAGCAGGAGGGAGAGGGGGGAAGGTCAGAGGGCGTAGGCGGCGGCGAGGTCGGGGTCGTCGGCGGCGAGGGCCTCGGCCAGCTCGACCATGACCCGGCACTGCTTGACCGAGGCGTCGTCCTCCATCTTGCCGTCGAGCATGATGGCGCCCGTGCCGTCGCCCATGGCGTCGATCACCCGCCGGGCGTGGGCGACGTCGGCCGGGTCGGGGCTGAACACCTTCTTGGCGATGCCGATCTGCACGGGGTGGAGGCTCCAGGCGCCGACGCAGCCGAGCAGGAAGGCGTTGCGGAACTGGTCCTCGCAGGCCACCACGTCCTTGATGTCGCCGAAGGGCCCGTAGTACGGGAGGATCCCGTTGCTCACGCAGGCGTCGACCATGCGGGCGATGGTGTAGTGCCACAGGTCCTGCTGGTAGGTGGTGCGGGCGCCCTCGATGTCGCCGTCGACCGGGTCCTGGCGCACGAGGTAGCCGGGGTGGCCGCCGCCCACGCGCGTGGTCTTCATGCGGCGGTTGGCGGCGAGGTCGGCCGGGCCGAGCGAGAGGCCCTGCATGCGGGGGCTGGCCCCGCAGATCTCTTCGACGTTGGCGACGCCCCGGGCCGTCTCGAGGATGGCGTGCACCAGGATCGGCCGGGACAGGCGGGCCTTGGCCTCGAGCTGGGCGAGGAGCCGGTCGACGTAGTGGATGTCCTCGGGCCCCTCGACCTTGGGGATCATGATCACGTCGAGCTTGTCGCCCACCTGGGTGACCGCGGCGGTGAGGTCGTCGAGGCACCACGGCGAGTCGAGCGAGTTGACGCGGGTCCAGAACTGGGTGCGACCGAAGTCGACCGTCTGCCCGACCTTCACCAGCCCGGCCCGGGCCGCTTCCTTGTCGGCGGCCGGCACGCCGTCCTCGAGGTTGGCGAGCAGCACGTCGACGGTCGGGACGATGTCGGGCAGCTTGCCCACCATCTTCTCGTTCGACGGCGGGAAGAAGTGGATCATGCGCGAGGGCTTGACCGGGATCTCCCGCGCCGGTTCTGGGGCACCGACCGCGAGGGGACGGAAGAAGTCCTTGGGATTCCGCATGCCCCGAACCTACCCGTCGGTAGCCAGCGGCGCGAAGTGACGTCAGGCCGCCGCGGCCAGGTCGGCCGGCACCAGCTGCTCGGTGAGCAGGGTGGCGAAGCGGCCCGGGTCGCCCTTCACGTAGGCCCGGCACAGGGGCAGGCCTTCGACGTAGCAGGAGATGTAGGACCGCCACGTCGCCGAGGTGAGGAACTCCACCGCCTTGGCCGCCCGGGCGGCGGGCAGCAGCCCCCACCGCTCGAGGTAGGCGACCACGTCGTCGACCGGCTGGCCGTCGGCGTGGAGCAGCCAGGCGGCGTTGGCCCGCACCGCGTCGAGCGACTCGCTGGCGACGCGCACGGCGGCCACGACGTCGGGGTCGTAGGGGATGCCGAGCGAGCGGAGGTGCTCGGCCACCAGTGCCTCGGGCCGCTCCCCGGCGATCACCTCCAGGGCCAGGTCGGCGAGGCCCTCGGCCAGGAGGCACTGCGGCGTGCCCACCAGGAAGATGGTCTCCTCCAGCCAGCCCCGCCGACGCACCAGGCCGGCCTCCTTGCGGGAGTGCTCGGTGTGGTGGCCGGGGTAGGCCTCGTGGGCCACCAGGTGGGCGATGCTCGTCGACAGCACGGGCAGGTCGGTGTTGATCGCCACCCGGCTGCGCAGCTCACCGAGGTAGTAGTTGAAGCCCGACCAGGGCTGGTCGTGGGCCAGCTCCCACTCGACGTGCTCGCCCTCGGGCAGGCCGAAGAGCCGCTGGGTGCGCTCCCGGAAGTCGTCGGCCAGGGAGCGCAGCACGGGCTCGAGCTTCTCGACCGGGATGGCCTGGGCCTCCCGCCAGGCGACGACGCGCTCGCGGATCGGGCCGCTGCCGGGCAGGGCCTCGTCGAGGCGGCGGTGGGCGGCGGCGAAGCGCTCTTCGTCACGGAACGTGGGCCGTACGCCGTAGCAGCGCTCGACCTCGTCGGCGTAGGCGATCGGTTCGCCGGCCAACTTCTGGACGCTGGTGTGCAACCCGACCACCTGGGCCCGCAGCCACCGCCGCCGGGCGGCGTCGACCGTGCCGGCGTCGACTCCCCCGTCGAGGTCGCCGAGCAGCGCGGCGGCCTCGGCCACCAGCGCCGCCGGGGGGTGCACCGGCTCGGCGGCCACCAGCTCGGCGAGCACGGGCGGGCCGTAGTAGGCGTCGACGAAGCCGTCGACGTGGCGGCCGAGCCGGAGCCCGAGCTCGAGGTAGCGGTCGACGACGGTGGCGCCCGAGACGGGGTCGGCCATGCCCGTCGGCTCAGGTGATGTTGGCCCGGAGGAACGGCACGATGGAGGACCAACAGCGGCCCGACGCCTCTTCGTCGTAGACCTCGGGACGGGTGTCGTTGAAGAAGGCGTGCTGGGTCGCGGGATGGATGATGAACTCCACCTCCTTGCCCTCGGCCCGCAACCGGTCCTCGAGCTCGCGCACCATCGTCGGGGTGAACATCGAGTCGCCCTCGGCGAAGTTGCCCAGGATCGACGCCTCGAGCTTCGAGTAGTCGGGCTGCAGGCTCGACCACGGGATGACGCCGTAGAACGGCGCGCAGGCGCTGACGGCGTCGGGCCGGGCGCAGGCCAGGGCGAGGGCCAGGCCGCCGCCCATGCAGAAGCCGGTGACGCCCACGTGGCTGCTGGTGACGGCGTCGTGGCCGAGCAGGAAGTCGACGGCGCCGCTCATGTCCTTCACCGCCTGGTCGGTGTTGAGCGCCATCATGAGCTTGCCGGCCTCGTCGGGCTCGCTGTTGGCGACCGAGGCGCCGTGGTAGAGGTCGGGCGCGAGGGCCACGAACCCCTCGGTGGCGAAGCGGTCGCACACGTCCTTGATGTGGGGCACCAGCCCCCACCACTCCTGGATCACCACCAGGCCGGGGCCGCTGCCGGAGCGGGGGACGGCGAGGTAGCCCCCCGCCTCGTGGCCGTTGCTCGGGAAGGAGACGAGTTCACCCATGGCTGCACCCTACCGAGCCGTCGCCGGCCGGGGTCCGTCCACCCGGCGGCTCGCCGACTGCGGTCAGATCACGTCGCCCTTGAACAGCTCGGGCGCCACGGGCCAGTCCGTGCGGCGGAGCGCCTCGGCGACCTCCTGCGGGCCGGCGGGCCCCACGATGCGGTCGACCAGGTCGAGCGGCACGGCCTCGTCGTCGGCGTCCCACGTCTCGTCGCCGAGGACCCGCTCGCGGATCGGCAGCCACATCCGCTCGGGGAGCAGCCGGCCCACCCCGGCGACCAGCCACACGGGGACACCGGCGTGGCGGGCCACCGCGGCGGCCGCTCGGGAGCCGCTGACCGCCAGGAACTCCGTCGGCGCCACCGCCCCTGCCTCGAGCAGCACGAGGTCGGCCTGGGCCGCGGCCGCCCCCAGCCCGGCGAGCGGGACGTCGACGGCGTCGACGTCGGCGTGCAGCAGGCGGCGCACCAGCCCCGACCCCTCCGACAGCACGTCGACCACCAGCACCTCGAGGTCGCCGCGCCGGGGCAGCGCCTCGGCGATCAACTCGGGCCAGCCCAGCACCAGCACGCTGGCGTCGTCGGGCAGGGCGTGGGAGAGCTCGGCGCTGGTGCGGTCGCCCTCCAGCTCGGCCAGCGCGTCGCGGATCTCGGCCCGCGGGTCGCCCGCGGTGAGCACCCGGGCGCACAGCCACACGAGCGGCGCCGACGACGGCTGGCGGGACACCAGGCGGCGGCAGGCGGTGACCAGCCCCTGGGGGTCGGAGGTGAACGAGGCCAGCGCCTGCGCCGCCTCCTCCACGACCATGCCCGCCGGGTAGCCGGTGGCCCGGGCCACGTAGCGGAGCCGCTCGATCGGGTGCATCACGACGACCCTACCGAGGCCTCGGCCGCCCGCCCCGTGGTGAGAACCGGCCGCTCAGCTTCAGAGGCCCGGCTTGAAGATCATGAGGTACAGCATCACGACCAGGACGAGGTGGCTGACGCCGGTGGCCATCATCACCCGGCCCCGGGCGGTCGCGTCGCCGTCGCGGAACGCGGTGATGGCCGGCCGGGCCACGAAGAAGATCACCGCCAGCAGGGCCAGCCAGAGGACGATGGCGATGGAGAGCCAGGCCTGCGACATCTTGTAGAAGTCATCGCTCATGCCCGACAGCCCGAAGCCGAGGAGGCCGGCGACGGCGATGCCCGGCAGGGAGAAGCGCAGCACCGAGGCCTCGAGCTGGTCGGCGGCCGCCCGGTCGCCGTTGGCGGTGAGGCGCACCAGCGCCGGGGCGAGCCAGGCGGGGGCGAACCCGACCACCACCGCGAGGAGGTGCAGCAGCAGCATGATCTTGTAGCCGGTCGAGTCGATGGCGGCGAGGACGGTCACGCTGGCTCCTGTCGTCGGCGGGCGGCAGGCCCGGGGTGTGCTCCCGTGAACCTAGCCGCGCTACCTTTCCGGGCCGTGATCACCGACGTGCCGGCCGACGTGCAGCTCACCCCCCTGAAGGGCTCGCCCCGCACGATCGAGGAGTGGACCACCACGTTCCACCTCGCCATCGTCGCGCTCGACCCCTACACCCTCGAGAGCTCGTGGATCCTCGACACGGCCGCCCGGGTGCTGCGTCGCTACGCCGAGGCCGACGTGCGCATCGCGTTCCTGGTGACCTGCTCGGTCGACGAGGGCCGCCAGTTCATGGGCCCGCTCACCGACGAGTTCCTCGTGTTCGCCGACCCCGAGCGCCTGGCGGTGAAGGCGATGGGCCTCGAGGCGCTGCCCGCGTTCGTGCACGTCAACCAGCACCACCAGGTCGAGGCCCTCGCCGAGGGCTGGGACCCAGAGGCCTGGCGGGTCGTCGCCGAGAACCTCTCGGACCGCATGGACTGGACGGTGCCGGTCATCCCCGACGTCGGCGACCCCTCCCCCTTCCTGGGCACGCCCGCCCTCGGCTGACGACCCCGGCGGCGGGGCTCACCTCCGCACGCCCCCCTTCGTCATCCCGAGCACGTCGAGGGCCCGGTCAAGGTCGTCGGCGGACATCAGGCCCTCGTCCAGCACCAGCTCGCGGATGCTGCGGCCGCTCCTCACCGACGCCTTCACCAGCTCGGCGGCCTTCTCGTAGCCGAGGTAGGGGTTGAGCGACGTGCCGAGCGACGGCGACGACTCGGCGTAGGCCCGGCAGCGGGCCTCGTCGACCTCGATGCCGTCGACGCAGCGGTCGGCGAAGACCCGACAGACGTTGCTGAGCAGGCCGATCGACTCGAGCAGGTTGCGGGCCATCATCGGCACGTAGACGTTCAACTCGAAGTTGCCCTGGCTGCCGCCGAAGGCCACGGCGGCGTCGTTGCCGATCACCTGGGCGGCGACCTGGGTGACCGCCTCGCACAGCACCGGGTTGACCTTGCCGGGCATGATCGACGACCCGGGTTGGAGGTCGGGCAGGCGGATCTCGGCCAGGCCGGTGCGGGGCCCCGACGCCATCCACCGCAGGTCGTTGGCGATCTTGGTGAGGGCGACGGCCAGGGCCCGCAGCTGCCCCGACGCCTCCACCAGCCCATCGCGCGCCCCCTGGGCGGCGAAGTGGTCCGGTGCCTCGCTGAGCGGCAGGCCCGTGCGTTCGACCAGCCGGGCCACGACCTTCGGGGCGAACGTCTTGGGGGCGTTGATGCCGGTGCCCACGGCCGTGCCGCCCAGGGGCAGCTGGCCCACCCGGGGCAGCATCTGCTCCAGGCGTTCCACCGCGGCGGCCAGTTGGGCCGCGTAGCCGCCCATCTCCTGGCCGACGGTGACCGGCGTGGCGTCCATCAGGTGGGTGCGGCCGGCCTTCACCACCGAGCGGAACTGGCGGGCCTTGCGCCCGAAGGCGCCGCGCAGGTGCTCGACGGCCGGGATGAGCTCGTCGGAGACGGACTCCACGACGGCGAGGTGCACGGCCGACGGGAACACGTCGTTGGAGCTCTGCGAGGCGTTGACGTGGTCGTTGGGGTGCACCGACCCGGGCTCGCCGAGCCGCTCCGAGGCCAGCGTGGCGAGGACCTCGTTGGCGTTCATGTTCGACGAGGTGCCCGACCCGGTCTGGAACACGTCGACCGGGAACTCCGAGTCCCACACCCCCTCGGCCACCTCCTCGGCCGCCTCCCGGATCGCCGTGGCGACCCGCCGGTCGAGCGCCACGTCCCGCAGCGAGGCGTTCACCTCGGCCGCCGCACCCTTGAGCACGGCGAGGGCGCGGATGAGGCGACGGTCGATGGGGATGCCGGAGATCGGGAAGTTCTCCACGGCCCTCTGGGTCTGCGCGGCGTACTTGGCGTCGGCCGGGACGAGCACGTCGCCCATCGAGTCGTGCTCGGTGCGCATCGGCGGCCCGGCAGGCAACAGGTCGGTCTCGCTCATGGCGCGCAACCTACCCACGGGCCGGCCCGGGCGTCGGGGTGGCCCTCTTCCCTACCGGTCGATCCAGATCTGGGCCAGGTTCACCGTGGCGCCGTCCTCGGCCAGCGCCGCGGCTCCCGACCCCGCCGACCACGACGTGACGTCGCGCAGCGCCTTGGAGGCCAGCGCCACGCTGCGGACCTGGATGAGGAACAGGTAGGGGTTGTCGACCGAGAGCTGCTCCTGGACGATGCGGTAGTCGTCGACCTGGCGGGTGACGTCGTCGGTGGCGCGGGCGTCGGCGAAGGCCTTGGTGACGGCCGGGTTCACGTAGCGGGTGACGTTGGTGTTCAGGGCCGGCTGCTCGGCCGGGATGCCCCGGAACAACGGCTCGTACAGGTCGGGATGGGGGTCGGCGAAGCCCACCTGGACCGCGGCCTGGTACTGGCCCGCCAGGGTGGACGCGGCGAGGGTGGCCTGGTCGACCGGTTGCAGCGCCACCTCGATGCCTGCCTGGGCCAGCTGCAGCCGCCACAGCGACGCCACGTGCGACACGGTCGGGTCGTCGGGCACGAGCACGGTGAACGACAGCGGCAGGCCGGTCTCCTTGGTGTAGTCCTCGACCTGCTTCTTGGCCCGGTCGACGTCGCGCTGGGGCGTGGCGTGGTCGCTGAACCACGGCGACGAGTCGCTGATGAGCCCGCGTGCGACCGTGCCCTGACCGTCGAACACCTTGTCGAGCAGCTCCTGGCGGTCGGTGGCCAGCGCCACGGCGCGCCGGGCCGTGATGTGGTCGAACGGAGGACGGCCGGTCTCGAAGGCGATGGAGACCTTGGGCCGCTCGCCGTTGCGGTCCTCCAGCACCGTCACACCGGCCGTGTCGCCGAGCGCGTCGACGCGGCTGAGCTGGCGCGGCTCGTCGACGAGCACGAGCTCGGCGCTGCCGTCGAGGGCGGCGTCGACCCGGTCGGAGGCGTCGGCCATCGGCACGAGCCGCACGGCGTCGAGGTGGGGCAGGCCCGGCTTCCAGTAGGCGCTGTTGCGCACCAGGGTCATCGAGCCGTCGGTGCCGGTCGCGGAGTAGGCGAAGGGCCCGGTGCCGACGGGTGTCGGCGACGTGCCGGCCAGCACCGAGGGGGCGGCGACGTAGCCGACCTGGGTGCTGAGCACCTGGGGGAAGGTCGACCACGGCGAGCTCATGGTGACCACGACGGTGTCGGCGTCGGCGACCTGGACCGACTGCACCGGGGCGAGCAGCGCGGCGGCGTGGGGCGCGGCACGCTGGGCCTCGAGGTTGGCAGCCACGGCCGTGGCGTCGAGAGGCGTGCCGTCGTGGAAGGTGACGCCGGGTCGCAGGTCGATGGTCCAGACGGTGTGGTCGGCGTTGGACGTGACGGCCTGGGCCAGGTCCGGGGTGGGGAGGTCGTCGGCGTCGCGTGCCACCAACCGGTCGTAGACGGCCCTCGCCGCCTGCAGCTCCGAGGCCGTCCACGCCGGGCCGGCCGGCGACCAGGAGACGGGCTCGACGGGCACGGCGATGTCGAGCGTGCCGCCCTGGCGAGGGCCAGTGGCCACCGGCGGCGCGGCGACGTCGGTGGTCGACGGGTCGCCGGCGGTCGACGAGCCCGAGCACGCCGCCGCGGCGAGCAGCACGAGGGCGAGCACCCCTGCCAGCACCGGGCGCGCGCGCCGGGACGTCTCGGAGCAGGTCGGCACGGCGGACGACTGTACGCGGGATGGCCGCCGCCGCCGACGCGCCCTCCGGCGTGGTGGGAGGATCGCCCGATGGACGCACCGCTGAAGGTCAGGATCGGCATCGGGCTGGGCACCATGACGACGGCCGGCACGTCCGAGCGCTTCGCGGCGGTGGTCGACCGCTGCGAGGCGCTCGGCTTCGACTCGCTCTGGGTCTCGGAGCGGGTCGGTGCGCCCGCTCCCGACCCCCTCGTGGCGCTGGCGGTGGCCGCCGGGCGCACCGAGCGGTTGAAGTTGGGTACGTCCGTGCTCGTGCTGCCCGGCCGCAACCCCGTCCTGCTCGCCAAGGAGATGGCCAGCCTCGACGTGCTCTCCGGTGGTCGGTTCCTGCCGGCGGTCGGGCTGGGCGCCGTCGACCCGCCCGAGCAGCGGGCGTTCGGCGTGGAGCGCAGCGAGCGGGGGCGCCGCCACGACGAGGCGCTGGCCCTCATCCGCCGCTGCTGGACGGGCGAGGTGGTCTCGCACCGCGGCGAGTTCTACTCGGTCGACGAGGTGCAGGTCCTGCCCCGCCCCCGCCAGGACAGCCTCGACGTGTGGCTGGGCGGGATCGCCCCCAGCGAGCTGCGCCGCGTGGGACGGGTGGGCGACGGCTGGTTGCCCTCGTTCTGCTCCCCCGCCGACGTGGCGGCCGGGCGGCCGGTGGTCGAGTCCGCCGCCGCCGAGGCCGGGCGAGCGATCGACCCCCAGCACTACGGCGCGCTGATCGCCTACTGCGACGGCGCCATCCCCTCGCGGATCGTGGCGCTGATCGAACGGCGCCGCCCCGGGCTCGACCCCCGCGCGGTGATCCCGACCCGGGCGGGCCTGCCGGATCTGGTCAGGGACTTCGTCAGCGTCGGGACCTCGAAGTTGGTGATCACGCCCCTGGTCGGCGACACCGACCCCGACGCCGAGCTGGGTGCGCTGGCCGACGAGCTGCTCCCGTTGGAGACCTGAGTGCCGGCCGGCGACGGTCGTGACGCACCCGGGCGGCGGGCGCGCCAGGTCGACCTCGACGCCGCCGCCCGGCGGTTCCTCGGTGTGGCGCAGCTGCGCCCGGGCCAGCGGGAGGCCGTCACGGCGGTGCTCGAAGGCCACGACACCCTGGCGGTGATGCCGACCGGGTGGGGCAAGTCGGCCATCTACCAGCTGGCGGGGGCGGTCCTGAAGGGCTCGACGGTGGTGATCTCGCCGTTGGTCGCCCTCCAGCACGACCAGGTGCGCTCCCTCGACGACAAGAACGCCGGCGAGGCGGTGCAGGTCAACGCTCTCGCCGGCGACCGCGAGCACGACGAGGCGCTCGCCGCCGTCGAGGACGGCGAGGTGGAGTTCGTGCTCGTCGCCCCCGAGCAGCTCGCCAACGACGAGACGATGGCCGCCCTGGAGGCGGCCCGCCCGAGCCTGTTCGTGGTCGACGAGGCGCACTGCATCAGCGCCTGGGGCCACGACTTCCGGCCCGCCTACCTGCGGCTCGGACGGGCCATCGAGCGGCTGGGCCACCCACGCGTCGTCGCCCTGACCGCCACCGCCGCGCCGCCGGTGCGCCACGACATCATTCGCCGGCTCAGCTTCCGCGATCCGGTCGAGGTCGTCACCGGCTTCGACCGCCCCAACCTCCACCTCGACGTGGAGCGGGTGGTCGACGTCTCCGAGGCCGACGACCGCACCGAGGCGCTGCTGCGCGCCGAGCCGGGACCGGCGCTCGTCTACGTGCGCACGAGGGCCCGGGCCGAGGAGCTCGCCGAGCGCTTCGGCGCCTTCCGCCGAGCGGCCCCGTACCACGCCTCGCTGCCGGCGGCCGCCCGCCGGGCGGCCCACGAGGGCTTCGTCGACGGCTCGGTCGACCTCGTCGTGGCCACCTCGGCCTTCGGCATGGGCATCGACAAGCCCGACGTGCGCCTGGTGGTGCACCCCGACGGGACCCCGACCCTCGACGACTACCACCAGCAGATCGGGCGGGCCGGCCGCGACGGGCAGCCCTCGCGTGCGGTGCTCGTGCACCGGCCCGAGGAGCTGAGCCGGTGGCGCACCATGACCGCCGGGCCCAAGTTCTCCCGGGCCGAGTTCGCCAGGCTCGTCGAGGCGCTCGACGGGCTCGGCGGCGAGGCCGAGCTGGAGGACCTGGCGGCCGCCGCGCAGGCCAAGCCGGGGCGGGTCGCCCTCGCCCTCACGTGGCTCGAGGAGGCCGGCCACGCCGTCGTCGAGCCCGACGGCACGGTGCGCTCGTGCGGGCCGGCCGGCGACGACGCGGCGGGCAGGGCCGTCTCCGCCTTCGAGGCCCGCGCCGAGATCCAGCGCACGCGGCTCGCCATGGTGCAGGACTACGCCGAGGGACCGGGCTGCCGGCGGGTTCGCCTGCTCGGCTACTTCGGCCAGCCCTACGAGCCACCGTGCGGGAGCTGCGACCGCTGCGACCGGGGCGACGACCTGGCCGACGACGGTGCCGTAACCGCCGAGGGCCCCTTGCGGGTGGGAGCCGCCGTCGAGCACGACGAGTGGGGCCGGGGCGAGGTCCTCAGCACCGAGGACGACCGGCTCACGGTGCTGTTCGACACCGCCGGCTACCGCACGCTGTCGCGCCAGCTGGTCGAGGCCGGCGGGCTGCTCCGTCCGGCGGAGGCCTGAGCCGGCGCGCTCTTCGACGCGCTGCTCGGCGCGTTACTCGGCCGGGTCGAGCACCGTCTCCATCAGCTCCACGCGGGTGCCGTCGGGATCGGCCAGGAAGAGCAGCTTCATGCAGCCGCCGGGGAACGGGATGCTCGTGCGGGTGCTCTCCACCACCGTCGCGCCGAGGGCGACGAGCCGCTGCTCGACCGCGTCCATGTCCACGACGGTGAACGACAGGTGGGTCAGCCCGAGCTGGCCCCGCGACGTCGACGGTGCGCCGAACGGTCGGGGCGAGGTCCAGCCCAGGAGCTCGACCTTCATGCCGTCCTTCTGGACCATCTGGGAGCGCAGCACGACACCCGGCTCGACCTCGAGGGTGTGGGCCACCTCGTCGCCTACGTCGTAGCCCTCGGCGAGCTCGAAGCCGAGCCCTTGGGTGTAGAAGCGCAGGGACGCCTCGAGGTCGGACACGCACAGGCCGAGGTGGGACACGCTGACGTTCGCCATGGCGACATCGTGGCCCAGCACGGCACGGCGCGCCGGGAGCTGGGAGAATCCCCGCACCGGTGGTCTGCGGCGGGCCGCCCAGGGGAGGAACCGACCATGCAGATCGACAAGGACCTCATCTTGGGCTTCCTGCGCCAGAAGGGCCAGGACGACAAGGCCGGCGAGGCCGAGCGGGAGCTTCCCGACCAGGTCGACACCGACCGCGACGGGGGGCTGCTGTCCCGCTTCGGCGTCGACGTCGACGAGCTGCTGAAGATGATCCCCGGTGGGCTGGCCGACAAGCTGCCCGGGGGCCTCGGCGACAAGCTCGGCGGGTTCCTCGGCGGCGACAAGTAGGCCGACCGCCCCCGAGGTGGAGGCGCCTGGCGCCGAGCGCCGGTATGCACGCGCGACGCCCTCCCCGGTACCTTGCTCGGCGTGACGATCGCTGACGAGACCACCTCCACCGACACGCCCGAGCAGGCCGAGTTCCGGGCCGAGGTGCGGGCCTTCCTCGCCGCCAACGCCAAGCCCCGCCAGCAGGCGAGCCCCTGGGCGCTGAACGTCCACACCAGCGAGGACGAGGCCCGGGCGGCGTTCGAGAGGGGCAACGCCTGGCAGCGCACCCTGTTCGAGAACAAGCTCGCCGGGCTCACCTACCCCGTCGAGTACGGCGGTCGCGGCGGCCAGCCGTGGATGGAGTCGATCTACCGCGAGGAGGCGGCCGACTACGACGTCAGCGTCGGGTTCATCTCGGCGACGATGGCGATGCTGCTGCCGACCCTGATGAAGCACGCCACCGAGGAGCAGAAGGCCTACTTCATCCCCCGGATGCTCTCGGCGGAGATCTCGGTGGCGCAGCTCTTCAGCGAGCCCGGAGCCGGCTCCGACCTCGCCAGCCTCGCCTGCCGGGCCGTGCGCGACGGCGACGAGTTCGTGGTGACCGGCCAGAAGGTCTGGAACTCCATGGCCCAGTTCTGCAACTGGGGGATGCTGCTCACCCGGACCAACCCCGACGTCCCGAAGCACCAGGGCATCACCTTCGTCATGGTCGAGATGTCGAGCCCCGGCATCGAGGTGCGCCCGCTCGTGCAGCCCACGGGGGCGTCGCACTTCAACGAGGTCTTCCTCAGCGAGGTCCGCATCCCCGTCGCCAACGTGATCGGCGAGATCGACGGCGGCTGGGGCCCGGCCCGCACGGTGATGTCCAACGAGTCCGCCTTCATCGGCGGCGGTGGCAGCACCATGGCGCTGTTCGACAAGCTGCTGCTGCTCGCCCGGCAGTTCGGTGTCGTCGACGACCCGATGATCCGCCAGGAGCTCGCCGTGACCTACACGCGCGAGAAGGTCCTCGGCTACGTCGGCGACCGGATCATGACCGCCATCCGCAAGCGCGAGATGCCGCCCGTCGACCCGTCCATCCTCAAGCTCTACATCGCCGAGAGCCGGGTGCAGAGCGGCAACCTCGGCATGCAGATCGGCGGGATGGCCGCCCAGGCGGGCGACGCCGAGGAGACGATCTGGATGGAGCACGAGCTGCTCAACCGCTACGGCGTCTCGATCGGGGGCGGCACCAACGAGGTGCAGCGCAACAACCTGGCCGAACGGGCCCTCGGGCTGCCGAAGGAGCCGGGCTACGACAAGACCACGGCCTGGAAGGACATCCCCCGCAGCTGAGAGGGGACACCGAGCGTCCGACGACCGCTGGTCGCCCGGGCAGAGAGGGGTACGACCGTGGGGAACGCTCCCACCCTGTCGGCGTTCGGCGCCGCTCGCACACCAGCGGCCATGCAGGACGTCGCCCGCCGCGTCGAGGACGCCGGCTTCGAGCGGCTGTGGGTGCCCGAGGGCGGCCAGCCGGTGTTCTCCATGTGCACCGCCGCAGCGCTGGGCACGTCGTCGCTCGGGCTGGGCACGAGCGTGGCGGTCGCCTTCCCCCGCAGCCCGATGCTCACCGCCCAGGCGGCGTGGATGCTGGCCGAGGCCACCGGCGGCCGGTTCGTCGTGGGGCTCGGCACCCAGGTGCGGGCCCACGTCGAGCGGCGCTTCTCGGCCGAGTTCACGAGCCCCGGCCCCCGCATGCGCGAGTACGTCATGGCGATGCGGGCCATCTACGCCGCGTTCCGGGGCGAGGAGCGCCTGGCCTTCGACGGCGACTTCTACTCCTTCTCGCTGCTCACCCCCGAGTGGTCGCCCGGGCCGATGGAGCACCCCGACCCGCCGATCTACGTGGCCGGCGTGCGCGAGTGGATGTGCCGCATGGTGGGCGAGATCGCCGACGGCATGCTGGTGCACCCGCTCAGCACCATCGCCTACCTCGACGAGCTCGTGGTGCCCGCGGTGCGGGAGGGCGAGCGGTCCGCCGGCCGCCGGCCCGGCGAGGTCGCCCTGGTGTGCCCGGTGATGACGGCGGTCTCCGACGACGAGGAGTCCCGGGCCCGTCAGCGCGAGAGCATCCGGGCGCGCCTGGCGTTCTACGGGTCGACACCCGGATACGGCGTCGTGTTCGACCTGTCCGGGTGGCCCGGCGTGGGCGAGCAGCTACGGTCGCTGCAGCGCGAGCGCGATTTCGAGGGCATGGTGAAGGTGATCACCGACGACATGGTCGACGCCATGTCGATCACCTCCACGTGGGACGACCTGCCCGGCGCGCTGCTCGACCGCTACGGCGACCGCGCCGACGACATCGTGTGCTACTCCGTCGTGGAGCAGTGGCGGAAGGAGCCCGACGCGCCGGACCGCTGGGCCGACGTCACCCGCCGGTTCGCCGAGCAGCGCGCCGCCCGCTGAGGGCGGCTCGTCTCACCACAGCGAGCGGCGCTGGGCGCTCTCGGCCCGCGCCCGCAGGTCCGCGGCCCGCCGGTCGGGCGTCATCGCCGCCGTGGTCGCAGGGAGGTGATCCCAGACCTCGGCGAGCGGGACGACCCGCGTGGCGACCTCGGGTGCCGCTCGAGCCTGCATCCACCGGCACTGCACGACCCCGGTGCGCCAGCCGGTGGTGTCCAGCCAGTTGGCGACCCCGGGATCGGCCGAGGCGACGACCACTCGGAGCCGGCCGTCGTCGGAGAGCGTCGCCTGGCGGTGGTTGAGGCTGCTGGTGGCGTTGGCCCAGTCGATGGTGCAGAACAGCCGGTCGGTGAGGGACAACGAGAACTCACACCCCGGCGCCAGCTCGGCCTCCAGCAGCAGGGCCTGGTCGTGCTCGAGGTCGAAGGCGCCTTCGTGGTACCACTGCCCGGCCACGCCGCCGTTGGCGGAGTAGTCGACGAGCGCGAGCCGGTTCGCGCCGACGTCGGCGAGGAGCTCGTCGACCTTCTGCAGCCCGCGCCGCACCGAGCGTTCGACCATCACGGGCAGCGTCGAGGTGCGGCGGAGGACCGAGTCGGCCGACGGCCGCAACCGCCGGGCGGAGACGTCGAGGCGCACGATGGCGACGAGGGGCTCGCGAGCAGCCGCCCAGTCGCTCGACACGCTGCGCAACATCAGGCTGCGGACCCCGGGGTCGAGCGACCACCAGTCGCCGTCGTGCTCGGCGGGACGCTCGGTGCTCAGCACCACCTCGAAGCGTCCGTCGGCATCGACCGTGAGCTCGTCGAGCTCGAGCGCGGGGAAGGTCGCCAGGCCGTCCGGCGTCGGGGCACCGAACGGCATGAGCGACACGTCGACCGCCGCACCGCGATCACCGGTGACGCGGTACACGCCCGTCCCGTCGACGGCCGCGCTGCGGTAGATCGTGTCGGGGTTCGGGGTCCCGATGCGGGTGTGGAAGCCGGCGGCGGGCATGAACCGGGGATGGTCGGGGTCGGCGGCGACGTGGTTCAAGAGCGAGTACATCAGCGCTCCGAGGAAGGTGAGCGACACCTCGGCCTCGGCGTCGCTCACCCCTCGCGCCTGCAGCTCGGCAGCGAGGCGGTCTCCCGTGTCGGCGAGCTGTCGGAGGCACTGCGACCAGACCGAGCCGGCCGCCTCGGCGCTCACGGCACCGCCCTGGTCTCGCTGGGGACGTCGAACCGGTCGATGTAGAACGCGTACTCCTCGGCGACCGCGCGGGCGTCGAGGCCGTAGTCCTCGAGGGCGTAGTCGTGGGTCCCCCGCTTGCCCGGCGGGTTCTCGCGCCGCCACTCGCCGATGCTGCGCCGGACGTCCGGCGTCATCTCCAGGTCGAGCGCGTCGAAGACCTCGGTCATGACGGTCTCGGGGTCGTCGACCACCCGCTGGTAGTCCACGTGGACCAGGCGCCCGGTGCCCGCCTGGGCCTCGTCGAAGTCGACGAGGCGACGGAGGTAGGCGTGGATCATGTCCTTCATCTCCAGCCCGATCCTGCGGGGGTCGACATCGGTGGCGGTGTGACGACGGAGCAGGTGGGTGAGGCTGGCGTTCGACGCCAAGGCCTGCACGGGGTCGCGGTGGGTGACGACGAACCTCGCGTCGGGGTGCACGGCGAGGATCTCGGGCAGGGCGACGAGGTGGCACGGCCACTTGAGCACCCACCGGCGCGGCTCGGTGCGCCACTGCAGGAGCTGGAGCTCGAGCCGGTGGTGCTCGTAGCAGGACCGCAGCTCGATCGTGTCGAGCAGCCGCTCGAAGTAGGTGGGCACGGACCAGGTCCAGTAGGCGCCCGGGTTGGCGAAGGTCTGGTCGAGGATCGCCAGGCACTCCTGAGGTCCGTCGGGGTCGGTCAGGTGGCGCTTGGCGATCTCGGCGTGGAGCGGGTCGTCGGCCATCCGGCGGGCGTGCTCCACGGCCCGGTCCCGCCGGTAGGCGGCCGCCGCCGGGTCGAACCCGGGCGGAGGGCAGGGTCGGTCGCCCTCCCAGGTCCGCAGCATCCGCATGCCCGGGTCCCGGTCGAAGAGGTACTGGAAGTAGGTGGTGCCCGATCGGGGAAGGCCGGTGAGGAACAGGGGCTCGCTCACGAGCTCGTCCCGGATCTCGGGGTGCTCGCTGGCCCACCACGAGACCTCGATGCGCTTGGCGAGGGCGGCGGCGAGCATGGCGGTGGCCGACTCGGCACCGAGCGCGGAGAGGTGGGCCTCGGCGTTGATCGACCCCACGAGCAGCTCGAGGTTCGTGTGGAAGGCCTCCGGCTCCGGATCGGCCACGCCGGCTGCGCTGCGTGCGGTCTCGACCAGGCGGTCGATGTCGATGTCGGTCACGCCCGCTCCTGGACCTCGGCGTCAGCGCGGAGTGAGGCACCCGCGCTCATGCGAACAGTGCCAGTCCACGCATCTCCACGCTCGCCCGCGGCGGCGCGTCGGGCGGGCAGGTCGGGTCGTCGAACGCGGTGTGGGGCACCCGGCCGGCCCGCCCCGAATCGGTGTCGTGGGCCTTGAACACGACGACCTCGTCGCGGGTCATGCCCGGGTAGTAGTGCCACCGGTGCGCCGGGTTGAAGAGGTAGCCGGTGGTGTCGTGGCGCAGGTCGCCCGACCCGCGGACGGTGGTGACGGCGGTGACCGTGACCTCGTCGGCCGCCGTGACCGTGCTGGCGTCGCACACCGCCAGGGGGACGTCCTGGGGTGGGGGTGAGACGCACCGCCAGACGTTGTAGAGCGCCCAGCGCGGGCAGGAGGCGATGTCGAGGTCGGGGAGGAAGCTGGCGATCATCTCGACCAGCCCGGCGGCCGAGGCATCGGTGTTGTCGGCGTGGGGATAGCGCGCCGGCTTGGCGTTCGCCAACGGAGCGAGCTTGTCCACGGCTCGCTCGGCGTGTCGCTTCTTGCCCGCTCCGAGCATGAGGACCGACGAGGCGCCCGTGACCTCCCGCAGGAGCTCGGTGATCTCCTCGGTGTAGGCCTGGTCGACGGCGGGATCCTCCTCGATGGCGTCGAAGTCGACCACCGCGCTGGTGTGGCGCACGAGGACGAAGCCCTCGCGATCGAGGTCGGTGGACAGCGCCCTGGCATCTCTCACCCACACCGGCCGCCCGGGGAGCGTCTCCATGGTGGAGCTGCGCTCGTCCTCGGTGACGAACTCGAGGGTGGGGGCACCTGCGCCGGGTGGGTTCCGGACGTAGTTGACGGTCGACCGCACGCGGGGTCCACGACGTCGGGTGTCGGTGCTCATCGGTCCCCCAGCCACGACCTGCCACGGCAGGCACCGCCCCCGCAGTGCTCCACAGGCCCGAGGGGACTGTATCGAGACTCGATGGTCCGACGCCCGGGATGCGCCGATGCTCCCCAGCCGGGTAGTCGTCGAGCCGGTCGCCACGTGGCGATGAACCGCGGGGTCAAACGACCGCGGGTGGTGGCTCGTGCCCGGGGTGGGGTTCGAACCCACACGCCCCTCGCGGGGCTGGGGGGTTTAAGCCCCCTGCGTCTGCCAGTTCCGCCACCCGGGCCCGTTCGGCACGGTAGCCCTCAGGCCACCTGCGCGGCACCCGAGCCGGGCACCGCCCGCAGGGGCGGACGACCGCGCCGGGCGCCGGCCGACGCTGCGGCGCGGGGCGGCCGCTCGGGCTCGGGCCGGCCGGTGTCGCCCTCGACCGCGGCCCAGAGCCGGGTGCGGGTGCGAGCGGCCTCCGCGCCCTCGAGCCCGTTGGCGGCGATGACGCCGTCGATCATGTCGGCCAGCACCGCGACCCACGGTCGGCCCTTCAGGCGGACCGAGACAGTGGCTCCACCGTCGGCCCGGCGGCGCAGCGAGCGGTCGACCTCGGCGAGGCGGGGCGGGCTGCGGAAGCCGGGGACGGTGAGGCCCTGGCGCCGGGCGACGAGGCCCAGCGTGCGGGCGGCGGCGGCGAACCGCAAGGAGGTGGCTTCCATGTCGACCAGTGTGCTCAGCCCCTGTGACACCGCGCCTGGGTGGCTACCGCGACACGCGACGTGCCTATCCTTCCCCGATGGCGGACAGCGTCGCGAACGACGACGGGGTGGCTCGGGCGGACGTGGTGTGCCCCGCCTGCCGGGCGCCTCTGGCCACGGACGCACACGGCGCAGCGAGGTGCGACGGCTGCGGGGCCGGGTACCCCGCTCGGCCCGGTTGCGGGCCCGACCTGCGCCCGCGCCAGGCGCTGGTGCGCGAGGCCACCCACCGGATCCCACCGGGCGGCACGGCACCGTCGTGGCGGGCCAGCCTGGTCCCCGAGCTGCGCCCGGGCACCGGGCCGAACCTCTCGCACCTCGAGGGCGAGATCTTCACCCTCGGGAACCGGCTGAGCACCGCGCTCGCCTCGCGCCTCGAGCTGCGACCGGGCTACCGCCTGCTCGACCTGGGCTGTGGGGCCGCCAACAGCCTGGGCTCGGTGTCGCTGTCGCCGGGGGTCCACCACGTGGGCGTCGACTACGAGGGCGACGGTCCCGACTACCTCGTCGACGCCCACGCCCTGCCCTTCGCCGACGACAGCTTCGACGGGGTGATCTCCCTCGCCGTCCTCGAGCACCTGCGCAGTCCCCACCTGGCGGCCCAGGAGGTGGCGCGCGTGCTGGCGCCCGGCGGGGTGTTCGCCGGGACCGTGGCGTTCCTCGAGCCGTTCCACGAGGAGTCGACGTTCCACCACTCGGCCCACGGGCTGTGGCTCGTGCTGCACGAGGCCGGGTTCGTCGACATCGAGATCGAACCGAACCGGTCCTGGGACGTCGTCCAGGCCAACCTCGAGATGGGCCTGCTCCCTCACGTGCCGTCGCTGCTCCGGCGCTTGCTGGCCCGTCTCACCTCCGGTGTCGTCCACCTCGTCTGGCGGCTGACGCGGACCGGCGCCTCCTTGGAGCGCTACGCCGAGTTCACCGGCGGGTTCCGGTTCGTGGCACGGCTCCCCCGCTGACCGACCGGCGCGCTGTCGCCCCTCGGCCGGGCCGGTGCGGCATCCCCGGCCGCTGTCGGTGGGGGTCCGTACGATCCCAGGGTGCCGACGATGGAGCCGACGCCGCTGAACCCCGCCCAACAGGAGGTGCTCGACCTCCTCGGCGCCGCGCCCGACGAGCGGCCGACGTTCTCACCGGCCCTGCGCGACGCGCTGCTCGCCGACCTCGAGGACGGCCTCGCCGACCTGGGGGCCGAGCTCGACCCGGAGGACCCGCTGTTCGTGTCCAAGCGGGCCCTGGCCAACGTCCACGGGTGCGAGCTGCGCCACGTCGTCGAGCGGGGCGCCGACTTCGAGTGGAACGCCACCATCGCCCGCGGCAGCGTGGCCCACAAGGCCATCGAGCTGTCGGTCCACTGGCGGGGCGAGCCCGACCCGCTCGACATGGTCGACGAGGCGCTGGCCCGCCTCACCGACGGCACCGACAGCCTGGCCGAGTGGCTGCGGGCCTGCGCCGAGGCCGACCGGGCCGAGCTCCGGGCGCTGGCCAACGAGCGGGTCGTCACCTTCTTCGAGTGCTTCCCGCCGTTGAAGGCCCGCTGGGTGCCCGTCACCGAGGGCCGGCAGCGGGCCAGCCTGCTCGGCGGCCGGGTGGTGCTGTCGGGCCGCACCGACCTCTCCCTGGGCCGCCCTGTGGGCAGCACCGCGGGCAAGGTCATCATCGACCTCAAGACCGGCGGCTTCTCGCCCTCGCACCTCGACGACCTGCGCTTCTACGCACTGGTCGAGACCCTGCGGCTGGGCACGCCGCCCCGGCTGCTCGCCTCCTACTACCTCGACTCCGGCCGTGCCCATCCCGAGCCGGTCACCGAGGGGCTGCTGCACGCCGCGGTGGCCCGCACCGTCGACGGTGCCCGGCTGCTGCACGAGCTGGAGGTCGGCAGCCGAGAGCCCCAGACCCGTCCCGGTCGCACCTGCCGTTGGTGCCCGGCGCTCGCCGGCTGCGGGCCGGGCCGGGCCCACCTGGGCGACGACGACCTCGACGACCGCTTCGACGACGACTGAGCGCCCGCCGAGCCCTCGCCACCCGGCTTCAGAAGGGGTCGACCGCCGCCTCGGCCGACTCGGCCTCGGCGACCGCCAGCGAACGCCCGGTGCCGAGCGAGCCCCGGCTCAGGTCGTCCATCTCCCCCAGCAGGCCGGTGCCCAGGCGCAGCACCGCGAAGACGGCGAGGAACAGCAGTCCGGCGCCGGCCACGGTGGCCTGCACGCCGATCACGTCGACCAGCCAGCCCTGCACCAGCGAGCCGAGCGGGACGGCGAGGGTGAGCATCATCACGTACAGGGCGAGCACCTTGCCGCGCATCTCCTCGGTGACCTGGAGCTGCACGGTGGTGTTGAGGGTCGAGGAGATCCCGAGGTACCCGGCCCCGGCGACCAGCAGGGCGGCGGCCCCGAGGATGGCCACCGGCGCCAGGCCCACCGCCACCAGGGCACCGCCGTAGCCCACCATGGCGAGGGCGACGAGGTGGCTCCGCGCCAGGCGCGAACCGGGCCCCGCGATCAGCGGGGCCGAGAGGATGGCCCCGGCGCCCATGCACCCGGCGAGCACGCCGTAGAGGCCGTCGCCCACGTGGTAGACGTCGTCGGCGAACACCACGAGCAGGTTGAACAGCGGACCGCCGAGGAACCCGAGCGCGAACACCACGACCAGGCAGGCCACGATGCCGGCCTCGGTGCGGACGTAGCGCACCGCCGCCGCCATCTCGGCCAGCGCTCGGGGACGGCCCGTCGACGGGGCCCGCTCGAGCTTCGGCACCCGCACCATGACCAGCGCGCCCACCATGGCCAGGAACGTGAGGGCGTTGATGAAGAACGCCCAGCCCGGGCCGAGGGTGGCGAGGACGAGGCCGCCGAGCGCGGGCCCGAACGCCCGGGCGGCGTTGAACTGCGCCGAGTTCAACGTGACGGCGTTGAGCAGGTGCTCGCGCGGCACGAGCTCGGTGACGAACGCCTGCCAGGAGGCCACGCTGATGCCGGCCACGAAGCTGTTGGCGGCCAGCACGGCGATGATCACGCCGATGCGCCGCTCCCCCGCCACCCACACCGCCCACAGCAGCATCGTGAGCGAGAACTGGCCGAGCCCGCACACGAGCAGCACGGTGCGGCGGTTGAAGCGGTCGGCGATGGACCCGGCCATCGGGCCGGTGAGCACCATCGGCACGTAGGCGAGGAACCCGGTGACGCCGAGCCACGCCCCGCTGCCGGTGATCCGGTAGATGACGAACGGGACGGCGACGTTCTGCAGCCACGTGCCGCTGCTCGACAGCAGCGAGGCGCTCCACATCAGGCTGAAGTTGCGGTACCGGAAGGCCGCGAACGCGCCGCTGCGCGCTGGTCGGACGGCCCCCTCGGTCATGGCGGCGAGGTTATCGGCGGCGTGGGACCCCTCCGGCGGGCCCGCCGGGGCGCCGTAGGATCGGTGTCGACGCCGACCCCAGGAGACCACCGTGATCGACGCCATCGTGCTCATCGAGACCGAGCCCGCCCGGATCGCCGCGCTGGCCGACGAGCTCGTGGCCAGCCGCGGGGTCGCCGAGGTGTACTCGGTGACCGGTGAGTACGACCTGGTGGCCATGGTGCGCGTCGGCGCCCACGAGGACCTCGCCGACGTGGTGACCCAGGGCATCGCCTGCGCCGAGGGCGTGCGCCGGACCCACACCCTCGTGGCCTTCCGGGCCTACCGCGACGCCGACTACGCCTGGGACCTCGGCTCGGACTGAGCGAGGCCCGCCCACCCCCTCCCAGGACCGGTGGCTCGATCCATCACCTCATGAGACCACCGATCGAGCCAGCGTCAGGACCGGTGGCTCGATCCATCACCTCATGAGACCACCGATCGAGCCAGCGATGGGTCAGTCGAGCCAGGCGGCGCAGAGCTCGGGGCCGCGCTCAGCCCACTCCTCGGCGGTGATGGCGTAGCGGACGTGGTCCTCCCACGTGCCGTTGATCTCGAGGTAGCGCAGGGCGACCCCCTCGTCGCGGATGGCCAGCTTCTCCATCACCCGGCGGCTGGCGTGGTTGCGGGGGATGATGGCGATCTGGATGCGGTGCAGGCGGAGCTCCTCGAACGAGTGGCGGGCCAGCACCACCACCGCCTCGGGCGTGTAGCCGTGGCCGGCCTTCGCCTCGTCGATCCAGTAGCCGACGTACCCGCTCTGGAACGGCCCTCGCTGCACGGAGGAGAGGTTGATCTCGCCGGCGAGCTCACCGTCGACGAACACGCCGAAGCCGTAGCCGGCACCGAGCTGGCGCTCGCGCTGGCGCGCCGAGCAGCGCACCGAGAACGCCTCGCGGTCCTCGACGACGTCCGGCGAGCCGGGCAGCCGGGTGGGCTCCCACTTGGTGAGCCACTCCTCGTTGCGACGGCGCACCTCGCGCCAGGCGGGGAAGTCGGACACCACCAGAGGGCGCAGCAGCACCCGGCGGCCGAAGAGGGTGGTCACGGGCGGCGATCCTAGCGACGCGACCTGCGCCGGGCGCGGGGGCCGGCGGCCGGCACCCGCCACCTCTGCGGCATCGTCGGGCCACCGGACGCAACGTCGCCGACGCGGTTCGATCGTCGGGTCACGCTCGGCGCGCCAGCGACATGGCGAGGCCGTCGAGGATGTCGGACTCCGACACCAGGCACTCGGCGATGCCGAGGCGGCGCATGATCGCCACCAGCACGCACAGCCCGCCGACGATGACGTCGGCCCGCTCCCGTTCGAGCCCGGGGTTGTGGACCCGTTCGGCGAGCGCCTCGGTGGCCAGGGTGCGGAAGACGTCCTCGGCCGCGGCCTTGGTGAGCCGGAAGTGGTGGATGCGCTCGCGGTCGTACTCGGCCAGCCCGATCTCGACCGCCGCGGCGGTGCTCACCGTGCCGGCCAGGCCCACGAACGTCCGGGCCTCGGCCGCTTCGGGGATCGCCCGCACGACGTCGTCGAGGTGGATGTCGATGATCGACAGGGCCTGGCTCAGCTCCTCGGCCGAGGGCGGGTCGGAGTGCAGCCACGCCTCGGTGATGCGCACGCACCCCATGTCGGTGGAGATCGTCGCCTCGGCTTCGGTGGTGCCGTAGGTGAACTCCGTGGACCCGCCGCCGATGTCGCACACGAGGAACGGGCCGTCGGCCGGGTCGAGCTCAGCAGTGGCGCCGAGGAACGACAGCCGGCCCTCCTCCTCCCCGGAGAGCAGCTCGGGGCGCACGCCCACGGCGGCCTCGGCCGCGGCGAAGAAGTCGTCGCGGTTGGCGGCGTCGCGGGCGGCGGAGGTGGCGGTCATGCGCACGTGCTCGACCCCGAAGCGGTCCATGACCTCTCGGTACTCGCGCAGCACGGCGACGGTGCGCTCGATGGCTCGCGGGTCGAGCCGGCCCGTGGCGTCGACCCCCTGCCCCAGGCGGGTGATGCGCATCAGCCGCTCGAGGGTGGTGCGCCCGTCGGCGCTCACGAGCAGGCGCACCGAGTTGGTGCCGCAGTCGACGGCGGCGACGGGGCCGACGGAGTCGACGGCGGCGACGGGGCCGACCGAGGCGCTCACGGCTCGACCCGAGTCGGAGCCGAGGCGGGCATGAGGCCCCGCTCGAGCAGCTGAGCGTGCACCCACTCCCCCACCGGGTCGTCGCCGCCGGCGAGCCAGTGGGCGTAGTGGGCGTGCAGGCACTTCACACCGGTGCGCGTGCCGCCCACCCCACCGGAGGGGGCCGGGCCGGCGTGGCCTGCGGGCAGGGCCGCGTCGCGCTCGGCGGCGTACGCCCGGTGCACCCCGGCGATCGTCGCCGCCGGCACCGCCGCCTCGGCCTGGCGGACCCCCCCTTCGGACTCGAGCGTGCCGATGGCCGACCGGAGGTGCGGCTCGCACAACCAGTAGCGGGTGGGCATGGGAGTGCCGTCGGGCAGGAGCGGCTCGTTGCGCAGCACCGCCGGGTCGCCGCCGGGCGCGCGGACCACGACCTCGAACTCGCCCATCGGTGGGCGACCGAGCAGGGCGGCCACCCGGGCCCGGTCGTCGGCCGTGGCCGGCACCGTGACCACCACCCGCTCTCGCACCCGGCTCAGGCCCGGCGGCGCAGCACCCGCCACAGCACGAGCACCACGAACGCGAGGCCGAGCACGGGCATCGCCCGCTTCAGCACCGGCGAGCCGGCATGCTCGAGCAGGTCGATGGCCTCCGGCTCGGGCATGTCGATGCGGCGCACCGCCTGCTCGACCTTGGCCTCGGCGGCCACCACGGCCTGCTGGTCGACGATGCCCTGCTCGTCCTCGGCCTCGGCGAGCTCCACGGCGTCGACCGCGCCCTCGAGCACGGCGACCTCGGCGGCCACCTCGGCGGCCAGCGCCGCTTCGGCCTCCTCCACCACCGAGCGGCCGGCGCTGAGCGCCTCGTCGGTGAGCACCGTCTGCTCCAGGTTGTCGACGAACTGCCCGAGCAGCTTGGCGCTCACGTCGGCGAGCACGCCCCGTCCGAACTGGGCCACCTTGCCGGTGACGGTGAGGTCGGTGGTGACGGTGACGTGGGTGCCCTCACCGGCCGGCTGGAGCAGCGCCGTGATGGTGGCGCTGGCGTTGCCCTGGCCCCTCGTGTCGCGCCCCGACGCCTCGAGCACCGCCTTGTGCCCGGTGTCGTCCTTCTCGACGAACGTGGCCTTGCCCTTGTACTGGGCGGTGATCGGGCCGACCTTCACCTTGACGATGCCGCGGTACTCGTCGCCCTCGATCTCCTGGAGCTGGGCGCCGGGGAGGCAGGGCGCGATGCGCTCGACGTCGGTGAGCACCGCCCATGCCGTCTCGACCGGGACGCTCACGTCGAAGTCGTTGGTCAGCTCCATCGGTCGAGCTCCTCCTGGGTGTCGATGTCCGTCGCGCTGCCCGGGCACGCTACCTCGCCCACGAGGTCGGGCCTCCGGGCCATGAGCTGGCGCGCCCCCACGTCGCCGGATCGGGGCAGGTCGTCCCAGACCTCCCGGGCGAGGCGCACGGGGTTGCCGCGCCGGCCCTCGTAGGTGGCGACGACGATCGGCTCGCGGGCCGGCGCGGTGGCCACGGCCCGCCACGAGTCCGGTCCGACGAAGGGCTGGTCCGCTAGGCCGACCACCAGTGCGTCGAACCCGCCGACGCGCGCGGCGTGCACCGCCACGGCCAGCGAGGTCGCCTGGCCCTCGGCCCACTCGGGGTTCTCGAGCAGCACGGCGCCCTCCGGCAGGGCCGCCGCGAGGTCGACGGCGCCTCCGACCACGAAGACCACCTCGAAGACGGCGGCGTCGAGGGCCGCCTCGATCGCCCAGCGCGCCAGCGGCCGACCCCGGAACGGGACGATCTGCTTGGCCGCCCCTGCGAAGCGCGACGATCCGCCGGCGGCCAGCACGGCGGCGGCCAGGCGAGAGGGCGGCGGCAGCACCGGGCCAGTCAAGCACCGCTGGCTAGGGTTGCCCCATGGCGAACGACCAGGACCAGCCCGTCGAGGCGCTCTCCGTCACCATGCTGCTGGCCGAGGCCGCCCAGGTGGCCGACGGCAAGCTCAGCCTGCTGGGCGGCGGCATCGCCGTCATCCCGCCCCGACCCCAGCCCATGGCGCTGGCGTTCATCGTCACCGTGCCCTGGAACCGGGCCGACGACACGATCCCGTGGGTCTGCGAGCTGCTCGACAGCGCCGGCATGCCGGTGATCGCCGGCGACGTGCCCGTGCTCGTGAACGGCCAGATCACCGCCGGCCGCCCCCAGGGATGGCCCGAGGGCCAGCCGCTCAACGTGCCGGTCGTCATCAGCTTCAGCGCCCTGCCCGTCGAGCCGGCCAAGAGCTACCTGTGGCGCCTCGCCGTCGACGGCGCGTCGGCCGACGGGTGGTCCATCGGCTTCTCGGTGGCACCCGAGCTGCTCACCGCCTGAGCGGCCGCCGGGCGGCTCGCCCGCCGGGTGGGCGCGGCTACGCTCGGCGCCCTGCGGAGCGAGTCCGAGGGGGAGCATGCAGATCACGCTCAGGGTCAACGGGGTGCAGCGCACGGCGGAGGCCGAACCGCGCACCCTGCTCGTCTACTTCCTGCGCGAGCAGCTGGGCCTGACCGGCACCAACATCGGCTGCGACACCTCGTCGTGCGGCGCCTGCACCGTCCACGTCGACGGGGAGTCGGTCAAGTCCTGCACCATGCTCGCCGCCCAGGCCGACGGCCTCTCGATCACCACGATCGAGGGCCTGGCCGACGGCGAGCAGCTGCACCCCATGCAACGAGCGTTCCAGGAGAACCACGGCCTGCAGTGCGGCTACTGCACCCCGGGCATGGTGATGGCCGCGGTGTCGCTGCTCGACGAGAACCCCACGCCCACCGAGCAGGAGGTCCGCCTCGGCCTCGAGGGCAACCTCTGCCGCTGCACCGGCTACCACAACATCGTGAAGGCCGTGCTCGCCTGCGCCGCCGAGCAGAGCGGCTCGACCGCGGGCAGCGGGGCCTCCGCATGATCCCCGCCGCCTTCGACTACCAGCGCGCCGACTCCGCCGAGGCGGCCATCGCGCTGCTCACCGAGCACGGTGACGAGGCGAAGCTCCTCGCCGGCGGGCACTCGCTGCTGCCGATGATGAAGCTGCGCCTGGCCGTCCCGTCGGTGCTGGTCGACGTGGGTCGCCTCGACGACCTGCGCTACGTCCGCGACGCCGGTGACCACGTCGCCATCGGCGCGCTGACCCGCCACTGCGACCTGCAGACCGACCCCGTCCTCACCGAGTCGGTGCCGCTGCTGGCCCACGCCGCCGGCGAGGTGGGTGACCCCCAGGTGCGCCACCGGGGCACCATCGGCGGTTCGCTCGCCCACGCCGACCCGGCCTCCGACCTGCCGGCCGTGCTGCTCGCCCTGGGCGGCAGCCTGGTGGCCGAGGGTCCCGACGGCGAGCGCGAGATCGCGGCCACCGACTTCTTCACCGGCTTCCTCGAGTCGGCCCTCGAGCCCGACGAGCTGCTCACCGAGATCCGGGTGCCGAAGCTGGCCACCGAGGGCTGGTCGTTCCAGAAGTTCAACCGCCGGGCCCAGGACTGGGCCATCGTCGGCGTCGCCGCCGTCCGTTCCGCCGGCCACACCGGCGTGGCGTTGGTGAACATGGGCTCCACCCCGCTGCTGGCCGCCGGTGTGGTCGAGGCGGTGGGGTCCGGTGCTTCCGCCGCCGAAGCCGCCGAGCGGGCCACCGAGGGCACCGAGCCCCAGGCCGACATCAACGCCTCGGTCGAGTACCGCGAGCACCTCGCCCGGGTCCTCGTGCGCCGGGCCCTCCAGGAGTCCGGCCTCGCCTGACCCCGCCCCAGAGCTGCCCGCGACACGCACTTTCCGGCCTGCAGATCGGCGGGCAGGAACGCAGCCCCACGGGCCTCAGTGGATGGGGCCGGTGGTCTCCGAGAGAGACGCGGCGGTGCGGCCGGTGCGGGCGGCGATGATCTCGGCGCAGATGGCGATGGCCGTCTCCTCCGGGGTGCGGCCGCCCAGGTCGAGCCCGATCGGGGCGTGCAGGCGGCGGCGCACGGCCTCCATGTCGGCGCCCTCGGCCGCCAACCGCTCGAGCCGCTCCGAGTTGGTTCGTCGGCTACCCATCGCGCCGAGGTAGCCGACCTCGGTGTCGAGGGCGCCGATGATGGCGGGCACGTCGAACTTGTGGTCGTGGGTGAGCACGCACACCGCGTCGCGCGCGCCGAGCCGGTCGCCGACCCGGGCCAGGAGGCGATGCGGCCAGTCGACCACGACCTCGTCGGCCTGCGGGAAGCGCCGCGTGGTGGCGAACACCTCCCGGGCGTCGCACACCGTCACCCGGTAGCCGAGCACCTTGGCCACCCGCACGAGGGCGCCGGTGAAGTCGACGGCGCCGAACACCAGCATCTGCGGCGGAGGGGCGAAGGTCTCGATGAACACCGACACGGCGGCCTCGCGGGCCTCGCCGTGAGGGCCGTAGTGACGCACGCCGCTGGTGCCGGCGGCCAGCTCGCCCACCGCGTCGCGCAGCACCACCCGGTCGAGGTCGTCGTCGCCGAGCGTGCCGAGCGGCTCGATGCCCTCGCCGACGAGCAGCTTGGCTCCCGTGCCCGGGCCCTCGACGACCGTGGCGAGGCTGACCGGCCGGTGGTCGGTGACCGCCGCCCGCCATGTCTCGTAGATGGAGCCGGTCACCGCGCCTACCAGTCGAGGGGCTCGATGAACAGGTGGATGGTGCCGCCGCAGGTGAGGCCCACGGCGAAGGCCTCGTCGTCGCTGTAGCCGAAGGTGACCATGCGGCGGTCGCCGGTGCGGAGGATCTCGAGGGCCTCGCTGACCACCGCCCCCTCCACGCAGCCTCCGGACACCGAGCCGGCCACCTCGCCGTCGTCGGCCACCGCCATGGCGGCGCCGGGCAGCCGAGGGCCGGAGCCCTCGATGTCGACGACACGGGCCAGCGCCACCCGCTTGCCCTGGGTCCGCCAACGGTCGAGGTCGGCCATGATCTCCTTCACCGGCTCACCTCCTCGTGTGCGGCCGCTCGGTGGCGATGGTGCGGGCCAGCTCGTCGAGCGAGTCGAGCGAGTGGCCCTCGACGAACTCGTCGACGAAGGGTAACGCCGCGGCCATGCCACGCGCGAGGGGCTCGTAGCCCGGGCTGGCCTTCAGCGGGTTCACCCACACGATGCGGTGCGCCACCCGCCGGAGCCGGGCCATCTGCTCGGCCAGCTCCTCGGGGTCACCCCGGTCCCACCCGTCGGACAAGATGACGACGACGGCGCCCCGGGCCACGCCCCGTACGCCCCACTCGTCGTTGAAGCGCCGCAGCGACTCGCCCAGCCGGGTGCCGCCCGACCAGTCCGGGACCGCACCGGCGGCCCGGGCCAGCGCCACGTCGGGGTCGCGGGTGGTGAGCTCGCGGGTGAGCCGGGTGAGACGGGTGCCGAGGGTGAAGGCCTCCACCCGGGCCCGCGCCGCCACCGCCACGTGGGCGAAGCGCACCAGGGCCCGGCTGTAGGGCTCCATGGAGCCGCTGATGTCGGCGAGCAGCACCACCCGGCGGGGCCGGGCACCGGCCTGCGAGCTCAGGCGGCGCACCGGCTCGCCACCCGTGCGCAGGGACGCCCGGACCGTACGGCGCAGGTCGGGCCGCCCCCGGGCGCGCCGGGTGGGCACCCGGCGCCGAGAGCGCTGCAGGGCGCCGGCCAGGCGCAGGTCGGCCATGAGGCGGTGCACCTCGGCCTGCTCGCCGGCGTCGAGCGACGCGAAGTCCCGGGTCCGCAGCACCTCGGTGCGGCTGAACCGCAGGGTGAGCTCGGGGCCCTCCGAGTCGTCCTCGGTGCCCTCGGCGGGCGGCTCGGGGGCCTCGGGGTCGTCGACGGCGAGGGTCACCGGCTGCTCCTCAGCCGCCCGGGATTCCGACCCGGGCACCCGCCCGAGCCAGTAGCGGGCGAACACGGCGTCGTAGGTGGGGATCTCCTCGGGAGCGTGCACCAGCGTGGCCCGCCCGGCCCAGTACAGCGCGTCGGGCCCGGGCGCGAGCCGGCCGAGCGCCTCCACGTAGAGCAGGGCGCTCCCGACGGGCACCGCCAGCCCGGCCTGCCGCAGGTCGGCCAGGAAGCCGTGGGCTGCGGTGCCGGGGTCGGGCACACCGGCCAGGGCGGGTGCCACGGGCCGCTCAGCCGGCGCGGCGGCGGGCCGCGTCGACCAGATCGGCGACGCCGTGGCGGCGCACCCGGTCGGCGTCCTCGCGGTACTTCAGGACGGTGCCGAGGGTGGCGGCCACCGACGCCTCGTCGAGCGCCCCGCGGCCGAGCACGGTGAGCGCCTGGGCCCAGTCGATGGTCTCGGCCACCCCGGGCGGCTTGTAGAGGTCGAGCCCCCGCAGGGCCTCCGTCAGCGCGGCGACCTGGCGGGCCAGCTGCTCCCCCGCCTCCGGCACGCGGGAGCGCACGATGGCCACTTCCCGCTCGAGGTCGGGGTGCTCGACCCAGTGGTAGAGGCAGCGGCGCTTGAGCGCGTCGTGCACGTCGCGAGTGCGGTTGGACGTGATGATGACCACCGGAGGCACGACGGCGCGGAAGGTGCCCAGCTCCGGCACGGTGACCGAGTAGTCGGCCAGCACCTCGAGCAGGAACGCCTCGAACTCGTCGTCGGCGCGGTCGACCTCGTCGACGAGCAGCACCGGCGGCGGGCCGTCGCCGTGCGCGATGGCCTGCAGCAGCGGCCGGCGCACGAGGAACCGCTCGTCGTAGAGCTGGTCCTCCAGGGCGTCGACGTCGGAGCCGGTGGCGCCGGCGGCCTCGGCCGCCCGCAGGTGGAGCAGCTGCCGGGAGTAGTCCCACTCGTAGAGCGCCTGCGAGGCGTCGAGGCCCTCGTAGCACTGCAGTCGGATCAGAGGGCCCCCGAGCCACCGGCTGAGCACCTTGGCCACCTCGGTCTTGCCCACGCCCGGTTCGCCCTCGAGCAGCAGTGGCCGGCGGAGGGTGAGGGCGAGGAAGATCGCCGTGGCCAGGCCCTCGTCGGCCAGGTAGCCCTCGGCGGCCAGCGCGGCCCCCACCTCGCCAACGTCGGCCACTCCGGGGGGCGGCCCGGGGCGGCGCCCGGCGCCGGCAGGACGGTCGGCGGTGTCGCTCACGCCGGCGAGGCTACCGGTGGCGGGGGCGCCACCGTGCCGACGGGCACAGGGATGGGAGCGGCTCAGCTGGCTCGGGTGAAGGACAGCTGGAGCTCGAGCTCGCCCTGGTCGGCCACGCTGACGATCGAGTTGGAGGGCGGCTCCATGGCGTAGTCGGCCATGACGATGGTGGTCCCGCCGGCCACGTCGATGGCGGTGCCGTCCCACTGGGCCTTCAAGGGCATCTCCACCTGCCGGGTGACGCCGTGCAGGGTCAGCTCGCCCACGGCGGTCAGCTCGAAGGGCTGGCCGGGTGGCACGTCCGGCGGCAGTGCGACGGGCTGGGTGAGGCGGAAGGTGGCGGTGCCGTAGGTGTTCGTCTCGAGGCCCCGGGTGCGGATGTAGTCGTCACGGCGGCCCTGGTCGCTGCGCAGGCGGGTGAGGTCAGCGGTCACCTCGACGTCGGTGACCTGACCGCCGGCGATCGTCATCGAGCCCTCGACGCCGATTGTGCGCCCCACCGCCGTCTTCTCGATGGTCTCGCCGGCGAACTGCTCCTGCACCCGGTAGCCGGCGAAGATCTCGTCGCCCGGGGTGAGGCGCCATGTGCCGTCCGGCGAGCCGACGGCCTGCCCGGCAGCGACCGTCGTGCCGGTCGTGCGGGCCGGCAGCCGGGCCCGGTCGGGGGCGTCGCCCCGCAGGAACAGCCAGTAGAAGCCGACGCCGCCGACCACCACCACGGTCACCACCGCCACCAGGGTCCACTTGGCGGAGCTCTGCCACCGCGACTTGGAGGTCATCCGCTCGTTGTAGCAGCCGGGTCGGCGGCCCCCGCCGCGCTGCCCAGGGCCAGCACCTGGGGGACGAGGAAGCGCTCGGCCACCTCGGCAGCGGTGTCCTCGCTGAAGTGCACGCCGTCGGGTCGCAGGCGCACGTCCTCGTCGCCGACCGAGGTGAGCCAGCCGGCGAGGTCGATGACCGAGGCGCGCGCCGGGTTGGCGGCGGCGACCTCCCTCAGCAGCTCGTTCCAGCGGTCGAGGCGGTCCGGGCAGGCGCAGGGCCCGGGCCCGGGCTTGCGGCGATCGACGTGGGAGGTCGTGACGAACGCCACGTGGGCGCCCTCGGCCGAGAGGTCGTCGACGACCGTCTGCAGCAGCTCGCGCGCATGGTCGTCGGCCACCGGGTCACCGAGGTGGTGCCAGCCGTCGATCCCGTCCCACTTCAGGTCGAAGGTCTCCCACGGGCCGGCCTGCACCAGGGCCACGTCGGGACGGTTGGCCGCGGCCTGCGCCGGCCACACCTCGGGCCAGCGGGTGCACTTGTCGGCGATGTGGCCGACGGTGCCCTGCACGTCGCGGACCTTGTCGGCGAGCATGACCCCGCAGCCGAGCGCCGTCGCCCCCGGCACCGCCTCGACCCGCTGGTCCACCTCGGCCACCCGCTTGAACCCGGCAGCGGCCATGAGGGCCGTCGAGTCCCCGAAGAAGGCGACCCTCACCGGCGCTGCCAACGCGGTCTGACCTGGCGTGGTGGTGGGCACCTGCGTCGTGGTGCTGCCCGGCGGGACCACCGTGTCGACCAGGTCGGAGGCCGACGCGTAGTCGATCTGCGGGGCGGGAGCGCGGTGGGTGACCAGGGCCCCGCCGACCACCGCCAGCACGGCGACGACGGGCACCACCGCCAACGCCGGGACCCCGACGATGCGTCCCGTGCGGCGGATCGGCATCTCCAGCAGGCGGAGGCTCACCTCTGCGATCGCCACGCTCACGGCCATGGCCACGACGAAGCGCACCCAGGGCGACCAGCTCGTCTCCAGGTCGACGACCCACAGGACCGGCCAGTGCACGAGGTAGACGGCGTAGGAGATGACGCCCAAGCGGCACAGTGGCCGCAACCGGGCCAGGTCGGCCACCGGGCCGGCCGCGTAGACGCCTGCGGCGACCAGCAGCGCCGACCCGGTGGCGTAGAGCACGAAGCCGCCGTGGCGCCACAGCGCTGAGGTCTCGGGCACGCTCGCCCACGCCGCGGCCATGGCGAGGAAGGCGACGCTCGACGCCACGGCCAGCGCCCGCCGGGTGGCCGGACGCAGCGGCCGGTGCTGGGCGGCGCCGGCGACGCTCGGGAAGGCCAGCACCGCCAGCAGGACGCCGATGGCGATCTCGGCGGCTCTGGTGTCGGTGCCGTAGTAGGTGCGGTCGGCGCTGAAGCCGAACAAGGCGGGCTCGACGGCGCTGACCACGACCGTGACGGCCGCCACCAGCCCGAGGCGGGCCCGCAACGACAGCCTTCGCCGGGCCGGCCCCACGGACTGGCCCGGCTCCACCGAACGGTCCGAGCGGTCCGAGCGGTGCGAGCGGTGCGAGCGCCGGCCGACCAGCACGACGACCACGAGCGGGAACAGCACGTAGAACTGCTCCTCGACGGCCAGCGACCACATGTGCAGCAACGGGCTGGGTGAGGTGAACAGCTCGGCGTACGACGTGCCCGAGGCGATCAGGTGCCAGTTCGCCACGTACAGCACCGACGAGGTGGCGTCCCCGGCGATCGAGCGCTGCGCCTCGGCCGCGCCCAGCCAGGCCACCAGCGCCACCACCACGGCGATGGCCACGACGGCGGCGGGCAGCAGGCGACGGAAGCGCCGACGCCAGAAGGCCCGCAGGCCGAGGCGGCCGGTGCCGGCGTGCTCGACGAGCACGAGCGTGGTGATGAGGAACCCCGAGAGGGTGAAGAACGTGCTGACCCCGAGGTAGCCGCCCCTGGCCACGCCCAGCCCGGAGTGGAACGCGACGACGATCAGCACGGCGAGGCCGCGGAGCGCGTCGAGCGCGGGGCGGTGGCGGAGCTGCGCAGGAGCGGGCACGGGGGAGGCGGGCGGGGACCGACCGGTGCTCCCGACCCGGCCGCGAGGCTACCGCCGGGGTGCGCTCAGACGGTGGTCATCGCTCGCCACACCCGCTCTGGCGTGAGCGGCATGTCGAGGTGCGTGACCCCGTGGGGGGCCAGCGCGTCGACCACCGCGCTCTGCACCGCCGGCGTGGCTCCGATGGCCCCGGACTCGCCGATGCCCTTGGCCCCCAGGGGGTTCACCGGTGTGGGCGTCTCGAGGGGCACCAGCTCGAAGGCGGGCAGCTCGGCGGCCGACACGAACGCGTAGTCGGCGAGGTTGGCGGTGAGCGGGTTGCCGTCGGCGTCGTAGCGGACCTCCTCGTAGAGGGCCTGGGCCACGCCCTGGGCGATGCCGCCGTGGCGTTGGCCCTCGACGATCATCGGGTTGAGGATCCGGCCGGCGTCGTCGCACGTGACGATCCGGCGCAGCTCCACCCGGCCCGTCTCGGTGTCGACCTCGACCACCGCGACGTGGGCCCCGAAGGGGAACGTGGCGTTGTCGGCGGTGAAGGTCAGCGCCGCCTCGATGGGCTGGCCGGTGGGCGCCTCGCCGATGGGCCCGGCGATGTCGCCCGCGGCGCCCACCTCGGCCCAGGTCTTCACGACGGAGGGCGAGCCGGCCACGTGGAAGGCGGCCCGGTCGGTGTCGAGCACCACGTCGGCCGGGGCGGCCTCGAGCAGCTCGGCCGCCACCTGGCGGGCCTTCTCGACCACCTGCTCGGTCGCGGTCCACACCGCGGAGCCACCGAGCTGCAGCGAGCGGGATCCGAACGTGCCGTGGCCCTCGGGCACACGGTCGGTGTCGCCGGCGATGACCTCGATGCGCTCCATCGGGATGCCGGTGAGCTCGTGGGCGAGCATCGCCCACGACGTGGCGTGGCCCTGCCCGTGGGCGGAGGAGCCGGTGTAGACGGCGACGCTGCCGTCGCGGTGGAGGGTGACCTTGGCGTACTCGCCCTGGTTGCCGGCCGGCCCCGCGGTGATCTCCACGTAGAGCGACACACCGATGCCGAGCTGCAGCCGTTCGCCGGCCTCCCGGCGGGCGCGCTGCTCGGCCCGCAGCTCGTCGTAGCCGGCGGCCTCGAGGGCGGCGTCGAGGGCACCCGCGTAGTCGCCGACGTCGTAGACGGCACCGGTGGGGGTGGTGTACGGGAAGGCGTCGGCGGCGATCAGGTTCTTGCGGCGCACCTCGACGGGATCCATGCCGATCTCGGCGGCGAACAGGTCGAGGGCGCGTTCCACCGCAGCCGTCGCCTCGGGCCGGCCGGCGCCCCGGTAGGCCTCCACCGGGGTGGTGTTGGTCATCACCGCCTTCACGTTGCACTCGACCTTCGGGAAGGCGTAGGTGCCCGGCGCCATCGTGCGGGTCATGAACGGCAGGAACGCGCCCATGCTCGGGTAGGCCCCGGCGTCCTGCAGCACGGTGAGGCGGTAGGCGCCCACCGTGCCGTCGCGGCCGCCGCCGATCTCGACGCGCAGCACCTGGCCCCGGCCGTGGGGCATCGACACCATGCTCTCGCCCCGGGTCTCGGCCCAGCGCACCGGCCGGCCGAGGCGACGGGCGATCCACGGCAGGAGGCCCTCGTCGGCCTGCACGTTGATCTTGGCGCCGAAGCCGCCGCCGACCGCCGGGGCCACGACGCGCACCTGCTCGGGCTCCAGGCCGTAGATGCCCGCCAGCCGGTTGCGGACCCCGTGGGGCGCCTGGGTCGACATGAACACGACGAGGCGGCCGTCGTGCCAGGTGACGGCCATCGCCCTCGGCTCGAGGGGGCATACGGCGAGGCGCTGGTTGACGACCGTGCGGTCGACCACCACCTCGCAGCCCTCGAACAGAGCGTCGCCGCTGTGGCCGAAGGGCACCTCGAGCGCGGTGTTGGTGCCGTGGTCGGGGAACAGCAGCAGCTCGTCGCGGGCCGCCTCGACGGGATCGACCACCGCCTCGAGGGGTTCGTAGTCGACGACGACCAGCTCCGCCGCGTCCTGCGCCGCCTCCCGGGTCTCGGCCACGACCGCGGCGACCACCTCGCCGACGAAGCGCACGACCTCACCGGCGATCCAGGGACGGGCGAGCGCGTCGGGGATCATGCCGGGGATGGCCACCGGGAACGGGTCCAGGTCGTCGGCGGCCACCGTGTCGGCGGCGGTGTAGACGGCCACCACGCCCGACGCCGCGGCGGCCTCGGACACGTCGACCTCGGTGATGCGGGCGTGGGCGATGGTGGAGCGCACGAAGTGCACGTGGAGGGCCCCGGCGAGGAGGGGCTCGTCCAGGTCCGCCGTGTAGCGGTTGGCGCCGGTGAGGAACGCCGGGTCCTCACGGCGCTGGACGCGGGTGCCCATGACGCTCATGTGTGCCTCTCCCCCAGTTGCTCGCTGGCCCCGGACCGGCCCCAGGGCGCAGCGCAGGCTACTGGAGCGACAGGCGCGCCTCGGCGGGCGTCCCGGCGGTCATCGAGCGGTGCCGGGCTGGGCGCTGCGGACCCGGGCCCTCAGCGCTCGATGGTCGAGCCCAGCCCGGTGAAGGGCCAGGCCTCGGGCACCCGGACGGGGTCCCGCGCCGGGGGGAGCACGTGGTAGAGCTCCTCGCCGGGCTTGGCCAGGCCGTACTCCTGGCGGGCCAGCCGCTCGACCACCGCGTCCGTGCGGAGGGCGTCGGCCTCCTCGCGGGCTGCGGCGTTGGCGGCTTCGAGCTCCTCGAGGCGGGCCTCGGCGCTGGCCGCGGTGTGGCGTTGCTGCAGCAGCGTGCGGGTCGGGAACGCCCCGAGCATGAGCACGCCGACGGTGAGCACGACCAGCACGACCGGCCCGACGAGGCGCCGGGCGGTGCGCCCGATGCGCCCGGCGCCGGCCGCACCGGGCGCCGGGTCGGGCGCGGGCGCGACGTGCCGGCCCCGCGGCGCCGCGCCGCGGGAGCGCCTGGCGGTGGCCTCCCTCGACCGACGGGGTGCGGAGCGTCGGCTCATGCGCCCCGGGCGACCTGCTTCAGCGCCGCCGAGCCCCAGTACGCGGCCGCCTCGCCGAGGTCGTCCTCGATGCGCAGCAGCTGGTTGTACTTGGCCACCCGGTCGGATCGGGCCGGGGCCCCGGTCTTGATCTGGCCGCAGTTGGTGGCCACGGCGAGGTCGGCGATGGTGGTGTCCTCCGTCTCGCCCGAGCGGTGCGACATCACCGCGGTGTAGCCGGAGCGGGTCGCCAGGGCGACCGACTCGAGGGTCTCGGTGAGCGAGCCGATCTGGTTGACCTTCACCAGGATGGAGTTGGCGACGCCGGCGTCGATGCCGCGGCCGAGGCGCTCGACGTTGGTGACGAACAGGTCGTCGCCGACGAGCTGGCAGCGGCCACCCACGGTGTCGGTGAGCTGCTTCCAGCCGTCCCAGTCCTCCTCGGCCATGCCGTCCTCGATCGACACGATCGGGTACTTCGACACGAGGGTCTCGAGGTAGCCGACCATCTCGGCCGGGCTGAGCGTGCGGCCCTCGCCGGCGAGGACGTAGCTGCCGTCGCGGAAGAACTCGGTGGAGGCGGCGTCGAGGGCGATGGCGATGTCGTCGCCCGGGGTGAAGCCGGCCTTCTCGATGGCGGCGATGAGCAGCTGCACCGCCTCCTCGTTGGAGCCCAGGTTCGGGGCGAAGCCGCCCTCGTCGCCGATGGCGGTGGACAGGCCCTTGTCGTGCAGCACCTTCTTCAGCACGTGGTAGGTCTCGGCGCCCCAGCGCAGCGCCTCGGAGAACGAGGCGGCGCCGACCGGCATGATCATGAACTCCTGCAGGTCGACGTTGTTGTCGGCGTGCTCGCCCCCGTTGAGCACGTTCATCATCGGCACGGGCAGCACGTGGGCGTTGACGCCGCCGATGTAGCGGTAGAGCGGCACGGCCAGCTCGTCGGCCGCGGCGCGCGCCACGGCGAGGGACACCCCGAGGATGGCGTTGGCGCCGAGGCGGCCCTTGTTGTCGGTGCCATCGAGCTCGACGAGCACCCGGTCGATGTCGCGCTGGTCGAGCGCGTCGAAGCCCACGAGGGCGTCGTAGATCTCGTCGTCGACGTGGGCCACCGCGTCGAGCACGCCCTTGCCGCCGTAGCGGGCCTCGCCGTCGCGCAGCTCGACCGCCTCGAACGCACCGGTGGAGGCGCCGGAGGGCACCATGGCCCGACCGGTGGCGCCGGACTCGAGGATCACCTCCACCTCCACGGTGGGGTTGCCGCGGCTGTCGAGGACCTCTCGGCCGGCGATGTGCTCGATGATGCTCATGGGACGGACGGCTCCTCGTCGTCGGGGGGCTGGTCGGAGATGCTGTCACGCGGCGCGCGCTCGGTGGCGCATGCCGTTCGCCGCCTCTCCCCGTTCTGGTGGAGGTTTCGCCCCCGATCCAGGGGGCGAACCTCCACCAGAACGGGAGGGGGGTCATGACGGGAGGGGGTCATGACGGGAGGGGGGTGGTGACGGGAAGGTCGGAGGGTGGTGTCGGGAAGGTCAGCGGTCGGTGTCGGGGGCGAGCTCGGCGGCGCGCACGGCGTCTCGGTAGCGCACGGCGGCGGCCCGCAGGGCGGTCTCGGGGTCGACGCCGACCAGCCGGGCCTGGTCGACCACGGCGAAGAGCAGCTCGCCGATGGTCCGGTCGTCGGTGCGCTCGTGGGCAGCGGCGAGCGCCTCGTCGGGCAGGGGGAGGCTGACGGCGGACGCCACGTCGAGGCCGGCGTCGGCGAGGCTGGCCGCCTTCTTCTGCACCTTCAGGGCGAAGAGGAGCGCGGGGATGGCGTCGGGGACGCCGTCGAAGACGCTCTCTCGGCCCTTCTCCGCCTTCTTGATCTGCTCCCAGTTGCGCACGACCTTGTCGGCGTCGTGCACGGTCAGCTCGCCGAACACGTGGGGATGGCGGCTGCGCAGCTTGTCGTGCACCGTCGTGGCCACGTCGGCGATGGTGAACTGCCCCGCCTCGGTGGCCAGCTGGGCGTGGAAGAGCACCTGGAACAGCAGGTCGCCCAGCTCCTCCTCGAGGTGCTCGTAGCCATCACCCGACTCGACGTCGAGGTGGTCGATGGCCTCCAGCACCTCGTAGGCCTCTTCCAGCAGGTGTCGGCGCAGCGAGTCGTGGGTCTGCTCCCGGTCCCACGGGCACTCGGCCCGCAGCACGGCGACCAGCTCGGCGAACCGGGCCAGCTCACGGGCCACCGGCGCGACCAGCTCGGGCAGGTACACCGAGGTGAGGTGGTCGACCTCGACCCGGTCGAGCTCCGTCCACGGCACCCGCTCGACCCGTTCGTCGGGAAGCCCCAGGCGCTGCAGCACCACGACCTCGGCGTCCGGGGCGATGCTCGGCTCGGGGCCGGCGTCGAGGGCCAGCTTCACGTCGGAGAGCACGTGGACGCTGTCGCACTGGGCCACGAGCAGCGGCCCGCGCTCCCCGGCCGCCTCCACTGCGAACCGGTGCCCGTCGACGACGCGCACGCCCTCGGCCACCGGGTCGACACCGAGGCGGACCCACGCCAGGTCGAGGAACGACAGCGCCGGCAGCACGTGCACCTCGACCCTGTCGTGGGCGAGCAGCAGCTCGACGGTGCGCTCCGCCACCAGCGGCGAGCCGGGCACGGCGTAGAGGACCTCCCGGTGCTCGACGGCGGCGTCCACCAGCCGCTCGACGATGGTCAGGTAGACCTCGGGCAGCGACGTGGCCGAGTCGTAGACGTCGTCGAAGGTGGTCGCCCCGGGCACCACCGACGCCGCCGGGTGGCGGCCGGTGCGCAGGAACCGGTGGAAGGTGTCCTCGACCGCGGCCAGCGCGCCCTGGGTGACGAGGTCGGGACCGCCGGGGCCGAGGCCCACGACGACGATGCGAGGGCGGTCGACCATGGCGCCGGGGTCACCGAGCGGTGGCGCCCGGGAGGGAGGCGACGTCAGTGGTGCCGGCGGGCCGGGCCGCGCCCTCCGGCGTGGTGATCGACCCGGTGGAGGCGTCGAAGCGGCCGAACAGCCCGTCGACGAAGATCGTGGCCTTCTGGGCCTGACGGGTGAGCTCGGCGTCGACGAGCTTCGAGGCGTTGCTCTGCACCGCCTTGGCGATCTGGGCCTTGGCCTGCTCGAAGGTGGGCTGGGTGCGGCTGGAGACGAGGATGAGGTGGTAGCCGTACTGCGTCTTGACCGGCGGGCCGACCTCGCCGACGGGCTGGCTCCACACCGCGTCGTCGAACTCGGCGACGAACGCGCCCTTGGCGTTGCAGCCCAGGTCGCCGCCCTTCGAGGCGCTGCCCGTGTCCTGTGAGCTGGTGGTGGCCACGTCGGCGAAGTTCGTGGCGTTCACCTGGCCCTGGATCCGGCGCACGGCGGCGAGCGCGGTGGCGTAGTCCGCGTCGCTCGGCGTGGTCTGGCCGTTGGCGTTGCCGGCCAGCACGAGGATGTGGCGCACGCAGGCCTGGGCGAACTGGGTGGGGTCGGAGTCGTACACCCGCCGCAGCGCCTCGTCGGTGGTGCCCTCGGCGACGAGCTGGGCCTGCAGCTTGGCGTCGGCGGCCAAGCCGTGCTCGATGGTCGTGCGGTACGACTCGCTCAGATCGGCGTAGTGCGAGGTGCCCTGGCTGTCGGTGAAGGCCTGCTCGGCCTGGGTCTGGGCCTGAGCGAGGTCGTCGTCGGTGATCTCGAGGCCCCGCTCCTCGGCCGCCACCGTGGCCAAGTGGAAGTTCATCTGCTGGTTGAGCAGGAACGAGGTGTAGCTGGTGGACCACGTGCCCGGGCCGGTGCCCTGCAGCTGCTGGGCCTGGGTGGCGCCGTTGAGCCGCTCGTACACGTCGGCCCAGCTGGTGGCCTGGTCCTTGAACTCCCTGGTGGAGATGCTCCAGCCGTCGACGCTCAGGGCGACCGGGTTCACCGACGAGCACGACGACCCCACGAGGGCCAGGCTGACGAGGAGGGCGAGGAGGGCGAGCGGAGCCGTGCGGATGGTCTTCACAAGGCCGCTCACACTACTCAGCGCCCTCAGGCGGTGACAGTCGACGCCGAGGCCCCGACGAGCTCTCCGGCCGGCGGGGGCAGCAGGTCCACGAGCGCGGCCACGAGCTCGCTCGCGGCGGCGGCCGCCGCCTTCACCGGGAGCTGCAGCTGGCCCTGCTCGGCCTTGTAGACCGCCCCCTTGTAGATGCGCTGGAGCCGGATCGTCTTGGAGGTCGGGAGCGACACGGGGCTGATGCGGGCGAGGTACTTGGGGCCACCGAAGCCGGAGCCCTTGGTGACGGTGACCTCCCGCACCCCGGTGCGGACGCACTCGGCGCGCAGGCGGGCCACCTCGAGCAGCGCCTCGGCGGCGGGCGGCACCGGGCCGTAGCGGTCCTCCCACTCGGCGCGGATGTCGTCGACCTCGCCCTGCGAGGTGACGGCGGCGAGGCGCCGGTAGGCCTCGAGCCGCAGCTCCTCGCGCTCGACGTAGTCGACGGGGAGGTTGGCGTCGAGGGGCAGCTCGATCTTGATCTCGGCCGGCTCGCGGACCGGCTCGCCCTTCAGCTCGGCCACCGCCTCGGTGACCATCTGGCAGTACAGGTCGTAGCCCACCGCGGCGATGTGGCCGCTCTGGCCGGTGCCGAGCAGGTTGCCGGCGCCGCGGATCTCGAGGTCGCGCATCGCGATCTTGAACCCCGAGCCGAGCTCGGTGGCCTCACCGATGGTGCGCAGGCGCTCGTAGGCCTCCTCGGTGAGGGCCCGGTCGGGCGGGAAGAACAGGTAGGCGTAGGCCCGGCTGCCCGAGCGCCCCACCCGTCCCCGCAGCTGGTGGAGCTGGCCGAGGCCGAGCAGGTCGGCCCGGTCGACCACCAGGGTGTTCACCGTGGGCATGTCGATGCCCGACTCGATGATGGTGGTGCAGACGAGCACGTCGAACTCGCCCTCCCAGAAGTCGAGCACGACCTTCTCGAGCGTGCCCTCGTCCATCTGCCCGTGGGCGACGGCGATGCGGGCCTCGGGCACGAGCTCGCGCAGGTGGCCGGCGACGCGGTCGATGTCCTTGACCCGGTTGTGCACGAAGAACACCTGGCCCTCGCGCAGCAGCTCGCGCCGGATGGCCTCGGCCACGGCCCGGTCGTCCTGCTCGCCGACGTAGGTGAGGATGGGCTGGCGCTCGGCGGGCGGCGTGTTGAGCAGGGTGAGGTCGCGGATGCCGGTGAGGCTCATCTCCAGCGTGCGGGGGATGGGCGTGGCCGACAGGGTGAGCACGTCGACCCCGATCTTGAGGCCCTTGATGGCCTCCTTGTGGCTCACGCCGAAGCGCTGCTCCTCGTCGACCACCAGCAGGCCGAGGTCCTTGAACCGCAGCTCGGGCGCGAGGAGGCGGTGGGTGCCGACCACGACGTCGACGTCGCCCGAGGCCAGGCCCTCGATGACCTTCTTGGCCTGGGCGTTGGTGAGGAAGCGGCTCAGCACCTCGACCCGGATCGGATACCCGGAGAAGCGTTCGCTGAACGTGGTGAAGTGCTGCTGGGCGAGCAGCGTGGTGGGCACGAGCACCGCCACCTGCTTGCCGTCCTGCACGGCCTTGAAGGCAGCGCGGATGGCGACCTCGGTCTTGCCGAAGCCCACGTCGCCGCACACCAGCCGGTCCATCGGCGACTCGGCCTCCATGTCGCCCTTGACCTCCACGATGGCCTTGGCCTGGTCGGGCGTCGGCTCGTAGGGGAACGACTCCTCCATCTCGCGCTGCCACGGCGTGTCGGGGGCGAAGGCGTGGCCCGGCGTGTGCACCCGCTTCTGGTACAGCACCACCAGCTCCTGGGCGATCTCGGTGACCGCGGCGCGCACCTTGGCCTTGCTCTTCTGCCATTCGCCGCCGCCGAGGCGGCTCAGGCTGGGGTTGTCGCCGCCGGTGTAGTGGCGCACGGCGTCGATCTGGTCGGACGGGACGTAGAGCCGGTCGTCGCCCCGGTACTCGAGCAGCAGGTAGTCGCGCTCGACGCCGCCGATGGCCCGCTTCACCATGCCGCCGTAGCGGGCGACGCCGTGCTGGTGGTGCACCACGTGGTCGCCGGGCTTCAGGTCGTCGAAGAACCCCTGGGCCGCGGCCTTCCGCGGTCGGGCCCGTCGGTGGGCCCGGCGGCGCCCGGTGACGTCGGACTCGGCCAGCACCGCCAGCTTCACCGCCGGCAGCAGGAAGCCCCGCTCGAGGGGCATGACGACGACGTGCCCGCCGGGAGCGGTGAGGTCGTCGGTGCCCCGCTCGTCGAGGGCGAGGTGGACGCCCTGCTCGCCGAGCAGGGAGACGAGCCGCTCGGCCGAGCCGATGCCGTCGGCGGCCACCACGACGCGGTAGCCGTCGACCAGCAGCTTCTCGAGCTGGCCGACCAGCGTGGAGCCCTCTCCCACGACCGGGTCCCACCCGGCGGCGGCGACGGTGGCCACGTCGGGGCCCTCGGGCGCCACCGTCACGCTCCACGCCGGCGCGTCGGTGCGCACCAGCAGCCGGTCGAACGGCACGTGCAGCGCGGGGAACGGTCGCTCGGGATCGGCGCCCCAGGTGCGGGCCAGGGTGCGGGCCAGGTCGTCCTCCTCGGCGAGGATGTCGCCGGCCCGGTCGCGCATGCGGCGCGGCTCGAACAGCAGCACCTGGGCGTCGGCGTCGAGCAGGTCGAACAGCACCATGGGGTTCCCGGCCGCCTCCACCGGTGCGCCCTCGGCGCCGGCCTCGACCAGCCACGGCAGCCAGCTCTCCATGCCGTCGAAGGTCTGGCCCTCGGCCAGGCGCTCCCACTGCTCGCGGCCCCACGGCTCGCTGGCGACCAGCGCCTCGGCTCGCTCGCGCACCTCGTCGGTGGGCAGCAGCTCCCGGCACGGGAAGATCTCGACCTCGGCCCGGTCGACGGTGGAGCGCTGGTCGGCAACCGAGAACTCGCTGAGCCGGTCGACCTCGTCGCCCCAGAGGTCGATGCGGAACGGAGCGTCGGCGGTGCTCGGGAACACGTCGACGATCGACCCCCGCACCGCGACCTCGCCGCGGTGCTCGACCTGGTACTCGCGCCGGTAGCCGAAGAGGACCAGCCGGTCGACCAGCTCGGCGGGGTCGACCTGGTCGCCCACCCCGACGACGATCGGCTCGACGTCGGCGACGTGCGGGCCCAGCCGCTGCACCAGCGCCCGCACGGGCGCCACGATCACCCGGGCCGCCCGCTGCGGGTCGCGCAGGTGCCACAGGGTGCGCAGCCGCCGGCCCATGGTGTCGACGGCGGGGCTCACCCGCTCGAACGGCAGCGTCTCCCACGCCGGGAACAGGTCGACCTCGTCGGGGCCGAGGAAGGCCGCGAGGTCGCGCGCCAGGCGCTCGGCCTCCCCTGTCGTGGGCACGGCGACCACGACGGGCTGGCGATCGGATCGGGCGGCCAGGCCGGCCACCACGACGGCGCGGGCCGGCTCGGGCACGGCGAGGACCGCGTCGCGCCGGCCCAGCACCGCGGTGAGGCCGGGCTCGTCGGCGAGCAGGGCGGGGAGATCGGTGAGCGGCATGGCACCTCGGTGCGGGGGCGGAGACGCGCGATGGCCCCGGACGCGCCGAGCGACCGGGGGCAGGGGCGATCCAGCGTACCGGCGGCCCGCCGCTCCCGTTCCGGCCCGGCGCCCCGGCCCGCCGCTCCCCCGAGCCCGTTCTGGTGGAGATCTACGACCACATGCGCCAGCAGATCTCCACCAGAACGGGCGGGGGGCGGCGAGGAGGTGAGGTTTCGGCCAGGTGAAACGGTGCGGCGCACGATTGCGCCTCGGTGCCCGCCGGGTGTCAACTGTCGCCTCGTATGGCTGCTCCCACCACGGACACCTCCAGCGCGGTCACCGGCCCCCAGCCGCTGCCGCCGACGCCCAAGATCGACATCCCGGAGAGCCGCTCGTTCCGGGTGAAGAACCGCATCCTCGGCAAGCCGCTCCACACCGACCAGCTGGCCCACGAGCGGCTGGGCAAGCCCACCGCCCTGGCCGTGTTCTCGTCCGACGCGCTGTCGTCGACGGCGTACGCCACCGAGGAGATCCTCCACACCCTCCTCGTCGTCGGCGGCATCGGCCTGCTCGCCTTCGACTACGTGCTGCCCATCACCATCGCCATGGTGGTGGTGCTCGTCATCCTGGTCTTCAGCTACCGCCAGACGATCAAGGCCTACCCCTCCGCGGGTGGCGCCTACATCGTCACCAAGGACAATCTCGGGCTGCTCCCCGCCCAGGTCGCCGGCGTCGCCCTGCTCACCGACTACATCCTCACCGTGTCGGTGTCGGTCTCGGCCGGTGTGGCCGCGCTCTACTCGGTGTTCAGCGGCCTCTACGACTGGCGGGTCCTCATCGCCCTGGCGTTCATCGCCATCATCGCCCTCGGGAACCTGCGCGGGGTGAAGGAGTCCGGCCGCATCTTCGCCGTGCCCACCTACGCGTTCCTCTTCGCCATGATCCTCATGATCGTGGTGGGCATCGTGAAGGCGGCGTTCGGCGGAGGCCTCGAGCACGTCGTCCTCGACCCGGAGCAGACCCACGAGCTCACGGTCACCGGGAGCGTCGGGATCTTCCTGGTCCTCCACGCGTTCGCCTCCGGTGGCGCGGCCATGACCGGTGTCGAGGCCATCTCCAACGGCGTGCCCGCCTTCAAGGAGCCCTCGTGGCAGAACGCCCGCACCACGCTCATGATCATGGGCGGGTTCCTCGGGGTGATGTTCCTCGGCATCTCGTGGCTGGCCACCCAGGTGCAGGCCGTGCCGGTGGAGGGCAAGACGGTGCTCTCGCAGGTCGCCGAGGCCGTCTACGGCAGCGGCTTCGTCGGCCACGCCCTGTTCATCTTCACCCAGGCCGCCACCATGTTCATCCTGGTGCTGGCGGCCAACACCAGCTTCGCCGACTTCCCCCGCCTCGCCAGCTTTCACGCCGACGACTCGTTCATGCCCAAGCAGCTCACCAAGCGGGGGCATCGTCTGGTCTTCTCCAACGGCATCATCGCCCTGTCGATCGCCGCCGCCTTCCTCGTGGTGCTGCTCGGGGCCGACGTCACCAAGCTCATCCCGCTCTACGCCATCGGCGTGTTCACCAGCTTCACCCTCAGCCAGGCCGGCATGGCCCGCCGGCACCTCCGGCTGCGGGAGCCGGCGTGGCGCACCGGCCTCGCCATCAACGGCGTCGGCGCCATCGTCACCGGCGTGGTCACGATCGTCATCGGCGTGACCAAGTTCATGGGCGGCGCCTGGGTGATCATCATCCTGGTGCCCGTCATGGTGTGGCTCCTGGTGCGCCTGAACCACCAGTACGAGTCGGAGAAGGAGGAGCTGGCCTCCGACGCCGAGGCCGCGGCCCTGGCGCCGATCTTGCGGCGGCACTCGGTCATCGTGCTGATCGACCGGCTCGACCGCACCGCCGCCCGGGCCATCCAGTACGCCCGCACCCTGACCCCCGACGACCTGCGGGCCGTGCACATCGCGGTCGACGAGCAGCACGCCGCCGAGCTGGCCGACGAGTGGAGCCACCTGGCCCTCAGCCGCCTGCCCCTCGAGATCCGGGAGTGCCCCGACCGGCGCATCAACCGTGCGGTGCTGGAGATGGTCGTCGAGCTGGCCTCCGACGGCCAGACCGAGGTCACGGTGCTCATCCCCCGCCGCGAGTACCGCGCCGCCTGGCACCGGCTGCTCCACGACCGCACCGCCGACGCCATCGCCAAGGCGCTGGGCGAGGTGCCTCACGCCAACGTCACGTTCGTGCCGTACCACCTCACCCAGACGGCCAAGGGCCAGCACGTCCACAAGGTCGAGCACGGGGCGGTGTCGGGCAGCGCCGCCGCCCACGGGGCCGTCGGTGGCGGCAGCTCCGAGGGCCACTGATGGCGCTGTTCTCCCGGTCGGCCCGGGCCGCCGAGGCCCGGCTGGCGGCGGAGACCGCGGCCGCCTTCGAGGAGCTGGGGCGCACGGCCCTCGAAGGGGTCGTCCCCATCGGTGAGGTCCAGTGGCGGCAGCGGGTGAAGGTGGCGGGCCGGGTGAAGGCGCTGCGGGTGCAGCCGTGGTCGGAGAAGGTGCAGAGCCTCGAGCTCACCCTCGTCGACGGCAGCGGCGGCCTCACCGTGGTGTTCCTGGGTCGGCGCCAGATCGGCGGCATCCGCCTGGGGTCGCGGCTGGTCGTCGAGGGCACGGTGGCCGAGAGCCGCAACCAGCTGGCGCTGCTGAACCCCGCGTACCAGCTGCTACCCCACGAGGTGGCGCTGCCCTACTGAGGCGGCTCCGGCAACCCCTCGACCGCGACTCGGCTCGAGGTCGTACGGTGGGCGGACCACCGCCGGGTCGGCCCGGCCCTGCCCACCGGAGGACGTCGTGCCCCTCACCAGCGGCTTCAACCACGTGGCCACCCTGACCCCGGACCTCGACCGATTCGCCGCCTTCTACGGCGACGTGTTCGGCGCGGTGGTCGTCCACGAGATCGCCAAGCGCGACGACCACCCGAGGATGTTCATCATCGACATGGGCGGCGGTTCGGCGCTCAACGTGTTCGAGGTGCCGGAGGCGTCGATCATCGGCGAGCGGCGCCGCCTCGGCGGACGGGGCGCCATCGACCACTTCGGGATCGCCGTCGACTCCCTCGACGCCCTGGAGCAGGTCAAGGGTCGCCTGGAGGCGGCGGGCGCCGACATCGGCGAGATCCAGCGCCTGGGCGACGAGTGGTCGCTGTTCTTCCGCGACGTCGACGGCACCGAGCTCGAGGTCTGCTGCAAGGCCGACTGAAGGTCGCCCACACCCGACCTCTCGCGCCGAACGGGCGCTCGGGCGTCAGGTGGTGCGGGCGTTGACCGTCGTCATGGCGGACTCGGCCCCCTCGGCGACGATGAGCTCGACGGCGTCGGCCGCCACCTCCACGGCCACGGCCAGCAGCTCACGGTCGGCCTTGCCGACCTTGCGCAGCACGTGGTCGGCGCCGTGCTCCTTGCTCGGCGGCTTGCCCACGCCGATGCGCACCCGCACGAAGGCATCGGTGTGCAGGTGGGCCTTGATCGAGCGCAGGCCGTTGTGGCCCGCCAGGCCGCCGCCGACCTTCACCCGCACGCGGCCGGTGGGCAGGTCGAGCTCGTCCTGGACGATCACCAGGCGGGCGGGGTCGTCGATGCCGAAGCGGCGCACGAGCGGCGCCACCGACTCGCCCGACAGGTTCATGTAGGTCGTGGGCTCGGCCAGCGCCACCCGCTGGCCGTCGACGCGGACCTCGTCGACCAGGGCCCGCTCCTTGCCCGCCTTCAACCGTGCGCCGTGGCGGCGCGCCAGCACCTCGACGACCTCGAACCCGACGTTGTGGCGGCTCCCGGCGTACTCCTTGCCGGGGTTGCCGAGCCCGACGACGAGCCAGTCGGCGGGGGTGCCCCGGCGGGGTCGGCCGCCCCGAGAGCCGAAGGCCACCAGGGCTACTCGGCGTCGGCCTCGCTGGCCGTCTCGGCCTCGGCGGCCTCACCGCCACCGGCGCCCTCGACCTCGAGGTCGGCGTCGGCGACGCCGTGGTCGAGCTGGACGGTGAAGCGGGTGGACACGCCGAGCACGACCTGGGTCTCCGGGTCGACGTCGGTGGTGACGCCGGCGGGGAGGGCGATGTCGGCGACGGTGATGGAGGTGCCGATGTCGAGGTCGTCGACGGCCGCCTCGAGCTGGGTCGGGATGTCGGCCGGCTTGGCCTTCACGGCCAGGGTCTTGAGCGGCTGGTCGACGATGCCCCTGCGGCCCTCGACCTTGCTCGCCTCGCCGGTGAGCACGATCGGCACGTCGACGGCGACCGGGGCGTCGGGGTCGACGCGCAGGAAGTCGACGTGCAGCACCGTGCGCTTGACCGGGTGGCGCTGGAGGTCCTTGACGATGGCGAGGTCGCGCTGGCCGTCGACGTCGAGGTCGATCAGGGCGTTCATGCCCGCCTCGGTGGTGAGGGCCCGGCGCAGGTCCGACCAGGGCACCGTCACCGCGACGGAGTCGCGGCCGAGGCCGTAGACCACCCCGGGGACCTTGCCCTCGGCCCGCAGGCGCGACGACGAGCGGGAGCCGGCGTGGCGGCCGGTTTCGGCGGTGAGGGTCAGGTCCATGTGGGTGCTCCTGCAGACGCCGAGCGCAGTGCGCGCCAGCGGGGGACGGTCGTGCAAACGGCTGACGATCCTACCGGGCGCCGGGGCCGATGGCGAACCGCCGCCCCGGCGGGACCTCGGCGGCACGATCGCCGTGGGCCGCTGGTCGATGCAGCAGGGGCACTGACGCCGTCCACCGGGGCGATCCCGCCGAGTCCCCCCACGCTCCCGAGGCGCCCGAGACCGGGTCGGTCGAGCCGCCTCGGGAGCGTCGCGCCCGGGGTCAGCTCTGGTTCTTGCCGTCGAAGATCTCGCTGACCGAGGTGTCCTCGAACACGGCGTCGATGGCGTCGGCGATGATGCCCGCCACCGACAGCACCTCGATCTTGTCGAGCTGCTTCTCGGGCGGCAGCGGCAAGGTGTTGGTGGTGACGACCTTGGAGATCACCGAGTTCTTCAGCCGGTCGATGGCCGGCCCGGAGAACACGCCGTGGGTGCAGGCGGCGTAGATCTCCGCCGCGCCGCGAGCCTTGAGCTGCTCGGCGGCGGCGACGATGGTGCCGCCGGTGTCGATCATGTCGTCGATCAGCACGCAGGCGCGCCCGTCGACCTCGCCCACCACGTCGCGGGCCTCCACCGCGTTCTTCACGCCCTTCACCCGGCGCTTGTGCACGATGGCCAGGTCGGCGTGGAGCTGGTTGGCGTAGCGCTCGGCCACCTTCACCCGGCCGGCGTCGGGTGACACGACCACCAGGTCGTCGCCCAGTCCGGCCATGTAGTCGACCAGCACCGGCATGGCGGTGAGGTGGTCGACCGGCCCGTCGAAGAACCCCTGGATCTGGCCCGAGTGCAGGTCGACCGAGATCAGCCGCTTGGCGCCCGCCGCCTTGAACATGTTGGCGACCAGCTTGGCGGTGATCGGCTCGCGGCCCTCGGACTTCCTGTCCTGGCGGGCGTAGCCGTAGAAGGGGGCCACCGCGGTGATCCGCTTGGCCGACGCCCGCTTGGCGGCGTCGACCATGATCAGCTGCTCCATGATGGCGTCGTTGACCGACATGGCATCGGTGCTGGTGTGGGTCTGGATGATGAACACGTCGGTGCCGCGGACCGACTCGCCGAAGCGGCAGTGCAGCTCGCCGTTGGCGAACTCCGCCAGGTGGGCGTCGCCGAGGCTCACGCCCAGACGATCGGCGATCTCTTCGGCGAGGGGCAGGTTCGCCCGACCGGAGACCAGGTGCAGGCGCTTCTTGGTGACGAGTTCCATGCTGTCCCTCTGCGCGGCCACCGTCCCGGCGGCCTCGGGACGGCTCAGGTGGAGACCGCAGTGTAGAACGGCCCGGGCCGGGCTCCCGCAGCGACGCTGCTGCCGGGCTCGAGCACGGCGTAGGGGCCGAGGTGGGCGCCCTCGCCGACCTCGGCGACGTGGCCCACGGTGTTCTCCACCACGGCGCCGGCCCCGACGATGCAGTCGACCAGCCGCGTGTTGGGCCCGAGCTCGGCGCCGGCGCCGACCACGCAGCGGCCCTGCAGGATGGTGTCGGGAAAGAGGGTGACGTCGGGGGCCAGGGTGACAGTGGCGTCGACGTAGGTGCGGTCGGGGTCGACCATGGTGACGCCCTTGCTCATCCACGCCTCGTTGGTGCGCCGGCGCAGCTCCGCCTCGGCGGCGGCGAGCTGGAGTCGGTCGTTCACGCCCTGGGTGTCGGTGGCGTCGTCGGCCACCACGGCCGAGACGCGGTAGCCGGCCCCGGCCAGCACCTCGACCACGTCGGTGAGGTAGTACTCGCCCTGGCTGTTCTCGGGGCTGATGCGGCGCAGCGCGGGGCCGAGCACGCTGGCCCGGAAGCAGTAGATCGAGGTGTTCACCTCGTCGATCGCCCGCTCCTCGTCGGTGGCGTCGCCCTGCTCGACGACGCGCACGACCCGTTCGTCGCGCCCGCGCACGACCCGGCCGTAGCCCGTCGGGTCGTCCATGCGGGCGGTGAGCAGGGTGCAGGCCGCGTCGGTGGCGTGGTGCGCCTCGACCAGAGCGGCGACCGTGGACGCCCGCAGCAGGGGCGTGTCGCCGGGCAGGACCAGCACGTCGGCCTCGGTGTCGTCGAGCTCGTCGGGGCCGAAGGCGGTGAGAGCCACGCCCACGGCGTCGCCGGTGCCGCGCTGGACCGGCTGCTCGACGAACTCGAGCGGCAGCTCGGGCGCGGCATCGAGGAGCTTCTTGGTGACCCGCTCCGCGCCGTGGCCGACGACCACCACGGCGCGGCGGACCTCGAGCTGGGCGAGGGCGTCGAGCACGTACAGGACCATGGCCCGGCCGCAGAGCAGGTGGAGCGGCTTGGGCCGGCTGGACCGCATGCGCGTGCCCTCGCCGGCGGCGAGCACGATGGCGGAGAGGGGCCTCTGGGTCATGGGTCCTTTCTAGTACGGTCGGGCCCGCCCATCGGGGGTGGTGTAATTGGCAACACGCCAGGTTTTGGTCCTGGTCTTCGGGGTTCGAGTCCCTGCCCCCGAGCTGCTCCGGTGCGCCACCACCTGCGGGGGCGGAGCCTCCGGGCGGCGCCGCGCTCGCCGTCTGGAACGCCCTGAAGCGGTGCCGCTAAGGTGCCCGGCGCCATGGGATCTCTCATCAAGAAGCGCCGCAAGCGCATGCGGAAGAAGAAGCACAAGAAGATGCTGAAGCGCACCCGCTTCCAGCGTCGAGCTGCCGGCAAGTAGACCGCCTCGTCGGCCGGTCGACGCCGCCGGCGCCGGCCGCCCACCAGCTGGCACAGCACGCGTCGCTCCCACCGCTCGCTGCTCGCTCAGGTCGCACAGGTCGCACAGGTCGAACGTCACCCACCCGGCCCGAGGCCGGGTGGGTGCGCGTCCGGGGCCGTCACGGCCAGGCGGCGGGCACCGTGCGCACGACCACCCGGCCGTCGCCGGGAAAGGCACCCTCGACGAACCAGGTGGAGCCCGATCCGGCCAGGCGCGGCCGGTGGCCGCTCACCTCGCCGAGGCGGTCCCGCCACTCGGCCAGCCGCGGCTCCACCGCGAGCGCCGCCGCCTCCAGGTCGTTGCCCCCGTCCCCCGTGGGGCCACCGAGGTCGTCCCAGGCCCGGTAGACCGCCGGCGTCGAGCACCCGAACGGCGGCGTCCAGAGGGTGAGCGTGCGCTCGACGAACGGCAGCGGCTCCACCACCTCGCCGATGCCCGACACGCGGGCCCGCCCCCCGACCAGGCAGAAGGCGACGTCGGCACCGAGGCGCGCCGCGGCCTCGAGGTCGCCGAACCCCGCCCAGCGCAGCACGGCGGCGGCGTCGGCCGATCCGCCACCGAGGCCCGCACCGGCCGGGATGCGCTTCTCGAGGCGCACCCGGGCGCGGCGCCCGACCAGGGCCAGCGCCTTGCGCACCAGGTTGTCGTCGCCGTCCCCGACCGCCAGGCCCGCGCCGGTGGTGGCGTCGACGACCTCCAGCTCGTCGCCAGGCCCCACCTCGAGGGTGTCGGCGAGGTCGAGGGTGACCATCTCGGCGTCGATCAGGTGGTAGCCGTCGGGGCGCACGCCGGTGACACGCAGCGACAGCGTGAGCTTGGCGGGGGCCACGAGGGTGGTGGGCACGCCGGCGGCAGGCATCGTGGCATCTTGCCTCACCGGACCAGGGCCGCCCGCCGCCCGCCGCCCGCCGTCAGCCGCCGGCGTCCTCGGCGCCCTCGCCCAGCACGGCCGCGGTCAGGGCGCCCCACTCGGCGATCCCGAGCTGCTCGGGGCGGGCCTCGGGCGCGATCCCCGCGGCCAGGAACGCCTCGGGGCTCACCCGACCGGCGAGCGAGCGCCGCAGCATCTTGCGGCGCTGCCCGAACGCCTGGCGCACGAGCGCCATGAGGGCCCCGTGGTCGACGTCGACCGCCGGCGAGGGCCGTCGACGCAGGCGCACGAGCACCGACTCGACCCGGGGCTGGGGGACGAACACGGTGGGCGGCACGCGAGCGACGACCTGCGCCGTGGCCCACAACGCCACCTTGACCGACGGGATGCCGTAGGCAGGCGTGCCCGGCGCCGCGGCCAGGCGCTCGCCCACCTCACGCTGGACCATCACCAACATGGGGTCGATGGCCGGCACGTGGTCGAGCAGGTCCAGCACGATCGTGGTCGCCACGTTGTAGGGCAGGTTGGCGACCAGCGCCCAGCGGTCGTGGCCGGCGAGCAGCTCGGCCCAGTCGACCTCGAGGGCGTCGCCGTGCACCACCCTGACCCCGAGCGGCACCACCACCTCCTGCAGCACGGCGACGAGGTGCCGGTCGAGCTCGACGGCGGTGACCTCGGCGCCCGCCTCGGCCAGCGCGGTGGTGAGCGAGCCCACGCCCGGACCGATCTCCACCACGGCATCGCCGGGGCCGACCTCGGCCAGCCGCACGATGCGGCGCACGGTGTTGGGGTCGGCGACGAAGTTCTGGCCGAGGGCGCGGCTGGGGGTCAGCCCGTGGCGGCCCAGCAGTTCGGCGATGTCGCGGCGGGTGAGCGTCACCGCCGCAGGTCCGCGCTCAGCCGCAGGCCCCGCCCCAAGGGGACCTGCCGTACTGGCGCAGCATGGCCAGGGCGACGGCGTCCTGGTCGGCGGGTGACGCCGTGTTGGGGCGGACGCCCACGAGGTCGCTGCGGCCGATGCTGCGGGCCACGTTGTCCCACCCGCCCTGGTAGATCTGGTAGGCGCCCATGTAGGTGCCGGTGGCGTCGACCACCGTGTAGTCGCCGCGCGACTCCCTGTAGCGCACGCACGACAGGAAGGCCGCCTCCGACGCGCTGGGCGTCGACCCCGACGTCGTCGGAGGAGCAGCGGCCGGCGCCGGGGCGGCGGCTGCCGGGGCCGGAGCCGGGGCCTTGGCGCTCGAGCTCGACGGAGCAGAGGCGCTCGACGACCTCTTCGGCGCCGTGGTGGTGGTCGAGGGCTTGGGTGGCGCCTTGGTGGTCGCCGTGGTCGCCTTGGCGGTCGACGTCGACGCCGTCGATGCCGTCGACGCCGGCGCCTCGGTGCTGCTCGTCGTGCTCTCGCTCGAGGTGGTGACCTCCGAGGGGCTCACCGCCACCACCATGCTCGGCGCCGGGACGTCGGTGCGGACGTCGGCGGCCTGCGACGTCCCGCCGCCGTGCCCACCCAACAGGTCGAGGGCCAGCAGCGGGAGGCACAGGACGGTCACGACCAGGGCGACGACCAACCTGCGCTGCGTCGGGGGCACGGTGGCGTTCAGAGCGGCGTCCTTCCCTCGGCGACAAGGTCTCGGCCGTCGGCGGGGTCTGGCGCGGGCGCGAACGCCCGTGTGCAACTCCGCCCGGAGCCGTCGGAGCAACCTAGGCGCGTCGCAACACAACCGCAACTTTCGTCATCGTGACGAGACAGTCGTCGCCGTGGTGCAACACGCACGTTGCGTGACCGCCTTCAACCCTCGACCAGAAGTAGAGGTCGAGACTCATCGTGCTGCAGCAGCCTGACCTGCGGTTTCTTCCGGACCGGGCGCTCAGTCCGGGAGGCGGTAGACCCTCGCGGCGTTGGTCCAGGTGGCGGCCGCCACCTCGACGGCGGAGCGCCCTGTGACACCTGCCACGGCCTCTCCGACCAGCGGCAGGTACGCCGGTTGGTTCGCCCGACCCCGATGGGGCACGGGGGCGAGGAACGGTGCGTCGGTCTCCACCAGCAGGCGGTCGAGCGGGCACAGCGCCGCGGCCTCGCGGACCTCCGGTGCGCCCTTGAAGGTGACGATCCCGCTGAACGACAGGTGGGCGCCGAGCTCGAGGCAGCGCCGCGCGTCGGCGGGCCCGCCCGTGAAGCAGTGGATCACCGTGCGGGCCGGGGCGCCCTCCGCGGCGAGGATGTCGAGGGTGTCGTCCCATGCCTCCCGGGTGTGCACGACCAGGGCGAGGTCGTGGGCGTGGGCGAGGGCGATCTGGGCGGCGAACGCCTCACGCTGCACCGACCGGGGTGAGTGGTCGTAGTGGTAGTCGAGGCCGCACTCCCCCACGGCCACCACCTCGGGCTCGCCGAGCAGGGCCTCGAGCCCGTCCCAGCCGCCCTTGGCGTCGTGGGGGTGCACGCCGGCAGTGGCCCACACACCGCCGAAGGAGCGCGCCACCTCGATGGCGGCGGACGAGGACGCCACGTCGGTGCCCACGGTGACCAGCCGCTCCACCCCGGCGGCGCGGGCGGCGGCCACCGCCTCCTCGGCCGACGGCCCGCGCTCGGCGGTGAGGTCGAGGTGGCAGTGGTCGTCGATCCAGCGCGGCGCCACGGGCGGTGTCCGGGCCGGGGTCACCCGGGCGCGGGCTGGCTCATGCGAGGGAAGAGCGGGTCGCCCTTCACCACGGTGAGGCCACCGGGGTAGCCGCCCCACCGGGCCGCGTCGGGCAGGCGCTCGTCGGAGGGTGAGCCGTCGAGCCCGATGCGGCGCCACACCTCCTCGCAGGTGCTGGGCACCGCGGGGCTGGCCAGCACGGCGACGAGGCGCAGCACCTCGAGCGCGTCGCCCATCACGGCGTCGAGCTCGGGGCCGGGCTCCATCTTCCACGGCTCGTGCGCCTCGAGGTGGGCGTTGGCGGCGCCGATCAGCTTCCACGTCGCTTCCAGCGCCAGGCTGGGGGCGATCGAGGCCCATCCGGCGGCGGTGTCGGCGTAGGCCTCGGCGGCCACCCCGGCCAACGGCGACTCGGCCGCCGGCGCGGGCCCGACGCCGCCGCACTTCTTGCCCACCACGGTCGCCACCCGTGACAGCAGGTTGCCGAGGTTGTTGGCCAGGTCGGTGTTGTACCGGTTGACCATGCCCTCGTAGGAGAAGTCGCCGTCGGGGCCGAAGGGGTTGTCGCGCAAGAAGTGGTAGCGGAAGCCGTCGACGCCGAAGTCGGCCACCAGGTCGGCCGGGAAGATCTGGTTGAGGCGGGTCTTCGACATCTTCTCGCCGCCCACGAGCAGGAAGCCGTGGACGGCGATCTTGCTCGGCGGCTCGATGCCGGCGGCCAGGCACATGGCCGGCCAGTACACGCAGTGGAAGCGCAGGATGTCCTTGCCGATCAAGTGGTGCACGACCGGCCACCACTCGCCGAAGCGCTCGGGGTCGGCGCCGTAGCCGACGGCGGTGGCGTAGTTGATGAGGGCGTCGTACCAGACGTAGAAGACGTGGCCGTCGTCCCACGGCACGGGCACGCCCCACCGGATCGAGGTGCGCGAGATCGACACGTCGTCGAGGCCCTGGCGGATGATGCCCAGCGCCTCGTTGCGCTTGCCCTCCGGCTGCACCGCGTCGGGGTGGGCCTCGTACCAGTCGAGCAGGGGCTGGGTGAACTTCGAGAGCTCGAAGAACCAGTTGTCCTCCTCCAGCCACTCGACCGGCCGCCCGTGGATGGGGCAGTTGCCGTCGACGAGGTCGGCCTCGTTGTAGTAGGCCTCGCAGGCGACGCAGTACAGCCCGGCGTAGGTGCCCTTGCGGATCCAGCCGTTGTCGTGGATCGCCTGCATGAACGCCTGCACCGACGTCGTGTGGCGCTCCTCGGTGGTGCGGATGAAGTCGTCGTTGCTGATCTGCAGCAGCTCCCACACCTCGCGGAAGCGGGCGCTGGTGCGGTCGGCCTGCTCGATCGGGGTGATGCCGTTGGCCTCGGCCGAGCGTTGCACCTTCAGGCCGTGCTCGTCGGTGCCGGTGAGGAAGAACACGTCGTCGCCGAGCAGGCGGTGCCAGCGGGCCAGGGCGTCGGCGGTGACCGTCGTGTACGCGTGCCCGATGTGGGGCACGTCGTTGACGTAGTAGATCGGCGTCGTCACGTAGAAGCGGTCGGGCACGTCGATCAGGCTACGGGGCCACGACAACCCCCGCGAAACGCCTTCCCGTCGCCTACATCCCGCGAACCGCGGCTGCTGGCGATCCCGATCTGGCCGCCGTGCACGCCGAGATGGAGGCGCACCGAGCTTCCTTGGGCGTCAGGGGTGCGACGTCGTGTCGACGCGGTGCCAGGAGTCACGACGGAGGCTGGGACCTTCGGCCCTACGGCACCGGCGTGCGCCGGCGCCCAATGGAGGGCACTCGATGAAGGGGGGCGTCATGATCACGTCGATTCCCTGGCGGACAGCGGACGATCCGCTCGACGAGCATCCGTGGGTCCTGGTGACGGCCGACGATGTGCGTGCGATCGACGACATCGGCACCGCGTGCGCGGCACGTGGGTGGGAGACCTTCGTGTGCGACGGGCCCTGTGCGGGCCACTCCTGTCCGCTGGTCGAAGGCGGCGTCTGCCCGGTCGTCGATCGCGCCCATCTGGTGGTGAACGGCCTCGACCCGGGCCGCGCCGAGGTGGAGGCGTTGCGGCTGGCCCTGCTCGACCGCCACCCGGACCTCCCCGTGGTCGAGCCGGAGGCCGTGTTGCTGTGGCCCGGCGAAGGCTGAGCGGCGCTCGAGCTCGGGAGTGAGCGTCGTCGCCCGGTCGCCCGGTCGGTCGCTCGCTTCCACCACCTGTGCACAGAACGCGTGGCGGTCACCCTGTCGAGGTCGCCCGGCCCCGCCCGTGGGTGCGGGCAGGGGGCCGAACGACCTCGACGAGCAGGTCTACGGCGTGCCCGCGCTCGGGATGGGTGCCCCGGCCCACTCGGTGCAGGTCAGCGTTCCGTTCGGCTGCAGGGTCGCCTTCACCACGGCGGTGTTGAACAACGGGTGGGTGAGGTTGAACGTCGGCTCGACCGGGTTGGAACAGGTCTCCGGGAGCATCAGCATGAGCAGGGCGCCGTGCGCGACGACCACTGCACCGCCGCGATCGTTGCGGTGGTCCCGTACGAAGTCGTACCACCAGGCACCCCAACGAGCCGACGCCTGGTCGAAGCTCTCTCCGCCATAGCCCTGGGCCCTGTTCTGGCCGTTCAGCCACCCCGCCAGGATCGCCCCGATCTGAGGTAGCGCCGATGCGTTGAACCCCACCTCGTTGATGCGGGCGTCTGCGGTGATCGTCAGCTGGTGGTCGGTGGCCACGGGAGCTCCTGTCTGGAAGGCTCGGGTGAGCATGCTCGTGTCCACCGACCCGATGTCCTGCCCGTGCAGTTGCGAGGTCGGATCGGGCGCGAGCCAACGCCCGGGCCGCCCGGTGCGGCGCGTGGCGACTGCTCAGGCGTGGGAGCCGGCCGGCGGAGCCGTGGCCGCGTCCTCCACCGGCCGACGAGGCGCGCCTCCCTGGCCGGACTCGACCTGCTCGAGCCACTGCTCGAGGGTGGCGTCCTCCCAGTCGTCGGGGCCGTACACCGTGCGGGGCAGCGGGGTCATGATGTGGGTGTCGCCACCGGTGACGTACTGGGCCGACAGGCGCTCCCACGCCACCAGGCGCTCGTCGACCTCGCCCTCGTCGCACAGCCCCCGGGTGGTGTCGCGGTTCTGGTGGAGGCGCACCTGGGACGGGATGTCGGTGGCCCACACCATCACGACCTCGTGCTGGTTGGAGGTGACCTCGTAGAGGCCGGTGGGATGGTGCCCGTACTCGGCCATCAGGGGCTTGCGCTCCTCGGCGACGGCAGCGAGGAACTCGAGCCCGGAGCCCGGGCGCACGGTGAGGATCTCGTTGACGAACAGGCTCCCCCGGATGCCGGCGGCCTTGATCTGCTCGGTGCTGGGGCTGCCCGGCACCCCACCGAGGAGCCGGTCGAAGCCACCGGTGCGCCACTGCGCCGCCTTGTCCCACCACTCGCCGTAGAAGGCCTTGCGGCGTTTCAGGTTCATGCGGTCGACGTTCGACGCCCACCCCGTCCAGCCCTTCGATCCGATGTCCCAGATGTTGATGACCTGGGGCCACCGACCACCGCCGGCGGCGCACACGTAGAACGCCCCCTGGAGACCGAACATCTCCGGCATGCGCAGCACCGGGTCCTGCCACAGGTGCTCCATGTAGTCGTACTGACCCTGCCCGTAGACGTCGACGACCTCGTAGAGGTACAGGTCCCTGTTCGCCACGTCTGCCTCCTCGCTCCGGGCCGATCGTTCCCCGGGCGGGGCCGACTTCCACAGTGTTCTCCATGTGAGTCGCCGACGGTTGCCACACGCCGCCCGCGACCGTGTCAGCTCAGGTAGGCAATGACGCCGTCGACGAGGCACTGCTGGATGGTGCCCCACGTGACGCCGGCCTCCCGGGCGACGAGGTTGGCGTGGCGTGGTCCGCGCCCGGCGGCCCCGGTCGATGCCGCCGATCGGGTGCGGACGGCCACCTGCTGCTCGAACTCCCAGCTGCTCGCACCGCTGAGCTGCGTGATCGTCGCCCACTCCGGCGTCGGGGCCGGCTCGCGGCTGTCGTCGACGGACACGGTCCAGGTCGGCTCGGCCGCGCCCTCGACGGGCGTGACGACGGCCCGGCGGTTCATCCCCTGCACGAGGGCGTCGAGGCCTGCGGTCCTCCCTTCTCGCAGGAGCCCGCTCCAGCTCGCGTGGCGGGGGTCGTCGGATGCCGGGCTGTCGGGGAGGCACAGCTCGATCCCCTCCTCGGCTCGCACCACCGCGACCGGTTGGTACTCCCGGGGCTGAAACGCCGGGTGGAGCGAGAGCAGCATCTCGATGCCCTCGAGGTCGACCGCGCCCGGTTGCAGCCCGAAGTGGCGGGCGAGCCGCTCGCTGACGACCCACGCGGTGCCGGTCATCTCGGCCTCGAGGATCTCGGACGCGACCTCCTCCCCCACCATGGCGGCCACCGACAGCCCGAGCGCCCGCACGAGCAGGTGCACCTGGAGCGCGAGCTCCTTGCAGATCACGACCAGCGCGTCCTTGGAGAACAGCTCGAGGTGGGGCTCGTGCATGACCTCGCCGTCGTAGCGGGCCATGCCGTCGTCGCCGGCCTCGGGCGCTGGGCGTTCGATCACCACGCGCATCAGGGCGGAGTCCTCGACGGCCGCCATGAGCGGGTGGTCCTCGACCCGAGGGTTGGCCGGATCAATCTCGACGGCCCACTCGCAGACGTCGGAGCTGGCGTCGCCCACGTCCACCCGCGGTGGTCGGTGCACCGGTCGGACCTGGGCGTGACGGTTGGTGGCGACCGCCGTGGCGTCGAAGGTGGGGTCCTCGATGGTGTGGCACATCAGGAAGACCATCTCCTCGCCACGGGGCTCCACGTCGTCGAGCGCACCGCACCTGGTGAGCCAGAAGCGTCCTGCCGTCGGGGAGGCGACCTCGTAGTGCACGTCGAAGTACTGGTGGGCGAAGCCCGAGTCGAGCTGCAGGTTCTTGAAGATCGTGGGGACGTCGTCACCCTCGAAGCCCATCGCCGCTTGCATCCGGCGGCTGTAGAGCGGGCTCGCTCCCATCCACTCCTCGATGGCGACCCGCGCCAGGTCGAGCCGTGGGTCGAGCCCCACCGCGGCCAGGCCGGTGCGGTCGTTCAGCTGTGCGGTGAGCATGTACTCCCGGGCCAGCTGGGCCAGCTCCCGCCGGTCGAGGTCCTCGAGCCGCACGGCGGCCCCCTCTCACGTCGACGTCCGGGGACGGTGCGATGGTCCCGTACAGGGTTCCATGTGTCAACGAGCCCCGGGGAGTCCGCTCGGCCTGTCAGCCATGAGCCGACCCCCACGGTGCTTGACCCGACCCCGCCCCCGAAGTTAGAACGATCGTTCCATCTTGCGAGAGCGGAGCTCCCATGTCGACCGTCCTGCGACCGTTCCGGTTCGGCTTCACCGGCGGCGCCTCCTCCAAGCGCCACAGGCTCCTCGAGTCGGCACGAACGGTCGAGTCGCTCGGCTACTCGACGTTCGGGCTGGCCGACCACTTCGTGCGCCCGTTCGCCCCGATCGTGGCGGGCCAGGCCGTCGCCGACGCCACCACCACCTTGCGCATCACCCAGACGGTGCTGGCCCAGGACTTCCGAGAGCCGGCCGTGCTGGCCAAGGAGCTGGCGACGCTCGACGTGCTCTCCGACGGCCGGCTCCAGGTGGGGCTCGGCGCCGGCTGGCTCCAGTCCGAGTACGACGACGCCGGCATCGGCTTCGCGTCGGCGGCGGTGCGCATCGAGCGCCTGGAGGAGACCGCCGTCATCCTCAAGGGCCTCTTCGCCGAGGGACCGTTCAGCTTCCGCGGCGAGCACTACACGATCAAGGGCCTCCACGGCGTGCCCCGCCCGGTCCAGCAGCCACGACCTCCGCTCATGATCGGCGGCGGAGGGAAGAAGGTGCTGTCCGTGGCCGCCCGCCAGGCCGACATCGTGCAGCTCATGCCGAGCAACCCCGGCGGTCGCTCGGTGCTCGACGCGTCGCAGTTCTCCGCCGAGGCGATCAGCGAGAAGATCGGGTGGATACGGGCCGCCGCCGGCGCCCGCTTCGACGAGATCGAGCTGAGCGCCCAGCTCCTCGAGTGCGCGGTGACCGACAGCCCCGAGGAGCACCTGAGCGACTTCACCCGTCGCATCGCCATGGTGACCGAACGCATGGGAGGCGCACGGGTCGACCTCGACGTCGACGAGCTGCGCCGATCGCCGATCGTCGCGGTCGGCTCCCTCGACGAGGTGTGCGACAAGCTGATCGCGACCAGGGCGACCTACGGCATCAACTACTTCGCCGCCCCCATCGACGCCCCGCCCGAGCTGCTGGCGCCGGTCATCGAGCGCCTGCGGGACGCCTGATGCAGCTCGAGGGGCGCAGCGCGGTGGTGGCGGGCGGCGCCGGCGGTCTCGGCGGCGCGACCGTCCGCCACCTGACCGAGCTGGGCGTCGGCGTCGTGGTCCTCGACCCCGCGGCCGAGCGGGCCGAGGCTCTGGCCGCGGAGCTCGGCGGGCACGTGGCGGCCGTCGCCGGCGACAGCAACCACGACGACGCCGTCGCGGCGGCCATCACCGCCGCCCAGTCCCTCGGGACGTTCTCCGTCTGCCTGAGCGCCACCGGGGTGGTGATCCGCAGCCCGCGGCTGGTCGAGAGGGACGGCACGGTGATGCCCAAGCACGTCCTCGCCGACAACCTCACGCTGCACGTCTCGGGGCCGTTCAACCTCGCTCGCCTGTCGGCGGCGGCGTTCGCCCAGAACGAGCCGGACGAGGACGGGCAGCGGGGCGTGATCGTCAACACCGCCTCGATCAGCGCCTTCGACGGCCAGGCCACGATGGCGCCCTACGCTGCGGCCAAGGGGGCGGTCGTGTCGATGACGCTGCCCATGGCGCGAGACCTCGCACCCCTCGGCATCAGGGTGTGCGCCATCGCTCCCGGCGGCTTCCTGACGCCCCGGGTGTCCTCACCGCAGGTCCAGGCGCTGCTCGTCGAGGACGTGCTCTTCCCGAAGCGCCTCGGGCAGCCGCACGAGTACGCGCTGCTGGTGGAGGCGATCGTGCGCAACCCCTACCTCAACGGCGAGGTCGTCCGCCTCGACGGGGCCGCTCGGCTCGGCCCCTCGATGGGCCACGGCGCGTCCCGACGGGGAGCGGCGGACCGAGCCGACCCGACCGGCGGGGTTGCTTGACCGCGAGACCTCGGCAAGTTAGAACGAGCGCTCCACGGGCGTGCCACGGGGGCGATCCGGCCGCACCGCGCCACGGTGACGGGCAGCGAAGCAAGGGGGAGCAGATCACATGGGCAAGCTCGAGGGTCAGGTCGCCTTCATCACCGGAGCCGCTCGGGGCCAGGGCCGCGCCCACGCCGTGCGGCTCGCGCAGGAAGGCGCCGACATCGTCGCCGTCGACCTGTGCCAGCAGCTCAAGTCGGTGGGCTACCAGCTGTCGACACCCGACGACCTCGACGAGACGGTGCGCCTCGTGGAGGGCCTCGGACGGCGCATCGTCGCCCGCCAAGCCGACACACGCGACGCCGACGGGCTCCAGCAGGCCTTCGACGAGGGCGTCGCCGAGCTCGGACCCGCGACCATCGTCGTGGCCAACGCCGGCATCGGCCCGGGCGGCTTCGCCTCGCCCGACGAGCAGTGGGACGAGGTCGTCGGCGTGAACCTCAAGGGCGTCTGGAACACCGGCCGGGTGGCCATCCCCTCGATGATCGAGCACGGTCAGGGCGGCTCGATCGTGCTCACCAGCTCGACCGGTGGCCTGATGGGGGCGCCGTCGGTCGTGCCCGGCATGCTCGCCTACACCGCGGCCAAGCACGGCGTCATCGGCCTCATGCGATCGTGGGCCAACTACCTGGCGCCGCACAGCATCCGGGTCAACAGCGTGGCGCCCACCACCGTGCGCACGCCGATGGCCAACAACGGCGACGTGTCGATGATCCTGCAGCACGTGCCGGAGCTGGCCGGGTCGCTCACCAACGCGCTGCCGGTGGAAGCCGTGGAGGCCATCGACGTCGCCAACGCGGTGGCCTGGCTGGCCTCCGACGAGGCTCGCTACATCACCGGCACTGTCGTGCCGGTCGACGCCGGCAACATCAACCACCGGTGACGCCGGCGGCCGCGGCGGCCGCGGAGGTCTCTGGCCAGGCAGGTCCTCTGCCTCTGTGATCGGGCGGTCTCGCCGCCGCGTCGAACCGGGAGCTGGCGGCGCGGTGCCGCGAGCGGGGCGCGGACCTGGTGGACACACCGATGGCCGGCCGCGGGATGTTCAGCGTCGAGGAGCTGACGGCCGGGTCTCAGAGCAGCTGCCCGAAGCGCTCGCGGTAGGCGCCGAACCGGGCGGTGAGGACCTCGTCGGTGAGCCCGAACGCGGCGCCGTCGTAGGTGTGCGCGCCGTGCTTGTCGGGCGGGTTCGCCACCCGCCAGGCCTGCATGCGGGCGACGGTGCCGGGTTCGAGCGGGCGGCCCAACCACCCGTAGAGGCGCTCGATCTCGGCGAGAGGGTCGGCCTGGAAGGCTCGGAAGCCGATGTCGAGGAAGCGCTCGTCGTGCGTCCCGGACCGGAACGCCAGCATGCGGTCGAGGGCGGTGCCCCACTGCTCGACGTTGAGCTCGCCGACGGCGTGGGGGTCGATGCCCTCGTTCCCGAGGTTCAGCAGGATCGTGTACATGTCGGTGACCGACGGCAGCACCCGGGCGACGTCGCGGTGGGTCATCACGAACCTCGCCCGCGGGAACACCGTGGCGAGCGCGTCGAGGAACAGCGTGTGGGTCGGGCTCTTGAGCTGCCAGCGCCGCGGCGGGCGCCGCCACTGCAGGAGCTTCAGCACCCGCTCCTCGTAGCGGTAGGTCGGTTCCATGTCGCAGTGCAGGAACCACTCGGCGTAGGTCGGGACCCAGGCGAAGGCCAGCTGCATCTGGGAGGTGAACTCCAGCTCCATGAGCTGGTGGTCCTCCATGGGGCCCGTCGCCGACTGCGGCAGCATTGCCGAGAACTGCGGGAGTGCGGCCTGCTGCATGGCCACGGCGTCCTCGGCGGCGCGGATGCGGGCGGCGTCGGCCTCGGGCGAGACACCGGGCGGCGGGCACGGCGAGCCGGCCTCCCACATGCGCAGCGACCGCCACCCGGTGTCCTCGGCGAGCAGGCACGAGAGGGCGGTCGAGCCGGTGCGGGGGAACCCGACGCCCACCAGCTCCACCTCGACCTGCTCGTCGTCGATCTCCGGGTGGCGGGCGAACCACGACTCGATGGTGAGCCGGTTCACCAACGTGTGCACCAGCCCGGCGAAGAACTGCTCCTCGCCGAACGCGTTGAACGAGGCCTCGGTGAGCGCCGAGCCGACGAGGACCTCGAGCCCCTTGCGCCAGGTGTCGCCCCCGAAGTCGTCGAGACCGGTCTGCTGGCGGGCCCGGTCGACCAGCTCGTCGACCCGGACCCTGGTGGTGACGGGCGCGGTCACGACGGGTCCATGTCCTTGGGGAGGGTGGAGCGCTCCATCATCCCGTTGGCGGTCTCGTCGCCCCACGTGTAGCGCACGATCGCCTGCTGCAGGACGGGGAACGCGAAGTCGCCGGTGACCGGGATGGCCGAGAAGGTCGACACGAGCGACTCCCCCTCGATGGTCTCGGTGCGGCCGTCGACCGTCTCGAGCACCACCGCCAGGCGCTGCCCACGAGGCACCATGCGGCGCATGAAGGGCGCCTCCACCACCCGAGCGGGGGTGAGGGGCCCGCTGCCGTCCCACACGAAGCCCTCGTTGTAGGTCGCCTTGCCGTCGTCCCGGTCGGGGTAGACGAGGCACCCGAAGGCCCGACCGCTCGGGAACAGGCTCGACTGCCACAGGTGGCCCCAGAAGCGGGGCAGGCGACGCACGCCCTGGCGCCGGATGCGCAGGCCACCGCCCCGCAGCTCGCGCTCCTCGTCACCCACCCGCAGCGTGCCCGTCATCCGGAACAGCTGCTCGAAGCGGGGCGCCCCCATGAGGTCGCCCTCCTCCTGCTCGGCCAGCACCCGGCCCGCCTCGGCCAGCAGCGTGCCGTTCTCCCACGGTGGGGCCGCCGAGCGCATGTCGACCTCGAGGCGGACCGGCACCGTCAGCTCGCCGGGGTCGACCTCCCCGCCGATCTGGCGCTCCACCGTGGTGTCGGCCAGGAGCCCGTCGAGGCGCATCCGCCAGTGCTCGAACGGCTCCACCAGCTCGAACGAGAGCGGACCGGCACCGAGCACCCGGGGCCGGCCGTCGGCGCCGAGCGGGTCGTGCGACGGCCCCCGGTTCCACACCCGCAGCACCCGCCCGTCGGCGAAGGCGATGCTGGTCTGCACCTCGTGGGCGTCCCACTGCGACGACAGCGCCTCCACACCGATCCGGGGGAAGCCGACGTCGTCGGCGTCGTCCCACATCCAGACGTTCACCGACTCGCGCATCTCGGGATCGGCCGGTCGCTCGGCGAAGACGAGCTCGCGCGCCGGGTCGAGCCCCCCGGACAGATCCAGCCCCATGCGGTCCCCTCAGGCTCGGACGGCGCCTCGCTCCCCACGGGCGCACGTCGGCGGTCGAACCAGTGTTATGACATGGCCCACGAGGGGGCGCAAGGGGCGCGGTCGAGGAGGACACCGATGAGGCACTGGCTGACGTACCCGTTGATCGCCCACCCCTTCGAGCCCGAGCTCGTCACCCGGGAGGGGATGACCCGGCTCGCCCGGGCCGCCGAGGCGGCCGGCTTCGACGGCATCGGCTTCACCGACCACCCCGCCCCGTCGCACAAGTGGCTCAACGCCGGCGGACACGACGCCCTCGACCCCTTCGTGGCGCTGATGCTCGTCGCCTCGGTGACCGAGCGGCTCCGGCTCATCCCGAACATCGTCGTGCTCCCGTACCGCAACCCGTTCCTGGTCGCGAAGGCGGCCGCCACGCTCGACGCCCTGTCCGACGGCCGCTTCGTGCTCTCGGTGGCCACCGGCTACCTGCGCAGCGAGTACCGGGCGCTCGGGGTCGACTTCGAGGAGCGCAACGCCCTGTTCGACGAGGCGCTGGCCGTGGTCAAGGGCGTGTGGACCGAGGACGAGTTCCGCTTCGACGGCGCCCACTTCACCGCGGCCGGCGTGACGGCGAACCCGAAGCCCCGGCAGGTGCCGATCTGGATCGGTGGCAACAGCGCCCTCACCCGTCGACGCGTGGCGGTCCACGGCGACGGCTGGAACCCGTTCCCGGCGCCGGCGAGCCTGGCCGCGACCTCGCGCACGGTGCCGCTGGAGGGCCTGGACGACCTGGCGCCCATGCTCGACCACCTGTGGCGCCACGTCGACGAGGCGGGTCGCGACCGGGCCACCATCGACGTGTCGTTCACCACCGGGCTCCCCGGGCCGGCGACGCCGGAGTTCGACGCCGGCGCCCACCTGGGCGCGCTGGACGACATGGCCGCCATCGGCGTGACGTGGAACCAGGTGACGGTGCCGGGCGACTCGCTGGCCCACGCCATCGAGGCCATCGAGCGCTACGGCGTCGAGGTCATCGCCGCCGGGCGCTGACCCGGGCGGCGGCCGTCACCGGTCGTCGCGCACGGAGCGCGACGACTGGTCGAACGGCGTCATGTCCATGCGCGGCCAGTTGGCGAGGTAGCGCTGGTAGCCCTCGGCGCCGCAGAGGATCTCGAAGATGCCGTGGCCCACCTGGCCGTCGAGCTCGAAGCGCATGAGCTGGTCGACCGACACCGAGCCGGCCTCGAGGGCCACCAGCTGGTCACGCTCGGCGCTGCTCCAGGGGAACGACCCGAAGTACTCGCCGTCGCCCAAGCTCTCCATGGCGAGGGTCGGCAACGGCAGCCCGTAGTAGGCGTTCACGTGCTGGTGGGGCGCGCTGCCCTCGAGCCGGAACGTGCGCCCGTCCTCGTCGGTGAAGGTGAGGGTGGCGGCGGCGGGCCGCTTGTGCTCGCCGTCGAAGCGGATGTCGTGCTCGATGGCGACGAGCCGCTTCGACAGCGTGCCGTCGGTGTGGGTGAACCCTCCGTCGACGTACTGCACCGTGCCGTCGCCGGCCTCGATGACCCACGCCTGGATCGAGACGTCATCGAAGCCGATGTCGAGCCACAGCCAGAAGGCGATCTGGTCGGCGGCCCGCACGCCGAAGGTGCGGTCCCGGCCGCCGGGGAAGCCGTCGACGGAGGTGCGCCGGCCGTCGACCTGCACCCAGCCGGTCCAGGTCCCCGATTCCTTCATGTGGTACATGTCGACGATCGTGCGCTCGCCGACCGCGACGTGCATCGGCAACAGCTCCCACATCGGGGCTCTCGGCGTGTAGTGGAGCTCCCACTCGATGCCCGACCCGTTGGGGCCGAGGTCGAGGCGCCAGTGGCGCAGCGGCTCGACGCACGTCCAGCGCATCGGGCCCGCGAACAGCTCGTCGCGATCGCCGCCACCGACCTTCCGCCCGCCCAGCAGGTCCCAGTGCCGGCCGTCGGCGAGGGCCACCTTGCCGTAGGCGTTGCCGAGGCGCTGGTTGGGGTTGTTGCCGTAGCCGCTGGTGACGAGCAGCTCGCCGTCGGGAGAGTGGGCGTAGAAGTAGCAGCGGTCGGACCAGCTGCCGTCGGGGTCGTGGACCTCGTCGAAGGTGCGTGGCAGCTGGTGGGTGAAGCGTTCGTCGGCAGCGGAGTACCCCATCGGCCCTTCCCTCGCGTCGGCGGTGCACGCGCCCGGGTGGCGGCGGCGGCAGCGGCCGACGTTACGCCACCTCGACGCTGGGTCGAGGCCCCGTCCGGGCCCGGACACCGGAGGTGCGTGAGGTCCCGCGCCCGCGGGACCTACGGCCGTTCTCCTCGGAAGACGGCCACGGGCACGATCGACGTACGGTCGAGCGCGCGAGGACTGGAGGTCGGCCATGGGATGCACGCGTCGATGGGTGGGAGCTGTCGTCGCGGTGCTGTCGCTGCTCGCTGCCGGCTGCGGCGGGTCGCGCGGCACCGACACCTCCACCGGAGACGGCACCACCGCGACCACCGGCGCGTCGACCTCCTCGGGCTCGTTCGGCACGCTCCCGTCGCCGTGCGGTCCCGGTGACGCCTCGGGCGCCACCGACCAGGGGGTCACCGACACGGCCATCCACATCGGCTTCGGCGACGACGCCGGCTACCAGGGCTCGCCCGGCCTCGACCACCAGGTGAGCGACGCGATGCGCGCGTTCATCGCCTGGTGCAACGACCAGGGCGGCATCAACGGACGGCCGGTCGACGGCACCTACTACGACGCCAAGGTCACCGAGGTCACCAACGTCATGGCCGAGGCGTGCACCAAGGAGTTCTTCCTCGTCGGCCAGCTGTTCGTGCTCGACGACGGCCAGGAGCCGACCCGCCGGGGTTGCGCGCTGCCCGCCGTGCCCGCGGCCGCCGGCACCGCCCTGTTCGCCAACGCCCCGCTCAAGTGGGAGGCGGTGCCCAGCGCCATCGACCGCTCCTCGGTGTACGGCGGCATCCAGCTCGCCGAGATGTACCCCGACGCGGTGAAGAACGCCGCTGTGCTCTACGGCGACTACGCGGTGATGAAGGACCGCAAGGACCAGGTGGTGGAAGCGTTCACCTCGCTGGGCTGGAACTTCAAGCCCGAGTGCTCGATGTCGTACAACATCGCCGGCGAGGCCGACTGGAAGCCCTTCGTGCAGAAGCTGCAGAGCTGCGGCGCCCAGGCCGTGTACTACGTGGGCGCACCGGCACCGGCCCTCGAGAACATCCTCGACGCCGCTCACCAGTTCGAGTTCGAGCCGATCTGGTACGCCGACACCAACAGCTACGACACCTCGTTCGCGGCCTGGAATCGCGATGGCTTCGCCGACCGCGTGTACTTCCGCATGGGCTTCGTGCCCTTCGAGGAGGCCGGCCAGGTGCCCGTGGTGCAGCAGTTCCTCGACATCGTGGACGCCAACGGCGGCGACCCGAACCAGCTCGGCCAGCAGGCCGCCTCCTCGTTCTTGCTGTGGGCGACTGCGGCCAAGGCCTGCGGCTCGGACCTCACCCGGGAGTGCGTGAGCCAGCAGCTCGACCGCACCCACGAGTGGGACGGCGGCGGGATGCACGGCTCGGCCGACCCCGGCAACAACGAGCCGACCCGCTGCGGCGTGCTCATGAAGCTCGACGGCACCGCCTTCGTCCGGGTGACGCCCGAGCAGGCGGGCACGCTCGACTGCGACCCGTCCCACGTCGTGGCGGTGACCGGCGACGTGGTCACCCGCCACGACATCGGCGCCGACCGCATCGCCCCCCTGTCATGACGTCCCGAGCGGGCGCGTGGCCGGGACCTCCACCGTGACGGTGTGGACGATGTCGGCCGAGGAGCGCCCGACGCGCAGCTCGTAGGGCCCGCCGTCCACCACCCAGCCGTGCTGGTCCATGCCGTCCGGCGGGGTGGTCCAGGGCACGTCGGCCACGAGCCGGGGCACCAGCTCGGCGAGCGCCGGGTCCGGGGCGGCCCAGCGGGCGAAGGCCCGCTCCCCCAGCACGATCTCGACCACACCGGTGCGGCCGGGGTCGAGCGTGACCTTGGCGAAGCCCTTCAGCTCCTGCACTGGCCGGAACGCGCGCGGCTGCAGCGGTGCCACGTAGAGCTGCACGACCTCGGCACCGGAGCGGTCGCCCACGTTGGTGACCGGCACCCGCACGACGACCTCGCCGCCCGGCTCGACGGACCGGGCCGACACCTCGGGCTCCCCCAGCACGACGCGCGTGTAGGAGAGCCCGTGGCCGAACGGGAAGGTGACCGGCAACCGGCGCGACTCGTACCAGCGGTGCCCGACGAGGACGCCCTCGCCGTAGCGCACGGTGCCGCCCTCGGCCGGGAAGTTGCCGTACGAAGGGTTGTGCTCGAGCCGCACCGGGACGGTGGTGGGCAGGCGCCCGCCGGGCTCGGCGTCGCCGACCAGCACGTCGACGAGGGCCTCGGCCATCTCCTGACCGCCGAACCACAGCTGCAGCACGGCCCGGGCCCGCTCGGCCCACGGCAGGGTGACCACCGACCCGCTGTTCACCACGACCACCGCGTCGGGGGCCACGTCGAGCACCCGCGCCACCAGCTCGTCCTGGCCCCCGGGCAGGGCCATCGAGTCGCGGTCGCGGCCCTCGGTCTCGCGGTCGCCGTCGGTGCCGACGACCAGCACCACGGCGTCGGCATCCCGGGCCGCGCTGACGGCCCGCCCGATGCCGTCACGGTCGACGCCCGGCTCGTGCACGACCTCCACGCCGGGACCGAGCCGCTCGCTGAGGGCCTCCAGCGGGGTGCGCAGGCGGGCCACCGGGAGGCTCGCCGATCCGCCGCCCATGATCACCGCCCGCCCGGCGTTGGGTCCGATCACCGCCACCCGCCGGAGCCGGTCGGGGACGAGCGGCAGGACGCCGTCGTTGACCAGCAGCACGGCCCCTGCCGCGGCCGCCTCCCGGGCGACCGCCCGGTGCTCGGGCCGCTCGGTGGACCGGGGCTGCACTGCGGGGTCGTCGTCGAGGGCACCGACGCGGTCGAGCACGCCGAGCAGCCGGCGCACGGCCGCGTCGACCAGGCCCTCGTCGACGTCGCCCGCCCGCACCGCGGCGGCGAGCGCCGGCCCGTAGGCCCGGCCCGGGCCTGGCATCTCGAGGTCGAGGCCGGCAGCGATCGCCTCGGAGGTGTGCGCCGCTGCGAACCAGTCGCTGACCACGACGCCGTCGAAGCCCCAGTCGCCTCTCAGCACCTCCTCGAGCAGGAACCGACTGTCGCTGCAGTACGTGCCGTTGAGCCGGTTGTAGGCGGTCATCACCCCGAGGGCGCCGCCTTCCTCCACCGCCAGCTCGAACGGGAGGAGGTGCACCTCTCGCAAGGTGCGCTCGTCGATGACGCTGTCGGCCAGCATCCGATCGGTCTCCGATTCGTTGCCGGCGAAGTGCTTGACCGTGCACGCCACCCCGGCGGACTGGGCGCCTCGCACGAAGGCCGCTCCGAGCCGCCCGGCGAGCAGCGGGTCCTCGGCGTAGGACTCGAAGTTGCGCCCGCCGAGCGGGGAGCGGTGCAGGTTCACGGTGGGGGCCAGCAGCACCCGGCAGGCCAGGTCGCGGGCGCACTCGGCGATGGCCCGTCCGACCCGTTCGAGCAGGTCGACGTCCCAGCTGGCACCGAGCGACGCGCCCGACGGGAAGCACACGGAGGTGAAGGTGGGGCCGCTGGCGAACATGGGCGGCAGGGCCGGCCCCCGGGCGCCGCTGGGCCCGTCGGTGACGTTCACCGACGGGATGCCGAGGCGCTCGACCGCCACGGTCGACCACAGGTCGGCGCCGGCCAGCAGGGCCGCCTTCTCGTCGAGGTCAAGCGTCGCGATGAGCACGTCGAGGTCCCGTGGCATGGCCCGATCCTGTCGGACCCGGCGTGGTCGTGCACGGCCCGGCACGGCCCGGCCCGCCCCGGCTCGGGGACGGCGCCCGGTGGTCGCCGGCCTGCGCCGCCGGAGTTCCGTGCCATGGTGGCGAGCGTCCCCGTCGTCCCCCCGCGGCCTTGCGGAGGTGCCCGTGCCGTCCCGACCCTCTCTCCGCCGCAGCCTCGACACCGTCCGGTCCGTGGTGCGCGTCGGCCCGGTGCAGACCGACGCCGTGTCCCGCCGGCTCGCCCGGGCGGCGTCGGTGGAGGACCTCCGCCGGATCGCCGAGCGACGCCTTCCCGGCGGCTGCTTCGACTACATCGACGGAGGCGCCGAGGACGAGCGCACACTCGAGGCCAACCGTCGGGCGTTCGCCGACGCCACGTTCAGGCCACGGGTGCTGCGGGGCCTGCCCGACGTGGACGTGGCCGGCTCGGTGCTGGGCGCTCCCGTGGCCTACCCGCTGGTGCTGGCGCCCACCGGCTTCACCCGCATCGCCGACCCCGAGGGGGAGCTGGCCGTCGCCCGGGCCGCCGAGCGGGCGGGACTGCCCTACACCTTGTCGACGCTCGCCACCCGCTCGATCGAGGAGGTCCGCACCGTCAGCGGCGGCCGCCTGTGGTTCCAGGTCTACGCCTGGCGCGACCGGGGCCTGGTGGCTGAGATGGTCGAGCGTGCGGCCGCGGCTGGCTACGAGGCGCTCGTGCTCACGGTGGACACGGCGGTGTTCGGCCGGCGCGAGCGCGACGTGCGCCGGGGCTTCACCCTGCCGCCGACCATCGACGCCCGCACGATCCTCGACGGCCTCCTCCACCCGGCGTGGACCTGGTCGTTCCTGCGCAGCGAGCCCATCCGCTTCGCCAACGTGGCGGGGCGTGAGGTGGGCGACGGCTCCTCGCCGGTCACGCTGGCCGACTACATCAACAGCCAGTTCGACCCGGCTCTGTCGTGGGCCGACGTGGAGTGGCTGCGCTCGGTGTGGGACGGCAAGGTCGTGCTCAAGGGCATCCAATGCGTCGACGACGCCGTGCTCGCGGCCGACGCCGGCGTCGACGCCGTCGTGCTGTCGAACCACGGCGGCCGCCAGCTCGATGGTTCGCCGGCTACCTTCTCGCTCGTCGCCCCGGTCGCCGACGCCGTCGGCGACCGCACGGAGATCATCTGCGACGGCGGCGTGCGGCGGGGCAGCGACATCGTCAAGGCGCTGGCCGCCGGCGCCACCGCCTGCATGGCGGGCCGGGCCTACCTGTATGCGTTGGGGGCGGCGGGCGAGCGGGGCGTCGACACGCTGCTGGGTTGGTGGCGCGACGACGTACGCCGCACGATGGCCCTCATCGGGGCCGGGTCGGTGGCGGACCTCGACCGCTCGTTCCTGGAAGGCTGGGCGCCATGAGCGTGCGCTTCGAGGTCCGCGGACGGGTCGGCGTCATCACCATCGACCGACCGGAGGCCCGCAACGCCGTCGATGCGGCCACGGCGCGAGGCATCGAGGCGGCCGTCGACCGGTTGGAGGCCGACGACTCGCTGTGGGTGGGCGTGCTCACCGGCACCCCGCCGTCGTTCTGCGCCGGGGCCGACCTGCGGGTGCTCGAGCAGGGCGGCCTCGACGACATCACCACCGAACGGGGCGGCTTCGGGGGCCTGGCCCAGCGCGACCGGCGCAAGCCGCTCGTGGCCGCGGTGGTCGGTGCGGCGCTGGCCGGCGGCTTCGAGCTGGTCCTGGCCTGCGACCTCGTGGTGGCCGCCCGCGACTCGCGCTTCGGGTTGCCCGAGGTGCGCCGGGCGCTGATCGCCGGAGCAGGCGGCCTGGTGCGCCTGCCGACGGTCGTCCCCCGCAACGTGGCCATGCACGTGGCCCTCACCGGTGAGCCGATCGACGCCGAGACCGCCCACCGGCTCGGCATCGTGAACGAGCTCGCCGACCCCGACGACGTGCTCGACGCGGCCGTGGCCCTCGCCGAGCGGGTGTGCCTCGGCGCGCCGTTGGCGGTGCAGCGGGCGCGCCAGGTGCTGCTGGCCTCGGTCGAGCAGGGCGCCGACGTGGCGTGGGACCTGTCGGCACAGGGGCTGCGCGACATGGTGGCCACCGAAGACTTCGCCGAGGGGCCGCGGGCGTTCCTCGAGAAGCGGGCGCCGACCTGGCAGGGCCGCTAGCCCTCTGCTCGACCGTCGCCCGGCTCGACCAGCGTGGGCAGGTCGGCACGGACGATCTTGCCCATGGCGTTGCGGGGGAGGGCGTCGACCACGGTGATGCGCTCGGGCACCTTGTACTTGGCCAGGTTGGCCAGCAGGAAGGCCCGCAGGTCGTCGACGTCGAGCTCGGCCCCGGCGGCCGACTCCACCACCGCCACCACCCGCTCGCCGAGGCGCTCGTCGGGCACGCCGAGGACCGCCCCCGCCGCCACCGCCGGGTGCTCGGCCAGCACCCGCTCGACCTCGGCCGGGTAGACGTTGGCGCCGCCCCGCAGGATCAGCAGGCTCTTGCGGTCGCGCAGATGGAGGAAGCCGTCGGCGTCGAGCACGCCGATGTCGCCGGTGTGCAGCTCGCCCCCCGCCAGCGCCTCGGCGGTGGCGTCGGGCCGCTCCCAGTACCCGAGCATGGGCCGGTAGCGGTGGTCGGCCGCGCCGACGCGGATCTCCCCGACCTCTCCGGCGGGCAGCGTCCGGTCGTCGTCGCCGGCGATGCGCACGGCCAGGTGGGGCAGCGGCCGGCCCGACGCCCCGGGCACGTGGTCGGCCCCCGTCCGGCTGTCGATGCTCACCACCGTGGGCGCCTCCGACAGCCCGTAGGAGCACAGCACCGGGAGACCGAACTTGGCCTCGAACGCCGAGCGGATGGCCTCCGGGCAGTCGGCCCCGCCCGTCCAGACCTCGTCGAGGCTGGCCAGGTCGGCGGGGCTGATGGTGTCCATGTGGGCCAGGCTGTGCAGCAGCGGCGGCGGCCCGTTCCAGGTGGTGACCCGCTCGGCGCGGATCCACTCGGCCACGCCCTCGGCGTCGATGCGGTCCATCACGATGGACGTGCCGCCGGCCTGGGAGACCAGCAGCGTGGTGAGCACGGCCATGTTGAGGATGGTGAACGGGAAGCAGTCGCCCTTGCGCAGGTCGGGGCCGTAGCCGCGGGTCTCGACCAGCACGGCGCCGGGCAGGAGCAGGTTGTGCTGGCTGTGCACCGCTCCCTTTGGCCGGCCGGTGGTGCCGCTGGTGTAGGCGATGCCGGCGGGCGCGAAGGGGTCGACGTCGACACCGACCGGCGCGTCGGGCGCGGCGTCGACGGCCGCTCGCCAGGTGGCGAGGTCGACCACGGGCACGCCGGCGTCGTCGAGGGGCCCGTCGCTCAGCAGCAGGGACGCCCCGCAGTCGGCGAGCAGCCACTGCTTCTCGGGCGGGGCCAGCGCCCGGTTGACCCCCACCCACACGGCGCCGAGGCGCATGGCGCCGTGGAAGGCCACCACCACGTCGGCGTCGTTGGGCAGCGACGCCGCGACGCGGTCGCCGGGGCGCACGCCGAGGGCGACGAGGGCGTGGGCCGCCCGGTCGGCGAGGCGGTCGAGCTCGGCGTAGGTGAGGCGCCGGGAGCGGGTGACCAGGGCCTCCCGGTCCGGGTCGTCGGCCAGGGCCCGGTCGAGCACCCGCGCCACGGTGGCGGGCGGGCCCAGGCGGTCAGGCATCGCGAAGTCGTCGAGCACCTGCTGCAGGTCGGCGTCGATGTCGACGTCGACCGAGCGCATCATGCCGGCGAGCGTGTCGTAGGCGCCCACGGTGAAGATCACGTCGAGCAGCTGCTGGGCTTCGAGCTCGCCGGACAGCTCGGCCCAGGTGGCGTCGGAGACGACGCCGTCGTCGACGAGCTCGTCGACGGCTCGCAGGAGGGCGGCCTCGAACGGGCTCCACTCGGGCGAGGCCGGGTCGTGCTCGATGCGGCGGACCTCGTCGGGCCCGATGCCCACGTCACCGGCGAGGAGCAGGTGCTGGCCCCACTCGTAGCGGGCCCCCCGCTTGGCGCCGACCCGCAGCACCAGCAGCTCCCGCTGGCGCTCGGTGAGCGTGGTCGCCCGCAGCAGGTGGCCGTTGAAGGTGAAGAACGCCTTGGCCAGCGCCGGGTGGTGGGCGAGGGTGCCGAGCAGGTTGCGGGCCTTGGGCCGGCCCTCGGAGACGGCCTGGGGATGCCGCGGCTCGGGCGGGGTCATGGCGGCCAGGGCGTCGCGCATCTCCGGCGGCCACTCGCGGATCGGGATGGGCTCGATGCGGGCCATGTCAGCGCGTGCCCCCTCGCAGCTCTCGCTTGAGCACCTTGCCCGACGGGTTGCGGGGCAGCTCGTCGACGAAGGTGACGTCCTTGGGCACCTTGTAGCGCGCCAGGCGGGCACCGCAGTGCTCGAGCAGCTCCTCGCCGCTGGCCGTCGTGCCGGGCCGCAGGACGACGAACGCCACCGGCACCTCGCCCCAGCGCTCGTCGGGGCGGGCGACCACCGCCGCCTCGAGCACCGCCTCGTGCTCGTAGAGCACCCGCTCGACCTCGGAGCTGGCGATGTTCTCCCCGCCGGACACGATCATGTCCTTCAGCCGGTCGACGATCCAGAGGTAGCCGTCGTCGTCGCGCACCCCGATGTCGCCGGTGTGGAACCACCCGCCCCGGAACGCGGCCGCGGTGGCGTCGGGGTCGCGCCAGTAGCCCTTGAACACCTTGGGGCCCCGGAGCACGATCTCGCCCCGCTCCCCCGCCGGCACCGGCCGCCCGTCGTCGTCCCAGATCTCGAGCTCGAGGTGCAGGCACGGCCGCCCGACGCTGCCCAGCTTGGTGATCATGCTGTCGCGGTCGAGGAACGTGTCGCCGGAGACGGTCTCGGTGAGGCCGTAGGCGTCGGCGAACCACGCCGAGGGGAAGGTGCGCTGGATGCGCTCGATGAGCGGGACGGGCATCTTCTCGCCGCCGTTGATCACGACCCGCACGGACGACAGGTCGCGCTGCTCGATGTCGGGCAGGGCCATGATGGCGTTGACCATGGCAGGAGCCAGCCACACGGTGGTGACCCGCGAGCGCTCGATCTCGTCGACCACGGCGGCGGCGTCGAAGGTGCGGTGGATGATGATGGTGGCGCCCACGGCGATGAGCGACGTGGTCGTGAGGTCGAGGGCGCCCACGTGGTAGAGCGGTCCGCAGGCGAGGCCCAGATCCGCGCTGGTGAAGCCGAACTCGACGACGTGGGCCAGGTTCTTCCACGCCAGGTTGGCGTGGGTGAGCATCACCCCCTTGGGGTGCCCGGTGGTGCCCGACGTGTACATCAGGCGGTGGACGTCGTCGCCGGATGCCGGGGTGGGGACCAGGTCGGTGGCGTCGGCCCGCACGTCGGCCAGCGCCGTCCAACCCTCGCTCGCCGAGGGGGCGATGGCCACCCTGACGATCGACCCCTCCAGGCCCTTGGTCGCGTCGTCGCCGAGGGGCACCAGCGCGTCGTCGCACACCAGCACCTTGGCCTCGGAGTGCTCGAGGATGTAGCGCACCTCGGGGGCGGCCAGGCGCCAGTTGACGGGCATGGCGATGGCGCCCAGGAGGTTCGCCGCGAACAGGGCCTCGAGCATCTCCGGGCAGTTGTAGGACAGCAACCCCACGACGTCGCCCGCGCGCACGCCCCGCTCGCGCAGGCCGGCCGCAGTGGCCGAGGCCCGTTCGGCCATCTCGGCGTAGGTGGTGGTCCGTCCCTCGAAGACGGTCATCGCCGTGTCCGGCGAGCGCACGGCGTGGTGGGCGAGCACGCCGAACCAGTTGACGTCGTCGTGCCTGGTGTCGTCAGACGCCATCAGTCGTCCTGCCCCTCCTGCCGTCCACGGGTTGTACCGATCAGTCCAGTGTAGGGACCACGCCGACGCGGCGCGGCGGGTAGCGTCGCCGTCATGCCTCGGGCGGCTGCCAAGGACGGCACTCGACGGAACGCCAAGTGGGAGGCGCGCCGCGCCGCCATCGTCGACACCTCGGCGCGCCTGTTCGCCGCCCAGGGCTACCACGCCACCGGCCTGACCGAGCTGTGCGACGCCAACGACCTCGGCAAGGGCGCGCTCTACCACTACATCGGCTCCAAGGAGGAGCTGCTCGCCGCCATCCACGACCGGGTGATGGACGAGGTGCTGCAGGGTGCCGACCGGGTGGCCGAGGCGGGCGGCACCCCGCCCGAGCAGCTCGCCATGCTCGGGGCCGAGCTGCTCGACGTGATCCACCGCTACCCCGACCACGTCTGGGTCTTCCTCCACGAGTTCCCCGCGCTCACCGGCGAACGTGCCGCACAGTTCCGCACCCGTCGCCGCGCCTACGAGCAGCGAGTCGAGGCCGTGCTGCGGGCGGGCGTCGAGGCGGGCGACTTCCGCGACATCGACCCCTGGCTCACCGCCCGGGCCTGGCTGGGGATGCACAACTACACGTACCTGTGGCTCAAGCCCGGCCAGCGGCTGTCGGCCCGCGACGTCGCCCAGCCCTTCGCCGACATCTTCCTGAAGGGCATCGAGGCCTCGCCGTCCCGCACGCGGTAGCCGCGCCTGACCGCACCGGCGAGCGCGACGCCCTCACCGCCCGTTCTGGTGGAGGTTCACCGCCCGAATCGGGGGGCGAACCTCCACCAGAACGAGCAGGACGCAGGGAGGGGACGTGGCGGCGACAGCGGTCAGGGTGCCGAGTAGCCGCCGTCGACGACGAGGGCCGAGCCGGTGGTCCAGCGTGAGCCCTCACCGGCCAGGTAGGAGTAGGCGCCGACGAGGTCGCTCGCGGTGCCGAGGCCGAGCGGGTGGCGGGCCTCGATGGCGTCGAGGGCCTCGGGGGGCAGGCCGTCGTGGATGGCGGAGCGGAACGTGCCCGGGCAGACGCAGTTCACCCGGATGCCGTCGCGGGCGTACTCGACGGCGGCGACCTTGGCGAGCTGGATCACGGCCGCCTTGGTGGCGCAGTAGGGCGCGGCGTGCGACCAGGCGGTGAGCCCCGACACCGAGGCGGTGAGCACGATCGAGCCGGACCGCTGGGTCCGCATCACCGGCACCACCGCCTTGATGCCGTTGACGGCGCCGAGGACGTTGACCCGGAAGGCACGCTCCCAGTCCTCGGTGCGGAGGTTGTGGATGCGGCCGTTCGGCGACAGCACGCCGGCGTTGCTCACCAGCACGTCGACCCGGCCGAACCGCTCGACGGCGAGGTCGACCACGGCCTGCACCTGGGCCTCGTCGCTCACGTCGGCGGCTGCGGTGTGGACGGTGGCGCCGGCGTCGGGCAGGCCCGCGACGGTCGCCTCGAGCGCGCCCGGGCTCACGTCGCTGAGCACGAGGTCGGTAGCCGGCTCACCAGCCAGCCGGGCGGAGATGGCCGCGCCCAGCGCGCCGCCGGCCCCGGTGACGACGACGACCCTGCGGCTGTCGGGCGTGTCGTTGGCGTCTGCGGGCGTCATCGGAGCAGGTATCCCCCGTCGACGGTGAGGACGGTGCCGGTGACGAACGCCGAGGCGTCCGAGGCGAGGAACAGGTAGGCACCGGAGAGATCGGCCGGGTCGCCCCAACGGCCCTGGACGGTGTGGCCCAGGATCTGCTCGGAGAGCGCCGGGTTGCTCCTCCACCCCTCGGTGAGCGGTGAGTCGAACCAGCCCGGCGCCACCACGTTGACGGTGATGGCCGCCGGGGCGAGGTCGAGGGCGAGGGCCTTGGCCAGGCCGGTGAGCCCCGCCTTGGAGGCGCTGTAGGCGCTGAGGCCTTCGCGGGGCCGCTCGCCGAGCACCGAGCCGGTGAAGACGATCCGGCCACCCGCTTCCATCACCCGGGCGGCGGCCCGAGCTCCGAGGAAGGCGCCGGTGAGGTTGACGTCGAGCACGCGCCGCCACGTGCGCGCCGAGGTCTCGAACGGGCCCGCCACCACCGGGGAGATGCCGGCGTTGGCGATCCACACGTCGAGCCCGCCCCACTCGGCCACGACCGCGGCGGCGACGGCGTCGTTGTGGTCCTCGTCGGTGACGTCGCCGCTCACCACGATGCTGGGGCCGGGCAGGTCGTCGGCCAGCGCCTTGAGCTCCTGCTCGCTGCGGGCGACCAGCGCCAGCCGGGCACCGGCGGCGGAGAAGGCGTGGGCGAGCACGGCGCCGAGGCCCCGGCTGGCTCCCGTGAGAACCACGCGCTTGCCCCTCACCGCGCCGGGGTCGGGGAACGACTCGGGGATCTGGATCGGCGCGGCCATCGGACCTTCCCTGTTTGTACCGACCAGTACAGTACACGGCCGTGACCGCCGTCCTCCCCTCCCCGCCGGAGCTCTCCACCGACGATCTGCTGGAGATGCAGCGACGGATGCTGGTGATCCGCGGGTTCGAGCAGCGCGTCGCCGGCCTCTACCGCGACAGCGAGGTGCCCGGCTTCGTCCACCTCTCGATCGGCCAGGAGGCGGCCGCGGTGGGCGCGTGCTGGCCGCTCCAGGCGACCGACGTCGTCACCTCGACCCACCGGGGACACGGCCACTGCCTGGCCAAGGGCCTCGACCCGCTCGGCATGTTCGCCGAGCTGATGGCCCGCGACGCCGGCACCAACCGGGGTCGGGGCGGCTCCATGCACATCGCCGACCCGCGGCTCGGCGTCTTCGGCGCCAACGGCATCGTCGCCGCCGGCGTGCCCATCGCCGTGGGCGCGGCGACCGCCGCCCAGCTGCGGGCCGACGGCAGCGTGGCGGTCGCCTTCTTCGGCGACGGCGCGGCCGCCCAGGGGGCCTTCCACGAGGCGGTGAACCTGGCGGCGGTGTGGCGGTCGCCGGTCGTGCTCTTCTGCGAGAACAACGGCTACGCCGAGTTCTCCTCGGCGGCCACCCAGCACGCGGCCACGCTCGAGCAGCGCGCCGCCGGCTACGGCGTGGGCTACCGGCGGGTCGACGGCAACGACGTGGTGGCCACGGCGACGCTCATGGCCGAGGTGGTGGCCGAGGTGCGGGCGGGCGGCGGGCCGGTGCTGGTGGAGGCCGCCACCTACCGCTGGCACGGCCACTACGAGGGCGACCCCGAGCGCTACCGCGCCCCCGAGGAGGTGCGGGAGTGGGCCGAGCGCGACCCGCTCATCGCCCACGCCGGGCGCCTGCGGGAGGCCGGCATCGACGACCAGCGCCTCGCGGCGCTGGAGGCGGCGGTCGCCGAGGACCTCGACGAGGCCGTCGACGCCGCCCGGCGGCTGCCCCAGCCCGACCCGGCGACCCTCGGGGACTTCGTGCTCCACGCCCGGCCGGCCCGACCCGAGCCGGCCGACCCGGCGCCCGATGCGCCCGTGTTCCGCACCATGGACGCCGTGCGCCTGGCGCTGGAGGCGGAGCTGGCCGCCGACGAGCGGGTCTTCGTCGCCGGCATCGACGTCGGCGAGGGCGGCAACGTGTTCGGCCTCACCCGGGGCCTGCGCGAGCGCTTCGGCGACCGCGTGCGTGACACGCCCATCTCGGAGACGGCCATCGTGGGCATGGGGGTGGGCGCCGCCATGGCCGGCATGCGGCCCGTGGTCGAGGTCATGTACCTCGACTTCCTCGGCGTGTGCTTCGACCAGCTGCTCAACCAGGCGGCCAAGCTGCCGTTCATGACCGGCGGGGCCGCCCGCATGGGCCTCACCGTGCGCACCCAGTTCGGCGCCGGCCGCTCGTCGGGCAGCCAGCACTCCCAGAGCCTCGAGGCGCTGCTGGCCCACGTCCCCGGGCTCAGCGTGGTCATGCCGTCGACGCCGGCCGACACCTACGGGCTGCTGCGCGCCGCCATCCAGGACCCCAACCCGGTGGTGGTCATCGAGAACCGGCTGCTGTACGGCATGAAGGGGCCGCAGCCCCCCGCCGACCACCTCGTGCCCATCGGCTCGTCGAAGGTGGTGCGCGAGGGCTCGCACGTCACCGTGGTGTCGGTGTCGCGCATGGTGCACGAGGCGCTGGCCGCCGCCGAGGAGGTGGCCGCCGAGGGCATCTCGGCCGAGGTGATCGACCTTCGCACCGTCGCCCCGCTCGACATGGGTCCGGTGCTCGAGTCGCTGGCGAAGACGAGCCGGCTGCTGATCGCCCACGAGGCGGTCGTGCCGTTCGGCATCGGGGCGGAGATCGCCGCCGTCGCCGCCAAGGAGGGCTTCTGGTCGCTCGACGCGCCGATCGAGCGGGTCGGCGCCGCCTTCACGCCGCCGCCGTACGCGCCGAGCCTCGAACGGGCGTGGCTGCCCGACCGCGCCGACATCGCCGCCGCCATCCGCCACGTCGTGGCCGCCTGACGGGCAGCGGCGAGGGCCGCTTGATGCGGGCTCAGCAGCCGAGGGCCCGGGCGATCACGAGGTGCTGGATCTCGTTGGTGCCCTCGCCGATCTCGAGCACCTTGGAATCGCAGTAGAAGCGGGCCACCGGCGAGTCGAGCATGTAGCCGACGCCGCCGTGCACCTGCACCGCCTCCGACGCCGCCCAGGCGGCGACCCGGCTGGCCTTCAGCTTGGCCATGGCCGCCTCCTTCTGGAACGGCTGGCCGGTGTCGCGCAGCCAGGCCGCCCGGTAGGTGAGCCAGCGCGCCGCCTCGAGCTCGGTGGCGATGTCGGCCAGCTTGAACTGCACCGCCTGGAACTGCGAGATGGGCTGGCCGAACTGCACCCGGTCCTTGGCGTAGGCGGTGGCCAGGTCGAGCACGGCCTGGGTGAGGCTGAGCGAGAGGGCAGCGATGGAGATGCGCCCCATCTCGAGGGTGCGCAGGAACTGCCCGAGGCCCATCTCCGGGTCGCCGACCAGGTGGTCGTCGGGCACCCACACGTCGTCGAACCACAGCTCCCGGGTGTCGAGGCCCCGCCAGCCGATGCCCCGCATCTTCGGTCCCATGGTGAAGCCGGGCGTGCCCTTCTCGACCACGAAGCTCCCGTAGCGCGGCGGGCCCCCGTCGCCGTCGCCGCCGGTGCGGGCCAGCAGGGTCACGCCGAACGACATGTCGGTGCCGGCGTTGGAGATGAACGTCTTGCGGCCGTTGATCAGCCAGCCGCCGTCGGTGCGCTCGGCCCGGGTGCGGATGCCGCGGGCGTCGGAGCCGGCGTCGGGCTCGGTGAGGCCGAACGCCCCGAGCGCCCGGCCCTCGGCCAGCGGGCGCAGCCACCGCTCGCGCTGGTCGTCGGTGCCGAACAGGTACAGCGGCAGCGATCCGATGGTGACGTGGGCCTGCCATGCGGCGGCCACCGACTGGTCGGCCCGTCCGATCTGCTCCATGGCGGCCACGAACCCCACCGTGGTCATGCCGATGCCACCCCACTCCTCGGGGATCAGCATGCCCAGCAGGCCCAGCTCGCCCATCTCCCGGAGCAGATCGGTGGGGCACCGGGCCTCCTCCCACGCGAGCGGCGCCCGGGGCGCGATCTCCTTCTGGGCGAAGTCGCGGCACAGCTCCACGAGGTCGCGCTCGGCCTCCGTGAGGGACAGGTCCATGCGGTGAGCATATTGGACCGACCGGTCCAACGTCGCTACGCTCCGGCGATGGCGACCGACCGCGTGCCGCACCGGTTCCCGAAGTTCGACGACGTCGCCGACGAGCGCCGCCACCGCAAGCAGCGCCTGGCGGCCGCCTTCCGCATCTTCGGCCACCTCGGCTTCGGCGAGGGCACGGCGGGCCACATCACGGCGCGCGACCCCGAGCTCACCGACCACTTCTGGGTCAATGCGCTCGGCATGAGCTTCCGCAAGATCCGGGTGAAGGACCTCATGCTGGTGAACGACACCGGTCAGGTGGTCGAGGGCACGTGGCCGCTCAACGGCGCCGCCTTCGCCATCCACTCCCAGATCCACGCCGCCCGGTCCGACGTGGTGGCCGCCGCCCACGCCCACTCCGTGCACGGCAAGGCGTGGTCGTCGCTGCGCCGGCCCCTCCAGCCCCTCACCCAGGACGCCTGCGCCTTCTACCAGGACCACGTGGTGTTCGACGACTACACCGGCGCCGTGTTCGCCGTGGAGGAGGGCAAGCGCATCGCCCACGCCCTCGGCCCGTGCAAGGCGGCCATCCTCGCCAACCACGGGCTGCTCACCGTGGGCCGCTCGGTCGACGAGGCGGCGTGGTGGTTCATCACCATGGAGCGCACGTGCCAGGCGCAGCTGCTGGCCGAGGCCGCCGGAGACCCCGTGCTGATCGACCCCGAGGCGGCCGAGATCGCCGCCGGCCAGGTGGGCGGGCACCGCACCGGCTGGATCCAGTTCCAGCCCCTCTACGACTGGATCGTCGACGAGGAGCCCGACCTCCTCGACGAGTAGGCCCCGGACCTTCGAAGCTGGCTGATGACCACACGGCCCAACATCGTGTTGTTCATGACCGACCAGCAGCGCGTCGACTCGATCAGCGCCTACGGCAACCCCGTCGCCCGGACCCCCCACATCGACGCCCTCGCCGCGCGGGGAGTGCGCTTCACCGAGGCCTTCTCCCAGCACAGTGCCTGCTCGCAGAGCCGGATCTCGATGATGACCGGCTGGTACCCCCACGTGGCCGGCCACCGCACCCTCGACCACCTGCTTCGGCCGTGGGAGCCGAACGTGCTCGCCACCCTGCGCAGCGCCGGCTACTTCGTCGCGTGGGCCGGTGTCCGCGGCGACACCTTCGCCCCGGGCGTCACCGCGTCCTCCACCGACTTCTGTGGCTTCACCGTGTCCCCATCGCTCGACGCGCTGGCCGCCGGGCACCAGGAGCGCTACCCGGAGGGCCACCGCCTCAGGAACTCGTTCCTGATCGGGCGGCTCGACGGCACCGACCTGCTCACCCCGGACGAGGCCGCCACCCGGACCGCCGTCGAGCTGCTCGAAGGGCCCATCCCCGAACCGTTCGTGCTGATGGTGACGCTCGTGGCCCCCCACCCTCCCTTCGCGGTCGAAGAGCCGTGGTTCTCCGTGCACGACCCCGCCGACATGGTGGCGCCGCTCCCACCGGGTACTGGCAAGCCCGGCTTCATGGCCGCGCTGCGCGACCTCACCGGCCTCGACCGCATCGAGCCCGACGACTGGGCGCTCATCCGGGCGACCTACCAGGGCATGGTGTCGCGCCTCGACGACCAGCTCGGCCGGGTGCAGGTCGCCCTCGACCGTGCTGGCGTCGCCGAGCGGACCGTGACCGTCTTCCACACCGACCACGGCGAGTACCTCGGCGACTTCGGGCTCGTCGAGAAGTGGCCCTCCGGGCTCGACGAGTGCCTCCTGCGCAACCCGCTGGTGATCGCCGGCCCGGGTGTCGCCGAGGGCGCCGTGTGCGACTCGCTCGTCGAGATGATCGACCTCCCGGCGACGCTGTGCGAGCTCGCCGGGACCGACGTCGGCCACCCCCAGTTCGGGCGGAGCCTCGTGCCTGTCCTCGCCGACCCCACCCGTTCCCATCGTGACCGCGCCTTCAGCGAGGGCGGCTTCCGGATCGACGAGGCCCCTCAGAACGAGATGCCCGAGCACTTCCCGTACCTGCTCAAGGGCACCCTCCAACAGGACCGTCCCGAGCTCGTCGGACGGGCCGTCGTCGTCCGCGACCACGACTGGACCTACGTGTGGCGGCTCTACGAGGCCGACGAGCTCTACGACCGGCGCCTCGACCCGCACGAGACCACCAACCTCGCCGCCGATCCCGCCCACGACACCGTCCGGGCTGCGCTCCGCGACGAGGTCCTGCGCTGGATGGTCGAGACCAGCGACGTGATCGCACCCGAACGCGACCCCCGCATCGAGCCCGTGCTGTTCGACCAGTTCCTCGGCGCTAGCCGCTCCCCGCTCCCATCGGTCGGCGACGAGCCTCGCTGAGGGTGAGGTCGGCTCGCACCCAGGGATGGCGCGGCGAGGCGTCCTCTGCGCTGTCGGGGGTGGCGATCCAGCTGGCGAGCAGGTCGAGGGCGTGCTGGGAGGGGCTGCCGGGCTCGGCGCTGTAGACGAGGATGCGCTGGCCGGTGTCGGCGGCGAGGTCCAAGGCCTCGTAGTCGAGGGTCAGAGGCCCGACGACGGGGTGGAGGAGGCGTTTGGTGCCGCTGCGGTGGTTCTTGACGTCGTGGGCGGCCCAGCGCACACGGAACTCGTCGCTGCGGGTGGAGAGCTCTCCGATCAGGTCGGTGAGACGCCGCTCGTAGGGGTCACGTCCTGCCTCGGCCCGGAGGATGGCGACGGCATCGGAGGCGATGACGTCCCAGTCGGTGAAGAACTCGGGGGCCCGGGAGTTGAGGAACACGAACCGGGCGGTGTTGGCGACCTGGGTGGCGTCGTCGAACACGGGGGCGTAGAGGGCTCGGCCGAGCGGGTTGGCGGCCAGGATGTCGAGGCGACCGTTGCGGACGTAGGCGGGCGCGTCGATCGCGTCGAGGATCCGCTGCACCACCGGCCGCACCTGGGCGGCGGCGGGTCGCCGGGAGGGCCGGTTGGTGTTCGCCGCGCGGACGAGGTCGAAGAGGTGGGCCCGTTCGGCGTCGTCGAGCTGCAGGGCCCGGGTGACGGCGTCGAGGACGTCCTCGGACACCCCCGACGCGTTGCCTCGCTCGAGGCGGGTGTAGTACTCGACGCTGATGCCGGCGAGCATCGCCGCTTCCTCCCGGCGCAGGCCCTTGACCCGCCGGTTCGTGCCATAGGCCGGGAGCCCGGCCTGCTCGGGGGTGATCCGGGCACGACGGGTAGAGAGGAACTGGCGGATGTCGTCCCGGGGGTCCACGCCCTCGAGGCTACGAACCTCTCGCCGCGATCAGGGAGTCCCTGGCAGTACCCCTCTCCACAGGCTCTCCCTGTCTCACCGCGTCGGTGCTCGGGTGGGACCCGACCGAGAGACCCGACAGCCAGGAGCCAGTGATGCGAGCAGCGATCTTCAACGGACCGAAGGACATCGCGATCGGGGAACGACCCGACCCGGTGATCGTCGAGCCGACCGACGCGGTGGTGCGGGTCGTGCTGGCGTGCGTGTGCGGTTCGGACCTCTGGTACTACCGGGGTGAGTCCGACCACGCCGTCGGCTCGATCGGCCACGAGTTCATCGGCGTCGTCGAAGACGTCGGCGCCGAGGTCACCGGCGTCCGCGGGGGTGACTTGGTGATCGCCCCGTTCATCTACAGCGACATGTCGTGCCCCCACTGCCGGAACGGCTCGACCATCTCGTGCGTCGTCGGCGGCAACTTCGGCAACGGCACCATCGACGGGGGCCAGGGCGAAGCGGTCCGGGTCCCCCTGGCCGGCTCCACCCTGGTGCCGGTGCCGGGCACCGCGCATCCCGAGGACGTGATGCGCTCCCTGCTCACGCTCAGCGACGTGATGTGCGCAGGTCATCACGCGGCTGTGAGCGCCGGAGTCACTCGAGGGGGGACCGTGGCCGTGGTCGGTGACGGCGCCGTGGGGCTGTCGGCCGTGCTCGCGTCGAAGCGGCTCGGCGCCGAACGCATCATCGCCCTGAGCCGCCACGCCCACCGCCAGGACGTCGCCCGGCGCTTCGGGGCAACCGACATCGTCGAGGTCCGGGGTGACGACGCCGTCCACGCGGTGCTGGAGCTCACCGGTGGCATCGGCGCCGACGCCACCATGGAGTGCGTCGGCACCCAGCAGGCCATCGACACCGCTGCTGCGATCGCCCGACCCGGTTCCACGATCGGCATCGTCGGGGTTCCCCACGGCGAGGTGCCTTTCACCGCCACGTTCTTCGCCAACGTCGGCTGGAAGGGCGGCCCCGCCCCGGCCCGGATCTACATCCCCGAGCTCCTCGACGACGTGCTCGCCGGCGCCATCGAACCGGGTCTCGTCCTCGACTACGAGACCGACCTCGACGGCGTCCCCGACGCCTATGCGGCCATGGACGAGCGGCGAGCGATCAAGTCCCTCATCCGGGTGAGCGCCCCGTGACCGCCGCCTGGAGCAGCGAGGCGCTCGACGCCATCGGCAGCGCCGAGGAACTGCAGCTGGCCTCGCGCCGCTCTGACGGGAGCCTTCGACCGTTCGTGACCATGTGGGTCGTCCGTGTAGGCGACGACCTCTTCGTCCGTTCGGCCGGCGGTCCGGATCGGCCCTGGTTCCGCCGGGCCCTGGCGAGCGGCTCCGGCCACATCCGCGCTGGAGGCGTCGAGACCGACGTCGCCTTCGGCACCGACATCGACTCGTCGACCAACGACGCCATCGACGCCACCTATCACGCCAAGTACGACCGCTACGGGCCCCGCATCGTCGGCAGCGTCGTCGGCGCCGACACCGACGCCGTCAGCATCCGGCTCATCCCCGAGGAGCAACCATGACCAACCCCGAGCAAGCCGACACGCTCCCCGCGCGCTCGCTCGGCGCTCTACAGGTCTCGGCCATCGGTCTGGGCTGCATGGGACTGAGCGCCAACTACGGCGAGATCCCCGACACGACCGCCGGGATCGAGTTGCTCCGAGCGGCCTACGAGCGAGGCGTCACCTTCTTCGACACCGCCGAGGCCTACGGCCCCTTCGACAACGAGGAACTCGTCGGCGAAGCGCTCGCACCCGTGCGCGACTCGGTCGTCATCGCCACGAAGTTCGGGTTCGACATCGACCCGGTCAGCCGAGAACGCCGAGGCTTCAACAGCCGACCGGACCACATCCGCCAGGTCGTCGACGCGTCACTCGCCCGCCTCGGAACCGACCACATCGACCTGCTCTACCAGCACCGAGCCGATCCCGACGTGCCTGTCGAAGACGTCGCCGGGACGGTGAAGGAGCTCATCGCGGCCGGCAAGGTCGGCCACTTCGGCCTCTCCGAGGTGGGCGCGTCCACGATCCGGCGAGCTCACGCCGTCCAGCCCGTCACTGCGGTGCAGAACGAGTACTCGCTGTGGGCCCGGGACTCCGAAGCCGAGGTCCTGCCCGCCTGCGAGGAGCTCGGCATCGGCTTCGTGCCCTGGAGTCCCCTCGGTCAGGGCTTCCTCACCGGCGCCGTGAGCACAGAGCAGTCCTTCCACCCCGGCGATGTTCGCAGCTGGTTCCCTCGCTTCACCCCCGAGGCCCGCCAGGCGAACCAGCCGATCGTCGAGCTCGTCCGAGCCGTCGCCGCCCGCACCGGAGCAACCCCCGCCCAGGTCGCGCTCGCCTGGCTCCTGGCCCAGGAACCGTGGATCGTCCCCATCCCCGGGACCCGCAAGCTCCACCGCCTCGACGAGAACCTCGCCGCTGCAGCGGTCGCTCTCAGCGCCGAGGACATCCGCACCCTCGACGAGCAGACGGCCTCTCTGGTCGTCCATGGCGCCCGAGGCACCGGCCACGAGCACTACGCATGAGCGACGGCGCCGGCCCATCCGGTGGCGCCGGCGCCGCCGCGCCGATGGGGAGCACCGACGAGCCCGGCGGGGAACACACCGTCACCCCCCTCGAGCTGTTCTTCGACCTCGCCTTCGTGTTCGCCTTCACCCAAGTGACCGCGCTGGTCACCGCGGAACCCACGTGGGCCGGCGTCGGCAAGGGCCTGCTCGTGGTCGCCGTGGTGTGGTGGGCGTGGGCCGGCTACGCCCGACTCACCAACCGCCTCGACCCCGAACGCGACCTGCCCCGCCTGCTGATGCTCGCGGCGCTCGCCGCCATGCTCATCATCGCCTTGGCCATCCCGAAGGTCTTCACCACCGCCGGCGTCGTGTTCGCCGTCGCCTACCTGGTCCTACGGTGCCTGCACCTCGCCCTGACCCGCGTCACCGCCCGACGCGGCCCCCCGGAACAGGGCGGCACCCTGTGGACCGCCGCCAACCTCCTCGTCACCACCGCCGCGCTCCTGGCCGCCGCAGCCGCCGACGGATCCGCCCGCGTCGCCTGGTGGGCAGTCGCCGCCGCGTTCACCTTCGTGTGGCCACTCCTCGGTGCCCCCGACGCGTGGGCCGTGCGAGCTCCGTCGCACTTCGTTGAACGGTTCGGGCTGATCATCATCATCGCCCTCGGCGAGTCAGTCGTCGCCCTCGGCGTCGGCCTCGGTGATCAAGAGCTCGGCGCCGCGACCATCACCGCCGCCCTCCTCGGCACCGTCGTCGTCGCCTCACTGTGGTGGACCTACTTCGACTGGGTCGTCTACGTCGCCGGCCGCCGCCTCCAGGACGCGACCGGACCCGAACAGGCGCGCCTCGCCCGAGACGTCTACGCCTATCTCCACGCCGCCATGGTCGCCGCCATCGTCATGTTCGCCTTCGGCGTCGAACAGGTCATGGGCGAGACGTCGAAGCCTCTGGAGGCGCCCGCTGCGGCCGCGCTCGGGGGTGGCGTCTCGGTGTACTTCGCCGCGCACGTACTGCTGCGCCTGCGCATCGGCGGCGGACTCGGTCGGGGCCGTCCCGTCGCCGCCATCGCCACAGCCGGGCTCGTCCCGCTCGCCGCGGTCCTGCCTGCCATCAGCACCCTTGCGGCACTCGTCGTCGTCTGCGTCGGCCTCGTCGCTTACGAGGTCCTCCGCCACCAAGAGGATCGTGTCGCGATCCGAGCCAACCGCTGAACGAAGAGGAACACCATGGACAACGTCATCGTCGTCATCGGACCCGGGTCGATCGGTCAGGCCATCGCCCGTCGCGTCAGCGCCGGCAAGCACGTCGTGCTCGCCGACCTCCGCCAGGACAACGCCGACCAGGCCGGTGAGGTGCTGCGCAACGCCGGCTTCGAGGTCACCACCACCACCGTCGACATCTCCGAGCGCGCCTCCATCCACCAGCTGGTCACGACCGCCACCGACCTCGGCGAGGTCACCGGAGTCATCCACGCTGCCGGGGTCTCCCCGAGCCAAGCCCCCGTCGAGGCGATCCTCGCCGTGGATCTCTACGGCACCGCCGTCCTCCTCGAAGAGCTCGGCGACGTCATCGCCCCCACAGGCTCCGGCGTCGTGATCGCTTCACAATCCGGGCACCGCCTCCCTGCCCTCACCGCCGAACAGGACGAGGCCCTCGCCACCACCCCCGCCGACGAGCTGCTGGACCTGCCCATGCTGCAGCCGGACCAGGTGACCGACACCCTCCACGCCTACCAGCTCGCCAAGCGGGCCAACGTCCTGCGAGTCATGGCCGAAGCCGTGCGCTGGGCCGAACGAGGCGCACGCCTCAACGCCATCAGCCCCGGCATCATCATCACCCCCCTCGCTCGAGACGAGCTCACAGGACCTCGAGGCGAGAGCTACCGCAACATGCTCCTCAAGAGCCCGGCAGGCCGCGCCGGCACACCCGACGAGGTGGCCACCGTCGCCGCACTGCTCATGGGGCCCGACGGTGCCTTCATCACCGGCAGCGACATCCTCATGGACGGCGGCGTCACCGCCGCCTACCGCTTCGGTGCGCTCGCCCCGAGCTGACGCCACAGCCACGTCGGCCGACTCCGCTCTCTGGTGGACCAGTGGCGATCAGGTCGGGAGGTGGGCGGTGAAGCGGGCGGACCAGTCCATCAGCCCGGTGGGCACCCAGTACGACGACTCGTCGTTGATGGCCGCCCACTGCCGGGCGACGTCCTCGACCGTCGGCTCGCCGGGCCCCTCGTGGAGCCACCCGTCGGTGGCGGCGAGGAAGATGCGGGCGAAGCGCCCGGCGCCCGCCGCGTAGATCTCACCGGTGACCGGGCAGTCCTCGTGGGCCAGGTAGGCGACCATGGGCGCGACCAGGTCCGGCGACATGCCCCCGTCGCCCCCAGCCGGGTCGTCGCCGTCGCCGGCACCGGGGCCGGCCATGCGGGTCATGGCCGCCGGGGCGATGAGGTTCGCCCGGATGCCGGCCTTGGCGCCGGCCACCGCCAGGCTGCGGGTGAGCCCCACGACGCCGCCCTTGGCCGCGGCGTAGGCCGTGTTGGCGGGCAGGCCGAACATCCCCGCCGAGGTGGTGTTCACGATGCGGCCGTAGCCCTGCCCGGCCATGTGGGGCCACGCCGCCCGGCAGGTGAGGAACGTGCCCCGCACGTGCACCGCGAGGTGAGCCTCGAGGTCGTCGTCGGACACGTCGGGGAAGCGGGCCCAGCGCATGATGCCGGCGTTGTTGACCACCACGTCGAGGCGCCCGAAGCGCTCGACGGCCGTGGCCACCAGCCCCTCGGCGCCGTCGGCGGCGGACACGTCGCTGGTGTCGGCCACCGCCTTGCCGCCCGCGCCGCGGATCTCGTCGACCACGGCGGCGGCCGGCCCGGCGTCGGCCCCCTCACCCGTCGCCGAGCCGCCGAGGTCGTTCACCACCACGCTCGCCCCGCGCGCCGCCAGCAGGCGCGCGTAGGCCCGGCCGATGCCGCGCCCGGCGCCGGTGACGACGGCGACGCGCCCGTCGAAGCGGAGCTCGCTCAGGCCGGCACCCTCAGGCCGGCACCGGGACGTCGAAGCCCAACAGGCCGCCGAGGGTGCCGCCCACGATCGCCTTGCGCTCGTCGTCGGGCACGCCGGCCATCTGCTGGGCGAGCAGCTCCTGGCTGGCGCCCCAGGTGCCCTCGGCGTGGGGGTAGTCGTTGCCCCACACGAGCGTCGACAGCCCGGTGATGTGCCGGCAGGCGACGGCCACCGGGTCGTCCTGGAACGACACGTGGAACTGGCGCTGCACGTACTCGCTCGGCATCAGCGGGTAGGGCCACTTCTCGTTGAGCTTGAACAGCTGGGCCATGCCGGGCTGGTCGTCGTCGGGGCGGGCGTCGTCCCACACGCCGATCCACCAGTCGGCGTCCTGGCCGGTGCCGGTGATCCAGCACTTGTCCATGGAGCCGACGAGCGAGGCCAGCCAGTAGGCGTTGAACTCGATGAGCGAGAAGTGCAGGTCGGGGTAGCGCTCGGCCACGCCGCCGCCGATGAGCTGGCAGATCAGCGTCTGGGGCACCACCGGCTGCATGACCGCCTGGGTGACCATGCGCTTGGCCGCCATCTTCTCGGTCATGGGCTGGTTGACCTGCTGGGCGTTCTCCATCATCACCTTGAGGGTGAGCGCCTCGGGGTCGTTGACGCGGATGCCGCCGGTCTGGGTGTGGAAGAAGACGCTGAGCCCGCAGCCCTGGGCGGCCGCCCACACCGGGTCGAAGTCCCGCGAGTAGTAGGGCCTCGGCGCGGTGGCCGGCAGCAGCACCGCCCGGAAGCCACCGGCGGCCACCCGCTCGATCTCGGCCACGGCGTCGGCCACGTCAGTGAGCGGGATGGGCGCGGTGGGCGCCAGGCGGTGGAAGTACGGCGAGAACCGCTCGAGGACGTAGTCGTTGTAGACGCGGGCGTGGGCGATGGACATGTCGTGGTGGTCGGTGAACAGCCCGAACTGCGACAGGTTCGGGTGCAGCACCTGGGCGTCGACGCCGTCGGCGTCCATGTCCTCGAGGATGATCTCGGGATCGCCCTCCGGCGTACGCCCCTTCGTCTGGCGGTACCGCGACACGGTCCAGCCCTCGAAGCCGGGGGTGTGGAGCTTGCGGAACACCCGAGCGCCGCCCTCGACGAACGGCTCGATCTCGAACTGCTCCTCCCAGACCGCCATGTCGCGCAGGTGCTCCGGCAGGCGTGTCTTGAACAGCTCGATCGGCTCCAGCAGGTGCCCGTCGGCCGACACGACGAAGTCCTTCTGCGCCATCGGTGCAGCCCTCCCCACGGCGGAAACCATGTTCGCGATTCGTGCGAACCTTCATCACACAGGCTAGACCAACCGGTCGGTACACGCACGTAGCGACGAGGGGGAACGGCACGTGGCGAAGCGATGGAACCGACGCCCGGAGGGCTCGACCTGGGGCGACTGGGGCGACGACGACGAGCTGGGCCGCATCAACCTGCTCACGCCCCAGAAGGTGCTGCAGGGGGTGCGCGAGGTGCAGGCCGGCGTCACCTTCTGCCTCAGCCTGCCCCTCGACCTGCCGGGCGGCACCGTGCTCAACCAGCGCCGGTACCCGCCGCGCCTGGCCCCCACCGAGGACATGGATGGCAACCCCGAGGTCTTCTACAACGTCCGCATGAGCGAGATGCCCGACTTCGGCGACCCCAAGTACGTCGACGTGTGGGCCGACGACAGCGTCACCCTCTGGCTCCAGTACTCGACGCAGTGGGACTCGCTGGCCCACGTGGGCGCCGAGTTCGACGCCGACGGCGACGGGGTGGAGGAGGCCGTCTACTACAACGGCTACCGGGCCGGCACCGACCTGCTCGGCCCGCTGCGACCCGACGACGACCCGGCCGGAGACGGCACGCCACACGCCTGCTTCGCCCGCCACCTGGGCCTCGAGCACATGGCCTTCCACGGGGTGCAGGGCCGCGGCGTGCTGGTCGACCTGCGCCACCACCTCGGCGACGACTGGACGCCGGTGGGCCTGGACACCCTGCAGGAGATCATGGCGGCCGACGGCGTGGTGGTGGAGCCCGGCGACATGCTCCTGCTGCACACCGGCTTCGCCACCAAGGTCGTCGAGTGGGACAAGCAGATCGACCCCCGGCAGGTGTTCACCTCCTGCTCCTACCTCGACGCCAAGGACGACGCCCTGCTCGACTGGATCGCCGAGTCGCAGATCTCCGCCCTGGTCGCCGACAACTACGCGGTCGAGGGGCTGCTCGGCAAGGACCGCGACCCCAGCCGGCACTCCTTCCTGCCCATCCACCACCTGTGCCTGTTCAAGCTCGGGGTGCCGTTGGGTGAGCTGTGGTACCTCCACGAGCTCGCCGCGTGGCTGCGCCAGCACGACCGCAGCCGGTTCCTGCTCACCGCTCCCCCGCTGCGCCTCCCCGGCATCGTCGGCTCGCCCCTCACCCCCGTCGCCACGGTCTGACCGGCGACGGGGCTCCGCATGGGCAGCCGACAGGGAGATCGAACGAGACAGGACCCGTTCAGTTCGAGGTGTTCAAGGGCTCGAATCCAGGAGGTAGCTGATCGTCCGGGATGGGTGTCCGGGTGGACGGGTACTGAGCGGGATCTGCCTTGTACCGCTCCACCTCGTCGAGTGGAATGTAACCCTGGCTCTCGGTCGCATAGCCAACGAGCGTGCCGTCATCGGCGTACACCGAGAAGCCGATTTGAGGGTAATAGGGAGGATGGGTTTCTTCCGTCAACGGTGCAAGCGGGGGGACGAGGTCGGCGGAGCGAACATGGCCCACGAGCCGACCCTGGTAGTAGACCTCCAAGTCGGATGGAGCATCCGAGACAGCGGTGGGGCTGCCATCCAGTGGACGCTGAGTCCCGTTCAGGCCATCTGCGGCAGCAAATCCGCCGATGCATCCAACACCGACGATGAGCAGGCCAACGAGCACGGTTCGGCTCCTCGGCATGTTCATAATGGTCCCTCACTCACTATGCGTGGATGAAGCCGGAGCTACCGGTGTAGATACGGTGACCCAAGTTCAATGCGATATCCGTATTGAACCACAGCGCGAAGTTGGAGCCATGCCCGCACTTCGGCCCCCAGGTGATGTCCATCAGCACCAAGTCGTAGCGTCGGCGCATCAGCGCATCATCCATCTTGACGCTACGATGCGACGGTGCGCACGACGGTGACCCTCGATCCCGACACCGAGCAGATCGTCCGGCGCCGCATGCGTGAACGTGGCCAGTCCTTCAAGGACGCGCTCAACGACGCCATCCGTGAGGGCGTCAGGGGCCCATCCCCGGTCCGCTTCGCGACCGAGACGGCCTCGATGGGAGTTCCCACGGTGAACCTCGACCGGGCGCTGCAGTTGGCCGGCGAGCTCGAGGACGAAGAGCTCGTGCGGCGAGCCCGCGCCGGCTCGTGAAGCTCGTCAACGACGCACACCTGGCCGCACTCGCGCTCGAGCACCGCTGCACCATCGTGTCGTTCGACAACGACTTCGGCCGCTTCGACGGGGTGTCCTGGCACGAGCCGACGATCTGACCGAGCCACGATCCCGGTCGACGAGGGCTCCCACACACAGCGGGCGCTGGATCAGGCGGTGGCGGCGGCCTGCTCCGACGAGGACGACAGGGCGAACCCGGCGTAGCCGTTGGCGCGCTGGTCGGCGGTGATCTCGAACAGCTTGAACCGGCCGCCGGTGTTGAGCAGGTAGCGCGTGGGCTTGCCCGGGATGTTGCCGCCCACGTACTGGCCGATGGTGCCGAACGTGGTCTTGGCGGCGCCGCGGTCGACCATGCGGGTCCAGCGGTCCTCGGCTTCGGCGGTCACCTCCACCACGTCGGCTCCCTGCTCCCGGGCGTGCACCAGCAGGTCGGTGACGAAGTCGACCTGGTCGCCGTTGTAGCGGGGGTTGTTGCCGGCAGCGGCGTGCGGCCCGCCGGGGAAGAACAGGTTGGGGAAGCCGTGGGTCTGCAGGCCGAGGAACGTGGTCGGACCGTCGGCCCAGTGCTCGGCCAGCGCCACGCCGCCCCGGCCGCGGATGCCCATGCGGTTCAGGGCGCCGGTGCCGAAGTCGAAGCCGGTGGCCCACACCACGATGTCGTGCTCGCGCAGGCGCTCGGTGGTCTCGATGCCGGTCTCCGTCATGCGCACGATGGGCGTCTCGCGCAGGTCGACGAGCGTCACCTTGGGGTCGTTGAACGCCTCGTAGTAGCCGATCACGAACGGCGGCCGCTTCTCGCCGAAGCGGTGGTCGGTGGGGATGAGCTTCTCGGCGGTGGCGGGATCGTGGACGATGCTGCGGATCTTCTCGGCGATGAACTCGCACCATTCCTGGTTGGCCTCGGCGTTGAACAGCAGGTCGGCGTAGTTGCTGTTGAGCTTCATGAAGCCGGGGCTGTCCCACATCTTCTGGAAGTAGGCCCGCCGCTCCTCGGCCGGGTCGTCGAACGCGGAGCGCTCGTTGACGGGATGGGCGAACCCGCTGATCGACGTGTTGAGCACCTGGCACAGGTCGTCGAACTCGGCCCGCAGCCGGGCCTGCTCCTCGGCGGTGATCGGCCGGTTGTTGAGCGGCGTGCACCAGTTGGCGGTGCGCTGGTAGACGGTGAGCTCGGCGACCTCGGGCAGCACCGTGGGCACCACCTGCACGCCGCTCGACGAGGTGCCCACCACCGCCACCCGCTTCCCCCGGAAGTCGACGGGCTGCTCGGGCCACAGGCCGGTGTGGTGCGCCTCACCCCGGAAGTCCTCACGGCCCGGCACGTCGGGGACGTAGGGCACCGACAGGACACCGGTGGCCGCGACCACGAACCGGGCCCGGACCACGGCCCCCGACGCCGAGCCGTCGTCGAGGGTGACGACCCAGGCGCCGGACCCGTCGTCCCACACCGCCGAGGTGACCCGGGCCCCGAAGCGCATGTGGCGGCGCAGGTCGAAGCGGTCGACCACGTGGTTGAGGTAGCGCTCGGTCTCGGCCTGGGAGGCGAAGTGCTCGCTCCACTCCCACTCGTCGAACAGCTCCCTGGAGAACAGGTAGCCGTAGGTGTAGCTCTCGGAGTCGAACCGGCAGCCGGGGTAGCGGTTCCAGTACCAGCAGCCACCGACGCCGGCCCCGGCTTCGACGAGCTGCACCGAGAACCCGGCCTCCCGGGCCCGGTGCAGCTGGTAGATGCCGGTGATGCCGGCGCCGACCACCAGCACGTCGACGTCGACGGCCGGTGCGGCCTCGGGTGGGTTCGTCATGGCGTGGCGACCTTCGTGGTGGGCGTCGTCGCGGCGCCACCGTCGGGCCCGCGGGTCGGCGAGTTTGTACCGATCGGTCTACTGTAGGTGCTCGTCCGAGACAGAGCCGGAGGGGACGCTCGAGTGACGATCGTGGACGACGAGGGCAGGTCCCCGGCGGCGGTGCCCTACGCCGTCGAGGTGCCCGACCGGGTGCCCAAGGAGCGCTACTACGACCCCGAGTTCTTCCGGCTCGAGGCCGAGCGGCTCTGGCCCCGCGTGTGGCAGATGGCGTGCCGGCTCGAGGAGATCCCCGAGCCGGGTGACTTCGCCGAGTACCAGATCGTCGACCAGTCCGTCGTGGTGGTGCGCACCGACGACCTCGGCGTCACCGCCTTCCAGAACGCCTGCCGCCACCGCGGCGTGAAGGTGGCCACCGGGCACGGCCGCTGCGAGAGCGCGTTCACCTGCCCGTTCCACGGCTGGCGCTACGGGCCCGACGGCACCAACGTCGGCGTGCCCCGCCGGCGCAGCTTCTCCGAGCACAACCTCTGCGCCGGCGAGCTCGACCTCACGCCGGTGCGGTGCGAGACCTGGGGCGGCTGCGCCTGGATCAACCTCGACCCCGATGCCCCGCCGCTGCGTGAGTGCCTCGAGCCCTACGCCAGCATCCTCGACGCGTGGAAGGTCGAGTCGCTGCGCACCGAGTGGTGGTACGCCGCCCGACTGCCGGTGAACTGGAAGCTCGCCATCGAGGCCTTCGTCGAGGCCTACCACGTGCCCCAGGCCCACCCCCAGCTCGTCATCCCCACCCGCTACGGCCTGCGGCCGGGCGAGGAGTTCGACCGCGAGGCCTTCATCGAGGCCGACATCCGCTACCTGCGAGCCATGAACGAGGGCATGGCCGGCATGGTCCACGCCGACGACGTCGCCATCGCCGAGAGCCTGCGCGACGTCGAGCTCCCGGCCGAGCCCGAGGCGGCCATGGCCACCTGGAACCGCACCCTCGACCGGGCCGTCACCGACTGGCACCGCCAACGGGGCGACGACATGCCCGACCTGGAGGACCTGCGCGCCCGAGGGCTGAACCTCGAGTTCTTCCAGGGGTTCCCGAACGCCTTCGTGCTGCCCATGTACAGCAGCGCGTCGGCCTACCGCTTCCGTCCGCTCGGGCCGGAGGAGACGCTGATGGAGATCTGGTCGCTCACCCGCGGCGCCGAGAGGGAGGAGCGTGAGCCGCCGCGGCCGCCGGAGGCGTGGAGCCACGACGACCCCCGCTGGCCGCCGATCCCCGCCCAGGACTTCGCCAACATCCCGCTGCAGCAGCAGGGCCTGCACGCCCGGGGCTTCGAGTACATGCGCCTGTCGGGCCAGCTCGAGGGGCACATCTCGAACTTCCAGCGGCTGGTCGACGGGTTCCTCGCCGGGCTCCCCCACGACCGGCTGCTCCCGGCGCTGCGGGAGGTCAACGTGTACCCGTTCGACCGACCCGTGGTCGACCTCGGCATCGAGGGGGCCGCCCGGTGAGCGCCGAGCCTTGCTTCGCCGACGTCGCCGAGGGGGTGAAGGCGGCCATCGCCGCCTACACCCAGGCCCTCGACGACGGCCGCACCGACGACGTCGTGGCCACCTTCTGGCCCGACGGGTCGGTCGACATCCCGGGCCTGGGGGCTCACGAGGGCCACGACGCCCTGCGGGCCGCCTACGAGCGGGTCGCGCCCCGGATCCCGCAGCGCCACCTGGTGCTCAACACCCTCGTCACCGAGTGGAGCGCCGAGGAGGCCACCGCGGTGAGCGACGTGGTGTTCCTGCTGCAGCGCGACGGCGCCTGGGGCGTGATGCTGGTCGGTCGCTACCACGACACCCTGCGCGACGACGGCGGCACGTGGCGGTTCACCCACCGCGCCGCCGAGTTCGTGGCGTCGTGAGCGGCGCGTCAGCCCACGACGTCGGGCACCACCTCACGCACGAACCGCTCGACCTGCGCGGCGCCCACCTCGGGCCAGCCGCACACCAGGTAGCCCCAGCCGGCGGCGCGCCACTTCTCCAGGTGGCGCCGGGCGGTGTCGAGGTCGTCGAGCGACAGCGAGCCGGCGCGCACGATGTCGGCCGGGTCGCGGCCCGCGCCCTCGGCCAGCCGGTCGAGCCGCTCGGAGGCCTCCTGCAGCGACTTCGGGGAGCCGAAGGAGTGCCACACGTCGGCGAAGCGGGCCGCCAGCGGCAGCGTGCGCCGGGGGCCGCTGCCCCCGATCCAGATCGGCGGCCGAGGCCGTTGCACCGGCAACGGTCGCAGGCGGGCGTCGTGCAGGGACACCACCTTGCCCTCGTAGGACACCACCTCACCGGTGAACAGCCGGCTCACGATCTCGAGGGCGTCCTCCAGCAGGTCGAAGCGCTCGCCGAGCGGCGGGAAGGGGATGCCGAGCTCGCGGTGCTCCTTGTCGAACCACGCCGCCCCGAGCGACAGGTCGAGCCGCCCGTGCGAGGCGTGGTCGATGGTGAGCGCCTGGGCGGCGAGCACCGACGGGTGGCGGTAGGTCACGCCCGTGACCAGCAGGCCCAGCCGGATGCGGCTGGTGACGCCGGCCAGGGCGGCGAGGGTCGTCATGCCCTCGAAGGTCTCGCCCGGCCCCTCGCCGTACATGGGCTGGAAGTGGTCGAAGCCCCAGGCCCCCTCGAAGCCGAGCTCCTCGGCCAGCTGCACCCTGCCCACGAGCTCGTCCCACGAGATGCGCTGCTGGGCCACGTCGAGTCCGAATCGCATGGGGCGACACGATGGCACAGCCGTCGGTGGCGCGCTCCGAGGCGGCGGCGATGACCACCTTCGAGGGCCCGCCGGTCGACGAGGTCGAAGGCATCGGCGCGCTCACCCTGGGCGGGTTCCTGGCCGAGGTCGTCGCGCGCTTCGGTCCCAACGAGGCCGTCGTGCTCGACGACCCGCTGCTCGGCGGCGAGACGGTGCGGTGGAGCTACGAGCGCCTGGGCACCGAGGTCCGACGGGTGGCCCGGGCACTGCTGGCCGACGGCGTGGCGCCCGGCGAGAGCGTCGGCATCGTGATGGGGAACCGACCCGAGGCGCTGGCCGCCATCTTCGGGGCCGCCCTGGTGGGCGCGGTGGCGGTGCCCATGTCGACCTTCGCGCCCCGGCCCGAGCTGGCCCACATGGTCGCCACCTGCGAGGCCACCGTGCTGCTCGTCCAGTCGCGGCTGCTGGGGCGGGCGCTCGGCGACGAGGTGGCCGAGGTGGCGCCCGGGCACCCGCGCGTGCGCCGGGTCGCCGTGCTCGGGGAAGCCTCGTGGGACCACTGGTTGGCGGCCGGCGACCGCGTGGCCGACGAGGCGCTCGACGCCCGGGCGGCGGCGGTGACGCCCGACGACCCGGCACTGGTGATCTTCTCCTCCGGCACCACGAGCCTGCCCAAGGGGATGCTCCACCGCCACCGCTCACCGGCGCTGCAGTCCTGGGTGCAGGCGGGCGTCTTCGCCCGCACCGCCGAGACCCGTATGTTCAGCGCCCTGCCGGTCTTCTGGACCGCCGGGCTCAACACCGCGGTGGGCGCCACCCTCGCCGCTGGCGGGTGCTGGGTGGCCCAGGAGACCTTCGAGCCGGGCGGCGCCCTGGCCCTGCTGGAGCGCGAGCGGGTCACCGAGCCCTACACCCTCCCCCACCAGACCGCGGCGCTGGCCGAGCACCCGGCCTGGGCCGGCACCGACCTGTCGTCGCTGCGCTGCGTGTACGGCAAGGGCGCCTACGCCCGACACCCCACGGTCACCCCCGACCCTGGCTGGGTGATGCCGGTGGGGTGGGGCATGTCCGAGACGTGCGCCTTCGTGTGCGCCCACCCGTCGAGCACGCCCCGCGAGCGCACCAAGGTCGGTCACGGCCGGCTGCTGCCCGGGGTGCGCCTGCGGGTCGTCGACCCCGACACCGGCCGGAACCTCGGCGTCGACGAGGAGGGCGAGCTGTGCGTGGCCGGCGCCACGCTCATGCTCGGCTACCTCGGCCGGGCGCCCGAGGAGTGCTTCGACGCCGACGGGTTCTTCCACACCGGCGACGCCGGCCACGTGTCGGCCGACGGCAACGTGCACTACGCCGGGCGCCGCACCGAGATGATCAAGACCGGCGGGGCCAACGTGTCGCCGGCCGAGGTCGAGGTGGCGCTGCGGGCGTGCCCGCCGGTGAAGCTGTCGCGTGTGGTGGGCGTGCCGGACCCGCGCCTGGACGAGGTCGTGGTGGCCTGCATCGTGGTGCGCGAGGGCGAGAAGGCCAGCCCGGAACAGGTGCAGGCCTTCCTGCGCGAGCGCATCGCCGCCTACAAGGTGCCCAAGCACGTGCTCTTCTTCAGCGCGGAGGAGATGCCCATGACCGGCAGCGAGGCCAAGGTCCGCGACGACGCCCTGCTCGAGCTCGTGCGCGCCCGCCTCGCCCCCACCGCCCCCACCGCCCCGACCGCCCCGACCACGCCGACCACGCCGACCACGCCGACCACGCCGACCACGCCGACCACCCCCACCACCCGCACCAGCTCTGCCGAGGGAGCCCGATGACGCCCGAACCCACCACCGAGCCGACCGCCGACGACGCCACGCTCGACGTGTCCGACCTCGACCGACACATGGGCGTGCCCATGCGCCCCGGCGAGCTCAAGGAGCCGGTGGCACTCAACGACATCCGGCGGTGGGTGCAGGCCATGCACTATCCCAACCCGCTGCACTACGACGAGCGGTGGGCCGCCGAGAGCCGCTGGGGCGAGATCCTGGCCCCGCTGTCGTTCACCGTCGCCTGCGACACGAGCCACGGCGCCTCGCCGGCCCAGGTGGGCCGCATCCCCGGCTCGCACCTGATCTTCGGCGGCGACGAGTGGTGGTTCTTCGGGCCTCGGATCCGGCCCGGCGACTCGCTGGTGTGCCACCGGATGCCCTACGACTACACGGTGGCCGACACCAAGTTCGCCGGTCCCACCTGCTTCCAGCGGGGCGACACGCTCTACATCAACCAGCGGGGCGAGCGGATCGCCCTGCAGCGCTCCACCAGCATCCGCTACCGGGTGAAGCAGGCCAAGGAGAAGGACCTCTTCGGCAGCGAGGGCAGCTCCGGCACCGGCTCCGGCCGCTCCGCCAGCGAGGCCCCTGCCGCGAGCGGCGAGCCGGAGTGGACCGACGAGCAGCTCGCCGAGCTCGAAGCCCGCAAGCTCGCCTTCATCGAGCAGATCCAGTCCCTCGGCCACGACAAGCGGCTGTTCGCCTCGGTCGAGGAGGGCGACCTGCTGGCCGAGCACGTGATCGGCCCCCACAGCCTGGCGTCGTTCGCCACCGAGTGGCGGGCCTACCCCATGACGATCTGGGGCGCCACCGCCAAGGGGCCCACCACCGTGTCGGCCGAGGAGCTCGGGTACACCAAGGAGATGGCCGGCTACGAGGGCGACCGGCGCATGGAGCGGCTCAACCCCGAGCTCACCGACGGCGCCTACTACGGCCCGTCGCGGGGCCACCTCCAGCCCCGGTGGGCCCGGCACGTGGGCATGCCGAGGGGGTACGGCTACGGCGCCTCGATGGGGGCGTGGATCCTGGACTACGTGGCGGCGTGGGGTGGCGAGTGGGCCACCATCGCCCACTCCAAGGCCAGCTACCGCAACCCGGCCCTCACCGGCGACGCCACCATCCTCACCGGGCAGGTGGTGGAGAAGCGGGTCGAGCGGCGGCGCCAGCACCTCGCCGTGGTGAAGGTCGACATGCGCAACCAGGACGACGCGGTGATGGCGACCGCCACGGTGGAGGTCGAGCTCCCCGCCGAGTGACCGCCCGGCAGGTGAGCCGGGGCGTCAACCGGTGTTGCGACCGCCGTTCACGCCGAGGAGCTGGCCGGTGACGTAGCCGGCCTCCTCGGACACGAGGAACGAGCACATGGCGGCGATGTCCTCGGGCCGGCCCGCCCGGCGCACCGTGGTGCGCTCGACCGCCGCCTCCATCCCGCCCGGGCCCAGCCGGCCCTTCTCGGCGTTGCGCCGCGACATGGGCGTGTCGATGAAGCCCGGGGGGATGGCGTTCACCGTGATGCCCAGGGGCCCGAACTCGAGGGCGAGGCTCTTGGTGAGGCCGTTCACCCCCGACTTCGACGCCACGTAGTGCGCCATGAACGGCTGACCGCCGTGGGTGCTCGACGAGGAGATGTTGACGATGCGGCCCCAGCCCGCCTCGACCATGTCGGGCACCACGACCTGGCAGCAGTGGAACACGCCGGTGAGGTTCACGGCGAGCAGCTCGTCCCAGCTCTCGGGCGAGATGTCGAGGAATCGGCGGAAGCCCTCCTTGCCGGCGTTGTTGACCAGCACCGACACCGGCCCGAGGGCCCGGCGCACCTCGGCCACGCCCGCCTCGACCTGTGCCCGGTCGCTCACGTCGACGGGCACCGCCATGGCCTGGAGCCCGGCGTCGCGCAGCTCGCCGGCGCGCTGGTCGGCGGCGTCGCCGTCGCGGTCGAAGAGGGCGATCGCCAGCCCGTCACGGGCGAGCCGGGTGGCGACGGCCAGCCCGATGCCCGACGCCGCGCCGGTGACGATGCCGACCGTGCGCCGCGGTGCCTGTGCCATGGTCGGTCCCTTCCTGGCCGTCGCTGCCGGGGGCAGCGGGGTGGTCGCAGAGCTTGGCACCGGATCGAGCGCGGCGCGTCGAGGCTCGCCGGCGGCGGGCTCGTGCACCACAGGGGGGCGGATGCTAAACAGACGTTCAACACGATCGGGATCGGGGGAGGCGTGAGCACCACAAGCGCGGGGGCCGGGACGACCAGGTACACAGGGGCCCGCATCGCCCGGGTGGAGGACGCCCGCCTCCTCACCGGGCGGGGGACGTTCGTCGACGACGTGACCCGCCCCGGCATGTTCCACGCCTGCTTCGTGCGCAGCCCGTTCGCCCGGGCCCGCATCGCCGGCATCGACGTCGCTGATGCCCTGGCCCTGCCGGGCGTGCGGGCGGTGTTCACCGCCGACGACCTGAACCCCGCCGTGCACGAGCTGTGGTACACGATCCAGGGCCCCAAGGCCCCGACCACCCCGCTGCCGCTGCTGGCCGACGGCGAGGCCCGCTTCGTCGGCGACCCGGTGGCCCTCGTCGTCGCCACCGACCGCTACGTGGCCGAGGACGCCACGGAGGTGGTGGTGGTCGACTACGAGCCGCTCCCGGCGGTGGCCGACTACGCCACCGCCGACCGGTCCGACGCCGTGGTGTGGGAGCAGTTCCCGGGCAACGTGGTGGGCGAGCTCGGCGGTGGCGCCACCGACGAGGTCGAAGTGGCCCTCGCCGGGGCGGCCCACGTGGTGGAGTCGCCCATCCGCCAGCAGGCGTACGTGGCCGTGCCCATGGAGACGCGCGGCATCGTGGCCGAGTGGGAGCCGGCCAGCGAGCAGCTCACCATCTGGGCGGCCACCCAGGCCCCCAACGAGGTGCGCTCGGTCGTGGCTCGCGTGCTCGGCCTGGCCGAGCACCGCATCCGGGTGATCATGCGCGACACCGGCGGCGGGTTCGGCCAGAAGGTGCTGCCCATGCGCGAGGAGCTGTGCCTGGCCCTCGCCGCCACCAAGGTGCCGGCGCCGGTGAAGTGGATCGAAGACCGGCGCGAGAACCTGCTCTCGGCCGGGCAGGCCCGCCACGAGCAGGCCCGGGTGCGCTTCGGCTTCGATGCCGAGGGCACCCTGCTGGCGGCGGCCGTCGACCACGTGCAGGACGTCGGCGCCTACCCCTTGCCGTGGCCGGTGGGCACCGGCGCGGCGGTGGGCATGATCTTCCCCGGCCCCTACCGCATCCCGGCCACCTCCTTCACCCACCGGTCGATGTTCTCCAACACCCAGGGCCGCACCGCCTACCGCGGCCCCTGGATGTTCGAGTCGGTCGCCCGGGAGGTCGTGCTCGACACCGCCGCCCGTCGGATGGGCATCGACCCCGTCGAGCTGCGGCGCCGCAACATCCTGCGGACCGACGAGCTGCCCTACGCCAACGGCAACGGCATGCCCTATGCCGACATGTCGCCCGCCGAGACCTTCGAGCACGCCCTCGAGCTGTTCGGCTACGACGCCTTCCGCGCCGAGCAGGCCGACGCCCGCGCCGTGGGCCGGTACCTCGGCGTCGGCACCTGCAGCTACGTCGAGCCCACCACCCCGGGCAACGGGTACTACGCCAGCGAGGGCGCCACGATCCGCATCGACCCGTCGGGCAAGGTCAGCGTCTACGTCGCCGGTGGTTCGACGGGCAACAGCCTCGAGACGACCGTGGTGCAGCTGACCGCCGACGCGCTCGGCGTGCCCATCGAGGACGTCGCCACGGTCCAGGGCGACACCGCCCTCACCCCCTACGGCGCCGGCACCGGCGGCAGCCGCAGCGGCGCCATGACCGCCGGGGCGGTGGAGGCCACCGCGTCGGTGCTGCGCGAGAAGCTGCGCCGCATCGCCGCCCACCGCCTCGAGTGCGCGCCGGAGGACGTCGAGCTGGGCGGGGGCCGCGCCTCGGTGCGGGGCACGCCCACCATCGGGCTGAGCATCGCCGAGCTGGCCGACCTCGCCTACAACCGCACGACCGCGCTGCCGCCGGGCGTCGGGGGCGGGCTCGAGGCGAGCGAGCGCTACACCGCGCCCTCGCCCATGCCGCTGTGGGCCAACGCCACCCACGTGTGCTCCTGCGAGGTCGACGTGGCCACCGGGCAGGTCACCATCCTGCGCTACGTCGTGGCCGAGGACTGCGGCCCGATGATCAACCCCACCGTCGTGGAGGGCCAGATCGCCGGGGGCACGGTCCAGGGCATCGGCGGGGCCCTGCTCGAGCGGCTCGCCTACGACGACGACGGCAACCCGCTGGCCACCACGTTCATGGACTACCTTCTGCCGACCACCACCGAGGTCCCGATCATCGAGTACGGGCACGTCGAGACCTTGTCGGCCGGCCCCGGCGGCTACAAAGGCGTCGGCGAGGGCGGGGCCATCGGCGCGCCGGCGGCGGTCGCCAACGCGGTGGCCGACGCCCTCGCTCCGTTCGGCGTGGTGGTGGAGGACCTACCCCTCGACCCGCAGACGGTCGTGGCCATGATCGAGGCCGCCACGTCCCGCTGACCCACGGCCCGCGGCGGACGGGCGCCCGACCGAGCGGCCGAGCGGACGACGGTTGCCGCTAGCCCGCTTCGGCGGCGCGGCGCACGGCGGCGAGGATGCCCTGGTAGCCGGTGCAGCGGCACAGGTTGCCGGCGAGCCCCACGCGCAGCTCGTCGTCGGTGGGATCGGGGTTGTCGCGCAACAAGGCGGTGGCCGAGACCACGAAGCCGGGTGTGCAGAAGCCGCACTGCAGGCCGTGGCACTCCCGGAAGGCCGCCTGCACGGGCGACAACGTGCCGTCGGGGGCAGCGATCCCCTCGATGGTGGTGACCTCGGCGCCGTCGGCCTGCACGGCCAGGACCAGGCACGAGCGCACGGCGGCCCCGTCGACGAGCACGGTGCAGGCCCCGCACACCCCGTGCTCGCACCCGAGGTGGGTGCCGGTGAGCTGGCAGCGCTCGCGCAGGTAGTCGGCGAGGGTGAGCCGGGGCTCGACGGCGTCGGTGCGGGCATGGCCGTTCACCGACAGGCTGATCTCGACCTCACCCACGGCTCGCCTCCTCGATGGCCGCCCCCAGCGCCCGCTCGACCATGACCGCACCGACCCGCCGGCGATAGCCCGACGACCCGTGCAGGTCGGCCGGGACGTCGTCCATCCCGTCCACCGCCAGCCGGCCCACCTCGGCCAGGTCGAGCTCGCCGGTGCCGGCGCCGACCAGGGCCGCCTCGGCCGGGCCCGCTCGCCGCGGCGTGGCGCCCATGCCGAACAGGGCGACGGCGGCTCGCTGCACCCGGGAGGCGTCGTCGAGCTGCACGCCCACTGCGGCGCCGGCCACCGCGAAGTCACCGTGGCGCCGGGCCATCTCCCGCACGGCGAAGCCGCAGCGGCCGGCCCAGCGGGGGAACGACACGCCCACGAGCAGCTCGTCGGGTTCGAGCGCGGTGCTCCAGTGGCCCGTGAAGAACGAGGCGGCGGGGATGGTGCGCTCGCCTCGCACCGACAGCGCGACCATCTCGGCGTCGAGGGCCAGGGCCACCGCCGGGTACTCCGCCGCCGGGTCGGCGTGGGCGATCGAGCCGCCCACGGTGCCCCGATTGCGGATCTGGAAGTGGCCGACCAGCGGGCTGGCCTCCGCGAGCAGCGGCACCGCGTCGCGGACCAGCTCGCTGCGCTCCACCGCGGCGTCGACGGCCGCCGCCCCCAGCCACAGCGCACCCTCACGCTGCTCGATCCGCCGCAGCTCCTCGATGCGCCCGACGTCGACGAGGTGGTCGAAGTAGGCGAGCCGCAGGTTCAACATGGGCAGCAGGCTCTGGCCGCCGGCGAGCACGCGGGCGGTGTCGCCCAGCTCGGCGAGGACCTCGGCCGCCTCGGCCGGGCTCGTCGGCCGGTGGTAGTCGAAGCGGGACGGCTTCATGGCTCGGTTCTAGCCGTCGTTGAACAGCCGTTCAAGCGACACCGTCGCCAGCAGGTGGTCGATCGGCTAAGACAGGGCCATGGCAACCGCTCGCCGCGTGGGCTCCGCGACCTCCGAGACGCGCGCTGCCATCCTCGCCGCCACCGAGCAGCTCCTCGTGGAGAGCGGCTACGCCTCGGTGAGCTCGCGCAGCGTGGCGGCGGCGGCGGGCATCAACCCGGGCCTCGTGCACTACTACTTCCCGACGCTCGACGACCTCTTCGTGGCCGTGTTCCGCCGCGGGGCCGAGAAGAACCTCGACCGCATGGCGCGGGCGCTGGCCTCACCGACGCCGTTCCAGGCGCTGTGGCGCACCAGCGCCGACCCGCGCGGCGGCGCCTTGTTCTTCGAGCTCATGGCCGCGGCCAACCACCGCCCCGCCCTGCGGGCCGAGGTGGCCGAGCTGGCCGAGCGGGCCCGGCGCCTGCAGATCGAGGCGCTGCGCGAGCTGCTCCCCCAGTACGGCGTCGACGGCGGGCTCTTCCCGCCCGAGTTCGTCGCCGCCGCCATCCAGGGCATCGCCCTCTCGCTGGGCCGGGAGGAGGCGCTCGCCATGGCGACCGAGCACCGAGCCGCGGCGGCCGCCATGGAGAACCTCCTCGACCACCTCGAACAGCGCCGCCACGCCGCCCCTCCCAGGCGGGCGCAGGGCCCGGAGGCGAGGAGCTGATGGGGGCGGCGGTCGGCGTGGTGGGCCTCGGGAACATGGGCAGCGCCCTCGCCGCCAACCTCGTCGACGCCGGCCTGCCCGTGTGCGCCCACGACCTCGCCGGCCCGGAGCGCAGCCCCGACGGGGCCCGCTTCGTCGCCGACCTGACCTCGCTCGCCGCCCTGGTCGACGTCTGCGTGCTGAGCCTGCCCGACGGCGAGGCGTCGAGGCAGGTCGCCGCCGCCCTCGCCGCGGCGCCCGACCGCCGCCTGGCCCACGTCGTCGACACCTCCACCATCGGCGTCGACGCGGCCCGAGCCATCGACGCGCAGCTCGGCGCGACGGGCATCGGCTACGTCGACGCGCCGGTCTCCGGCGGCCCGGCCGGCGCCCGGGCCCGCACCCTCACGGTGATGTTCGCCGGCGAACCATCAGCGTGCGCGGCGGTCGAGCCGGTGCTGGCGGGCCTGAGCGACCGGCGCTACCACGTCGGCGCCCGAGCCGGCATGGGCCAGGCCCTCAAGCTGGCCAACAACTTCCTGTCGGCCACCGCTCTCGCCGCCACCAGCGAGGCGATCGCCTTCGGCGCGTCGGTGGGGCTCGACATGGCCACCATGCTGGAGGTGCTCAACGCCTCGAGCGGGCAGAGCTCGGCCACGAGCGACAAGTTCGTGAACCACGTGCTGACCGGCCGCTACGCGTCGGGCTTCGCCAACACGCTGATGGCCAAGGACGTGGCCCTCTACCTGGCCTCGGCGAGGCACGAGGGCACGCCGACGACCCTCGGCGAGGTCACCGCAGAGGTGTGGCACCGCTTCGCCGACACCGCTCCGGGCGAGGACTTCACCCGCATCCATCCCTTCACCGAGCACGGCTGAGGCGCCGCCCGGCGGTCGGCGCCCACCGCGCCGGCACCGGTCAGGGGACCACCAGCCGCAGCTCCTCCCACCCCCGCACGGTGGAGGTCGGCGCCAGCCGCATGCTGTCGCGGTCGTAGTCCCACTCCGGGAAGCGGTTGAGCAGCTCGTCGAGGGCGACCCGCCCTTCGAGCCGGGCCAGGTTGGCGCCCAGGCAGTAGTGCAGGCCGTAGCCGAAGGTGAGGTGCTGCACGTCGTCGCGGTGGATGTCGAACCGGTCGGGCTCGTCGTAGCGGCGCTCGTCGCGGTTCGCCGCCCCCACCAGCAGCAGCATGGCGCTGCCCTCGGGGACGGTGGTGCCGTAGTACTCGGCGTCCTGGGCGACGTAGCGCGCCACGTGGGGGCCGGTGGGCTCGAAGCGCAGGGTCTCGTCGATGACCCTGGGCAGCAGGGACCGGTCGGCGTGGACGTCGCGGCGCTGGTCGGGGTGGTCGGCGAGCACCTTGGCCAGCCAGCCGATCAGCCGGCCGGTGGTCTCGTTGCCGGCGCCGGCCAGCACGGCGGTGTAGGTGAGGACCTCGTCGCGGGTGAGGGTGCGGGTGGTGCCCGTCTCGTCCTCGAACTCGGCGTTCAACAAGGCCGTCATCAGATCGTCGGAGGGGTGCTTCGAGCGCCACTCGATGTAGTCGGTGAAGAGGTCACCGCTGGCGACGGCGTCCTCCTGCACGTCCATCGGCTTGCCCGGCTCGGTGCGCAGGTTCGCGTCGGAACGGTCGCGGATCATGGTCTGGTCGTCCTCGGGGATGCCGAGGAGCATGCCGATGACCCGCATCGGCATCACCGTGGCCAGCTCGGCGATGATGTCGAAGCCTCCCGAGCCCACGAGCGGGTCGAGGCACCGGCAGCAGAACTCGCGGACCTGGTCCTCGAGCTCGGCCATGCGGCGGGGGGTGAACACCCGTGACATGAGGCCCCGGTGCATGGTGTGCAGCGGCGGGTCCTCGAACAGGATCACGCCCGACGGCAGCTCGACGCCGGCCTTGATGATGTCGAGGATGTCGCTGCGGGCGCTGGAGAACGTCTGCCAGTTCACCAGCGCCTTCTCGACGTCGGCGTGGCGCGACAGGGCCCAGAAGTCGTAGGTCTCGTTGTAGTAGACGGGCGCCTCGTCGCGCAGCCGGGCGTAGGTCGGGTAGGGGTCGGCGTTGATGCCGACGTCGTACGGGTCGTAGTACACGCCCGTGTCGCTCGCGATCGCCATGGTCCCCCCTGGTGGCCGAAGAGATGTTGAACGATCGTTCTACCAGACCGGGCACCGCGCGTCGACGCCTTCGCCGTCGACGGGGAGCTGATCGAGAATGGGTGGGTGATCCACCGCGCCGCCCCGACCGACCCTCCGGTGGACCTGGTCGTGCACTCGGCCACGCTGGTCGACGCCGAGGCCACGACGCCCGACGGCTGGCTCGCTGCCGCTGACGGCACGGTCGTCGCCCGCGGAGCCGGCGGCGGCTGGCGAGAGCTGCCGCTCGCCGGCGCCGCCACGGTCGTCGACGGGTCGGGTCGGCTCCTGACCCCTGGCCTGATCGACGTGCACTGCCACGGCGGCGGGGGGCACACCCACGACGACGGGGCCGACGCCATCCGGGCCGCGCTGGGCTGCCACAGGGCGCACGGCACCACCCGCTCGGTCGTGTCGATCGTGACCGGCCCGCTCGAGCGCATGGCCGCCGCGCTCGGGGCGGTCAGCGAGGTGATGGCCGACGACCCCACCGTGCTCGGCGCCCACGCCGAAGGCCCGTTCCTGCACCCGGCCCGCCGGGGCGCCCACGCCGAGCAGCACCTGCGGGCGCCGAGCCAGGCGGTGGTCGAGGCGCTGCTCGACGCCGCCGGGGGCGACCTGCGCCAGCTCACGTTGGCCCCCGAGCTGCCCGGCGCCCTCGACCTCGTCGCCCGGCTGGTCGACGCCGGCGTGATCGTGGCGGTCGGCCACACCGACGCCGACCTCGCCACCACGCAGCGGGCGTTCGACGCCGGGGTCCGGCTGCTCACCCACGCCTACAACGGCATGCGGCCCCTGCACCACCGCCGGCCTGGCCCGGCGGTGGCGGCGCTCAACGACCCTCGTGTCTGCCTCGAGGTCATCGCCGACGGGCACCACGTCCATCCCGAGCTCGTGCGCACGACCTTCGCGGCGGCGCCGGGGCGCGTCGCGCTCGTCACCGACGCCATGGCCGGGGCGTGCTGCGGTGACGGCGCCTACCGGCTGGGCGACGTCGACGTCGACGTGCGCGCCGGAGTGGCGACGGTGGCGGGCTCCGAGCGGCTGGCCGGCTCCACCCTGACCCAGGACCGCGCGCTGCGCCTCGCCGTCACCCGCTGCGGGATCGAGCCGCGCCGTGCCGTCGAGGCGGCGACCCTCGTCCCCGCCCGGCTGCTCGGCTGCGACGACCGCCTCGGGCTGCTCCGGCCCGGCTACCTCGCCGACCTCGTGCTGTTCGACCCGGACTGGCGGGTCGAGCGGGTCTGGGTCGCCGGGGTGCCGGTGGTCAGCTCTTCTTCTCGACCTCGGCCCTGATCCGCTCGAGCGTGGTGCGCATGCCCCGCGGTTGGTGCGGCCCCGGGCCCATCGCCTTGCGCCCGACGTGCCCCGGAAGCCCACGGGCCGGGAGCGGCGCGGCGGGCTCGGCCCGCCCCACCAGAATGCAGGGATGGCCGCCGACGACATCTTGCACCTCGAGCCCCACGGGGTGGACACCTACGTCGGCAGCGGGCCGCGCTACCCCTGGGGCGGGCTCTACGGCGGCCAGATCATCGCCCAGGCCCTGCGGGCCGCCTCGATGAGCCTCGGCGACGAGGTCCGCCACCCGCACTCGCTGCGCGCCTACTTCATCCGCCCCGGCGACCACACCGAGCCGGTACGCTACGAGGTCGACCGGCTCCGCAACGGCCGCTCGTTCAGCACCCGCCGGGTGATGGCCCGCCAGGCCATCGGCGCCATCCTCAACCTCGAGGCCAGCTTCACCGGTCCGGCGGAAGGCACCTCGATCAGCCGCCAGCCGATGCCCGACGTCGTCGGGCCCGAAGCCGCCGTCGACGACTCCTGGAGCGACCTGTTCGACCGCCGGGTCGTCGAGGGCGAGCCGGGCCGGGGCGAGGCGCACGCCTGGCTGCGGTTCCGGCGGCCCGTGAGCGGCGACCAGGCCGCCGCCCTCGCCTTCCTCTCCGACGACGTCCCCACCGACGCGGTGCGCAGCCTGCTGATCTCGCCCGAGGAGACCAAGGAGCAGTTCGAGTCGGTCTGGTTCATGGTGAGCCTCGACCACACCGTGTGGTTCCACGAGCCCTCCGACGCCCACGACTGGCACCTGTACACCTTCAGCTGCGACCGGGTGGTCGGCAGCCGGGGCCTGACGGCGGGGCGGGTGTTCGCCCGCGACGGCCGCCACGTGGCGACCGTCGCCCAGGAGGTGCTGATCCGCCACCGCCGCAGCTGACGGACAACCGGCCGCCGGCGCCGATGCCAACGCCGACGGCGAGGGCGCGGCCGAGGTCCTGCGTCAGCCGCCGCCCGGGTGGGACTGCTCGGCGATCCGGCGCTGCACGTAGGCCTCCGGGTCGGCGGCCCGCTCGGCCACCTCCTCGAGCACCTCCGGCACGGAGACCACGAGGAACCGACCGGCGGTCACCGCATCGGCCACCAGCTCCCCCACCGTGTCGGCGTCGACGATCGGGTGGTCGGGCGCCCGCGGCGTCGACGCCGGGCCGTGGAAGCTGATCTGCTCGACGATGTTGGTGGCCACACCCGAGGGGCACAGGCAGGTGACGCCGACGCCCTGAGGGCCCAGGTAGAGCGCGAGCGACTCGGCGACGCCCACCAGCGCGTGCTTGCTGGCGACGTAGGGCAGGCGGTCGAACCCGTAGGCCAGCAGCCCCGACGCGGAGGCGGTGATCACGACGTGGCCACGGCCGGCGTCGAGCAGCGCGGGAAGGAACACCCGGTTGGCGCGGGCGAGGCTCACCACGTTGAGGTCGAGCACCCGCTGCCACGCCTCCACCGGCAGCGACTCCGGCGGCCCCATGGCCAGCACCCCGACGTTGCTCATCACCACCGCCACCGGTCCGAACTGCGCCACGGCCTGGTCCCGCACGGCGACCAGGTCCTCTTCGCGGGCCACGTCGGCCCGCACCGCCAGCGCCTCGCCACCGGTCTCGACGATGGCCGCGGCCGTGGCCTGCGCCCGCTCCCTGTCGATGTCGCCCACCACGACGCGCGCTCCCCGGCGGGCGAACGCCATCGCCGAGGCCCGGCCGATGCCGCTGCCCCCGCCTGTGACCACGGCCACCGCACCGTCGAGCTGGAACGGGATCGTCATGGCACCAGCTTGCCGCTCGGCCGGCCGCCCGTGGACCAAAGCCCCTCGCGCTCGCCCACCAACGGACGTGGAGCCGGTCCCGACGGCTTCGTACCTTCCTGGCATGGCTGTGGGCCTGCGGCACCTGTTCACCTGGGCCGGCGAGGCGCGCGTGCGCGACAGCTGCGCCGAGTCGCGGTCGCTGACCGTGCTGCACGTGTACGGCTGGGAGTTCGACGGCGCCACCCGGGAGGTCGTCTGGTTCGGGAACCTGCTCGGCACCGACGACGAGCCGGCGGTCGGCCCACCCGGCCCGGGCGACCTGGAGATCGCCATCGGCCGTCGCGGCCCCGCCCGGCGCATCGTGCTCGGCGACGGCGACGGCAGCTTCGTGGGGTGCGGGACACCGCCCCTGCCGGGCGAGCTGTGGGGGCCCGACACCGCCTGGTGAGCGGCCGCCCACCGGGGGCGGAGGCCGCCCCCCGGCGGATCGGCCCGCGGTACTGTCCGCCGGTCGGCCGGACCAGGGGGGAGCGAAGCGGCGTGAGCGACGACGAGCAGCAGGCGACGTCACCGGGCGGGAGCGGCCGCACCGGGCCCCTGGCCGGGGTGAAGGTCCTCGACCTCTCCATCGCCCTCACCGGCCCCTATGCCACCGCGCTGCTGGCCGACCAGGGCGCCGAGGTGGTGAAGGTGGAGCGGCCCGGCATCGGCGACATCGCCCGGTGGGTGGGCGTGGCGGTCAACAACATGAGCGCCTTCTACCTGGCCTGCAACCGGGGCAAGCGCTGCATCGCGGTCGACCTCGGCACCGACGAGGGGCGCGAGATCGTCCTGCGGCTGGCCGCCGAGGCCGACGTGGTGGTCCAGAACTTCCGGCCCGGGGTGATCGACCGGTTGGGCCTCGGCTACGACACCGTCGCCGCCGCCAACCCCGACGTCGTGTACTGCTCGATCTCCGGCTACGGCCCCGAGGGCCCCTACCGCGACCGCAGCGCCTACGACACGTCCATCCAGGCCTACGCCGGCTTCGCCGCCAACCAGGCCGACCCCAACGGCGGCCCGCCGACGTTCCTGCGCCAGAACGGCGCCGACAAGGTGAGCGCCCTCTACGCCTGCCAGGCCATCACCGCCGCGCTGTTCGCCCGGGCGATGGGCCGGGGCGGCCAGCACCTCGAGCTCGGCATGGCCGACGCCTGCGTGTCGTTCCTGTGGGTCGAGTCGGCGGGCAACGAGGTGCTGCTCGAGTCCGACGGCTCGCTGCCGTCGAGCTTCAACGCCGGCTTCCAGCCCATGCGCTTCCTCGACGGCTGGGGCATCGTCGTGCCCACCACCGACGCCGACTTCGCCGGCATGTGCCGCGCCCTCGACGTCCCCGGCTACGACGACCCTCGGGTGGCCACCGTGGCCGAGCGGCGCCAGCACCGCGACGTGCTCGAGCCGATCATGGACATGTGCTACGCCATGGCGGCCAACCTCACCCAGGAGGAGGCCATCGCCCGCTTCGAGCGCGAGCGGGTCGCCTTCGCCATGGTGCTGTCGGCCGCCGAGATCGTCGACGACCCCCACGCTCGGGCCATCGGCATGTTCGTGGAGCTCGACCACCCGGTGGTGGGCCGGGCCCGCCTGCCGCGCCACCCCACGCAGTTCCGGGGCACGCCGGCCGAGCTCGGCGGGTTCACGCCGGCCCTGGGCGAGCACACCGACGAGGTCCTCGCCGAGCTGGGCCTGGCCGACCGCATCGGCGAGCTGCGGGCCGCCGGCGTGGTGGCCTGACCCCCCGTTCTGGTGGAGATCTGCGGTCACCTGCGCACGCAGATCTCCACCAGAACGGCCAGGAGGTGCGAGCGGGCCGGCCCGCTCAGGCGTCGGGCCGACCGTCGAGGCCGGGGACCTCGGCGCACCACCGGGCCAGCCGGTCCCACAGCACCCCCCTGGTCGACGCCATGTTGTGGCAGTGGCCGCTGCCGGCAAGGACGAACAAGGTGACGTCGCCGCTCGCCGGGAAGAACGCCGGCTCGGCGTGCGGGGCGGGTGACACGTCGAGCTCGCCGTAGGCCAGGTGCACGGGCACGTCGATGCGGGCGGCGGCGTCGGCGGTGACGCCGGGGACGGTCGCCTCGGCGCCGCACCGGCGGGGCACCACGGTGAGGGTCGTGGCGTCGTCGGCGGCGACGACCTCGTCGGGCACGTCGCCGAGGTGGAACCAGGAGCGCATCGGCTCGCGGGAGCTCTCGACGTAGCGGTCGGGGAACGCGGCCAGCATCTGCTCGAGCACGGCGGCCCGTCCGTCGGCCGTGGCGGCCGCCTCGACCAGCTCGGCGGGCAGCAGCAGAGGGCTGAGCGCCTGGTTGGTGGTGCCGAGCACGGCGAGCGCCGCGTAGCTCCGGTGGGCGGCCTGCTGCAGCATGGCGACGTAGCCGCCCATGGAGTGCCCGACGCCGACGAACGGGCCGGAGAGCCCGATGGCGTCGGGAAGCTGCTCCACCACCTCGGCGGCGGCGGCGGCCTGGTCGGCCAGCCCCAGGTCCCGGGTCGTGCGGGTGCTCGCTCCCGTGCCGACGTGGTCGATGAGGACCACGGGGAAGCCCCGGGCGGCGGCGTCCTCGGCGAAGCTGTAGCCCGGGTGGCCGGGCACGTGGAGGTCGAAGTACCCGCGGGTGTAGGTGCCGCCGGGCAGGCACACCAGCACCGGCCGCCCGCTGCCGGGCTCGACCGGCGCCACGTACGTGGCCGAGACGGTCGCGAGCTCGCCCAGCCGGTCGCCGACGTCGAGCTCGAGCTCCTGGCGCGCCACCTGCGCACCCGGCACGTCCTCGGCCATCCTTCCCCCCCCCGGTCGCTCGGGCCCCGCCTACAGGGTGATCGGCACGGAGTGGTGGCCGCGGACGGTGCTGGTGTGCACCCGCGTCGCCGTCGCCCGGTCGGCGCCCCACTCGGGGAACCGCTTCAGCGTCTCCTCCAGGCCGATGCGGCCCTCGAGGCGGGCGAGGGCGGCGCCGATGCAGAAGTGCACGCCGTAGCCGAACGTGAGGTGATGGTTGATCTTGCGCCGCACGTCGAAGCGGTCGGGGTCGTCGAAGACCCGCTCGTCGCGCCCGGCGCTGCCGGTGAGCATCAGCACCTTCGAGCCCTCGGGGATCCGCACCCCGTGGAACTCCACCTCCGCCGTGGTCCAGCGGCCGTTCACCGGTGACGGCGGCTCGAAGCGCAGCAGCTCCTCGACGGCGTTGGGCACGACCTCGGGGTGGGCCACCATGTCGGCCCGCTGGTCGGGGTTCTCGGCGAGCACCAGGGCGGCGTTGCCGAGCAGCTTGGCCACCGTCTCGGTGCCGGCGCTGTAGAGCAGCAGGCCGAAGCGGGTGCACTCCTCGTCGGTGAGGTGGCGCGTGGTGCCGTCGGGGTCGGTGACCTCGGCCTGCACCAACGCCGAGAGCAGGTCGTCGCGCGGTTCCTGGCGGCGCTGCTGCACGAGCCCGAACAGGTACAGGGCCACCTTCAGGCCGGACTCCATGGCCTGCTCGTTGCGCATGCCGACGTCGGGCTCGATGTGGAACATGCCGTCGACGTTGCGGCGCTGCTCCTCCTGGTCCTCCGGGGGCACGCCGACGAGGGTGGAGATGACTCGCGACGGCAGCTGGGCGGCGAAGTCCACGACGTAGTCGAAACCGCCCGAGCCGACCTGGGGGTCGAGCAGGTCGGCGCAGATGCCCCTGATGCGCTCCTCGAGCCCACCGACGCGGCGCGGCGTGAACGCACGGGACACCAGCGACCGCAGCGCCGTGTGCTCGGGCGGGTCCATGAAGATCATCATGTGGGTGTCGTCGACCTTCGGGCCCATCGTCTCGAGCACGGTGGTGTGGGACGAGCTGAAGGTCTTCGGGTCCTTGCTGGCGGCCTCGACGTCGTGGAAGCGGCTCAAGGCCCAGAAGTCGTAGCGGTCGTTGCGGTAGACGGGCGCCTCGTCACGCATCCGCCGCCACAGCGGGTAGGGGTCGTCGTCGATCTCGGTGTCGAACGGATCCCAGTACAGCGACGTGGGGGCGGTGTCGATCGTCATGGTCCCTCCAGCCTGAGCGGCGCCGTCGGTGCCCCCACACGGGGGTCGAGGCGCCCCAGAGACTACCGGTGGGCATCGGCCCGGCTCGCCGGTCAGCCCGGTGCGTCGCCGAGCGCCCGGCCCAGGCCCTCGACCAGCGCGGCGTGGGTCCAGGGGCCTTCCTCGACCGGCCGCTGGAGCAGCGGCTCGGGCCGCGGCAGCGCGAAGACCTCCACGGTGCCGCCCCGAGCCCGGAACAGGCGGCCTTCGATGCCCGCCGCGTCGTCGCTGCCGAGGAACACGTAGAGCGGGGCCACGAACTCCGGCCCCGGCATGGCGAGGACCGCCTCCGCCTCGCGCGGCGCGAGGGTGCCGTCGGCGACGAGCTTGGCGATCCTGGCCTCGAACCCCGGCCCGCTCGCCATCGGCGTGCGGGCGCCGGGCGCCACGGCGTTGCACCGCACGCCGCGCGGGCCGAGGTCGTGGGCCATCGCCCAGGTCAGGCTGACGATGCCGCCCTTGGCCGCCGGGTAGGCCGTGCCCGCGTAGCCCCCGAGCCACGAGTCGGAGCTGGTGGTGACGATGGCGCCGCTCCCCTGCGCCACCATCAGCGGCGCGGCGTGGCGGCAGCAGTTGAACGTCCCGTCGAGGTGCACGGCGAGCAGGCGCCGCCAGTCGGCCGGGTCGATGTCGAGGATCGACGTGCGGCGCGGCGCCGGCACCCCCGCCACCGCGAACAGCACGTCGACCGACCCGAAGGTGTCGCGGCAGGTGGCGACCAGCTCGGCGGCGTAGTCGATGTCCTCGACCGGCCCGACGCTCGCCACGGCCCGGCCCCCGCCGAGGGCCTCGATGCGCTCGGCCACGGCGAGCAGCGGCCCGGGGTCCCGGCCACCCGAACCGGAGCTGTTCACCACCACATTGGCGCCCTCGGCGGCGGCCTGCACGGCCACGGCCTCGCCGATCCCGCGGCTGGCGCCGGTGACGATCACGTTCTTGCCGGCCAACGCCCCCACCGCGCCGACGCTACCGGCGGCGCAGGCGCGAACGAGCCGCCCGCCGGGGGGGTCGGTCGGGCGGCTCGTGCGATGGCGGTGGGCTCAGCCGGCCTTGGCCAGCTGCCTCGCCGCCTTCTCCAGTGCCTGGTTGGGGTTCTCGGGCAGCTCCGTCAGCGGCTCGGCCACCTCGGCCACGGTGGGCCCGAAGAGGTCGGCCGCCGGCTGGAGGGCGGCGAGGTCGAAGCCGAAGACCTCGGCCGCCGTGCCGGCCAGGAACTGCTGGATCTGCTCGGGCCTGAGGTGCCCCATGACCTGGCGCAGGTGCTCGTGGGTGTACGGGAACGTGCCCTCGTCGTGGGGGTAGTCGCTGCCCCACATGACGTGGTTCAGGCCGAGGATCACGGCGGCGTCGACGTCGGCCGGGGTGGGCTGGCTCACGCCGACGTAGCAGCTCTGCTGGAAGTACTCGGTGGCGGTGCGCTCCGGGACGATCTCGCCGGGGATGCGCATCTCCCCCGCCTTGTTCGAGCGGATGCTCTCCATCAGCACGTCGAGCTGGTCGAGGGCGGCGGGGATCCACGAGCAGCCCGCCTCGGTGAGGGTGAACTTCAGGCGCGGGAAGCGCTCGAACACCCCGCCCAGGATCAGGTAGTGCAAGGGCCGCTGGCCGTAGAACGGGATCTCGAGGAAGTGCACCAGCGGCATCGCCGGCGCCTTCTTGTACACCGGGCCACCCGTGCCCGTGTGGGCGTTCACCGGCATGTCGAGCTCCTGGCACAGCTCCCACACCGGGTCGTAGACGGGGTCGTACAGCGGGGCCAACCAGTCGCACGTCGGCGGCACCGACCCGATCAGCACACCGCCGCGCAGCCCGTTGTCGTGGATCCAGCGGATGTCCTCGAGGGTGTCGTCCACGTCGTTGAGGAAGATCTGGCCGATGCCGGCCCGGGCCTCGGGCTTCTGGGCGCAGTACTCGGCCATCCAGCGGTTGTGGGCCTGGATGCCGGCGTGGCGCAGCTCGTACTCCTCGGGCGTGGGCGGCTGGGCGAACAGCACGAAGCTGGGGAAGAACGGCGGCACGGTGTTCGGGAAGATCACCTCGCCGATCACGCCGTCGCGGTTCTGCTCGGAGTCGCGGCGCTCCTCGTCCCAGTTGCGGACCCGCATGTCGGTGTCCTTCAGATCCTTGAAGGGGTTCTTGTACTTCTCGCGCCATGCGTCGAACTCGGCCCGGTACTTCGGGTCGAGGTGCTCGCGGTACTGGGCATGGCTCCCGCCCGCGTGGGTGTCGCAGGAGATCACCACGTAGTGGTCGTCGGGTCCGAGCATCGTCTCCCCCTCAGGGCGTCCGTACGGCTGCACTGGAACCCGATCCTCGTTTTCGCGTTGGAGGGCGAGAAGGGCCTTTGGTCCCGGTGGCGGTGCCGGGAGGTCCTCATCGCCGGCGGGTGGGCTGCCGACGCGTCAGCGGCGGGCCGCCACGGCGCGCCGGCGGGCGACGGCGACCGCACGAGAGGGGGCCACGACTCCCAGCTCGTGGCCGCCGGCCACGACGACGAGCGGCACCGACGGCGGCAGCTCCAGGAGGCAGGCCGCGTCGGCATCGCCGTCGACGCGGCGCAGGCCGGCGGCCGGCTCGGTCACCGCGGACACCGGCACCGCGGCGCGCTGGGCCACCGGCACCGAGCGGAGGCGCTCGACGTCGACGACGCCGCGCACCGCGCCGTGGTCGATCACGCACAGCAGGTCGTCGTCGTGGGCTCCGACGAGCGCCAGCTCGGCGTCGTGGACCGAGGCCCACGGGTCCAGCGGGCGGGGCCGCGGCGGCAGGAGGTCGCGCAGCGCCATGCCGGCGAGGGTGCCCTCGAGGCGGGCGAAGCTCGCCTCGGCGGTCGCCGAGCGCCGCAGGAACCAGCCGATGAGCGCCAGCCAGAGCCCGTCGACCGCCCCGCCGGGCACCACGAGGAGTAGCGCCGCACCGACGCCGATCATGCCGGCCGCGATCGCCCGCCCGACGCCCGCGGCCACGACCATGGAGCGGCGGCGGTCACCCGTGGCCCGCCACACGAGGGCCTGCAGGATGCGCCCTCCGTCGAGGGGCACGCCGGGAACGAGGTTGAACGCACCGAGGGCCAGGTTGACCCAGGCCAGGACCGCGGCCACGGCTGCCACCGCCTCGACACCGACGGCACCGGCCCACCACGCCACCACGCCGAACAGCCCGCTGAGGGCGAAGCTGGTGGCGGGGCCGGCGGCCACCATGACCAGCTCGTCGGCCGGCCGGCGGAACCGGAAGCTGCTCTCGGTGACCCCGCCGAAGAGGAACAAGGTGATGCTGCGCACCTCGAGCCCGTGGCGCTGGGCTTCGAGGGCGTGGCCCAGCTCGTGGAGCAGCAGCGACCCGAAGAACAGGCCGGCGCCGACCAGCGCCATGACCGGCGCCGCCCAGGGGCTGACGTGGGGCCTCTCGGAGAACCGAGCCCAGAGGCTGGCCCCGATCAGGGCGGCGATGACCACCCAGGTCGCGTCGATCCGGATGGCGATGCCGTGGACGTGGGCGACGGTCTTCGTCCTGGCGAACATGACGCACCTCCGTCACCTCGCACGCTACGGCCGGCGGCGGCGGTCGTCACCGGGCGTTGGACCCTTCTCGTCTCGCCGCGGGACGGCGAGCCGACCGGCGGACCGCGGGCGCCGCTCGGGCGGCCGGGGAGCGCGACCGCGGCGTGGCCCACCTCGAGGCCCGCCGCCGCACGCGTCGCGCCCGGCGGGCCTCGGGATGGTGGTGGGCGAGGTGCCACTCGCGCCGAGATCGCTCGCGACGCTCGACCAGCGCCGGGCGCTCCCGGAAGAACATGGCCTTGGCCACCTCGGCCAGCGCCAGGTAGGTCACGACCAAGGCCACGAGCACGCCGTAGAAGGCGGCCGGCGGGCGCGCGAACCCCAACGGCTCGGCCAGGGGGGTCAGCGGGATCACCGCGCCGAGCGCCACCACGCCCAGCGCGGCCACCAGCAGGGGTCGGCTGGGCCGGCTGCGCAGGAACGGCACCCGCCGGGTGCGGATGACGAAGATCACCAGCGTCTGGGTGGCGAGCGACTCGACGAACCAGCCGGATCGGAACAGCTCGGCGCCGGCGTCGAAGCCCCACAGCATGATGGCGAAGGTGGCGAAGTCGAACAGCGAGCTGACGGGGCCGAAGAACATCATGAACCGGCGGATGAAGCCGATGTCCCAGTGGGCCGGCCGCCGCAGCTGCTCGGCGTCCACCGCGTCGGTGGGGATCGCCATCTGGCTCGCGTCGTACAGCAGGTTGTTGAGCAGGATCTGTGACGGGAGCATGGGCAGGAAGCTCAGGAACGCCGAGGCGACGGCCGCCGAGAACATGTTGCCGAAGTTCGACGAGGTGCCCATCAACACGTACTTGATCGTGTTGGCGAAGATGCGACGGCCTTCCACCACCCCGTCGGCGAGCACGTCGAGGTCCTTCTCGAGCAGCACGATGTCGGCTGCGTCCTTGGCCACGTCGGTGGCCGAGTCGACCGAGATGCCCACGTCGGCCTTGTGGAGCGCGACGGCGTCGTTCACACCGTCTCCGAGGAAGGCCACGTCGGAGTGCAGGCGGCGCTGGGCGGTGATCACGCGCGCCTTCTGCTCGGGGCTGACTCGGGCGAAGACCGTCGTGCGGGGCAGGGCCTCGGCCAGCGCCGCCTCGTCGAGCTCGTCGAGCTCGGGCCCGGTGAGGACACCCTCGACGTGCATGCCGAGCTCGGCGCTCACCCGCTCGGCGACCCTGGGGTTGTCGCCCGTGACGATGCGCACCGAGATACCGAGCTCGGCGAGGCGTCGGAGGGAGCCGGCGGCGGACTGCTTGGGCCGGTCGAGGAAGAGCAGGAAGCCCCGGAGCTCGAGGTCGTGCTCGTCGGCCTCGGTCACCTTGGTGAGGCCGGTCACGGGCCGCACCGCCACGGCGATCACGCGGGCACCCTCGGAGAAGCTGCGGTCGAGCACCTCGTGGGACTCGGCCGGCACGCCTCGACACCGCTCGAGCACGGCTTCGGGTGCTCCCTTGGTGACGAGGAGGTCGCCGTCGGACCCGGCCACCACGACGGAGATGAGCCGGCGCTCGTGATCGAACGGCAGCACGGCGATCCGTCGGGGCAGCACCAGCCCGGCCGGCGCGACGTCCCACAGCGCCAGGTCGAGCGGGTTGCCGCCCACCGCCCGCCCGCCCTCCACCGTCGCCTCGTTGCAGGCGAGGCCCAGCTCCAGCACGGCGTCGGACGGCCGACCGTGGGCGTCGACGGCGGCGGTGAAGGTGATGCGGCCCTCGGTGAGGGTGCCGGTCTTGTCGGTGAAGAGGGTGTCGATGTTGCCGAGGTCCTCGATGCACACCAGGCGCTTCACCAGGACCTTCCGGCGGGCCAGCTCGCGCGAGCCGGTGGCGAGCGACGTGGTGACGATGGCGGGCAGCAGCTGGGGCGTGATCCCCACGGCGATGGCCAGCGCGAACAGCACCGCGTCGATGAGCGGTCGGGCCAGCGCGACGTTGATCACCAAGATGCCGCCAGCCAGCACGCCGGCGACCCGCACCAGCAACCCGGAGAACTGGCGGAGCCCGTGCTGGAACTCGGTCTCGTCGTGGCGCTCGCCCAGGGCGCGGGCCACCCGGCCGAACTCGGTGCGGCTGCCGGTGGCGACGACCACGCCTTCGCCCGCGCCCTCGTGCACCACTGATCCCATGAGCGCGCAGGAGCTGAGCTCGGCGAGCGGCGTGCCCTCGGGCACGGGGTCCGTGGACTTGGCGACGCCGCCCGGTTCACCGGTCAGCATCGACTCGTCGCAGGCGAGGTCGGTGACCGCCAGGAGCCGCACGTCGGCCGGCACCACCTCGCCGAGCTGCAGCACGACCACGTCACCCGGCACGAGGGCGGCGACGTCCGTGGTGAGGTGGTGGCCGTCGCGGCGCACGGTGACCCGGTGTCGGATCTGCGAGTGGAGAGCGGCAGCGGCCTGCTCGGCGCGGTACTCGTTGGAGAAGCCGAGCCCGACGCTCAGGGCGAGGATGCACCCGATGATGACGGCGTCGGTCCGCTCCCCCACGAAGAACGACAGGGCGGCCGTCACCAGCAACAGCAGCATCAGCGGGCTGCGGACCTGCCGCCCCAGGACCTGCCAGGCGCTCGCGCCGCGAGTGGAGAGCGTGTTGGGACCCAGCCGCTCGATGCGTCGGGTGGCCTCCTCGGCGCTCAGGCCCTGCGACGACGTGGCGAGCTGCTGCAGCACGTCGTTGGCCGCCATGGCCGCCGCTCGGGCGACGTCGAGGTGCTCGACCGCTGCCGCAGCCGAGCGCTCCGGTGCACCGACCCCCGGAGCGGGACGGCCACGAGCTGGCGTCATGCCGTCACGCCTCGGCCGTCGCGGCCCACGGCCCGGGGAAGCTCACCGCCGCAGCCTCGCGCGCTGGCGGCACGGATTCGCCGGCACCCGTCGGACAACTCGGTGGGCCGCAGCGCGCCGAGCCGCGAGGATGGGGCCATGGCGCTCCTCGACGACCTCCGAGCCGACCTCACCACGGCGATGAAGGCCCGGGACCAGGTGAGGGTGTCGGCCCTGCGCCTCACCCTGGCCGCCGTCACCGCCGCCGAGACGGCGGGCGACACCCGTGGTTCGCTCGACGACGCCGCGGTGATCGGCGTCATCCGCAGCGAGGTGAAGCGGCGCCACGAGGCGGCCGACATCTACGCCGGGGCGGGCCGTGCCGAGCAGGCCGACCATGAGCGGGCCGAGGCCGAGATCCTGTCGGCCTACCTGCCCGCCCAGCTCGACGACGACGCTCTGGCGGCCATCGTCGCCGAGGAGGTCGCGGCGGCCGGCGCCGCCGGTGACCCCAGAGCGAAGGGCCGCGTCATCGGCGCCGTGCGCACGCGGGTGGGCGACTCGGCCGACGGTGGCCGCATCGCCGCCGCCGTCACGGCGCAGCTCGACGGTTAGCCGGCGACGTACGCCGCCGGCCCGCCGGGGCCGCCACCGCGGAGTCAGCGCAGCTCGAGGTCGGCGACCACGGGGTAGTGGTCGGAGGCCCGGCCGGCGCCGGTGGCCACCTCGGCCGACACGACCGCCCAGTGCGACGACACCAGCACGTGGTCGAGGCGGCGGCCCTCCTCCCGCTCGAAGGCGGTGGCCGTCGGGCCGGCCGCTGCTGGGAGCGCCGACCGCAAGCCGGCGGCGAGCAGGGGCTGCAGCTCGTCGTCGTCGAGGGTGGCGTTGAAGTCACCCATGACCACGTGGGGCATCTCCGCCGCTCGGCCCACGGCGTCGGCCACCTGGACGGCCGCCTCGTGGCGGGCCTCGGCGGAGCGGTCGTCCAGGTGGGCGTTCACCACCACGACGCGGCGGCCGGCCCATGCCAGGTCGACCCACGTGGCGACCCGGGGCGCCCCGGCCTGGCGCCCCCGCGACCCGGGCCGGTCGGGGGTGGGGCCGAACCAGCGGGTGGCGTGGCCGTGGGCCTGCAGGCGCTCGCGCCGCCACACGATCGGCACGGCCTCGCCCCGCCGGCACCGCCCGCGACCGTCGCCCGCGTGCGCCCACCGTCCGGCGGGCAGCCCGTGGCGCAGCAACCACCTCCTCTGGAACCAGAAGACCTCCTGCAGCCCCCACAGGTCAGCGTCGATCCGAGCGAGCACCTCGGCCACCCGGGAGCGGCGGAGGGGCCAGAACGAGGCGCGGTCGAGCGCCCAGCCGCTGCGGACGTTCCAGCTGGCCAACCGGAGGCGCTCGGCGCCTTCGGGCAGCCGGGCGCTCACCGACCGCGCCGTGGCCCGCCGCGGGTCTCCCAGAAGGCGATCCAGGTCGGGAAGGCGTCGGGGAGCAGGTGGGTGGTGAGGGCGTCGGTGCCCACGTTCACGCCGGCACCCCTCGACGGCCGGGTGAGGGCGTCGACGATGTACCACCGGTGGAAGCGGCGATGGGCGAAGCACCACTCCCCGTCGACCCGCTCGTAGGTGTCCCAGTACTGCAGCTTGCCCTGCTCCCACTCGCCCCGTTCGGGCCACTCCAGCTCGTCGTGGCAGTAGACGATGCCGCGGGCGTGGTCGGCGTCGTCGAAGTCGACGATGTGGTTGGCGACGAGGTGCACGGAGGTGCGCATGGCGCTCATGGTCTCGGTGAACCACTGCTTGAGCGCCTCGCGGCCCTGGGCGTCGGGGCCCACCCGCACGTCGGGCACGAACAGCTCGACGAGCGCGTCCATGTCGCGGGCGTCGAGGGCCAGCGCGTAGCGCACGGGCAGCTGCTGGATCTCGGCCAGCGACTCCATGCGGTCGAGTCGCTCCTCGATGGTCGCCGGCTGCCAGGGGCCAAGTCGTGGCATCGTGCTCCTCCTCGCTCGCTCCCGATCCTCGCGCGCGCTCGAGATCGGGTTCCCGTCCGGCCCACGGCCCGAGCGGCCGTCGGCGTCGGGTTGGGCAGGCATCGCGGACCGTGGCAACGTGGCCGCTCATGGAGCGACCAGCAGCTCGTCCGGTCATCGTCGGGGTCGGCCAGGTGGCCAACAAGGACCCCGACCGGCTCGTCCACCCGGTGGAGCTGCTGCACGACGCCACGTGCCGCGCCGTCGACGACGCCGGTGCCGACGTGCTGGCCCACGTCGGCCTGGTCTGCTCGAGCCCGTTGTCGGTGTTCAGCGACGACGACGGCGGGGCCATGCTGGCCGAGCGCCTGGGCCTCCCGCCCGGCTCGCGCGTGCAGGCGAGCTACAGCGGTGCCGGACCGCAGAAGCTGCTGGCCCGGGCGTGCCGCGCCATCGCCGCGGGCGACGTCGACGCCGCGCTGATCGTCGGCGGCATCGCCGACTTCTCGGTGCGCAACGCCCGCCGGCAGGGCCTGCCCGAACCCGCGCCGCCCACGTCGGTGTGGTCGCAGGGCTCGGGCGGCGCCACCCCGGCCGACGCCCGGGCCGACATGGCCCGCCTGGAGCGCTTCCGTGCCATGCGCCCGCAGGCCGAAGGCGACGCCGGAGTGATGATGCCGGTGTCGATTTTCGCCCTCGTGGAGAGCGCCCTGGCGGCCGCCGCCGGCCGTGGCCCCGACGCCCAGCGTTCTCGCCTCGGCGAGCTCCTGGCCCCCTTCACCGAGGTGGCCGCCCGCCGGCCCGACGTGGCGTGGTTCCCGACGGCGCGCACGCCGGAGGAGATCTCGACGCTCGGGCCCGACAACCGGTTCGTGTCGGAGCCCTACACCAAGCTGATGTGCTCGTTCCCCACGATCGACCTCGCCGCCGCGGTGCTGGTCACCTCCGAGGCGCTGGCCGGCCGCCTCGGCGCCAGCTCGACACCGGTGCACCCGTGGGGCGTCCTGGCCGCCCCCGAGGCCGGCCCGCCGTCGGTGTGGCCGGAGATGCACCGCTCGCAAGCCCTCGCGGCGCTGGTGCAGCGCCTGCTCGAGCGCACCGGGGTGGCCGCAGACGACATCGCCGGCTTCGACCTCTACTCGTGCTTCCCCGCCGCGGTCCAGCTCGCCGCGGCGGCGTTCGGCCTCGACCCGTTCGCCGATCCCCGCCCGCTGACCCGCACCGGGGGCCTGCCGTACTTCGGCGGCCCGGGCGCCTCGTACTCGCTGCACGGCATCGTCGCGACCGTCGAGGCGGTGCGGGCCGACCCCGGCACGATCAGCGCCGTGGTGGGCGTGGGCGGATCGTGCAACGACTTCGCCGTCGGGCTGCTGTCGGTCGACGAGCCTCCCGCGCCCGCCGACTTCCGCGAGCTGCCCGAGCTCACCGAGTCGCTCGCCACCCGGGCGGTGCCGACCACGACCGGTGCCAGCGGCACGGCCGTGGTGGAGGCCATGACCGTCTTCCACGAGCGCGACGCGGGACCGGTCGCCGCGCCGGTGATCGCCCGCCTGCCCGACGGCTCGCGCGTCGGTGCCCGAGCCGGCGATCCGGAGCTGCCCCTCCAGCTGAGCCGGCGTTCGTTGGTCGGCGAAGAGATCGTCCTCACCCCCGCCGACGGCACCACGACCTACGTCCCGGCCTGATCCTCCGTCACCGGCGAGCCCGCCGAGAGCTGGCTGCCGTGGGCGTCGCCGGCGACCCGTGGGCCGAGCGGCGAGGCGCCGCCGTCACGCGAAGCAGCCCGCCACGAAGCGGTCGAACCCGGCCGGGTCGAACGAGACGTGCAGCTCGCCGCCCTCGTCGCGCCCCACGTCGAGCGAGGGGCAGAAGAAGCCACCGGTCGGGGTGAAGAAGTGGGGCGAGCCGATCACGCCCCGGTCCACTCCTTCGGCGTGGTCGGCCATGACCGGGCCGGAGGCGTCGAGGTCGGCCTCGACGCCGTGCCGGGCGGCCACCCTCGCCAGCACGGCCTCGTCGGCGATGTCGAGGCCCTGCTCGAACAGCAGCTGCCGCAGCTCGAGGGCCACCGCCTCGCCGGTCGGGAGGTCACGCGCGTAGGCCGCCGCGGTGAGGGCCAGCGCCGGCATCGACGTGGCCGGGAACGCCTCCTCGCGGAAGCCGGCGAAGAGCGCAGGGTCGACCTGGGCGCGGATGTCGGCGACCTCCTCGGCGATGAAGTGAGGGTCGAGGGGTTGGCCGTTCACGACCTCCAGCGGCCAAGCCCGCACCCGCAGCCTGACGTCGTCGCGGCCCAGCTCGGCCCGGCGCTCGACGAAGCGCACCAGGCCCACGTGGGTGAAGGGGCAGGCGACGTCGGCGAACACCTCGATGACGGTCACGGTCCGGTCCTTCCCTGGTCGGCTCCCGCCGTGCCTACCACACCAGCCGCAGCCGGCCGACGCCGCCTTCGTCGTCAGGGGCCCTCGGCCGGCACGGGCTCGGGCACCTCGGCCACGAAGCGCCACCCCTCGTCGTCGCCGACGATGCGCCCGGCGCTCGGCGCGGCGTAGTGGGTGCCCAGCACCAACGTCGGGGGTCGACCATCGGGGCCCTGGGCGTGCTCGGCGCGCAGGCGGCGGCGGGCCTCGGCCCCCATCGCCGGGTCCCAGTCGCCGCCCATCCCCCACTCCGGCTCGGCCCACTGCACCGGGTGGTGGGTGGCGTCGCCGGTGATGAGCGCCCGCTCGCCGGCCGACTCGATCAGCACGGAGACGTGCCCCGGCGAATGGCCGTGCGACGGCACGAACCGCACCTCGCCGGTCACCGCGTGGTCGGGGTCGACCAGGTCGGCCAGCCCCGAATCGACGAGGGGCGCCACGGTGTCGCCCACGTTCAGCGCGTAGCCCGACGGCTCCGCCGCCCAGTGCTCGTACTCCTGCCGGCAGAACAGGTAGCGCGCCCGCGGGAAGGTCGGGACCCAGCGCCCGTCGCGGAGCCGCGTGTTCCAGCCGACGTGGTCGAAGTGGAGGTGGGTGCAGCACACGACGTCGATGGTGTCGACGGGGAAGCCGGCGGCGGCGAGCCGGTCCGGGAAGTCGCTGGGCCCTCGCAAGCCGTCCATGCCGGGGATCGCCCGGTCGCCGACGCAGGTGTCGACCAGGATCGTGCGACCCTGGCTCTCCACGACGAAGCTGTGGATCGACAGCGACGTCGAGCCCTCGGCGTCGACGAAGTGCGGCTGCAACCAGGAGGCATGGGGCTCGAGGGCCTCGGGCGTGGCGTCCGGCAGCAGCCCGGCCAGCGGGAGCGCCTGCACCAGCTCCACCACCTTGGTCACCGTGACGTCACCGATCGTCCAGCGCACGCACGCCTCCTGCTGTCGGGGCCCTGGCTGGCTCACCGGTCGAGCTCGAACCAGACGACCTTGCCCTCGTCGGCGGGCGCCGAGCCCCACCGGTCGGTCAGCGCCTCGACGAGCAGCAGGCCCCGGCCGGTGACGGTGTCGGGCCCCGGGTGGCGCTTCACCGGCATCGTCGGGTCGGAGTCGTAGACCTCGACGCGCACGCGGTGGTGGTCGACCCTGACCTCGACCCGGGACTTGCTGGCCGCGTGCAGCACCGAGTTGGTGACCAGCTCGCTCACCACCACCGGCACGGCGTCGCCCACCGCCACCCCGTGCGAGCGCAATGATTCGACGACGAAGCGTCGCGCCGCTGCGGGCGTCGAGAGCTCGGCCGGGAAGTACTCGGAGACGACGAACTCAGCGGCCATCGCACCGCTTCGCGGCACCGGGCCGGTGCCTGGCTGAGGGAGTGGTCGACTTGCTGCCACGTGCGGATCCCGACCGATCGGCTGACGGGCGCCACCACGCCGGGTGGCTGCCGCGGACCATAGCCCGACCGCGGAGCGGCAGGCATGATCGGGCAGTCGTCGGGTCGTAGCATCGACGACGTGAGTCGCCCCGCCGGGCAGCCATGACGACCGTGCTGCTGGTCGACGACGAACCGCAGCTCCGCCGGACGCTGGCCACCAACCTCGAGGCGCGCGGCTACGAGGTGCTGCAGGCCGCCACCGGCGAGGAGGCGCTGCGGCTGGTCGCCGAGCGCCGCCCGGACGTGGTCATCCTCGACATCGGCCTGCCGGGCATGGACGGCATCGAGGTGGTGCACGGGGTGCGGGGGTGGAGCGACGTGCCGATCATCGTGCTGTCGGCGCGCGGCGACGAGCGCGACAAGGTCGAGGCGCTCGACGCCGGCGCCGACGACTACCTGACCAAGCCCTTCGGCATGGGCGAGCTGCTGGCCCGGCTGCGAGCCGCCCTGCGCCGAGGCGCCACCGACGAGGCGGCGCCCGTGGTCGACGCCGGGTCCCTTCACATCGACCTGGCCGCCAAGCGGGTGCGGCGCCACGGCGACGTCGTCCGCCTCACGCCCACCGAGTGGGGGCTCGTCGAGGAGCTGGTGCGCAACCACGGCAAGCTCGTCACCCACCGCCAGCTCCTGCAGGCGGTGTGGGGCCCGGAGTACGGCACCGAGACCCACTACCTGCGCGTGTACGTGGCGGGGCTGCGCCGCAAGCTGGAGGACGACCCGAGCCACCCGAAGCACTTCCTCACCGAGGCGGGCATCGGCTACCGCTTCGAGTTGTAGCCTCCGCGGGCGCCGTCCGCGCTCGCGGCGACGAGCTCCGGACACCACAGGGGGAGGACCATGACCGCACAGGTCACGCTGCAGATCGACGGACCGATCGCGGTGATCACCAACGACAACCAGGAGAAGCGCAACGCCTTCACCGACGAGATGGACGCCCAGCTCTTCGACATCCTGGGCGAGCTCAGGGCGAACCGCGAGGTGCGCGCCGTCATCTGGCGAGGCGAGGGCCACTCCTGGTCGTCGGGCCGCGACGTCGGCTCGATCGGCACCAACAAGACCGAGCTGACCCACCACGAGCTGATGACCCGGGGCCACAAGGGCATCCAGCAGCTGTTCGACATGGACGTGCCCGTGATCGTCGCCATCCAGGGCTGGGCCATCGGCGGGTCGTTCCAGCGGGCCCTGCTGTGCGACATCCGCATCGCCGCCGAGGACGCCCGCTTCATGCTGCCCGAGACCGGCCACGGGGTCATCCCCGACACCGGCGGCGTGGGCCGGCTGTTCCAGATGTGCGGCCACGGGGTGGTGAGCGACATGGTGCTGTGCGGCCGGGTCCTCAGCGCCCAGGAGGCGCTGTCGCTGGGGATCGTGTCGCGGGTGGTGCCGCGCGAGGAGCTCGACGCCACCGCTCGCGAGATGGCCGAGAAGGTGGCCGCCGCGCCGGCCGTCACCATCAAGATGGCCCGCCGGGTGATCCAGCACCTCTCCGAGCCCGAGATCCGCACGTCGATGGCCGACGAGCTGATCTACCAGACGTTCATCAACAGGTCCGACGACTTCGCCGAGCTCCGCGCCGCGCGCGCCGAGGGCCGCGAGCCCATCTACAAGGGAAGCTGACCAGTGAGCACCTCCGAGCCCATCGGCCTGCCCGAACCGCCCGAGATCGGCGCCTCGGCCCTGCCCGAGGGCACCTTCGACGGCGTCACCGTCTTCGTCACCGGCGGGGGCACAGGGCTGGGCCGGGCCATCGCCACCGAGTTCGGGCGCCTCGGCGCCGACCTCGTGGTGGCCAGCCGCAAGCCCGAGCACCTCGAGCAGGCCACCGAGGCCCTCGGCGACCTGGGCGGCGGCCTGCTCACGACCCAGTGCGACATCCGCGAGCCCGACCAGATCGCCGCCGCCTTCGACGCCGCCGTCGAGCGCTTCGGCCTGCCGGGCGTGCTCGTCAACAACGCGGCGGCCAACTTCCCCGTGCCGGCCGAGGACATGTCGCCCAATGCCTGGCGCACCGTCGTCGACATCACGCTCAACGGCACGTTCTTCTGTGCCCGGGAGTTCGCCCGGCGCCACCTCGCTGCCGGCACCCCCGGCTCCATCGTCAACGTCGGCGCCTCCTACGCCTGGACCGGTGGGCCCGGCTTCGCCCACTCGGCGGCGGCCAAGGCCGGGGTGAAGAACATGGTCGAGACCCTCGCCGTCGAGTGGGGCCCCTACGGCATCCAGGTCAACGGCCTGGTGCCGGGGCTGTTTCCCCACGAGGACATGACCGCCGACATCAAGGGCAACCTGGCCCGCACGAGCGACAAGGACGTGTGCCAGCCCGCCCTGCGCGTCGGTCGCCTCCGCGAGCTGGGGTGGGCGGCCACGTTCCTGGCGTCGCCCTACGCCCGGTTCATCTCCGGCCACACCCTGGTGGTCGACGGCGCCAACTGGCAGCGGCGCACGCTCACCAACCCGCCGGTGGTCACCGTCCGCGACCAGATGGGCAAGGGCCCGTTCGAGCTCGGCTGACCAGGTCCGGCCGCCCGTGAAGTTCTCGCTGTCGCTGCCGCTGCTCAAGGACCTCTCGGCCCCCGACCCGTTCCGGCAGACGTTCGAGCTCGCCGTGCTCGCCGAGCAGGCCGGGTTCGACACCGCCACCATCGGCCACCACCACTTCATGGCGGGCAACCTGGCCGACCCGCTCACCTTCCTGGCCGCGGTGGCGGCCCGCACCTCGACGCTGCGGGTGGGCACGGGCATCTTCCAACTGCCCGTGCACCACCCGGTGCGGGTGGCCGAGCAGGTCGCCACCGTCGACCAGCTCTCGGGTGGTCGGGTGACCCTCGGTGTCGGCATGGGCTGGTGGCCCCTCGAGTACCAGGTCCACGGGTCGGACTTCCGCCAGCGGGGTGCCCGCATGGAGGAGGCGCTCGAGGTGCTGCGTCTGGTCTGGACCGAGGAGCACACGTCGTTCGAGGGGCGGTTCTGGTCGTTCCCCGAGCTCACCGTGCACCCCCGGCCGGTGCAGCGGCCGCACCCGCCGATCTGGGTCGCCGGGGTCGCCCCGGCGGCCGTCGACCGGGCGGCCCGCCTCGGCGACGCCTGGATATGGGGGCCGGTGCAGTCGCTGTCGGCCGGCCTCGACTGCCTCGGCGTGTACCTGCCGGCGTGCGAGGCGCGGGGCACGCCCGGCGAGTGGGTCCTGCGCCGCTACGCCTGGGTCGGCGCCGACGACGAGCAGGTCCGCACCGAGGTGCTCCCCCACTACGTCGAGGGCCTCATGGCGCACTGGCGGGAGTCGGCCGAGGAGGCCGAGGAGAAGGCCCTGTTCGCCCGCATCGACGCCGGCGAGGACGTCTCGGCCGAGGAGATCGCCGCCGACCGGCTGCTGTGGGGCGACCCCGAGCGGGTCGTCGGCCAGATCGAGCGCTACCGGGCGGCCACCGGGTGCACCCACGTGCACGCGGCCTTCGGTGCCGGGCTGCCGGCCGGCACCGGCCAGGCGTCGCTCGGGGGGTTCGAGCAGATCGCCGAGATGATCCGCCTCTTCGGGCGCGAGGTCATCCCCGCCTTCCGCCGCGGGTGAGCGGGCCGAGCGCCCTGCCACACTGACGCCGTGCTGCGCACCCGTCGCCGCCGACTCGTCGCCGCCGCCGCCGGCGTGCTGGGCGCGGTGGTGGTGTTCCTGGCCGTCACCGCGTTCACCGGCCTGCCCGCGCCCGGGCCGTTTCGCCGCTACCGCGCCTCGCAGCTGCAGGAGCTGGTCGACGCGGTGCACGACGACGCGGGCCCGCTGCGCACGCCGGACGACTGCTGGCAGGCGCTCGAGGCGGACTTCCCGAGCGGTGACCGCCGTCCCGTCGCCTCGATCGACTGGGTCCGCAGCCGGGTGGTGGTCGGCATGCGGGCCGACAACGTCGGCCGGGTCGACCCCCGCACCCGCGAGGCGGTCGAGCAGCGGCTGGGCGCGATCGTCGCCGAGCACCCGGGGCTCTCGATGGCCATGGTCGAGCTCGAGGCGTCACCGGAGGGGTGGTCGCCGTTGATGTCGTGCTCGCTCGTGGTGCGCGGCTGGGGCGGCTTCTGAACGTGCGGGGCGCACCCCAAGTGACACGGCGCGTCAGCTCGTCTGGCTAGGGTCGTGCCACCACGTCACCGCAGGAGGGGAACCACAGATGCGACAGGTCGTTCGGGTGATCGGCGCCGCGGCGCTCGGGGTGGCGCTGCTGGCCGGCTGCAGCAGCAGCGGCGACGACGCCTCGGGAGGCAACGCCCCGGCCACCACCGAGGCGCCGCGGCCGCTCCGGGTCCTCGTCACCAACGACGACGGCGTCGGCGCCGACGGCATCGACGCCGTGGTGCAAGGCCTGCGGGGCATCGAGGGCGTGGAGGTCACCGTCGTGGCGCCGGCCACCAACCAGAGCGGGTCGGGCGGCCAGACCACCAACGGGGCCCTCGTGGTCACCGACGCCACGACCAAGAGCGGCTACCCGGCCAAGGCCGTCGCCGGCTTCCCGGCCGACACCATCGTGTGGGCCGTCGACCAGAAGGGCATCGACTTCACCCCTGACCTGGTGGTGTCGGGCATCAACGCCGGCCAGAACATGGGGCCGGCGGTCGACCTCTCCGGCACGGTGGGCGCCGCCCGGGCGGCGGTCACGCGGGGCATCCCCGCCCTCGCCGCCAGCCAGGGCCTCGGCGACCCGGTCGACTACCCCTCGGGCGTGAGGCAGGTCCTGGCGTGGTTCGACGCCAACCGCAGCGCCGTCGCCGACCGCACCCTCGGCACGCAGAGCGTCGCCAACCTCAACATCCCCACCTGCCCGACCGGCTCGGTGCGCGGCCAGGTGACGGTGCCCCTCGCCACCACCTCCGAGGGCTACACCGACGCACCCGACTGCACCTCCACCGCCACCAACCCGCCCGACGACATCAAGGCGTTCCTCGAGGGCTTCGCCCCCCTGTCGGCCGTCAGCGCCACCGCCGGTTAGCCCCGTCGGCCCGGCTCGGCCTCCCGGTGAGGGGTCGAGCCGCCCGGGTCAGGCCCGGCCCGGCATGGGCCGGGCGACGTCCTCGGCCTTGTTCGACACCACGCCGCACACCAGTCCGCGGTTGAGGCACCGGTCGACCTGCCGGGTCAGCTCGGCCTCGTCCCACGCGTTCACGAAGTCGGCGTGGCCGCTGAGGATCGATCCCGACGCGAGCGACAGGTCGTGGCCCTCGCCCGAGACGGGGTAGCCGATCGACACGGTGAGCTGCGGGATCGACACGGGGTGGCTGGCCGGGCACGAGCCGCCGACGCTCGCCGCCACGTGGCTCTTGTGGTCGTCGCTGTCGAGGTGCTGGCCGTCCCAGCAGTCCGGGAACACCACCTTGAGCCGCAGCGGGGTGTCGGGGTGGCAGGTGGGCGGCACGGCCTGCGGATCGCCCTGGGCGCCGCACCCCCAGCCCACGAAGGCCGTGGACTGCGGGGAGGTGGCGGTGTGGTCACCGGAGATCATCACCAGGCCGTGCGGGTACGGGACGACGCTGGCCGGGTCGACGCCCGGTCCGGGCCGGTAGTAGGCGTCGAGGCCCAGCGGTGCCACCGGCACGCCGTGGTCGAGCAGGCTGGGCGCCCAGTAGGCCGCCGTGTCGAGCTGGCGCTCGCACGAGGTCGGTTGCCCCAGCAACGAATCAGGCGTCGAGGACGAGCCCGTCGTGCGGTTGCCGAAGAAGTCGTGGCGGTGGGAGCGTCCGGGTGCGCCCGGCCACACGATGGGGTCGTCGGTGGCCGAGTGGCTGTAGGCGCACGTCACCACGAACTGCGGGACGAGGCCCTGGGGGCCGGCCTGGAACCCCGTGGGGCCCGCCGCCGCGGCCTCCCCCGGCCCGCCGCCCGGCCCCGACCACACGACGAACCCGGCGATCAGGGCCGCCGCCGCGACGAGGGTGAGGGCCACCACGACCGCGCCTCGATGGCGCCTCGGTGCCGGGGCGACGCTCGTCACGGCTTGGGCGGCAGCGGGATGGCGTCGACGTCGATCTTCTGGGGGACGTCGACCGCCGGCATGCCGGGCGCGGTGGCGGCGTCGGGCATGTTGGGCTGCTCGGGCGGCACCGGCTGGGTCTTGTAGTCACCCGACGGCGGCCGCTCGCTGGCGATCAGCGCGGCGAGGTCGAGCTGGCCGGTGAAGGCGCCCTGCGGGGCGGTGCACGCCATCACCGTCTCGATGGCGGCCGGCGCCGAGGTGGTGAAGGTGTTGCCCTGGAAGCAGTTGCCGAGGGTCTGGTTGGCGTCGCCCGCGGCCAGGGTGCCGAAGGCCAGGTCGGCGAGGCCGGAGCTCGACACCGCGTTGCCCTTCACCGTGTTGTCCATCGACTCCCAGATCAGCGTGCTGGGCAGCGTCGACGGGTCGGCCCGGGGCTGGTTGCGGGCCTCCTTGCACGGCACGGTGAGCGCGTCACCGGTGGGGATGGCGTCCTTGGGGTTGTCCTCGGGGAAGGGCACCAGGCCGATGCCGGTCCGTTCGTGGTTCCAGACCTGGTTGTTCTGGATCAGGTTCTTGTGGCCGCCCGCGCTGAGGATGCCGTTGCCCATGGCCAGCTTGGCCACGTCGATGGCGGGCGTGTCGGGCTGGCTGTTGTCGTGCACGAGGTTGCCGACGATGGTGGTCTCGCGCTCGGGGTAGCACAGCTCGTAGGTGCCGCTGTTGGGCACCAGGCCCGCCCGGTTGAACCGGAACTCCGACTGGGCGATCACCAGGTTGCCGCCGGAGTTCGTGCCGGAGTAGCCGAGCCCGTTGTACTCGGAGACCACGTCGAGGATGGCGGCGTCGCACGGGTAGCACTCGCCGATGTAGAAGCCGGCGTCGGGGCTGCCCGAGGCGTAGGAGTGGTCGAACTGGCCGCGCACGGAGTCGAAGGCGTAGATGCCGTAGTCGCCGTTGCGGTAGGCGGTCAGGTAGCTGCCGTGGTAGCCCTCGACGCCGGTCCAGTAGAAGCCGTTGCCCGTGTAGTTGCGGGCCGTCATGTTCTGGACCGTGACGTTGGCGGCGCCGAGCACGCGCACGCCGTTGTCGCGGGTGAACTCGCCGTCGAGGATCGTGGCGTTGCGGTCGAGGCCCCGGATGGTGAGCCCGGGCGTGGTGACGTCGACCGCCTCCTTGTAGATGCCCGGCCCGACGAGGATCAGGTCACCGGGGGCGGCGGCGTCGACGGCCTGCTGGATGGTGGGGTGGTCCTCGGGCACCCGGATGGTGGTCCCGGAGAACTGGCTGCCGTCGGTGGGTGCGGTGGTGGCCGGGCTCGACGACGACGAGTCCGACGAGCACGCTGCGGCCACGAGGCCCACGGCGAGCAGCAGGGCGAGCAGCGTCGTCTGGATGCGGCGCCGGCGTCGGTTCATGGTGGTCCCCCCTGGGTGGTCGGTCGTGGTCGTCACGGCGCCACGACCTGGATCGTGCCGGTCATGCCGGCCGCTGCGGTGCCGTGGATCGAGCAGTAGTAGCGGTAGGTGCCCGGCTTCGACGCGGTCCAGCTGTAGGTCTGGCCCGGCTCGAAGCGGTCGGTCTCGACGGAGAACGGGGTGTCGCCGACCGCCACGATGTTGTGCTGGTTGCGCCCGTCGTTGGTCCACGTGATCTCGGAGCCCTCCGTCACCGTGACCTCTTGGGGCACGAAGTTGTTGTCCTGGGCCGCCACGGCCACGTCGCCGGACTGGACCGGCGCCAGGGTGGACGTGCTCGAGCTGCCGCCCGAGCTGCCGCAGCCCGCCAGGGCGACGGCGAGCGCGGTGGCGGCGACCGGGACGGCAGCCTTGGTGACGAGCTGGCGGTTCACGTTCCCCCTGTCCGCGGCGGGCCACCCCGCCGATCGGCGAGGTCTTACCACCGGGTAACCATGATGGCAACGCCGACGGACCAGGGCCTCACCCGGACAGGGCGAGCCGGTAGACCCGCCGCCGGGGCACACCGAGGGCGGCCGCGACCGCGTCCACCGCGTCGCGCGTGGACGCGCCGCCCTCCCGGGCGGCGGCCAGGGCGGCGAGGATGGCGTCGTCCTCGGCGGGCGGCGTCGCCGGCGCCCCGTCGAGGACCACCACGTGCTCGCCCCGGGGCTCGACCTCGTCGCAGCGAGCGACCGCGTCGGCCAATCGCCCTCGCCACAGCTCCTCGTGCAGCTTGGTGAGCTCGCGGGCGAGCACGACGCGGCGGTCGGGGCCGCAGACCTCGGCCAGGTCGGCGAGCGTGCGGGCCAGCCGGTGCGGGGCCTCGTACAGCACGACGGTGCGACGCTCGGCCGCCACCGCGGCGAGCCGTTCGCTGCGCCCGGAGCCCTTGCGCGGCAGGAACCCCTCGAACACGAAGCGGCCGGTGGGCAGCCCGCTCGCCACCAGGGCGGTGAGGGCGGCCGACGGCCCCGGCACCACCTCCACCCGGTGGCCCGCAGCGGCCGCGGCGGCCACCAGCCGCTCGCCCGGGTCGGAGATGCCGGGCATGCCGGCGTCGGTCACGACGGCGACCCGCTGGCCGCGGTCGAGCCGGGCCAGCACCTCGCGCACGGCGCCGGCCTCGGTGTGGTCGTTCACGACGAGCAGGGCCGGCGCCCGCACCCCGAGGTGCGCCAGCAGCCGACCCGTGCGGCGGGTGTCCTCGCACGCCACCGCGTCGACCCGGCCCAGCTCCTCGGCCGCCCGGCGGGAGAGGTCACCGAGGTTGCCGATGGGTGTGCCGACCAGCACGAGCGCGCCACCGGTCGGGCTCACCGCAGCTCCAGCTGGTCACCGACGCCGACACCCCATGCGGCGAAGGCGCCGGCCTCGCACTCGATGACCGCCCGGGCCCGCCACACCGGCCGGCCGAGCCGGTTCGGCGCCATGGTGCAGAGGTGGACGATCCGCAGGTCGGCGTCGAGGTGGGCCACGTCGATCGGGAACCGCATCCCGAAGGTGTGCACCGAGCGAGCCGGGCGCAACAGCATGGCGCCCTCGATGCCGTCGCGGCCGAGCAGGCCGCGGCTGCGGGCACGGCGGGTCTCGGCGATCTCGAGCGTGGCGAGCACCCGGTCGTCGTGCACCAGCCACGAGGTAGCGCCCGAGGGTTCCGCCATGGGCGGCACTCTACGGGTGAGCGGGCGGCGTCACGTCGCGCTCCGACCCCCGGGCCGGCCACGACGGTGCGGCCCCTCAGACGTTGAAGCGGATCTCCATCACGTCGCCGTCGGCCACGACGTAGTCCTTGCCCTCGACCCGGAGCGTGCCGAGGTCTCGGGCCTTGGCCCACGAGCCCGCCGCCAGCAGGTCGTCCCAGTGGATGACCTCGGCCCGGATGAACCCTCGCTCGAAGTCGGTGTGGATGACGCCGGCGCACTGCGGCGCCTTCCACCCGGCGCGGAACGTCCACGCCCGGGTCTCCTTCTCGCCGGTGGTGAAGAACGTGCGCAGCCCGAGCATCTGGTAGGCGGTGTGCAAGAAGCGCGGCAGCGCCCCCTCGCCGAGCCCGAGGCCCTCGAGCATCTCGGTGCGCTCCTCAGGATCGAGCTGAGCGGCCTCGGCCTCGAGCTGCACGCACATGCCGATGACCTCGCCGTGGTCGCCGAGCTCGGCCCGCACGGGCGCGGTGACCTCGTCGATGCGCTCGAGGTCGTCCTCGCCGACGTTGACGATGGCCAGGACCGGCTTGTTGGTGAGCAGGAAGTAGCCACGCAGCAGCCCCCGGGACCCGTCGTCGAGGCCGCTGCGGTAGATGGGCGTGCCCTCGGCGAGCACGGCGAGGGCCTTCTCGAGGGCGGCGACCTCGTCGGCGATGGAGCGGTCCTGCTTGGCCGCCTTGCGCCGCTTCTGGATCTGGGTCTCGACGGTCTCGAGGTCGGCGAGGGCGATCTCGGTCTCGACGATGCGGAGGTGCTCGAGCGGGTCGGACGGCCCGGGCACGTCGTCGTCGACGAAGGCCCGCAGCACGAACACGATGGCGTCGGCCTCACGGATGTTGGCCAGGAACTTGTTGCCCAGCCCCTCCCCTGCGCTCGCACCCTCGACCAGGCCGCCGATGTCGACGAACTGCACGCTGGCCGGCACCACGTTCTTGGAGCGGCTCATCTCGGCCAGCTGGTCGAGGCGGGGGTCGAGGACCTTGGCCACGCCGACGTTGGGGTCCTTGGTGGCGAAGGCGTACGGCGCGGCCAGGGCGCTGCCGCCGGACAGGGCGTTGTAGAGAGAGGACTTGCCCGCGTTGGGCAGGCCCACGAAGCCGAACCGTTCCATCGGCCGGGCAGGGTAGCTGTCACCGGCAGCCGCCCGGTCCGGACCCGAGAACAGACACAGACGCGCTCACACACGTCCACACCCGTCCACAGCCGTTCTGGTGGAGGTTCCGCCCCCGATCCGGGGGCGGAACCTCCACCAGAAGCGGAGAAAGGGGTCGCCCGGGGAGAAGGGGTCGCCCGGGAACGGGTCGCCGGGGGAAGGGTTCGCCCGCGGGCATCGGTCGTCGGCGGGGCGCCCGTAGAGTCGAGCCGTGACCGGGACCGCCACCGAGCTCGCCGTGGAGGCGCTGGAGCGCATGGCCTACCTGCTCGACCGCACGCTGGCGCCGGGCTCGAAGGTGCGGGCGTACCGGAACGCTGCCGAGGTCGTGGCCGGCCTGGCGCCGGGCGAGCTCGAGGTCCGCGTCTCGGAGGGCACCCTCCAGGAGCTGGCGGGCATCGGCCCGTCCACCAGCGCGGTCATCGCCGCGGCCGTGCGCGGCGAGGTGCCCGCCAAGCTGGCCGACCTGGAGCGCAGCTCCGTGCTGCCGCTCAGCGAGGAGGGACGTCCCTACCGGCAGGCGTTGCGCGGCGACTGCCACACCCACTCCACCTGGAGCGACGGCGGGGCGTCGATCGAGGAGATGGCCCACGCGGCCATGGCCCTGGGCCACGAGTACATGGTGGTGACCGACCACTCGCCCCGGCTCACCATCGCCCACGGCCTGAACCGGGAGCGACTCGAGCGCCAGCTCGAGGAGATCGGCCGCCTCAACGCCGAGCTGGCCCCGTTCCGGGTGCTCACCGGCATGGAGGTCGACATCCTCGAGGACGGCTCCCTCGACGGCGACGACGACATGCTCGAGCGGCTCGACCTCGTGGTGGCGAGCGTGCACTCCAAGCTCCGCATGGACGAGGCGTCGATGACCCGCCGGATGGTGCTCGCGGCGGCCAACCCGATGGTCGACGTGCTCGGGCACGTCACCGGCCGCACCCTGAGGGCGCGGGTGCCGCGGCCGGGTGACGAGCCGGAGGTGGCCCGTCCTCCCTCGCGCTTCGACCCTGACCTGGTGTTCAGCGCGTGCGCCCGGTTCGACACCGCCGTGGAGATCAACTGCCGCCCGGAGCGCCAGGACCCGCCCGACGAGCTGCTGGCGCTGGCCCTCGAGTGGGGCTGCCGGGTCGCCATCGACACCGACGCCCACGCCACCGGTCAGCTGGAGTGGCTGGTGTACGGCGCCGACAAGGCCGCCCGGCACGGCATCGAGCCCGACCGCATCGTCAACACCCTCGGCGCCGACGAGCTCGTCGAGTGGGCCGCCAGCCACCCTGCCGGGTAGGCTCTCGCCCCTATGTCGAAGAAGACCTCGAAGCGCAGGACCAACGCACGGCGCAAGCCGGCCAACCACGGCCGCAAGCCGAACGCGGGTCGCTGAGCGCCGACCTCCCCGCCCCGCCCGGCACGCCCCGGGGCGACATCGTGGAGCTTCACCACGGCCTGGCCGTGGCGGACCCGTACCGGTGGTTGGAGGATGACGACGACCCAGCGGTCGCAGCCTGGGTCGCCGCCCAGAACGCCCGCACCGACGCCGTCCTGGCGCGGTTCGAGGGCCGAGCGGAGCTGCGCGAGCACCTGACCCGGCGGCTGCAGGCCGGCACGTCGGTCGCCCCTCGGGTCGGGGGCAGCCGTCTGTTCACCCTCGAGCGCTGGGGTGGCCTCGACCAGGCCGTGGTGGTGGTGCGCTCGGCCACGGCACCCGGGCGGGCCCGCACGCTGGTGGACCCCCATCGCCTCACCGGCGACCCCACCGCCGCCGTCGACTGGTTCCACCCCTCACCGGACGGGCGCCTGCTCGCCTTCGGGCTCTCGACGGGCGGCGACGAGCGCTCCACCCTCCACGTGCTCGACGTGGCCAGCGGTGACCACCTCCGCGACCGCATCCCCCACACCCGTGCCGCGTCGGTGGCGTGGGAGCCCGACGCCAGCGGCTTCCTCTACACGCGCTACCCGGGGGACGCCGAAGGCGACCGGGGCGAGCACCGCCGCGTCTACCACCACCGCCTCGGCGGGCCCTGGAGCACCGACCGGCTGGTCTGGGGCCGGCTCCCGGACCCGACGGCGTGGGCCTCGGTCTCCCTCTCACCCGACGGGCGCTGGATGCTCGTCCACATCTCGGTCGGCTGGACCCGCACCGACGTCCACCTGCTCGACCGGGCCAGCGGCGCCCACACCGTGCTGATCGAGGGCGTCGAGGCCCGCACCGAGCTGGAGGTCGTCGCCGACCAGGTCGTCGGCCTCACCACGCTGGGGGCCGACCGCGGCCGCGTCGTGTCGGCGCCGCTGGGCGCGGCATGGCACGACCACTGGTGCACCATCGTGCCGGAGTCCGACGCCGTGGTGGAGGCCGTCGCCGCCACCCGTTCGTCGCTGCTCGTGCTCAGCACCCGCAGCGCGGTCGCCCACCTCGAGCGCTGCGAGCTCGACGGCACCGACCGCCGCCCGATCACCCTGCCCGGCATCGGCTCGGTCACCGGCCTCGACGCCCGGCCCGACCGCGACGGGGCGTTCCTGTCGTTCTCCAGCTTCGCCGTGCCCTCCACCACCTACCGCTGGGCCGGCGACGACGACGCGCTGGTCGACTGGAGCAACCTGGCCGACGGCGACCCTGACGACATCGTCGTCGAGCAGGTCCGCTACCCGTCGACGGACGGCACCGAGGTGCCCATGTTCCTCGTGCGGTCGGCGGCCACCACGCCCGGGGCCGACACCGCCTGCGTGCTCACCGGCTACGGCGGCTTCGCCATCTCGATGGGCCCCGCCTACTCCCCCGTCATCGCCGAGGTGTGCGCCCGGGGCGGGCTGTACGCGGTGGCCGGGCTCCGCGGCGGCTCCGAGGAGGGTGAGGCCTGGCACCGGGCGGGCATGCGCGAGCACAAGCAGAACACCTTCGACGACTTCCTGGCGGCGTCCGACTGGCTCGTCGGGCAGGGCCTCACCTCACGCGAGCGGCTCGCCATCCGGGGCGGCTCCAACGGCGGCCTGCTCATGGGGGCGGCGATCACCCAACGACCCGACGTGTGCCGGGCCGCGCACATCGCCGTCCCGCTGCTCGACATGGTGCGCTACCCGCAGTTCCTCCTGGGGCGGCTGTGGGTGCCCGAGTACGGCGACCCCGACGACCCCGAGCAGCTGCGCTGGCTGCTCGCCTACTCGCCCTACCACCGGGTCGTCGACGGCACCTGCTACCCGGCGGTGCTGCTCACCTCCGGCGCCGAGGACTCGCGGGTGCACCCGTGCCACGCCCGCAAGATGGCGGCCCGGCTGCAGCAGGCCACCAGCTGCGGGGCCGAGCAGCCGGTGCTGCTGCGCGAGGAGCGCCGCGCCGGGCACGGCCAGGGCAAGCCGGTCTCGGCCCAGGCGGCGGAGCTGGCCGACGTCGTCGGCTTCCTGCTCGAGCGGATCGGCGGCTGACCGGCGCTCGGTAGGATCGGACGCGTGCCCAGCCAACCGTCCAAGGAGCTCGTCACCGTCGCCAACCCCGAGCCGGGGCGCGACTACGAGGTCCGCTGCGAGACCGACGAGCTGACCTGCCTGTGCCCGGTCACCGGCCAGCCCGACTTCGCCACGGTGCGCATCACCTACGTGCCCGACGAGCTGCTGGTGGAGCTGAAGAGCCTGAAGATGTACCTCTGGAGCTACCGCGACGAGGGCGCCTTCCACGAGGCCGTCACCAACCAGATCCTCGACGACCTGGTCCGAGCCACCCTGCCCCGGCGCATGACGGTGGAGACCGTCTGGAAGGTCCGGGGCGGCATCACCACCACCGTCACCGCGTCGCACCCCTGAGGCCCGCTACTCGGCCCCCGGCACCTCGGGCGGGATCTCGGTGCGCTCCACGATGCCCGGCGGCGGGGCCTGGTCGGCCGGCGGGGCGACCTTGCCGGCGGACAGGTCGACGTACTCCCCCATGCGCCCCAGCACGGCCCACGACAGACGATTGCCGCCGACGGTCGAGAGGTGCACGCCGTCCTTCTGGCGCAGTCCCCGGGCCACGCCGTCGGCGTTGGGCGCCTCGCTGACGTACTGCAGGTCGGCGTCGGAGAAGAACGGCCAGGAGTCGAAGTACTGGATCCAGGGTCGACTCCTGGCCTCGGACCAGTAGATGTAGTCGAGCTGGTCCATCTCGTGGACGCCCGAGCCCGGCCGCATGACCGGGGCGCCGACCCAGACGACGAGCCGGTCGTTCTCCGGGTCCTTGAGCAGGTCCATGGTGGCCCCGACCCGTCGCCGGTACTCCTCGAGCCACTCCGGCGAACCGCGCTGCAGGGCCTTGCCGTCGACGGTCATGTTCTGCCCGTCGTTGGCCCCGAACATGATCACCATGACCTGCGGGTCGTTGGGCAGGACGCTCTTGACGAGGTACTCGGGCCAGTTGAAGTAGTCGGGGCGGGCCAGGCCGGTGGAGACGTGGTAGTCGAGTGTGGGGTCGATCACGCCGGTGGAGGCGGCGACGCGCTGCATGGACGTGCCGAAGGTCTCGGTGATGGAGTCGCCGCCGACCCAGAAGCGCAGCTTGGCCTCCGGCGTCGGCGCGGGGATCTCCGGCAGCACCGGTGCCGGCGGCGCCTCGGCCGAGGCCGCCTCCTGCTGGGCGAGCAGCTCCTGCACGTCGACGTCGGTGCCCTGGTTCTTGCCGAGGGCGTCGTCGACGCCCTTGCGCAGCAGGTTCAGGCGCAGGGCGTCGCTCACGTCGGCCACGCCCTGGGCCACCTCGTTGCGCCACCCGTCGCCCTTGGCCTCGCTCTTGCGCAGGGTGGCGTCGGCGTTGAGGAACATGGCGATCAGCAGGGCGCCGAGCACGAGGACCAGCACCAGGCCCGCCGGCATGGTGCCCTCCTGCCGGGCCCTGAACGGCCGGAACAGCGACCGCCAGCTGAAGCTCGACCGCGGCTTGCGGGGCACGGGAGCCATGGGGCGGGGGGCGGTCATCGGGGCGAGGGTACCGGTGGGGTCACAGGCGGGCAGGTCACGCAGGCTGTCAGAACTGGAAGTAGATGAACGGGGCGATGCCCTCGGGGCCGAGGGCGTCGACCAGGACGAGGCCGCCGGCCAGCGCCGCCATCTGCAGCGCCGGGGCCAGCTTGCCGAACCAGGCCTCGGCCTGCTCGGGCACCCGGGACGGGACGAACTGCGAGGCGATGCTCAGCACCACCACGAGCATCAACAGCAGGGTGACGTCGGAGGTCTTGCCCCCGCCGCTGAAGAGCCGCCCCAGCACGTCGAAGGCGCCGTCCACCGACTGGGCCCGGAAGAACACCCACGCCAGGCACACCACGTTGAAGGTCAGGACCCACTGGAGGACCTTGACCACCTGGGGCGGCAGGCCGAGCTCGCGGCCCTTCCACTTCTCCTTCACGACCCGCTCGCCCACCAGGTAGCCGCCGTGGATGGCACCCCACACCACGAAGGTCCAGTTGGCGCCGTGCCACAGGCCGCCGATGAGCATCACCAGGAAGAGGTTCCGGTAGGTGAACAGCTTCGAGCCCCGGTTGCCGCCGAGGGGGATGTAGAGGTAGTCGCGCAGCCACCTCGACAGCGTCATGTGCCATCGGCGCCAGAAGTCCTGCAGCGACAGCGACCGGTAGGGGGCGTCGAAGTTCTGTGGGAACCGCACGCCGAGCAGCAGGGCCACCCCGATGGCGATGTCGGTGTAGCCGCTGAAGTCGGCGTAGATCTGGATGGCGTAGGCGTAGATCGCCCACAGCACCTCCCAGCGGCCGTAGGCGCCGGGCAGGGCGAAGACGGGGTCGACGATCTGCGAGGCGAGGAAGCTCGAGATCACGACCTTCTTGAACATGCCCCGGAAGATGAGCATGAACGCCTCGGACGACCGCACGTAGCGGGGGTCGGGGTCGTGGTCGAGCTGGGGCGCGAACTCGCTGGCCCGCACGATGGGGCCGGCCACCAGGTGGGCGAAGAACGAGAGGTAGACGGCGAAGTCGAGCAGCGGCAGGGGGCGGCGCCACTCCCCCCGCCCGATGTCGATGACGTAGCTGATGGCCTGGAAGGTGAAGAACGAGATGCCCACGGGCAGCACGATGTTCAGCACCGGCGGGTCGACCGACATGCCGAGGCTGCGCAGCCGGTCCGCGATGGTGGTGGCGAAGAACTCGAAGTACTTGAAGTAGCCGAGCACCCCGAGGTTCACGACCACCGCGGCCCGCACCAGCCACTTGCTGGCCTCGGTGCGCTGCCCGTCGGGCGTGAGCGCCCGGTAGACCGCCCGGCCGAACGCCCAGTTGATCGCCGCGCTGCCGAGCAGCAGGAACAGGTAGTGCCAGTCCCACCAGCCGTAGAACACGCAGCTGGCGCTGAGGATGACCCATCGCCACAGCCGCTTGTAGGGGCGGGTGAGCCAGCTGACCGTGAAGACCACCACGAAGAAGACCGCGAAGTCGACGGTGGGGAACAGCATGGGCGGTGGGCACTTCCAGGTGGCGAGAGAGCGGTGGCGCAGCGGGCGCTCGGCGGCTCGGGTCCCCCGGCGCAGCGCCTGGAGCGACGCTAGCCGAGGCCCTGACCCCCACCGGGGAACCCGAGGCGGGCCGCGAGGGCGTCGTGGAGGACCGAGAGGCGCTCCACGCCCGCCCGCCGCGCCGCCTGGAGGTCACCCTCCGTGAGGGGCTCCACGACCTCGGCGTAGACCTTCAGCTTGGGCTCGGTGCCGCTCGGTCGCACGGCCATCCACGCCCCCGACCCGAGCTCCAGGACCACCACGTCGGAGCGGGCCGCCGGCGCCGCCGCGCGCAGGTGGTCGACCACCGCGAGCACCGGGCGACCGGCCAGCTCGGCGGGCGGGTCCGACCGCAGCCGGGCGACGGCGTCGGCCCGCCGAGCCTCGCCGTCGAGGCCCTCGAAGCGCGACGACCGGCTCTGCGAGACGTGCACGCCATGGCGCAGGGCCAGCTCGTCGAGGCGGTCGTCGAGGGTACGGCCCTCGGCTCGGAGCCGAGCCACCAGGTCGGCCATCACCAGCGCGGCGGCGATGCCGTCCTTGTCACGGACCTCGTCACCCACGGCGAAGCCGAGGGCCTCCTCGTAGCCGAAGACGAACCGCAGCTCGGGCCGGGCCCGAGCGGCCGCCATCACGTGCTTGAAGCCGGTGAGGGTGGCGACCGACGTGACGCCGTGGTGGGCCGCCACCGCGTCGAGCAGGCGGGACGAGACGATGGTGCGCACCACCAGGCGGTCCACGCCCTGCCCCTGCCGGAGCAGGTGGTCGGCGAGCAGGACGCCGACCTCGTCGCCGGTGAGCCGCCGCCAGGTGCCGCCCCGTGGCACGACCACGCCGAGCCGGTCGGCGTCGGGGTCGTGGGCGATGCCGACGTCGGCGCCCACGTCGGCCGCCCGGGCGACCAGGCGGTCGAGGGCGCCGGGCTCCTCGGGGTTGGGCAGCTCGACGGTGGGGAACGAGCCGTCGGGCTCGCACTGCTCGGCCACCTCGGCCAGCGGCGCGAAGCCGGCGGCGGCGAAGGCCCGCTCGGTGAGCGCCCGACCCACGCCGTGCAGCGCCGTGTAGGCCAGCGTGGCGTCACGGGGTCCGGGCGCCAGGTGTCCGGCCAGCACCGAGACGTAGGCCCCGGCCAGCTCGGCCGTGGCCGCCGGATCGGGCGCCACCGGGGAGCTCCCCCAGGGCACCACCGAGGGGTCGCCGGTGTCATGGCGATCGGCCACCTCCACCAGCGCGGACGCCAGGCGCTCCTCGTCGGGCGGTCCGATCTGGGCACCGTCGGCCAGGTACACCTTGAAGCCGTTGTCCGACGCCGGGTTGTGGGAGGCGGTGACCATCACGCCGGCGGCCGCGCCGAGGCGGCGCACGGCGAACGCCAGCACCGGCGTGGGCACCGACCCGGCGAGCAGCACCGGTCGGCGCCCGCTGCCCGCCACCACCCCGGCGGCGTCGGCGGCGAACTGCTCGGAGCCGCGGCGGGCGTCGTGGCCGACCACCACCGTGGCGTCCTCGGGCAGCAGCGACACCAGCGCGGCGGTGGCTCGACGCACCACCAGGCGGTTCATGCGGGCGGGGCCGGGGCCCATCGGGGCGCGCAGCCCGGCGGTGCCCAGCCGCACCCGCCCGGCGAAGGCTGCGACCAGGCCCTCGCGCTCGCCCTCCTCGAATCCGGCCACGAGCGCGTCGAGCTCGGTCCGGCCCGCCGGATCGGGGTCGAGGTCCCGCCAGCGGCCGGCGGCGGCGAGCAGAGCGGCGTCGTCGAGCACGGCTGCGGCGTCGGGCACGGCTGCGGCGTCCGGTACGGGGGGCTCGGGGGCGGCCACGGCCCTACAGTGTGGCCCGTGAGCACGGTGCCGCCGCCCGCCCGCGGTTGAACCCACCCGGTTGAACGAGCCCGCCGGCACCGACCCGCTCGACGCGGTGCGCACCGGCGCCGCCGAAGTCGCCCGCCGGGCCCGGTCCGTGCACCTCGTCACCGAGCGGGTGGGCTCCTACGCCGCCCAGCTGCTGGCCGACGGCGCCCTCGACCCGTCACGGCCGGGCGCGACGGGCCCATGGGACCAGCCGCCGGCTCATCCGGAGGTCGTCGCCGGCCGGGTCCTGGCCCTGGCCACCATCAACTTCGGCTCGGGGTGGCACCCGGTCGTGCGCAAGCGCCCGGGAGTGTCGGGCGCCAGCACCATGGCCAACGGCCTCCGGCGATGGATGGCCACCGACAGCGTGGTGCGACCCGAACGGCTCGCCCGCCTCGACACCGACCTCGCCCACCAGATCTTCGACCAGCCCCGCGACGGCGGACCCGTCGACGAGCTGATGGCGCTGTTCACGGTCGCACTGAACGACCTCGGCCATCTGGTGCTCGACCGCCACGACGGCTCGTTCACCGCCCTGGTGGAGGCGGCGGACGGATCAGCGGCGACGCTGGTCGAGCTGGTCGCCGAGATGCCGTTCTTCCGCGACGTGTCGACCTACGACGGCTTCGACGTGCCGCTCTACAAGCGGGCCCAGCTGGCGGCGGCCGACCTGCACCGAGCCTTCGGCGGGGAGGGCCTCGGACGGTTCGCCGACCTCTCCCGGCTCACCGCCTTCGCCGACAACCTGGTTCCCCACGTGCTGCGCCTCGACGGGGTGCTCGCCTACGACGACGAGCTCGTCGAGCGCATCGACCACGGGGAGCTGCTGGCGGCCGGCTCGGCCGAGGAGATCGAGATCCGCGCTCTCGGCGTGCACGCCGTCGAGGGCCTGCGCGCCGCGCTGTCCGACCTGGGCCGCGAGGTGCCCTCCTGGCACCTCGACCAGGTGCTGTGGACCCGCGGCGGCGGGCCGCGCTACAAGGCCGTCCCCCGCCACCGCACCCGCTCGGTCTTCTACTGACCCGTTCCTGTGCCCAGATCGGTCCCTCTGGGGACAGATCCGGGCACAGGTTCGGGGGCGCGGCGGAAGTCGCCGCTCGGTGGGCCTTGCGTTCCGGTCGGCCGCCGGCCGGTAGGGTCGCCGTCGTGCTCGACCACGTCTTCACCGATGCCATCGGGGCGCTGCGCGACGCCTTCGAGGGTGCGCTGCTCGAGCGGCAGGCGTTCGAGGAACGCTTCCACACCGACGTGCTGCTCGGCGACATGACGTGGGAGACGAGCTACGGGCTGCCCGGCGAAGGCCTCCCGCCGCGGGTGCAGGCCGACATCACGCTCACGTGGCCGACCTGGGCGCAGACCGCCTATCGCTCCTGGTACATCGGCGAGAGCCTCGACGAGCCGCCTCGCATCGACATCGAGATCGTGCTGCGGGTGCAGCGGCTGGCCTCGGCCCCGGAGCCCGCCGAGTTGCTGGCGGTGCTGCCGGAGATGAGCCCGGCCATCGGGCACGACCGCCTCGAGCGCTCGGGCCCCACGGTCGAGACCGCCTACCCGAGCGACATGTCGAGCCCGGAGTACGCCATCGAGGTCAGCTACGAGGGCAGCTACGAGGTCGACGAGGCGACCCTCGCCGACGGCGCCCAGCTCGACGACCACCTCAGCGCCATGGGCGGCTGGATCTCCTCGGTGCTGGTGCGCGTCGGCGACCTCAAGTGGGACTTCCTGCCCCCGCTCGAAGACCCCGACGCCGACCGCTGACGCTCTTCCCAAGCTGGTTCCGGACGTTCCGGCCTCCGGAACGTGTGGAACCAGCTTGGCGACGCCGTTCCCAAGGTGGTTCCGGACGTTCCGGCTTCCGGAACGTGTGGAACCAGCTTGGGGGTGGGGTGGGGAGGGTCAGAAGTGGTCGGGGTCGGGGAGCAGGTCGGGGAACTCGGGGTCGCGGCCCTCGCCCTTGGCGGCGAAGCACTCGAGCATGTCGGCGGGCTGGAACATGCCGGTCTGCCAGGTGGCGATGTGGTCGAGGCCGTCGGCCACCGAGTGGTCCCTCGCGTACAGCAGCATCTCCTTGGAGCCCCACACGGCCAGGGGGCTCTTCGACGCGATCTCCCGGGCGATGTCGAGCACCCCGGCCACCAGCTCGTCGTGGTCGGCGAAGACCTCGTTGACCAGCCCCACCTCGGCCGCCCGCCATGCGGGCATGCGCCGGCCGGTGTAGGCGAGCTCACGGGCGACGCCGTCGGGCACGAGCTTGGGCAGGCGCTGCAGGGTGCCCACGTCGGCGGTCATGCCGATGTTGATCTCCTGGATCACGAAGAAGGCGTCGGCGCTGGCGTAGCGCATGTCGGCGGCGCACACCATGTCGACGCCGCCGCCGATGCACCCGCCCTGCACCGCGGCCAGCACGGGGAACCGGGCCTTCTCGAACGACGTGAAGCTGTCCTGGAGCATCATCGCCGTCTGGCGCAGCTGGGCCCGCACCCGGCCCGTCTCCGCCGCGTCGGCGGCACCGCCCCCCAGGCTGGACCCGGAGGTGAACACCGACAGGTCCATGCCGGCGCAGAAGTGCCGGCCGGTCGACGACAGCACCATCGCCCGCACGCCGCCGCCGGCGTCGAGCTCCCGGACGATGGCGGGCAGCTCCATCCAGAACTCCCGCACCATGGTGTTGAGCTCGTCCGGGCGGCAGAGCCGCACGTGGGCGACCTTGTCGGCCACCTCCACCTCGAAACAGCGCCAGCTCATGCGATCCCCTCCGTCAGCCGGGCCAGGTCGGCCTGGGGCCGGGCGCCGAGGTGGGAGATCACCTCGGCAGCGGCCGCCGCCGCCATGGTGCCCGCCACGTGCAGGTCGGCGCCACGGGACCACCCCGTCAGGAACCCGGCGGCGTAGAGGTCGCCGGCTCCGGTGGTGTCGACCACCTCGGTGGGCGCGGCAGGCACGTAGATCCGCTCGCCGTCGGCGGTGAGCACGACCGAGCCCAGGCCCGACCGGGTGAGGCAGGCGATCTGGCAGTGGTTCCTCACCCGGCGGGCGGCCTCGTCGAAGTCGTCGACCTCGTAGAGCGAGCAGATCTCGACCTCGTTGGCGAACAGGATGTCGACGCGGTGCTCCACCAGTTCGAGGAACTCGGCGCGGTGCCGGTCGACGCAGAAGCCGTCGGACAGCGTGAACGACACGGGCGTGCCGGCGTCGTGGGCGGTGTCCATGGCGAGGCGCAGGGCGGCCTTGGCCGACGGCTCGTCCCACAGGTAGCCCTCGCAGTACACGACGCTCGAACGGGCGACCAGGTCGGGGTCGACGTCGTCGATGCCCACCAGGGCGGCCACCCCCAGGTAGGTGTTCATGGTGCGCTGGGCGTCGGGCGTGACGAGGACCAGGCACCGGGCCGTGCCGGCGGCGGCCTGCTCGCCGACGGCCGGCGAGGTGGAGAACTCCACGCCCGCGGCCCGGATGTCGTGGGCGAACACCTCGCCGAGCTCGTCGTCGGCGACCTTGCCCACGAACGCGGCACGGGCGCCGAAGGCCGCCACCCCCGCCGCGGTGTTGGCCGCCGACCCGCCGGAGATCTCGATGGCGGGCGGCATGTCGCCGTAGATGCGGTGGGCCGCCTCGCCGTCGATCAGCTGCATGGCGCCCTTGGCCATGCCGTGCCGGGCGAGGAAGTCGTCGTCGGTGTGGGCGAGGACGTCGACGATGGCGTTGCCGATGCAGGCCACGTCGACGGACCGTCCCCCCGGAGGTCGGAGCGCGCTCATCGGCGCCGACCCTACGCTGGACCGGTGACCGAGCGTGAACTTGTCCAGCCCGAGCCCGCCTTCGAGGACCCTCCGGTGGTCGACCCCTACCGCCTCCCGGAGGGCGTCTCGCCGGTCCGCTACGAGCTCACGCTGCTGCCCGACCTCGACGCCGCCGCCTTCTCCGGCACCTGCGACACCCTGCTCGAGGTGGCGGCCCCGGTGTCGGAGCTGTCGTGCAACGCCCTCGAGCTGGAGATCGACGCGGCGTGGGCCACCACCGCCGCGGGCGAGCGGGTCGAGCTCGCCGGCATCGCCCTGGACGCGGAGGCGGAGCGGGCCACGTTCCGCTTCGACCCGCCCCTCGCGCCGGGCCGGGTCACCCTGCACACCGAGTTCCGCGGTGTGCTCAACGACAAGCTGCGCGGCTTCTACCGCTCGACGTTCGTCGACACCGAGGGCGTCGAGCAGGTGATCGCCACCACCCAGTTCGAGGCCACCGACGCCCGCCGGGCGTTCCCGTGCTGGGACGAGCCCGCCCACAAGGCGGTGTTCGCCGTGACCCTCGTCGTCGACGAGGACCTGTTCGCGGTGTCGAACGCGGCCGAGCTCTCCCGCACCCCGAGCGCCGAGCACCCCGGCCGGCACGTGGTGCGCTTCGCCGACACCATGCCCATGTCGACCTACCTGGTGGCGTTCGTGGTGGGGCCGCTCGAGGCCACCGAGCCGGTCGACGTCGACGGCACCCCGCTGCGCGTCGTGTACCCCCGCGGCAAGGGCCACCTCACCGCCTACGCGCTCGAGGTCGGCGCCTTCTGCCTGCGCCACTTCGCCGACTACTACGGCATCGCCTACCCGGGCGACAAGCTCGACCTGGTGGCCGTGCCCGACTTCGCCTTCGGCGCCATGGAGAACCTGGGCTGCGTCACCTTCCGGGAGATCCTGCTGCTGGTCGACCCGGCCAGCACCACGCAGGCCGAGCTGCTGAACGTCACCGACGTCATCAACCACGAGCTGGCCCACATGTGGTTCGGCGACCTGGTGACGATGAAGTGGTGGAACGGCATCTGGCTGAACGAGGCCTTCGCCACGTTCATGGAGATGCACGCCACCGACGCCTTCCGCCCCGACTGGCAGCGGTGGGTGAGCTTCGGGCTGGCCCGCAGCGCCGCGTTCGACACCGACGCGCTCAGCAGCACCCGCCCGGTCGAGTACCCGGTGGTGTCGCCCGCCGACGCAGAGGGCATGTTCGACATCCTCACCTACGAGAAGGGCGCCGCCGTCGTCCGGATGCTCGAGCAGTACCTGGGCGAGGACGAGTTCCGCGAGGGGATCCGCCAGTACCTGGCCGACAACGCCCACGGCAACACCGAGACCACCGACCTGTGGGACGCCATCGAGGACGCCACCGGCGAGCCAGTGCGGCGGATCATGGACTCGTGGATCTTCCAGGGCGGCTTCCCCCTCGTCACCGTCGACCTGGTCGGCGACGGCGGCACCGTGCGGCTGTCCCAGCAGCGCTTCGGCTACGCCGGCGACATGGGCGAGGGCGCCACGGAGGGCGTGGAGCCGGTGGGCGAGGAGGACGGGCCCACCTGGGCGGTGCCGGTGATCTTCTCCCAGCGCTCCACCCGCGACGGCGTGGTGACGTTCGAGAAGGTGCTGCTCGACCAGCGCTCGATGGACGTCGGGCTGGTCGAGCCCGTCGAGTGGCTGCTCGTCAACACCGAGGGCACCGGCTTCTACCGGGTGCGCTACGCCCCCGACCTGCTCGCCGCGCTCGTCGCCCACGCCCAGAGCGACCTGTCGCCCATCCAGCGCTACGGCCTCGTCGACGACGTGTGGGCGGGGGTGCTCGCCGGCGACATGACCGCGCACGACTTCCTGCACCTGGTCGAGCAGTTCGCCGACGAGACCGACCTCTCGGTCTGGCAGCGCATGCTCGCCGGCCTCACCGCCCTCGACCGCCTGGTCGAGGGCGACGCCCGCGAGTCGTTGCGCCGCCGGGTGCGGGCGCTGGTGCGGCCCGCCCTCGAGCGCCTCGGCGACGAGCCGGCCGACGACGACAGCGACCGCGACCGCGCCCTGCGCGGGGTGCTGTTCGAGGCCCTGGGCGTGCTCGGCGCCGACCCCGACGCCCACGCCCGGGCGCGGGTGCTGCTCGACGCCGGGGCCCTGGACCCCGACCCGGCCCTCGTGGCGGCGGCCGTCAACATCGTCGCCGCCTCCGGCACCGCCGACGACTTCGACCACTTCGTGGCGCGCATGCGGGTCGCCGCCACGCCCCAGGAGGAGCTGCGCTACCTCGGCGCCCTGGCCGACTTCCCCGACCCCGAGCTGATGCGGCGCCTGCTGGCCATGAGCATCACCGACGAGGTGCGCACCCAGAACGCGCCGCTGCTGCTGCGCCGGGCCCTCACCAACCGCGACAACGGCGAGCTCGCCTGGTTCTTCGTCGCCGACGAGTGGGAGACGATCAACAGCCGCTTCCCGTCCAACTCCATCGCCCGCCTCCTGGAGGGCGTCCGGTCGCTGTCGAAGCCGTCGGTGGCGCCGGAGGTGTTCGTGTTCTTCGAGGACCACGAGGTGCCCCAGGGCGACAAGATCCTGGCCCAGCACCTCGAACGCCTCGAGGTCAACGTGGCCCTGCGGGCCCGGGAGTCCGACGCCCTCACCGCCGAGCTGCTGCGCCGGCACTGACGGCGCCGGGCACCCCCTAGGCTCTCCCCGCATGGAGATGTGGCCGGGCGAGGCGTTCCCCCTCGGCGCCACCTTCGACGGCAGCGGGTGCAACTTCTCGCTCTACTCGGAGGTCGCCGAGCGCGTCGAGCTGTGCCTGTTCGACGACGCCGGCGCGGAGACCAGGATCGACCTGCCCGAGATCACCGCCTTCGTGCACCACGGCTTCGTCCCGGGGGTCCAGCCCGGCCAGCGCTACGGGTTCCGGGTGCACGGCCCCTGGGCCCCGGAGCGGGGCGTGCGCTGCAACCCGCACAAGCTGCTCATCGACCCCTACGCCAAGGCGGTCGAGGGCGGCGTGCAGTGGGCCGAGGCGGTGTTCCCCTACGCCTTCGGCGACGGCCCCGACGGGCCCACCACGGTGTCGGACTCGGGGCCGTTCATCCCGAAGTCGATCGTGGTGAACCCCTACTTCGACTGGGCCGACGACCGCCACCCTCGCACCCCCTGGCACGAGACCGTCGTCTACGAGACCCACGTCAAGGGCATCACCCAGCGCCACCCGGAGGTGCCCGAAGACCTGCGCGGCACCTACCTGGGCCTGTGCAGCCAGCCGGTGATCGACCACCTCACCGCCCTCGGGGTCACCGCGGTGGAGCTGATGCCGGTGCACCAGTTCGTGCACGACTACCGCCTCGAGGAAGAGGGCCTGCGCAACTACTGGGGCTACAACTCCATCGCCTACCTGGCGCCGCACAACGAGTACGCCGTGTACGGCCAGCGCGGCCAGCAGGTGCAGGAGTTCAAGCAGATGGTGAAGACCCTGCACCGCGCCGGCATCGAGGTCATCCTCGACGTCGTCTACAACCACACGGCCGAGGGCAACGACGCCGGGCCGATGCTGTCGCTGAAGGGCGCCGACAACGCCGCCTACTACCGCCTCAGCGCCGAGGACCCTCGCCGCTACGTCGACTACACCGGCACGGGCAACAGCCTCAACATGCGCCACCCGCACGTGCTGCAGCTCATCATGGACAGCCTGCGGTACTGGGTGACCGAGATGCGCGTCGACGGCTTCCGCTTCGACCTCGCCGCCACCCTCGCCCGCGAGCTGCACGACGTGGACAAGCTGTCGGCGTTCTTCGACCTGATCCAGCAGGACCCCGTCGTCAGCCAGGTGAAGCTCATCGCCGAGCCGTGGGACGTCGGGGAGGGCGGCTACCAGGTCGGCAACTTCCCGGCGCTGTGGTCGGAGTGGAACGGCAAGTACCGCGACGAGACACGCGACTTCTGGCGGGGCGCCGAGCACACCGTCGCCGAGTTCGGCTACCGGTTCACCGGCTCGAGCGACCTCTACCAGCCCAACGGGCGCACGCCGTCCGCCTCCATCAACTTCGTCACCTGCCACGACGGCTTCACCCTCACCGACCTGGTCTCCTACGACGACAAGCACAACGAGGCCAACGGCGAGGGCAACAACGACGGCACCGACGACAACCGCTCGTGGAACTGCGGGGTGGAGGGGCCGACCGCCGACCACGAGGTCAACGCGCTGCGGCGCCGGCAGCGCCGCAACCTGCTGGCCACCCTGATGCTGTCCCAGGGGGTGCCGATGCTGCTCGGCGGCGACGAGCTGGGCCGCACCCAGAGCGGCAACAACAACGCCTACTGCCAGGACAACGAGGTCTCCTGGTACGACTGGGAGCACGTCGACGAGGACCTGCTCGAGTTCACCCGGCGCCTCGTCGCCATGCGGCACCGCCACCGCACCTTCCGCCGGCGCCGGTTCTTCCAGGGCCGGCCCATCATGGGCGAGGACATCGACGACATCGGCTGGTTCACCCCGAAGGGCACCCCGATGAGCGACGTCGACTGGCAGACCGGCACCAACCTCTGCATCGGGGTGTTCCTCAACGGCGAGGCCCTCCCCGGGCAGGGGCCACGGGGCGAGCGCCTGGTCGACAGCAGCTTCTACGCCGCCTTCAACGCCTCGCCCGAGGACATCGAGTTCGTCCTCCCCGACGAGACCTACGGCACCATGTGGGGCGTCGTGCTCGACACCCAGCACGACGACGTCCTGCTCGCCTTCCCCCGGCGGCGCGAACGGGCCTGCCGCGCCGGCGAGCCGCTGCGGGTCCTGTCCCGCTCGGTGCTCATGCTGCGGCGGCTCGAAGGGCAGCCCGGCGGGTAGGTCCGGACCCATGGGCACACCCGTCCGCTCGACCTACCGCGTCCAGCTCACCCCGGACTTCGGGCTCGATCGCACCGCCGCCCTGGTGCCCTACCTGGCCCGGCTGGGCATCAGCCACCTCTACACCTCTCCCCTCGCCGAGGCGAACCCGGGCAGCACGCACGGCTACGACGTCACCGACCACCAGAAGGTGCGGGCCGAGCTCGGGGGTGAGCCCGCCCTGCGCCGGCTGTGGGAGGCGCTCGACGGGCACGGCATGGGCATGGTGGTCGACATCGTGCCCAACCACATGGGCATCCGTGACGTCTCCAACCGGTGGTGGCAGGACGTGCTGCGCCATGGGCACGAGAGCCCGTACAGCACCTACTTCGACATCGACTGGAACCCACCGGACCCGGAGGCGGGCGGCAAGGTGGTGCTCCCGTTCCTCGACCGACCGCTCGAGCAGGCGTTCCGCGACGGCGCCATCCGCGTCGAGCGCCTGGCCGACAGCCCCGAGCTCGAGGTCTGCCACCACGGCGACCGGTGGCCGGCGTCGGAGGCGTCCCTCGCCGTGCTGGGGTTGTCGGCCACCGACTGCGCCGAGCGCTTCCAGGGGGCGATCGACGAGCTGCACAGCCACCCCGAGGCCATGGCGCGCTTCCTCGACGCCCAGCACTGGCGGGCGGTGCACTGGCGGCTGGCTCCCCGACTGCTGAACTGGCGAAGGTTCTTCGACGTCACCGACCTCGCCTCGGTCCGCGTCGAGCGCGCCACCGTGTTCGACGACGTGCACGCCGTGCTGCGCCGGTGGCTCCACGACGACGAGCTCGGCGGCCGGGTCGTGCAGGGCGTCCGGGTCGACCACGTCGACGGGCTGGTCGACCCCCAGCGGTACCTCGAGCGGCTCCGGCACCTGGTCGGGCCCGACCGCCTGCTGGTCGTCGAGAAGATCCTCGCCGCCGACGAAGCGCTGCCGGCGTCGTGGCCGGTCGACGGCACGACCGGCTACGAGGTGACGGCCCGGATCAACGAGGCGGTCACCGATCCGGCGGGCGCGCTCGAGCTGCGGCGACGGGCCGAGGCGTTCACCGGCGACGCCACGCCCTGGGTCGACGTCGAGCTCGAGTGCAAGCGGATCGTGGCCCGCCGCCTGCTCGAGCCGGAGGTCGAGCGCTTGACCCGCTCCTTCGTGGCGGCCGTCGAGGAGGTCGACGGAGTGCCGCCGGAGCACGACGTCGCGCTCGAGGTCGTGCGGGAGCTGGCCGCCGAGCTGTCGGTGTACCGCACCTACGCCCGGCCCGGCACCACCGGGCTCTCCGACGACGACAGGGCCCGGATCGAGGCCGCCGCGGCCCGGCTCGTCGGCCACCGGCCCGACCTGCCGGCCGGGCTGGTCGCGACGGCCCGGGCGCTGCTCGCCCGGGAGCGTGGTGTGGGCACGGCCGTCGACGAGTTCGCGTCGCGGTTCGGCCAGGTGAGCGCCCCGTTGGCCGCCAAGGCGGTGGAGGACACCGCGTTCTACCGGGCCGTGGCGCTGCCCTGGCTGAACGAGGTCGGCGGCGACCCGGGCCGCCCCGGCGCCGCCGCGGCGGAGCTGCAGCGGGCCTTCGCCGGGCTCGGCGCGGCCTGGCCGGGCACGTTCAGCCCCCTCACCACCCACGACACCAAGCGGGGGGCGGACGTCCGGGCCCGGCTGTCGCGCCTGGCCGCCCGGCCCGCCGCCTTCGCCGACGCCGTCGACGACTGGCACCAGGCGGCGGCCGCCCACTGCTCCCCCGCCGGGCCGGACCCGGCGCTCGAGTGGCTCCTGTGGACCACCCTGGTGGGAGCCTGGCCCATCGACCTCGAGCGCATGTCGACCTACGCCACCAAGGCCATGCGGGAGGCCAAGCTCCGCACGTCGTGGACCGATCCCGACGACGCCTACGAGCAGGCCGTGCACCGCTTCCTGGCCGGTGTGCTCGGCGACGCCGGCCTGTGCGCGTCGATCGAGCGCTTCGTGGCCGAGCTGATGGCCGCCGGCCGGGCCGCGTCGCTGGCCCAGGTCGTGCTCGCCGCCACCGCCGTCGGCACCCCGGACCTCTACCAGGGCGACGAGCTGTGGAACCTGGTCCTCGTCGACCCCGACAACCGGCGCCCCGTCGACTTCGACCGCCGAGCCGAGATCCTGGCCCGGGTCGAGGGCGGCGAGGTCGACCTCGCCGAGCAGTGGCGCCGCTCGGCGGGCGACGCCGACGACGACGGCACGGTGAAGCTGGCCCTCTGGCACCGCCTGCTCGCCCTGCGAGCCGAGCGGCCCGACGCCTTCAGGCAGGCCCACGTGCCCCTCGAGGTCGACGGCCCCGACGCCGAGGCCCACCTCGCCTTCCGCCGGGGCCTCGACGTGGCGGTGGTGGTGCCCGTGCGAGAGGTCGACGGGCCACCCCGATGTGGGGTCGAGCTGCCCGAGGGCACCTGGTGCGACGTGCTCACCGGCACCCGCCACCCGGGCGGACGGGTGGCCGCCGCCGAGCTGGTCGACCGGTTCCCGGCCGCGGTGCTCACCCGGCTCTGACGCCATCTAGTGTCGGCCCCGATGGCCGACGCCCTCACCGCCACCGCCCCCGGTGAGCCGTCCGAGACCCCGGCCTCACGCGGGGCCTCGACCCCTGCGCCCGACGGCCGTCATCGGCCGGGCTCGCGCGCCTGGCTGGCGTGGGCGCCCTGGGCGCTGGTGGCGGGCCTGGTCGCCGTGCGGGTGGTGGCCATCGTGGTGCTGCTGCGCAGCGGGGTGGCCCACGAGGGATCGATCCTGGGCGGTGACGCCCGCCGCTACGCCGAGTACTTCACCGCCGGCGGCACGCCCTACCGCGACTTCCCGGTCGAGTACCCGCCGCTCACGTTGGGCCTGGTGGCGTTGGTGCACCGCTCGTCGTTGCTGGTCAGCATCGGCCTGCTGGCCGCCTCCCAGCTGGTGATCGAGCTGCTCGTCGCGCTCGTGCTGGCGAGGGTGTGGGGCCGGCGCACGGCCATCACCTATCTGGTGCTGGGCACGCCCATGGTGCTCTTCCCGTTCCCCTACGTGCGCATCGACCTGCTCTCGGTCGCTCTGGCCGTGGCGGGCACGGCGCTGGCCCGGCGCCGCCACGAGGTGGGCGCCGGCACGGTGCTCGCCGCCGCCGCCTTCGCCAAGGTGTGGCCGCTCGTGCTGGCCCCGGTGCTGCTGGCCCGCCGGCAGTGGAGGGGCGCGGCGGCGTGGGCGGTCACCGGTCTGGCGGGCCTGGCCGCCTGGGTGGCGTGGACGGGCACCGCGGGGCTGCGGCAGGTGGCGACCTTCCGGGGCTCGAAGGGCTGGCAGATCGAGAGCTTCCCCGGCATCGTGATCCACATGGCCGACCCCGGGGCGTCGCGCGTGGAGCAGGGAGCGTGGCGCACGGCGGTGGAGGTCCCCGGTTGGGCGAAGGCCGTCATGGGCCTGGCCATGCTCGCGGCGGTCACCTGCGCCTGGCGGTGGGCGGCTCGGTCGGCGGCCCCGACCCGTGCGCTGGCCGTCGAGGCCTACGCCCCGGTCGCCGCGGTCGTCGCCACCTTGCTGTTCGCCCCCATCCTGTCGCCGCAGTACGTGCTGTGGTTCCTTCCCTTCGCCGCCATCGCCGCGGCGGCGGGCGACCGCGCCGTGGGCGCGCTGAGCCTGGCCGTCACGGTGCTGACCACGTTCATCCTCGCCAGCATCCACGCCCAGACCGAGGGCGCGCTGTGGGCGACGGTGCCGATCATGGTGCGCAACTGCCTGCTCGTGGCCCTCGGCGTGGTGGCGTTGGCGCGCCTGCGCCGGGGTCGCGCCGCTACAGCCACTCCTTGCGCTTGAAGTAGAGGTAGAGGGCCCCGGTGCAGACCAGCATCGTGGCGAGGGCGCCGAAGTACCCGTAGCGCCAACCCAGCTCGGGCATGTTCTTGAAGTTCATGCCGTAGATGCCGGCGATGAGGGTGGCCACGATGAGGATGGCGCCCCAGGAGGTCATCTTCTTCATGACCTCGTTCATGCGGTTCGACGCCAGGGCCAGGCTGGCGTCGACCACGTTGCCCATGAGCTCGCGCTGGGTGTCGATCTGGTCGATCACCCGCAGCAGGTGGTCGAGCACGTCCTCGAAGTAGACGATGGCGTCGTCCTCGATCCAGGGGACCTCCCGCCGCAGGATCGCCAGGACGACGTCTCGCAGCGGCACCACCCGGCGGCGGAACATCACCAGGCCCTTGCGCAGGTCGAGCAGGTCGTGCTGCAACGAGCCGTCCATCGGCGGCCCCTGCTCGAAGAGCACCTCCTCGATGGCTTCGAGGAGGTCCTCGGACTGCTCGACGGCGTCGAAGTAGCCGTCGACGAGGGCGTCGAGCAGCACGTAGACCAGGAACCCGACCCGCCGGTCGACGTCGCGGACCCGCTCGTAGCGCTCCCGCACCTCGGACACGTCGAACATCTCGCCGTGCTCGTTGCGCTCCCGGACGGTGATCAGCCAGTTGGGGCCGATGAAGAAGTCGACCTCGGAGAGGTCGCCGTCGGTGGCGCGGGCGTAGGCGACGAGGAACTCGTGCTGCTGGTAGCGCTGGAGCTTGGCCCGTTGCCCGTGCTTGCACACGTCCTCGATGGCCAGCTCGTGCAGCGGGAAGGCGGCGGCCAGGGCGTCGAGGTCGCCGTCGTCGGGGCCCGTGGAGTCGACCCAGATCAGGCAGGCGTCGTCGTGGAGGGCGTCGGCGACGAGCCCGTCGTGGTGCGTGACACGGTCGGGGTGCAGCACCGTGGTGGTCAGCACGGCACCCTCAGGCGACGGGCGCGGAGCTGCGCTCGGCAGCGGCCGGCGGCGGTGCGGGCAGCTCGTCGAGGGCGCGGGCCAGGCGTCGCTCCCAACGGCTGGAGAAGCGCTGGGCCGCCCAGATCAGGCCGCACACCACGAGCACCACGCCGAGGCCGCGCAGGTGCTGGTAGCCCCCGCCGAGGCCCTGGATCGACACGACGGAGGTGGGCCACACCGCCCAGCTCACGGCGACCACCAGCACCATGTACGACGGCTTCCAGCGCCCGAGGCCGGTGGCGGCCAGCAGCGCCAGGCCGGCCGGGAGGTACCACGGCCAGATGACCGGACCGAGCAGCACGTAGGCCACCAGCATCACGGCGGTGGCCCGCACCACGCCGATGCGGGGGCTGCGCAGCATCATCACCAGGCCGAGCAGCCCGGTGGCGGCGAGGCCGAGCATCCGGACGCCCCCGGCGAGCATGGCGCCGTCGACGTGGACGCCGACCGCTCCGAGCAGCTCGGAGATCGAGAAGCCGATCTTGGTCGTGGGCGAGTAGGTGTCGTTGACCTTGCCCGTGCTCTTGAGGGCGGTGATCCAGCCCGGGCCGAGCCCGACCGCCAGGCAGGCGAGGGCGATGCCGGCAGCGGCGACGCCGACCACGGCCGTGGTGGTGACGATGCGCTTGCGGAAGGTGGCGAGCTGCCCGGGCCAGGTCCAGCCGAGGTACACCAGCCCCACGGCGGCCGGCAGCTTCACGGCGGTGGCGGCGGCCAACAGGGCGAGCCCGGTCTTCTTGCGGTCGCGCTGGGCGGCGGCGAGGCCGAGGGCGAGCAGGCCGAACATCAGGGCGTCGTTGTGGACGCCACCGATGACGTGGAGGATCACGATGGGGTTGCCGAGGCCCAGCGCCAGCGCGACGGCGGGGTTCACCCGGCTGCGCGAGGCGATCAGCACGATGCCGGCCCCGGCCATCACGGCCCCGCTGATGACGACCAGGCGGTAGACCCAGACCGAGGTGGCCGGGTCGTGGCCGGCGACCTCGACCACGGCGCGGCTGGTGACGACCGCCACCGGGCCGTAGGGCGCCGGCGAGGCGCGCCACACCGGGTCGGCCATGGTGACCCAGTCGTTGCGGCCGGCGCCGCCCAGGGGCCCGGTGCCGATGCCGACGGGGCCGATGGAGCTGGGGTCGACCCCGCGGCTGGCCATCTCGCCCTGGGCGGCGTAGCTGTAGACGTCGTTCGACAGCAGCGGCGGCCCGAGCGACACCGGCACGGCCCAGATGGCGATCACCACGCTGACCATGACCAGGCGCTTCTTGGTGCTGCCCTCGCGCCCGGAGCGGTGCACCAGCCCCAGCCAACCGGCGGCGAGCAGCACCAGGCCGAGCAGGAACAGGATCGTGGACTGCAGGGTGGTGCCGGGGTGGGGCACGCCGGGGAGGGTGAGGCGCCACGACTCGGGCGCCAGGCGCCACACGGGCGCCGAGGCGGCGATGATCAGCCCGCCGAGCATCCCCGAGAGGGTGGCGAGCACGGTCTGCCAGACCCGCTTCTGGGGCGCGGCGGGCGGCCGCCACGGGGAGAGCTCCGAGTGGCGCAGGGGCGCGTCGTGGGGAGGTCCGTACAGCAACGTCCGCCCCCGCTCCGCCCAGAGCCGGAGCTCTGGCGAGGCGGCGACGGCAGCGCGCGCTCGCTCGAGGGTCCCGGCCATCGGGCGACAGGCTACCCGGGTGCCGAGGCCAGGAACAGCACACCCAGCGGTGGCAGCGCGAGCGGCAGCGACCACGGGTGGCCGTGGGTGGCCACGTCGACCGCGTCGACGCCGCCCTCGTTGCCGACGCCCGAGCCGCCGTACTCGGCGGCGTCCGAGTTGGCCAGCTCCTCCCAGCGCCCGCCGCGGGGCACCCCGACGTGGTAGCCGGTGCGCGGCACGGGGGTGAAGTTGCACACCACCAGCACCTCCCGGCCCGCCGGGTCGATGGGACGGCCCTTGTCGTCGCGTGCCGGGTGGCGCAGCCACGACAGCACGCTGGCACCGGCGTCGGAGGCGTCGACCCAGGCGAAGCCGTCGGGGGTGAAGTCGCGCTCGTGGAGGGCCGCCTCGGTGCGGTGGAGGTGGTTGAGGTGGCGGACCCACGCCTGCATGCCCCGGTGGTCGGGGCGGTCGAGCAGCCACCATGGGAGCGAGCCGTCGTGGTCCCACTCGGTCGGCTGGGCCAGCTCCGCACCCATGAACAGCAGCTTCTTGCCGGGCTGGCCGTACTGGTAGCCGTACAGCGCCCGGAGGTTGGCCATCTTCTGCCAGTGGTCGCCCGGCATCTTGCCCAGCAGGGAGCCCTTGCCGTGGACGACCTCGTCGTGGCTGAGCGGCAGGCAGAAGTTCTCGGTGAAGGCGTAGACCATCCGGAAGGTCAGCTCACCCTGGTGGTAGCGCCGGTGCACCGGCTCGCGCTCGAGGTAGCGCAGGGTGTCGTGCATCCAGCCCATGTCCCACTTCATGCCGAAGCCCAGGCCGCCGTACTCGGTGGGGCGGGACACCATGGGCCAGGCGGTCGACTCCTCGGCGATGGTCTGCACGTCGGGGAAGTCCGCGTACACGGACTCGTTGAGCTTCTTCAAGAAGCGCAGGGCGCCGAGGTTCTCGTTGCCACCGTGCTCGTTGGGGATCCACTCCCCCGCCTTGCGGGAGTAGTCGAGGTAGAGCATCGACGCCACGGCGTCGACGCGCAGGCCGTCGACGTGGTAGCGATCGAGCCAGAAGTGGGCGCTCGAGAGCAGGAAGCTGCGCACCTCGTAGCGGTCGTAGTTGAAGATGGCGCTGTTCCAGTCGGGGTGGTGCCCCTTGCGCGGGTCGGCGTGCTCGTAGAGGTGGGTCCCGTCGAAGAAGCTGAGCCCGTGCTCGTCGGTCGGGAAGTGCGACGGGACCCAGTCGAGGATGACCCCCACGCCCGCCTGGTGCAGCGTGTCGATCAGGAACATGAGGTCCTGCGGCGTGCCGAACCGGGAGGTGGGGGCGAAGTAGCCGGTGGTCTGGTAGCCCCACGACCCGTAGAACGGGTGCTCCATGAGGGGCAGCAGCTCCACGTGGGTGAAGCCCTGCTCGACCACGTACTCGGCCAGCACCGGGGCCAGCTCCCGGTAGTTCAGCGATCGCAGCTCGTTCGGTGCGTGCCGCCACGACCCCATGTGCAGCTCGTAGATGGCGACGGGGGCGTCGAGGCGGTTGCGCCGGCCCCGCTCGGCCATCCACTCGCCGTCCTGCCAGTCGTAGCCGTCGAGGGACCACACCACCGAGGCGGTGCGGGGCGGCATCTCGGCGAGGAACGCCAGCGGGTCGGCCTTGTCGACGCGGTAGCCGTTGGCCCGCGACTCGATCCGGTACTTGTAGCAGTCGCCCTGGCCCACGCCGGGCACGAAGCCCGTCCAGATGCCCGACTCGCCCTGCGCCTCGAGCAGCGCCTCGCCGCCGCGCCAGCCGTTGAAGTCGCCGATGACCGAGACCTCGCGGGCGTTGGGCGCCCAGACCCCGAACCGGCAGCCCTCCCGGCCGGCGTCGTCGGCCCCGAGGTGGGCACCGAGGTGCTGGTAGAGGCGGGTGTGCGCGCCTTCGTTGAACAACCACAGGTCGTTCGGGCTGAGCATCATCGTGGCTCCTCCGACGCCCGCGCGTGGGCGCCCAGTCGTGAGCCCTGCAGTGCGCGCAGCAGCTCCTCGGTCGTGGGGTCGGCGAACAGCTCCGGGAGGGTGCACGGCAGCTTGCGTACCCAGTTCGGGCGGTCGGGACCCGTCCCCGGCACGTTCTGCGGGTCGGTCTCCAGCACCAGGTCGTCGACCGCGACCAGCACCGTGGCGGCCTCGCTGGAGCCGAGCAGCTGCACCAGGGCGGCGAGCACCGAGCGCTCGTCGGCCGCGCCGTGCAGCAGCCCGGCGTCGCGCAAGGCCTGCTCGACGGCCGCCCGGTCGGCGCCGCGCCGGTCCCGGTCGGCCTCGGCCTGGTCGTCGTCGAGCAGGCCGAGCTGGCGGCGCAGGGCGATGTCGTCGGAGCGCCACCAGGCCGCGAACGTCGGCGTGTCGTGGGTGTCGAGGCTCGCGACCTGCCGCCGGTCGGGCCGCGGCAGCGGCCGACCCGGCCCCTCGGGCAGGCGGAACTGGCTGACGTACATGCCGAGGATGCCGTAGCGGTCGAGGGCGTGGCGGACCTCGTCGGGCACCGTGCCGAGGTCCTCCCCCACGATGCGGGCACCCCGGCGGCTGGCCTCCACGGCGAGCACGGCGAACATCTCGTCGGCGGGGTAGCGCAGGTAGACGCCCTCGGTGGCGGCCATGCCGTCGGGCACCCAGTAGAGGCGGTGGAACCCCATCACGTGGTCGAGCCGCAGCACGCCGGCCGCGCTGAGGTGGTGGCGCAGCGAGGCCACCAGGTGGGCGTGGCCCTGGGCTCGCGACACGAGGGGGCTCACCGGAGGGAAGCCCCAGTTCTGGCCGGCGCTGAAGAAGTCGTCGGGCGGCGCCCCCACGCCACACCCCCACGCGAACAGGTCGTGGTCGGCCCACGTGTCGTAGCCGTCGCCGTGGGTGCCGACGGGGAGGTCGAGGTACAGCCGCAGGTCGCGAGCCTCGAGCCCGGCGGCCACCTCGGACAGCTGGCGGGCCATGGTCCACTGCGCCCACAGGTGGGTGCGGGCCTCGACGCTGTCGGCCGTCCCGGGGGGCAGGTTGCCCGGCCTCTCGCTCCACGCGTGCCAGCCGGTGCCGGTGGCGTCGGTGGCACCCCGGAACGCGGCGTAGCGGGTGGCGTCGGGGTGGGCGGCGACCCACTCGTCGAAGGGCTGGCGGGTGCTCGCGGGCGCGGCGACGCAGGTGGCGGCCAGCTCGTCGAGCACCGGCCGCAGGAGCGCGTAGCGGGCCCGGTGGTCGAATCGGTCGGCGGTGCGCAGCTCCTCGGCCGCCCGCCGGGTGGCGGGGTCGTCGAGCAGGGCCCGGGCCCGTTCGCTGGCGGCGAGCTCCGGCGTCGACGCGACGTCGAGGTACAGCTCGTTCCAGTAGCGCTGGCTCACCGGCGCGTAGGGGCTCGGGTCGAACGGCTCGGACAGGTAGGTGGCGAGGAGGGGCAGGGTGGCCACCACCCGCCCGCCGAGGCCCTCGATCCAGCCGCCGATGCGGACCAGGTCCGACACGTCGGGACCGGCGGGCCCGGCGGTGTCGTCGGGCCGGCAGCCGTAGAGGGCGGCGAAGACACCCCAGGTCCGCTCGTCCGGGGCCGGCTCGGGCACCCGTCGGGGCGCGGTGACGAGCGTGCTCGGGTGCAGGCCCCCGCCCAGCTCGACGGTCATGGAGTGGTAGCCGACCCCGACCTCGCGCCCGACGTCGAGGCGCAGGCGGCGCACGGCGTGCTCGCGCCCGTCGGTGACCCGCCGGTCGGTCTCGGGCAGGTCCCCCACCGGCGCCTCGAACCGCAGCTCCTGCCCCTCCTCGGTGCGGAGGTGCACGACGACGCGATCCGGCGTCCCGACCGTCGGGACCCGCAGCTCCAGCTCGACCGGTTCCCCGACGTGGCCGACCACCACCGGCTCGACCGGTCGGGCGCGGTCGGCCGCGACGAAGCGGCGCAGCTCACCGAGGTCGTCGGGCGACTCCACCGGCGCGCCGAGCGACCGCAGCACCGCCACCAGCGCCTCGGGCGACGCCTCCCGCCGGTTGCCCCTCGTGTCCCAGTACCAGCTCTGCGCGCCGAGCTGCCCGGCGAGGTGGCCGAGCTCGCCGAGCTCGCCGGGACCGCGGTGCTCGGTCACGTCGACCCGCCCACCTCGACGTCGAGCAGCTGCTGCACGCCGCGCAGCGGGATGTCGGCCCACGTGGGCCGGTTGTTCAGCTCGTAGCGCACCTCGTAGAGGGCCTTGTCGAGGGTGTAGGCGACCAGCAGCACCTGGAGGTCGTCGGGGTCGTGGGGCACGAACGGGGCGTCGCCTGCCTCGTCGAGGTAGCCGCGCAGGAACTGCCAGGTGACCCAGTGCTCCCACACGCGGCCGCGGCGGGCCAGGTCGTCGCGCTGCTCGGGGCGCACCATGCCCCGGTCCTCCATCGTGCGCAGCCCGGCGGCCACCGCGTACTGGAACGAGCGGATCATGCCCGCCACGTCGGTGACGGCCGAGCGCTTGATGCGCCGCTCGGTGGGCGACCGCGAAGGCTCCCCCTCGAAGTCGATGATGACGAACTCGCGCCCGGCGTGGAGCACCTGGCCGAGGTGGTAGTCGCCGTGGACCCGGATGCGGCTCACGTCGATGCGATGGCTGCGCACGGCGGAGAAGCGCTCGATGATCTCCGGTTCCCGCTCGAGCAGCGCCTCGCCGAGCTCCCGGGTCTCACCGTCGAGGCGGGCCAGCGTGCGCCGCACCAGCGAGATCGTCGGTCGCACCTGCGAGCGCATCGACTGGTAGACCGAGCGCTGGTAGAGGGTCGTGAACGGCTCGGGCGCGAAGGCCTCGTCGTCGGAGCGGGAGAGGGCCCGGTGCAGCTCGGCGGTGCGCCGCCCCAGCAGCTCGGCCGAGTCGAGGTAGGGGCCGATGGCGTCGGCCACCTCGTCGGGCAGGTCGACGGTGCCGGCGAGATCGGTGGGCCAGGCGGGCAGCTCGGCCAGCTCGGCGGGGATGGTGCGCAGGGCCGACTCGTAGAACAGGCTGAGCTGGTCCTGGGTGTAGTGCCAGGCGTCACCCTCGTTGGGGACGTAGGCGTACAGCACACCGATGGTGCGCGGCTCGCTGCGCACCCCCCGCTGGTACTCGAGGGCGCCGAGCAGCGGCGCGGTGTGAGGGAAGCCGGCGGTCGTGAGGTACCGGCCGATCTCGAGGTCCGGGTTCACGCCCTCCTGGGCCCGCCGGAACATCTTCATCACGGCCCGGTTGCCGAACACCGCCGAGCTGTTCGACTGCTCGGCCGCGAACAGCTGCACGCCCATCTCGTCGGCCTTGACCCCGTTGAGGGTGCGGCGGAACCACGGCGTGGTGGAGGTGCGCAGCTCCGCGTTGCCGAGGGAGCTGAAGTTGCGCCGGCGACGCACCGCGTCGAGCGTGCCCTCGAGGAACGACGGGTCGACGACGGCGTCGTGGAGGAACAGCCGCTCGCCGCCGGAGCGGCTCTCGACCCACGCCACCCCGCAGTTGGGGTGGTCGGCGAGCAGCTGGTCGGCCCGGGCGGTGTGGGCGACGGCCAGCGGCAGCACGTAGGTCTCCGGCTCGCCGTCGGTGTACTCCACGTGGGCCAGCATCACGAAGGCCTGGGCCCGGCTGCGGGTGGTCGACACCGGCACCACGTCGAGGGTCTCGATGGAGCGGATGGTGCGAGCCTTGCCCGCGTACCACCGGTTCCGCGCCAGGAACTGGGGCAGCGCCCGCTCGAGCTGCGCCCGGGACCGCCCGCGCATCAGCGTCCGCCAGTCGCTGGTGACGGTGAGGACGGGCAGGTCGCTGCCGCCGGGGGCCAGGGGCCCGGTGTCGGCCCGCTGCGACTCGAGCGAGAACCAGTAGAAGCCGTAGGGCCCGAGCGTGAGCTGGTAGGGGCCCTCGTGGACCGGGGCGAACTCGGTGGCGCCGAACAGCTCGACGGGCACCTGGCCGCGGTACTCGTGCAGGTCGAGGGTGACGGCGGTGGCGAAGCGCGACAGGTTGGCCACCACCAGCACCGTGCGCTCCTCGTCGCGGCGCAGGAAGGCCAGCACCTTGGCGTTCTCGGGGTACAGGAACTCGATGTCGCCCCGCCCGAAGACGGTGTGCTGGGCCCGCAGGGCGATGAGCCGCCGCATCCACCACAGCAACGAGTTGGGGTTCTGGTCCTGGGCCTCGACGTTGACCGTCTCGTAGTGGTACTCGGGGTCGATGATGACCGGCAGGTAGAGGCGCTGGGGGTTGGCGTCGGAGAAGCCGGCGTTGCGGTCGGGGCTCCACTGCATCGGCGTGCGCACCGCGTCGCGGTCGCCGAGGTAGACGTTGTCGCCCATCCCGAGCTCGTCGCCGTAGTAGATGACCGGCGCGCCCGGCAGGGCGAACAGCAGGCCGTTCATCAGCTCGATCTTGCGCCGGTCGTTCTGCAGCAGCGGCGCCAGCCGCCGGCGGATGCCCACGTTCACCCGCATCTGCGGGTCGGCGGCGTAGGCGCGGTACATGTAGTCGCGCTCTTCGTCGGTGACCATCTCGAGGGTCAGCTCGTCGTGGTTGCGCAGGAAGATCGCCCACTGCGCCGAGTCGGGGATCTCCGGGGTCTGCTGGAGGATGTCGATGACCGGGAAGCGGTCCTCCATCCGCAACGCCATGAACAGCCGCGGCATGAGCGGGAAGTGGAACGCCGTGTGGCACTCGTCGCCGTCACCGAAGTAGGCGACGGCGTCCTCGGGCCACTGGTTCGCCTCGGCGAGCAGCATGCGGTTCGGGAAGTGCGCGTCGACGTGGGACCGCAGCTCCTTGAGGAAGGCGTGGGTCTCGGGCAGGTTCTCGCAGTTCGTGCCGTCGCGCTCGAACAGGTACGGCACCGCGTCGAGGCGGACCCCGTCGACGCCCATCTCCAGCCAGCGGTCGACGACGCGCAGCATGGTGGCGCGCACCTCGGGGTTGTCGAAGTTGAGGTCGGGCTGGTGGGAGAAGAACCGGTGCCAGTAGTACGCCCCGGCGACCGGGTCCCAGGTCCAGTTGGAGGTCTCGTAGTCCTCGAAGATCACCCGCACGCCCGGGTACCGGTCGGGGGTGTCGCTCCAGACGTAGAAGTCCCGCCAGCGGCTGCCCGGCTTCGACCGGCGCGCCCGTTGGAACCAGGGGTGCTGGTCGGACGTGTGGTTGAGCACCAGCTCCGTGATCACCCGCAGACCTCGGCGGTGGGCCTCCTTGAGGAAGCGCTTGAAGGCCTTGAGGTCGCCGTAGCTCGGGTTGACGTCGCCGTAGTCGGCGATGTCGTAGCCGTCGTCGCGCAAGGGCGACGGGTAGAACGGCAGCAGCCACAGCGCGGTGACGCCGAGCTGCTGGAGGTAGTCGAGCTTGGCCGTCAGGCCGTCGAAGTCGCCGATGCCGTCGCCGTCGGAGTCGCCGAACGCCCTCACGTGCAGCTCGTAGATGACGGCGTCCTTGTACCAGTCGGGACGGTCGGCCTGGTCGTCGATCATGGGAGGTCCGGGGGCGGTCGGGACGGGCCCGCTCAGGCGAGGCCGTCGTGGGGAAGGAGCGCCTCGGGCAGCTGGCTCACCCGCAGGACGTGGCCGGGTTGCTCGGAGGGGTGCAACTCGACGTAGGGATGGTGTCCCTGCCAGGTGTAGTGCTGATCGCTCAGCAGGTCGTGGACCTGGTAGGGCCGTGACGGGTCGACGCCCAGGGCCACGAGGTCGAGGTCGAGCAGCGCCGCCTGCGCCGACCGGGGATCGAGGTTCACCACGCACAGCACCGGGTTGCGGTGCGGTGCGGCCGGGTCGGGGTCGGGGCCGTCGTGGGTGGTCTTGGAGTAGACGAGCAGCTGGTCGTTGGGGGCGTCGTGCACGTGGAGGGTGCGGGTCGTGTGCAACGCCAGCTGCTCGTTGCGGATGCGGTTCACCCGGCTGATCTGGTCGCGCAGCGAGGGCCCGGTCAGGTCCCAGTGGCGGACCTCGTACTTCTCGGAGTCGGCGAACTCCTCCTTGCCGTTGCCCGCCGGGCGGTTGTCGCCGAGCTCGAACCCGGGGCCGTAGACGCCGTAACTGGCCGAGAGGGTGGCGGCCAGCAGGTGCCGCACGGCGAACGCCTCGAGCGGTGCGTCCTGCAGGTGCCACGGGAGGATGTCGGGGGTCGTGGGCCAGAAGCTGGGTCGGAACTCGTCGGCGCTGGGCGACGTGGACACCTCGAGGGCGTACTCGACCAGCTCGGGCTTGGACACCCGCCACGTGAAGTAGGTGTAGGACTGCGTGAAGCCGCACCGGGCGAGCTGGTGCATCACCTCGGGCCGGGTGAAAGCCTCCGAGAGGAAGATGACGTCGGGGTCGCGTCGGTGCACCCGCTCGATCAGCCACTCCCAGAAGGCGAAGGGCTTGGTGTGGGGGTTGTCGACGCGGAAGACGGTGACGCCTGCGTCCATCCAGAACTCGACGACGTCGAGCAGGGCCTCCCACAGCTCGTGCCACGCCGAGGTCTCGAAGTCGAGCGGGTAGATGTCCTGGTACTTCTTGGGTGGGTTCTCGGCGTACTGGATGCTGCCGTCGGGCCGGTGGCGGAACCACTCGGGGTGCTCGGTGACCCAGGGATGGTCGGGGGAGCACTGGAACGCCAGGTCGAGGGCCAGCTCGATGCCGTTCTCCTGGGCGGCGACGGCGAGGGCCTTCACGTCGTCGACGGTGCCCAGCTGGGGGTGCACCGCGGTGTGGCCGCCCTCGGGCCCGCCGATGGCCCACGGGCTGCCGGGGTCGTCGGGGCCGGCCTGCGTGGCGTTGTTGGGGCCCTTGCGGAACGAGCGGCCGATGGGGTGGATGGGCGGCAGGTACACGATGTCGAAGCCGAGGTCGCCGACGTAGTCGAGCCGGTCGATCACCCCGCGCAAGGTGCCCGTCGTGGCCGGGGTCGAGGACCGCACCCCTCCCCCCGTCACCGTCGATCGGGGGAACAGCTCGTACCACGCGCTGAACGCGGCCCGCTCGCGCTCGACCAGGACCTCGACCACCCGGCTGCTGGCGGCGTCGGCCCGGCGCAGGCGCCGCCGGTAGAGCTCGGTGGCCGACGGGCGGTCGGGCGCACCGGGATCGTCGAGGTCGGTCGGGTCACCGGCGCGCAGGCGCGAGGCGGCCGCCGTCAACAGCTCCGCCTCGCGCCGCGGACCGGACGTGGCGAGCGTCTCCAGCATCGTCGCGGCCTGCAACAGCTCGGAGCGCACGTCCTGGCCGGCGGCCAGCTTGCGCGCCGTGCCGTGGGCCAGCGACGAGAAGTGGTCGACCCACGCCACGACCTTGAACCGGTGGATGCCGCGAACCCGGGGCGTGAACCGGCCGCCCCACCGGTCGAGGCCCGGGTTGGTGGCCCGCATGGGCACGTCGACCCAGCCCTTCTCGTCCGGGGGCTGGTGGGAGAGCACGACCCACAGCTCGTCGTGGCCGTCGGCGAACACCGTGGCCGAGGCGTCGACCGGTTCGCCGACCACACGCTTGACCGGGTACCGGCCACCGTCCACCGATGGTGTGACGGCGGCCACCACGATCCTGTTCGGGGCACCGGTGGGCATGCGCGCCTTTCTAGTCCGTCGGTCCGCCAGCCCCTCATCCCTACCCCGATGGCCGAGCCCGGTTCGTCAGCCGTTCACGTGCCGGTCATGATCCGCACCACGGTCTCGCGGTCCTCGGGCGACGGACGGCCCCAGCCGCGCTCGTAGCCGACCACCTCCTGCAGGCTCGTCGCCCGCCACCGCTCCTCGAGCACCTCGAGCTGGTCGGCGCTGACCAGGCCGGGGTGCTCCACACCGCACGCCCGCGAGAGGCGCAGCAGCTCGAAGCGCAGGGAGGCGAGGTAGTACGCGCAGCGCACCGACTTCGAGGCCGGGTCGAGGCCCCGCTCGAGACGCCGGTTCTGGGTGGCGACGCCGGTCGGGCACCGGTCGGTGTGGCAGCGCTGGGCCTGGATGCAGCCGATGGCGAACATGGCGGTGCGCCCCACGTTCACCATGTCGCAGCCCAGCGCCATGGCGGCCAGCGCCGTCTCGGGCAGGCCCAGCTTGCCCGAGCCCACGAAGACCGTGCCGTCCGCCAGGCCCCGCTCGGCGAACAGCCGGTACACGCGGGTGAAGCCCCAGCGGAACGGCAGCGACACGTGGTCGCTGAAGCTGAGCGGCGCCGCACCCGTGCCGCCCTCTCCCCCGTCGATGGTGACGAAGTCGGGACCGGTGCCGGTGACCGCCATCCGGCGGGTGAGGTCGTCCCAGAAGCCGCGCTCGCCGACCGCGGACTTGATGCCCACCGGCAGGCCGGTGGCGTCGGCGATGCGCTCGATCAGCTCGAGCATGCCGTCGATGTCGTGGAAGGCGGTGTGGCCCGCCGGGCTCTTGCAGTCGACGCCGACCGGGATGCCCCGGATGGCGGCGATCTCCGGGGTGACCTTCGCACCCGGCAGCATGCCGCCGAGCCCCGGCTTGGCGCCCTGGCTGAGCTTGATCTCCACGGCCCGCACCGGGGCCGTCTGCACCCCCGACACCAGCCGGTCGAGGCTGAAGCTGCCGTCGGGGTTGCGGCACCCGAAGTACCCGGTGCCGACCTGCCAGATCAGCTCGCCGCCGTTGCGGTGGTACGGCGAGATGCCGCCCTCACCGGTCGTGTGCAGCGCGCCGGCCATGGCGCAGCCCTTGTTCAGCGCCTCGATGGCCCGCCCGCTCAGCGACCCGAAGCTCATGGCCGACACGTTCACCACCGAGTCGGGCCGAAAGGCGCGGGCTCGTCCCCGGGAGCCCCCGAGCACCTTGGCGCACGGGAGGGGCCGGGCGGGGTCGGGGTGCATCGGCTCGTCCGGCGGGCCCGCCACGGGGAAGGTCACCTGCTTGACGATCGTGTAGTTGCGGGCGTGCTCGAGGTCGTTGTCGGTGCCGAAGCCGAAGTAGGTGTTCTCCCCCTTGGCCGACGTGTAGACCCAACGGCGCTGGTCACGGCTGAAGGGCCGCTCCTCGTCGTTGTCGGTGACGATGTACTGGCGCAGCTCGGGCCCGATCGCCTCGAGGATGAAGCGGAGGTGCCCGACGAGCGGGAAGTTGCGCAGGATGGAGTGCCTCTTCTGCACCACGTCGTACAGCGCCACCGCGGCGAGCACGACGACCACGAGCGCCAGGACCACCCACCAGACCATGGTCGGAGCCTATGGCCGGCCGCTCACCCCGAACGGGGTCCGACGTCCCGTCCGCGCCGCCAGAGGTCCGATCAGGACAGCAGCGCCAGCACCAGGCCGGCCTGGCCGAGGTGGTAGGTGATCATCACCAGCAGCCGGCCCCGCCGCAGGTCGCGCACGAAGCGGGTCCAGCCGAGCAGGGCGTCGCTGGCGTAGAACAGCAGCGCCCCGCCGACCGCCCACACCGAGGCGACGCCGAAGGCGCTCACCACCATCGCCGAGATGACCGCGACGTAGGCGGCCACCGGCACGGCCAGGGCGGGGTCGCTCCGGCGGGCGCCCGCCACGATGCGCCGGCCCAGCACCGCCGTGGCGACGGCCACGACGGCCAGCCCGACCACGAGCCCGCCGGCCCCGACACCGAGCAGCCAGAGGGCGACGACGTAGGCGACGTGCGCGCCCAGGAAGGCGGCCAGGCCGGCCACGAACAGGTCGGCCGGCACCATGAGCAGCACGTCACCGACCAGCGACAGGACCAAGCCGACCACCAGCGCTCCCCTGGCGGCGTCGCTCGTGGGGTCGAGCTCGAGCGCCACGGCGACCAGCGCCACCATGGTGAGCGGCTTGAACAGGTACTCGGCTCGGCGATGGCCACCGGCGACGGCCAACCAGTCGGCCACGGCCACCACCGCGGCCAGCGCGAGCAGCAAGAACGCGGTGGCGTTCACCGGCTACGGCGCGTCGAGGCGCGGGAGCACCAGCGCGATGCTGTCGGGGCAGACGGGCCGGGTGGCCAACCAGTCGCGCAGCTGGGCCATCGGCACCCAGGCCGCCTCGGTGATCTCACCGTCGTCGAAGCTGAACGGCCCGTCGGAGCGCGCGTGGTAGACGCGGGCGACCTCGCGCACGTCGTCGTCGGCGTAGATGCCCTCCCCCAGGTAGCCGAGCTCGACCGACACGCCGATCTCCTCGGCGAGCTCGCGCGCCGCGGCCAGCTCCCATGCCTCCCCGGCGGTGACGACACCGCCCACGGCGATGTCCCAGCGGTCGGGCCAGACGTCCTTCCAGGATGCCCGCCGGTGCACGAGGATCTCGTCGGCGTCGTTGACCACGACGATGAACACCGACCGGTGCCACAGGTTCCCCTGGCGCATCTCGGCCCGGCTGACGGTGCCGATGACGTTGCCCTCCTCGTCGAGGGCGTCGACCAACTCCTGCTCCGGGGGGACGCTCATCAGAGGGTGGCCGCCCGTGCGCACGCCTCGTCGAACGAGGCGCCGTCGTCGAGCAGCGCCCGCAGCTGGATGACATGGCGCGGCCGGTTCATGCCGAGGACGCCCACCAGGCGGCCCTCGCGCCCGTAGAGGGCGACGAAGCGGAACTCCTCGGTGCTGCCGTGCACCACCTCGACGTGGTCGGTGGGCGCGGGGCGGCCGGCCAGCTGCAGCTTGCGGTCGTACTGGTCGCTCCAGAACCACGGCACCGGGTCGAAGCGCTGCGGCTCGTCGCCGCGCAGGTCGGCCAGCAGGCGCCGCCCGGCGGCCTCGCCTCCCTGCACGGCGTGCTCCCAGTGCTCGACGCGCAGCGACTGGCCGAACCGGGCGCTCGGGTAGCGGGCCACGTCGCCGGCCGCGACCACGCCGGGCGCGGCCAGGAGCGTCTCGTCGCACACCACGCCGTCGTCGAGGGTGAGGCCGGAGCCCTCGAGCCAGCTCGTGGTGACCGACACCCCGATGCCCACGACCACGACCTCGGCCGGCACGACCGTGCCGTCGGTGAGGGCGACGCCCACCACCCGACGCCGACCACCCTCGCCCGGCACCGTGTCGAAGTGGTCGACACCCGTGCCGAGCCGGAGATCGACGCCGTGCTCGACGTGGAGCCGACCGCAGACCGCACCCATCTCGGCGCCCAGCACCCGCTCGAGGGGAACCGGCAGGGCCTCGACGACCGTCACCTCGAGCCCGAGGGCGCGGCACGAGGCGGCCACCTCGGCGCCGATGAAGCCGGCGCCCACCACGACCACCCGACCGGGCCGCGCCTCGAGCTCGGCCCGCAGGCCGAGCGCGTCGTCGAGGGTGCGCACCACGTGCACGCCGTCGACGTCGTCGGTGCCCGGCAGCCGGCGCGCGGCTGCGCCGGTGGCCAGCACCAGGGTGTCGAACTCGAACCGTTCGGGCCCGGCGAGCGCCTCGACCGACACGGTGCGCTCGTCGAGGTCGAGGCCCACGGCGCGGGTGCTCAGCCGCAGGTCGAGGTCGAGCTCTTCGTCGACGGCGGGCAACGTGAGCCGCTCGGGCCCCCAGCCCTGGGCGAGCACCTGCTTGGACAGCGGCGGTTTGTCGTAGGGCGTGTGGCGGTCGGCGTCGAGCACGACGATCCGTCCGGTGTGGCCGCCGTTGCGCAAGGTGCGCGCCGCGTGCATCCCGGCGAGGGACGCGCCGACGACGAGGGTGGTGTGGGAACGATCCACGGATGACCGATGGCGGCGCGCAGGAGCTCGAGCGTGCCGGCCGGATCAGTCCTCGGCGATCGAGATGGCCTGCTTCGGGCAGCGCTGCACGGCCTCCTCGACCTTGGCGCGCATGGACTCCGGCGGGTGCTCGTCGAGGACGTAGAGGAAGTCGTCGTCGCGCACCTCGAAGATCTCGGGAGCGATGCCCATGCACACGGCGTTGCTCTCGCACAGGTCGTAGTCGACGACAACTCGCATCTCGGGTCCCCTTCTCGTACCGGCCGACGGCCGTGAAGCCGCCATCATGCCTCACGTCCGCTGCCGGTGCGAAGGTGGCTCCGGTGGTGCCGGCCGCAGTGCCGTCGTGAGAGATTGGAGCCCATGACGACCATCGCCCCCCTCCAGGGTGTCCGCATCATCGAGGCCTCGATGCTCGGTCCTGCGGCCATCACCCAGAACCTCGTCGACCTCGGTGCCGAGGTGATCAAGGTCGAGCCGCCCCAGGGCGACTACGGCCGCGAGATGACCTGGCCGATCGTCGAGGGCAACTCGCTGCTGTTCCTCCACGCCAACCGGGGGAAGAAGGGCGTCGTGCTCGATCTCCGCACCGACGAGGGCGTCGAGGCCTTCAAGGACCTGGTGCGCAACGCCGACGCGGTCGTGGAGGCCATGCGCCCCGGTGCGCTCGCCCGGCGCGGGCTCGGCTACGAGGACCTCAAGGCCATCAACCCCAAGATCGTGTTCATGACGATCTCCGGCTACGGCATGACCGGCCCCTACAAGGACCTGCCCAGCCATGGCATCGCCTACGACACGTGGGCCGGCATCGTGCCCCCCGCCTACGACGAGGAGGGCTTCTGCTACATCCCCGAGCACGTCTCGGTGGGCATCAACGCCGCTCCGGTCATGGGCGCCATGGGCATCCTCGCCGGCATCATCCAGGCCCGCGCCACCGGCGAGGGCTGCCAGATGGAGATCGCCCAGAGCGACGCCGCCGCCGCCACCGACTGGCTGCGCAGCGAGACGTGGCGTGCCTACGAGCGGCCGGAGGACGTGGTGACCGGCAACAAGGCCGACGGCTACGAGCGGCGCGCCCCCGGCACCGCCGGCATGAAGGAGGGCGTCCGCTACCAGATGTACGACAGCGCCGACGGCCACGTGCTGTTCATGGCGTCGGAGCAGGCGTTCTGGAAGAAGTTCTGCGACTCGATCGGGCGCCCGGAGCTGTTCGAGCGGTGGCCGGGGTCGAAGTACGCCGACCACGCCCGTGGCAACCGGGAGCTGCAGCGCGAGCTGCGCGACATCTTCGCGACGAAGACGACCAAGGAGTGGATGGACTGGGCGATCGAGAACGATGCGCTGCTCGCCCCGGTGAACACGCCCAAGACCCTCGCCGACGACCCGCAGTTCCAGGACCGGTTCCCGTGGCTGCCCTGGCAGACCCACGGCGCCGACATGCTGCCCTCACCGATCAAGGTCGTGGGCGCCGAGCTGCCCGAGCCGGGGCACGCTCCCGAGACCGGCCAGCACACCGAGGAGGTGCTGCGCGGCATCGCCGGCTACGACGACGCCCGGATCGCCGAGCTCCGAGACAAGGGCGTCTTCGGCTGAGCCCCGCCGGCGATCCCGGGCCGCTCCCGCTCGACCCGCAGGTCGCGCCGGGGAGCCGGACCCCGTCGGTGCTGCGCATCGTCGGACGCGTCCTCGTGCTCGGGATCGCCGCCGTCGCCCTCTACGGGCTGCTGCCGCAGCTGCTCGACGTGTGGGGCGCCGTGCCCCGCCTGCGCAGCCTCAGCGTGGTGTGGTTCGCCGTCATGTTGGTGCTCGAGGCCGGCTCCTACGTCTCGATGTGGGCCCTCACCCGTGTGGCGCTGCCGCAGGTGTCGTGGTTCGTGGCGGGCACCGCCCAGCTGGTCTCCAACGCCGTCTCCAAGACCGTCCCCGGGGGCGCAGCGGTGGGGGCGGCCACCGGCTGGCGCATGATGTCGGTGTCCGGCGTCGAGAAGGGCTCGGCCGGGGCTGCCCTCACCGCCACGGCCATCATCTCCAACGGCGTGCTGTTCATGCTGCCGATGGTGGCGCTGGTGCTGTCGATCCTCGGCGCGCCCGTGCCCCGCGGCCTCGACCGGGTGGCGTGGGGTGGCGCGGCGCTGTTCGTGGTGCTCTTCGCCGTGGGCTTCACCCTCGTGCGCTTCGACAAGCCCATCGCGCTGCTCGGCCGAGCCATCGAGCGCGTCGCCCGGCCGGTCATGCGACGCCTGCACCGCTCGGGCGGTCCCACCGCCGCCGGGCTCGTCCGCCAGCGCGACCTCATGGTCGACGGGCTCGGTGCCCGCTGGGAGAAGGCGCTGGCCGCAGCCGTGGGAAACTGGCTGCTCGACTACTTCGCCCTCGTCGCCGCCTTGATGGCGGTGGGCGTGAAGCCACGGCTCAGCGTGGTGCTGCTGGCCTACGGCGCGGCGGCCGTGCTGGGCATGATCCCCATCACGCCGGGAGGCCTCGGCTTCGTCGAGGCCGGCCTCACCGCCATGCTGGTGCTGGCCGGCGTGCCCTCGCCTGACGCCCTGCTCGCCACGCTGGCCTACCGCGTGGTGTCGTACTGGCTGCCGTTGCCGGCGGGGGTGGCGGCGCACCTGCTGTTCCGGCGCCGCTACGGACGCAACTACGAGCGCCCTCCCGCCTCGGGAGCGGCACCCTCCGCGTCCTGAAAAGCTCAGCCGGCTACGCAGCGCGGTCGTTTGCTCCATTGTGCGCGTTTCCGTGGTCGCCATTTGACGGATTTCGCGTGATCGCAACGTTCAGATGCTCAGGAATGGCACGGCTGCGGCCGATGTCTTCACCGCACCGGGATGACATCGACCCCCCAGGCGGTTGATGCACTCGAACGTCCAGGGAGGGAAACGACCGATGTCCACCGCCACCACCACCACCACCACCGGGTCCAGCACCGCCGTCGACCGTGCGAAGGTCGCCGAGGCCGAGCACCTGCGGCACCGGGCCGAGCGGCTGCGGCGTCAGGCTCGGGGCCTCGACCGCGTGCTCGCCACGTCGTATCGCCGCCGGGCGAGCGAGCTGGAGATGGAGGCGTGGGTGCTCGAGCTCCAGGCCGGCGTCCCCGACTCGGAGCTGCACTTCGCCGCCTGACCGTCCCCCGGGATCGGCGCCGACAGCCCGGCCACCGATCACCCTGCACGACCGGGTTCCCCCTGCCCGGTTCGTGTCCCTGCGATGCCCGCCCCTCCCCTCCGGGCGGGCATCGCCGCGTCCGGGCCAGTGGCGGTGCCCTACGATGCCGCGCCGCCACGCGAGCAGAGAGGTGCGACGGAGATGGCCTTCCCGACCGACATCGGCATCATCGAGACCTTCGTCGGCATGCCCAGCCGCAACCGCAAGGAGGTCTACAAGTTCCTGGCCCCGCACCTGAAGGAGGAGAGCCAGGACTACAAGATGCCGGCGCAGTACATGTTCAAGGACGTGCCGGCCGACCTCGACGACAGCGTCGACCCGGTGGCGCTGCTCGTCGACCAGCTCGACCGCCACCACATCGAGAGGGCGATGCTGGGGTTCAACCCCGACCGCGAGGACTGCGTGCGGGCCGTGCAGCAGCATCCCGACCGGTTCCTGACGTGCTACGAGTTCGACCCGAACGACGTGATGCCCGGCATCGAGAAGATCCGCGGCCTGCACGAGCAGTACGGGCTCAACGCCCTGAGCACCTTCCCCGCCGGCTTCAAGGTGCCGCTGAACGACAAGAAGATGTACCCGTTCTACGCGCTGTGCGTGGAGCTCGACCTGCCGATCTTCGTGTGCGTCGGCATCCCCGGGCCCCGCATCCCGTTCGCACCCCAGCACGTCGAGCTCATCGACGAGGTCATGTACGACTTCCCCGAGCTCACCTTCGTGATGCGCCACGGCGCCCAGCCCTGGACCGAGCTGGCCATGAAGCTGATGCTCAAGTGGCCGAACCTCTACTACTCGACCTCGGCCTTCGCCCCGAAGCACTACGACAAGGTCATCCTCGACTACGCCAACAGCCGCGGCGCCGACAAGGTCATGTACGCCGGCTACTTCCCGGCCGGGCTCAGCTACGACCGCATCTTCGCCGAGCTACCCGACGTGCCGTTGAAGGACGACGTCTGGCCCAAGTTCCTGCGGGAGAACGCCCGCCGGGTGCTCAGACTGGCGTGAGCGAGGCGCCGGCCGGAGCGGGGGCGGCCGCCACCGCCGGTGTGGTGGCGACGGCCCCGGCGGTGCCGGCCGACGTCGTCGTCGGCGCGGCAGCGGCCACCTCGAGCGGACCCGCCGCCGGGGCCGTCGTCGTCGATCCGTCGGCGCTGGCTGGGACGGCCGTCACCGGGCCGGCTGCCGAGCCGGTGGCTCCGGCCGCCGAGCCGGTGGCGCTCGACGGGGTGGACGTGCCCGTGCCGGGGACGGTGCCCGAGGTGCCGCTGCCGCTGGAGCCCGTGCCGCCTGTGCCGGTGCTCGGCACGGTGCCACCGGTCTGGCCCGGCGTGCCGGTCGAGCCGGTGCCGCTGCCACTCGAGGAGCCCTGCGTGGTTCCGGGGCTCGGCGTGGTCGACCCTGCACCTCCACTCGAGGTCGAGCTGGGCTTGGAGCCCGAGGTGCTGGGCGTCGAGGCCGACGGCGCCGGCTTCTTCGCGGCCGGGTCGGGGTTGGAGCCCTCGGCGCCGGGCGGCGTGGCCTGCGGAGCGGGCGCCACGCTGCCGGGCTGATCGGTCGGCTGCTCGTCGGACGGGCCCGACGGCCCCACCGAGCCGGGGACCCCGGCGCCGCCCGTGCGGCCCGGGCGGCCCAGCGGTTCGGTGTCGACCGGCGACGCGGGGGCGGGGACGGTGACGGGCGGGGTGGCGTGGGGGATGCTGATCCCGAGGGGCTCGGTGATGGTGGCCACGACGTCTTGCACCGGGCCCGGCAGCGCTCCGGCGAAGCCCAGCCCGCCGGTGCCGACCGCCGTCGCGCCCAGGGCGGCCACGGCGACCGCCACCCGCCGCCGCCACGACCGGCGGACGGGGAGGTGGGCGACCGGGGCCGGCGCCGCCACCACGGACGGCGCCACCTCGGCGGCCGCCTGCTCCATGCGGGCGAGGTGCACGAGCGCGACCTCGGGGGCCGCGGGCCGCACGAGCACGGTGCGCAGGTCGGCGAACGCGCCCTGGAGCTCGGTGAGCCCGAGCTCCTCGTCGATGCGGTCGGGGCCGTCGATGCCGTCGACGGCCGCGCCGGAGCCTTGCTCGCCCATGTCAGGTTCCATCGCTCGTCGAGGCGCCACCGATACCACCCAGGGCCGGAATCCTCGCGGTGAGCGGTCACCGCCGCGTCGTGGCTCCATCATGCCCCCTCTGCCTCGGCCATGCGCCGCCCCAGCGACGCCGAGGCGCGCCGCAGCAGGGCCTTCACGGCCGTCTCCGGCTTGCCCACGGCGCGCGCGATGTCGGGCACGCTCAGGTCGGCCACCGCCCTCAGGTACAGCACGGCGCGCTGGTCGGGGGTCAGCGCCTCGATCGCGGCCAGCAGGCCGGTCGTGCGCAGCCGTTGCAGCGCCTCGACCTCGCTGGAGGTGCCCCCGCTGTCCAGCTCGCTCAACCTCGCCAGGTCGACCGGCTCCTCGGCCCGGCGGCCGCGGCGGCGCCGCTCGTCGACCAGGCGGCGGTGGGCGATGGTGAAGACCCACCCCCGGAAGGCGTCCTCGTCGCCCGAGAAGCGAGCGAGGTTGCGCACCATCGACACGAACACCTCGGCGGCCACGTCCTCGTGGTCGGCGACGCCCTGGCTGCGCAGGTAGCCGAGCACCCGTGGAGCGACGTCGGTGTAGAGCCGGCCGAGGGCGTCGTTGTCACCGGACTGCGCTGCGCGCAGGACGCCGGGGAACTCCTCCGCCCTCACCCACCGAACCGTACCCCGACCGGGCCGCCGGCTCCCGGGCGAAGGCCGGGCTCAGGCGTCGAGCGCCTGGCGGTGGTGCTCCATGAGCTGGTAGAGCCGCTCGAGGTCGTCGACCGCGGGCAACGTGAGGCGCTCGCCGGAGTTCAGCTCGACCTCGAGGTGCCAGAACCCGGGCACCACGTCGATGGCGAGGATGCGGTACCAGGGGACGTCGCGCCGGAACGGCCAGTTCCTCTGGATGCGCAGCCCCTTGGGCCTGACCACGACGACCGAGCCCCACAGGATCCGCAGCCCGGCGATGGTCGACAGGGCGCCCACCGCCGAGACCAGCCGCCACCAGACGTCGAGGTCGCCGGTCAGCGCCCCCGGGACGAACAACAAGAGGCCGACGACGAGCACCGCGGTCCTGATCAGCCGGCCGACGGCGGAGAGCCGGAGACGGAAGCCTGTGCCTCGCACGCCGACCAGTGTGGCGCGCCAGGAGCCGAACGCGGCGCCGCGAGCCGTGCCGGGCGCGGCACGGGCCGCGATCGGTGCCCGTTACGCTCGGCGCCGATGGTCGCCCCGCCTCCGTCCCGCCGCGCCCTCGCCGCCCTCGCGGTGGTCGGCGCCGGCGCGATCGCGCTGGTGGCGTGCAGCGGCGACGAGAGCCCCGCGGCCGACTCGACCACCACGGTCACCGCCGTCGAGCCGGCTCTGCCGTTCACGGCGCACAGCAACCCGGCGGTGCCGGTCACCGTGCCCGTCGGCCGTCGCTTCGCCATCGTGCTGCCGGCCGATCCGGCCCACGGCTGGCGGTGGGTGGTGCAGCCGGTCGACACGCGGTACCTGCTGCCGCTCGGCTCGGAGTTCCGCGACGACCCGGCGGCGCTCGAGCAGGCGACGCAGGCCACCAGCACCACGACGGCGCCACCCGAGGCTGCGCCGACCACCACGACCCTCGCCGGAGCCAGCCGCTCGACGACCACCACCGAGGTGCCGACCACCTCGACCGAGGCGCCCACCGCGACCACCGCGCCGGGCCCGCTCGTCCAGGTCATCTCCTTCGCCGGGCGGGCCGAGGGCACCACCACGGTCACCGTGCGCTACGAACGCATCGGATCGACCGACCAGGAGCCGGCCCCGGCCCAGCGGGCGGTGTTCACCGTCGTGGTGGGCACGGCGGCGCCACCGAGCGGCCAAGCGGGCCCCTCGCCGGGCTGAGCGCGGTCGAGCGCGGCGGTCCGCCCCACCGCTCGCCCGACTGCTGCGGGCCCGCCGGACCCCTCGGTCGCTCAGGCAGCCCGCCCGTGGCCGCCGTCGGAGTCCCGGCGCAGCTGATCGAGGTCCGCTTCGAGCTCGAAGCCCGGTGCGACGCCGTCGTGGAAGTCGAGCGGCCGCATGGCCAGGTCGATGGCGAGCCACAGGGTGCGCGACCAGGGGAAGAAGGCGAACGGGACCGCCACCGCCGCCACCGCGGCCCCGACCGACACGGCCAGCATCGGCGGGTCCGGCCACGTGAAGCTCACGCCCAGCAGCAGCACCAGCACCACCGCGGTCTGGGCCACGCAGATGTTGATGAACCACGAACCCAGCCACTGGCCGGGCACCCGGCCGAACACCAGCCCGCACCTCGGGCAGCGCGGGGCCATCCGGACCCACGCCCGGAACAGCCGCCCCTGGCCGCAGACCGGGCAGCGCCGCATGGCGCCGCGGCGCAGCAGGGTCGAGGTGGGCACCGGCACCACCCCATTGTGCAAGGTGCAGCGGGATCCGGCGAGCCCGTCGACGGTAGCCTGGGGCGTCGTGAGCGACCCGACCGGCACCGAGGTCTCGGCCCGAGAGCCCGTTGCCGGCCGCGCCGTCGCCCGGGTGCCAGCCCCGCCCTCGGCCCGGGCCGACACCAGCGCCCTGGCGGCGCGGTTCCGCACGCTGGCCGACGACGACTTCGCCGGGTACTGCCCGATCTACGACCGCATCGCTCGCGCCATCGCCGACGACGAGGCGTCGCTCGCGCTGCTGCTCGACGCCGCCCCTGTGGGGCGCACCCCGGTGCTGGCGCTCGCTGCGGTCCACGACCTCGTGCTCGCCGACCCTGGCGGCGACCTCGCCACGATCTACGACGGGCGGTCCGCGGCCGACCCCTGGCCGGCGTTCCGCCGGCTGCTCCACGGGCAGGCCCCGGCGGTCCTGCGGCGCATGCGCACCCGCACGATCCAGACCAACGAGGTCGGCCGCAGCGCCGCCCTGCTGCCAGCCCTGTCGTGGGTGCGGGCCGACGGTGGGGCCGCCGCCGACGACCGCCCGCTGGCGCTGGTCGAGGTGGGACCGAGCGCCGGGCTCAACCTCCTGCTCGACCGGTACGCCGTGACCTACCGCCGCGGCGGGCAGGTCACCGCCACGGCCGGTGATCCGGCATCGCCCGTGCGCCTGGCCTGCGAGCTGCGCGGGCCCGCCGACCCGCCCCTCGACCACCTCCCCGCCCCGATCGCCGCTCGCGTCGGGCTCGACGTGGCACCGGTGGACGTGACCGACGACGAGGCGTGCCGGTGGCTGCGGGCGTGCGTGTGGCCCGGGGTGCCCGACCGGCCCGAACGGCTGGCGGCCGCCCTCGAGGTGGCCAGACGGAATCCCCCGCGCCTCGTCACCGGAGATGCCGTCACCGACCTGGCGCCCCTCGTCGCCGGGCTCCCCGACGGCGTGCTGCCGGTCGTGATCGCCACCTGGGCGCTGGCCTACCTGGGCGGCGACGGCCGCGCCGCGCTGGTCGGCGCCCTCGACGAGCTCGGCGCCACCCGCGACCTGGTGCTCGTGACCGCCGAGGAGCCACGGATCACGCCCTGGGTCCCCGAGGCGCCCGTCGAGGCGGTCACCGGCGACGCCGGCGGCGCCGGGGGCGAAGGCACCCCGACGGTCCTCGGCGCCCGGTGCTGGCGCGCCGGCCAGGTGACCGACGACGTGTTGGCCCTCTGCCATCCCCACGTGCGCTGGATGGCCTGGACGGCATCGCCGACGGCCGGGGAGGAGCGGCGATGAGCGACTGGGTGCTGCGGCGCACCGCGGCGCGGGTCGTGGTGTTGGACCAGCACGGCCACGTCCTGCTGCTGCAGGCGCGCGACCCCGCCGACGCCTCCAAGGGCCAGTGGTGGGAGATCCCCGGCGGCGGCATGGAGCCCGGGGAGTCGAGCTCGGAGGCCGCCCGCCGGGAGCTGTACGAGGAGACCGGCATCCGCGACGCCGAGATCGGCCCGTGCGTGTGGACCCAGCACGCCCGGTTCACCTTCGCCGGCTGGCGGTTCGACCAGCACGAGCACGTCCACGTGGCCTGGACCGACCGAATCGACCTCACGACGTTGCGCCCGGGCGGTCTGGAGGCCTTCGAGGCCATGGCCTTCGGCGCCAACCGGTGGTGGGGGCTCGACGACCTGCTGGGCTGCGACGACGCCGTCCTCCCCCGCCGGCTGCGGGAGTTCCTCCCCGACCTCGTCGCCGGCCGGTTGCCGGACGCACCCATCGACATCACCCACGTCGACCCCGAGCTGCCGTTCTGACCGGTCGGCGATGACCCACGACCCCGACGTCCCCGCCGCCACCGGCCCCGTCCCCCGGGCCAAGGGAGCCCTCGTGCCCTCCGAGCACCCCTGGCGGGTGTTCCTGCGCGGCTGGATCAAGCACTGCCCCGTCTGCGGCCAGGGCCACCTGTTCCGGCGGTGGTTCACCATGCTCGAGAGGTGCCCGCGGTGCGACCTGCGCTTCGACCGCATCGAGGGCACGTGGTCGGGCTACATCGGGGTGAACACCATCGTCAGCTTCGGGGCGTTGCTCGTCGTGCTCCTCGGCGGGGTGCTGGTCATGTGGCCCGACCCGCCGATGGTCGCCATCGGCGTGGCCTCGGTGGCCGTGGCGGTCCTGATGCCGCTGGTGTTCCTGCCGTTCTCCAAGACGGTCTGGGTGGCCGCCGACCTGCTCATGCGGCCCCTGGAGCCGGGCGAGGTCAAGCCCGGTTTCGGGCCCCAGCGCGGAGATCCCCCTACACCTCGACGCCCTTGACGCCGATGACATGGGGCGTAGCCGGTGCAACCGGCCCAGCCGCGTGGAGGTCGTCACCCCGTGTCCAGGATCCCGAAGATCGTCGTCGCCGTCGTCGTCACCGTCCTGGTGGTCGCCGGAGCCGTCGTCGTCTACCGCGAGACCGATCTGCTCACCGGCTCGCTGGTGGTGCTGTGCGGCCTGCTGATCATCGCCCTGTTCGCCCGTCGGGTGGCCGTGCGCGAGGAGCGCGCCGGCATGGCCGAGTGGGAGGAGGAGGCCCTGGCCAGCGCCGCCGCGGCCGACGACCTGTTCGGTGACTGGACCGTCACCAGCCCCCGCGACGCACGCGGCGGGGGCGCGGGCGCCACTGCCACCCACGAGGTCCCGTCCGCGCCGGTCTCCGCCGAGGCCGACCCCGTCGAGGTGCCCGAGCCGGCCGATCCGTCGGTCGCGGTGTCCCGACCGATCCGCTCCGAGGAGGCACCGGCTGCCACCGAGAGCATCGTCGCCCGCCTGTTCTCCCCCGAGCCGGGCGACGGGAACGCTGTCCAGCCCGAGGTCGACGACGACCGCCCCGAGACCGCCGACCGCACGCCGGCGCTCGCCGGGGTCGGCCCGGCGTCCAGCGCCGCCGTCGGAGCCAGCGCCGAGGCCCACCGGGCCTCGCCCATCGACTGGACCGGGCAGGGCGGACGGGTCGACGAGCGGGTGCAGACGAGCGACGACATCCTCCGTGCCAGCGAGGCCACGGCGCTGCCCCTTGCCGGCGCCGCTGGTGGCAGCGAGCTGGCCCGCCTGCTGGCCAAGGTCGAGGCCCGCCTGCGCGACTACGACTGACGCCGGCGGGGGCCGTAGCCTGCCGGGCCGTGCCGTCCCCCGATCGCAGCGTCGATGTCGTCGTCGTGGGCGCCGGGCCTGCGGGCGCGGCGGCGGCCACGACGCTCGCTCGCGCCGGCCGCGAGGTGCTCGTCGTCGACAAGGCGACGTTCCCGAGGGACAAGATCTGCGGTGACGGGCTGACCACCGCCGCCCTGCGGGAGCTGGAGCGGCTCGGGCTCGACCCGTCCACCGTGGCGTCGTGGGTCGACGTCGACGCCGTCCTCGTGCGCTCGCCGTCGGGCAGGCAGGTGAGCTTCCCTCTCCCGAGCGGCGAAGGGCGCTTCGCCGCGGTCGCCCGACGTCGTGACCTCGACGAGCGCCTCGTCGCCCTCGCTCGCCACGCTGGCGCCACCTGCCTGGAGGGCCATGCGCTGAGCGGCGCCGAGGCGACGGCCGACGGCGTGGTGGTGCAGGTCGAGGGGGTGGGGGCGGTGCGGGCCGGCTGGGCGGTCGGCGCTGACGGCATGTGGTCGCCGCTGCGGCGGGCCCTCGGCTTGGCCGACCCCACCTACCGCGGCGAGTGGCACGCCTTCCGCCAGTACTTCAGCGACGTCTCCGACGCCGCGTCGCGACAGCTCGTCGTGTGGTTCGAGGCCGACCTGTTGCCGGGCTACGCGTGGTCGTTCCCCCTCGCGGGGGGCTCGGCCAACGTGGGCTTCGGGATCCTGCGCGGCTCGAGCTACAAGGTCGCCGACATGGGCGCGCTGTGGCGGGAGCTGCTCGTCCGGCCTCACATCCGCGACTTCCTCGGCGCCACCGCTCGGCCCGAGGGGCCGCACCGGGCGTGGCCCATCCCGGCACGGGTCGACCGCGTGGCCCTCACCGGACCGCGCACGTTGTTCGTCGGCGACGCCGCGGCGGCCACCGACCCCATGACCGGCGAGGGCATCGGCCAGGCGCTGGCGACGGGCCGCTGGGCCGCCGAGGCGATCCTCGCCGCGCACGACCCGGAGCTGGTGCGCTCCACCTACGAGCGCCGCGTGCGCCACGAGCTCACGGTCGACCATCGCCTCGCCGAGCGCCTGGCCGGCGTCCTGCGCCACCCGCTCGGCGCAAGGGGCGCGGTGCGGCTGGCGGGGGCGACGGCGTGGACCCGGCGCAACTTCGCCCGCTGGCTGTTCGAGGACTACCCCCGGGCCCTGCTGCTCACGCCGTCGCGCTGGCACCGGGACATGCTCACCGAGCCCGGCGCCTACCGTTGAGGCCGTGCGCACACGACTGACCGACATCCTCGAGATCGAGCACCCGGTGATGCTCGCTGGCATGGGCGGGGTGAGCTACCACGAGCTCGTCGCCGCGGTGAGCGAGGCCGGCGGCTTCGGCTGCATGGGCGCCTCCACCATGGGCCTCGAGCGCATGGTGGAGGAGATGGGGCTCGTGCGCCGGCGCACCGACAAGCCCTTCGGCGTGGACCTGCTCACCGCCCTCCCCGGTGACCTGCCGGCCCAGGTGGCGGCGGTCATCGAGCACGGCGCAAGGGTGTTCGTCGCCGGCCTCGGCGTGCCACGCGACGTGGTGGAGCTCTGCCACGACAACAACGTCCTGGTGGCGAGCATGTGCGGCAAGGTGCGCCACGCGGTGGCCGCCGTGGGGGCGGGCTGCGACCTGGTGGTGGCCCAGGGCACCGAGGCCGGGGGCCACACCGGCACCGTCGCCACCCTCGCCCTGGTGCCCCAGGTGGTCGACGCCGTGGGCGATCGGGTGCCGGTGGTGGCGGCGGGGGGCATCGTCGACGGACGTGGCCTGGCCGCCGCGCTCACCCTCGGCGCCGACGGCATCTGGGTGGGCACCCGCTTCATCGCCACCCCCGAGGCGTGGGGCACCGCCGGCTACAAGGAGCGCCTGCTCGCCATGGCCGAGGACGACACCGTGGTGTCGCGGGCCTACACCGGCAAGACGTGCCGGGTGGTGCGCAACGACTACACCCGCCACTTCGAGGAGCACCCCGAGCAGCTCCAGCCGTTCCCTGCCCAGCTGCTGACGTCGATGGAGACGGGCGCCAACCACCTCGGCGGCGGCCCCGACCTCGAGGTCGACCCCGACCGGGAGTTCTGGCCCGCCGGCCAGGGCGTCGGGGCCATCCACGAGCTGGTGCCCGCCGGTGAGCTCGTGCGCGCGTTCGTGGCCGAGGCCGAGGCGGTGCTCGACCGCGTCGCCTCCCTGCGCTGACCCCTCCCGAAGCTGGTTCCCAGCGTTGCGGTCTCCGAGACGCTGGGAACCAGCTTCGGGTGGGAAGCGGTCAGGCGGTCCAGTCCTTGAGGGTCTCGATGGTGCGCAGGGGGTCGCCGCCCACCGGGGTGATGTTGAGCACCGTGACGCCGGCCTCGGCGAAGGCGGCGAGGCGCTCCTTGACGAAGCCCTCCGGCCCGCAGAGGTTCACGAGGCGCAGGAACTCCTCGGGCACCAGCGCGGCCGCCTCGTCCTTCTTGCCGTCGAGGTAGAGCTCCTGGATCTGCGCCGCCTCGGCCTCGAAGCCGTACCGGCACATCAAGTCGTTGTAGAAGTTCTTGCCCTTGGCCCCCATGCCGCCGATGTAGAGGGCGGCCATGGGCCGCATCATCTCGGCCACCCCGGCCTTGTCGTCGCCGATGGCCACCAGACCTCCGGCGGCGATCTCCAGCGGCCCGAGGTCGGCCGAGCGCTTGGCGGCACCGGCGTCGAGGTCGGCACCCCACACGTCGCGCGCCCGCTCGGGCAGGAAGAAGATCGGCAGCCAGCCCTCGGCGACCTCGGCGGTCATCTCCACGTTCTTCGGGCCGAGCGACGCGACCCAGATGGGGATGCGCTCACGCACCGGCTTGGCGATGATCTTGAGCGGCTTGCCCAGGCCGGTGCCCTGCTCGGGGGGAAGGGGCAGGTGGTAGTAGCGGCCGTCGTAGGTGACCCGCTCACGGGTCCAGACCTTGCGGCAGATGTCGATGATCTCTCGCGTGCGGCCGAGGGGGGCGTCGTACTTCACCCCGTGGAACCCCTCGATGACCTGGGGGCCCGACGCGCCGAGGCCGAGGATGAACCGGCCGTCGGTGAGCGCGTCCATGCCCGCGGCGGTCATGGCCAGCAGCGTGGGCGTGCGGGTGTAGATGGGCAGGATGCCCGAGGCGATGGTGACCCGCTCGGTGGTGGCGGCCAGGTAGCCCATGAACGTGGCCCCGTCGAAGCCGTAGGCCTCCGCGACCCAGGCGACGTCGAGGCCGGCCTTCTCGTAGGCGGCGACCCGGGCGGCGGACTCCTTGAACCCACCCGAGTAGTCGATCTGCATGCCCAGCTTCATGTTCGGTCCTCTCTCGGTGGTCCTCGGCGACCGGGTCGTGGGCGGCCGGGTCAGTGGCTGGCGGGGCCGTCGCCGAGGCGGGCGAGCAGCTCCTCGCGCCGGCGGGCCTGCTCAGCGTCGCGCTCGGCGGCCACGCGGGCCTGCTCGGCGGCCTGCTGCTCGGCCAGGAACTGCTTGCGGTCGCGCAGCTCGCTGGCGTCGACGTTGGCGAGCTCGACGCCGTTGTCGAACTGGACGTGGTAGCGCACCCAGGTCACGCCGGACACGAACCACACCTTGCCGAACGTGCCGGCCGGGACCCCGGGCAGGTCGACCGCGGCGACGACCTTCTGGCGGCGGCGGAAGACCTTCTCGGTGGTGATCGTCTTGGTCATGGGCGGTCACGCTACCGAACAGCCGCACGGGGGTCCGATTCGGTGGCGGGCCGGGGCGCGTGGCTACGCTCGACCGGTCCCGACCCACGAGCCCCCGGCGTGCGCCGCCCCAGGAGGATCACCCATGGCAGACATCGGCTTCGACGGCAAGGTCGCCATCATCACCGGCGCCGGCGGCGGCCTCGGCCGCCAGCACGCCCTCGAGCTGGCCCGCCGCGGCGCCCGCATCGTGGTGAACGACCTCGGCGGCTCGGTCCACGGCGAGGGCGGTGACGTCGGCCCCGCCCAGAAGGTCGTGCAGGAGATCGTCGACCTCGGTGGTGAGGCGGTGGCCGACACCAACTCGGTGGCCACCCCCGAGGGCGGCAAGGCCATCGTGCAGAGCGCGGTCGACGCCTTCGGCACCGTCGACATCGTCGTGAACAACGCCGGCATCCTGCGCGACAAGTCGTTCCACAACCTCGACCAGTCGATGGTCGAGGCCGTCATCCAGGTGCACCTGCTCGGCGCCTTCTACGTCACCCAGCCCGCCTACCAGATCATGCGGGAGAAGGGCTACGGGCGCATCGTGTCGACCTCGTCGAACTCGGGCATCCTCGGCAACTTCGGCCAGAGCAACTACGGCGCCGCCAAGATGGGCCTGGTCGGCTTCACCCGCGTGCTCGCCATCGAGGGCCGCAAGAACGGCATCAAGGCCAACGCCATCGCCCCGGTCGCTCTCACCCGGATGACCGAGGAGATGTTCGGCGCGGCGGGCGACGCCCTCGACCCCAAGCTGGTGAGCCCCCTCGTCGCCTACCTGGCGTCGGAGGCGTGCCCGGTGAGCGGCGAGGTCTACTCCGCCGCCGGCGGCATCATCTCCCGCTTCTTCATCGGCCTCACGCCCGGCTACTACAACCCGGCCCTCACCGCCGAGGACATCGCCGAGCACTGGGACGAGATCCGCGACGAGAGCGGCTACATCGTCCCCGAGGACTCCAGCGGCGAGATCTCCAAGATCGTCAAGACGGTGCTGCACAAGGGCGACTGAGCCCGCACCACCGCGGTTCGCGAGCCACCGGCCCGGGTCGTCGACCCGGGCCGGTGCGCGAAACGGCACGGACTACTGCGTGGCGATCGCAGTGAGCACGTCGAGCCGGGCGGCCCGGCGCGCGGGGAACACCGCCGCCAGCACCCCCGCCCCGAACGCGACGAGCACCACGACGACCAGCCACCCGGTGGGCACCGACAGGCCCCCGAACCCCTGGTCGGAGAGCGCTCGCACCAGCGCCCAACCGAAGAACAGCCCGATCAGCAGGCCCAGGACGGTGCCCAGCAGCGCGATGATCACCGACTCCCAGCGCACGGCCGAGCGCAGCTGGGCGCGGGTCATGCCGACGGCCCGCAGCAGCCCGAGCTCGTGGGTGCGCTCGAAGATCGACAGGGCCAGGGTGTTGGCGATGCCGATGAGGGCGATCACGACCGCCAGCAACAGCAGCACGATCACGAGCATGAGCAGGCTGGTGACCTGGCCCACGATCGAGTCGGCGAACTCGGTCTTGTCCTGCACCTCGGCGTTCGGGTACGTGTCGGTGACGCTCTCGATGGCGGACCGTCCCTGCTCGGCCGACACACCGGGCGCCAGCTTCAGGTAGACGGAGTTGTCGAGCTGCACCTGGGTGTTGGCTTCGAAGGTGGGCAGCCCGATCAGGTAGTTCCCACCGATGTTCTGGTCGTGGTACGTGGCCACGATCTGCAGCTGTTGCGGCCCGGTGGCGGGGAACACCACGGTGACCGTGTCGCCGAGCTGCCAGCCCTTGTCCTTGGCGTGCTGGTCGTAGACGGCGATCGTGCTCGGCCGGGAGAGGTCGCTCAGCGAGCCGGCCCGCACCTCGAGGTCGGCGATGGTGCCGAAGCCCTGCGGGTCGACGCCGGGCACCTGCGTGCCGGTGCCGTCGACCTCCGCCGCCGTCACCCGGACCTCGGCGACCGTGCCGACCTCGGGGAGGTCGCGCAGGGAGGCGGCCACCTCGGGCGGCAGGCCACCTTGGAACCCGGCGTTGGATTGCACGACGAAGTCACCGACGAAGCCCTTGTCGACCGTGCTGCGGATCGAGTCGGTGGCCGACGCCCAGAGGATGAGGATGAACGACACGAGGCCCACGCCGATCATGAGCGCAGCGGCCGTCGCCGACGTGCGCTTGGGGCTGCGGGCCGCGTTCTCTCGGGCGAGCTCTCCGGTGGTGCCCCTCAGCCTCTGGATCGGCCAGCCGATGGCGCGAGCCATCGGCGCGGCGATCACCGGCCCCAGCACGGCCACACCCAGGAAGGTCAGCACCGCACCGCCGCCCACCACGGCGACGGCGTTGTCGGGCCGGGCGAACAGGCCGACGAAGAGCAGCGCGATCCCGAGGCCGAGCACCAGGCCACCGGCGACCACCCGCATCACGGAGCGGCCCGACTCGTCGACCTGGACCTCCCGCATCGCGGCCACGGGCGGCACCTTCGACGCCCGGCGGGCGGGGAAGTAGGCCGACAGGACGGTGATCACCATCCCCACGACGATCGGGACGAGCACGGCGTTGGGCTCGATGGTGAGCCCGCTGGCGGGGATGTCGATGCCCAGCGCGGCCAGCAGGTTGCGCAACACCACGGCCACTCCGAGCCCGGCGACGACTCCGACCACGGACGCCACCAGGCCGGTCACCACCGCCTCGATCAGCACGGAGCCGAGCACCTGGCGGCGGCCGGCACCGATGGCGCGCAGCAGGGCCATCTCGCGGCTGCGCTGGGCGACGATGATCGAGAAGGTGTTGTAGATCAAGAAGCAGCCCACGAACAGGGCGATCACCGCGAACACGAGCAGGAACGTGTTGAAGAACCCGAGCGCGTCACGCGTCTGGCTCTGCTGCTCGGCGGTGAGGGCCTTCCCGGTGACCGCTTCGAAGCTGGGAGACAGGGCGGCCTGCACCCGCTCGGCGAGCTCCTGCTGGCTCGTCCCGGGCGCAGCGGCCACCGCGATGTCGGTGTACTTCCCGGACAGGCCGAGCACCTGCTGGGCGGTGGCCGTGTCGAACACCGCGAGGGTCGCGCCCAGCGGGCTGTCGACCTTGCCGAAGCGCGTGATGCCCGACACGGTGAACTGGCGGGCACCGGTGGCGGTGAGCACGGTGACCTGGTCGCCGACGGCGAAGCCCTCCTTGTCGGCGGTCGCCTTGTCGACGACGACCTGGCCGGGCCCCGACGGCGGCGCGCCATCCGCCAGCCGCAGCGGGTTCAGGGCCTCGTCCTGGCTCCATGCGAACCCGAGGGTGGGCGCACCCCGGTTGGGGTTGCCGACCGCCTTGCCGTCGCGGCCCACGAACTGGGCGTAGCCGCTGACGTTGCCCTCGGCCACCCGCACCCCGTCGACGCCCTGGACGGTGGGGAGGATCGACTCGTCGACAGCGGCCCGCACGTCGCCGAAGCCCTGGCCGATGCTGACCGACTCGGCGCTGCGCACCACCACGTCGGTGCCGGCGTTGATGTCGGCGTAGAGGCCGTCGAAGGTCGAGCCGATGGTGGCGGTGAGCACCAGGGTGCCCGCCATGAACGCCACGCCGATCAGCACCGCTATGGCGGTGGTGGCCAGTCGGAGCTTGTGGGCCAGCAGGCCCTTCCAGGTGACGTGGAGCACGCTCGCTCCCTCAGCGCCCGAGCTGCTTGATGCGGTCGAGCACCCGCTCGGCGCTGGGCTCGTCCATGCGGTCGACGATCCGCCCGTCGGCGAGGAACAGGACCTGGTCGGCGTAGCTGGCGGCCACCGGGTCGTGGGTGACCATCACGACCGTCTGGCCCATCCTGGTCACGGCGTCGCGCAAGAAGGTCAGGATCTCGGCGCCGGATCGGCTGTCGAGGTTCCCCGTGGGCTCGTCGCCGAAGATGATGTCGGGACGGCTGGCGAGGGCCCGGCCCACCGCGACGCGCTGCTGCTGGCCGCCCGACAGCTCGCTGGGGCGGTGGTGGAGGCGGTCGGCGAGCCCCAGGGTGGTGATGACCTCCTGCAGCCACTCGCTGTCGGGCTTCCGGCCGGCGAGGTCCATGGGCAAGGTGATGTTCTCGTAGGCGGTGAGGGTCGGCACCAGGTTGAACGCCTGGAAGACGAAGCCGACCTTGTCGCGACGCAGCAGCGTCAGCTGCTTCTCGGAGAGCTGGCTCAGCTCGGCGCTGCCGATGAACACCTGACCGGAGCTCAGCGTGTCGAGCCCCGCCACGCACTGCATCAGGGTGGACTTGCCCGAGCCCGACGGACCCATGATGGCGGTGAAGGCGCGTGCGGGGAAGTCGACGGTGACGCCGTCGAGGGCCCGCACCTCGGTGTCGCCCTTGCCGTAGACCTTGGTGGCGTCGACCGCCCGGGCGGCGATCGCGGTGGGCGCGGTGGTGGTCGCTGCGGTCATGGGGTCTCCGAAGGGGGTGTCCGCTCCCCCGACCGCACGGCGACGCGCACGCGCGCCGAGACGTCAGGGCTCGGGGACAGCCTGCCCCAGCCGCACGGGCCGCGCGCGCCAATTACCGGCCGGCCAGGGCGCGGTCGAGGAAGCCGACGACCCGGTCCTCCCAGCCGCGTGGGTCGCTCGACAGCCCGCCCGTGTGCCCCGCACCGGGGACCACCCAGAGCTCGACGCTCTCCGGGGACGCCGACCGCAGCCACTCGCCGGCCCTGCTCTCGTCGGGCACGGTGCCGGCGGCGATCACCAGCACCGGCGTGTCGCTGGCGGCGACCGTCGAGCGCAGCGACGGCGGAGGCGACGCATCGGTGAGCACTTGCGTCAGCCGCTCCTGCCACCAGTCCATCAGCCGCTGGAGCCGCCCTCCGACGTGCTCGGGCTTCCAGCCGTCGTCGGCGGCCACCCTGGCGGTGGCCCCCTCTGCCACGACGGCCGCCACGAGCCGGTCGCCGAGCACCGTCAGCGCCCCTTCGCCCCCCATCGACAGGCCCACCACACCGATCCGGCCCGGATCGACCCCTGGCTGCGACGCGACGTGGTCGAGGGCGCCGCCGAGGTCGTCCTCCGCCCACCAGCCGAAGTCCATGCCCGACCCCTCGCTGTCGCCGTGGCCGCGGGCGTCGAAGGCGAGGACCCCGTAGCCGGCGTCGGCCAGCACCGCAGCCTGGTCGAGGACCGACTCCCGGTTCGAGCCCGAGCCGTGGGCGACCACCACGGCCGCGCCGTTGCGTGACGGCACCCACCAGCCGGCGAGCGAGGTGCCGTCGCGCGCCGGGAAGCGCACGTCGGTGGCGGGGAGGCCGGCGTCGGCGGGCGACCGGCCTTCGAGCGGAGCGGGCGGCGGGTCGCTGGCCGCCACCGCGAACACGGAGGGCACCAGCACGACCAGGGCGAGGAGCGTGGCCGGGACCGCGAGGAGCCGGGCCCATCCGTGGGCCGCCCGCACGACGCCGACGGCGGCCGCCCCGGTGACGAGCAGGCCGCTGGCGAGCAGCACCGTGCCCGCCAGCCCGGTGAGCGGGGCGCCGCCGAGCAGGTGTCGGGGGCCGACGCCGGCGCCGGCCACCAGGCCCACGAGGCCCGCCGGGAGCGCGGCCGCGGCCCACCAGCGGGACCTCCACCGTCGGAGCACCACGACGGTGAGCGCGGCCGAGCCCGCCACCAGAGCCGCCCGCGCCAGCCGGCCGGCCACGCTGCCGCCGGCGACGACGACCACGGCGGCCCCCACCGCCTCGACCACCACCCCGAGCACCAGCCAGTTGCGGAGCGATCGCATGGTCACCTCCGACGAGGGCGCCCTCGCCGTCAGGGTGCGCGCCGTGGCGCGCCGCCGACGAGAGTCGAACGGCCCGCGCCACGAGCCCACCGGGCGATGGGAGACTCCGGGCCATGAGCACGCCCACCGGGGCCCCCGCGCCCGACCCCCGCGACTTCCTCCGCCTCGACGGCCTGCTGTCCGACGAGGAGCAGCTCCTGCGCGACACGGTGCGCCGCTTCGTGGCCGACCGCATCCTGCCGGAGGTCGGCACGTGGTTCGACGAAGGGCGCTTCCCGTCCCGGGAGCTCGCCCCCGAGCTCGGGAGGCTGGGCCTGCTCGGGATGCACCTCGAGGGCTACGGCTGCGCCGGCTCGTCGGCGACGGCCTACGGCCTGGCGTGCCTCGAGCTCGAAGCCGGCGACTCCGGCGCGCGCAGCTTCGTTTCGGTGCAGGGCTCGCTCGCCATGTTCCCCATCTGGCGGTTCGGCTCCGAGGAGCAGAAGGCCGAGTGGCTGCCGCGGATGGCGGCAGGCGAGGTGATCGGCTGCTTCGGGCTGACCGAGCCCGACTCGGGGTCCGATCCGGGCGCCATGCGCACCCGTGCGGTGCGGGACGGCGGCGACTGGGTGTTGAACGGCACCAAGATGTGGATCACCAACGGCAGCGTCGCCGACGTGGCCGTCGTCTGGGCCCGCACCGACGACGGCGTGCACGGCTTCATCGTGCCCACCGGCACCCGCGGGTTCGAGGCCCACGACATCCACAAGAAGGTCTCGCTGCGGGCGTCGGTCACCTCCGAGCTGGTGCTCACCGACGTGCGGGTGCCCGAGTCGCTGCGGCTGCCGGAGGTCCGCTCCCTGCGCGGCCCCCTCTCGTGCCTCAACGAGGCCCGGTTCGGGATCCTCTTCGGCGCCGCCGGGGCGGCACGGGCCTGCTACGAGGCCGCCCTCGACTACGCGGGCGAGCGGGTGCAGTTCGGCGTGCCGATCTCGTCGTTCCAGCTGACCCAGCGCAAGCTCGTCGAGATGATGGTCCGGGTGCAGAAGGCCACGCTCGTCGCCCTCCACCTCGGGCGGCTCAAGGACCAGGGGCTGCTCGCCCCCGCGCAGGTGAGCTTCGGGAAGATGGACAACGTCCGCGAGGCGCTGTGGGTGGCCCGCGAGGCCCGCTCGGTGCTCGGCGCCAACGGCATCACCCTCGAGTACCCGGTGATCCGGCACATGAACAACCTCGAGAGCGTCGTGACCTACGAGGGCACCAACGAGGTCCACACCCTGGTGCTGGGCCAGGCCCTCACCGGCATCGACGCCTTCGCGCCCGGCTGATCAGCTCTCGTCGTCGCCGGGGCCGGCCATCACGGGGGCGCCGTGGTGGGCGAGCATCTTCCACGCGCCGGCGTCGTCGCGCGCGAACAGGTTCAGGCTCGCCACCGTGGCGCTCCCGTCGCCCGCCAGGAGGTTCTCGTCGCAACTCACCCAGGCCACGTCGCCGGCGAGCACCACGTGCTCGTCGGTGACGATGAACTGCAGGTGCTGGGGGCCGCCGAACAGGGCGGCCCAGCTCGACGCCACCGCGCCCCAGCCCCGCAGCTCGGTCCATCCCGGGTGCACGCAGATGACCCGTTCGTCGTGGGCCCACAGGTCTGACATGGCGTCGAGGTCGCGGGCCTCGAAGGCGTCGTAGAACGCCCGGTTGGCCGCCAGGACCGCGGCCCGATCGGCCTCCCGGCCCAGGCCGGAGGGGCGCTGGTCGGACATCGGGGGCACCGTAGCGGCAGCCTGGCCCGACGCGAGCCCGGTTCCACGGCGCTGTCGTAGGGGCGGCGTAGCCTCGGGGCATGCCGCTGGAGCTGCCCACCTCGCTCTCCCCGTCGAAGGTCTCGTCGTTCACCGACTGCGCGCTCGCGTTCCGCTTCTCGGCCATCGACCGGCTCCCCGACCCGCCCACGGTCGCCACCGTCAAGGGGTCGCTCGTGCACGCCGCCCTCGAACGGCTCATGCTGCTGGCGCCGTCCGAGCGCAGCCCCGAGGCGGCGGTCACCTGCCTGGCCGACGCCCGGGCCTCGCTCGACACCGACCCGGAGTGGGTCGAGCTGGCGCTCGACGAGGCCGGAGAGGCCGAGCTGCTCGCCGAGGCCGACGTGCTGGTGCGGCGCTACTTCGACATCGAGGACCCTTCTGCGGTCACGCCGATCGGCCTGGAGCTGCGGATGGAGGTCGAGCTCGACGGGCTCACCCTGCGCGGCATCATCGACCGCCTGGAGCTCGACGCCGACGGTGAGCTCGTGGTCACCGACTACAAGACGGGCCGGGCGCCGAAGGAGGCGTTCGAGCAGTCCCGCCTCGGTGGCGTGCACTTCTACGCGTTCTTGTGCGAGCGCCTGCTCGGCCGCCGGCCCAGCCGGGTGCAGCTGCTCTACCTGTCCGACCCGGTCGCCATCACCACCACCCCGAGCGAGCAGTCGATCCGGCAGCTCGAGCGCAAGGTCCGGGCGATCTGGAGCGCGATCGAGCGGGCCTGCGACCGCGACGACTTCCGCCCGAAGCAGTCCCGGCTGTGCGGCTGGTGCGCGTTCCAGACCTACTGCCCCGCCTTCGGTGGCGACCCTTCGGAAGCTCGGGCCGTGGCTGCCCAACTGCAGGCGCCGGATCGAGGCGCCACCCCCAGCACTCCCAGCACGCAGAGCGCCGCGCAGGCCACGGACGGGGCGCCCGTCGCCGTGCACCTAGCATCGGCGGGGTGACCGACACCACCGAACCCCTCCCACCCGAGGGGGTGCTCGACGCTGCGCTCGAGGCCTTCGAGGCGCAGCACCCGTCGCTGCCCCTGCCGCACCACGCGGTCGGGCCGCCCCACGCGCTCACACCGGTCCAGCGCTTCGACGACATGGTCGACCGGTGGTTCGACCGCATCCGTGGCACCGAGCCCGCCGACCGGATCCTCTACGCCATCACCGAGCTCGGCGACTTCGGGCTCATCTGGCTGCTGCTCGGGTTCGCCCAGGGGCTGCGCTCCGACGAGGACGCCCGGGCGGCGTGGCGCCTGGCGGCTGCCCTCAACGTCGAGTCGGTGCTCATCAACGGCCTCATCAAGACCCAGTTCAAGCGCGAGCGCCCCGTCACCCAGGAGCCCCGCCCGCACAAGATGCGCATCCCGCTCACCACCAGCTTCCCGAGCGGGCACTCCAGCACCGCGATGCTGGCGGCCATGCTGCTGACCCAACGAGCCTCACGCCCGGCGAAGGTGGCGGTGTTCGGGTTCGGGGCGGTGGTGGCGGCGAGCCGGGTGCACGTCCGCATCCACCACGCGTCCGACGTGGTGGGCGGCGTCGCCGTCGGCCTCACCCTCGGTGCCATCGCCCGCCGGGTGTGGCCGCTCTACCGTGACTGACGACCGCCACCGCGCGGAAGCAGGGCTCCCCACCGGCGGTTGGACCGAGGGATGACCCTCACCTTCGCCGTCACCTGGGACTACCGGTGCCCGTTCGCGCGCATCGCCCACCGCCACGTCGTCGACGCCCTCCTCGAGGGGGCCGACTGGAACGTGACGTTCGTGCCGTTCTGCCTCGGCCAGGTCCACGTCGAGGAGGGCGACGCTCCGATCTGGGACCGCCCGGGCGACGACACCGGGCTGCTCGCCCTGCAGGCTGCGGTGGTGGTGCGTGATCACGACCCCGAGCGGTTCCCGCTCGTCCACCGTGCCCTGTTCGAGGCACGCCACGCCGAGGGGGCGCACCTGCGCGACGAGGCGGTGATCCGCTCGGTGCTCGCCGGCCAGGGCGTCGACGCCGACGCCGTGTTCGCCGAGATCGGCACGGGCAAGCCCCTCGACGTCGTCCGCGACGAGCACACCGCCGCGGCCGAGGACCTCGACGTGTGGGGCGTGCCGACGTTCATGGCCGAGGGCCGTGCGGCCTTCGTGCGGCTGATGGAGCTTCCCGCCGACGCCGCCGACGCCCGCCGCTCCATCGAGCGGATCGTCGACATGCTCACCGGCTGGCCCGAGCTGAACGAGTTCAAGCACACGAGCCTCGACCGCTGAGCGGGGCGTTCAGTTCTTGGCGAGCACCTCGGCGTCGTGGGAGAGCGCCGACCGCACGTCGAGCAGCAGATCGGCCACCTCGTTGGTGCTCACGAGCTCGCGGTGGAGCATCTCGCCGAGGGCCCGGTCGATGATCGACAGCGCCTCGGTGATCGCGTCCAGCTCGTGGGTCTCGGTCATGGTGTCTCCTGTCGTGGCCCGGTGCTCGGCCGCTCGCAGACGTCGTAGGCACTTCCTACCCCGAGGCGCAGCGGTCTCCCCAACGAGTTCGATCCGTCGCTCCGAGGTCCTCTCAACGCATGGTAGGGGCTGCGGTGTGACACGTGCGTCTCATGCGGATCATTTCCGAGCGGGCGCCGCCCGGGGCACCGGGGGCCGAGGCCGGCGCCCGGCCGGCAACCCGTAGGCTGGCGCCACCGTGGACTACCAGGTGCAGCGCCGGCTCGGGCGCGGTGGGATGGGCGTCGTCGACCTCGCCGTCGACCGCGAGGGCCGCCTCGTCGCCTGCAAGCGGCTGCTCCTGCACGGCAGCGCCGACGAGATGCACCGGGCCCGGCAGCGGATCCGCCGGGAGGCCGCCGCCCTCGAACAGCTCCGCCACCCGAACGTGGTGCCGCTGCTCGACGTCGTCGACGACGGCGACGACGTCGTGCTGGTGCTGCCCTACCTCTCGGGGGGCACGCTCACCGACCAGGTCGCCCACCACGGCCCGCTCACGCCGGGGCAGGTCCACGTGATCGCCGACGCCTTGTTCGCCGCCCTCGCCGAGGCCCACCGCCACGGCGTCGTCCACCGTGACATCAAGCCGGCCAACGTCATCTTCGACGGCGAGGGTCGTCCGTTCCTCGCCGACTTCGGCGTGGCGTCCCTGCGCGACGCCACCGGCGGGCTCACCGTCACGGGGAGCGTCATCGGGACCCCCGAGTTCATGGCGCCCGAGCAGGCCCGGGGCGACGACGCCACCCCGGCGAGCGACGTGTTCTCCCTGGGCGCCACCCTGCTCTTCGCCGCCACCGGCCACCCGCCCTACGGGCGCGCCGAGCCCGCGGTGGTGCTGCAGCGGGCCGCCCGGGGGCGTCTCGCTCCCCTGCCGGCCGCCCTCGACCGCTCGGTGCGACGCCGGCTCCAGCCGACCTTGGCCCGATCACCCCAGCGGCGGCCGACCGCAGCGGCCGCGGCGGCCGCCGGCCCCGTCCCGCTGGCGAGCCGTCGACCACCCGAGGGCCCGGCCGGCACCCGGATCGCCCCGGCCTCCCGCCGGCGTGTCCCTCGCCGCCCGGTCGGCGTCGCCTTCGCCGCGGTCGCCATCCTGGCGGTGGTCCTCGCCACCGCTGCTCTGGCGGCGCGCGGCGGAACCTCGTCCGACGCGTCACCCGAGCCGCCGGCCCCGAGCACCACCGAGCAGGCCTGTCGCGACCTGCCCTTCCAGCCGTGCGGCCGACCGGCGGCGCCCAACACCGACGGCACGGCCTGCCTCGACGGCTTCTACGACATCGACGCCAGCGCGGCGAACGGGTGCGAGGTGCGCAGCGACGGAGCCAACGGCACCACGTTCAACGCGCCGATCACCGCCAACCTGGTGCCCGCCGACGCGGTCGACACCTACCCGTTCCGGGTGAAGCACGACTTCAACCTCTTCTGCGACAACGTCCTGGAGGTCACCCTCACCGCACCGCTCGGGGTCGCCATGCGCCTCGACCTGCTCGACTCCTCCGGCAAGGTCCTGGGCTCCGCCATCAGCGGCGACGGCGTGGCCGCGTCCGTCGAGCTCGGCCAGCCCGACTGCTTCGGCAGCGACCTCGACCTCGTGGCCCGGGTCAGCTGGGTCGGCACCGCCCGCAGCGGCGACGACTACACGCTCACACGCCGAGGCTCGTGGTGAACCCGTGGAGGGCAGGCGCACCCGGCACTAGGTTCGCCGCATGCCACCGGCCGCGCCGCACCTGGGTCTGACCTTCGCCAGCTTCTCCACGCTCGGCCTCGACACGGGTGTCGCGGCCGCCGGCTGGGCGACCCAGCTCGGTTACGGCTCGTTCTGGGTGGCGGAGACCACCGGCACCGAGGCCTTCTCGACGTTGGCCGCGGTCGGCGCCGCCGAGCCCGGCCTCGACCTGGGCACCGGTGTGCTCGCCGTGCAGCTCCGCACACCCGCCCTGGCCGCCATGGGCGCCGCGACCCTCCAGTCGCTGCACCCCGAGCGAGACGTCCTGCTCGGGGTGGGGGTCTCGTCCCCCGCCGTGGTGGGCCGGTGGCACGGCGCCCCCTACGGTGACCGGCCCCTGGCCCGCATGCGCGAGTACCTCACGCTCGTGCGCGAGTGCCTCAGCGGCGAGAAGGTGACCTTCGAGGGCGACTTCTACCAGGTCAAGGGGTTCCGGCTGGCCGTACGCCTGGCTGAGCGCCGGCCCAAGCTGGTGCTCGGTGCCCTCAACCCGGGGATGCTGCGCCTGGCCGGGGAGCTGGCGGACGGCGTCCTGCTCAACTACCTGCCGGCGAGCCACGTGGCGTGGTCGGTCGAGCAGGTCCGCGCCGGAGGCGACGCGACCGTGTACGCCTACGTCCACGTCGGGGTCACCGACCCGGAGGCCAACCGTGCCTACGCCCGCCGCGACCTGTTCTCCTACGCGGTGGTCGACTCCTACGCCACCAGCTTCGAGCGGGCCGGGTTCGCCGACGAGGTGGCCGAGATCCGGGCCCGTCACTCGGCCGGCGATCGCGACGGCGCGGTGGCCGCCGTCTCCGACCGGATGTGCGACGCCATCGACGTGCTGGGCGATGCCGCCCACGTGCACGCCACCGTGAAGGCCTACGCCGACGCCGGCGTGGACGTGCCCGTGGTGATGCCGATGCCGTGGGGCCCCGACCGCATGGCCGTCGTGCGGGCCACCATGGAGGCCGTGGCGGGCGCGGGCTGAGAGGACCGTCTCCCCGTGCCCCCCGCCCGCCGTGCCGGCTCCCGCACGCCACCCGAGCCCGAGCCCTTCCCCGCGGCCGGGCTCGCCGAGCTCGGCCTGGCCGAGGGGTCCGAGGTGCGCTTCCGCCGCCGCGAGGGCGAGCACTGGAAGCCCGCCACGGTGGTGCGGCGGGAGGCCGACGGCAGCCTCGGTGTGCGCGACGCCAAGGGCGCGCTGCGGGCCTTGCCGCTCGAGCTCGTCGAGGTGCGCGCCCGTGGCCCACGGGGCGGTGTCGTGTGGGAGCCGCTCACGCAGCGGGCCGCCCGCACCGAGCAGATGAAGCTGCTGTAGCCGACGGACCACGGCCGGCCCGCAGCGCAGGCGGGGCGTGGGGTGGTTCAATGGGCGTGCCGAACCGTCCGGGGGGACCGCCGGCAGGAGGGCCTGGTGGACGCACTGCGCTCGATCGACCGCCGCACCCGCGACGACGCCGACACGCTCGAGGTCGGCCCGGAGGAGTTCTTCGCCTCCACCTTCGGGGAGCTGCTCGACCGCCACGGCGAGCTCGCGGTGGCCGCCCTCGAACGGCTCGGCCCCCGCCCTCTCGCCCTCGACGTCGCCGGCGACGTCCGCTCGGTACGGCTCTCGTCCGGCCGCGTGGTGGTCGAGCCCGGCGTGGCCGACGGTGCCGTCGTCGTCGACCTCACACCCGAGCTGTTCTCCGCGCTCGCCCAACAGCAGCAGTCGCTGTGCGCGATGTTCGTCGGCGGCCTGCTGCGCACGGGCGCCCGCTACTACGACGACCTCATCGCCTGGGACGCGGCGTGGCTGGCCCTGCTGGAGGGCTGGCCGGTCGTGGGCGACGACCTCGAGCTCCTCGACCGGGACGGGGCGCCGCTCGACCTGGGCCGCCGGTTCTCGCCCGACGACGACCCGGAGGAGATCGGCCACTTCCTGCGGGAGGCCGGGTTCGTGCACCTCGCCGGCTGGCTCGACCCCGGCGCCATGGACGCCATCGCCGCCGACGTCGAGCGGGCCCTGCCCGGCTACTCCCCCGGCGACGGGCGCTCGTGGTGGGCCACCACCGCCGACGGCACCGAGCGGTGCGTGCGCCTGCAGCGGTTCCAGGAGTGCTCGCCGACCACCGTCGAGATCCTCACGGGCGAGCTCTGGGAGCAGCTGCGGCGCACCCTCGCCGGCCCCGACGAGCTGGTCGCACGACCGCTCACGGGCAACGCCATCGAGGCCCTGGTGAAGCCGCTGGCCGTGGCCAAGGGCATCAGCGACGTGCCGTGGCACCGCGACTGCAACCTGGGCCGCCACGCCTACGGCTGCTGCAGCACGACGGTCGGCATCTCGGTGACCGACGGCGGCGAGGGCCGCGGCCAGCTCCGGGTGGTCCCGGGCAGCCACCGTGTGCTGATGCCGTCGAGCGTCGCCGGCACGTCACGAGCCTGGCTGGAGGCGCTGCCCCTGCCCACGCGCAAGGGCGACCTCACGGTGCACCTCTCGTGCACGCTGCACGAGGCCCAGCCGCCCACCCTCGACGAGCGCATCGTGATGTACACGGGCTTCGGCCTGCCCGACCGGGCCGGGAAGGCCGCACGGGGCACCGACTCCGACGCCATCGCCTCGATCCGCGAGAACGTCCAGTACACGACCTCGCAGGCACCGAGCCCGCTGGCCGCGCGGCCGAGCTGAACCGGGCTCTGCCGGGCGAGCTCGGCCTCAGGCCGGGCCGAGGCGGCGCACCGCTTCGGTGACGTCGACTCCGCCGAGGGGCAGCACGGCGAGCACGGGCGTGGTGACGCCGTTGTCGACGTAGCGCTGGACGTGCGCCCGGCACTCGTCGTAGGAGCCGTGCACGACGAGCTCGTCGACCACGTCGTCGGTGATGGCCTCGAGAGCGGCGGCGCGGTCTCCCGCCTTCCACGCCTCCCAGACGGGCTGCAGCTGCGGCCCGCGCCCCAGCCACTCGTGGAAGGCGGCGTAGACGGGCACGTTGACGTAGGCGGCGACGGCGTAGCGCGCCTGGGCCCGCACCGTCTCGGTGTCCTCCGACGGGGCCACGAAGATGCGGGCCACGATCTCCTTGTCGGCGCCGTGGGCCCGCACGATCGGGGCCACCGTGGCGACGTCGTCGGCCGACAGCCAGTTGACGATGGCGCCGTCGCCCTCGCGCCCGGCGAGGTCGAGCATGCCCTTGCGGAGGGCGGCCACGAGGATCGGCACCGGCTGCTCGGGCACCGCCGCGGCGCCGAGCCGGAAGCCCTTCACCCGGAACGTCTCGTAGTCCTCGGTGACCTTCTCACCGGTGAGGGCCTGCTTGAGGAAGCGGACCGTGTCGCGGACCCGCTGGTACGGGTCGACGAACGGGATGCCGTTCCAGCGCTCGACGATGATGTTCGACGAGGCGCCGACGCCGAGGGCGAATCGCCCGGGCGCGGCCTGGGCCATGGTGCCGACGCTCTGGGCGAGCAGGGCCGGGCCGCGGGTGTAGGCGGGCACGATCGCGGTGCCCAGGCGCAGCGCCGGCGCCCACACCGAGGCGAGGGCGAGCGGGGTGAAGGCGTCGGTGGCGTCGGCCTCGGAGGACCAGGCGTCGGTGTAGCCCAGGTCGGGCAGCTCGCCGACGAGCTCGCGCTGGGCGTGCAGCGGGATCCGGTCGAACGGGATGGTGATGCCGTAGCGGTCGACGGGTGCCATCAGCCCTCCCACTTCCACGGCCGGATCATCGCCGACTGGCTGGCGGTGCCCATGAGCGTGCCGTCCTCGGCCCACAGGTACAAGTGGCCGTGGCCGAAGCCGCGGGCCACCGCCTCGATGCGGATGTCGACGAGCACCCAGCGGGTGGGCACCAGGTTGGCGACCCGCAGGGTGTTGTCGAGGCTGTTGGAGTTGATCTCGGTGGGCACCGCCTGACCGAGCCCCATCGGCACGAAGTCCCCGAGCACGGCCAGCGACGCGGCCGAGACCTCGAGCAGCTCGGGCATGCGGGTCCAGAAGGCGGTGCGTCCCGTGCCCGGAGCCTCGAGCGCCATGCGCTGCTCGAGGCGGCTGGCGATGGTGTTGCCGGGGTCGAAGCGCAGTTCCCGTGGCGGGCACTCGTCGGGCCCGGGCACGTCGGGCGGCGACACCCACTGGCCCTCCTCCGGCATGTCGCGGCTGCCCAGGGAGGCGTTGACGGTGAAGATCTCGGTGTCGCCGACCTGGCCGAGCACCCGGGCCTGGGTGGTGGTGCGGCCCTGGGCGCCGATGTGCACGTCGAGGTCGACCACCGAGGGCGGCTTGGTGTAGTTCAGGTACTGGGCGCAGGCCCACACCACTGGGCGGCCGGCGACCCGCTCGAGCACGTCGATCGCGGCGCCGAGCGCCGAGCCTCCGAACAACGTGCCCAGCCCGCTGCAGATGCCCGGGGTCACCGGCAGGTACCAGCGCATGGGGTTGTGGGTCGGCTGGAGCCCCAGCCACTGGCGTGCGTCCACGGCGGGGCATCGTACGCGCCGGTGCTCCGGGCACCCCGCACCGGGTAGGTGACCGACGACCCCGAGGCGCTGTCACACCCCCTGGGGAGACTGGTCCCATGGACGCACAGCTGCGACTGATCCCTCGCCCCGAGCGACCTCCGGCCGACGACGGCCAGGGCCCGGCGCGGGGCCCGGCCGCCCGGCGCGTGGGCGAGCGTACCGCCGTCCGTCCCAGCACCGAGCGCTCCACCGAGGCACCCGCCCAGTGGCGCATCGACGAGTCCGCCCGCGAGCGTGGGCGCGCCGGCATCTCCCGGGCCCGTGAGGCCCTCCGCAACGCTCGCCGGCCCCACCCGGGCGACCACCACAGCACCGCCGCCTGACGGGCCGCTGCCCGGCCCGGCACGCCCCCGTCGGGCGGCCTGTGGGCGGGGCGCGCCCGGCACGTAGCATTCGCCCATGCGTGACGTCGTGATCGTCGAAGCCGTTCGCACGCCCGTCGGGCGTCGCAACGGTGGCCTGTCCACCATGCACTCCGCCGACCTGCTCGGGGTGCCGTTCAAGGCGCTGTTCGAGCGCACGGGGGTCGACCCCTCGGTCGTCGGCCAGGTCGTCGGGGGCTGCGTCGACCAGATCGGCATGCAGGCGTTCAACATCACCCGCACCGCCTGGCTGTCGGCCGGCCTGCCGCTCGAGGTGGCCGCCACCACGGTCGACGCCCAGTGCGGCTCCAGCCAGCAGGCCACCGACATGGCCTACGCGCTGGTGAAGGCGGGGGTGGTCGACGTGGCCGTGGCCGGCGGGGTCGAGTCGATGAGCCGGGTGCCGATCGGCTCCAACGTCGCCCGCCCGCTCGACCTCGGCGTGCCGGTGCCGAAGAGCTACTTCCCGCTCTACGAGTACACCAGCCAGTTCGAAGGGGCCGAGCGCATCGCCCGCAAGTGGGGCATCACCCGTCAGGACACCGACGCCTTCGGCCTGCGCTCGCAGGAGCTCGGGGCCCAGGCGTGGGCCGAGGACCGCTTCGGCACCCAGGTGATCCCCGTCGACGCCCCCGACCTCGGCGAGGACGGCAAGCCCACGGGCACGACCCACCACGTCGCCCGCGACGAAGGCCTGCGGGAGACGAGCCTCGAGACCCTCGCCGGCCTCAAGCCGGTCGTCGGCGAGGACGGCGTGCACACCGCGGGCTCCTCGTCGCAGATCTCCGACGGCGCCGGCGCCGTGCTGATGATGACCGCCGAGAAGGCCACCGAGCTCGGCCTCACCCCGCTGGCCCGCATCGTCGACACCTGCCTGGTCGGGGTCGACCCGGTGCTCATGCTCACCGGGCCCATCGACGCGACCCGCCACCTGCTCGACCGCAGCGGCCTGTCGCTGTCCGACATCGACCTGTTCGAGATCAACGAGGCCTTCGCCTCGGTGGTGCTGGCCTGGCAGCGCGAGCTCGACGGCGACCTCGACAAGGTGAACCCCAACGGCGGCGCCATCGCCCTCGGCCACCCCCTCGGCGGCACCGGCGCCATCCTCGTCACCAAGGCGGTGCACGAGCTGCAGCGCAGCGGTGGCCGGCACGCCATCGTCACCATGTGCTGCGGCGGCGGCCTGGGCACGGGCACGCTCCTCGAGCGGGTCTGACGAGCGGCGGCCGTGGCCGCCGCCCTCGGACGACAACGGGAAGGGCCCCGGCTCCCGGCCGGGGCCCTTCCCGTTGTCGCACCCCGTCGGTAGGGTGTGCCCGTCTCGCTGCTCCGGCGGCCATCCCGATGGCCTCGTGAAGGAGCAGTGCAGATGTCCCAGATGTCCCAGATGTCCGGGCCGCCGCCGTACACGCGAGACGAGCGTCGAGCCCTCACCGTCCGCGTGGTCGTCCCCGTCCTGCTCGGCGTGGTCGCCGTGGCCGTCATGGCCTGCACGGCGGTGATGGGGTACGCCGGCTTCGACACCAGCCGAGGGTCCCCCGACACGACCTCGAGCACGACCAGAGTCACCAAGGTGGTCGACGGCGACACCATCGAGGTGCGAGTGCAGGGGCGCACCGAGAGGGTGCGCCTCATCGGCATCGACACCCCCGAGACGAAGGACCCCCGCAAGCCGGTGCAGTGCTTCGGCAAGGAGGCCAGCGCCCGCACCGCCGAGCTGCTGCCCCCCGGCACCGCCGTGCGCCTGGTGCGCGACGTCGAGGAGCGCGACTCCTACGACCGACTGCTCGCCTACGTCTACCGATCGTCGGACGGGCTGTTCGTCAACCTCGAGCTGGCCCAGGGCGGCTACGCCGACCTGCTCACCTACCCGCCCAACGTCGCCCACACCGGTGAGCTGCGTGCCGCGGTCGACGAGGCGCGACGCGAGCAGCGGGGCCTGTGGCAGGCCTGCGGGGGCGCCGGCAAGCCGGCGTGAGCCGGTCGGGCCGCCGGGCGGTACGGTGCGGGCCGTGACGACGCTCGCCGAACGCCTGGGCCACGCTCCCGACGCCCGGTTGGTGATCCTCAACTGCGACGACCTCGGCCTCTCCCACGCCTCCAACGCCGGCACCTATGAAGCGCTGCGCCAGGGTGTCGCCAGCACGGCGACGCTGATGGTGCCCTGCCCGTGGGCGCGTGAGGCCGCGGCCTCGTACATGGGTGAGGACGTCGGGGTGCACCTCACGTTGAACGCCGAGCTCGAGCGCTACCGCTGGGGCCCCATCACCCACGCCCCGTCGCTCCTCGACGGCGACGGCGGCTTCCCCCGCACGGTGCAGGACCTCTGGGACCACGCCGACCTCGACGAGGCCCGGCGGGAGTGCCGGGCGCAGATCGAACGGGCCATCCTGTGGGGCTTCGACGTGAGCCACCTCGACTCGCACATGGGGGCGCTGCAGCTGCGCCCGGAGTTCTTCGACCTCTACCTCGACATGGCCGTCGAGTTCGGCCTGCCCATCCGCCTGTCGGGGGCGAGCACCGAGCGCAGCATCGGCTTCCCGTTCCGGCGCCTCGCCGCCGAGGAGGGCGTCGTGTTCCCCGACCACTTCGTGTACGTCAACGGCGTGGGCAGCCGCCGGGCGATCGAGAAGGCGCTGTTCGACCTTCCCACGGGGGTCACCGAGCTCTACGTCCACCCGGCGATCGACACCCCCGAGCTGCGAGCGCTCACGCCGGACTGGGCGGCGCGGGTCGACGACTTCCACCTGGTCTGCCACGACTCGCAGTTCCGGGCGATGGTCGAGCGCTCGGGCGTGGTCGTGATCGGCTACCGCCAGCTTCGCGACCTGCAGCGCTCCGGGACCTGACCGCCGGCCGCTGCCCGGCCTCTCGGCCGGCCCATCGGCGAAGCGTCACCGCCGCAGCACCTTGGCCACCTGGACGTAGCGGCGCGACACCGTGGCGCCGGCGGCGACGACGAACGCCTCGGCGCCGGGGTCTGCGGGGTCGGGCACCTCGGCGGTGCGGAAGTCGGCGATCATGAGGTCGCGGCAGACCTGGGCGAGCAGGGCGTGGCCGATGCCGCGCCGCCGATCGGCGGGCCGGACGACCAGCGGCCCCACCCACGTGGCCCGGGTGACCGAGTGGCAGCCCACCCCCAGCACGTCGCCCCTGAGCCCTTCCCGGTCGGTGGGCGGCGCGGCGAACGCGGCGTGGCAGGTGCCGTGGTCGAGGGCTCGAGCCACCTCGTCGGAGAGGCGTGACCACCCGCCCGCCACGGCGAGGGTCACCGCCGTGACGTCCTCGTCGCGCACGGCTCGCCGCACCACGACGCCCTCGGGCGGCTGGGCTCGGAACGACGACGGGAGCTCGAGGGAACCGAACTCCCGCACGGGCTCGTAGCCCCTCGCCCCGGCGAGGTGGACCAGGCCGGTGGAGGCGTCGGCCCCCGGCCAGAGAGGGAAGGGGAGCGCACCGCCGATCTCGATCCGCTCGGCCCCACGCTCCGACGCCCAGCGTTCGGCGGCGTCGAGGAGGGAGCCGCCGAGCCCGACGCCGCGCCGGTCGGGGCGTACGACCAGGAGCCGGACCGAGGCGATGAGCTCGCCCGAGGCGTCCCGTCCCACCCCGACCGCGACGGCGGCGGTGCCGTCGGAGGGCCCGAGGACCACACCGGGCTGCTCGAAGCAGGCGGTGAGCAGCTCGTCGGCGGTGAGGTCCTCGTCGGGCGCGCCGGCAGCCACCAGCGCGGTGAGCTCCTCGATCCGATCGGCTCCCCACTGCTGCACCGGTGCCCTCCGCGTCGGCTCCGGCCGGCCGGGCGGCCGACGGGCGCACCCTACCGGGGAACCGCGGCGCCGGAGCCGGTGCGTGGGAGACTCCGGCGATGGTGCCAGCAGGGTCCCCGACACGCCCGCCGAGGGCGGGCCGAGCCGTGGCCGTCGCCGTCCTCGTCACGGCCTGCGGCCTCGTGGGTGCCGCCTGCGAGCCCCGGACCGACGCCCAGCCCACGGTGGCGAGCGTCGACTTCGCGCCCCGGCTGCTCGTCACCGTCGACGGCGAGGGCGCCGTGTCGGCCGACGCTGGGCCCAATGACGGGGCCCAGCTGCGCCACGGCGACGAGCCGGGATGGCAGCTCCCGCAGGGGTCGGTGGTGGAGCTCCGCGTCGACGGGCAGGCCCGCCGCCTGGTGGTCTCCCGCCTGGCGCTCACGGCGGCGCCGGACGACGAGCCCACCACCTGGCTCGACACCGGGCGCCTCGAGCCTGGCGAGCGCACCGTGCTGGCGCTCACCCAGCCGGGGAGGTACACCTTCGCCGACCCGACCGCCGGGTCGGCCGGCGCGGGCGGCCTCACCCTGGTGGTCACGCCCCGCGACCCGGGCTGACCCCACGAACCGCCCCGTCGCCCCCGCCATCCACGCAGGTCGGCGACCCCTCAGGAGGGCCCGTGCGCCTCATCACCTTCCGCACCGACGACGGCACCCGCGCCGGGGTGGTGCGCGGCACCGAGGTCACCCCGCTGGCCTGTCCCGACGTCGGGGCCGTGCTCGCCGCGGCGCAGGCGGCCGAGCTGACGCCCGCCGAGGCCATCTCCGCCGGGGTGTGCCCGGCCGCGGGACCGGCCGTGGGCCTGAGCGGGCTCGACCTGGCGCCGGTCGTGCCCAACCCGGGCAAGGTCCTGTGCGTGGGGCTGAACTACCGGCCCCACATCGCCGAGATGGGCCACGACGAGCCGGACCACCCGACGCTGTTCAACAAGTGGGCCGACTCGCTGCTCGGCCCGGCCGACGACCTCGAGGTGCCGCCCGAGGTCGAGCTGCTGGACTGGGAGGTCGAGCTGGTGGTCGTGGTCGGGCGCACCATCCGGCGAGCCGACCGCGCCGCCGCGGCCGCCGCCATCGCCGGCTTCACCGTGGGCAACGACGTGTCGGCGCGGGACTGGCAGAACCGCACCACGCAGTTCCTGCAGGGCAAGGTGTGGCCGGGCTCGAGCCCGGTCGGGCCCTGGTTGGTCACCGCGGACGACCTCGGCCCCGCCCCCGACCTCGAGGTGAGCTGCACGGTGTCGGGCACCCGCATGCAGACGGGCCGCACCGGCGACCTCATCTTCGACCCGCCGACGCTGCTCGCCTACGTGTCGACCTTCACCACCCTCCAGCCCGGCGATCTCGTGTTCACGGGCACGCCCGGCGGCGTCGGCGCCGCCCGCACCCCGCCGATCGGGCTCGGCGACGGCGACGAGCTGGTCACGACCATCGAGGCCATCGGCACCCTGCGCAACCGCTGCGTCGCCGGCTGAGCCCGGGCCGGCGGCGCCGGCCGCCGGCAGCGCTCCGGGCGCCGGGCCGGGCTGGCTCAGCGCCGGGCGGTGACGGCCGCGGCGACGCCGCCCACCACCAGCACCACGGCACCCGCTGCGGCAGCCATGGCGAGGGTGGTGTCGAGGCTGGAGGTGACGTGGTCGACGACCGCCCGCGCCGCGCCGGCGCCGAGCACGCCCCCGGTGAGCCGCTGCACCGCTTCGGCCCGGCCCGCCTCGGCCGCGACGTACACCAGCCCGGCCCCGGCCAGCGCCCCCAGGCCGCCCGCGGCGAGCGCCATCGACCGCCGCCGGGCCACGAGGAGGCCGACGACCGTCGCGCCCACCGCCACCGCCGGGAGGACCACCACGAGCACGTCGAGGACCCGCAGCAGGTCCCGGACGTGCTGGAGGCCGGGCCCGTCGACGAGCACGAACTGCACCTCGACGGCGGACAGGTCGACGCCGTCGAGGAAGGTGAGGCCCCGGTCGTCGAGGAGCCGGCGGAACTGCCCGAGGGTCGATCCGAGGTCGAGCACGACGCCCTCGGAGGTGACGGCCGTGTACCGGCCCTCGCCGTCGAGGGCGGCGAGGAGCTCCTCCTGGCTGTCGCGCACGGCGAGCTCCCACGCCTGCACGAACGCGTCGGTGCGCACCAGCTCGACGGCGACGCGGCTCACTCCGTCGGTGGCGGCACCGCTGAGGGGCTCGGCCAGGCCCCCGAGCGGGCCGGGGAGCACTCCCTCCAACGTCCCCTGCACGCCCGCCACCTCGATCACCCTTCGGGCGAGGGCGTCGGCGACGTCGCGCTGCAGCTGCGGGTCGTCGGCCACGGCCCGGCTCGTCGCCGCCCAGGTGTCCTCGTCGCGCAGCTCCGTGCGGGTCCACGCCGCCGCGGCGGCGAAGCTGGCGCACACGCCGGCGAGGAACACCAGCACCACGCCCACGGCCGTGCGGGCGCCACCCCCGCCCGCCACCTCGATCAGTCGATCCCGGCGAACAGGTCGGTCTCGGGGATCTCCGTGTCGACCCGGCTCGCCGCGAGGATGTACTCCTCGTAGGGATGCACGGTGCGGGCCACCTCGCGGGGCAGCCCGAACCAGAACGGCGAGTTCGGGTCGACCTGCGTGGCGTGGGCCAGGAGCGCGTCGAGGCGCACGTCGTAGGTGTCGGCGATGTCGATCGACGTGGTGACCCGGTGGTCGTGGCTGGGGCGGTCGAACCACTCGTCGGAGAAGGGCGACTCCAGGCCGAGCTCGAGAAACTTCTCGTGGGTGGCCCGCACCCGGGCCGCGGACCACACCGTGTAGTACAGCTTGAGCGGAGCGAACGGCTCGCCCAGCTCGGGGCGGTACGACGGGTCGCCGGCGAGGTCCCATGCCGGCAGGGAGATGTCGTGCACCCGGAGGTGGTCGGGGTGCGGGTAGCCCTGCTGGTCGTCGCCGTAGGTGATGACGACCTGCGGGCGCTCCCGCCGGATCACCTCGACCAGCCGGCCCACCGCCTCGTCGAGCTCCGCGTTGGCGAAGGCGTCGGGCCGGGCGTTGGCCTCGGACTCGGGCATGCCGGAGTCGCGGTAGCCGAGCAGGACGACCTCGTCGTAGCCGATGATGGCGGCCGCCTCCTCCAGCTCCTTCAGGCGGACGTCGTGGAGGTGGTCACGGACGGCGGGCACGTCCATCGCCGGGTTGAGGATCTCGCCCTCCTCGCCGCCCGTGCAGGTGACCAGCACCGTGCGGACCCCGGCGGCCTTGTAGCGCGCCACGGTGGGCGCCCCCTTCGACGCCTCGTCGTCGGGGTGGGCGTGGACGGACAGCAGGCAACGATCGGCCATGCCGGCAACCTACCGGCGCCCGCCACGCCGGCGGCACCGGCGGCACCATCGGCACCGCGGGGGCGGGTCCGTTGCGTAACCTCGGCGACGATGCGACGCGTCACCGACCCGCCCACCGCCGGCCCGCCCCGCCCGGCCGGCGCGACGGGCCCGTCCGGCCGACGTCGCCGAGCGGCCCGGCCCGTGGCGCTGCTCCTGGTGGTGGGCGCGCTGCTCGCCGCCTGCGGCACCAGCGGCCGCACGCTGCGCGACCCGGCGCCGGGCGCCACCGCCCCTCCTCGCAAGACCACGACCACGGTGGCGGCCGTCGACACGACGCCGGCGGTGCCGTTCTCGCTCTCGTCCGAGGCCTGGGCACCCGGCGGGGAGATCCCTGCTCGCTTCACGTGCGACGGCGAGGACGTGTCACCCCCGCTGACCATCAGCGGCGTGCCCGCCGGGACCGCCGAGGTGGTGCTGACGGTGAACGACCCCTCGGCGCTGGGCTACGAGCTGTGGGCGGTGGCCGGCATCGCGCCGGACACGACCGAGATCCCCGAGGGCGGGGTGCCAGCGGGGGCGACGGAGCTGACCAACGACTCGGGCACCAGGGCCTGGCACGGGCCGTGCCACTCGGGGGGCACCCGCAGCTACGACGTCACGGCGTACGCCCTGCCCGCGCCGTCGGGCCTCGGCCCGGACTCGACACCCCCCGCCGTGGCGGCCGCGGTGGCCGCCGCCACGGCCACGGCCGTCCTCACCGGCACCTACACCCGCTGAGCGCGCTCAGCCGACGGGCGGCAGGGCGGCGAGCTGGCGGGACTGGGCGAGCAGCTGCCCGTCGGCGCTCCAGATCTCGGCGTCCTCCTCGCAGAACCCCTCGGCGCTCATGACCGACCGGTAGCGGGCGAAGCACCAGCCGTCCCAGCCCGCCGGGGGGAGCGACCGGACGTGCACCGTGAGGTCGACGGTGGTGAACCCCCACCGCCCCCGCACCCGGCCGAACATGGCGGGCATCCAGGCGTCGGTGAACGCCACCAGCACGGCCGCGTCGACGGGCCGGCGCTCGGCCAGGCGGATCCACCCGCCGGCGAGCGCCTCGTCGCCGCCCGAGAAGGGCGGGGGGCCGAGCGCCCAGCGCTGCTCGTAGCGCGCCGCCATGGCCGGCACGGCCGTGGGCGGGACGTCGTCGCCGAACGGGCGGCCCGGGAGCTCCTCGGGTGGCGGGACCTGCGGCATGGGCGCATCGCCGAACTCGGGCCCGGGGCGCGGCGTCGACATCGCGGCCAGGGCGGTCGCCAGCAGCCGCTGGCCCTGGTAGAGGCGGGCCGACAGCGAGCTGAGCGAGCGACCGGCGCGCTCGACGGTGACCTCGATCTCGGCCGGGCCGGCCTCGGGCCGGGCGAGGTAGTGGACGGTGAGCGAGCGCAGGGAGCGCGACGGGTCGCCGACGGCGTGCTCGAGGGCCCGCACCACGATGGCGGCCACGTAGCCGCCGTTGGGGCCGGCGGTGATCCACCAGCCGTCGTCGATGCGGGCGCGGTAGCGGCCGGGCCCGGCCGGGGTGACGCCGGTGTCGGTGTCGAAGCGAGTCATGGCGGACCGACGTTACGGGACCGGTGCCGCGGCCCTCACCACGAGGCGGGCGCGTCGAGCGGGTCGACCCGCCAGGTGCGGGGGTGGCGCACGGTGGGCCGGTGGAAGCGCTCGCAGCGGTCCGACGACCAGCGGGCGAACGGTGCGCCGCTCAGGGAGCACAGAGCCAGCAGCGCCTCGTCGTAGTTGACCCGCCAGCCGGCGAAGTCGCGCCACGCCTGCTCCCGGTCGGCCTTCACCGGCAGCCCGCCGCGCTCGAGCTCGTCGAGCACCTGGTCGAACTCGGCCCGGCTGACCGAGATCGGGTCGCTGGGGGCGGGATCGGGGTTCGGTCGTAGCCCGTAGAACTCGGCGATGGCCCGCAGGGAGAGGAACCCGGCGCGCAGGGTCAGCGCGGCCTGCGGCTCCGACGGCAGGTCGATGGCCGCCTCCGACAGCGCCGCCGTGTCGAGCACCGCCCCGGCCGTGGTGATCCAGGAGTTGGTGGCGGCCTGGGAGCGGAACAGGGCGAGCGACGGCTGGGACGTGTGGCTCTCCTGCACCTCCTCGAACCAGGTCTCCCACGGCTCCCAGATCTCACCGAGCCGGCTGGTCCAACCGATGGCGTGCAGGCGGGTGAGGTACGTCGTCGGCGTGGGCGGGCTCCCGGCCCGCACCTCGAACTTGAGGACCTCCTCCTCCCGCCGGGAGAAGTGGCCGTAGATGGTCGGCAGGTAGGCGATGAGCAGCGCGATGACGCCGAGGCCGAGCAGCGCCTCACCGACGGACAGCACGGTCGCGGCGGCGTCGGGCGGAGCGGCGAACCCGAGGGTGGTCAGCGAGGAGCCCGACAGCTTCAGCGCGCCCAGCACGTCGAGGTCGGTGACCGCCCAGTACATGGGCACGAACGCGAGGATCACCGCCGCCGCCCACACGAAGGCCAGGACGCCGAGCGACATGGGGGCGAACCGGGCGAGCACGGCGTGGCGGCGCTCCGCGTCGCGGTGCCGGCCGGCCAGCGGCGTGTAGAACGACCGCACGCCGAGGAAGACAATCCGGGCCAACAGCACCGACTCGCCCCGGGGCACCACCACCGTGCGGACGGCGGAGCGCAGCACGGCCTGCAGCAGCACCAGGCCGGCCACGAACGCCAGGGCCCGTACGAGCATCACCGGGCGACCTCCATGGGCGGGCAGCGTAGGCGCCGGTGCGCAGCGTGGGGCCCGGTGCGCTAGAACGCTCCACGACCGCCGGAGGGACCGGCGGTGCTCCCGGGGGTGGCCACATGAAGGCGTTCCAGCTCATCGGCGGGTCGGCCGACGTCGACGAGACCACGGCGCTCAACGAGGTGCCCCAGCCCGATCCGGGGCCGGGCCAGGTGCTGGTGCGGGTGGGCGGCGCAGGTGCCTGCCACAGCGACGTGAGCCTGATGGAGTTCTCCGCCGCGGGGCCGCGGGAGGTCCCGATGACGCTCGGCCACGAGAACGCCGGCTGGATCGAGGCGTTCGGGCCCGGCACGCTGGCCACCCCGGGCCTGGAGGTCGGCGCGCCCGTGGCCGTCTACGGCGCGTGGGGGTGCGGCCAGTGCCAGAACTGCCGCAAGGGCATGGAGAACTACTGCCTCAACATCAGCGCCAGCGGCCCGGGCCTGAGCGTCGACGGCGGCATGGCCGAGTACCTGCTGGTGCCCGCCACCCGCTACCTCGTGCCGCTCGACGACATGGCACCGGTCGAGGCCGCCCCGCTCACCGACGCGGGGCTCACCCCCTACCACGCCATCAAGATGGGCCTGCCCCTGCTGGTGCCCGGCTCCTACGCCGTGGTGATCGGCGCCGGCGGGCTGGGCCACCTGGCCGTGCAGTTCCTCAAGGCGCTGTCGCCGGCCACGGTCATCTCGGTCGACCAGCGCGAGTCGGCGCTGAAGGTGGTGGCCGGCCTCGGGGCCGACCACACCGTCGTGGCCGGCCCCGGTGCCGCCGAGGAGATCCGGGGCATCATGGGCGGCCGCGGGGCCGAGGTGGTGCTCGACATCGTCGGCTACGACGACACCCTGGCCCTGGCCGCCGCGGTGGCCTCGCCGCTCGGCCGGCTCACCGTGGTCGGGGTGGGCGGCGGCACGCTGCCGTTCAACTTCTTCGCCTTCCCCTACGAGTGCTCGGTGCAGAGCACCTACTGGGGCAGCGTCACCGAGCTGCACGAGCTGCTCGCCCTGGCTCGCGCCGGCCACTTCAGCGTGCACGCCACCGAGTACCCGCTCGACCGGGCCGCCGAGGTCTACCGCAAGATGGTCGACGGCAGCCTCCACGGCCGCGCCGTCATCGTGCCCGACGCCGGCTGAGCTCGTCGCTCACCGCGTTCCTGCCCGCGATCGGCACGGGTGAGCGTGCGCCACGCGGGCAGGAAGGACGACGGTCGGCGTCGGTGGCGTGGGGTCAGGCGGGCACCGGGGCCTTGGCCGCGGCCAGGATCTCGTCGAGCACCGCCTGCCCCGGCGTGGCCGACGGCGGCTCGCCGGCCATGGCGATCACCCGGTCGTAGGCGTCGTTGATCGTCTCGGGCCGGGTGTGCACCGGACCGTGGGCCGAGGCCACCACGCGGGCGCCGTAGGCCTGCAGCTGTCGGGCGTGGGCCCGGTAGCGCTCCGGGTCGAGCCACTGGTGCCAGGGCGACACGAAGCTGTTGAGGTCCCGGAAGGTCTGGTCGTAGAGGTCGCCCGGGACATCCTCGAGCCAGGGGCCGGAGCCGTCGGCCAGGGCGGCGAAGGCGTCGACCGCCCACAGCACACCGGTGCTCGGGTCGAACAGGCCCCGGGTGGTGGGGCCGTCGAACACCGGCGGTTGCACCAGGTGGAGGATCCGGTCGCCGGCGTCGAACGACTCCTGCCGCTCACGCCAGATCATCCGGTCGAGCGGCAGCTCCTCCTCGAGCACCATCCGCTCGACCGAGAACCAGTTGGTGACGAGCGTGGCGTTGGGGCACTCGCGCAGCACCGTCTGCAAGCCACCCCGGTGGTCGCCGTCGTCGTGGGAGAGGAACACCCACCGGACGTCCTCCGGATCGACCAGCGAGAACACCTGCTCGAGCCACGTCTCGCGGTGGATCGGGGCGCCGGTGTCGACGATGACCGGCTCGTCGGCCCGGATGACGAGCGAGTTCACGGGCAGGAACGTGCCGGGCTGGGCGGGCACCAGGTGCGGGATGAGGAACGTCTCGGGGGCCACTGCCACGGGGCCGGGGGTCGGGACTGGAGTGGCGGGGACGGAGGTGGTGGGGTCGCTCATGGCGGTGCTCCTCGTGGGGTGTCGGGCTGACGATCGAACGATGAGCCACGACACGACCGGTGGCGATCCCCCGACCTGGTGGAGCTCCGAGCGGGCTCCCCCTCTCGCCGTGGTGCTCGGTGTCGCTGCACCCCCCAAGTTGGGGGGTGACTCGGCGCCGGAGGTGCTCTACGGTTCGGTGGTGAGCCGCACAACGGTCGGGGGCGTGACGGTGGAGTCCGTGGAGCGCGCCGCGGCGCGCGCCGGGAGCGCCTCGGAGCTCTTCGAGTCGGTCGCCCACGAGATCCGCCGCCTGGTGCCCTTCGACGGGTCGCTGTGGTTCGCCGTCGACCCCTCGACGCGCTTCGCGGCCGCGCCCGCGCGTTTCGAGAACCTCGATGCCGGGTACTGCGACGTCTTCTGGCACCACGAGTTCCACGACCACGACGCCCTGCTCTTCCGCGACCTCATCCGCAGCGGCACCACCGCCGCCTCCCTGCACACCGCCACCGACGGCACCCCCATGCGGTCGGTGCGCTGGCGGAACTTCCTGTCGCCGCAGGGCTACGACGACGAGGTCCGCCTCATCTTCCGCACCGGCGACAACACCTGGGCAGCGGGAGCGGTGCTGCGCGAGGTCGGACGCCAGCCCTTCACGCCCGACGAGGTGGCGCTGCTGGCCCGGGCCGCCGACGTCGTGGCACCCGCCCTGCGCCTCCACGCCGCCGCGGCCGGCGGCTCGCAGGTGCTCGGCTCGACTGCTGCTCCCGGCCTGCTGCTGTTCAGCGCCGACGGCTGCCTGCTCTCGGCCAACGCCGAGGCCGAGCACTGGCTCGACGAGCTGAGCGCGCCGGTGTCACCTGCCTCCGGCACCAGCTGGCCCTCCGTGCTCGCCGAGCCCAGCACCTGGGACCTCGACGTGCCCACCGCCCTGCTGTCGCTGCTGGCGTCGGCCCAGGCCGTCGCCAAGGGCTTCGAGGCAGGACCGTCACGGCTGCGCCTGCGCACCGCCAGCGGGCGGTGGCTGGTGCTGCACGCCAGCACGCTGGCCGGGACCGCGCTCGAGGAGTTCACCATCGCCGTGGTGATCGAGCCGGCGAAGAGCGCCGAGATCGCACCGATCATCATCGAGGCCTACGGGCTCTCGGCCCGTGAGCGCGACGTCGTGCGGGCCATCTCTCGCGGGTTGTCGACCCCCGAGATCGCCGCCGAGCTGTTCCTCAGCCCCCACACCGTGCGCGACTACGTCAAGGCGGTGTTCGAGAAGGTCGGCGTGAGCAGCCGGGGCGAGCTGGTGGCCAAGCTGTTCGCCGAGCACTACCTCGACCCGCTGCACGAGGGCGCGGTGCACCTGGGCTGACCTCCGCCCCTGCGCACCAGAGGCGGAGGCCCGCCGTCGGTCAGTCCTTCTTCTGCGGGCGCCAGAAGACGATGAGCAGCAGGGCCGCGCCGCCGAGCCCGACGATGGCGGTGATGGCGAAGGCGCCCAGGCCCGAGACCCAGTCGAAGTCGGCGGCGTGGTCGAGGGACCACTCCCCCGGGCCCATGGCGCCGAGCGCCAGGCCGCTGCAGATCAACGAGCCCACGTACTCCCATCCCTCGCCGGGTCGGAAGATGAAGAAGCCGTTCCTGAGGTGGTTGGTGATCAGGGCGACCGTCATGGTGCCCACGACCCCCGCCGCGGCCACAGGGGTGAACAAGCCGAGGACGAGCAGGGCACCGGCGCCGAGCTCGGTGAGGCTCGCCAGCCAGGCGTGCAGGATGCCCGGGTTCATGCCGAGCGAGGCGAACCAGCGGCCGGTGCCCTCGATCTTGCCGCCCCGGAAGATGTGGTTGTAGCCGTGGGCCAGCATGATCACGCCCACCGCGACCCGCAGGATGAGCAGGCCGAGGTTCAGGCCGTCGACGTCGTAGATGGCTTTGCTGGCGGCGACGAGCACGAGCAGCTCCCCCTCGATGGATGCGGACAGCCGCCCACACTAGGAGGTCCATCGACCGCGCCGGGCCATGAGCCTCGCCGAGCGTTCAGCGGAAGTCGCGTGAGGACACGGTGGACGAGAGCGGCAGCGGCTCGAGCTTGTCGGCCACCACGTTGGTGACGCCCTCGGCGCGCTCCAGCCGGCCCCGCACCAGCAGCGCCGGCGCGGTGCGAGCCACCCGGCGGTAGCGCTGCCACAGCCCCTTGGAGCACACCACGTTGATGAGCCCGGTCTCGTCCTCGAGGTTGATGAAGGTGGTGCCCCCGGCGGTGGCCGGCCGTTGGCGGTGGGTGACCACCCCGCCCACGAGCACCCGGTCGCCCGGGTCGACCCTCGCCAGCCCTCGGGCCGTGACCACGCCCAGGCGGTCGAGGTGGGGGCGCACGAAGCGGGTGGGGTGGCCGTCGGGGGCGACGCCCGTGGCCCACAGGTCGGCCGAGGCCGTCTCCCGGTCGGACAGGCCCGGCAGCTGCGGGGCCTCGGCGCCGGTGACCACGCCGGCGAGCTTGCCGGGGCCGCCCTGGGCGACGGCACCGGCGGCCCACAGCGACCGGCGCCGGTCGAGGGGCCGGCCGTCGGCGTCGGCGAGGCAGCCGAAGGCACCCGCGGTGGCGAGGGCCTCGAGGTTGGCCCGGTCGAGCGGCACCCGGCGGGCCAGGTCCTCCATGGAGGTGTAGGGACCGTGGGCGTCGCGCTCGGCCACGATGGCCTCGGCCCGGTCGTCGCCCAGCGTGCGCACCGACGACAGCCCCAGCCGCAGCGTCGGCTGCACCACGTCGACCCCGTCCACCGGGTACCCCTCGACCCTGCCCTCCCCCGGAGAACCGTTCGCTGGCTCGATCGGTGACCTCATCAGGTGATCGATCGAGCCAGCGGTCGGGTGGGGTGGGCCTTGGGGAGGCGCGACAGGGACGGGGACGCCCTCGACCCACTCGAGCGAGGCGCCGGCCGCCGAGGCGTTGAGGTCGGGGGTGCGCACGGTGACGCCGTGGCGGCGGGCGTCGGCCACCAGCGAGTGCGGCGAGTAGAAGCCCATGGGCTGGGCGTCGAGGAGCCCGGCGCAGAACGCGGCCGGGAAGTACCGCTTGAGGTAGGCGCTGGCATACACGAGGTAGGCGAACGACACCGAGTGGCTCTCGGGGAAGCCGAAGTTGGCGAAGGCGGCGAGCTTGTCGTAGATGCGGTCGGCGATCTCGCCGGTGACGCCCCGCTCGGCCATGCCGTCGTAGAGGCGCTGGCGCAGCCGCTCCATGCGCTCGCGGCTGCGCTTGGAGCCCATGGCCTGGCGCAGCTGGTCGGCCTCGCCCGGCGAGAACCCGGCCACGTCGATGGCCATCTGCATGAGCTGCTCCTGGAACAGGGGCACGCCGAGGGTCTTGGCCAGCGACGCCTCGAGCAGCGGGTGCAGGTAGGTGACCGGCTCCTGGCCGTTGCGGCGGCGGATGTAGGGGTGCACCGAGCCGCCCTGGATGGGGCCGGGGCGGATGAGAGCGACCTCGACCACCAGGTCGTAGAAGGTGCGGGGCTTGAGCCGCGGGAGGGTGGCCATCTGGGCCCGGCTCTCCACCTGGAACACGCCGATGGAGTCGGCCGCGCAGAGCATGTCGTAGACGGCGTCGTCCTGGGGGATGTCGGCCAGGTCGACGGCGAGGCCGTGGGCACCGGCGACGAAGTCGACGGTGCGGTGCAGGGCGGTGAGCATGCCCAGGCCGAGCAGGTCGAACTTCACCAGGCCGGCCGCCGCGCAGTCGTCCTTGTCCCACTGCAGCACGGTGCGGTCCTCCATGCGGGCCCACTCCACCGGGCACACCTCGATCACGGGCCGGTCGCACAGCACCATGCCGCCGGAGTGGATGCCGAGGTGGCGGGGCGCGTGCTCGACCTGCATGGCCAGCTCGAGCACCGGCTCGGGGATGTCGTCACCGGTGCGCTCGGGCGAGCCTCCCCCCGAGCCGGCACGAGCGGCCTGGTCGGTGGCCTGGGCCTCGGCGCTCTCGGCGACCGGCCCCCAGCGGTCGACCATCTTCGCCCAGGCGTCGGCCTGGCCGGGGGCGTACCCGAGGGCCTTGGCCATGTCGCGCACCGCCGACTTCGCCCGGTAGGTGATGACGTTGGCCACCTGGGCGGCGTAGTGGCGGCCATAGCGGCCGTAGACGTACTGGATGACCTCCTCGCGCCGGCCCGACTCGATGTCGACGTCGATGTCCGGCGGGCCGTCGCGCTCGGGTGAGAGGAACCGCTCGAAGAGCAGCCCGAGGGTGACAGCGTCGGCCTTGGTGATGCCGAGGGCGAAGCACACCGCGGAGTTGGCGGCCGACCCGCGGCCCTGGCAGTAGATGCCCTGGCGCCGGCAGAACTCGACGATGTCCCAGACGATGAGGAAGTAGCCGGGGAAGCCGAGCTGCTCGATGACGTCGAGCTCGTGGTCGACCTGGGCCCACGCGCCCGGTGTGCGGGCGGCGTGGCGGGGTCCGTAACGGCGCTCGGCCCCCTGCTCGGCCAGGCGGCGGAGGTAGCCCATCTCGTCGAGGCCGTCGGGGCACGGGTAGGGCGGCAGCTCGGGGGCGACGAGGTGCAGGTCGAAGGCGCAGGCCCGCCCCAGCTCGGCCGCCCGCTCGACCACGCCCGGGTAGCGGGCGAAGCGGCGGGCCTGCTCGGCGCCCGAGCGCAGGTGAGCCCCGGCCGCGGCGGGCAGCCAGCCGTCGAGCTCGTCGAGGCTGCGCCGGGCCCGCACGGCGGCGAGGGCCGTGGCCAGCGGGCGCTGGGCGGGCGTGGCGTAGTGGGCGTTGGTGGTGGCCACCGGGTCGACCCCCGCCCGCACGGCGACCTCGGCCAGGGCGTCGTTGCGGGCCGAGTCGAGCGGGTGGCCGTGGTCCCAGAGCTCGACGGCGACGTGCTCACGGCCGAACGCCTCGACCAGCCGGGCCAGCTCGACGGCCGCGGCGTGGGGGCCCTGCGCCTCGAGGACGGCGGGCACCGCGCCCTTGCGGCAGCCGGTGAGCACCAGCCAGTGGCCCTGGTCGGCGGCCGGGGCGGCGGTGCCGCCGAGGGCGGCGAGGTCGGCGAGCGTCGCCCGGGGGGCGCCCTTCTCGCCCCGCAGCTGCGCCTCGCTGAGGGCCCGGGCGAGCAGGGCGTAGCCGCGGGGGTCGCGGGCGACGACGACGAGGTGGCTCTCCCCCGCGCCCGCCCCCGGGTCGGGCTCTCCCACCGGCACCGCCGTGCGCCCGAGGGTGAGCTCGGCGCCGAAGATGGTGGGCAGGCCCAGCTCGCGGGCGGCCTCGGCGAAGCGGACCACGCCGTAGAAGCCGTCGTGGTCGGTGAGGGCGAGGGCCTCGAGGCCGAGGCGGGCGGCCTCCTCCACCAGCGCCTCGGGCGAGCAGGCGCCGTCGAGGAAGCTGAAGTTGGAGTGGCAGTGCAGCTCGGCGTAGGGGACCGAGCTCCGCCGCCGGGTCAGCGCCGGCGCTTCGTAGGCCTGGCGCTTGCGGGACCAGGCCGGGCTGTCGCCGCCGTCGCCTGGGAAGCCGAACGGGTCGCCTCGACCGGGCGTGGGCGACCGGTCGGTGAGGGCCCGGTTCAGCTCGGGCCACGTCACTGGTGGGTTCATCCACCCCATGGCCGCGAGTGTACGAACGGACGTTCACGACGACAAACGGATGTTCGATCCCGGTCGCTGGGGCGGTAGGGCCCCTCCGCCCGGTCGGTGCCCTACCCGCAGCCGAGCAACGTGCGCGAGCCGCCGGCGTCGGCGGCGACCACGCACACCAGGCGCCCCGCCGCTGCCGGGAGCGTGGCCGAGAACCCGTGCTCCGGCCCGTAGAGCGGGTAGGCGGCCCCGACGTCGGGGCGGCTCCGGTTCGCCGTCACCGTGGAGCGGGTCGCCCCCACGAAGACCTGGACCTGCACGGTGCCCGTCGTGTCGGGGTCGATCGCCCAGCCGCTCACCGTCACCGTGCTCCCGGAGCGCGAGACGACGTCGAGCGAGCCGAACGGCGGACCGGTGGGCACCATCACGACCCTGCACCCGAGGACGCTGTTCGACCCGGTGCGGGCGTCGATGCCGTAGGCGCACACCGCGTGGGGCCCGCCCGGCACCGCCACCCGGGCGGCGAAGCCGTGGGAGGGCCCGTAGCCGGGGAAGGCCGCGCCGACGTCGGGTCGGCTGGCCCCGGCCACCAGCGCGGTGCCGCGGCCGTCGACGTAGACGTGCACGGCGATGGGATCGGCCGTGTCCGGGTCGATGGCCCAGCCGGCGACCGACACCGACCCGACCCCGGCGGTCGCCGCGTCGAGCGACCCGATGGGCGGGCCGGTGGGCACCGTCACCGTGCGGCACCCGAGCAGGCGGTTGCCACCGACGCCCACGTCGATGCCATAGGCGCACACCCGGTGGGCTCCGGCGGCCGCCGCGATGCGGGTGCTGAAGCCGTGCGCCGCCCCGTAGCGCGGGTAGGCGGCGCCCACGTCGGGGCGGCTGCTGCTGGCCATGAGGGCAGTCCCTCGTCCGTCGACGTAGACGTGCACCGCGATGGGGCTCCGGGTCTCCGGGTCGATCGCCCAGCCGGCGACCGACACCGAGCCCGCCGCGCCCGTCACCGTGTCGAGCGACCCGATCGGCGAGCCGGCCGGGAGGTCGGGGAGCCACACCGGCACCGCCGGCGCGGAGGGAGCCGAGCCCGGCCCGTCGCCCGCCTCGTTGCTGGCCACGACGGTGACCGTGTACGGGCGGCCGATGGCCAGCCCGGTGATGGTGCACGTGGTGTCGGCCGTGGTGCACGACCGGCCTCCGGGCTCGGCGGTGGCCCGGTAGCCGGTGACGGGCGCGCCGCCGTCGGAGGCGGGTGGGCGCCAGCTCGCCGTCAGCTCCTCGTGGCCGCTGGTGGCGGTGACGGCCACCGGCGGCCCGGGCACCGTGCGGGGGACGACGGCCGGGCTGACCACGACGGCACCGGCGCCCCCGGCGTTCGAGGCTTGGATGGTGAAGGTGTAGGGCGTGCCGTTCGACAGCCCGGTGAGCACGCACGACGTGGCGCCGGAGGTGGCGCATGCGCCGCCGGCCGGAGTGCTGGTGACGAGGTAGCCGGTGATCGACGTGTCGCCCTGGTAGCTCGGCGGGCTCCACGACAACGTCACGGCACCGTCGCCGGGGCTGGCGACGACGTCGCGCACGCCGTTGGGCACGCCGAGCAGGGCAGCCGCGAGCTCGACCTCGGGGCGCGGGCCCAGCGCGGTGGGCACCGCGTCCGCGGTGGCCTGCAGGCGACCGACCCGGCCCGTGACCGACGACGACGGCCAGCGTTGCCGCAGCAACGCCAACGCGCCGGTGACCACCGGTGCAGCCATCGACGTGCCGCTCAGGCTGGCGTAGGCGGACCCCGGGGTGGAGGAGAACATGGCGGTGCCCGGCGCCAGCAGGGTGGTGCCGGCGGCCAGGTCGGTGTAGGACGCCAACGCGCCGGCGCCGTTGGTGGCCGCCACGCTCACGACCGACGAGATGCACGCCGGTGCCGCCATCTGGGCCGGGCCGCCTGCGCCGTTGCGGTAGTCGTTGCCGGTGGCGGCGACCGTGGCGACCCCCACCGAGCGGAGCTGGTCGACGTAGGGCTTGGTCGGGTCGGTGTCGCAGGGCCCGTCGTGGAGGCCTCCACCGAGGCTGAGGTTGACCGCGGCCAGCGAGCCGAAGCCGGGGGTGCCCGCCACCTTCTGGTCGTAGAGCCACTGCAGCGCGGCGTCGATGTCGCTGTCGTAGGCGAACAGGCAGGGCGGGGCGCCGCCGCAGACGGCCTCGGTGGTGCCCTTGGTGAAGACCTGCACGGCGACGACCGACGCACCCGGCGCCACCCCGCTGAGCGAGCGGGGGCTGGTGACCGGGCCACCGGCGGCGATGCCCGCCACGTGGGTGCCGTGGCGGCACTCGGGCACGCCGGTGCAGGGCAGGGCGGTGCCGGGTCCCGAGGCGCGGCCCGCCACACCCGGGCAGAGGCTGGCGGTGCCAGAGCCGTAGGCACCGGAGAAGCAGGCCTGGGCGACGACCTTCCCGGCGAGGTAGGGGTGGTCGGCCTGCACGCCGGAGTCGAGCACGGCGACGGTCTGGCCGGTGCCGTCCCACCCGCCGGTGTGGGCGACGGAGGCCCCGACGGCCGTGCTCCAGGCCTCCTCGGTCAGGAAGTTCTTGCCGTTCTCGACGATGCGTTGGACATGAGGTGCGCCGCGCAGCGCGTCGAGCCCCTTGGCGTCGACCGTCAGCGCGACCTGTCGGGCCCGCCCGGCGCTGACCTCGGAGACCGACCCGTCGGGGACCGCCGCCAGCACGTCGTCGACGACCTGGTCGCCGGGCGCGCTGGTGACGGCGATGACCTCGGCGCTGCCGTCGGCCAGTGCCGCCTGGGCCTCGGGCGCCACCGGCGCCTCGGGCGCACCGGACGCACCGGGCGCACCGGGTGTCGCCGGCGCACCGCTGGTCGTCGGCGCGGCGCCGGCTCCGACGGGCGCCACCGCACCGAGGGCCACGGTGGCGAGGACAGCCACGACGACCAGGAGCGCAGGCCACGACCGCCGGCGGAGGAGGTGTCCCGTGCGCCCCATGCTCGATCGAACCTACTCTCCGGCCCTTCGCGATCCGCGGAACCCCACGGCGGCCGGCCGTGCGAGGATCGCCGGATGGACGAAGGGGTCGAGGCGAGGGTCGCCGTGCTGGGCGACACCCACCTGCGGGGTGGCGCCGAGGGGCTGCCGGCGGCGGCGGTGCGTGAGATCGGGCTGGCCGACGTGGTGCTCCACGCCGGGGACGTGGTCGACCTCGCCGCCCTGCGGGCCCTCGAGGCGATGGTGGGGACCCGCCCGTTCCACGTGGTGCTCGGCAACAACGACCGCGAGCTCGTGGGCCGCCTGCCCGAGCGCATCGAGCTGGAGCTGGCGGGGGTGCGCGTGGCGATGGTCCACGACAGCGGCGCACGCGCCGGGCGCGAGGCGCGGATGCGGCGCTGGTTCCCCACCGCCGACGTGGTGGTGTTCGGGCACAGCCACGAGCCGTGGGCCGACGAGGGCGCGGCCGGGCAGCTGCTGTTCAACCCGGGCTCGGCGGTGCAGCGGCGCCGTCAACCGCACCGCACCATGGGCGTGCTCGAGCTGGCCGGCGGGCGGGTGGCCGACCGGCGGATCGTGGTGGTCGACCCGGACTGACCCAACGGCGGCACGCCTCCTCCTCGTGGCGCCAGTCGGTGCACGGGCGCTCTCTCGACAGGAGATCGGCACGTCGAGGCTCGGACCTGAGCGATTCCCGTTCTGGTGGAGGTTCCGCCCCCGGTTCCGGGGGCGAACCTCCACCAGAACGGTGGCTCGAGGATGTGGCGCTAGTCGTAGAAGCCCTCGACCGCCCAGCGGCCGCCCTCGACGTGCACGAGCAGGGCGCGGCCGTCGACCAGCTGGAGCTGCATCCGGGCCCGGCGACGGCGCCCTTCCGGGTCCCACCAGCGCTCCTCGACCGGCCAGGGCCCGGCCCATGCCACCACCTCGGCCGGTGATCCACCACCGAACGAGACCTTTGCCGGCTCACCGATGAGGTAGCCACGCCCGCTGACACCGAGGAGGGCTCCGTCGGCGGCCAGCACCTCGACCGCCGGCGGGTCGAGCGGGACGAGCGCGGGCGTCGGCACCGGGACCCGACCCGGCCAGGGCGCCTCGGCCCCCGGAGCGGGAGCCCGCTCGGCGCCCAGGTCGACCGCGGCGGCAGGGACCCGGGCCACCCGCTCGCCCGGCCCTCGCCCCCCTCGTACCTCGGGGACGGACACCGCGTCGACGCCGAGGAGGCCCTGCACCCGGGCCAACGCCCGGGTGGCCCGCTCGTCGGCCGCCGTCTCGCCGCCCCAGAAGCCGAGCTGGCGCCCGGTGGCGGCCACGACCTCGTCGGGGGTGAGCACCAGGCGGGTGACGCCGCTGGTGGGCCGCACCGCGGCGGGCCCGTTGAGCCACCCGTCGAGCTGCCAGCGCACCCGGTCGGCGAGCGCGCCGGCGCTGAGCGCACCCTCGTGGCGCCACACCCGCTCGATGCGCTCGCCGTGCTCGGTCTCGGCCAGGACGCACACCCGGGTGCACGCCAGCCCGTCGGCGTCGAGCCGGGCGTGGAGCTCGTCGGCCAGGCCCTTGGCCATGAAGGCGGCGACGTCGACCCGCTCGGCCGGCGGGTCGAGCTCGCCGGCGACCTCGAGGTGCCGCGGCGGCGGGGCCGTGGCCGGTGGGCGCTCGTCGAGGCCCCGGGCCAGCCGGTGGGCGAGCTGGCCGTCGGCCCCGAAGCGGGCGACCACGTCGGCGGGATCGAGGGCGGCGAAGGCGCCGAGGCTGCGCAGGCCCAGGCGCACCAGCACGTCGGCCAGCTCGGGGCGATCGAGCACGGCGACCGGCAACGGGGCGAGGTGGGCGGCGGAGCCGCCGGGCACGACGACCCGCGCCTCGCCGGAGAGGGCCGCCTGCCGGGCCGTGAACGCGCCGTCGGCCACGCCGACCCCGGCCGCACCGGGCCACCCGAGCCCGGCCACGACCTCCTCGACGGCGGCCGCCACCTTCGCGGCCAGCGCCTCGTCACCACCGAAGTAGCGCGACGGGCCCCGGGTGGGGAAGGCGGCCAACCCCGGGCGGGAGAGCTCGATGCGGGGGGTGAAGCGCTCGAGCGCACCGGCGACCGCTTCGAAGGCTCGGGCGTCGCGGGCGGGGTCGGCGTCGAGGACCACCAATCCGGGGCAGCGGCCCTGCGCCTCGCGGCGACGCTGGCCCGCGTCCACCCCGTCGCGCCGGGCGGCCGGCGAGGTGGCCACGACCCGGTTGGCCCGGATCACGGCTGCGGGCTCGTCGGGCGGGGCGCCGGCGGCCAGCACCGGCCAGTCGTGGCAGGCGACGACCAGGGTGCGCACGACGGCCTCCGTCGCGTCGCGCCGCCCGCTCGTCGGGCCGCTCGTCCCGTTCGTCCCGTTCGTCCCGCTCCTCATCGGGCCGCCCGTCCCGCCCTCCGCAGAGGGACGACCGTCGAACCCTCCTCCTGGGCGGGATCGAACGTGGTCGTCAGAGCAGCCACGTTCGAGCCCGTGGAGGGAGAAGCCGGAGAGGGGACGGCGGGGAGCCACAGGTCGGCACGGCGGGGGCGCGAGGCCCGGCCCCGCCCCTCGGCCTCGACCCTCACCCGCCGACGACGGAGGTGCCCGTGCCCGGCCCCCAGGCCCTCCCAGCGCCCGGCGGCCACCGAGAGGGTGACGTCGGCCGGCCAGGCCCCGGGCCGGCGCACCGCCGGCAGCGACCCCGGCGAGAGCGCCACGAGCACCGAGCCGCGCTCGCGCACCCGAGATGCCAGGCGGCGCCCTTCGGAGGGCGTCAGCAGGGCCCGGCCGTCGACCACGATCACGTCGACCCCACCGACGAGGGCCGCCACCACCGTGGCCCACCGCCCCGGCTCGGGCGCGTCGACCAGGGCGAGGCGGCGCAGGTCGACACCAGCCTCGGCCGCCGCGGCGAGGCCCAGCTCGGCCAAGCCCACCACGACCACCCACGCCCCGGCGAGCGACGGCCCGGCGGCCAGGGTCAGGGCGAGGGTCGTGGCGCCGGCGCCGGCGACGGCCACCGCGCTCCCCCGAGCCAGGGCGCCGTCGGGCAGGAGGGGCCGCAGCGGCTCGACGACGGGAAGGGTCCGTTCACGGGCCAGGGTGACCGGGCGGGCCCGGTCGGCCACCTGGCGCAGCTCGGCGGGGACGACCACCACCCCAGTATCGAACAGCCGTACGGCGCTCGCAACCGGCGCGCCCCGGGCCACCCCGCCACCCCGGCCCACCGCACCGCGAAGCTGGTTCCGAACGTTCCGGGAACCGGAACGTCGGGAACCAGCTCGGGATCAGTCGCCGACGCCCTCGGGCACCACGACCCCCACGCCCTCGCGGTAGTAGGTGTAGAGGTCCTCGATGATCTCCTTGATGCCGGGCTCGGCGTCGGAGCGGTCGAGGTGCACGGTGATCACGTTGCTGTTCACGTGGACGGCCTTGACGCCGCCGCGCTCGAACAGCGCACGGGCGATGCGGTCGGCGGGCCGGTCGGCCTTGGCGTCGTCGAGCGACCGGAAGAGCTCCTGGCCCATGCCGGTGAGCACCCGGTTGGTCTCGAAGCGCACCACACCGGGGTGCGCCGAGGGCTTCTCGATGACGGTGACTGGCTGTCCCATGGCGGCGGTGATGCTAGCCGGGCGTCAGCGCCGGCCACCATCTCCGGCGCCGGCGAGCGGGGGTCGCGACCGGTCGGCGGGGTCGGCGCGGTCGGCACCAGGCTGCCGGCGGCCCGCCACCGGCGCGGCGATCCGCCACACACCCACGGCCAGGGCGACCGAGATGACGCCGAGCACCACGTGCACGACCTTGAACCCCACCTCGTGGTCGGACATCACGATCTGGGCGGCCCGCACCACCCACATGGCGACGGTGACGCCGCAGAACAGCTGCAGGAAGCGGGCGCCCAGCACGCCGAGCGGCGCCCGCCACGTGCGCACCAGCACCACGGCCGCGCCCGCGGCCAGGGCCAGCATCACGCCCGACAGCACGGTGGAGAGGACCTTCCCGCCGGTGGTCTCGGTGGTGGAGCTCCAGGCGTTGACGATGCGGTTCACCCACACGAACGCCGTCCACGCGACGAAGGCGGCGAGCAGGGCCCAGGAGCGGCGCGGCATGCGGCGAGGGTAGCCCCGGCTGGCCGGGCCTCACGCCGCGCCTCCCGCCGCCCCCGAACACGGCCGCAGGCTCGGTCGCGACCGGGCGACGGCTACAGGCGAGGGGTCGACGCGGTGTGGCCCCCGTCGACGGTGAGGTCGATGCCGGTGAGCCACGACGAGTCGTCGCTGGCGAGGAACACGGCGGCCGACGCCACGTCGGTGGGCTCGCCGATGCGCCCCAGGGGCAGACCGGCGGCGAGCTCGGCCTCCCGCTGCTCGACCACGGGGGCGACCATCGGGGTGCGGATCACCCCCGGCAGGATGGCGTTCACCCGGATGCCGAGGGGGCCGAGGTCGAGGGCGGCGGCCTTGGTGAGGCCGCGCAGGGCGAACTTCGACGAGGTGTAGGCGGCCGTGCGGGCCTGGGCGGCCAGCCCGTTGAGCGACGACACGTTGATGATCGACCCGCCGCGGGGCATGGCGGGCACCACGGCCTGGATGCCGAGGAACGGGCCCATCAGGTTCACGTCGAGCACCCGGCGGAAGTCCTCCTCGGGCATCTCGTGCACCAGCGCCGCCGCGTGGACGCCCGCGTTGTTCACCAGCACGTCGACCCGGCCGTGGCGCTCCACCGCGACCTGCACGGCGGCGGCCCAGCTGGCCGGCGAGGTGACGTCGAGGTGGATGCCCTCGTGGTCGAGGACGTCTCCGGCCACGACGTGGGCGCCCTCCGCCGCGAACCGCTGCGCCTCGGCGAGGCCCTGGCCGCGGGCGGCACCGGTGATGATCGCCACCTTGCCGGCCAGGCGGCCCGCCACGGTGTCCTGCTCGGCCATGTCGGCTCCCTTCCGGTCCGTTCCGGTCAGAACAACGTCGGCTGGCTGCCCACCGGCGGGGTGCGAGCGACGCCGGTCCACGGCAGCGAGTCCATGAACGCCCACGTGCGCCGGTGGATGCTCGTGGGTCCCATGGCGGCCAGGGCGAGCTTGTGACGGGGGCACGGGTAGCCCTTGTTGGCGTGGAAGTCGTAGCCGGGGAAGTGCTCGGCCTCGACCCGCATGAGCCGGTCGCGGCTCACCTTGGCCAGGATCGACGCCGACGCGATCGACAGGCAGCGGGCATCGCCCTTCACCATGGTGCGGGTGATGCCCCCGCCGACGAAGTCCCAGTTGCCGTCGAGCAGCACCCGGTCGGGGGTCAGCCCGAGCCCGTCGAGGGCCCGCTGGGCGGCCAGCTTCTGGGCCGCCGACATGCCGAGCTCGTCGCACTCGGTGTGGGTGGCCAGGCCCACCGACCACGCCCGGCACCAGCCCGCCACCCGCTCGAACATGGCCTCGCGCTCGGTCTCGGTGAGCAGCTTCGAGTCGCGGACCTTGTAGATGCGCCGGTCGCTCGGCACCACGGCCGCGCCGACCACGAGCGGCCCGGCCCAGGCCCCCCGGCCCACCTCGTCGACCCCGACCACGACATCGTCGCCGGCGGCCCACAGCTCACGCTCGGTCGCCAGCGAGGGCGACTTGGCCCGCAGGGCCGAGCGCAGCGGGGGGACCACGGTCGTCACGGCACCCGACCGTAGCGCCCGGGCCACGGTGCCCTCATGGCGTGCCGTCGATGGCCCCCCGGACGCGACTGTGGCCCGGCGATGACGCCGGGCCACAGCGCGGTTCCCGTCCGCGGAAGCGGCTAGTTGTCGAACCAGGTCTCGGTGAGGCGCTCGACGCCCGCCTGGAACGGCTGGGACGGCTGGCCGTCGGGGAGGCTCACGTTGGTCAGGTTCCGGACGTTGTTGGCCGCCCCGATCGCCCACTGGCTGTGGGCCAGCCAGATGTAGGGCAGCAGCTCGGTCTGGCGCTTCTGCAGGTCGGCGTAGGCCTGCTTGCGCACCGCCTGGTCGTTCGACGCACGAGCGGTGTTGAGGGCCTGGTCGATCTGCGGGTCGTTGAGGCGGGCCATGTTCAGCGCCAGCGGGCCCGACGCGTTCTTGCCGATCCACCAGACGTAGTCGGCGTCGGGGTCGGTGGCCGCGAACTGGCGCCAGAGGTTCGCCTGGTAGTTGCCGGTGACGGCGTCCTGGATGAACTTGCTCTGCTCCGAGGTGCTGAGCTGCACGTCCATGCCGCACTGGCTCCACTGCTGGGCCAGGACCTGGGTCGTGGCGGTGTTCACCGGCACCGGGGTGGTGGTGAGGGTGAAGGTCACCGGGCCCTTCTCGGCCTTCACCTGGTTGATCAGGTCGGTGCCGGCCTGCACGTCGAGCTGCGGGAACCCGCTGTCGGCGTACCACGGCGACGACTTGGCGAACTGGCTGTCGGCCGCCTTGTCGGCGGGCGTCTCCGACACGGCCAGGACCTGGTCGCGGTCGGTGCACAGCGCCATGGCGCGGCGCACCCGCACGTCGTCGACGGGCGCCTTGGTGGTGTTGATGAGCACGAGGCTCTCTTCGGACTCGGTCGGGTCGGCGACGACCTGCAGGTTGCCCGACTCGGCCTGTGAGTGCAGCGAGGCGATCCCCGCCCAGTCGGTGGTGTGGATCATCTGCACGTCGCCGGAGATCAGCGCGTTGGTGCGGTTGTTGGGGTCGACGATGGGCCGGAACTCGACCTGGTCGAGGTACGGCAGCTTGTTGCCGTCGCTGTCGGTGCGCCAGTAGTTGGCGTACTTGGTGCCGACCCACCGGTTGTCGGGCACCCACTCCTTGAACTGGAACGGGCCGGTGCCGATCGGCACCCGCGAGGCGGCGTCGCCGGTGGCGTCGAGCTGCGCCGGAGCGGCGATCATGCCGGCCTGCGCGGTGAGCGACGCCGGGAACGACGCCCACGGGTCGACCATGGTGACGATGACGTTCAGCGGGTTCGCCGGGTCGACCTCGATCGACGACACGTTGGCCACCGCCGCCCCGGTGAGCGCCGAGGCCCGGAGCGCGTCGAGGTCCTTCTTCACCGCGGCGCCGTCGAGGGGCGTGCCGTCGTGGAAGGTGACGTTCGGCCGCAGCTCGATGGTCCAGGTCTTGAAGTCGGCGCTCGGCGTGAAGGCCTTGGCCAGGTAGGGCTGGACCTTGCCGTCGGCGTCGTAGGCGGCGAGCGGGTCGAACACCGCGTTGGCCACCATCAGCCCGGAGATCGCCCAGCGGTTGGTGGTGGGGTTGAACCCGTCGGTCTCCGCCTCGACGCCGTACTTCAGCGTGCCCCCCGGCTTGGGCGAGCCCGAGGCGGCGATCGTGACGTCGGTGACCTCGCCCTTGTTCGTGCCGCCGTTGTCGCTCGAGCCCGAGTCGCTCCCACAGGCGGCCAGCACCAGGCCCAGCACGGCGAGCACGGCCGTGACCACGATCCACTGTCGAGACCCGTGACGGGTTGGCATGAGCTGCTCCTCCTTCGGCCGGAGCCGGCGGTGCGGGCGCCCCCCGGCGTCCACCCGGCCGGCACTCTAGACGTGACGACGGCCACGTGCCACGACCCGTGACCGGCCGGTAACACCCTGCAGCCGCGGCAGCGACGCTCTGGAAGCGATGCGTCGGCCGGCCTCTCCGGGCCGGGCGGCGTGGCGTCAGCCGAGCCGGTCGATCGACCGCCGCTCCCCCTCGTCGACCGGGGTGGCGAGGAACGCGTCGACGATCTCGGCGGCCACCGCCGCGGTGGTGAGCCGCAGGGACAGCCCCACCACGTTGGCGTCGTTCCACCGGCGGGCCCCGCGCGCCGTCTCGGCGTCGGCGCACAACGCGGCGCGCACACCGCCGACCTTGGTGGCCGCCATCACCACGCCCGTGCCGGTCCAGCACCACACGACACCCCGGTCGGCCCGGCCGACGGCGACCGCCTCGCCCACCGCCCGGCCCGCGTCGGGCCACTCGAGGCCGTCGGCCACCACCTCCACCTCGTGACCGGCCGCCTCGAGGTGGGCGCGCAGCTCCTCGGTGGCGGGGGTGGGGTCGTCGGTGCCGTAGGCGATGCGCATGGCCTCAACGCTACGACCGGCGCCGATCCGGTCGGCTCCTACGCTGAGGCCGTGCCGCGGACCGTGAGCGTCGTGCCCCACACGCACTGGGACAGGGAGTGGTACTCCCCGTTCGACACGTTCCGGCTGCGCCTGGTCGAGCTGCTCGACGACCTGCTGCCCCGCCTCGAGGCCGACCCGTCCTACGCCCACTTCATGCTCGACGGGCAGATGGCGGCGATCGACGACCACCTGGCGGTCCGGCCCGAGGCCGAGGAGGCCCTGCGCCGCCTGGCCACCGCCGGCCGACTCGCGGTGGGCCCGTGGTACGTGCTGATGGACGAGTTCCTGGTGTCGGGCGAGACGATCGTGCGCGACCTGCAGGCCGGCCTGCAGCGGGCCGAGGCCTTCGGCGGCGCCATGGAGGTCGGCTACCTCCCGGACATGTTCGGGCACGTGGCCCAGATGCCGCAGATCCTGCGGGCGGCGGGGCTCGAGCACGCCGTCGTCTGGCGGGGGGTGCCGGCGGCCGTCGACCGCTCGGCGTTCTGGTGGGAGGCACCCGACGGGTCGGTGGTGCGCGCCGAGTACCTGCCCGAGGGCTACGGCAACGGCGCTGCGCTGCCCCATGGCGGCGAGGAGCTCGCCGCCATGGTCGCCCGCTACGACGAGGCCCACGGCCCGATGCTGGTCGGTCCGATCCTCTGGATGAACGGCACGGACCACCTCGCGCCCCAGCCGTGGCTGGGGCGGGTGGTCGCCGAGGCCAACGCCGCCCAGGACCGGTACCGGTTCGTGGTGACCAGCCTCACCGAGCACCTCCGCGGCGGGCCGGTCGAGGGGCTCCCCCGGTGGCGAGGCGAGCTGCGCTCGGGCGCTCGGGCCAACCTGCTCATGGGCGTCGCCTCCAACCGGGTCGACGTCAAGCAGGCGGCGGCGCGCGCCGAGCGGGTGCTGGAACGGGTGGCCGAGCCGCTGTGCGCCCTGTTCCTACCGGCCGAGCGCTGGCCGGCGGCGTTCCTCGACCGGGCCTGGCACCAGGTGGTGCTGAACGCGGCCCACGACTCGGTGTGCGCCTGCTCGGCCGACGAGGTGGTCGACGCGGTGCTCGGGCGCTACGCGGTGGCCACCCAGGTCGGGGTGGGCCTGGCCAGCCAGGCGCTGGCCGCGGTGGCGGCGTCCATGGCCGAGGCGGGGGTCGTCGTGGTGAACGCGTCGGCCCGGGACCGCGCCGGTGCCGTCGAGCTCGTGCTGCCCGGCACCGAGCCCGTCGCCGGCACCCAGGTGCTGTCCGTCGACGACGGCCGCACGGTGCTCGACGGCGTCAGCCGGGCCCGGTGCGTGCAGCTGGTGCAGCGGGCGCTCGACGAGCACCCGCACCTGCTGCGAGCGGACGTGGCCGTCGACGAGCGAGGCGTGCTGCAGGTGCTCATCGAGCACGACCCCGCCGACGTCACGACCCGCTACACGGGGGCGGTGAAGGAGGAGGTGGAGCGCCTGGCCGCCGAGGCGCCCGACGGGCCGGCCCGGCTGGTGGTGACCGCGCCGCCCACGCAACGGGTCGTGGCGTGGGCCGACGCACCGGGCTACGGCTGGTCGGCGTGGCGGCCGGGCCCGGTGCCGGTGGCGCCCGTGGCGGCGCACGGCTGGGCCCCCGACGGCTCGCCGTCGCTCCCCCGGCCGTCGCTGGCCAACGACCTCGTGCGGGTCGAGGTCGACCTCGACGACGGCACGTTCGGCCTCGAGGAGCGCGGTGGCGCCCACCGGCGCGTCGCCGGCCTCGACCGGCTGGTCGACGACGGCGACGCCGGCGACACCTACAACTGGTCACCGCCGCGGCACGACTGCGTCGTCGACACCCCCGACTCGGTGAGCGCCCGCCTGGTGGAGGCCGGCCCGCTGCGGGCCAAGGTCCAGCTGCGGCGCACCTACCACCTGCCCGAGGCAGTGGTCGACGACCGCCGCACCGGGCGGGTCCTGACCGAGGTCACGACCACCATCGAGCTGCACGCCGGCTCGGGACTGGTGCGGGTGACCACCGAGGTGGAGAACCGCACCCGTGACCACCGGCTGCGCTCCTGGTTCCCCCTCCCGGCGCGCGCGGCGACCGCACAGGCGGAGTGCGCGTTCGCCGTGGTCGAGCGGGGCACCGTCGCCGAGGGAGGCCCGACCGAGGCGGCCCTGGCGACGTTCCCCTCGCGTCGTTTCGTGGCGGCGGGCGGGCTGGTCGTGGTGCACGAGGGGCTGCTCGAGTACGAGCTCACCGACCTCGACGACGCCCAGCCCCCGACCGCCGGGGCGCTCGCCCTCACCCTGCTGCGCTGCACCGGCGTGCTGTCGCGCGGCCCGATGGCCATGCGGGCGCTGCCTGCCGGCCCCGAGGTGCCGGCCGAGGGCGCGCAGCTACCGGGCCGGCGGGTGCTGCGCTACGGCGTCGCCTTCGGCCCCGACGACACGACACCGCTCGCCGCGATCGCGTATCCGTTGGTCGACGAACGTTCCTTGCCGCTGGTGGGGCTGACCACCGAGGGGGGCGGTCACCGTGGGCCCCGGGGGTCGGCCCTCCGCGTCGAGGGCGCCGAGGTGTCGGCCGTGCTGCGCCGGCAGGGTGGGCTGGTGGTGCGGGTCTTCAACCCCACGCCCGAGCCGGTGACGGTTCGCTTCAGCGGGCGCTCGGGCCGGCGCGTCGACCTCCGGGGCCGGGACCTCGGGCCGCTGGAGGGCAGCCTCGACCTGGGCCCGTGGGAGATCGCCACCGCCGAGCTCGACGAGCCAACGTCCGGCTGAGCCGCGCCCCCGGGGAGCGGCGGGTCAGCGGCCGCGGTGCCGCGACCGGTGCTGGGCGGCGCGCCGAGCCTTGGCCCGGGCCGAGCGGGTGGCCTGCTCGGCCTTGCGCTCGGCCTCCTTGGCCACCTGGTCGAGGCGTCGCGCCGCCCGCTCGTCGACCTTGCGGGAGGCCTCGGTGGCCTCGGCGATGGCCTCGGCCACCCGCTCGCGGTGCTCGCGCTCGATGGCGTCGAGGGCCGCGGCGGTCTGGCGCTCGATGCGGCGCAGCTCGGCCTCCGCCTCGCGGTCGGCTTCGCTGGCCTTGCGTTCCGCCTCCAGCTGCAGCTCGCGGAGCTTCTCGGCCGCGCCCAGGTCGGTGAGCAGGTCGACCTGCAGCTCCGGGTCGATGCCGGAGTCGAGCACCGCGGCGGCCAGCGCCTCGAGCTCACCGGTCGTGGGGTCCTCGATGAGGCTCTCGAGCACCTCCGGGGACGCGGTGCCCGACAGCACCTCGGGCAGGCGGCCGGGCAGCTGGGCGACGTCGAACTCGATGGCCGGCATGAGGGTCTCGGCCCGCTGGCGCGCCTCCCGTCGCTGGGCCTCCCAGCGGTCCTCGAGCACGCGGTGGCGCGCCGCCCAGTCGCGCTTGGCGCTCATGAACGAGCCCTCCACGGGGTCGTCGGTGCGCCGCATGCGCCACAGGGGGAGGCGGCCGATGTCCTTGAGGTAGTGGCTGCGCAGGGACGTGAAGGTGAACTCCTCGTGGCCCTTCACGGCCTCCCGCAGGTCGGCGGAGACCACCACCGAGCCGGGGAAGGCGATGCTGACGATGCGGCTGGCGAGGTTGACGGTGTGGCCGTACACGTCGCCGTCGCGCTCGAGCACCGGCCCCGAGGCCAGGCCGACGCGGACATCGGAGAGGGCTTCGTCGTCGCGGTAGCGCCGGGCCAGCTCCAAGGCGGTGCGGCAGCCGGCCACGACGTCGTCGTTGACGAACAGGACCTCGTCGCCGATGGTCTTCACCACCCGTCCGCCGCCGGCGGCGACGACGTCGTAGGCCACCGCCTCGAAGCGCCCGACGACCTCCGCCAGCTCGGAGGTGTCGAGCTGCTGGGTCTGGGCGGTGAAGCCCACCAGGTCGGCGAATCCGACGCACACGGGCGAGCCGTTCTCGGCGCCGGCGCGCACCATGCGGCGACGGGCCTCGGCCGCCAGCCGACGGCGCCAGACCAGCTCGAGCACCCGAGGGATGAGCGCGGTGGCCTGCAGGTCGAGGCCACCCGCTCCTTCCGCCCCGTCGCGGTCCACCGCCATGCGCAGGAACGCGTCGACCTCGGCGCCGGCGATGCGGTCGAGCGACGTGCCGATCACCCTCGCCATCTGGCGGGCGACCCCCGGCTCGACGGCGCCGCCGGCGATGAGCCCGACCACCGTGGCCAGCATCTCCACGTCGCCCTCGGTGAAGAGCTTCTCCCCCGGGCGCGGGTCGGGGAACCCGAGGGCTCGCCAGTAGTCGCGCAGCTGCTCGGCGTCGAAGCCCGACAGCCGGGCCACGTCCTCGAGCCCGTAGCGGGCCTGGTCGAGCCCGAGCAAGGGCTCCAGCACGCGCGCCAGGTCGGCTGGTGGTGGGCTGGCGGCCTCGGTGCCGCCCTCGTCGGTCACGTGAAGGAGCCTCCACCGTCGAGCGGGCCAGGGTCCAGCGCCGGCTCCGGTGACGGGGGGCTGGGCGCGGTGGCGTGGTCGGCGACCGGGCGCGGTGGTGCGAGGAGCGCCTCACCGCGCGCCTCGGTGGAGGACCACGCCGGGTCGAGTCCGGGCACCCGGAGCCGGAACGGCGCCACCGCGGCGACGGCCTCGGCCACCGCCCGGTCGGCGTGCGGCTCGAGCTCCCACAGCAGCGCGGGGCGCTCGCCGTGCCAGCGGATGGCGAACGACACCAGCCCGTAGGAGGTCGGCACGGCGTGGGCCTCGAGAGGCTGGCCGAGCCACGTGTCGGGCACGGCCGGCAGCAGGTCGACGCCGGCGCCCGCCTCGTGGACGGCCAGCCGCCGGGCGAGCTGCAGCACCGCCGCGGTCGACGCCGCGTGGTGGCCTTCGCCGCCGCAGCCACCGCCGCTGCGGGGGTGCACCACCTCGGGCCAGGCCCACACCGGCTGGCCCCGCTCGAGCAGCCAGGCCAGCGGTTCCGCGACGTCGGCCCGCCCGGCGGCGGCGCGCGCCGCCGCCAGCCAGGCCGTGAGCCGGGGGCTGAGCCCGGCGTGGCCGAGCTCGTGCCACACCCCACCGCGGACCAGCTCGGGCGTGTGGGCCAACGCGGCATCGAGCGCGGCCCACAGCTCCTGGGGCACCGCCTCGGGCCCGGTGAGCGTCGCCGCCACGGCCACGGCGGTGGCCAGGGCGCCGGCCGGCGTGCGCTCGCCCGGCCCGGCGCCCGCTGCGGGCTCGGCCCCCAGCGCCGCGCGCAGCGACGCGGTCAGGGTCTCGGCGACCGCGGCGGGCTCGGCGCCCGCCTCGTGCTGCCCGGCCACGCGCAGCACGAGGGCGGCGTCGAGCAGGCCCCGACGGGCCCAGAGGGCGTCGTGGTACGTGGCGTGGTCGCCCGCCGGCAGCCACGACGGACCCGATCCCGGCGGGAACAGCGAGGGCCCGCCGTTGCGGCGGGCGCGCCGGGCGGTGAGGCGTCGCCGCAGGTGGTGCGCCGCCTTCGCGACCGGGCCGACGAGCGCCTCGGCGAGGGTCGCGTCGCCGGTGAGGCGGACGTGGTGGCCCACTGCGTGCAGCCAGGCGGCGGCCGCGTCGATGCGAGATGATTCGCCGGCAAATGCTCCGTCGAGGCCCTGGCGGTCGGCGAAGCCGAGCAGCAGCCGCTCGGCCTCGAGGTGGAGCCCGTGCTGGTCGAGGGCGAGGCACAGCTCGGCGGTGTCGAGTCCGCCCACCACGGCGAGGGGCCAGGCCGCGACGTCGTCGCCGCCGCTGTGCAGCAGCGCCGCGCAGCGCGCCGCGGCGACCGCCTCGGCCAGCCGAGGCTCGGGCAGCTCGAGGCGGGGCGCTCGACGGGTCTGGGCTTCCCATCCCGACGCCACCCGCGACGCGTCCGGAACGGCACGCGGGTCGGCCGCCGGGCCGCCGTCGACGCGGCGGCGGGCCGCCGTCGGCCGGGCACCCACGAGCGGCAGCAGCACCCGGACCGTCGCCGAGTGCGGAAGGGGGTACAGCATGGCGGCCGAGGCCCGGCCGGCGCTGCAGCGGACCCCGCCGTCCGGCCACGACGACGCCGCCTCCCCCGCCACGGTCGGCACCACCGCGTCGGCGCCGGCCGTGCCCACGGCCACCCGCGACGGCGCCTTGGGGAGGACCACCGCCGGACGGCCGTCGACCGACACGACGAGGCCGTCGAGGGTGATCGCGGACACGGAGGCACGGCCGAGCGCGTTGAACGGCCGGATGGCGAAGGCCACCGCCACCGGCACGGGTGAGGCGTTCTCGAGCTCCACCACCACGGCGCCGCCGTCGGGCACCCCCTCGCCGGCCGCCACCGCCCACGCCCGGTGCACCAGCTCGCCGCCGGGGATGCGGGCGACGGTCTCCACGACCGGCGTGTCGCGCACGAGCCGCTGGCGCACGCCGGCGGCCCGCGACGGGAGGTGCCACGTGTCGTCGGCGCCGATCCACCAGTCGAGCGACCACCCGTCGGGCCACGGGGTCACCAGCCCTCGGGGGTCGATCACCGCCCGCTCGGTGCCGCCGATGGTGCCGAGCAGCGCCCAGTTGCGGTGCGTGGTGCTCTCGCTCGAGCGCGGACCGGGGACGACGTCGGGCGAGCGGGGGTCGACCTGGCGGTGCCACCACCACGGGAGCAGCTCGTCGTCGATCCCTCCGGACATCGCTCAGACGCTACTGCCGGAGCCCATCGCCACGATCCGCTCGCCGCCGCGACGGCGTGAGGTCACCCGAGGCCGTACAGCTCCTCGCGCCGGCGACGCCCGAGCAGGCCGCGGTAGGCCTCCGCCGCCGTCGTGCGCCCGGCGAGCACGTCGGCGACCTGGCTGGCGATCGGCACCTCCACGCCGTGCTCGGCGGCGAGCTCGCACGCGATGGGCGCGGCGGTGACGCCCTCGGCGACGCTGCGCAGCTCGGCGAGCACGTCGTCGAGCGACCGGCCCCGTCCCAGCTGCTCGCCGACGTAGCGGTTGCGGCTGAGCGGGCTGGCGCAGGTGGCGACGAGGTCGCCGAGGCCGGCGAGCCCGGAGAAGGTGAGCGGGCTGCCGCCCATCGCCGCGCCGAGCCGGCTGAGCTCGGCGAGGCCCCTGGTGATCACCGCGGCGCGCGTGTTGTCGCCGGTGCCGAGGCCCTCGGCCATGCCGGCGGCGATGGCGACCACGTTCTTCAGCGCGCCGGCCAGCTCGCAGCCGACGACGTCGGGGTTGCGGTACACCCGGAACCACTCGGTCGACAGCACCTCCTGCAGCCCCTCGGCGACGTCGTCCTCGGCCATCGCCAGCACCGACGCGGCGGCGTGGCCGTCGAGGATCTCCCGGGCCAGGTTGGGACCGGTGAGCGCGCCGCAGGGCCGGCGCGGCGCCACCTCGGCGATCACCTCGGTCATGCGGAGGCGGGTGCCCGGCTCGAACCCCTTGGCGAGGCTCACCACCGGCACACCCAAGCGCAGGTCGGCGGCCAGGGCCGCCACGACGGCACGGAACCCGACGGTGGGCACGGCCACGAGCACCACGTCGGCGGCGCCCACCGCACCGGCCAGCCCGGCGGTCACCCGGACCCGAGGATCGAGCCGCGCCCCGGGCAGGTGGCGCTGGTTGGTGCGCTCGCGGTCGAGCTCGGCGGCGAGGCCGGGGTCGCGCGCCCACAGCGTCACGCCGGCGTTGCCGGCCAGGGTGTGGGCGATGGTGGTGCCCCAGCTCCCCGCGCCGACGACGGCGACGCTCGTCCGCTCCTGGGCCATGCCCGCACCCTAGGGCTCGCCGGCGAGCGGCCACGGTGGTGCCCGGCGGGCTCGGGCGCACCCGGTCCTACACTCGCCCCCGTGTCCGAGCCGGTTGGGAGCGTCGCCGTCCTCGTCCCGGTGAAGGCGTTCCGGGACGCCAAGGGCCGCCTGGCCTCCGCCCTCTCCCCCGGCGAACGGGCCGAGCTCGCCCGCTCCATGGCCGACGCGGTGATCCGGGCCGCCGCTCCGTTACGGGTGTGGGTGGTGTGCGACGACGAGGAGGTGGCGGCGTGGGCGGCCGGCGTCGGCGCCTCGGTGCTCTGGAAGCCGGGACGGGGCCTCAACGGCGCGGTGGACGAAGGCGTCGCCGACCTGGCCGAGCTGGGCGTCGAGCGGGTCATCGTCGCCCACGCCGACCTGCCCCACGCCCGGGACCTGGCGTGGGTGGCCGAAGGCGACGGCGTGACCCTGGTGCCCGACCGCCACGACGACGGCACCAACGTGGCGGCGGTTCCGGCGACAAGCGGGTTCGTGTTCGCTTACGGCCCGGGCTCGTTCCGCCGCCACGTCGCCGAGGCCGAGCGCCTCGGCCTGCCGGTGCGGGTCGTGCGGGAGCCGCGCCTCGGCTGGGACGTCGACCTCCCTGACGACCTGCACGCGCCCGACTGGGGGGCGTGCCCGACCTGACCCCACCCGGCTCCACCGGTCCCCGGCGTGTGACGGGCTGCGGCCCCAGGCCGGCCCGGGCCGCGTGGGATGCTTCGGGCGATGACGACCACGCCGTCCCCCGCCGCCGCCGGCGAGCCCGTGCCCTCCCCCTTGCCGGTCGGCAGCGTGCCGACCGCCCCGGTCCGGTCGGTCGATCTGCCCGTGCCCGAGCGGGCGCTGGCCATCGTCGCCCACCCCGACGACGCCGAGTTCCACTGCGGGGCCACCCTCGCCAAGTGGGCGGCGCACGGCTGCGTGCTCAACCACCTGGTGCTCACCGACGGCTCGAAGGGGACGTGGGACCCCCACGCCGACGTCGAGGCGCTCGTCGAGCAGCGCAAGCAGGAGCAGATGGAAGCGGCGAGCCGCCTGGGCTCGCGCGGCAAGGTGGTGATGCTCGGCCACGTCGACGGCGAGCTGGAGGCGACGCTGCACGTGCGCGACCAGGTCGCCTACTGGATCCGCGCCCTGCGACCGGAGGTGGTCCTCGCCCACGACCCGTGGCGCCGCTACCGGCTGCACCCCGACCACCGCAACGCCGGCTGGCTCGCCCTCGACGGGCTGGTGGCGGCCCGTGACCCGCACTTCTTCCGCCACCACGACGTCGGGTTCCACCGGCCCGACGCCGTGCTGCTGTTCGAGGCCGAGGAGCCCGACCACGTGGAGGACGTCACCGGCTTCGTCGACACCAAGGTCTCGGCGCTGCTGGCCCACCGCACCCAGTTCCGCACCACCCACGACATCCCCGACGACGACGACGGCACCGCCGCCGAGGCCTTCCGCCAGAAGGTGCTGGCCCGCGCCGCAGAGGTCGGGGCTCGAGCCGGGGTCGAGGCCGGCGAGGCGTACAAGGCGCTCACCGAGCTGTGAGCAGCCCGGCGCTGGTGGCCGGGGTCGACGGCTGCCGCCGCGGATGGGTGGTGACGACCACGCCCGCCGCCGGGCCCGCGCCGATCGTGTCCGTCGAGGTGGTGGCCCACATCGGCGAGGTGCTCGACCGGGTGAGGACCGCGAGGCTGCGAGCCGTCGCCATCGACATGCCGATCGGCCTGCCCGACGCAGGGCCACGAGCCTGCGACCTGGCGACGAGGGCGCGGCTCGGCCGGCGGCGCTCGTCAGTGTTCCTGGTGCCGCCCCGTGCCGTGCTGGGCAGCGTCGACCACGCCGACGCGCTCCGCCGGGCCCGGGCCGTCGACGGGCGAGGTCTGTCGATCCAGGCGTTCAACCTCCTGGCCAAGATCGCCGAGGTCGACGACGCCATCGAGCCGTCGCTCACCTCGGCCGTGGTGGAGGCACACCCCGAGTCGGTGTTCGCCGAGCTGGCCGGCGCCCCGCTGGCGACGACCAAGCGCACCGCTGCGGGCCGCGCCGAGCGCCTCGCCCTGCTGGCCGAGCCCTTCCCCGACAGCGGCGAGGTGCTGGCCCGGCGCCTACCAGGCAGTGCGGCCGACGACGTGCTCGACGCCGCGGCCGTGGCGTGGACGGCCCGGCGCTGGGCGGCCGGCACCGCCCTCGTGCTCGGCGACGGGACGCTCGACCGCCGCGGCCTGCCCATGCGAGTGGCCGTCTAGCCCGGGCCGGCCGGCACCTGGCCGGCACCCTGACGAAGGTCGCTGGCGGCGCTTCGGTGAACGGCGGATGGCATCACCGGCGCCATCCGCGCGCGTGCGCCGCCGCGGGTGTTGGATGAGCGACGCATGCCTCGTCCTGCACCCGAGCTCGTCCCGGCGCCGCTCCACCGAGCAGCCCCGTCAGCGTTCGGTCGGCCAGCGGTCGGTCGGTCCTGAGCCGTGGTCTTCCTCGAGGTGCCCGAGCCCGTGGGAGACCAGTGACCATCACGCCTGCTGTTCCGCCGCGCCCGTCCACCCGTCCCGTCGCCCGTGCCGGGGTGAGGCCGTCGGATCGGACAGAGGAGCCGAGGGTGTACGTCCTCGACACCTCGGTGCTGCTGGCCGACCCGAAGGCGATGGTGCGCTTCGACGAGCACGACGTGGTGCTGCCGGTGGTCGTGATCCTCGAGCTCGAGTCGAAGCGCAACGACCCGGAGCTGGGCTGGACCGCCCGTGAGGCGCTGCGCCAGCTCGAGGCCTACCGGGTGCGGCACGGCAACCTCATGACGCCGATCCCGGTGAACGACGCCGGCGGCACCCTGCGGGTGGAGATCAACCACCAGGACCTCGGCGCCCTGCCTCCGTCGCTCGCCGGTGACACCAACGACCACCGCATCCTGGCCGTGGCCCGGAACCTCGCCGCCGAGGGCCATCCCGTCACGGTGGTCACCAAGGACCTGCCGTTGCGCCTGAAGGCCTCGATCGTCGGGCTGCCCGCCGAGGAGTACCGCAACGAGCTGGCGAGCGACACCAGCTGGACCGGCCTGGTCGAGCTCGACGTCGACGGTGCCACCATCGACGAGCTCTACGAGCTGGGCAGCGTCGAGGACGACCGCGCCCGCGACCTGCCGTGCCACACCGGCGTGGTGCTCCACGCCGGGTCGCAGTCGGCCCTGGCTCGGGTCCACGCCGACAAGGCGCTGCACCTGGTGCGCCGCGACGGCCACCTCTTCGACGTGCGGGGCCGCTCGGCCGAGCAGCGCATCGCCATCGACCTGCTGGCCGACCCCTCGGTCGGCATCGTCTCGTTGGGCGGCCCGGCCGGCACCGGCAAGAGCGTGCTGGCCCTCGCCGCCGGGCTCGAGGCGGTGCTCGAGCAGCGCAGCCAGAAGCGGGTGGTGGTGTTCCGCCCCCTCTACGCCGTGGGCGGCCAGGACCTCGGCTACCTGCCCGGCTCGGAGCTCGAGAAGATGAGCCCCTGGGCGGCCGCCGTGCTCGACGGCCTGGAGTCGATCACCGGGCCCGAGGTCATCGACGAGGTCATGGCCCGGGGCCTGCTCGAGGTGCTGCCGCTCACCCACATCCGGGGGCGGAGCCTCACCGACAGCTTCGTGATCATCGACGAGGCCCAGAACCTCGAGCGGCCGGTGCTGCTCACCGCCCTCAGCCGCCTCGGGGAGGGCAGCCGCGTGGTGCTCACCCACGACGTCGCCCAGCGCGACAACCTGCGGGTGGGCCGCCACGACGGTGTGGTGTCGGTGATCGAAGCCCTCAAGGGCCACCCCATCTTCGGGCACGTCACGCTCACCCGCTCCGAGCGCAGCGAGATCGCCGCCGTTGTCACCGATCTGCTCGACGGTCCGCTGCAGTCCTGAGTCGCGCCGCCGGTGGCCCGGGGCCAGCGTCGCCCCCGGGCCACCGGATGGCGACGACGCGACCCGCGGTCAGAGCCGGTCGAGCACGGGGAGGGTGGCGAGCTGCTCGGCGGCTCCTTGCACCTCGGCCGCCACCCGCGGGACCACGTCGGGCGTGAGCCGCGTGCTCGGCCCTTGTACGCCCACTGCGGCCCGGGCGAGGCCGTCGCGGCCCACCAGCGGCACGGCGATGCCCACGACGCCCTCGAAGCGGCCCTGGTCGTTCACCGCGTAGCCCCGCTCGCGGATCTGGGTGAGCTCGGCGACCAGCGCGGCGCGGTCGGTGACGGTGTGCTCGGTGTAGCGGGTGAGGGGCATGGAGCCCGACACCGACCGCTCGACGTCGCGGGTGGCGTAGGCGAGCAGCGCCTTGCCCATGGCCGACGCGTGCAGGCCGATGCGGCCGCCCTGCTCGTGGTCGAACCGGAGGCGTTGCGGCGACGACGCCACCAGCACCACCACGACCTCGTCGCCCTGGCGGGTGCCGAGCGACGCCGACTCGCCGGTGGCGGCGGCGAGCTGCTCGAGCACGGGGCGGGCGGCCTCGAGGCCCAGCTGGGCCGCGGCCCGCTGCCCGAGCAGCACGAGCGTGCGCCCGAGGCGGTAGCGGTCGCTGCGGCGGTCCTGGTCCATGAGCCCGCCACCGCACAGGGCACGGACGATGCGGTGGGCGGTGCTGACGCGCAGGCCGGTGCGCTTGGCGATCTCGGAGATGCCCAGGTCGTCGTCGCCGTCCTCGAAGCAGCGCAGGATCGCCATGGCGCGCTCGACGGCCTGCGCGCCGGTGCGGCTGCGCTCGGCGCTGTCGGGTGCTTCGGTGGGTCGGACCGGCATGGGCGGCAGTCTTCCAGAGGCGGGCTCTCGTGCGGGGCGGTGGCCGACCGGGGCGGCTGTCGTCGGGGGTGCGTAGCGTGGACGGCGATGGCCAGCCCCACCGGAACCGCGCCGCCCACGTGGCACGACCGACCGGACGGCCTGCGGTCCGTGCGCCTCGCCCGGCGCGGCACCCTGGCTCCGGCCGGCCCCTACGCCGTGGTCGACGTGGAGACCACCGGGCTCGACCCGTCGGTCGACCGGGTGATCGAGGTGGCCGTGGTGCGCTGCGACGCGCAGGGCCGGGTGCTCGGGGAGTGGTCGACGCTCGTGCACCCGGAGCGAGACCCCGGCCCCACCGCGATCCACGGCATCACCGCCACGCACCTCGACGCCGCGCCGACGTTCGCCGACGTGCTGCCCGAGCTCGAGGCCCAGCTCGCGGGCACGGTCGTGACGGCCCACAACCTCCCCTTCGACGCCGCCTTCCTCACCGCCGAGTGGCGGCGCGCCGGTGGCGCCGGGCCCTCAGGGCCCGGGCTGTGCACGCTGCGCCTCGCCCGGTCGCTCTACCAGGGCCGCGACGGCTACTCCCTCGCCGCGTGCTGCTCGGCGCTGGGCATCGACCACACCGACGCCCACCGGGCGCTGCCCGACGCCCGGGTCACCGCGGCCGTGCTCGGGGCGATGCTGCGCACGGTCCCCTCTGGCCGGCCCTGGCCCTGGGCCCGTCGGCTGCGCCTCGCGTAGTCGGCGCGGATCGCCTCCGGGGTCGGGTCGGCTCGTCCCGTCGCAGTGTCGCACCCCTCGTGGCAGGATCCGCTCGACGGGATCGCGATCACCCGGGTGCAGCGCACCACCCGATCGCCGGCCGACCAGCCTGGCGAAAGGCGATGCACCCATGTCCCGACGACCCTCGTCCCTGCCCCATCCCCCACCGGCCGCCATCGACCCCGACCCCGACCTCGACGCCGACACCGCCCGACTCGATGGGGCAGCGCAGGCCCTCCTCGACGCCGCCCTCGCCGAGCCGGGCCCGCCCGAGCTGGTCGGGCTGGTCGACGCCGCGTCACAGGGCGTCGCCGCGCTCGGCGGGCGCCCCGACCTGCTCGTGCTCTCCACGCTCGACGGCCACGACCCGGTCACCGGTCTGCTCGGGGTCACGGCGCCGCCCGAGTGGTGGGCCGCCGGCGTGGTCACCGGCGCCCGCGCCCGAACCCTCGACGCACCTGTCGGCGTCGCCCGTGGCGGCACGTTCGTGCACCTCGTGGCCCGTAGCGGCGTGTCGGTGAGCCTCCTCGCCGGCGACGACGGCACCGTCACCGTCGACCGGTCGGTGGGCCGGCCGCCCGAAGAGGCCCCCGTGGGCCGCCTGGCCGACGCCTGCCGACGGGTGCTGGGCCTGCCCACCGCACCGCCGCCGGGCGACATGACGGCCTACGTCGTCGACACGTGGCTGTCGCTGGTGGCCCGCCAGGCGCTCGACGATCCGGGCCTGGCGTGGCCCGACGTGGTGGCGCTGCACCCCGGCGTGCGCCTGACCACGAGCCCGCCCGACGAGGCGGCGCCCCCCGCGTGCACGCCGGCCGAGATGGCCCAGCACACCCGCGCCCTCGGGGCCGTGCTCGACTGGGACCGCTACCGGGTGTCGTGCGTGGCCGAGGGCGGCTCCCCGTTCGGCGAGCTCGACGCCGACGCCGCCGACTGGATGGACGCCGGGATGTTCGCCCGTTGGGTGCTGGGCGAGATGCCGCCGTGGCCGTCGGTGATGGAGCTGCTCGACGGGCTCCTCACCGCGGGGGCCGCCGACCGGCTGTGGGCCACCCTGGCCCTGTGCCCGCCGGCCCCGTGGCCCCCCGGGCGCACCGTGCCCTGACGGCACCCGGCCGGCTCCACCACCGCCCCACGTCGGGCCACCACCGGCGATGTCCCCGGAGCGAGGGCGGGCGGGTGCCAAAGTGGCTCCGATGCGCAACGTCTCGCGAGCCGCCCTGGCGCTGCCGCTGGGTGCGGTGGTGCTCGCTGCGGTCCTCGCCGGCTGCTCCGGCGAGGACCGTCCGGCGGCCGATGGCTCGACGACGGTGAGCGTCGGCGGCCCTCCGATCACCGTCTGCTCCGACCTCCCGTACCCCCCGTTCGAGTTCACCGCCGACGACGGGACGACCACCGGCTTCGACCACGACCTGATCGAGGCGATGGCCCGCTCCGCAGGGCACACGGTGACGTTCGTGCCCACCCCGATCGACGCCATCATCGCCGCCCTCGACGGCGGGCAGTGCCGGGTGGCGGCCTCGGCGCTCACCATCAACGACGTGTGGGCCGAGTCGGTGGCGTTCAGCGACCCCTACCTCGACGTCGACCAGTCCCTGCTCGTGCGCGCCGAGGACGCCGAGCGGTTCCGCACGCTCGCCGACCTCGACGGGAGGACCGTCGGCGTGCAGGCGGGCACGTCGGGCGCCGACCAGGTGGCCGCCCAGGGGCTCACCGGGGTGCGGGTGCAGGAGCTCCAGACCGCCGACGAGCTCGTCCCGGCCCTCGTCTCGGGCGACGTCGACGCCGTGGTCCAGGACCAGCCGCTCAACGCCCACCTGCTCACCCACGACGACCGGTTCGCCATCACCCAGGTCATCCCGACCGGGCAGCGCTACGGGTTCGCCACCGCCCGCTCCGACACCGAGATGCTCACCGAGCTCGACACGGCCCTCGAGCAGCTGCGCGCCGACGGCACCTACGACGAGATCCACCAGAGGTGGTTCGGCCCCCCGACCTGACCGCCGCCGACGCCCACCCGGCCGGTCGGATGCTCCCCCGGCCGGCGCGGCGTGGCAGGCTGCCGCCATGACCCTCGTGCTCGAGATCGGTTGGTCGGAGTCCGCCACCGCCGTCGCGGTCGTCGACACCGCCGCCCACAGCAAGGTCGGCGAGGGCCGCGCCGCCCACCCGGGCGCCGCCGACTCCTTCGCCGACCCGGCCGGCTGGTGGTCGGCCGCGGCCGAGGCCACCCGCCACGCCCTCGACGGGTTGGTCGCCATCGGCCTCCAGCCGTCCGACCTGCGCACCGTGGTGGTCAGCGCCGGTGACCCACCCGGCGGCCTCGTCGCGCTCGGCGCCGACGGCACGCTCGTGCACCCCGCCGTGCTGGGCAGCCACACCGCGTCGGCCGCCGACGCCGACTGGCTCTGCAGCCACGTCGACGGCGGCCGTGACGCCTGGATGGCGGCCACCGACGTGCTGCCCACCGCGGGCTCGACCGTGGCCCTGCTGTCGTGGCTCCACCGGTCGGCGCCCGACGCCTGGGCGAGCGCCACCCGCTTCACCCTGCCGGCCGGTTGGCTCGTCGAGCGGCTCGGCGGTGAGCCGGCGCTCGGCATCCACGACGCTGTCGGCACGGCCGTGCTCGACCACCACACCGGTGAGCGCTGGCGCACGGACCTGCTCGCCGTGGTCGACGGCGACCGCGACTGGGTGGCCGCGCTCCCCCGCATCGTGCCGGCCGCCCGGCCCGTCGGGCTGGTCAGCCCCGCCGCGGCCGACGAGCTCGGCATCCCGGCCCGGGTGCCGCTGCACGTGGGCGGCAGCCGGATGGACCTGCCGCCCACGGCCTGACGCTCCCCGGAGGCCCGACGGCCGACGGCTACCCTGCCGCCATCGACACCATCACTCAGGAGCGCGCATGAGCGAGGTCGCCTTCGACGGCGTGACCAAGCGCTTCGGCGAGGTGACCGCCGTCGACCAGCTCACCCTCGACATCGCCGACGGCGAGTTCATGGTCCTGCTCGGCCCGTCGGGCTGCGGCAAGACGACGGCGCTGCGGATGATCGCCGGGCTCGAGACGGTCACCGAGGGCACGCTGCGCATCGGCGACCGGGTGGTCAACGACGTCGAGGCCAAGGACCGCGACATCGCCATGGTCTTCCAGAGCTATGCGCTCTACCCGCACATGACGGTGGCCAGGAACATCGAGTCGCCCCTCGTCGCCCGCCGCTTCCACGTCGACGCCGACGCCCCGCCCCGCAAGCTCACCGCCGCCGAGCGGTCCGAGCGCGTCGACCAGGCCGCCCGCTCGCTCGGGCTCACCGACCTCATGGGCCGCAAGCCCGCCGCCCTCTCCGGTGGCCAGCGCCAACGGGTCGCCCTGGCCCGGGCGATCGTGGCCCGGCCCTCGGCGTTCCTCATGGACGAGCCGCTGTCGAACCTCGACGCCAAGCTGCGGGCCCAGACCCGCATCGAGCTCGTCGAGCTGCACGAGCGCCTCGCCACCACCTTCGTGTACGTCACCCACGACCAGGTCGAGGCCATGACCATGGCCGACCGCATCGCCGTGCTCAACGAGGGCCGGCTGCAGCAGGTCGGCCCGCCCCAGGCGGTCTATGAGCGGCCCCACAACCTCTTCGTCGCCCGCTTCATCGGCTCGCCGCCGATGAACACCGTGCCCGGCACCGTCGTGCGCACCGACACGGGGGTGGCCGTCCAGCTGGGTGGCCAGCGCATCGACCTCGACCCCGTCGCCCACGAGCCGCTGGCCGACGGCACCGAGGTCGTCATCGGGGTGCGGCCCGAGCACCTCGCCGTCGACCCCGACGGCCAGGTCAAGGCGCAGGTGCGTGCCGTCGAGTGGTTGGGCCACGAGCGGCTGGTCGTGTGCGACCTCGCCGAGCACCACATCACCGTGCGCCAGTCCAGCGGGGCCGAGCCGGTCGCGCCCGGCGACGTCCTGGCACTCACCGCCGACCCCGCCCACGTGCACCTGTTCGACCCCAACACCACGGAGCGGCTGAATTGAGCCGGCGCACGCGCGACGCCCTCGTCGGCTACGCGCTGCTCGTGCCGTCCGCGGTCATCTTCGTGTGGTTCTTCTTCTACCCGCTCGTGCGCCTGTTCGTGATGGGCCTGCACCAGCAGAACCGCACGGGCACCGCCGAGCGCTACGTCGGCTGGTCGCGCTTCGGCGACGTGCTCACCGGCGAGCAGTTCACCGAGGGCCTGCGCATCAGCGCCACCTACGTCCTCTACACCGTGCCCCTCGGCCTGGTGCTCGGCGTGCTGCTGGCGGTGGCCGCCAACCGGCGCCTCAAGGGCATCAAGGTGTTCCAGACGATCTTCTCCTCCACCATCGCCAGCTCGGTGGCGGTCGCGTCGGTGGTGTTCTTCGTGCTGCTGAACCCGCAGATCGGCTACTTCTCGTCGGTCAAGTTCTTCAGCCTGTCCGACCCCGACACGGCCCTGCGGGGCGTGGCCCTGTCGTCGGTGTGGCAGAACCTGGGCCTCACGTTCGTGATCGTGCTGGCCGGGCTCCAGGCCATCCCCGACGAGGTCGACGAGGCGGCCACCCTCGACGGCTACGGGCCGGTGCGCCGCTTCTTCCGCGTCACCCTGCCGCTCATCAGCCCCACGCTCATGTTCCTCGCTGTGGTGCTGGTCATCTTCGCCCTGCAGGCCTTCGCCCAGGCCGACATCCTCACCCAGGGCGGCCCGGTGGGCGCCACCGAGACGCTGGTGTTCAAGATCTTCCGCAGCCAGCAGCCCATCGACCAGGGCACCGGGTCGATCATGGCCCTCGGGCTGTTCGGGATCACCCTCCTCGTGAGCCTCGCCCAGTTCCTGCTGCTCGAACGGCGGGTGCACTATGGGAACTGAGCTGTTCCAGCCCACCTGGAAGAAGGTGGCGTGGTACGCCGTGCTCACCGCGCTGGCGGTGGTGATCCTGTTCCCCGTCTACATGACCTTCGTGCGGGCGATCTCACAGCCCCGGGCCTACGTGCTCGCCGGCCAGCCGCCGTGGCCCGTGCACCCCGAGTGGGACGCCTTCTCCCGCGCCTTCTCCCTCGGTGACCTCGGCCGCAAGTTCCTCGTCAGCGCGGTGGTCACCACGGTGATCGTCGCCGCGCAGCTCACCACCTCCACGCTGGCCGCCTACGCCTTCACCTTCCTGCAGTTCCCGTTCCGGCGCCTGCTGTTCTACGTGTTCATGGCCACGCTGATGCTGCCCATCGAGGTCACCCTCATCCCCAACGTGCAGACCATCCGCTCCCTCGACTGGCTGAACTCCTATCCCGGCCTGGTGGCGCCCTTCCTGGCCACCGCCTTCGGCACCTTCCTGCTGCGCCAGGGCTTCCGGGGCATCCCCCGCGACCTGCTCGACGCCAGCCAGCTCGACGGCTTCGGGCACCTCGCCTTCCTGCGCCGCGTCGCCATCCCCGTCACCCGCCCGGTGGTGGCGTCGTTCGCGGTGATCGCCTTCCTCTCCGCCTGGAACCAGTACACCTGGCCCCGGGCCGTGGTCACCGAGGGCCGCTGGGAGACCGTCCAGATCGGTCTCAAGACCGTCACGGCCACCACCGCCGAGCAGAACAACCTCGGCTTCGCCGCCGCCCTCGTCGTGGCCCTGCCCATCCTGGTGCTGCTCATCGTGCTGCAGCGCCAGATCGTGCGGGGCCTCACCGCCGGGGCGGTCAAGGGCTGAGGCCCGGCCGTCGACACCACCCGTACCCGTCCGCTCGCTCTCGCCACCACGCCGCCGCTCCCCCCACCCGCCGCACCACCGGAGGTCCCCCGATGCACCGAACCCGACGCTGGCTGGCCGCCCCAGCCCTCTCCCTGGCCCTGGTCGCCGCCGCCTGCGGCTCCTCCGGAGGGGGCGACCAGGCCGAGAAGCCCGAGCTCCCGCCCTGCCCGGTGAGCGCGCTGAACGACACCACCGGCCCGACCGACATCGTGCTCTGGTACCAGATCAGCGGGAAGGCGGCCCAGACCCTGCAGAAGATGGTCGACGAATACAACGCCTCGCAGACCAAGGTGCGGGTGCGGGCCGAGGTGCAGGGCGCGTCGTACGACGAGCTGCTGCGCAAGTACACCCAGGCCATCCCCACCAACAACCTGCCCAACATCCTCGTCGCCGAGGAGACGGCCACGCAGTTCCTGGTCGACTCCGGCACGGTGCTGCCGGCCCAGTCGTGCTTCGACGCCGACGGGCTGAGCACCTCCGGCTTCGTGCCGGCCGCCGTCAACTACTACTCCGTCGACGGCGCGCTGTGGCCGGGCACGGCGAGCCTGTCGGACCTGTTGACCTACTACAACAAGAACCACCTCCGCCGGGCGGGGCTCGACCCCGAGGTGGCGCCGGCCACGCTGGCCGACGTCCGCCAGATGGCCGAGAAAATCAAGGCCGCCGGGGTAGCGGAGACGCCGGTGGTGCTCAAGATGGACTCGTGGTTCGTGGAGAGCCAGCTCACCGGCGCCGGGCAGCCGATCGTGAACAACGAGAACGGCTTCGGCTCCGGCCAGACCACCGAGGCCACCTTCGGCACCGACCGCACCACGCAGATCTTCGACTGGATCGACGGGATGAAGAAGGACGGGCTGCTCACCGCGGTCCAGGCCACCGACGGCACCTTCGACGACTACCTGGCCATGGCGAGCCAGAAGGCGTCGATCACCATCGAGACCTCGACGGCCGCCACGACCATCGAGAGCTTCCTCGGCGGTGACACCTCGGTCGCCCAAGGCGTCGGCACGGGCGCCAACGTCGACACGTCCGGGCTCGACATCGGCGCCGCCCCGGTCTTCGGCGTCGACGCCGCCGGCAAGGCCCAGATCGGCGGCAACGCCTGGTGGATCACCTCGCCGGGCACCGACGCCCAGAAGGCCGCCGCGTGGGACTTCATGAAGTGGTGGAACCAGGAGCCCCAGCAGGTGCAGTGGCACACCGAGGGGTCCTACCTCCCCTTCCTGACCGCCACCGGCTCGAACCCGACCGTGCAGGAGTTCTGGCGCAGCACCATGTCGGGCCAGTTCCTGAAGATCGCCTACGACGAGATGACCCAGAGCATCGACCCGAACTTCCCCGGGCCGCGCATCGGCCCGTTCGACAAGTTCCGGCTCTCCATGCGCAACGCCATGGCGGCCGTCGCCTTCCAGGGCACACCGCCCGTCTCGGCGATCAACCAGGCCGTCGAGGAGACCAACGCCGCCCTCACCCAGTACAACGAGTCCAACTTCTGACGCCCTTCCCGCTCTGAACGAGTCCGACTCCTGACGCCCTTCCCGTTCTGAACGAGTCCGACTCTTGACGCCCCTTCCCGTTCTGGTGGAGGTTCGCCCCCCGATCCGGGGGGCGAACCTCCACCAGAACCGCGTGAGAGGGGGCGCGGGGTGGCGGGGCGAGGTGGCGGGGTGACCGGGGGCGACGGGGTACCCGCCGGTAGCATCGGGGGTCGTGCCCCCGCACCAACCACCCCCCACCAGCCCCCTCGCGCTGCCGCCGAGCCCTCGCCTCGGGCGCCGGCGGTTCCTGGTCGTGGGCGGCGCCGCGCTGGTGGGCACCGCCGTGCTCGGCAGCGCCGGGTGCAGCGGCGGCTCCTCGTCGAGCGTGAAGGTCACCGAGCCCGAGCGCGTCGACCCGCCGGTGCTCGAAGGAGCCGAGGCGCCGCCGCCCACTGAGACCGTCTTCGACCTGGTGATCAGCGGTGGTCGGGTGATGGACCCCGCCTCGGGCTACGACGCGGTGGCCAACGTCGGCATCCTCGGCGAGCGCGTCGCCCTCATCAGCACCGACGCCCTCACCGGCAAGGCCACCGTCGACGCCACCGGCAAGGTCGTGGCGCCCGGCTTCATCGACGTGCTGTCCTACGAGCCCAACCCCTACGGCGTCTGGTACAAGCTCGGCGACGGCGTCACCACCAACCTCGGCATGCACGGGATCAAGACCCCGGTCGACGCCAGCCAGTTCTTCGCCGGCTACGACGGCACGGACACTCCGCCGCTGCACTTCGGCGGGGCGTTCTCCGACCAGTGGTACCGCGACTCGGCAGGGGTGAAGGGCACCGCCAGCGCATCGCAGATCGCCAAGCTCGCCGACGACCTCGACGCCCAGCTCGACGAGGGCTTCATCGGCCTGGCGGTCGACCCGGAGTACGCCCCGTCCATCACCTACGACGAGTACGCCGGGCTCGCCACCGCCGCCCAGCGAGCCGGCATGCCGCTGTTCACCCACATCCGCTACTCCGCCCCCGAACCGACCGGGAAGTCGTCGCTCGACGCCATCGACGAGGTCCTCAAGGTGGCCCGCGAGACCGGCGTGAGCCTCCACGTCGACCACATCCCGTCGATGGCCACCCACGTCATGCCCGAGGCCATCTCCCGCATCGAGGCCGCCCGCGCCGAAGGCCTCGACGTCACCGGCTGCTTCTACCCCTACACGTTCTGGGGCACCTACCTGGGCTCGGCCCGGTTCAGCGGCGACTGGCAGAGCCGGTTCCGCATCTCCTACGGCGACCTGCAGCTGGCCGGCTCCTCGGAGCGGCTCACCGAGGCGTCGTTCCGCAAGTACCAGGCCCAGAACAAGCTGGTGGTCGCCTACGCCATCCCCCAGGACGACGTGGACGCCGCGGTGAGGGCGCCGTGGACGATGGTCGGCTCCGACGCCATCCCCGAGTCGTCCAACAACAACCACCCCCGAGGCGCCGGCTGCTTCTCCCGCCTGCTCGGGCCCTACGTGCGCGACATGGGCACGCTCTCGCTGATGGACGCGCTCGCCAAGTGCACGATCCTCCCCGCCCGCCGGGTGGAGGGCAGGGTGCCCATGATGGCGAGGAAGGGCCGGCTGCAGATGGGCGCCGACGCCGACATCACCGTGTTCGACCCGGCCACCGTGGCCGACACGTCCACCGTCGAGAAGCCGGCGCAGATGTCGGCGGGCATCGACCACGTCATCGTCATGGGCAAGGTGGCCAAGGACGCCGCCGGCGTGAAGAAGGACGTGAGGGCCGGCCGGCCCATCACCGGCGAACCGGCCTGAGCCGCGCACCCGGTGTCTGGCCCCGGACCCGGCGGGTCGCGGCCCGGGCCCTGAGCCCCCACCGGTGCCCGCTGGCGGGCGATCGTTGGCTGCGACATGATGGCCGGTGAGGCCCGTTCCGCGCCGGCCCACCACCTGGGCGTCGATGGGCGGAGCTGTCGACGTCGGCCCCGTGCGGGACACGAGCGGACAGGATCCAGTGCCCATGGTGAAGCTCAGCAAGGCGAGGGCAGCGGCGCTCCGGGAGGAGATCCTCGACGCCACCGCGGTGGAGCTGCGACGAGTCGGCTACGGCGCCACCGCCCTGACCAGCGTGGCCGAACGCTGCGGCCTCGCGACGAGCGCCATCTACAACCGCTTTGCCGGCAAAGAGACGTTGGTCTGCGCCCTGGTCGAGGAACGCCTGGAGCCGGTGCTCGGCCACTCGCTCGACGTGGAGGCGGCCACCACATGGGAAGACGGCGACGCCGTCGCCCTGGTCGACGGCTCGTTGCTGTCGGTGCTGTTCGAGCTGCAATTGGCCGCCCGCCACTCCGAGGGCATCCGCCCGGCCGTGCGCGCCTTCGGCGAGCGGCGCATCGACGCCGCCCTGCGGGCCAGGGAGGCGGCGAACCGCGAGGGACGGGTGCGCGCCGGGCAGGACCCCTGCGCGCAGGCGCTGCTGCGACCTGCGGCCGACGCCGGCGCCTACCTCCTGGGCCTGGCCAGCACCCCACCGTCGTCGGGCATGGCGGGCGTCGAGCACGCGGTGCGCACCGCCGTCACCAAGCGCGCGTGGGCCACGCCGGCCCCTCACGCCCCGGCCGCCACCCGCCGGCGCGACCCGGGGCGGGCGACGCCGGAAGGCCACCAGCTCGACCAGCTCGGTGAGGCCCTGGTGCTCTCCGCCGCCGACGTGTTCGCCGAGAAGGGCTACGACGCCGCCACGGTCGCCGACATCTCCGCCCACGCCGGGGTCACGACGGGGGCGATCTACAACCGCTTCAGCGGCAAGGCCGGCCTGTTCGCCGAGGTGGTGGCCCAGATCTCCGGGCCCCGAGCCCTCGGTGACGTGCACGGCGCCATCGAGGCCCTCGGCGCCCGCAGCGCCGCGGCCGGCGGCCAGGCGCTGGCCGGCGTGCTCGAGCGCGGCAGCGGGCCCGAGCACGCCCGGGACCGGGCGCTGCGGCTCGAGTCCCGCCACGCCGCCCGGCTCGAGCCGGAGGTCGCCGCGGTGGTCGGGCCGCTCCAGGACCACGGCCTGGCCCTGCTGGCCGACGGACTGCGGGACGCCCAGCGCGCCGGCACGATCCGTCCCGACGTCGACGCCGAGGCCCTGGCGTGGTGGATCACCGCCGTGCCGCTGGGTCTGTGGTTGCTCGAGGGCCCGGCCACCGACGCCGTCGACTGGGCGCCGACGTTCGCCGCGCTGCTGCGCGCCCTGCGCACCTCGCCCGCCGGCCGCTGATCGCCCGGGCGGGCTCGACCACGCCGCAGTAGCGTCGGCCGGCGTGAACACCGACGCCGCGCTCGCCCGCCTCGACGCCACCGGCCACGCCGAGCTGGTCCGCACGGGGCAGGCCTCACCCACCGAGCTCGTCGACGCGGCCATCGCCCGCATCGAGGCGGTGAACCCGCAGCTCAACGCGGTGATCCACGAGCGCTTCGAACGAGCTCGCGCCGAGGCGGCCGGCCCGCTGCCCGACGGGCCGTTCCGGGGCGTGCCGTTCCTGCTCAAGGACCTCGGCGCCAAGCACGCCGGCGAGCCGCACCACGGCGGGCTGCTGGTCCTGGCGAGAGAGGGCTACATCGCCTCCGCCGACGACCACGTCACCGAGCGGGTCAAGGCGGCCGGGCTCGTGGTGCTGGGGCGCACCAACACGCCGGAGCTGGGCACCACCATCACCACCGAGCCCGAGGCGCACGGGCCGACCCGCAACCCGTGGGACCCGCAGCGCTCGGCCGGCGGCTCGTCGGGCGGGTCGGCCGCCGCCGTGGCCTCGCTCATGGTGCCGGCGGCGCACGCCAGCGACGGCGGCGGCTCCATCCGCATCCCGTCGAGCGAGTGCGCCATCGTGGGGCTCAAGCCCACGCGGGCCCGGGTGCCGCTCGGTCCCGAGGTGGGCGACTCGTGGGCGGGCTCGACGGTGCAGGGGGTGGTCACCCGCACCGTCCGCGACGCCGCCGGCCTGCTCGACGCGCTCGCCGGGCCCGTGGCCGGCGACCCCTACGTCGCCCCGCCGCTGCCCGGCCCGCTGGCCGAGGAGGTGGGCCGCGACCCGGGCCGGCTGCGGGTCGGCCTGCTGCCGGGCCCCGCCCTGCCCGGCGTCGACGCCCACCCCGACGCGGCCGCCGCCGTCGACGCCGCCGGTCGGCTGCTCGAGCAGCTCGGGCACCACGTCTCGCACGACCACCCGGCGGCCATGGAGGAGGAGCGCTTCACCGACGCCTTCACCGTGGTGGTGGCGTGCAGCGTGGCGCTCGACCTGGACCTGTGGGGAAGGGAGCTCGGTCGGGAGGTCACCGCCGACGACGTCGAGGACCGCAACTGGATGTTCGCCCAGCTCGGTCGGGCCGTCACCGCGCCGCAGTACCTCGACGCCGTGCACTGGCTGCAGGTCTGGTCGCGGCGCATGGCGACGTGGTGGACCGGCACGGAGGCGTCAGCCGGCTTCGACCTGCTCGTGTCGCCCGTGCTGAACGGCCCACCGCCGGCGCTCGGGTGGCTGAGCGACTCCAGCGAGGGCATCGCCCGGCTCACCCAGCTCATGCAGTTCACCAGCCAGTTCAACGTGACCGGGCAGCCCGCCATCTCGCTGCCGCTGTGGTGGAACGCCGACGGCCTGCCCGTCGGCGTGCAGTTCGTGGCGCCCTTCGGCCGTGAGGACCTGCTCGTCCGCCTCGCCTCCGAGCTCGAGGCCGCCGCCCCCTGGGCCGATCGCCTGCCCTCCGTCCACGCCTGAACCGCCGACCCCCTCCCGATCCGTCGCGGTCGGGGGAGTCACAGGTGGCGAGCGGCGATGGCGGCCAGGCCGGCGGCGAAGGCGTCGACGTCGGCGTCGGTGGTGGCGAACGAGGTCATGGCCCGCACCTCGTGGCGGGCGACGTCCCAGGCCCACACGAACGACCACGCCTGCAGGTCGGCCACCGCGGCGGCCGACGGGAGCCGCACGAACACGGCGTTGACCTCCGGCCGGCGGGTGACGACCACGCCGGGAGCGCCGGCGAGGCGCTCGGCCAAGCGGGCGGCCATGGCGTTGGCGTGCGCCGCGGCCCGCACCCACAGGCCGTCCGCGAGCAACGCCTCGAACTGGGCCGCCACGAACCGCATCTTCGACGGCAGCTGGGCCGCCTGCTTGCGCACGAAGCGCACGTCGCGCCCCAGCTCGGGCCGCAGGAACACGACGGCCTCGCCGTACATGGCCCCCGCCTTGGTGGCCCCGAAGGTGAGCACGTCGACCCCCGCGTCGGCGGTGAAGGACGCCACGTCGGCGCCCAGGGCGGCCGCCGCGTTGGCCAGCCGGGCACCGTCGAGGTGCAGGTGCAGCCCGTTGCCGTGGGCCACCTCGGCGAGGCCGGCCACCTCCTCGGGCCGGTACAGGGTGCCGCTCTCGGTCGACTGGGTGATCGACACCACCCGCGGCTGGACGTGGTGCTCGTCGCCGACCACGGCGAGGAACGGCTCGATCTGCTCCGGGCGCAGCTTGCCGTCGGGCGTGGGCACCGCCAGCAGCTTGCAGCCCGTGAACCGCTCGGGGGCGCCGCACTCGTCGACGTGGATGTGGGCGGTGTCGGGGCAGATCACCGCCTCCCACGGCCGCAGCAGGCACTGCAGGCCGACCACGTTGGCGCCGGTGCCACCCCAGCAGAAGGCCACCTCGGCGTCGGGTCGCCCCAGCACGCCGCCCACGAGGGCAGCGGCCCGAGCGGTCCACGGGTCGGCCCCGTAGGCCAGGGCCGAGCCGTGGTTGGCGGCGGCGAGGGCGTCGATCACCTCGGGCAGCACTCCGGCCGCGTTGTCGCTGGCGAACGACGTGCCGGGGGGCGCGGGCAGCCCCGCCGGGGCCGGCCCTCCGCCCTGGCCCACGGTCAGCCCCGCAGGTAGCCGGCGGCGCGGGCCTCGGCCTCGAGCTCGTCGCGGAACTTGGGATGGGCGATGTCGATCAGGCGGCGGGCCCGCACGTCGATCGGCTGTCCCCGCAGCTCGGCCACCCCGAACTCGGTGACGACGTGGTCGACGGTGTTCTTGAGCGTCGTGATCACCGCTCCCGGCCCGAGGCGGACCTTTATCCGGCTCACGGTCTCCTCGGCGTTGGTGGAGTGCAGCGCCAGGAAGCCCTTGCCGTTGGGCGAGAACATGGCGCCCTTGGCGAAGTCGGCCTGGCCGCCCGAGCCGGAGTAGAGGCGCCCGCCGATCATCTCGGAGTTCGCCTGCCCCAGCACGTCGACCTCGGCCGTGGCGTTGATCGACGCGAAGCAGTGCTCGCGCCCGATGACCCGGGGATCGTTCACCCAGTCGACCGGCAGCAGCTCCACCGCGGCGTTGTCGTCGACGAAGTCGTAGAAGGTCTTGGTGCCCATGGCGAAGGTGGTGACCATCTTGCCGGGGCGGGTGACCTTGTCGGTGCCCGTGATCACCCCCGCGTTGAACAGCTCGGCGAGGCTGTCGGACAGCAGCTCGGTGTGCACCCCGAGGTTGCGGTGGTGGCGCAGCGCCCCGATGGCCGCCGCCGGGATCGAGCCGATGCCCACCTGGATGGTGGCGCCGTCGGGGATCCGCTCGGCGATGAGGTCGCCGATCATCCGGTCCTTCTCCCCCACCTTCGCCACCGGCATCTCCGGGAGCGGGTACTCGGCCTCCACCCAGCCCGCGATCTGCGACACGTGCACCGTGTTCTCGCCCCGGGTGCGTGGCATGCAGGGGTTGCACTCGAGGAAGAACGGGGCCCGGCCGATGAAGCGGGCGACGTAGTCGGCGTTGCAGCCGAGCGAGAAGAAGCCGTGGCGGTCGGGTGGGGTGGCGGCGGCCACCACCACGGGATCGGGCGCCACGTGGCCCAGGATGTGGGGCATCTCGGAGAAGTGCGCGGGGGTGAAGTCGATCCCGCCCTCGGCGAAGGCCTTCCGGGTGACGTGGGAGAGGAAGTACGACACGTGCCGAAGGCCGGGGTAGGCGCCGTGGAGGTAGGGCCGGTCGCGCAGCGAGTGCATCTGGTGGACCTTGACCCCGTCGAGCGTCGGACCGGCCTCGTCGAGGGCCGCCATGACCGTGTCGGGCTCGCCGTTGGCCAGGGGCGCGATGACGTCGCGGTGGGCCCGGGCGTGCTCGACCACGGCCGACGCGTCGCTGCACCTCGTCCGCCGGAGGGCTTCGCTCACCGCTGCTCCTTCGCTGTGCTCGGTCGTTCGTCCGGGCCTGCGTGGACGGGCCCGACGCTAGATCGGACGCGCACCGGCCCCGGACCGCCCCCGTGCGGGCGACCCGGGGCCGGTCGACCTACCCCTCCGACTGGCGGGTCAGTAGGCCTTGGCCTCCTCGGGGACGTCCTCGAGGCGGGCGTCCTCGGGGCTGAGGAAGCGCCACAGCAGCCCGGCGACCGCCGCGCCCACGAGCGGCATCACCCAGAACAGCCACAGCTGCGGGATGTAGTCGCCGCCGGCGAACAGGGCCGGGCCGGTGGACCGGGCGGGGTTCACCGAGGTGTTGGTGACCGGGATGCTCACGAGGTGGATCAGCGTGAGCGCCAGGCCGATGGCCACCGGTGCGCCAGCGGCGAACGCCCTCTTGGCAGTGGCACCGAGGATGACGAACAGGAACCCGAAGGTCATCACCAGCTCGACCACGATCGACGAGCCCAGGTTGTAGCCACCCGGTGACAGCTTGTCGTAGCCGTTGGCGGCGAAGGCCCCGGCCTGGGAGTTGTCGATGTCGAAGCCGCTCTGGCCCTTGGCGATGGCGTAGAGCACGGCGGCGGCCGCGATGGCTCCGATCACCTGCACCACGAGGTAGGGGATCACCTCCCTGGTGGGGAAGCGGCGCGCCGCCCACAGCCCGACGGTGACGGCGGGGTTGAAGTGCCCGCCCGAGATGTGGCCCACGGCGTAGGCCATGGTGAGCACGGTGAGGCCGAAGGCGAGCGAGACGCCCACCAGGCCGATGCCGACGAAGGGGGTGGCGTCACCGCCGAACTTCGCGGCCAGCACGGCGGCACCGCAGCCGCCCAGCACCAGCCAGAACGTGCCGAACGCCTCGGCGACCAGCTTCCTGCCCATCTCGCTGCCGAACTCCATGCCGAACCCCCTCGGGCCGCACTCACCGTCGCCTCTCGACGGCCGACACGACGTTAGGCGTGTCGTCCTCCTCGGTGACGGACCTGACACGCCACGCGAGGAACAGCCGACGCGGGCCGTCGTGGCAGCCTGTCCCGGTGACCCTGGAGCTGCCGCCCGCCCACGACCTGCGCACCCTGCTGACCCTCGAGGCGGTGAGCCCGGACGCGTTCCTCGGCCCATCGGGTGACACCGGCTGGGGCCGGATCTACGGCGGCCAGGCCGTGGCCCAGGCGCTGCGGGCGGCGGCGCTGACCGTCGACCCCGGCCAGCTCCCGCACTCCCTGCACGCCTACTACCTGCGCGAGGGGCGGGAACCGGCGCCGGTGCTCTACGAGGTGGAGCGCACCCGGGACGGGCGGTCGTTCTCGACCCGTCAGGTGGTGGCCTCGCAGTCCCACGGAGCCATCTTCACGCTGATCGCCAGCTTCCACCGACCCGAGCCCTCCGAGGAGCGCGACCGCAGCTCCATCCCGCAGGGCGCACCAGCGCCGGAGTCGCTGCCGCGCGACGAGACGCCGTTGTTCTTCGACACCCGGGCCGTGCGCGACGACCACGGCATGGCGACCCTGGCGTGGATGCGCGCCCTGGAGGACCTGGGCGACGACCCCGTCCTGCACGCCTGCGCCCTCGCCTACCTCTCCGACGAGCACCTCCTCGGCGCCGCCCTCACCGGCCACAGCCTCGGCCTCGACGACCTGATGGCCGCGAGCCTCGACCACGCCCTGTGGATCCACCGCCCGGTGCGGGTCGACGACTGGCTGTGCTTCGACCTCGAGGGCCAGGCGATGGCCGACGCCCGGGGCCTGGCCGTGTGCCGCATCTTCGACCGCGACGGCTCGCAGGTCGCCACCGCCGCGCAGGAGGGGCTGGTGCGCGCCCGCCGCTGAACCGGGGCCGGCGCTGAACCGGTGCTGAACCGGTGCCGGCCAGCGGCCGAGTGCGGCTCGCCTACCTGCTCGGTCGCGACAGCATCGAGCGCTCCACGGCGTGCACCAGCGCGGGCGACGGCGGCGCCGACACCATGGCGTGGACCAGGTCGACGACGTGGGGCACGACCACCTCGCCGGACGCCTGCGGCCGGCCCCGGCCCGCGCCCGCTCGACCCTCTCCCGCTCGCTCCGCCTCGTGGTCCGCGAGCATCTGCACGGCCGAGCGCATCGCCATCTTCAACCGCTCGGCCCGCAGCGGCTGGGGCACGGCCACCATCGCCTCCATCACCAGCAAGCTCGTGCGGTGCAGCTGCGCCATGCCCGGGCGGTCGAGGCCGAGCAGGCGAGGTTCGGCGCGCGACACCTCGGCCAGGAACCGCCCGTACCAACCGACGGGCTCGGCGGCGACGGCCTCGGCGAGGGGCCGCACCGCCACGTCGCAGAGCCGGGCGAGGTCGCCGACGGCACCCTCCGCCGTGAGCTCGGCGAGCAGCACCTCGCGTGCGGCGTCGATCGGCGTGGCCCGGGCGTCGAAGATGGCCTCGACCAGCGAGTCGCGGCTCCCGAAGTGGTACTGCACCGCCGAGTGGTTGCGCTGGCCAGCCTCCACCGCGACCTCCCGCAGCGACAGCGCCGCCAGGCCTCGCTCGGCGATCAGCCGCTCGGCGGCGTCGATCATCGTCCGCCTGGTCCGGTCGCCCCGCCCCTCCCCCGTCATGGCCGTCGACAGTACCGGGCGACCCGTCCCGGCCATGCGGGCCGGCCCTCGGTGTGAGATGGTCAAGGGGCCATGCCCGACGCGCTGCACTCCCCCGATGTCACCGACCACTCCGACGACGGCCACGCGCCGGCCACCGGCGCGGGAACCGAGCGACCCGAGTTCCTGCCACCCACCGGCGGCCCCATCGAGCTCGAGCGCACCTTCGCCTTCGTCGACATCTGCGGCTTCACCGCCCTCACCGAGCGTCACGGGCCCCGCCGGGCCGTCCGCGCCCTCGAGGTGTTCCGCTCGCTGGTCAAGGAGGTGGCCGGCCGGCGGGGCATCCGGGTCGCCAAGTGGCTGGGCGACGGCTGCCTGCTCGTCGGCACCAAGCCGGGCCCCACGTTGGCCACGGTGGCCGAGCTCACCGGGCGCTTCGAGATGTTCGACATCGACCTGCGGGCCGGCGTGGCCAGCGGGGTGGCGCTGCTCTTCGACGGCGACGACTACATCGGCCGGCCGGTGAACCTCGCGTCGCGCCTCTGCGACGAGGCCCGGCCGGGCGAGCTGCTCGCCCACCCGTCGGCGCTGGGTGGGATCCCGACGTGGGTCCAGGCCGGGCAGCCCCGAGCGGTCACCATCCGGGGCATCGGCACCATCGACGGGGTCACCCCGCTGCGGCCGGCGGCCGACGTGCACTTCCCGCCCGAGCCCCACTGGGACGCCGAGCTGTGACCACTGGCGGCCCCCCGTGGTTGGTGGGCCGAGCGGCTGCACCGCTATGCTCTCCCGGCCGCCTCGGGCACGTCCCGACGGCGTCAGCACCGGCCCCCATCGTCTAGCGGCCTAGGACACCACCCTCTCAAGGTGGCGGCACGGGTTCGAATCCCGTTGGGGGTGCCAGTGAAACCGCAGGTCAGAGGCGTAGGGGCTCGGGAAACCGGGCCCCTCGTCGCGTCCATGGTCACAAAATGGTCACGGGACGGACTACCTTGCCGCCATGGCGCGGGGCTATCTCACCAAGCGCGGCGACTCCTGGCGGGTCGTCGTCGATGCCGGAACCGACCCCATCACGGGCAAGCGACGACAGTTGACCAAGACGGTCCGAGGTACCAAACGAGAGGCTGAGGCGGTCAAGGCCGCGATGCTGACCCAGGTCGCCGAAGGCCGAGCGGTCCGCACTGGCGCCACGCTCGGCGAGCTGCTCGAGGCCTGGTATGTCGCCAACTCTGCCGAGTGGTCGCCCCGGACCGCCCTCGAGAACCGTCGGATCATCAACGCAGTCATCGTCCCTGCCCTGGGTTCCCGGAAGCTCGCCAAGCTGCGGACAGCCGACATCGACGCGTTCTACGGTCGAGCCCGGGCAGGCGAGTTCGGCGGCGGCAAGCCGCTCGCCGCATCGACGGTGCGGAAGTACCACGCAGTGCTCCGGTCGTCGCTCCAACAGGGCGTACGGTGGGAATGGCTTGCGGTGAACCCTGTGGCCCTGGCCCAGCCACCGAGAGGGAAGCGCAAGGAGCCCACTCCTCCGACACCGGAGGAGCTCTCGAAGCTGCTTGGACGCTCTGAGGCAGAGGAGCCCGACTTCTACGTATACCTCCGCGTGGCGGCGTGCCTGGGGGCACGACGGGGCGAGATGTGTGGTCTGCGGTGGACCGACTTCAGGGACGAGTTCACCGTCGTCGAGTTGCAGACCGCGGTGGTGATCTCGAGCGAAGGTGTCGTCGTGAAGGAGACCAAGACCGATCGGCTGCGTCGGGTCGCCATTGACGCGAGCACCGCGGATGTCCTCGCATCACATCGGTCTGCCATGGAAGAACGGGCCCGCGTCTGCGGCGTAGCCCTTGCACGGGATGCGTTCCTGTTCTCCTACGAGGCCGATGGCTCCAAGCCGTGGCGGCCCGACAGCGTCACCCGCCGCTTCAACTCGTTGAGGGACGGGCTCGACCTCGGGCATGTCCGTCTCCACGACCTGCGCCACTACGTGGCGACCCGCCTCATCGCCAACGGCGTCGACATCAGGACCGTGGCCACCCGCCTGGGCCACGCCAGCCCGACGACGACGCTCAACACGTACAGCCACTTCGTCACCGAGGCCGACCGGGACGCAGCGGAGTTGCTGGCCGGCCTGCTTCCGGTGGGGCTCAGCGCGACGGAGAGCGACACCGGCGACGACTGAGATCCGAAGAGTCAGAACAGGTCGAGTCCGTGGTCACGTTCGATGGCTTGCTGGACCGGTTCACGTTCGCGAGGGATGGTGACGACTTCGTGTCTGGCGAGTGCTTCGGCGAGGTCTCCTCGGCTGCGGGGCGTGGCGAGGTCCGTTCTGGTGGGGTCGTAGTCGAGGCCGAGGTTGTGGCGTTCGAGGTGGGCGGCGCCTCGTAGCCATGTCGACAGTTGCGCGGGGTCGGTGGGGACGGGGCCGAGGATGCGGAGGTGGTAGTCGGTCGGGTTCTCGCAGGCATTTTGGACCCGGTTGTGGAGGTGGCGGTCGAGTTCGTGCTCGACCACCTCGAGCAGGCGGGCGTCGCCGCTGTGGTCGGTCTGGAACTGCTCTCGGGCGTTCATCTCCAGCGTGGCGTCGTCGAGCTCGGCCGAGAGGCGATCGAGCCCGTCGGTCAGCCCCGCGATCTGTTCGCGTAGGTCGCGCTGTTCTGCTCTGGTGCCTGGCCCTCGGAGCTTCCGGTCGGCGAGCTCGTTGTGGCGATCCACGAGCGGCGCCAGGTCTGCGGTGACCTGCCGGCGTCGGGCGGTGAGCGCGGCGATGTCGTGACTCCGGTCGGGCGGGCAGGCTACGAGCACGCCAACAAGGCGGTGTCGTTCGGTGACGAGCTTCTCGACGGGCCACACAACGACCGGTTCACCGGTGTCGATGGCGAGTCGTTGTTCGCTCTGGCGATGCAGTGCTTGGCGGACGGCGTCGGTCGGTTCGAGGGCCGGGGCGGGCGGTCCATGGCCGGCGGGGTCCTCGGCGGGGGTGGCGCCGAGGAGGTACAGGTGGTTCGAGAGGCGGCCTCGGCTCATTCCGACGTAGCCGCGTTCGCGGAACAGTTCGTCGGTGCCGAGGAGTAGGCCGCGGTCGACGGTGGCGCCTTGGGTCTTGTGGATGGTGGTGGCGTACCCGTGGGCGATGTGCCCGGCGTCGACGTACCCCGCCGGCAACCTGACCTCACCACGGTTGGTTTGGATCGTGATCGCATGGTGGCCGGGGTCGATGCCGGTGATGGTGGCTCGGGTGCCGTTGTGGATGCCGAGGCGCCGGTTGTTGCGCAGACAGACGATCTGGTCGCCGGCCTGGAAGGGCCGGTCGTTGATCTCGAGGGTCGGTCCGTGGAGGTGGCCGGCGCGGGCGAGGTAGGCGCGGGCTCGGCCGTTGAGGTCATCGACGTCGTCGCGGCGGAACGCAGTCATGGTGGTGGTGTCGCCAGCGAGGCGGTAGGCCCACCAGTCCGCCACGATGGCCCGGCGGACTTCGTGGGCGTTGGTGCCGGTGACGATGCGCCCGTTGTCCGCGTACGCGGTGAGGGCGACGTCGATGTCCCCGGCTCGTAGCTCGGCGAGGGCGTCGCGTTCCCATTGCTGGCATTGGCGGCGGTTGTGGGTGAGCTCGATCGGCCCGAGCCGTTCGGAGAGACCGGTGAGCACTCCCCCTGCGTCGATCTCGGGCAACTGCCGGGGATCGCCGACCAGCACGACCTTCGCCCCAGCACGGTCAGCGGCGACGAGGATCGGGGCGAGGGTTCGGGTGCCGGCCATGCCGGCTTCGTCGATCACCAGCACCGTGCGAGCGTCGAGTGCGGTGCGGCCGGTGTCGAGGTCGATCTGCAGCATCGCCAACGTCGATGATTCGATGCCGGCGGACGAGTGGAGCTCCTGGGCGGCGATACCGGCCTGCGCGGCGCCGATGACTCGGTAGCCGGCCGCCTGCCAGGCGTCTCGTGCAGCGTCGAGGGTGTAGGTCTTCCCGGTCCCGGCGGCGGCGGAGACGACGTCGATCCCGTTCCCGCTTCGGGTCAGCCGGGTGACCATCTCCGCCTGCTCCGCTTCCAGCGTGGGGCGTGTCGCGAGGACCTTGGTGAGGACTTGTTCGGGGACGACGCCGGATCCGTCGTCGGCGCGGGCGGTGGCCCGGTCGACGAGGTCCTGTTCGAGGCCGATCAGCTCGAGGGTCGACCAGCGGGGCTCCGGGCTCGCAGCGGCGATGACGGTGCCGTCGGCTCGGCGGATCACATCAGAGCCGAGCAGCCCGGTCCCGGTGGCGGGCATCAGGAGCCGGATCACCTCAGGGTTGGTGAGGAGTTCATCGGCCATGGCTTCGATCTGGGCCACGGTCGCCCCCGCCGGCATCCGCTCCGCGATCCCTCGCAGGACGTCCCGGCGATCGAATGTCGACGCCCTCGCCGTCAACCCTTCCGGGCCGAGGAGCTGTTCTGCGACACGGTCCTGACCAGGGATCGGGACCGAAACCGGGACCGATCCCGGGACTGAAACCGGGAACGATTCCGGGAATGATCGTGGGACCCGATCGAGCACCTCAGCGAGGCTGGCGGGGTCGAAGCCGATCTCCGCGGCCTTGGCTTCCCACACCTGGCGCATCGACGCGACATCCAGGCTCGTGTCTTTGGCTTGGCGGGTCTCGAGGGCGGCGAGCTCGGCGGCCCGAGCGGAACGGAAGCCGATCTCGTCGAGGTGCTCTTCGATCTGGCGGCGCCGATCGGAGAAGTGGTCGATCACCGTCCGGTCGATCCCGGAGATGTCTGCGATCCCGTTCTTGACGGGTTCCCATTCGACGCCGAGCCGACGGGTCAGCTCGTCACGGAGGTGGGCTTCGTAGAGGTAGCCGGCGGTCTTGGCATGCAGGTACAGCCACCGCCCGTCCAGGGTCCGCCACACGTCATCGGGGCCCTGGGCCATGTTGGCCACCAGCACGTGGGTGTGGAGGTGCGGGTCCCCGGCCCGGCTGGTGCGGTGCCGGAACGCCGCTGCGACCAGGCCCTGGATCTCGACCTGGTGGACCCCGTTCTTCCCCGTCCGAGAACGGGCCGCGGTCCGTTCGATGTAGGAGAACGCTGCGTCGACCGCCGCCTCATGCGCGGCGGTCACCGTCCTGGCCGTGTCCCGGTCGCCGAGCAGGGCGAGTAGCGACACGGACTTCGGGGCCCGGAACGTCAGGTCGTACCCGGCAATCTCCCGGCCCGGGAACCGTGCCAGCGCCTCGCCGGTGACGGGGTGCTGGCCGGCCCACACCGCGTGGAGCTGTTCGGCGCCGACCTCACCCTCGAGCCCGAGGGTCATGGCGGCGGTACCGGTCCAACGACCGGGCGCTTCACCGACACCCCGGTAGTACTCGTCGACACCGTCAGCAACCGCCGCGAGGTAGTAGCCCTCGCCGCTCAGGCGGGTCTTTCCGATACTCAACATCGATCCTCCTTCAACGGCCGTTCCCGGCCGTGTCGCACATCACCGGCACCGGTTCGGGAAGTCCCGGATCGGGACCGGCCCGGCATCGGGATGCAAGTCCGTGACTGCTTGGTGGTTGGTTTCTGGGCACTGGACTGGACCAGCGGAGGGGTCGTGGCGGGCGCGCGTGGGAGGCGCGGGGTGCTCTTGCTGGAGGGGCGAGAAGGGCTGCTCGTGGAGGTGCTGATGTCAGCTGAGGAGGCTGAGCTGAGCGGCAGGGTTTCGACCGGCAGAGCGCGTGGGCGCGCTCGTGCTCGATGCCGACTCGGCTGGCTGCGGGGCGACGACGCTGATTCCCACCGTCGACAGGTCAACCCTGTAGGTGGTCGAAAGGAACCGGCCCGACAGCTCGTCACGGTGGTCGACTCGCCCGACGACCCCGAGGGCGATCATCGAGGCGAGGGAACGAGCCACCGTGTCCTTGGACACCCGGACAAGCCCGGCCAGCGAACGTGCGCTGCACGCCACCTCCGCAACCCCAGCTCCAGGCGGTGCGAACGTGGCGATGGCCTCGAGGACCAACCAAGCGACCGGGCCCACCTCACGTCGAACCCGGAGTGCCAGATCGACGTCGATCAGCAGACCGCGACGCTCAGGCGGCATCGAAGTCGCCGAGCTGGGCATCGATCCATGCCAGCAGGGCACGCTTCGGAACCCGCAAGCAGCGGCCGATCCGGATCGACGGGATCCCAGCAGCACCGCCGGTGCGCTGGAAGGCAGCCACCTCGTCATAGGCGCGGCTGCGGCTGATCCGCAACACCGCAGCCGCCTCCTCAACTCGCAACATGTCGGGCAGCGTGTCCAGGTCCATGACCACCTCCATGAGCACAGGCGGCCGACGACGGCCGCCACGGGCCGCGCCCGCACCCCACTAGGCCGCCGAACGCCCCAGACCTCGCGAACCCGATCGCAGGACCTCGGACGTCCGGCGCCCGGCTGGTACGCGAGGCGCTCCGCCTCTACACCCACCCCTCCGACGGACTCGCGTCGCGCTTCGGGCGCAGGCACGGCCTGGTCGGGAGCGGTAAGTCCTCGAGCGAACCCCCGACCTCTGCGCGACTCGTCAGCCGGGTCGGTTGGCAGTCTGATTGAGTCGGTCGAGCACGGTCTGGTACTCGTTCACCTCGATGCGCTGGTTTCGCGCCATCCTGCCGGCAAGGACACCGAGCTCGGGGTCGCTGCCCGCCTGGGCTGCGAAGTCGGCCATGTGGGCGCCGCCGCGGTGGTGGGCCTGCATGAGCTGGAGGAACAGGATGTCCGCCGCGGCGCCTCGGGCGTCCCGGAGCGCCTGGATGTCGTCGTCCCGTGCCCACCCGGACATGTCCGACAGCGGGCTGCCCATGTCCATCCATCCCATGGCCGACCGACCGAGGTCGAGATCCGGACGAACGACGTCGTGTTGGTTCATCAGCATCGCCATCTGGCCAAGCTCCTGGCGTTGCTGCATCACGACCTCGGTTGCGAAGTCGAGTGCGACCGCGTCCTGGCCGTTGGCCAGCTCGTAGAGAGCGAGCTCCACGGCCTGGTCGTGGTGGTCACTCATGTCGACGAGGAAGCCCCTGTCGACGGCGTTCAACGTGGGGGTCGAACTGCGGGTCCCGACGACGTAGCCGACGCACCCGGCCAGGAAGAGGAGCGCGAGGACCAACCCGATGGGACCCCACGGCAGGCGTCGGGGCCCTTCGGGCGTGTCCGGTGGGTCGAGCACGGCGGGAGGCGGCTCTGTCGTGGGCGCGACTGCCATCGGCTCGGGTGTAGCACCAGCTTCCGCCGGGCCGGGCATCGACGGGTGAACTGCCCGGATCCAGCAGTGCCTCGCTCAGTGGGGGTGACGGTGATGGAGATCGGGGACGTGGGGGTGCACGTGCTCGATCGGCTCGTGGTGGTGGCGATGGGTGTGCCGGCCGACGAACTCGTCCGGATGGTCGTGGTCATGGTGTTCGTCACCGTCGTGAGTGTGCTCGTGCTCATGGTCGAGCTCCACGTGGCGATGAGCGTGCTCGTGACCAGTCCGAAAGGAGAGAACCACCCCGGCCGCAGCGACCGGCACGGCGACGATCTGCACGAGCGAGATCGATTCACCCAGCAGGGTCCAAGAGAGCAGCGCCCCGATGAACGGAGCCGCGGCGAACAGGAGCTGACCTCTTGCCGCGCCGAGGTCCCTGGCGCCCTTGACCCACAGCGTGATCGATGCCCCGTAACCAAGTGCCCCGATAGCGAGGGCGGCGGCGACCTGCCGGATCTCGAGACCCATCGATGAAGCGAAGGCCATGCCGAGGAGGAGGTTCGCCGTCCCGGCGACGGCCCCCTTCGTGAAGGTGATCTGCTCCGGGCTGAGCTGGTCGATCCGGGCAGTGACGCTGTTGTCGACTCCCCAGCAGATGCATGCCCCGATAACGAACAGCCCACCGACGTCGATGACTGCGCCGGGCTGCCACACCAGCAGAACTCCTGCGAGCGTCACCAGGGCTGCGGCCGTCACGAGGCGAGGGCCGAGGTACTCGTGGAACACGATCGCGGCGAGCGCCAAGGTGGCGACGAGCTCGAAGTTCAACAGCAGGGACCCGGTCGCCGCGGGGATCCGAGCCAGCCCAGCGACGAGGAGGGCGGGGCCGAGCGCACCGCCGAACACCACCACGACTGCAAGGGCCGCCAACCGGCCCGAAGCCGACGGGCGTCGGGCCGCCGACGAACGACCGACGGGAGCACAGCTCCGGCCGCTCCCAGGTACAGGAGACCAGCCAGCACCAGCGTCGGCATCTCGCCGGCCAGCTGTGACGCCGCAGGAGCCGCAGCCCCGAACAACACGGCTGCGACCAGACAGCGCAGAACGCCCCGACGGTGCCCAAACCCAGCAGATGTCATCTCGACCACTCCCACGACCTGGCTGCGAGCCGGACATGGCCAGCGAGTCCGGTGTCATGAGGAGCCACCATGTACCCGGTCGCGCTGGCGACTGAAGCTGCTCCTCCCGCTAGGCCGAGCGTGCTTTCGCGGTGTCGCTGCAACACCGCGCCCCGCAGGCTGCCGATCGGCCGCCAACGGGCGGTCGACCCCCGCCGACACCAGATGTGGAGGCCGAGGATCGCGAGCAGTCCCCGGCGGCGGCGAGGGGCTCCGCTCGACCATGCGCTAGATCACGGCCCCTGCTCACCTCGCCGAATTCGTAGGACGATCACCATCGCGCCCCCGAGAATCGCAATCGCCACGACGAACATGACGATGGCTACCGCTGGCAACCCGCCATCGTCGCTGCTCGTGGTCGGCTCCGCGCTGGTGGCCGGCGTCGCCGCGGGTTCCGAGGTGCTGGTGGTCGAGACCGGCGCCTCCGTCGTCGCCACCGTTGCGTTCGCTGGGACGACGATCGACGGCGCCGGTTGACGAAGAGTCTCCCCAGGGGATGCTGGAACCTGCAGCCAAACGATCTCCTCCCCGTCGGGACACTGCTGAATCGTCGGCAGGTACACCGTCGATCCGGCCGGCTGGCTCAGGAGCACCTTCACGGTGAAGGTCGCCGAGGTGGCTTCTGTTCCCGGCAGCAGCGTCCAGGAGACCTCGGATCCGGTGGCGTCAGCTGACCAGCCCGCGTCTGCGACTGGGCGGATCTCAGATGCGTCCGCTGGGAGCTGAACCCGCAAACCGGTCGTTGGAAGCGATCCGGCACCGCACTCCTGCTCCGGAGTGAGCGTGATCGATGTGAGCCCAGCCTCCGCCGCTGTCGCCTCAGCCTCCGTGTGCGCCCACGCGGCTCCCGGGAAGGCGACGGTGGAGACACCGACCACAGCAAGTCCTAGGGCCACCCTGCCGGCTCGTCGCTTCATGCTCATTCCGTTCATCCGTTCATCGGTGGTCAGGGTGGTAGGGAGGGGCGCGACATCCGGCGGTCGACCACGACGAGTAGCTCTATGGTCTTCGGTCGCTTCCCGCTCTCGCAAAGTTCCCCGCACCATCGGATCGTGGCGTCACGACTGCGTGGAGCAACCTTCGTGATGTTGTCAACGGCGAGGATCACCCCGACAACCGCCAGGGTGAGGTGTCGGTGCCGATCCCCTGTGAGCGCACACACCGGGCTTCGCCAGGAGTGGTGCCCGGTCGCGGGATGGCCATCGCTGTGCTTCTCTGCTCGTCGGCTGTTGGTTCGCGCCCGTGATCCGAGGTCAAGAAGCTGCGTCGGTGCGCACCACAACCAGAAACGGTGGAGCGGGAGGGCCGACCATGCCCAGGCCAACGTCGAAGTGTCGACATCGCGACGATACATGACCTTTCGTCATCTGTAGAGTTGTGCATATGACCCAGAGAGCATCCCTCGCCCCCACCGAAATCGACCGGGAACCTGCCGTCGACGGTTGTTCGGTTCGGGTCATCGACGCCGATCGTGTCGCGGCAACGCAGGCCAGGGTGCTCGCGCGGCCCGATGTGGAGCCAGCCGCTGAGCTGTTCAGGTTGCTCGGGGACCCGGGCCGTCTGCAGATGTTGTGCGCCCTGTTGGAGGCAGGGGAGCTGTGCGTCTGTGATCTGGCCGCTGTGGTGGCGATGACGGAGTCATCGGTGTCGCACTCGTTGCGGTTGCTGCGCACGGCGGGGATCGTGCGGCAACGGCGCTCGGGGCGTCAGGTGTTCTATTCGTTGGACGATGCCCACGTTCGGCTATTGCTCGACGTGAGCATTGAACACGTCGGCCACGGGAGGTCCTCATGACCGAGAAGTTCGTGCTCGATGTTCCGGTGCTGCTGCCCGACGCGCTCGACGGGCGTGACCTGTGTGTGGCGCGCCTGACCAGTTCGCTCGGCGGGGTCCCGGGGCTGGAACAGGTCCATGTGGTCGAGAGCGCTGATGGCGCACCGGCCAGGCTGTGCATGCACTACGACCCTTCGTCCACCAGTGTGGCGAGGATCCGGAGCCTGGCCGAGGAGTCCGGCGCGAACCTGACCGACCAGTTCCGTCACGTGTTGTGGAGCGTGACGGGCGTGGGTCACATTCGCAAAGCCCGCACCGTTGCCGAGGCCCTTCGACGTCGTCCTGGGGTGGTCGAGGCCGAAGTGTCCCCTGGGCTGGTGCGGATCGAGTTCGACCGCACGCAGGTCGACGAGACCTCGTTACGTGCCCTGCTCGACCAACATGGCGTCGTCGTGCCCGACGGGACGGGCGACCATGAGGGTCACGAGCATGGCGAGGGCGAGCACGCCCACGGCGGGCCGTTCGGTGAGCGCAGCGAGCTGATCTTCGCGATCACTTCGGGGTCGTTGTGGCTGGCCGGGCTCTTGCTCGATCTGTTCACTGATGTCCCTACCGGTGCATTGACGGCGGTCTTCATCGCCGCTGGAGCCTTCGGCGGCTACTACACCGCCCGGGAGGCGATCGAGAGCGTCCGCAACGGGCGGTTCGAGATCGACTTCTTGATGCTGATCGCGGCTGGCGGCGCCGGGTTGCTCGGCAAGTGGGAGGAGGGTGCGCTGCTGTTGGCGTTGTTCAGCATCGGTCACGCCCTCGAGGGGTACGCGATGGGTCGCGCCCGCCGGGCCATCGAGGCACTCGCCGAGCTCACACCCGCCACCGCGGTGGTGCGTCGCGACGGCACCGAGTCCGAGGTTCCGGTCGAGGACCTGCGACTCGGCGACGTCGTTGTCGTGAAGCCGAACGAGCGGATCCCGTCAGACGGTTTCGTGGTCGCGGGGACGAGCAGTGTGAACCAGGCGCCTCTGACCGGCGAGAGCATCCCCGTCGACAAGGTCCCGGTCGCCGACCCCGACGAGGCGGCAGCTCGACCGGAGCTGGTGGCGGCGGCGTCGCGGCTGTTCGCCGGCACGATCAACGGGGTCGGTCAACTCGATCTGTCTGTGACGCGGCTGGCGGCTGACACGACGTTGTCGAAGCTGGCCACGATGGTCCGCGAGGCCGAGACCCAGGCCTCGCCGACCCAACGCTTCACCGACCGGTTCGAACGGATCTTCGTACCCGTCGTGATCGGACTCGTGTTCGTCGTGCTCGTGGCCGGCCCGCTGCTCGGTTCGTCCTGGTCGGAGTCGTTCTACCGGGCGATGGCCGTGCTGGTCGCTGCCAGCCCGTGTGCGTTGGCGATCGCGACGCCCAGCGCGGTGCTCGCCGCGGTCGCTCGCGCCGGGCAACTCGGTGTGCTCGTCAAAGGCGGTGGTCCGTTGGAGAACCTGGGCACGCTGCGGGCGGTGGCGTTCGACAAGACCGGCACCCTCACCGAGGGTCGCCCCCGGCTCACCGACGTCGCACCCGCCGACGGTGTGAGCGAATCTGAGTTGCTGTCGATCGCAGTCGCCGTCGAGTCACGCAGCGACCACCCGCTCGCCGCGGCGATCGTGCGCGACGGCGCCGCTCGACTCGACGGCACGTCCCTCCCCGCGGTCAACGACGTGAGCGCCGTCACAGGGCGCGGTGTCCGTGCCAGCGTCGATGGGGCAGCGGCGTACATCGGCAACGCCGCGCTGTTCGACGACATCGGCGGCGTCGAAGCCGCCGTCGCGGCCTCGGTGGAGGCGCTCCAGGCTGCCGGCCGCACGATCATGATCGTGAAGAACGGCGACCGGTTCCTCGGAGTGCTCGGCCTGATGGACACCGCCCGACCAGGAGCCCGCGACGCCGTCGCAGCCTTGCAGAAGGTAGGGATCCGCAGGGCGATCATGCTGTCAGGGGACCACCAACTGGTCGCCGAGTCGATCGCACGGGAGGTCGGCCTGACCGACGCCTGGGGCGATCTGATGCCCGAGGACAAGGTCGCCGCCATCGAACGGCTCCGCACCGAAGAGGGCAAGGTCGCCATGGTCGGCGACGGCGTCAACGACGCTCCCGCCCTCGCCCACGCGACCGTCGGGATCGCCATGGGAGCCGCCGGTTCCGACGTTGCACTCGAGACCGCCGACATCGCGCTGATGGGCGACGACCTCGCCAAGCTCCCCATCGTGATCGGGCTCAGCCGCAAGGCGAGTCGGATCATCCGTCAGAACCTGTACCTCAGCCTGGGGATGGTCGCGTTCTTGATCCCGGCCACGCTCTTCGGGTTCGTCGGCATCGGCCCCGCTGTCGTGTTCCACGAAGGCTCCACCCTCGTCGTCGTCGCCAACGCCCTACGGCTCCTCGCCTACCAGCGGGGCGACCAACTCCCTGCCTCTGCGGCGACTCCAGCCACCAGCCGAGCCCAGGCGATCGCACCATGATCTACAGCCGGACCGCGATGCGAAGACGACAGGCACAGCGAGGTGGATAGGACCAGGGCGGCCACGACCGGAGCCACCCACGCGGCCGCCACGCTCCGGTAGGCCAAGGTACGGGAACGGCGGTGCAGCGGGTCACTGCAGGAGCCGGCAGAACGCGCTCACTCCGGGGAATCGGCTGCGTCGCTGACCTCTTGCATGAGGTCAGCGACGTTCGACGGCCGCAGCGGTTGTCCGTCGAGGAAGAACGACGGGGTGCCGGAGAGCCCGAGCGCGCGGGCGTCGGCGAGGTCGGCGTCCACCCTTGCCTGGGTGGCGGGCTCGTCGTAGGCCTGGGTGAAGCGGTCCATGTCGAGCCCGAGGTCCCGGGCCATGGCGAAGAAGGCCTCTCGTTGCGATGTCTGTGTCTCCCCCCATTCGGCTTGGGTGTCGAAGAGCATGGCGAGCATGTCACCGAACCGCCCCTGGTCCCCGGCGGCCTCCGCGGCTCGGGCTGCTTCGTTCGAGTTGGCGTGCAGCGGGAAGTAGCGCACGACGACCTCGACCCGGTCTCCGAACTGCTCCACGAGGTGATCGACCGCAGGGGACGCGGCACGGCAGGCCTCGCATTCGGGATCGAGGAACTCGACCAGCACCGCCCGCGCCTGCGCGGGCTGGCTGAGACGGCGGCTGTTGGGTCGAACGAGGCGTTCCGGGTCCGGGACCATCGACGCGGCCGGTGCGGCGTCACCTCGTTCACCATCACCGGACGTGAGGGCCGCTACCGCTGCGGCGGCGACGACGACGATGCCGAGTGCGAGCCACAGCGCCGCACGACGTCGGGAGCTGATCCGCTCCTTCCCAGAGGGGTGCAGTGACGGCGGGCGATTGCCGGCTCGGCGCCTGGTTCCTCGAGCGGTCATCAGGACGGTCCGGTCTCATCGGTGCACGAGGATGGCTTCACATCTCACGGGTCGTCGATCAGTCGAAGGTGGTTCCCTGCCTCATGCCAGCTCTTCCTCGTTGAGGTGCTCCTGGTCGAGGAGTCGGATGCGGCCCCGGGCCACGCGCGATCGCACCGTGCCGATCGGGCAACCGAGCAGACTGGCCGCTTCTTCGTATCTGAGCCCGAGGATCTGCGTCAGGAGGAACGCGTCCCGCTGGTCGGTCTCGAGGGGCCGGAGGGTGTCAGTCACGACCTGCCAACCGCCGAGGTGAGCGACCTCGTGGACGTGTTGGCTGCGGAGGCGGTCATGGAGTCGACTCTGGCGCTGCCGCCGGCGGACATCGTCGGCACACGTGTTGCGCGCGATTGCCAGGAGCCACCCGATGACGGACCCGGACCCGGAGAACCTCCCAAGACCCAGGAGGGCGCGGGTGTAGGTCTCCTGAACGAGGTCCTCGTACTCGCCGCTGCTGCCGAGCAGGCTGCAGATGCGCCAGACCGCGGGGCGGGTCCTCTCGATCAGTTCGCCGGTCGCTCTGGCATCGCCGAGTCGTGCGGCCTCGAGGAGTGGCCGTAGGGGGTCAGGCACGGTGCGTCAGGGTCCCAGCCATCGGTTCGTGACGCAAGGCGGCCCCTTGCCCTCATCGGGGTGGAACCGGATCGATGCGAGATCCGACACCTGTTGACATGAGCTGCGAGATCTGGATGGAGGCGGTCTCCGCCCTCCACGACGGAGAGGACCCGCCGGTGGAACGGTCCTTGGTACGGCTCCATCTGGAGCGTTGCGAACGGTGTCGATCGTTCGAGCGAGGCCTGTCCACGTTTCGCCGGTCGGAGTGGGCCGAAGACCCGGCGGAGTCCACGAGCACGCTGCGACGTCGCCTGGCCGCCGCCGACAGGACGAGCCGGCCGGCCATCTTGCGGGCGCTGCTGGCGTTCGTGGCGGCCGAGATCTTCCTGGTCTCCCTTCAACCTCTGATGACGGGAAGCGATGTGGGCGCCGCCTCGCACCCCGTGCGCCACATCGGCGCCTTCACCCTCGCGTACGCAGCAGCGATGTTCGCTGCTGTGCTACGCCCCTCCCGAGCCGGGGCATTGTTGCCGGTGGCGGCCGTGCTGGTCGTCGCGATCGGCGTGAACGTGGCGCTGGACCTCCTGAAGGGTTCGGCGACGCTCGGCTCGGAGTGGACCCATCTGCCGGAGCTGGGCAGCGTCATGCTCCTGTGGCTGATGCGCAAGCCCCGACCGCGTGCGAGGGCGAGCGAGGCACCCGAGATGATGTGGCTTCCCGGCGCCTCGCTGACGTGGTCTCGCCTGCGCCGGCGGCCGAGGGATACGAGTTCCCCCCTGCACCTAGTGGCCGAGGAGAAAGCGTGACCGAGCCGGAGAGCCCCGGAGTCACAGAGGAAGCCATCGCACAGGAACCAGATCGGGAGTCGGCCGGATCAGAGAACATCGAGCCGGCGAGGGTCGCGCCTGCCACGGCGGAGTCCCCGCAGGACGGCGCTGCGAACAGCGGGCCCGGTGCGGACGCACTTGCGGCTCCGTCTCGGCCGACACGATCGAACCGAGGTGCCTATGCCTTGATCGCGGTGGCAGTCATCGCCCTCATCGGCGTGAACGTCGTGCGGTGGGCCACAGGCGTCAGCGATGCCACCACCGACACCTCTCCAACGACAGCGCTGGTAGCGACGGGAGCGTTGCGGCCGTCGTTCGAGCTGACCGACGTCAACGGGAACCCGTACGACTTCGCCAGCCAGACGCGGGGCCAGCTGACGTTCTTGTTCTTCGGATACACCAACTGCCCCGACATCTGCCCGATCCAGATGGCCACCCTCACCGCTGCACTCTCTGAGACATCTGATGTCGGGTCGCAGATCGTCTTCGTCACGACCGACCCCGCCCGCGACACCCCCGACCGTCTCAAGTCCTGGCTGGACAACTTCCAACGCCCGATCATCGGGCTCACCGGGACGCCCGAAGCCGTCGCGGCGGCCCAGAAGGCGGCACTGGTGACCGTCGCCATCGCCGAGCCCCCAGGATCGGACGGCAACTACACAGTGGGCCACGCCGCGTCGGTGTTGGTCTACGGACCCGACGACACGCTGGTCACCGCCGTCCCGTCCGGGACGACACAGGGAGAGTGGATGGACACCATCCGAGGACTGACCACGTCGTGAGCGTCCGGTGGCATGGTCCGGGCGGGCGACGGGACGCTTTGACGGCTGCCGTCGGCCTCATTCTGCTCCTTGCGCTGAGCGCCGCCACGATTGGGTGCGGCTCGTCCGGCACAGCCGAGACCGTGGTCTCGGATCCCTATGCGACCCCCGCCCTCGAGGGGGGAACCACCGCTGTGTACTTCACGATGACCAACGGCGCCTCCGCCCGAGTCACAACGGTCTCGACTGACGCAGGTGGCACAGCGGGCTTCTACCGGTCCGAGGAGGAGGACGGCATGGGCATGTCGTCGATGGATCCAGTGGAGCAACTCGACTTGCCCAAGGGGGTGCTCTCCCTCGAGCCGGGCGGCACCCACGTCATGGCCGGCCCTGTCACTATCGAGCTCGGTGCCGGAGACGATATCGAGGTCACCCTCGCCTTCGACGACGGTCGGGAACAGAGCTTCACCGCGATGGTGCGCTCCTTCGGCGACATCGCCGCGATGTCGTCGAACGACGAAGGACAGCCCCGGTGAACGGCGCTCGCCCATCCCGGAACGGCACGAATGCCAGCGCGGCTCCTTTCGCGACGCCGGGACGTCTCGGCGACGCTGCGGTCGGCTTCATCGCTGCCGTGGTCGCGGCCAGCCTGGCGGCGTCGGTCCTCTTGGCCATCGATCCCGCGCTCGCAGACGGGGCCGCAGGTCTGGTGGTGCCGTCCCTGGCAATGTGGCTCGGCTTCATTGGTGCACCCGTTCTGGTGTCTCGTCGACGGGGCACAGGTCGGCTGTCGATCGACTTCGGGTTCAGTACCCGATGGCGCGACGTCGTCGTCGGCATCCCGCTCGGGGTGGCGACCCAGATGTTGGTCCTCCCCGCGGTGTACTTCGTGATCGGCCTGGCGGTCGACACCTCAGACCTCTCCAACCCGGCGAAGGAGACCATCGGCCGCGGATCGGGACTCTCCTTGGCCGCCGTTCTCCTCGTGATCGGGATCGGGGCCCCCGTCGCCGAGGAGCTGTTCTTCCGCGGGCTGTTCCAGCGCGCCGCCCAGGCACGCTTCGGTGGGTGGCAGGGCTGGCTGCTGGTGGCGGCGGTGTTCGGCGCATCGCACCTCCAACCGCTCCAGTTCCCCGGGCTGTTCGTCGCCGGCCTGCTGTTCGGGGCCCTCGCGTGGCGTGCTGGGCGGCTCGGTCCGGCGATCTTCGCTCATGTCGGCTTCAACACCGTTGCGGCGATCGTGCTCCTCTGGGGGCCCGGGTGAGCAAGGCCGCCCGTGCCGCCGCACTCTTCGGTGTCCTGACCGTCGCCGTCACCGTCGGTGCCGCCACCCCCGCCGTCGCGGCCGGCGAGAGCAGTGGCTCGGGTGGACCGATGAGCCACAATGGTGGTCTCCCCGTCGTCGCTGCGTCGCTCGCGCTCCTGGTCGCGATCGGGATCGGAGGTTGGGTCTTCTCCGCCCTGTCGCGACGCTCGGGCCGAGGGCGGAGGTGACGATGTCGAGCGCCTTCTGGGACGACGGCAACCCCGGCGGGCGACCGCCGTTGAACGGCCCGAACCCACTCCTGGGGGCCTGGGAACGAGCGGTCGGTGAGGGGACTGGAGCGTTGCGCCGCGACGAGCTCGTGCACCGGTACGGCTTCGCCATCCCCGACGAACCGGCCCTTGACACCATTCGACGACTCTCACCGCGCGGGGTCGTCGAGGTCGGCGCCGGCACCGGCTACTGGGCGCGCTTGCTGCAGGAGCGAGACGTCGACGTGGTCGCAGTCGACATCGCTCCGCCCCCGCACCCCGCCAACCGGTGGTTCGCCGGGTCTCCACCATGGACCACCGTGGCGCAGAGCGACGAGTGCATCGTCGATCACCACGGCTCCCGATCGCTACTGATGATCTGGCCGACACGCAACGAAGCATGGCCAGCCCGCGCCGTGCATCGTTACGCGCAGGCCGGGGGCAGCGTCGTCCTCCGAGTCGGCGAGTCGCCCGGCGGAGGCACGGGCGACGACCACTTCCACGCCCTGTTGGGGATGCTCGACCGCTGCTGGTCGTGCGCCTACGGCGCGGCCAACACCGCCTGCATCTGCGGTACGACTCCGCTCTTCGAGCCCGTAGACCACGTTGCGATCCCACAATGGGAAGGCTTCGACGATGCCTTGTGGGTCCACCGGCGCACGCACCGTCGCTCCCCCGTCAGGGGTGTTGTACGGCGACGTTGGTGGCTCGGCGGCGGACGCTCGTGACCGGTCCGCCGCCGTCAGCCCGGCGAGGAGGCAACAGGCCCACACCGACAACCGGGAGCCCGCGCTCGCTCATGTTCTCGTGCTCCCACGAACTCTGAGTCGAGCGCACCGACGACGACCGTGGACCGATCCTGGGCGGGGCTGCCATCGGGCTCGGGCTTGCGCCTGCCCCCGCTGGGCTGGAACCCGACACTAGGGGAGACCGGCGAAGGCTCTATCATCGTTCGATGGCGATGATAGAGGTGAAGTCCGATGCTGGCCTCGAGGCTGTCTCGGCGGGCGCGTGTCTGTTCCGGAGCCTCGCCGAGCCGGCGCGCCTGGCGATCTTGCGCCGTCTCGCTCTCGGCGAGCAACGGATCGTTGATCTAACGGCGCATCTTGGATTGGCACAGTCGACGGTGTCAGCTCACTGCACCTGCCTGCGTGACTGCGGGCTGGTCGAGTCCCGCCCAGCGGGCCGGGCGACGGTGTACTCGCTCGCCTGCCCTGAGGAGCTCCTCGGCTTGTTGGCGGCGGGAGATCAGGTGCTCGCCGCAACCGGTGAGGCTGTCTCTGTGTGCCCCGTCTACGGAGATCGAGCACAGAGGTGAGCTCGTCGACTGATCTCGACGAGCCACGAAGCGGCCCCGCGCCCCAGCGCCTCTTGCAGAGCCGACCGGTGCGGTGGTCGGCTGCCTCGGGCGGCTTGCTCGCCGTAGGTATCGCCGTCGGTCTCGCATCCGGTCCCGAGTGGCTGGCGACCGGGGCGTTCGTGATGTCGACCCTCGCCGGCGTCCGCTTCTTCGCCCCCGAGGCCGTTGAGGAGCTCGTGAGCCACCGCGAGGTCGGCATCGAGCTGTTGATGACGGTGGCAGCAGTCGTCGCTGGAGGGCTGGGCCTGTGGGGGGAGGCTGCATCGCTCGCCTTCTTGTACTCGATCTCTGAGGCGCTCGAGGCCTTCACAGAAGGTAAGACTCGCAACGCGATACGGGCGCTGCTCGATCTCGCTCCCCGTCGAGTGACCCGGATCGAGGCAGACGGATCGCACACGGAGGTCGAGATCGACGAGCTGACCGTCGGCGACCGGTTCCTGGTGCGCCCCGGGCAGAACATCGCCACCGACGGCATCGTCATGGACGGCACGTCGGCGGTCAACGAGGCCGCGATCACCGGCGAGTCCATGCCCGTGGAGAAGGCGACCGGGTCAATGGTCTTCGCCGGGACGACCAACGCCCAGGGTGCGCTCGTGGTTGAAGCCACCGCCACCTCGGCTGAGAACACCTTGGCGTCGATCGTCCGACTCGTTCAGGAAGCCCAGGAACAGCGCGGTCAGGGCGAGGAGTTCATGGAACGCTTCGCCCGCATCTACTCCCCTGCGGTACTCGGCCTCGGGGTGGTAGTCGCCGTCGCCGGTGGCGCAGTGACCGGCGAGTGGAGCGACTGGTTGGAACGGGCGGCAACAGTGATTGTCGCGGCTGCACCGTGCGCTCTGGTGATCTCCATTCCGGTCACCTATGTCGCCGCGCTCGGCAACGCCGCTCGAATCGGCATCCTCATCAAGGGCGGCATCCACCTTGAGACCCTCGGCCGTTTGACCGGCATCGCGCTCGACAAGACAGGCACCATCACATCGGGACGTCCCACGCTCACCGACAGCCACCCGGCCGACACCATCGCCCGAAACCGAGTGCTCCGGCTGGCGGCGGCGATCGAACGGCGATCCGAACATCCGCTGGCCCGGGCCATCGTCGCCGCTGCCGCTCACGAGGCTCTCGCCATACCCGAGGTCGCCGAGTTCCGGTCGATAGCTGGAGCCGGGGCTGTCGGGTCCATCGACGGGATCACCTATACGGTTGCCAGCCCCACCTACCTCCGTGCTGCCGAGTTCGACACCGGCCCGTTCGACCTGGCCATCCACGGGCTCGAGGAGACCGGAGCGACCGTCGTCGCCCTCGCCGACCGCTCCTCGATCCTCGGGGTGCTCGCCATCGAGGACACCGTCAGGCCCAATGCCGCTCAGGCCATCAACGCCCTCCGAGCTGCCGGCATCGATGACGTGCTGATGCTCACCGGCGACAACCCCCGAACCGCGGCCGTCATCGCCTCCCAGGTCGGGATCCTCGACGTGGAAGCCGGTCTCAAGCCCGCGGACAAGGCCCGAATAATCACGGAGTTCACCGCCCGCAGCGGCGTCGTCGCCATGGTCGGCGACGGGGTAAACGACGCTCCCGCACTCGCGTCCGCGTCGGTGGGGATTGCGATGGGCACGGCCGGCAGCGATGTCGCCCTCGAGACCGCCGACATCGCCCTCATGGCCGATGACCTCGGAAAGCTCGCCACCGCGGTGAACATCGGGCGCCGAACCCGTCGCATCGTGACCCAGAACATCGTGCTGAGCCTCTTGATCCTCACCGTGTTGGTCCCGAGCGCGCTCTTCGGGCTGATCGCGTTGCCCGCCGCAGTCCTCGCGCATGAGCTGTCCGAGCTGGTCGTCATCCTCAACGGCGTGCGGATGTCCCGCTCCAACCGACGAGACACGGAGGACGGGCAGGCACCGTCGACCAGCCCCGCAGCCCCTCGCCAGGACCAGTCCGTTCGAGAAGCATGAGCCTTCTCACCCAATCCTCACCGCCGGGGCCGACACCCAATGCTGAAAGACCCACCCACTGCCGCCCAACCACAACGGACGACCTCAATGCTTCACGATGGAGGCCGACATGCGGGGGTGATGTGTCCCGGGTCCGGTGCAGTCACCAAACCCAGGGCGCCTCACCTGCGGCCGACAGGTCATCCGCCGGCGGCAATTAGGTAGGACGAGGCTCAGCCGAGGGGAGGTGACGACAGCAGCACTCATCGGAGCCGCACCGCTGGACGACCACGCCCCGGTCCACCTTGCAGCCGCAGTCCGCGCATTCGATCGCCATGGAGCGGACCGTACCTCCGAAGTCGTCCGACCGTGCGTCGGCAGGTGGCCGTGACGACGGGGGGCGAACTTGATGACCGAGACCTCGCCCGCCAGCTCGCTTGGCCGAAACCGCGGTGACCCGGGCCGTTGGCGACACACGACTGAGGAGCGTGGCGGGTAGGTCCGATGCATGACGCCGTGTCGTGCACCAGCGGGTGCCGGCCACCTGTGTTGAAGGCGTCGTCCGAGAGAGAAGGAGCTCCGATGGCTCAGATGCAGACCGGCCCGACCCGACACAAGTCCGACTCCGAGGGCGGACATGGCTCCGGCAGCGAAGAGCACGCCGGGATGGATCCGAACCGCACCTACATCCTTCTCGGCATCGTCCTTGCGGTGGACCTGGTCGTGATGTTCGCGCTGACCTACGCGGGCGTGAACGCGTTCGACGAGATCTTCTTGAACCTCAATCGGTTCTACATGGCCATCATCATGGTCTCCGCGATGGCCGTGATCATGGTGGCCGCGATGTGGAGAATGCTTCGTCGGCCTGCGGTCAACATCGCCATCCTCGGCGTGGCCGCCGTCGTGTTCGCCGGGAGCTTCGCCATGCTGCGCACCGAGACGGGCGTCGGCAACAAGCAGTTCCTCAAGTCGATGATCCCGCACCACTCGATCGCAATCCACACTTGCGAGAACGCCGATATCACCGACAAGGAAATCATCGACCTTTGCGGCGAGATCGTCGACTCACAGCGGCGGGAGATCGACCAGATGCGCGACATCCTCCGGCGGCTCGACCAGTAGCACTCCCGGCGCTGCCAGCCTCTGCCTTCCGAGGGCCTGAGGAGCGTCCCGAGGTCAAGCGACCTGGACCGCACCCATCATGCCGAGGTCCTCGTGGTCGAGGATGTGGCAGTGGTACACGGTCGTTCCTGCGAAGTCCTGGAACGGGATCCGAATGGTGACGGACTGGCCGGCAGGCACGTTCACGGTGTCGCGCCAGCCGGGGTCGACCGCGGTGGCATCGCTGCGGTCCACCACGATGAACGGCCAGACGTGGAGGTGGAAAGGGTGATCCATCATCGACTGGTTGCGCAGCGTCCACTCCTCGGTGGTGCCCAGCGTGACCGACTCGTCCACCCGCCCTGCCTCGAACGATCGCCCGTCGATGACGAACTCCGAGTTGCCCATGCTCATCTGGCCCAGCGTGAGCGTTCGTCGGTTGGTCACCGAGCTGGCCGGCGCCTCTGGCAGGGTACGCAACCGGGTGGGCGGGGTCACCGGGTTGGCCTGATCGGCGGTCGCAACAGCGACCGTGAGCAGGTCCACCAGACCGCCGCCGGAGCTCGAGCTGTTGCTGCTGTTGTTGCCGCCCATCATCCCGCCGCCCATGCCCCCTCCGCCCATGCCCCCTCCGCCCATGCCCATCGACCCTCTCGACACGTCGGTGGTGGACAGGGTGACGGTTCCGGTCCGCTCGAGCGCGACGAGCACCTCGGCCCTCTGCCCCGGGGTGAGCACGATCTCGGAGACGGCGAGGGGCGCCGCGAGGCGACCCTGGTCGGAGGCGATCTGCTGCATGGCGGCGCCGCTGGTCGTCAGTCGGTAGTAGCGCGACGGACTGGCGTTGATGATCCGCCAGCGTTCGACACTGCCTGCTCGGGCATCGATGCGGGGTTGGAGGATGCCGTTCACGAGGATGACGTCACCCTCGCGACCCTGCATCTTCTCTGCGTTGGTCGCCGCCAGGACACCGGCGTCTGAGCCGATCTTCGGATCGGAGAGGACCACGACCCGTTCGGTCGTCGCGACGAGGGCGTCGTCGATGACGTCGTCGATGATGATGGCGCCGGCCATACCCCCGAAGACCTGTGAGGCGACGGTCCCGTGATGGTGGGGGTGATACCAGAACGTCCCGCTGGGGTGATCGGCCGGAATGCGGTACTCGTAGGTGTGCTCCTGGCCCGGCTCGACCATCACGAAGATGTTGTCGCTCGAGCCTTCGGGCGACACGTGCAGCCCGTGGGTGTGGAGGTTGGTCGGCTCATCCAGCTGGTTCACCAGGCGCACCGTCATGATGTCGCCGGGGCGGACCCGAAGGGTCGGTCCCGGAACCGAGCCGTTGTAGCCCAACGCGTACCGCGAGCCTGTGCCCCACGGCAGCGAGAGCGCCCCTGCGGTAAGAGTGAGATCGAGTCGACCGCTGCTGCTCGTCAGCACTGCGGGGCCCACGAACGCGTCCCCCGCCGATCCGCCTGCAGAGCCGGCGCTGCTCGTCGATGACGAGCTGCCGGATGACATGCACGAAGCGAGCGTCCCCGTCCCGGCGAGGAGCACCCCGACGCCGGCGAGGCGCAGGACCGACCGGCGACTCATCTCGTGGCGAAGGGCTCCAGACAGATCTCGGTTCGGCTCCATGGGATGAACGTATGCCCCCGGGGGTATCAATCAGGTAAGGATCGGCATGAAGTGCCCATCTATACGAGACGCCTTGGGCCGCTGTGCCCGCCGGCGCTGGCCCGGCTTTGGGGGCAGGGAGGCGCGTCAGCCGAGTGCGGAACGGCGCTCGTTGTAGTCCGCGGTGTCGATCTCGCCGCGGGCGTAGCGCTGGTCGAGGAGATCGCGGGCGCTCGGGCCAGTGGATGGAGTGGGGGCCCCGGGGTGGTGCGCGGATCGCGAGGCGAACACGATGGCCCAGATGATGCCGCCGACGACGGCGAGGGTCACCACGATCATGACGACGGCCATCACCCAGGTGGAACCGTTGTTCCAGTCCATGTGGTCGTTGTAGTTGCCCGACATCTGGGCCAGGGTTGCTGTTGCAGGGAGCATGTCGTCCTCCGCGGTGTCCGGGACGGCCGGTCGATCGACTCGGGCCCGTTTCCATTCCGCGGGACCATGCTGGGTCCATCGCCACCGGACGAGAAGGGCACAAGGACCACGCGCGAACCACCCAGGGGCGCCCGCGTGCGATGACCTCCGACATTCTGTAATACTTCCGCAACATGTGGTTCAGTCGAAGGCAGGCGAAAAGGCTCACCGCGCTGGTTGTGCTGGGCGCGGCAGCAGTGGGTATGGGGGCGATCCAGCCCGCGGCGGCGGATCAGACCTCGGACAAGCAGGCAGAGGCGGCGCAGATCGCTTCGAAGCTCGACGCCCTCGACTCTCAGATGATGGATCTCAACTCCCAGTACGAGCGGGCGAACTTCGAGCTCCACCAGGCGCAGCAGAAGGTCGCTGACGCCCAGCGTTTGGCGGACGAGACCCAGCAAGAGCTTCAGGCGCGCCAGGAGCAGTTGCGCGGCTACGCGGTGAGTGCGTATCAAGGGGGCAACGACAGCGCAGGACTGGACGCGATCCTCACCGCTGCCCCTGACGAGGGCGTGATCAAGCGCGCGTATGTCGAGTCGGTGTCGGGAACCCGCCAGGACTACGTCGATGCGCTCAAGACCGCCAAGGCAGCGGCGAAGGACGACTCGACCCGGCTTGGTCAGGCCCAGGCCGAGGCGGAGCGCAAGGCGGCCGAGATCGAGAAGGCTCGAACCGACGCCGCCGCCGCTCGCGACCAACAGCAGGCGCTCAGCGATCGGGTCCAAGGGGAACTGGCCACCCTCGTCGCACAAGAGCAAGCTCGCCGCCAGGCCGAACAAGCCGCCGCGGCCCCTCCTCCGGCGCCAGCTGCCACTCGCCCGGCGCCGTCGTCGCCTGCGCCCCGCTCGACCTCCCCGGTGGTGGTCGACGCCCCCGCGCCGCCTCCGGGCAACGGTGGAGCCGCGTCGATCGCGATCTCCGCGGCGTTGTCCCAGGTGGGCAAGCCCTACGTCTGGGGTGCTGCTGGACCGGACGCGTACGACTGCTCCGGCATCGTCTTGTGGGCCTACGCCAAGGCCGGGGTGAGCCTGCCGCACTACAGCGGCGCCATGTACAACATGACAACGAGGATCTCTGCCTCCCAGCTGCAGCCCGGCGATCTTGTGTTCTACGGCCCCGGGGGCTCGGACCATGTCGCGATCTACATGGGCGGCAACCAACTCGTGCACGCCTTCAACGAACGAAGCGGCGTCGCGGTGACGGCCCTGGCAGGCTGGTGGAAGCCCCCGTCGGGCTACGGCCGGCTGAACATCTGACGACCACCCGGCATCAACGGTGCCCATGATCTCGAATACGAGCTTGGCCTTCGACTCGTCGATCGGGCCTTCGAGCCAGTAGACTACGACTGTCTGTCGTACTTTCCCGTCCCGGAGGATCCCCCTTGAAGACCCGTCTCGTCCCAGCCACCAGCGCCCTCGCCCTCGCTGCCGCTCTGCTGATCGGCGCCTGTTCAAACTCGACCGACCACGGCAGCATGAACATGAGCACCACATCGATGACAGCGGGAACTTCCACTGCATCGATCCCTGCCGATGCCGAGTTCAACGCCGTCGACGTCGCCTTCGCCCAGGGAATGATCCCGCATCACGCCCAAGCCATCGTGATGGCAGACATGGCGCTGGCTCAGAGCACGAACCCGGACGTCACGAAGCTGGCGACCGAAATCAAGGCCGCCCAGGGCCCGGAAATCGAGCAGCTCACGTCGTGGCTCCAGGCCTGGGGTCAGCCGGTGCCGGCTATGGACGCCAGTATGGATCAGAGCATGACTGGGATGGACGGCATGGACGGGATGATGATGTCAGGGATGATGAGCGACGCCGACATGGCCCGCCTGGAGAACACCACCGGCGCCGACTTCGACACCATATGGCTCGAGATGATGGTCCAGCACCATGAGGGCGCGATCAGCATGGCCCGCGACGAGGTTACAGGCGGCAAGTACGGCGCGACCAAGGCCCTCGCCGAGTCGATCATCACCAGCCAGCAGGCGGAGATCGACACGATGACCAAGCTGATCAGTCAGCAGTAGCAGCCCGCGCGGGCCGGCATGCGCCGGCTCGCGGGGGAACCGGTACCCTCGGAGCGTTCCGAGACCGGCACCCATGACGTGATGACCACAGCAGAGTTCCACGAGAGATCCGGGCGAGCTTCGATGAGCACATCACCACGCCGACCAATGGGGAGCCTCGAGTCAGAGGTACTGTCCGCGCTCTGGCGCGCCGAGGAGCCCCAGACCCCAGGCCAGGTCCTCGAAGCCATCGACGCCGACGTCGCCTACACGACCGTGATGACGATCCTGGCTCGCCTATGGAACAAGGGCCTCGCTGAACGGGTGAAGCAGGGTCGTGCCTACGCCTACAGCGCGGTCATGACCGAGGCAGACCTCGCGGCGTCCCGCATGCGCGACCAACTCAGCCGCAGCTCGGACCGCATGGAGACAATCGGCCGCTTCGTCAGCACCCTCGACCCCGCGGAGGCGAAGTTGCTGCGCAAACTGCTCGGGGGACCCAAGAAGTGAACCTCCTGCTTCTGGCGCCCGTCTCGCTCGCACTGGCCGGCATGAGCGCGGGCTGGTTCGTTCCCCGCTACCTGCGCCCGAAGCTGGCCACCCAGCTACTCACCGGCGCCATCGTCGTGACCACGATCGCCGTGCTCGCCGCGCTGGTTCAACTCGCCGTCGGCGCCGCGTCGGAGGTCCCCCCGGTGGCTGACGTGCTCGGTTGGTGCCGGGCGATCTACCACGGCGAGCACGGCGCAGCGCCCATCGTCGGGCTGCTCGCGGTCGGCGGCCTGGCCCTCATGGCCACAGGCGCCTGGCACCATCACCGGAAGATCCGCCGAGAGCTCGCGGTGTTCGCCGAGGTCGACGGCATCGAGCTCGTCGACCTCGACGGGCCCATAGCGTTCGCCGTTCCCGGCGATCCGGGCGGCGTCGTGCTCGGCACGGGCCTGCTCGAGCATCTCGATGGGGAGCAGCGGTGTGCAGTGCTCGCCCACGAGAACGCCCACCTCGCACTCCGCCATCACCGCTATGTCCACACCGCGGGATTGTGCGCTGCAGCTGTACCGCTCCTACGGCCGCTCGCCGCCCAGGTATCTTTCATGACCGAACGGTGGGCTGACGAGGTCGCCGCGGAGGCGGTGGGGTCCAGGCAGGTCTTGGCCGCAACGATCGCCCGTGTGGCGCTGATGCCGTACGGTCGCGTCGACGCCGCGTTGCTCGGCTTCGTCGAGCATCGGACCGTCGACCGGGTCGATGCCCTGCTCAACCCTCGACGCTCGCCGTTTCTCGTTGCTGCCGGCGCAGCGCTCGCCGTGGCCGCCGCCGTCGCGATCGGATCGGTGGTCCAGCTACACCATCTCGTGGAGTTCGTTGCTCACATCTGCCCCGTGTGAGGCTGGCTCCGCCTGCAGGTCCTCGGTCGGGCTGAGCCCGGTCAGGCTCGGGCGTGGATGATGAACTGCGCGTTCGTCATCTGCTGGGCCCACAGAAGTCCGATCGACAGCGCCGCGGCGACCCACCATGCCTTGTTCCGCCGCACCTTGACGGTGAGCCATCGGCCACCGAGCCAACCAACCGACCAGCGGACCACTCCAAACAGCCCGAACAACACCACGGCGAACGATGCCGGGTTGTACTGCCAGGCCAGAGCGGGATCCCTCCGAACGAGTGCCGTCGATCCCCTGGTCAGCCCGCACGTCGGAGTCACCCACCCGAACGCGTGGGTCGGCATCGGAAGATCGAACGGCAGCCCCCCGACCACCGCGAGCACCCCAGCAGCGACGAGACCGCCGACGCTCACGACGGTGACCCATCGCATCTCGTCGCGGTCCTCGACCGTGGCACGAACAGCGGCCATCGCGATCACACTCCAGCCGCTCTCGCACAACCGAAGAGACCATGCCCGGACTCTTGGGGCTGCTGGTGTCGATCTGGATCGAGCGCCCCACGATGGTCTTCCACGTCTCGCACGCTACTACCCATTGTCGTTTGTCATGCTCCAGCCGCGTACCCTGGCCTCTCCCCGCCAGACCTCCGTTTGAGCCGCACCCGAACGAACTACTACGATCTGTCATACGTTCGTCATAGAGACCGTACGGCCCGCGTCGACGGGGCGATCGACCGATCAGGAAACGCTGACCCATGCTCCGAACCCGACGTGGCCACTCTCGACGACGAGCCCTCCTCGTCATCTCGGTGGCCATGATGGCGCTGATCACGCTTGTCCAAGGTGCCATCGCCTCGGCTGACACGGCCACAGACCAGCGCGAGGTGAAGCGAAAGCGGGCCGAGGTGGCGAGCCAGGTCGACACGCTGAAAGCCAACGACGCTCAGCTCGAGCAGGCTCTGGCCGACCTGGCCGCCAACGTTCGAGCGACCCAGGCCCAGATGTCCGATGCCCAGTCTGAGGCGGACGCCGCCGCCGCCCGTGCCGACCAGGCCGAGAGGCAGGCGGCGGAGACCAAGGCACGCATCGAGCAGCTCCGCAGCGATGTGGTCGACGCGGCCGTGAACGCATACGTCGACCCCCAGGCCGACAAGTCGCTCGACACCTTCCGCGAGAGCTCCGCCAGTGACGCCACCAGGAAGCAGGCCTACATCGAGGCCACCACCGGCTCGAAGTTGGATGTGGTCGACGAGTTCCGGGCCGCGAAGCAGGAACTCGACGACCAGCAACGCGAAGCCGAAGCAGCCCGCGCCAAGGCACAACAGCGCAGAGACTCCCTCGCCTCGACCAAGACGAACCTCGACACCGCGCTGAGCCAGCAGCAGTCCGTCGCGAACCAGGTCAGCGAACGGCTCAACGAGAAGCTCGCCGAAGCCCAGTCCCTCGCCTCGCTCGACTCGCAGCTCTCCACGAAGCTCGCCAACGAACAGGCTGCGTTGGCCGCCCGACTGCGCGAGGCCCGAAGCTCCGGCGGAAGCGGGGGCGGCGGGGGTGGCGGGGGCGGCGGCTCAACCACACCGGTGCCCGCCCGTCCCGGCCTTTCGACGGTTCGAGGCATCACCGTGGCGTCGTCGATCGCGGGTCAGCTCGCCTCTCTGCTCGATGCGGCATCGAGCGCCGGCTACGAGCTGGGTGGCAGCGGCTATCGCGACTCCAGCGGCCAGATCGCTCTGCGGCGAGAGAACTGCGGCACGAGTGACTACGCGATCTACCAGATGCCGCCAGAGCAGTGCAGTCCGGCGACAGCGATTCCGGGCCGTTCCAAGCACGAGCAGGGGCTGGCGATCGACTTCACCATCGGCGGCCGCACGCTCCGCTCATCCGACGCCGCATACGGGTGGATGATGGCGAACGCCGGCCGCTTCGGCTTCGTGAACCTCCCCGGCGAGCCGTGGCACTTCTCCGCCGGTGGCGGCTGAACACCGATCGCTGGTCGCCCGACTCCCTGAGCTCGAGGCCGCTAACCTACGACTCACTGTCGTCTCTATTGGGAGAGCCCATGACCACCATCACCAACAGGTCGCGGGCCGGCGCATCGGCCGACCCATCCAACCTTTGCCGCCCCACTCGATGGTGCGGGGTGCCACGGAAGGTCCGGCGAGCGACGGTGGCGCTCGCGCTGGGCACCGTCGCGCTCGGCGCCTGCGCGGCGAGCAACACGCCGACCACCTACGACGACGTGACGTCGAACAACTTCATCACCTCGTGCACCGCCGCAGGCATGGACCGCTCCGGGTGCGAGCAGACCTACACGGCGATGAGTGCGCCGGACGGGATGCCGTTCGACACGTTCACAGCAATCGACAAGGAGCTGACGAAAGACCCGACGCAGATGCCTGCGGACCTCGAGACGTTCCTGGTCAGCCATCCCAGCACCACAACCTCGTCCGATGCCTCGACGCCCACCACAAGTCCTTCGACCACAGAACCGGACCGAGCGAATCCGTAGGCTCGTCCTACCCAACGGGCTGCTCGGTCAAACGAGGCGCTGTTTGACGAGTCCCCTGACCAACCCCCGTGCACTTGTTGGGCGTCGCTGCTCCAGCGTGTCAAGAACGTCAACGTCGACGGATGACAGCACGAGAGGAGCGTGATGACCGCTTCGAGAGACGACCTTCCGCCGCTCAACGGGAACCCCATGCTGGAGGCATTCGAACGCTGGGCGATCGACCCTCAGTCATCAAGTCAGGCTCGGGCCGATGCCGTGCAGCGCTACGCCTTCGCCACCCCGACGGATGAAGCCGTGCAGGCAATCAAGCAGGCGGCAACCAGCGGTGTCGTCGAGCTTGGCGCTGGAACGGGGTACTGGGCTCGCCTCCTTCACGAGGCCGACGTCGACGTGGTGGCGTTCGACCTTCACCCGCCACCGTCGCTCGAGAACGAGTTCTTCCCCGCCGCCCAACCATGGTTCCCAGTGATGCCAGGTGATGAGCTAGCCGTGGCACGATTCCCGAATCGGCTCCTGCTGCTGGTGTGGCCCACCCAGGATGAGACATGGCCAGCCACCGCGCTTCGAGTGTTCCACGATGCCGGCGGAGAGCAGGTGGCCGTGGTGGGAGAAGGGGCTGGAGGTCGCATGGGCGACCTCGCCTTCCACGCAATGCTCGGCGAGGAACCCCATTGCCTGCACTGTCGCTACGGCGCTTTGGCCAGTCAATGCATTTGCGAGCTCGAGCCGCAATGGCAGCTGGCGCGCCGAGTGGCGCTGCCACATTGGGCACCTTGGGAGGATGACCTCTCCCTCTACCGGAGGCGAGACCGCTGCGGAAAGCGCTTCCGCCGCCGTCGGAGTCGACGGTGGGGCTAGGACTCGAGCGGTGTCAATAGCCAGTGAGATCTGCCCGGGGGCGGTCAGTGGTTCCCATCGCCGTCGCGGCCAGCGAAGAATCGAGCTGAACTCGGCGATCATCGAGCGGTCCCACGCTAGAGAGTTGACTGTCCAGTTGAGTGAAGACCAGACTACGACAATCGGTAGTAGACCAGGTGCATGGGAATAGAGGAAGACCGAGACCTCGTAGCTGCCTACCGGAAGCCGAAGAGCGGTAGCTGGGTTGTCGTCGGGCTGATCATGGTCGGACTCGCGGTCGTGGGGTACATCGTGTTGGGCATGCAGGGCATGACCCACCGCTCTGCAGGTGGCGGAGGAGGCATGGCAGGTATGGCCGGGATGACCGTCGGGACATCCTCACCCCCGAGTGACCCTCGCTCTCTGTCCCCCGAAGAGTTCGAGGTCCGCTCCGCCGCCGTCGGTGCCATCGTGATTAACGTCCATGTGCCATTTGAGGGGGAGATCGCCGGAACCGATGCCTTCATTCCGTACGACCAAGTGGCAACCGGCATCCCGAAGTTGACGTCTGACCGCACTGCGGAGATCCTGCTTTATTGCAAGACCGGTCGAATGTCATCGATCGCCATGAACGAGTTGGTCGACCTTGGCTACACCAACGTGTCGGAGCTCGCGGGTGGCATCGACGCGTGGCTGACGACCGCACGAGAGGTCCTGTCCGAACCGTCGACGGTTCAGTCGACTTCTGGCTGAACCGATCTCGCCGCAGCGGTCAGGAGCTGCTGGCCACGAGCAGCGGTGACGCCATCGTCGTTTCCGTCGGCATCAGCCACTGCTGCGATCGGAAGCCAGCTTGATCGAATGCGTCGGAGACCTCGTGGCGGAGCCACGCACGGAACCGAACGTGACCGAGGCTCTGCGCAGACCATCCGTCCTGGTCACGCTCGATCAACAGCTGCTCCGCCTCGTAGCAGCTGTGGTCCAGCCAGGTCCAGCGCTGAAACGAAAGGGCATCGGACGCTCCATCAGCAGGGGTCGGAAGCGTGCAAGCCGGCCGGGTGGCGAGGTGTCGGTCGTAGTCCCGGAGGCTGATGATCGCCACTCCATGGTTCTCGAGGACAGATCGGATCGAGCGAGCAGCGCGGCCGAGATCGTCCCGGGTCAGCATGTGGGCAATCGAGTTGTCGCCACAAATGACCGCATCGAACTCACCGAGGCGCGCGCTGCCCAGCTCACGCAGGTCGCGAACCGAGAAGCCGATCGAGACCTTGCGCAGCTCTGCCTCGCGCCTGGCACGTTCGATGGCGCCGAGGCTGATGTCGGTGGCAACCACGTCGTGGCCGTTCTGGGCGAGCCCGAGCGCCTGGGTCCCGATGCCACAGCAGCAGTCGAGCACCCGGAGTGGTCCGGACCCAAGGGAGCGTTCGAGTACGCTCGTGAGAATCTCCCCTTGGCGCTGGACCGACCGGTCCCAGTGCCCACCGACGATCGCCTCGTAGCGCGGCGCAAGCCGGTCGTAGAAGGCGGCGACCAGGTCGGGCTCGCCGAGCCGACTGTCGGTGACGGCGTAGCTGGATCCCGCGTCTTCTTCTGGAAGTACGTGCACGAACGTCTTGCTCCTTGCGGTGGTCGTCAGAGGGTTGCTGTGCGCCCCAGTCGGCCTGCGAGCGCAGTTCGGGGACGCCCGGGCGTCTCGTCGACATCGCCGCCCTGGGGATGCGATGTCGGATGTCTTCGTACCTAGCGGGTGGAGATGGGCGCGGCGTGGCCGATGCCCTCGCCGTGGACGCCATGGCGACGAGAAGGCCGAAAGGGCGACCCCGAGGGGGTTCGGCCAACACGCGACCCGATGCAACGAACGGGTGGTGAACGGTCAGGAACCTTGCCAGCGAGCACGGCCTCGGCCAGCACACCGACGGCGAGACCGACGCAGAGCCACTCGATCCGACGAACCCCCGAAGCTGAATCCGGTCGAGTGCCCCTTCGGCCGGACGCCCGCGGTTGTTCGACTTCCGGACTGTTCTCGTTCGACATCGCACCCTGCTCTGAGTATGACAGACTGTAGTAGCTCCCCTGCTGGGGGAGAGATCGGCTGGCCGGCGTACCTGGAGATCTTCCATAACCACCAACGGCGTCACAGCGCCCTCGGGATGCGCGCCCCGATCGAGTATGAGAACGTCCGCCTCGGCGGGCTCAACGTCGTATGAGAAGCAAGAGCCCGACTCCAAGAGCCCGACTCCATCGGACCCGGGGCACATCAGAGCCTCCATGAAACCCGGGGCGATTCATGCGCGGTCGTCATTCCCAGCCGGCCGACGGTGGGCGATCCTCCGGGCCACTCGAAGAGCGTTCAGCGGTCGCTGTCATTCTGTGTATCGCGCGTGTCGCTCTCCGGTCGGGCTGAAGGCGGACGGAGCTCAGGATGGGTCGTGTAGCGAAATGGTCGCGGCTCGCGGCGTTCGGGCGGCAGTGCAGCGGTTCGACGTCGTCCCACATCGAGATGGTGTTCGAGCTCGGCAGGCGTGAGCGGTTCGGCGCGGCTCTGGCTTCGGCGAGCTCGACTCGGCCAGGCTGCGATGACGAACGCAAGGATCACAGCAGCGAGGATGAATGCGGAAGTCACCTGTTCCTACACCCCGCTGGTGCACGCAGTCCGACCGGCGATCGGTGAACTGCTCGGGAGTGTGTCGGAGCGAAGGCCGGCGTCGACGCTGAGCCGCCTCGGTCGGTGGCCATCCAGTGACTCCGGTCGATGTGCAGTGCAGATAGACCGGACGTGGGGTCGTTGCGAGGCACACCCTCACACTACTACATACTGTGGTAGTTCAAAGGTCGGTCCCAATGCGCCGCCTCGTCCGCTCGTGCCCGGCTCTCTCATCCCCGGCGTGTGGGAGGACGACTGTCTCCTCGTCCTGCGGCTGAGCGCCGAGTGCGCGGGGAGGACGCCCTGCCGTGCGTGATTGTCCGCCCGAGCCCAGATAGCGTAACATCTACTACATAGTGTCGTATCCGCCGATCGCAGGGCCTGGAGCCGAGATGAAGACATCCGAGCGTCGAGCCGAGGATCAACGTCGGGCCCTGGCGTGGACAGAACTGTGCTCGGCGGGACTCGCGGCTGGGGTGCTGGTGCAGGCCGTGCTCGCGGGTCAGTTCCTCACCTCCCGACCTGGATTGCTCGACTTCCACCGCATCTTGGCTGAAGCGATCCCGCTCGCAGCGATTGCCCTGGTCGCGCTGACCTGGCGGCGCCGAGAGCTCGGCTCGGTCGGTCAACGGATGCTGCAGCTCTCAGTGCTGTCGTTGGTCGCCATCGTGATCCAGACCGGACTCGGATTCGCGGGTCGCTCGTCGCCGACAGCCGTCGCCGTACATGTGCCCCTCGGTGTCGCCCTGTTCGGATGTCTCCTCTGGATCACCTTTGCCGCCCATAGTCAGCGCCGGACACCCGGAGGCGACCCAGAAACGAAGGTCGGATGACCGGCCACACCACCCCATGACCTCGCGAGCGTCCGTGTCTCAGGTCGGCCGTGGAATGCGCGACGCGGTCCCGGTAGGCCGCTGATCCGATCGGGCAGTCCGTCACCGTCCTTCTACTGGCTGTAGTAGTTTTCGCGCGACGGCTGACGCAAACGGGACCCGCCGCCCGGTGACCCGTCACGGGCGGGGACGCCCCACCCGCCGGGGCGTCCCCGCCCGCACCCGGCAACCAGCCCGGGTTCTTGGAAGACGTCGTCGGGCTCGACTCGACGACAGGCCGATCGGGTCGCAGCACCGTCACGCCCCACCCGGCCCGGTCGGCAACCACAGGCGCTTTGCCTCTGGGGCGGTCGCCTCAATGGTGGATCGAGAACCGGCAGGGATTCTGGAGCACGCTTGGGTCCCGGACCAGGATTCCGCGGCCGGCTGCCCCATCTCTTACGACACAGTGTCGTAGGTTGAGCTGGTGCCCCTGGTCCCCTCTGAGTCCCGGCGTCGCAGGTCAGCGCGGTCTGTCGAGGGGCTGCTCGTGAAGCGGGCAGTGAAGGACGATGGTCGAACGCCTGCAGACAAGCAGCCACCGAGCCGGGCGCACGCCCGTCGCCTGGCGTGGGCACGGCGCTTCGAGATCGCGGCGGTCGCTCTTCGACATGGGGTGAGAATTTCGTTCGGTGGGATGGGGGTGCCCTGGTTCGGGCGCCGTAACAGGGGTCGCCGCCGACGTCAGTCGCGCACGCCCCCCAGCCGTCCCGAACAGGTGCGAATGCTGTTCGAGGATCTGGGGGCGACCTACATCAAGCTCGGGCAGATCCTCTCGGCCCGGTACGACATCGTCCCCGAGCCCTATAGGGCAGAGCTGGCCCGCCTGCAGGATGCGGTAGCTCCGGAGTCGATCACCGACGTGTTCGCCAGTGTCGAGGTGGAGCTCGCCCGACCGTGGCAGGAGGTGTTCGCGTCGATCGACGCGCTGCCTGTGGCCTCGGCGTCCATCGGGCAAGCATTCCGTGCCGTGCTGACCGATGGCACCGCGGTGGTCGTGAAGCTGCGACGCACCGGGGTCACCGAGGAGATCCAATTGGACCTCGATCTCCTGACGGCACTGGCGAAGCATGTCTCGTTGGTGTGGCCTGCCGCACGACGCCTCGGGCTGGTGATGCTGGTCGACGAGTTCGCGAGGACGCTCCTTCACGAGGTCGACTACGAGAGGGAGGCAGCGAACGCCGACCGCATCGCCGCCAATCTCGCCGACATCGTCGGTGTGCGCGTCCCACGAATCCATAGGCGGGCCAGTACCGCGCGCATGCTCACCGTCGATCTCGCGCAAGGGGGCAGAATCGATGATCCACAATCGCTGGCCGCGGCCAGCCTCGACGGTGCTGCGGTCGCCCATCGACTCGTGGCGGTGATGCTCCAGATGGTTGTGGTCGACGGGCTCTTCCACGCTGATCCACACCCGGGGAACCTCTTCCTCGCCGCCGACGGCACCATCGAGCTCATCGACTTCGGAATGGTCGGCGAACTGTCACCGGAGATGAGAGATGAACTGGGCCCGCTCCTCGGGGCGATGTTGACCCGCCAGATCGATGCCATCTGCGGGTGCTTCACACGTTTGGGCATCTCGAACAGATCGGTCGACCGCGACGGGCTCCGTGAGGATCTCGGAGGTCTGCTCCTGCGCTACACCGACAGGCCACACGGCGACGTCGGCTTTGGAACCATGTTGCACGACCACATGGAGGTCGCTCGGCGGCACGGGCTTCGACTGCCACCGCAGCTCGCAGTCCTGACCAAGGTGCTCCTCATGACCGAGGGCCTGGCGGTCCGCCTCGATCCCGACTTCGAGATGCTCGCAGCGTTCGCCAGTTGGATGACAGCCCCAGAACGTACGGACCACGGAGCGGCTTCGCTTGACCAACACAGGTCCGGAGCGGCGGAGTGAAGATCCAACTATTACGCGCTGTCGTAGGATAAGGGGATGACACATCCAGATGTCACTGAGCTAGCCGCGCTCGACGGGGGACTACTGCTGTCGATGACGTCGCTCATCGCCGAGGCGCTCAGTGATGACCCGTTCAATCAGTGGCGGTTTCCGAACCCTCGACTCCGGACGACGAGGTTACGACGGGCGCTCGAACTTGATGTGCGGTATCGCCTCAACGGCGCCTGCATTCCGTTCGTGGTCCGCCATGCCGGGATTGCCTTCTGGCGCCCACCCGGGGCCGTCCAACGGTCGCGTTCGCTCGCAGCGCAGGTCGCTCGAACCTACGCCCGGACGACAGGACAGCACCCGATCCGGTCACTTCGACTCGCACGCCAGGAGCATCTTCACGGACCCTCCGCGCCGTATTGGCGCCTCGAGCTCCTGGCCGTCGATCCGGGTCATCGACGCAATGGAATCGGGCGGTTGCTGATGGACGCGGGCCTCGAGAGAGCCGACGCCGACGGTGTCGGCGCTCGTGTCACGCTCGCGGACACAAGCTCCTGGCCGTTCTTCGAGTCCCTCGGCTTCACCGAGACCGGAAGGCTCCATGCGCCAGGCTCTCCGGATGTCGTGATGTTGTGGCGACCGCCCCGCTCAGAACTCGTACCGCAGTCGATGACGACCCAAACCGGCTGGCCGCTCGAATCGAACCATGGAGAAGGGTCCCGCAATGCCCATCATGTCGACCGTTGAGGCGGTGTTCTGTCGAAGCGCTCCCTGGCGCGGTTTTGCCCGTCATGTCGTTCTCCCATGGGCCGCCCCGCCCGACTCAGTGCAGGGTCAGGTCCTCGAGATCGGCGGAGGATCCGGTGCCATGGCTGCCGGCCTCGCCGACCGCTCCCCTGGCCTGGCCCTCACCGTGGTCGACCAAGACCCGCAGATGGTGATCCGGGCTCGTCGCAGTGTGGCCACCTCACCTTCAGTGAAGGTCCAACAGGCTGACGTGACGAACCTTCGGTTCGCTGATGGATCGTTCGACACGGTCCTGAGCTTCCTGATGCTGCATCACGTCATCGAATGGGAAGCCAGCCTGGCCGAGGTCCGCCGGGTACTGCGTCCTGGCGGAGCCCTGGTGGGCTATGACCTTCTCGATCATCCGGTGCCTCGTCTGATCCACCGCCTCGATGGCTCCGAACACCGTCTCTTCTCAACCCAGGACTTGTCCGACGCACTACGGGCTGCTGGGTTCGAACACGCGGAGGTGTGTGCAGCCACCGGGGGCGTGTGGGCCCGCTTCCGCGCCACCACACCAGCGGAATGACATCGAGCGCTTCAGCGGTGCCGGACCTCAGCCCGCCTTGGTGGCTCATCGCTCTGCCCGAGAAGGAACACCGCGATGAACAGCATCACCCCCGCCATCGGGTATCCGATGACCACATCTTGGAGCCCTATCGACAGAAACGGCATCACGTCGATGGTGTCGACGTGACGGAGGAAGTGCTGTAGTGCGATGACTCCGGCGAGTCCCACCAGGCACCAGCCCACGATCTTCTGACGGTGCCGTCGTCTGTAGAAGGTCTGCAAGACCTCGATCCACTCCTCGTTCGAGATCTCAGAGCCCCGGTTGGCGCTCCGGCCCGATCGATTCGACTTCCGTCCAGACATCCCGACCTCGGGCTCTACGCAGCGCACCGATGCGCTCTTCCGGTGTTACCGACCAGAAATCTACTATCTACTGTAGTAGTTTAGCTCGGGTGCTTGCATTGGGGACCAACAGGCCGTGGGCGGCGACGCTGGCCGAGCTACCCAGCCCGTCGACCAACGTCGTCCGGCTCGGCCCGCTGACGTTTCGCCTCTACGGGTTGGCGATCGCCTTCGGGGTAATCGCCGCCGTGTGGCTCGCCGGCCGCCGATGGCGAGCAGCCGGCGGTAACGGCGATGACGTGTACGCCATCGCCTTCTGGGCAGTCCCGGCAGGCCTGATCGGCGCCCGCTTGTGGCATGTGGTGACCGACAACCAGCTCTACCGCGACCACCCTCTCCGAGCCTTCGAGATCTGGACCGGAGGCCTCGGCATCCCCGGTGGCATCCTGCTCGGCGTCGCCACCGGTGCCTGGGTTGCCCATCGACGCCACATGCGACTCCCTGTCGCACTCGACGCGATCATTCCCGCACTACCGCTCGCGCAAGCCATCGGCCGGCTCGGCAACTGGTTCAACCAGGAGATCTTCGGCCGTCCGACCTCGTTGCCCTGGGGTCTACGGATCGACCAAGCCCACCGCCCCGCCGAGTACACCGCGTTCACGACGTTTCACCCGACGTTCGCGTACGAAGCATTGTGGAACCTCGCGTTGTGCGGCCTGCTCATCCTGCTCGACCGGCGGCGGGTGCTCGCCCGCGGCAAACTGCTGGGCGTCTACCTGCTCGGGTACGGGATCGGGCGACTGTGGATCGAAGCCTTGCGCTCCGACAGGGCCAACACGATTCTCGGCCTACGCGTCAACACCTGGACCTCGCTCGTGCTCATCGTCACAGGGACGGTGATCATCCTCTGGCAGGGGTGGCGATCACACCTCGATGATGACGGATCGCCCTATGAGCCGACGAGTGATCGTCAGTCAAGCAATAAGGATGCGACCACTCGCGAGTAATGGAGCAAGCGGGACCTGCGGGCGTCTGTCTGACTTCGCGTTCGCCTGTCCGCCCATCTGGCCCCGTCGGGGCCGTGAAGGTCCCCCCCAGATCCACTGGCACCCTTCGACTCGGCAGCCACGCGCCCCAGGGGCTGTCGGGCAGACTGGCGGGGCGATCGCTCCGCCAGGCCACGGAGCGCTAGCGTCTACGACAGGACGTCGTAGAACGGAGAGCGAGATGCCTAGCCCGTCAATCACACGCCGGCACTTCCTCGCGCTCGGTGCGGGTGGACTCGTGCTGGCCGCCTGCAGCAGCAGCACGTCAGCCGGGCGCACGCCGCCGACGATCGGCATCGGAGATCCGGCGATCGGGGCGGCGGAGGCCAGGAGGGCGAACGCAGCGGGCACGGTGCGCCGGTTCGCGCTGCGTGCCGCTCCGATGAACGTGCAGCTGGGCTCGCGCAGTGTGCAGACGTGGGGCTATGACGGCGTCGTTCCCGGAACTCCTTTGCGGGTGAAGGCAGGCGACACCCTCGAGGTGGCGCTGACCAACGACCTGCCTGAGGACACGACGATCCACTGGCATGGTCTCGCTCTTCGCAATGACATGGACGGGGTCCATGACCTGACCCAGCCGCCGATCCGGCCGGGCGAGACGTTCACCTACTCCTTCATCGTGCCCGACCCGGGGACCTACTGGTTCCATCCGCACATGGGCCTTCAGCTCGACCGGGGCCTCTACGCGCCGCTGATCATCGAGGACCCGAATGAGCAGGGCGCCTACGACGTCGACCAGGTGGTGGTGCTCGACGACTGGCTCGACGGACTCGGCGCGACTCCAGAGAGCACGTTCCAGGACCTCACGGGCATGAGCGGCATGGAGTCGATGGATCAGGGCGCCATGGGCGGCATGGACATGGGATCGGGCTCCTCCATGGGCGCGATGTCGATGAACCAGTCCGATCTGCTCGGCGGGGACGCCGGCGATATCAGCTACCCGCTCCACCTGATCAACGGGAAGCCACCGTCGGACCGGGCGACCATCACCGTGCCTCCGGGCGGGCGAGCACGGCTTAGGATCGTGAACGCCGGCTCCGACACGGCCTACCGGGTAGCTCTGGGCGGACACCGCATGACCGTCACCCACGCGGACGGCTTCCCGGTCACGCCGGTCGAAGTGGACACGTTGCTCATCGGCATGGGCGAGCGCTACGACGTCATCGTCGCTCCCTCATCAGGAACGTGGCCCCTCGTCGCCCTGGCGGAAGGCAAGAACGCGAGCGCCTCGGCGATCGTGCGGACCACCGACGTCCTCGCCGGCACGGCACCGACCGGCCCGACCCGGCCCTCCGAACTCGACGGGCGGATCCTGTCGTACCGGGACCTGGTCGCCACCGAGCAGGTCGCCCTGGCCCAGCGAGACCCCGATGTGGAGCACAACATCGAACTGAGCGGGACGATGATGCCGTACCAGTGGGCGTTCGACGGCAAGCCCTTCGGCGAACACGAACCCCTGCTCATCGAGCAGGGGCAACGGGTTCGACTCACGTTCACGAACAACTCGGCGATGTGGCACCCCGTCCACATCCACGGCCACACGTTCCGCCTCGGCACCGACTCGACCGGCCCTCGCAAGGACACGGTCAACGTCCTGCCCGGCGAGAACCTCAGCGTCGAGTTCGATGCCGAGAACCCCGGGCAGTGGATGATCCACTGCCACAACACGTACCACCTCGAGCAGGGCATGGCCCAGGTGATGGCCTACAAACAGTCCTCTTGATACCCCATACCCCTAAGGGGTATAATGCGGTTGAAGAGGAAAGGAGAAAGCCATGAGCACCTCTCCGGAACTGGATCGAAACGACCGGCTCGGCCTCATCGCCCTGTTCGCGCTCGCAGCGTGCTGCATCGTCCCCATGCTGGCCATCCTCGGACTCACAACGGTCGTCGGGGTGTCGCTCGGTTGGAGCGCTGCGCTGGTCGTCGGTGTCGTCGCGGGTCTGGCTTGCGTCGTGATGATGGCGTCCCATCATCGACGTGGTGACCACCACCATGGTGAGGGACACCATGGCTGAGAGCCCAGGTTCCCGCGCCACTGCGGTGATCGACGTCAGCGGCCTCGGGTTCGCCACCGAGAAGAACGTGGTGGAGGCCCGGCTCGGCCGCCGGCCCGGCGTGGTCGACATCGACGCCAACCCGGTCACGCAGACAGCGACGGTGGTGTTCGACCCCGACCAGGTGACCATCGCCGAGCTCCGCGGGTGGGTGCGCGACTGCGGTTATCACTGCGCTGGTCAGTCCGTCCCTGGTCACATCTGCGACCCGCTCGCCGAGCCGGACGCTCACCTGGCGCACGCCGATCACGAGGGCCACGAGTCACCACGCCATCGCGCCGCAGAAGAGCACGCCGGGCACGGCGGCCATCACCACGGCGACGACATGTCGATGGCGTCGATGGTCACCGACATGCGCAACCGCTTCCTCGTGGCGGTCGTGTTCGCTCTGACCATCACGATGTACAGCCACATCGGGATGGACATCCTCGGGCTGGACCTGCCGGTGCCGTTCGGGATGCGCAACGACGTGTGGCAGCTGCTGTTGAGCCTGCCGGTCATCTTCTGGTCGTCGTGGATCTTCTTCACCGGTGCGTGGGCGGCGCTCCGGGCCCGGACGCTCGACATGATGGTCCTCGTCGCCGTCGGCATCGGGACCGGGTGGCTCTACTCCACCGTGGTCACCCTGACCGGCGGCGGCGACGTGTTCTTCGAGGCCTCGACGATGCTGGCGGCGTTCGTACTGCTCGGCCACTGGTTCGAGATGCGAGCCCGCGGCGGCGCCAACGACGCGATCCGAACCCTGCTCGACCTGGCTCCGCCGATGGCGCTGGTGGAGCGCGACGGAGAGATCGTCGAGGTGCCGACGGGTGAGGTGGTGGTCGGCGATCTGATCGTGGTGCGTCCTGGTTCGAAGATCCCCGTGGACGCCATGGTCGAAGACGGCGAGAGCGAGGTCGACGAGTCGGTCGTGACCGGCGAGAGCCTCCCGGTCCACAAGGCCCCAGGCGACCAGCTGATCGGCGCCACGATCAACCGCAACGGCGTCCTGCGCGCCCGGGCCACCGGCGTCGGCTCCGACACCGCTCTCGCCCAGATCGTCAAGCTGGTCCAGGAGGCACAGAACTCGAAGGCCCCCGGCCAGCGCCTGGCCGATCGGGCGGCGTTCTGGCTGGTGCTGGTCGCTCTCGTGGGCGGCGCGCTCACCTTCGCCGCCTGGATGGCGTTCGGCGACGTCGGGGTCGACGGAGCTCTGCTCTACGCCATCACCGTCGTGGTCATCACCTGCCCGGACGCTCTCGGGCTCGCCACACCGACGGCGATCATGGTCGGCTCAGGCCTCGGTGCAAAGCGAGGCGTGCTCTTCAAGACCGCCTCGGCCATCGAGTCCTCCGCCCGCCTCGACGTCGTCGTGATGGACAAGACCGGCACCCTCACCAAGGGACAGCCCGAGGTCACCGACACCGTGTTCGCCGATGGCGCCGATCACGACCGCACGCTCCTCCTCGCCGCGGCCGTCGAACGGAACTCCGAGCACCCCATCGCCCAGGCCTTCGTCACCCACGTCGATCAGACCGTCGGCGACTCGAACCAGCTCCCAGCCAGCGGATTCGAGAACATCCCCGGCCAGGGCGCCGTCGCCATCGTCGACGGGATCCAGGTCGCCGTCGGCAGCAAAGCACTCATGGACGGACGCGACATCCCGCTCGACGATCTCAACACCACCTGGACACACCTCGCCACCGAAGGCCGCACCGTCATCGTCATCGCTCTCGACGGGGCCCCTGCTGCCATCATCGGCGTAGCTGACGCCCCGCGGGACACCTCCGCCGCAGCGGTGCAGGCCCTGCGCGACATGGACGTCCGAGTCGTCATGCTCACCGGCGACAACGCAGCCACCGCCGCTCGCATCGCCGAGCAACTGGCCATCGACGAGGTCATCGCCGACGTCCGCCCCGCCGACAAAGCCGCCGTCATCACCCGCCTGCAGAACGACGGCGCCAGGGTCGCCATGGTGGGAGACGGCGTCAATGACGCCCCCGCGCTCGCCCAGGCCGACGTCGGCATTGCCATTGGCGCCGGCACCGACGTCGCCATCGACACGGCTGACATCGTCCTCATGCGCTCCGACCCCCTGGACGTGCCAATCGCCATCCAGATCGGCCGCGGCACCGTCCGCAAGATGCGCCAGAACCTCACCTGGGCCATCGGCTACAACGCCGTCGCCCTTCCCATCGCCGCCGGCATCTTCGTCCCGATCATCGGCCTCGGGCTCCGACCCGAGATCGCAGCCCTGACCATGTCCGGCTCGAGCATCATCGTCGCCTTCAACGCCGTGCTACTGAAGCGTCTGCACCTCCCCGGCCAAGGCGGCGGCGCGCCCAAGGCGCTCGCGCTGGACCGATAACCCAGGACTGCTCAGCACGCTCCGACCCACAGCCGAGGCAACAGACCCAGACCCAACGGCGCCTCACTGCGGCCCGGGAGGACGGCGATCCCGGAGGCGCGGTCAGCGACGGAAGGAACGACGGCTCGGTGGCTCGTCGCTCTGACCCAGCAGGATCACGCCGACCAACACCATCACGATGGCGATTGGATAACCAGCGACGACGTCCTGGAGACCCGAGGAGACGAACGGCAGGAGGTTCGGCATCTTGAGATGCTCGAGGAAGTGCGAAACCGCAACAGCCAAGGCGATTCCGAGCAGGGCCCACCCGATCGCCTTCTGTCGCTGCCGCCGCTTGTAGAACGACCGCAACACGGCCCTCCACTCGACGTCGGACGGCTCGGGACGCAACCCGTGCTCACCCGACCGTCGCCGATTGGCCCGCTTGCTCCGTCTGGGCGTCATGTCCCTCCCACAAATCCCTCCCACAAATTACTACTCAGTGTAGGAGTTTAGTCCGTTCATGGCCGGATCTCACGACGGCCAGCCCAACCACTCGGAGCGGCGCCGCTCACCTCTGTGGTCGCGATCGCATCAGTCTCCGACTTGGTCACGAACTTGGTCACGAACTTGGTCACGAACCCCAGCCATCGCCACGGACGCCGGCGGAGCCGATGGACGGGGGCAACGCCCTGATCAGGTGAAACCCCATGCACGAGCACCGGCTGGACCGTTCGGGCCCGACTCTCAAGGTGGCGGCACGGGTTCGAATCCCGTTGGGGGTGCTCACATCGAAGGCGGAGCGCTCCTCTCTTGGTGGACAACTCCTGTCCTGGTGAACAGCTCCCCGTTCTGGTGGAGATCTGGTCTCCGATTCCGGGGGCGAACCTCCACCAGAACGAGTGGCGGACGGCCCGCCGCAGCACAGATAGATCGTGGTACGATCTATCTGTGCCGGATCGGACCAACCAGCTCGCCCGTGCCGTCGTCCACATCCGCTCCGGGATGATGGGCCCGGTCGTCGCCGTCGGAGTGATCGGTGGCGTCGTCGGCGCCGCCTACGTCGGAGCGATGCACCTGCTCGGCGGGTTGCTCGGCCCCGAGGACCACAGCGCCGTCGTGCAGCTGCTGATCCTCACCGCCGTCGGCGCAGCCGTCGCCCTCATCACCCGGATCGGCGGCGAGACCGGCGACGTGGAGCTGCTGGTCGACAACATCCACGTGCTCGGCGGCGCCGAGGACGTGCGCCGCCTCCGGCCGCTGATCCCGGCGTCGCTGCTGTGCGTCTCCTCAGGCGCCGGCATGGGGCCCGAGGCCCCGCTGGTGCAGACCACCGGCACCCTCGGCACCTGGCTGGGCACCCGCGAGGGCCGCCAGCGGGCCGACATCCGCGTGCTCACCATCACCGGCATGGCCGCCGGCTTCACCGTGCTGTTCGGCGCACCGCTCGGCTCGGCGCTGTTCGCCCTCGAGATCCTCCACCGCCGCGGGCTGCAGTACTACGAGGCGCTCGTCCCCGCGGTGGTGGGGTCGCTCTGCGGGTTCGCCGTCTACGTCGCGCTGAGCGGGCTGAGCATCGAGCCGGTGTGGGAGTTCCCCGAGGTGGGCCCGTTGCACCCGTGGCACCTCGCGCTGGCCGCCGGGCTCGGGCTCGCAGGAGGGCTCGGTTCGGTGCTGTTCGCCGCAGTCACCAAGGTGCTGCGCCGAGGCTTCGCCGTGTTCCCCCGCCCCGCCCGCTACGTCGCCGGCGGGGTCACCCTGGGACTGCTCGGCATCTGGTCGCCGTACGCCCTGACGTTCGGCGAGCACCAGCTCGGCGAGCTGCTCGACAACCACCTGACCGTCGCCGCCCTCGTCGTCGCCGTCCTGGCCAAGCTGGCGGGCACCACCGTCACCCTCGCCTCGGGATGGAAGGGCGGGTTCATCATCCCGTTGTTCTTCATGGGCGCGGTGCTGGGCCAGCTCATCCACGCCGGCGCCCCGGCGCTCGACGAGTCCGTCCTCATGGCCGGGCTGATGGTGGCGCTCTGCGTCGGCGTGACCAAGACCCCGCTCGGCACCACGCTCGTCGTCACCGAGATGGCCGGGCTCCCCCTGCTGCCCGTCACGCTCATCGCCGCGGTGGTGTCGCTGGCGGCGACCCGGTCACTCACCGTCATCGAGACCCAGCGCGCCCGCGTCGACACGAGCCAGCCGTGAGCTCCCCCGATCCGCTCTCCCCCGGCGACTACCGGGCCCTCGCCCGCTTCCGCTACGCGCTGCGGGTCTTCCTGCGCTTCTCCGAGGACGCCGCCCGCTCGGCCGGCGTCACGCCGGCCCACCACCAGCTCATGCTGGCGGTGAAGGGCTGGGACGGCGCCGGCCCTCCCACCATCAGCGACCTCGCCGACCGCCTGCAGCTGAAGCTCCACTCGACGGTCGAGCTCGTGCGGCGGGCCGCCGACGCCGGCCTCGTGACCACCGCCGCCGACGAGGCCGACGCCCGACGCCAGCTCGTCGCCCTCACGCCGCACGGGGAGTCGATCCTGGCCTCGCTCTCGCTGCAGCACCGGGAGGAGCTGCGCCGGTTCCGCACCGAGATGGTCGACGTCCTCGACGAGCTGGCCTGAGCGCTTCGCCGGCGTGGCTCACTGCTGGCGCACCATCCCGAGGCCCGCACCGATGACGGAGCTGAGGAGGAGCAGCACCGCGAAGGTGAGGTAGGCGGCACGCACGCCGCGGCCCCGCGACCGTGACGCAGGGCCGATCCCGCCCATGAACACGACGGCGACCACCGCGGTGGCGGCCGAGCCGAGCACGGTGAGCACGACGGTGGACGTGAGCGTGCCGACGATGGTGACCGCCGCGGCGGCGTTCCACCCGACCAGCTCGATGAGGGACCGCTGTCGCGAGGGCGGCTCGACGGCGACCCATGCCTGGCCCACCCCGAGCACGATCTGCGCGACACCGACGACCAGCACGAGGAACGACGCGGTCCACGGGCCCAGCTCGGCGCCGGTCGGCCGGCTCAGCCCGGCGACGAGGCCGCCGGCGACGACAGCGGCGGACCCCACGAGGGCGAACCAGCGGGCACTCCGCCAGCGCTCGTCGACGCGGTCGTCCTGCGTCGGCAGCCCGGACATCACGCCCGCTGGGGGCACCGGAGCGGTCACGACGCCGGTCCCGCGACCGGGTGGGACATGGCCACCACGACCGGCGTGCCGGTCAGCTGGTGGCTGTGCACCCGGGCCACGTTGGCGGCGAGGTCGAGGGCGCGGTCCACGTTCGGGCCCTCCCACCCCTCGAGGGTCTCGGCGAACAGGCTCAGCCACCGCTCGAAGTGCGCCGAGGTGAACGGCGCCTGCGCGTGCACGTCGGCGTGGGCCCGATAGGGGTTGCCGACGTACCCGGGCTGGCCCAGCAGGGCCCGCGACCAGAACGCGGTGAGCTTCGGGAGGTGCTCGGCCCAGTCGACCCGGGCGACGTCCTCGAACATCGGCCCGAGCAGGTCGTCCTGGGCCACGTCGCCGTAGAAGCGCCGGACCATCTCGGCGATCTCGTCGACGCTGTCGAGGTCGCCTCGGGGGGCATGGGGGGTGGTGCGCATCCTGGCTCACTTCCTCTCAACTGTTCTTCTACTCTATGCTAGAGAAACGACGAGAGCGAGGTGGCCCGTGGCCGATGTGATCGACGCCGACGCAGTGCCTGCACCGCAGCGGTCGGGACGAGGTGCCGACGCCGTCAGCCGAGCGGTCGAGGCCGAGTACGCCTTCGGGTTCGTCACCGACGTCGAGACCGACGTCGTCCCGAAGGGGCTGAGCGAAGAGGTCGTGGCCCTCATCTCGGCGAAGAACGACGAGCCGGGATGGCTGCTCGAGTGGCGCCTCGGCGCCTACCGGCACTGGCTCACCATGCCCGAACCGACGTGGGCGTACGTCTCCCACCCGCCGATCGACTACCAGGACATGCACTACTGGGCGGCGCCCAAGCCGAAGGGCGACGGCCCGGCCAGCCTCGACGAGGTCGACCCGGAGGTCCTCGCCACGTTCGAGAAGCTCGGCATCCCCCTCGAGGAGCAGAAGCGCCTGTCGGGCATCGCGGTCGACGCCGTCATGGACTCGGTGTCGGTCGCGACGACCTTCAAGGCCGCCCTCGCCGACGCGGGGGTGATCTTCTGCTCGTTCTCCGAGGCGGTCCGCGAGCACCCCGAGCTGGTGCGCCGGTACCTCGGGTCGGTGGTGGGGCCGAGGGACAACTTCTTCGCCGCGCTGAACTCCGCGGTGTTCTCCGACGGGTCGTTCTGCTTCGTGCCGGCCGGGGTGGCGTGCCCGATGGAGCTGTCGACGTACTTCCGGATCAACACGGCCGGCACCGGCCAGTTCGAGCGGACCCTGATCGTCGCCGAGGAGGGCGCCAGCGTCTCCTACCTCGAGGGCTGCACCGCCCCGATGCGCGACGAGAACCAGCTCCACGCCGCCGTGGTCGAGCTGGTGGCGCTGGACGACGCGTCGATCAAGTACTCGACCGTGCAGAACTGGTACCCGGGCGACGCCGACGGCAAGGGCGGGATCTACAACTTCGTGACCAAGCGCGGCCGCTGCGCCGGCGCCCGGTCGCGCATCTCGTGGACCCAGGTCGAGACCGGCTCGGCCATCACCTGGAAGTACCCGAGCGTCATCCTCCAGGGCGACGAGTCGGTCGGCGAGTTCTACTCGGTCGCCGTCAGCAACCACCGCCAGCAGGCCGACACCGGCACCAAGATGATCCACATCGGCCGCGACACGAGCTCCACCATCGTGTCGAAGGGCATCTCGGCCGGCCACGGGCAGAACACCTACCGGGGGCTGGTCAAGGTGCTGCGCTCCGCCGAGGGGGCGCGCAACAGCACCCGCTGCGACTCGCTGCTGCTCGGCCCGGACTGCGGCGCCCACACGTTCCCGTACGTGGAGGTGCGCAACGACACCGCCCAGGTGTCCCACGAGGCGTCCACGTCCAAGGTCGACGCCGACCAGCTCTTCTACTGCCGTCAACGGGGCCTCACCGAGGAGGACGCCACGACCATGATCGTCAACGGCTTCTGCCGGGAGGTGTTCGACGAGCTGCCCATGGAGTACGCCGTCGAGGCCCAGGCCCTGATGCGGGTCACCCTGGAAGGAGCGGTCGGCTGATGCTCACCATCCGCGACCTGCACGCCTCGGTCGACGGCCGCGAGGTCCTCAGCGGCCTCGACCTCGACGTGCCCGCCGGCGAGGTCCACGCCCTGATGGGGCCCAACGGCGCCGGCAAGTCCACCCTGGCGAACGTGCTCGCCGGCCGCGACGGCTACGACGTGACCGGCTCGGTCGCCCTCGACGGGGTCGAGCTGCTCGGGCTCGCCCCCGAGGAACGGGCCGCGGCCGGGCTGTTCCTCGGGTTCCAGCACCCGATGGAGATCCCCGGCGTCGGCAACATGTACTTCCTGCGCACCGCGCTCAACGCCCTGCGCCGGGCACGCGGCCTCGACGAGGTCTCGGCGGTCGACTTCATCGGCCTCGCCCGCGGCCAGATGGCCCTGCTCGACATGGACCCGTCGTTGCTCAGCCGATCGGTGAACGACGGCTTCTCGGGCGGTGAGAAGAAGCGCAACGAGGTCCTGCAGCTCTCCCTGCTCGAGCCGCGCCTGGTCGTCCTCGACGAAATCGACTCCGGGCTCGACGTCGACGCGCTCCGCCTCGTCGCCGACAGCGTCGAGCGGCTGCGCAGCCCTGACCGCTCGACCGTGATCATCACCCACTACCCGCGGATGCTGGAGCTCGTCGTCCCCGACCGGGTGCACGTGCTGCGTGGCGGGCGCATCGAGCGCTCCGGCGACCGTTCGCTCGCCGACGAGCTGGCCGTCGCCGGGTTCGACGCCGGGCGGCCGGTGCCGTGAGCCCCGCCGTGTCGCCGACCCGCGTCGTCCCGGCCGGGCCGTCCGAGCTGGTGTCCGAGGCCGAGGCCTGGCTGGCCGCCCACGGTCTGCCCGGACGTCGTGACGAGGCGTGGCGCTACGCCCCGGTCTCGCGATTCCGGGACGCGGTCGCCGCCGCCGGTCCGGCCCCGGCGGCCACCCCTCAAGGCGCTGCACTGGCCGGGGTCGTCGGCTGGCACGACGCACCGACCCTCGTGTTGGTCAACGGGCTGTGGGACGAGGGCCTGTCGATCCCCGGGCGGGCCGGCACCGACGGCCTGCTCGACAGCGGCCCCTTGCGCGGCATCGTCGGGTCCGGCTGCGTCGACGGCTTCGACGCCCTCAACCGGGTCGGCCACCGGAGCTCGGCGCTGATCGCCACCGCACCGGGAGCCGCCGAGGTGCTCGTCCAGGTCGTGCACCTGTCCGTCCCGTCGGCGGGCACGACGGTCGCGCACCCCCGCACCGTCGTCGACGTCGCCCCTCGCTCCTCGCTGACCCTGGTGGAGACCTTCGTCGGCGGCGACCACACCATGCTCACCAACGCCGCCACCGTGATCCGCGTCGGCGAGGGCGGGCACCTGCGCCACCACCGGGTCCAGGTCGGCGACCCCTCCGGCCTGCACGTGGGGCACACCCACGCCCGCCTCGCCACGGGAGCGACGCTCCACCTGGGCCTGTTCGAGCTGGGCGCGGCGGCCGCCCACCACCGCTGCGACGTGGTGCTCGCCGGCGACCACGCCACCGTCACCGCCGCCGGCCTGTACTCCCCCGGTCCCGATCAGCACCACGACACGCTGGTGCGGGTCGAGCACGCCGCGTCCGACGGCACGAGCCGCCAGCACCTGCGTGGCGTCGTGGCCGACGGGGGCCGCGGCTCGTTCAGCGGGTCCGTCGTGGTCGACGCGGGCACGACCGGCAACGACGCCTCGCAGGCCAACCACAGCCTGCTGCTCGGCCGCCACGCGGAGGCCGACAGCCGCCCGTGGCTCGAGATCCACTCCGACGACGTGCGCTGCAGCCACGGCTCGTCGGTCGGCCGGCTCGACGACGACGCCCTGTTCTACCTGCGCAGCCGGGGCATCGACCGGGCCACGGCTCGCCGCATGCTGATCGACGCCTTCGTCGCCGACGCCCTCGGGGCGATCTCCCCACCCCAGGTCGCCACGTGGGTGTCGGGGCTGTTCGACGCCGCCCACCGAGAGGTCCCGCGATGACGTCCACGAGCGACGGTTGGCTGCTGCTGGCCCGGGACTGCCCGGCCACGACGGTGCCCTGGGGCGAGCGGGTCGCCCTCTCGGAGGGCGGCGAGGTCCAAGTGGTCCAGCAGCTCGGCCGCAGCGTCACGGTGCGCACCCGCATGGGCATGCTGCTGCGCGTCGACGCCGAGGATGCCGACGCGCTGGGGCTCGACGCCCCGGCCGAGCCCCTCGGTGGTGCCGGCAACGTCCCGGTGGACTTCGAGCTCTCCCACGTCTACGACGCGCTCGGCGGCGTGTACGACCCGGAGATCCCGGTGAGCATCGTCGAGCTCGGCCTCGTCTACCGCTGCGAGGCCCACGTCGACGCCGACGGCCACAGGAAGGTCGAGATCGACATGACCATGACGGCTCCCGGCTGCGGGATGGGCGACGTGCTGCAGGCCGACGCCGCCCGGGCCGTCGCCGCCGTGCCCGGGGTCGACGAGGTCGAGGTCAACCTGGTGTGGTCTCCGCCGTGGTCCATCCAGCACATGAGCGACGCGGCGCGCCTCGAGCTCGGGCTGCTCTGACCGGCGCCCCTTCGGGCCGGTGCCCTCGCACTTGCCGCCGCCCCGTCCGCGAGGCACGGTGCAGGGCCACACGACACCGAGGGGGACCCCGATGGCAGCCGTCTCTGCGATCCGGTTCGACATGCGCCTGGCGCCGTTCGCCACCGTCACCGCCGCCGAGCAGCACCGGCAGTGCCTCGAGATGTCGCGGTGGGCCGACGACCACGGCTTCTCCGCCATCACCGTCTCCGAGCACCACGGGATCGACTTCGTCTCGGCGCCCACCACGCTGGCCGGCCTGATCCTCGGCGCCACCTCGCGGGCGCACGTCACGGTCAACGCGCTGCTCGTGCCCCTGCACGACCCGATCCGCCTGGCCGAGCAGGTCGCCACCCTCGACCTCGCCAGCGGCGGGCGGTTCACCTTCGTCGCCGGCCTCGGCTACAAGGTCGAGGAGTTCGAGATGGCCGGGGTCGACCGGCGCCGGCGGGGCGCCCTCACCGAGGAGTACCTGCAGGTGCTGCGCCAGGCGTGGAGCGGGGAGCCCTTCGAGTGGCAGGGCCGCACCATCGTCGTCACGCCGACGCCGACCAGCCCGCCGGAGATGCTCATGTGGGCCGGTGGCTCGGTGCGGGCCTCGGCCGAGCGGGCCGCCCGCCTGCGCCTGCCGTTCTTCACCATGTCGACCAACCCGGAGCTGGCCGACATCTACCGCGAGGAGTGCGAGAAGGTCGGCTACACCAGCGGGTTCTTCCTGTACCCGAACGGGCCGTCGTTCACCTTCGTCGCCGAGGATCCCGACAAGGCGTGGGACCAGCTCGGCCCCTACGCCCTCTACGACGCCACCAGCTACAACTCGTGGCAGTCCGGCGCCCACGACAACCCCGTGGCCCTCCAGGCCACCACCGTCGACGACCTCAAGGCCTCGGGCATGTGGGCGGTGGTCACCCCCGACGAGTGCGTGGAGCTGGCCCGGCGCACCGGTTCCGTCGCACTGCACCCGCTCATGGGCGGCATCCCGCCGGAGCTCGGCTGGGAGAGCCTCCAGCTCTTCGTCGACGAGGTGCAGCCCCGGCTCTGACCGCCCGACGCAGCGCCGGCCGGCTCGTCACACCCCCTGCGGCTCGCCGAAGTCGGCAGAGCGGTGCCGCACGAGGCCCCGGGGTCGCACGAACGGCAGGTCGAGGTGGGTCAGCACGCCCGGCGCCGCGTCGCACACGTCGGGGATGGCGTTGACCGTGTTCATGGCGGTCCACACCCGGCCCCAGTAGCCCTCGTCGCCGTCGGGGTGGTGGTGGGCCGACTCGAAGCTCACCTCGATCGACGGGTCGCCCTCGATCACGCAGCTGTACTTGATCGAGCCGTAGCCCCAGTCGGGCTCGAGGTCGTCGTCCATCTTCCAGAAGGTGCGGAACACCACCAAGGGGCGGCCGTCGACCCACGCCGTCCACACGAAGCGCATGCCGCCCACGGTGCCGGCGGGGATGGTGCCGGAGCGGACGTGGAGGTCGCGCGTCGCCGTGGCCACGTCGAAGTCCATGGTGAACCGCTCGACCGTGCAGCCGAGGCCCTCGGCCACCATCGTCATCGACTGCTCGAAGATCGCCTCCATGGTGGTCACGAGCGGCGCCGGGTCCTCGACCGCGGCGACCGGGTCGCGGCCGAAGCCGAGGGCGTCCTGCATGGCCTTCGACGGGTGGAGCGAGAAGTCGGCGGTCTCGCGCACCTGCACCTGGTCGATGCGGGTGAAGAGCCGGGAGAACACCAACGGCAGCAGGTCGCCCGAGAAGCCGGGGTGGATGCCGGTGCCGTGGAAGCTCGAGCCGCCCTCGGCGCACGCGGCCCGGAGGCGCTCGAAGCCGGCTGCGGACCTCGGCGTCGGGTACACGAACCCCACCGGCGTCACCACGTTGATGCCCGCCGCCAGCAGCCGGCACAGGTCGTCGACATCGGCGTGGAGCGGCGCGTACATCACGCAGTCGGGCCGCAGGGCGACGACCGCGTCGACGTCGCCCGTGGCCAGCACACCAGTGGCGGGGATGCCGGCCAGGTCGCCTGCGTCCCTGCCCACCTTGTCGGGGTTGGTGACGTGCACGCCCACGAGCTCGTAGACGGGGTTGTCGACGAAGTGGCGGATGGCGATCTGGCCGATCGAGCCGGTGGCCCATTGCACGACGCGGTAGGGGTTGCGGGACATGGCGGTTCCTCTCGGGTCCGGCGGGCCGGGGCAGCGGGAGCGGGACGGTGAGGCGGGGCGGGGAGGCGGGGCGGGGCGACGGGCTCAGGTGACCCACTGGCCGCCGTTGACCGACAGGTGCTGGCCGGTGACGGGCTCGGCCAGGCTCGAGCAGAAGAACAGCACCGACCCGGCGCACTGCTCCGGGGTGGGGATCTGGCGGATGGGGAGCTCCTGGGCCCGCTGGCGGAAGAACTCCTCCTCGGTGATGCCCTGCCCCTCGGCGGTGGCCCTCGCCCCGGCGTCGAGGCTCTCCCCCGTCACCGGCCCGAGGAAGATGCCGTTCACCCGGATCTTCGGTCCGAGCTCGAGCGCCGCGGTGCGCACCAGGCTGGCCAGGGCCGCCTTGGACGCGGCGTAGGCGCCCATGGTCGGGGGGTTGCGCAGCGCGGCGCCGGAGTTGACCAGCACGATCGAGGAGCCCTGCGCCATCACCGGCACCGCCGCCTGCACCAGGTGCAGGGCACCGAAGAAGTTGACGTCGAAGACCTGCTGCCAGGCGTCGGGGTCGGCGTCGGCCACCCGCGCCCAGTCGCCGGGGTGGTGGCCGTTCTGCACCAGGTGGTCGATGCGCCCGAAGCGCTCCTTCGCGGCGTCGACCACGGCCCGGCAGTCGTCGCGCCGGGCCAGGTCGGCCGGCACGACCACCGCCTCACGGCCCAGCCGGCGCACCTCCTCGGCCACCGCCTCGAGCCGCTCCCGGCGGCGGGCGGCGAGCACGACGTCGACACCGTGGCGGGCGAAGCCCACAGCGACGGCGCGGCCCATGCCGGGGCCGGCGCCGGTGACGACGGCGACGCTTCCCTCTTCGAACATCGGGCTCCTCTCGTGGGGCGCGGGCGATCAGGCCGGGGCCCGGACGGTCCGGTCGGTCGAGCAGAACGACACCGAGCGCTCGCGGTCGACGAAGCGCAGCTCGTCCTCGCCGGCCGCCGCGGCCTGCGGTGTGACACCGGCGAAGAAGCCTTCGACCGTGTCGAAGGTGAGCTCGGTGACGCTGTCGAGGGGCTCGACGCCGAGCCCCAGACGCTGGGCCAGCTCGGCCGAGGCCTCGGGGTCGACGTGCACCTGGGTGTAGGCGCGGATGCCGTGCAGGTGGAACGAGAACGACGAGTGATGGTGGAAGTAGTGGTCGAGGTAGGCGTCGTGCGACAGGTCGTCCCTCCGCCGCATGGCGTAGAGGTACCGCAGGGCGCACCGAGGGCCCGGGATCACGGCCTGAGGCGCGCCCACCACCGCGGTGGACGCCTCCGGATCGACCAGGGCCAGGACCGGGGCCAGCCCGTCCGCGAGCGCGGCCTCCGCCCGGTCGACCGCGAGCGACCCGGCGGGACCGTCGAGGTCGAGCACGGCGGCGAACGGGCGACCTCCGGGGTTGTTCGCCGGGAAAGGATCGTCGGGGATCTGCTCCAGCACGGCCACCGCGACCGAGGGGTCGAGGCCCTCGGCGGCCGCCTCGGCCAGCAGGACCAGCGCCGGCTCGAGCGCGCCGGGCCCGCTGGTGCGCAACAGCAGCTGGACCCTCGTACGGCTCAGGTCGGGGACGGCATCGGGGTCGACGGTCACGCGGCCTCCACGTCGGGTCAGGTGTCGCGGTGCATGGCCGCGGAGCCCATGCTCAGCAGCTCGACCGCCTGGCGACGGGGCAGGGCGCCCAGGGGTGAGGCGCCGGTGGGATCGGGGAAGCCGTAGATCCAGCTGGGACCGTCGGCCAGGTGGTCGAGGGCCTCCACGGCGACGTCGTCGGGGTCGGCCAGCTCGCCGAAGCTGCCGCCGTGGCGCTCGAGCAGCCGCCGCAGCGACGGGGTGTCGGTGGCGCCGAGCACGAGGGCGAGGACGTCGACGCCGGCGTGGTGCCACTCGGCCCACAGGCTCTCGGCCAGCACCAGGTCGAACGCCTTGGTGGCGCCGTAGGCCGCCACGTGGCTGCCGCCGGCCCAGGCGGCACCGGAGGTCACGAGCACCAGGCCGCCCCGGCCCCGGGCCACCATCGGCGCACCGAAGCGGTGGCAGGTCTCCATCACCGTCGTGCAGTTGCGGCGGATCAACCCGCGCAGGTCGTCGATCGGCTGCTCGAGGAACGTGGTGCCGTGGGCGTCAGCGCCGGCGTTGAAGACCACCAGGCCGACCTCGAGGTCGGCCGTGGCGGAGGCCAACGACTCGGCGGCGTCGTCGGCGCTCAGGTCGAGCGCGACGACGCGGGTGTCGACGGGCAGCTCGGCCGCCAGCTCCTCCAGCAGCGCCCGCCGGCGGGCGACCAACACGACGTTCACCCCCCGCCGGCCGAGCTCACGAGCGAGCGCGGCGCCGGTGCCGTCGGAGGCGCCGGCGACCACCGCCCACGGCCCGTAGGCGTCGGCGAACGACGTCCTCGTCCCCTCGGTCATGCCATCCCCCCAGGTCGGACCTTCGCGCGGGCGGCCCCCGGACGCCTGGCCCTACCATTACGGGAGAGAGCCTACTGTATTGAAGAGCTGCACTGAGGAGTGGTGATGCGGGCTGCGGTGCCGCACGGTGGCGAGGTCCAGGTGCGAACCGTCGTGACGCCCACCGCCGCTCCCCGCCGGGCCGGGCGCCCCCGCCACGCCGACATCGACCAGCGGGCCCTCGCCGCGGCGCTCGAGCTGCTGGCCGAGGTCGGCTTCGAGGGCACCACCATGCAGGCCGTCGCCGACCGGTCCGGTCTGCACACCTCGGCCCTCTACCGGCGCTGGCCGTCGCGGGTGCAGCTGATCGAGGACGCCGTGTCCCCCGTGCTCGCCGTCACGAGCGCACCGCCCACCGGCGACCTCGTCCGCGACGTGCGCCGCTTCGTGCGGGCCTTCGCCGCCAGCTGGTGTTCCCCCGCCGCCCGCGCCGCCATGCCGGGGCTGCTCGCCCACTACCAGACGAGCGGCGATGCCCGCAGCGCCGAGGAGTGGCTGCCCATCTCGGCCCGCCCCCAGTTCCTCGACATCCTGCGCGCCGCCCCACCCGGCAGCGTCGATCCCACCGTGGAGCGCGACGACGTGTTCGACGTGCTCCTCGGCGCCATCCTCGCCCGCACCCTGGTGCCGACCGTCGTCGAGCGCGACCGTCCCCTCGAGCGCACCGTCGAGCTGGTGCTCAAGCTGCTCCGGCCCTAGCCAGCCACTCCAGCAGCGGCCCGGTCCCCGATGGACCCCTTGCGCTCCCACAGCGGTCGTCGCAGGGTGTCGGGGATGGCCGGGAGTCCCGAGCGGTGCGCCGATCCCCTCCCCGAGGTCGAGCTCGACCCGCGGTGGTGCCTCGGGCTCGAGGGGTTCGACCAGGAGCTGGAGCCGGCGCGGCAGGCCTTGCTCTCCCTCGCCGACGGCCAGGTCGGCACGGCCGGCGGCACCCTCGCCGAGCACACCGGCCCACGGCGATGGGCGGTGGCGAGCGGCGTCTACACCGGCGACGGGCCGGCCACCCACCTGCTGCCCGGCCCCGTCGGCTTCCACCTCCCGTGCGAGCTGGCGGCCGGCGCGCCGCTGCACCGGGTGCTCGACCTGCGCACCGGCCTCCTGCACGAGCACTTCCACACGCCCGCCGGCCCGGTGCGGACGGTGCGCTTCGCCGACCTGGCCCACCCCGGCATCCGGGTGCTGCGCACCGTCGGCCTCGTCGCCGGGCAGGGCCCCCTGCTCGTACCCTCCACCGGCGGGGCGGTGTCGGCCACGGGCCGCGACCACGGCGTGGAGTGGATGACGGCGAGCGCCGACGGCCCCCACGGCGGCGCCATGGTGGCCGCCGCCGTGGAGACGGCGCCCGAGCCCCCCGGCCCCGACGGCGCCGACGACCAGGCCGGCGGCGAGCGGCACGCTCGGGCCGTCGACCGGGTGATCGCCTACGCCGCGCACGCCGACGGCCCGCTCGATCCCTCGGTGGCGTGCCGGCGGGCCCGGCACGCCGCCGACGTCGGGTTCGACCGGTTGCGGTCCGAGCACGCGGCCGCCTGGGCGGCGCGCTGGGCAGACGCCGACATCGCCGTGCACGGCGACGACGAGCTGCAGCTCGCCGTGCGCTTCGCGCTGTTCCACCTCATGGCGTCGGTCGGCGACGACGGCGAGGCGGCGGTGGGCGCTCGGGGCCTGACCGGGGAGGCGTACCGCGGCCACGTGTTCTGGGACGCCGACACCTTCACCCTGCCGTTCCTGGCCGCCACCCACCCGGCCGCGGCCCGGGCGATGCTCGAGTACCGGCTCCGGCGGCTGCCGGCCGCGCTGGAGATCGCCCGTGCCCGGGGCCGAGCCGGGGCCCGCTTCCCGTGGGAGTCCGCCCACACCGGCTACGACGTCACCCCCACCTCGGCCCGCGACCGCACCGGGCGGCTCGTGCCCATCCGCACCGGCCAGCTCGAGGACCACATCGTGGCCCAGGTGGCGTGGGCGGCCCGCACCTACGTCGACTGGTCCGGCGACACCGAGTTCGAGCGGGGACCGGGGCTGCGGCTGTGGGTCGAGACCGCCCGCTTCTGGAGGTCGCGGGTCCGGCGCGACACCGGCGGCCGGGCCCACATCTACGGCGTGATCGGCCCCGACGAGTACCACGAACCGGTCGACGACAACGCCTTCACCAACGTGGCCGCCCGCTGGAACCTGCGCCTGGCGGCCGAGGCGGTCGAGGCCAACCCGGGCGGGGCACCCAACGTCACCGCGCAGGAGGTCGTCGCCTGGCGGGACACCGCCGACCGCCTCGTCGACGGCTACGACGACAACACCGGCATCTACGAGCAGTGCGCCGGCTTCCACCGCATGGAGCCGATCGTGATCGAGCAGGTGGCGCCCCGTCGGCCGATCGCCGCGGACCTGCTGCTCGGCCTTGAGACCGTCCGGTCGGCGCAGGTGGTCAAACAGGCCGACGTCCTCATGCTCCACCACCTGCTGCCCGACGAGGTGCACGAGGGCTCGTTGGAGCCGAACCTGCGCTTCTACGAGCCTCGCACCGCGCACGGCAGCTCGCTCTCGCCCGGGATCCACGCGTCGTTGTTCGCTCGGGCCCGCAACTACGACGACGCGCTGGCGTCGCTGCGGCTGGCGGCCCGCATGGACCTCGACGACCTCACCGGGACGACCGCCGGCGGCCTCCACCTGGCGACCATGGGCAGCCTGTGGCAGGCCCTCGTGTACGGCTTCGCCGGCGTGCGGCCGCGCCGGGGGCGCCTCGAGATCGACCCGCGGGTGCCGCCGCAGTGGCGGGCCCTGGAGGTGCGGCTGCGGTTCCGCGGCGCCAGGGTGCAACTGCACTGCAGCGCATCGCGCCTGGCGGTGCGGGCCGAGCCGCTGGCCGCCGTGCTGGTCGGCGGCCAGCCCCACACCGCCGGCCCCGACGACCTCGAGTTCATCCGGTCCGGGCGACGCTGGGAGCGCGTCGGATGAGCACCATCGTCGCCGCCCTCGACACGCCGACGACCGCCCGGCCGGTGCTACGCACGGCGTTGGCCCTGGGGCCGGTGTTCGGCGCCCGGGTCAGCGCCGTGCGCACCGACGCCGAGCCCCACGGGTCCTACGAGGTGGAGGCCGGTGCCGCGGGGGTGCCGCTGACGGTGGCCCTCGGCGACCCCGTCGACCACCTGCGACGAGCGGCGGACGATCCCGGGACCGTGGCCCTCGTGCTCGGCACCCGAGGCGCCGCCGCCACGCCGCCGCTGCGCCCCCTGGCCGAGGCGGTGGCCGCCGCCACCCCCAAGCCGGTCGTCCTGGTGCCGCCCGAGGCCCGGCCGGCCCCGACCATCCGGAGGGTCGTGGTGGCCATGGAGGGCACCGCTCGCTCGCCCCGCCACCTGCAGCGCACGGTGGAGCTCGTCGAGGCGTCGCAACTCGAGCTGTTCGTGGTGCACGTCGACGACGTGGACTCGATCCCGTCGTTCTCCGATCACGTCGAGTACGACACCGAGGCCTACGCCGACGAGTTCCTCGCCCGCTACTGCCCGGGGGCGCCCCACGCCCGGATGGCCACCCGCATCGGGCGCCCGGCCGACGAGATCCTCGCCGCCTGCGACGACCTCCGGCCCGACGTGCTGGCCATGGGCTGGCACCAGTCGGCCGCACCCGGGCGGGGCGTCGTGGTGCGCGAGGTGATCGGGCGCACGCCGGTGCCGGTGCTGCTGATCGCGCTGAGCGAGCCATGACCCCGGGCGGAGCGCCCGACGGACGTGGCACCATGGGCGGTGCCGGGCGTCACCTCTTGGCCACGTCGACGTTTCGGTCCCCTTTCGCGGCAAACGGCTTGAGTTGTCGGTGAAGGCGGCGCCCACCCACGCCGCGCCACCACGGACCACAGGACCTGCCATGCCGAGCCCCTTCGACCAGGACCGGTTCCCCTCGGAGCCTCCGACCGCTCCGCAGCCGCCGACGCCGTCGGACTGGCCGACCCAGCCGCAGTGGCCGGCGCCGGCCACTCCCGCCGGCCCGCCCCCGCCGTGGGCCGCGCCCGTCGGGCCGCCCCCGCCGCCCCCACCGCCCCCAACGCCTCCCACGTGGGGCCCGGCCCCCGGCGGGGCACCGATGGGACCGCCGCTGCAGCCACCGGCCTTCCCGCACGGCGCAGGTTCGGGGGCGCCCTCGGAGGGCTCGAGGGGGCCGTCGACACGCCTGTGGCTGGTCGTCGCCCTGGTGCTGGCCCTCGTGGTCGGTGCGGCCGCAGGTGGCCTGGCGTCGCGCACCGTCCTGACCCGTTCGACCGACAGCGCATCGGCCCCGTCCTCGGCCAGCCAGGGATCCACCGGCCGGTCGGGCGGCGCCACGAGCCAGGCGCCCGGCACCGACGGCTCGGGCTCGGCGGGCTCGCAGAGCAGCGGCTCGGGCTCGACGGGCTCGATGTCGAGCTGGAGCGAGGTGGCGGCGGCGGTGAACCCCGGCGTCGTCGACATCACCAGCCGGATGCCGCAGGGCGTCGGGGCCGGCACGGGCATGGTGCTCAGCGCCGACGGCGAGGTGCTGACCAACAACCACGTCGTCGAGGGCGCCTCGGAGATCGTCGTGACCGTGGTGAGCACCGGCGAGAGCTACCGCGCCTCGGTCGTCGGCACCGACCCCAACGACGACGTCGCCGTCCTCCGTCTCTCCGGCGCTCAGGACCTCACCACCATCCCCATCGGCGACTCCGACGGCCTCGAGGTGGGCGACCAGGTGGCGGCCATCGGCAACGCCGGCGGGCGAGGGGGCACGCCCAGCGTGGCCACCGGCCGGGTCACCGCGCTGGACCAGCAGATCACGGCCTCCGACCAGGACGGCAGCAACGCCGAGACCCTGACCGAGATGATCCAGGTCGACGCCAACGTCGTGCCCGGCGACTCCGGCGGCCCGCTCGTCGACACCAGCGGCAAGGTGGTCGGCATGAACACCGCCGCAGCGGCCAGCGCCGGCATGACCGGGCCCATGCGCCGCTTCAGCGGCGGCTCCGGCGGCGGCGAGGGCTACGCCATCCCCATCAACAAGGCGCGGTCGATCGCCGAGCAGCTGAGCAAGGACGGCAACGGCGCCGCCGGCTCGGGCGCCAACGGCTCGACGAGCACCGGCGGGTTCCTCGGCGTGCAGGTGCAGGAGGGCATCGGCGGCGGGGCCGAGGTCGTGGGCGTGCAGGCGGGAAGCCCGGCGGCCAAGGCCGGCCTGGCCGCCGGCGACACGATCGTCGCCCTCGACGGCACCGCCATCGAGACCGCCGACGAGCTCGTGTCGGCGCTGTCGGACCACGCCGGTGGCGACCAGGTCACCGTCACGTGGGCCGACGCCGACGGCGCCATGCACCGCACCACCGTCACCCTCGCCAGCCGCTGACCCGCCTCCGCCGGTGGGCTCCCCGACCCGTTGCCCCCGTTCTGGTGGAGATCTACGACCACATGCGCCAGTAGATCTCCACCAGAACGGTGTGGAGCGGCCAGCTCAGGGGCGGGTCGTCGTCGACACCAGCCGGTCGAGCAGGCCCACCGCCTCGGCCACGAGCTGCTCGGGGTCGCCCGTCTCGCCCGGGGCGAGGGCCCGGTAGACGCACACGCCGGGGACGAGGTCGACGAGCAGCCCCAGCTGCGGGTGATCCGGCCCGAGGAGCTCCTCGAGCTCCACGCGGATCCGGGTGCGGAGGGGGTCGATCACGCCGACCCGCAGGGCCTCGGCCAGCTCGGCGTCGGCCCGGATGGCGGTGAGCAGGCCCGGGAGGAACTCACCCCTCGGCCCCATGGTGGCTCCGGCCACCAGCGCGTACACCGACTGCAGCACCTGGCGGGGGTCACCCTCGAGGCGCCGATCGAACGCTGCGTTGCGCCGCCGCAGGGCTTCGGCGAGCAACGCCTGCTTGGTGGGCCAGCGGCGGTAGAGCGTGGCCAGGCCCACCCCGGCACGGTCGGCGATGTCCTGCACCTTGAGCTGGTCGTAGCCGACCTCGTCGAACAGCTCGCCGGCAGCGGTGAGGATGGCGTCGGTGCGGTCGGTGGCGCGCGGCCGACCCCGTCCCCGGACCACGGGATCGGCGGACCCGTCTCCGGCCACCGCCGGCCCGGCCACGTCGTCGGGATCCGCCATGAGGCGCACTGTAGGTGCCCCGACGGATTTACGGAAGGCTTGACTTCCGTAAATGGCCGCACCACAGTGTGACGGACGGCTCGCCGCGGCAGCGCGCACCACACAGGGGGGACCCATGGCTCTCGAGGGCATCGACCTTCTCGACCTCGACCGCTTCCAGCGCCTGGAGCACTGGCAGATGTTCGACCGCCTGCGCCAGGAGGACCCGGTCAGCTGGCACGACCTGCCCGGCGGCCAGGGGTTCTGGAACGTCGTGCGCCACGAGGACCTCGTCGCCGTCAACCGCGACACCGCCACCTACTCGTCGGAGATCGGCGGCATCTCGATCCTCACCCCCGACGAGATGCCCGGCGGAGGCGGGGGCACCGACCCGCGCGGCGTGATGATGCTCTACATGGACCCGCCCAAGCACACGCGCTACCGGCTGCTGGTCAACAAGGGCTTCACGCCGCGCATGGTGGGGCTGCTCGAGAAGTACCTGCAGCACCGGGCGATCCTGATCGTCGACAACATCATCGAGCGGGGCGAGTGCGACTTCGTCACCGACCTCGCCTCCGAGCTGCCCCTCCAGGCGATCGCCGAGATCATGGGCGTGCCCCAGGAGGACCGCAAGCTGCTGTTCGACTGGTCGAACCGCATGATCGGCATCGACGACCCGGAGTTCGCCTCGGAGGACAACGCCGCCGCCTCGGCCGAGCTGTTCATGTACGTCAACGAGCTCGGCAAGCAGCGCAAGGCCGACCCGCGCGACGACATCGTCACCAAGCTCATCAACAGCGAGATCGAGGGCGACAAGCTCTCCGAGCTCGAGTTCGACATGTTCATGATGCTGCTCACCGTCGCCGGCAACGAGACGACCCGCAACACCACCGCGTGGGGCATGTGGGCGCTCATGCAGAACCCCGAGCAGTACGTCGCCCTTCGCGACGACCTCGACGGCAAGCTCGACCGGGCCATCGAGGAGATCCTGCGGTGGGCCACGCCCGTCTACCACTTCCGCCGCACCGCCACCGTCGACACCGAGATCGCCGGGCAGGAGATCGCTGCGGGCGACAAGGTCGTGATGTGGCACACCTCGGCCGACCGCGACGAGACCGTCTTCGACGACCCCTACCGCTTCGACATCGAGCGCTGGCCCAACGAGCACATCGCCTTCGGGGGCGGCGGCCAGCACTTCTGCCTCGGGGCCAACCTCGCCCGCATGGAGCTCAAGCTCATCTTCCGGGAGATCCTCGAGCGCATCCCGGACATGCGTCTCGCCGGCGACGTGCAGATGCTGCGCTCGAACTTCATCGGCGGCGTGAAGCACATGCCGGTGACCTACACGCCGAGCGTGCGCAAGGACCCCGCTCCCCTCGCCACCGCGTGACCGACCGTCCCTCGGTGCCGGAGCGGCCCGAGCGCGGGGCCGAGCGGTGAGCAACGTCGTGAACCACGTGGGCCTGTGCGTCACCGACGCGCACCGGTCCCGGCGCTTCTACGAGGAGGTGTTCGGGTTCACGCACCGCAACGACCTCACGCCCGAGGACCGGGCCACCTCCCGGCTGCTGCAGGTGCCGACGCCGGTGGGCCTCACCGCCATCTACCTCGTGCTCGACGGCTTCGTGCTCGAGCTGCTCCACTTCGACCGCGAGGGCAACGACCCCGAGCGCGTCCGGGCGTTCACCGAGCCGGGGCTGACCCACCTCTCCTTCGGCGTCGACGACATCGCCGCCGCCTGCGAGCGGGTGCGGGCCAACGGCGGGCAGGTCCTGGAGGACACCGACCTGGGCGGGTTGGCGGTGATGGTCCGCGACCCCGACGGCCAGCTGCTCGAGCTGCTCCCTCGTCGCTGACGCCGTACCCGGGGCTGCGCGGAGTCAGCTGAGCGAGGCGACCGGGACGACCCGGGTCGCGGGCAGCACGTCGACGACGTCCGGGCCGACCCAGCGAACACCGACCGTGCCCCGCCGGTGCCCGGCGGTGTCGAGCCAGTTGGGCACGCCAGGATCGTGGTGGGCGACCACGAATCGCACGCTGCCGTCGGGCTCGAGCACGGCGGAGCGGCAGTTGAGGGTGCTCTGGTGGTGGACGTAGTCGAGGGTCTCCATCCAGTGGTTCTGCAGGGCGATCATCCAGTACTCGCACTGCGGCGGTGTGACCTCGACGACCAGCGCCTCGTCGTCGGCCAGGTCGAAGTAGGCCTGGTGCCACGTGATCTGCGGGTCCTTGAACTTGTCGGTGAGCTCGTCCTCGGCCTCGTCGGTGAACACGTTCGGCCACTGCGCCTGGCGCCTCGCCCAACCGGCGCCGATGTCGGTCACGCCCTTCACGTAGAGGCCCGCCATCACCAGCGCCTGGTACAAGGCGTGCGGTGAGAGCGGGTCCGGCGGCGAGCCGTCGGCGCCGATGCGCTCGATCCGCAGCTCGGCGTGCTCCTGCCCTCGCTTGTCGAGGAACGTCTGGCGGATGGCCAGCGACCTGGTGTCCGGCTCCGAGCGCAGCCAGTTCCCAGGGTGCTCGCGCTGGGAGATGACCACCTCGAAGGTGCCGTCGGGCTCGATGTGCATCTGCTCCTCGTGCAGGGTCGCACCCGTGCCCGGTCCGCCGCCGCCGAAGCCGGCACCGGAGAAGAGGTTGAAGCTGATCCAGCGGGCTTCGCCCCTGGTCCCCCAGACCCGGTAGTCGTACCGCCCGTCGAGGGTCGCTCCCAGGTAGTGGTTGTCGGGGTTCTCGGCCACGATCTTGATGGTCTCGTGGCAGGTGCAGACGAGCTGGGGATGGGTCGGCCGGGCGTGCTCGAGGTGGCTCTCCAACACCCCCCGCAACAGGCGCGTCAGCATCCGGTAGCCCTCGGCACGGTCGAGCGGGTCGTCCGGGTTGCCCTCGGCCAGGATCGACTCCCCCGCGTCGGCGAGCAGGTCGCAGAACTCCCGCCAGGCCGTGCCGTCGACCACCTTCTGGGTGATCTCGTCCATGTCAGCGCCCTCCTGCCGACGCTCGGGCCGGCCCCTCGACGGGGATGCCGAACCGGTCGTGGTAGAAGGCGAACCGGTCACGGACGTCCCTGAGGTCGAGCCCGTACTCCTCCGCCCTGTAGGTGTGCGGGCGCGTGCGGCCCTCTGAGCTCTCGGTCCACCAGGCCAGCATGCGGCTCCGGGCCTCGGTGCCGAGCTCCTCGCCGAGGTCCGCGTAGAGCGACTCCACCTGCCCCAACGGGTCGCGTTGCACCGCCTCGAACGAGACGTCGTGGAAGCGGTCCTCGTGGCCTCGATCGCGGAAGGCGACCAGCCGCCGCAGCGCCGTCGCCCACTGCTCCACGTTCTGCGTGCCGATGGCCACGGGATCGGGACGGTCGGAGAGGACCCGGGAGAAGGTGTCGTACAGCGCGCACACCGAGGGCAGCACCTCGCCCACGTCGCGGTGGGTCATCACGAACCGTGCGTCGGGGTAGACCGCGTGCAGCGCGTCGATGGAGAACATGTGGGCGGGCGTCCTCAGCCACCACCGCTCGGGCGGGCAGCGCCACTGCAGCAGCTTCAGGACCCGTCGGTGGTACCGGTAGGCCGGTTCCATGTCGCACTGGAGCAACCACGAGGCGTAGGAGGGGACTCGTGCCATGCCCTCGAAGACCAACGACCGGAAGTCGAGGGCCAACAGCAGCAGGCACTCCTGCGGGCCCGTCGCCGCGGTCGGGATCATCCCCTCGAAGCCGGGGAACATCTCGTTCGTGAGATCGATGGCGGCCTGGGCATCGGCGATGCGCGGGTCGACGTGCTCGGTGGCCGTCTCCGGCGGCGGGCACGGGGCGCCGGCCTCCCACGTGCGCAGCGACCGCCGCGCCGGGTCCTGGGCCAGGAGGAAGGCCAACGCGGTGGAGCCGGTGCGAGGCAGACCCAGCCCGAACAACGGGGCGACGATCTCCTGGTCATCGATCTCCGGGTGGCGCACGTACCACTGCTCGACCATGAGCCGGTTCACCAGGTAGCCGACGATCTGGTCGGTCATGGCGGCCACCCCGACCTCGTTGAGCGCCGCCTCCTCCTCGAGTGACCGCACGAGCACCTCGAGGCCCTCGCGCCACGTGTCCCCGCCGAAGTCGTCGGAACCTGCTCGCTCGACCGCGGCCTCCACCATCTGTTCGACGTCCATCCCTGCCCCCCTCGCTCGTGCCGTGCCCGACCCCCCGGGCACCGGCCGCGGTTCAGATGAAGTCGGAGCCGCCGTCGACGTTGACGTTGGCACCGGTGACGTAGCCGTTGCGGCGCGACGCCAGGTACACGGTGATGCTGGCGATCTCATCGGGCAGGCCCGCCCGTCCGAGGTCGGCCGGCTGGTGGAAGTTGTTCTCGATCCACGTCATGACGTCGACGGGGTTGCTCGAGTCGAGCCCCTCGGCGCTGAGGAACGGGTCGAGGTTCTCGGTGAAGCTGGCGGTGACGATCGTCCCCGGGCTGATGGTGTTCACCAGGATGCCGTCGGCGGCCAGGCTCTTGGCCAGGTTCTTCGAGAGGCTGGCCACCGCGGCCTTCGACGCGGTGTAGGCCACCAACCGAGGGTTCTGGCGCTGGATGGAGTGCGCCGCGAAGTTCACGATGCGAGCCCACTCGGCGGCCCGCAGCAGCGGGAGCGCCGCTCGGGTGCAGCGCACGGCGGCCATCAACCCCAGCTGCATCGTCGTGTCCCATCCCTCGTCGTCGAGGTCCTCGAAGAAGCCGTCGCCCGGACCGATCGTGTTGATCAGGCTGTTGACCGAGCCCCAGCGCTCCCCGATCGAGGCGAACGCCCCCTCGATCGCGACCGGATCGGTGAGGTCGACCGGCAGGCCGACGGCGTCGGGGCACCCGCGGCGGCGCAGCTCGTCGAGCGTCTCCTCGATCGCCTCCCGGCCCCGGGCGAGGATCGCCACCCGGGCCCCGTCGTCGGCGAACGCTTCGGCGATCGCTCGGCCCATCCCCTTGCTGCCACCGGTCACGACGGCGGTGGCGTCCTTCAGTCCGAGATCCACGTCGGTGCTCCTCTGGCTGGTGCGGGTGCGGTCGGCGCGGCGCGTCCACCGACGGACCGGTGGGCGCGCTCGGGGCTCAGCACCGGTAGACCCGCTCGGCGTTGGCGGCGAAGAGCTTGTCCCGCGACTCGTCGTCGAGCGCCTCGGCGACGGCGGCGTAGGTGGAGAACAGCTCGTCGAAGGTGCCGTGCATGCCGTCGACGGGGAAGTTGCTGGCGAACATGCACCGGTCGACCCCGAACGCGCCGATGGCGTGCTCGAGCCACGGGCGCAGCACCTCGACGGCCATCGAGCCCAACGGCATCGCCAGACCCGACAGCTTGCAGACCACGTTGCCGCCGACCCCGGCCAGGGCGTCGATGCCGGCGGCCCATTCGGCGAACTCGGCGGGCGAGCCCGTCCGGGGCCACCCCGTGTGCTCGACGACCACCACCAGCTCGTCGAACGCCGCCAACCTGGTGGCGGCCGGTGCCAGCTGGTCGGTGCGAGCCATCAGCTCGAACAGCAGGCCCCGCTCCTGCAAAGCGCGCAGCACGCCGTCGGCCGGCACCGCCGCGGCGGCCGGCCCCATGGGGCGGACACCCCGGAAGCGCGGGGAGGCCATCTGGCGGTCGATCGCCTTGATGGCCTCGGCCACCGAGGCGGCCGGTGGGAGCCCCCCGACGATGGCGTCGGGGTGGCCGTCGACGTCGGCCCGACGGTCGAGCTCGAGGGTCTCCTCCACCGAGTGGTGGCCGGTGGCGGCGGCGACGTTGACGACCTTCTCGACGTTCCACCCGGCCGACTCCGCCAGGTACGTCGCGACGTCGAAGCGGCGGGCCATCGCCGTGACGTCGCCCATGTCGAGCTGCTGACGTCCCGACAGGTACGGGTACCAGTCGGTGCGGGCCGGGTCCCACAGGTGCACGTGGGCGTCGACGACCCGCGCCGGCCTTCGGCTCATCGGGACTCCTCCGGCGTCGGCTGGTCTCCCCAGGGCCGACCGCTCGGCACGACCATGTCGGCGAGCACGTCGTCGAGCCAGTCGGGCACGGCCGGGCCGCCGAACGTGACGCTCCCACCGGCACGGGGGTGGCTGCGCAGGCCGAACCAGCCGGCGCCGGCGACCAGCTCGGCGCCGGAGAGGGCGGCCGCCTCGGGGCTGCACAGCAGGTGGGCCACGAGCTCGCCGACGGTCCGCCCAACGTCCTCGACGGGCGCTTCGATGCTGACGGGGAAGGCGAGCACGCGATCACCGGTGGCCGACCTGGCCGCCCGGGCCAGCTGGGCCGACGCCTGCGCTCGGCTGCGGCCCCCTCCGGTGGTGGCGTCGGTGAGGGTGACCAGGCGCACCGGGCGATCGGTCAGTGCGGCGTGGTCGGCCACGGCTCGTGCCCAGCCGGCGTCGGCCTCGATGCCCTCGACGAGGCCGTCGTGCTCGGCGAGCAGGCGCTCCCAGCCCGTCGCCGCGGCGGCGGCTGGGGGGCGCCCCGTGAGGGCGACCACCACCGCCGTGACGGCGCCGTCGCGCTCGGCGCTCGACGCGATGGCGGCCGCCGCCTCGGCGAACCCGGCGGAGCGCTCGCCGGGGACGACGGTGCGCGACCGCACGCCGCGGGCGTCGAGCGCCGCGGCGACGGCGGCCGCCACCGCCGGGCGGTCGGAGACCACCAGGCACGAGCCGATGGCCGGCGCCGGGAGCTCGCCCCCCGCCTGGCCGTCGAGCGCCGGGCCGAGCCGCGGGTTGCCACCCCCGCTGGTGGCCTGGCGCTGCTCGGCCGGCACGAGCGCCGCGGCCGACACCGCCTCCAGGGCCACCGCCTGGCGGCTCGGGTCGGTGGCGCGCACCACCTCGAGCAGCCGCGGCGGTTCGATGACCGCCACCTCGGACCCGCCGACGAAGACGACCTGGCCGCGAGACCACCCGCAGCGCTCGTCCAGGAGGTGGGCGGCGGTGGGGCCGAGCTCCTCGGCCGTGGGCATGGCACCGAGGGAGAGGCCGCCGGTCGCACCCCCGCCCGAGCCCGCTCCAGCACCAGCACCAGCGCCACCACGACCGCGCGAGGCCCGCCCCAGGGCCGCGGTGACCATCCGGGTCATGGCGATCGGCGATATGGCGTTGACCACGACCCCGGGCGGCGCCAGCGCCCCCAGCTGCCAGGTGAGCGAGGCCACGGCCCGCTTGGCGCAGCCGTAGGCGCCCGTGTCGGCGGGCCGCCATCCCGAGCCGGAGGTGACGCCGAGCACCCGGCCGTGGCCGGCTGCCGCCATGATCGGCAGCGCCGCCCGCAGCACGTTGAGGTAGCCGTCGAGGTGCACCGTCAGCACGTCGTGCCAGTCGTGCTCGCTGCCGCCCGTGAAGCTGGTGGGGCGGCTGATGCCGGCGACGTTGACGACCGCGTCGAGCCGGCCGGTCTCCTCGACGAGCTCGTGGAACAGCGCTCGGACCGCATCGCCGTCGGTGACCGATATCGACGAGGCGCGAGCCGTTCCGCCGGCCTCCACGATGCGCCGTGCGGTGGTGACCTCGGGCGGAGCCAGCTGCTCGGAGCCGTCGAGCGACACCAGCGGGTCCATCGTGACGACGAGGTCCCCGTTGCGCCCCAGCTCCTCGGCGATCGCTGCGCCGATGCCGCCACCGCCTCCGGTGACGACGACGACCCGCTGCCCGGTCACGCCGCGCCCAGGCGGGCGTCGAGCTCGAGGCCGTCGCAGGCGCCGGTCTCGAGCCACCCCAGGAGCAGGTCGCGGTAGGCGAAGTAGTCGCCGAGGCCGCGGCCGAAGTTGCCGTTGCGGGGGTTGGCCGCCTCCGGGTGGCCCTCGTGGTTGAGCCTCGAGGGCGTGCAGGCGGCCATCACCGCGCTGGTGTCGACGTAGGAGTCGAGGATCTTCTGCGTCCAGTCCGCCTCGGCCTCCGCGCTGACGTCGAACACCCGCACGCCCGAGCGCTCGAGGGTGTCGACGACACCGGCGACGAAGGCGGCGCCGAGCACGGCGAGCTGGGTGTAGTTGACGGTGACCACGGCCTGCTGGCCCGGGGCCGGCATGATGAACAGGTTCGGGAACCCGCGGCTCATGATGCCGAAGAGGCTGGCGGCGCCGTCGGCCCACTTCTCGGCGAGGGTGACCCCGCCGCGACCGACGACGTCGTGGCCGGCCCGACGGAACACCGGGGTGAGCTCGGGCTCGAACCCCGTGCCGTAGACCAGGCAGTCCACCTCGTAGAGCCGGCCGGCCACGACGGGGCCGGACTCGGTCACGCGGTCGAACCCGGCCGGGCAGTCGACGAGGGTGACGTTGGGTTCGTTGAACGCGGCGAGGTACTCGTCGTGGAAGCACGGCCGCTTGCAGATGTAGCGGTACCAGGGCTTCAGCGCCTCGGCCGTCGCCGGGTCGGCGACCACGTCGGCGACGCGCGCCCGGTGCTCCTCCATGATCGAGAAGTCGACGGCCTCGGCGGTGCGCAGGTACTCCTCCACGGTGACCGCCGGCGGCCGGGGGAGCCGCTGGGGGGCGGCGTAGTGGTGGGTCCAGCCGTCGTCGACCATGTCGACCTCGACGGGACGGCCGAGCATGATCGCCTGGAAGTTGTCCATGCGCCGCTGCTGCCAACCGGGCTCGAGGCCCTCGGCGAAGTCCGGCGGGGTGGGCCGGTTGGCGCGCACCCCGATCGCCGACGGCGTGCGCTGGAACACGAAGACGTGCTCGGCGGCCGCGGCCAGCGGCGCGACGCACTGGATGCCGCTGGCGCCCGTGCCCACCAGGCCCACGACCTTGTCCCCGAGGCGGGTGAGCGGCCGACCGGGGCCGCCGCCGGTGTAGTCGTAGTCCCAGCGTGCCGTGTGGAACGAGAGCCCGGCGAAGGACTCCATGCCGGCGACGGCCGGCAGCTTGAGCAGGTTGAGGATGCCGACGGCCAGCACGTAGTAGCGACAGGTCACCTCGTCGCCCCGGTCGGTGTGCACCCGCCAGCGCGCCGCCTCGTCGTCCCACTCCGCCCGCTCCACCCCCGTGTGGAAGAGAGCATCGGTGACCAGGTCGAACCGGTCGGCGACCGCCTGGAGGTGGAGGCGGATCTCCTCGCCGGACGCGTAGCGCTCGGTCGGGACGTACCCGAGCTCCTCGAGCATCGGCATGTAGATGTACGACTCGACGTCGCACATGACGCCGGGGTAGCGGTTCCAGTACCAGGTGCCGCCCACGCCGCCGGCCTGGTCGATGATGCGGATGCGCTCGATGCCCTTCTTGCGCAGCTCGGCCCCGGCCAGCAGGCCGGCGATGCCCGCGCCCACGATCACGACGTCGGCGGCGTCGAGCACCGGGTCACGCTCGGCCACGGGCGTGAAGGGGTCGTCGCGGTAGGTCGCGAACGCCTCGTCGCTCGCCAGGTCCCGGATGTCGGCCCGGCCCGGGACCAGCCGCTTGTCGCGCTCGGCCAGGTACCTGGCCCGCACCGCAGCGGGGTCGTACCCGTGTGCTCCGTCAGATCCCACGACCGATGCCCCCCCGAGAACGGCCCCTGACCCGCCGAGGAGCGCCCGGGCCACCGGCCCCGAGTATGGCAGACACGCCGCCGAGGCGGCCGGTGGCCGACGGCGAGCGGCCGACGCAGGGCGGCCGACAGAGGGGGAGGGCCGCTACTGGTAGCTGCGCAGCAGCGCCGCCTCCTGGTCCCGGTCGGGGAATGCGGACCACACCAGGGCCACCCCGGCGAGCACGGCGACCAGGCCGGCCGTGAGCGCCCAGCGCTGTCCCGAGTCGAACGACTGGCGCGCCGCCGTGACGATCTGCTCGGCGTAGGGCGGGTAGCGCCGGGCGACCGCCGTGGCGCCGGTGAACGACTTCTGGAGCTGGACCGCCACCTCGTCGGTGACGAGGTGGCCGTCGCCCGACGCCGCGATCTCCCGCTGGTAGCGCCAGGCGTAGCCGGCGGTGAGCAGCGCTCCCATGACCGACTGCATGATCGCCCCACCGAGGTCGCGCTGCAGGTCGGCGGTGCCCGACGCCATGCCGGCCCGCCGCACCGGCACCGAGCTGGTGAGCGAGCGCGAGGCCGGCGTGCCGGCCAGGCCCACGCCGACGCCGATGAGCACGAAGGCGACGCCCACCTCGACGTAGCTCGCCCCTTCCCGCCACAGCAGCAGGGCGGCCACGAAGCCGGCGACGCAGAACCAGTAGCCGGCTAACAAGGTGAACCGGGAGCCGTGGCTCTCCACCAGCCGCGCCGAACGGGGCGCCACCAGCACGAGGGCGACGGCGGCGGGCACGATGCTCAGGCCGGCCTCCCACGTGCTGTAGCCGAGGACGTCCTGGAGGTACTGCTGCCCCACGTACATGGCCCCCATCAACGCCCCGAACACGATGATCCCGGCCACGGCCGCCACCCAGAAGGGGCGCCGGCCCGCCACCGCCAGGTCGTAGAGGGGGTTGGCGGCCCTCCGCTGGCGCACCACGAACAGCACGCCCGCCACCCCACCGGCGGCGAGCAGCGCCAGGGCTCGGGGCAGCAACCCCGGTTCGGGCACCAGGTTGATGGCGAGCACGACCGCACCGACCATGACGACCGACAGCACGCCGCCGACGTTGTCGACGGGGTCGGCGGTCTCCTCCACGCCGGCGGGAACGAGCCAGAGGGCGAGCGCGAAGGCCACCACGGCCAGGGGCAGGGTGACGAGGAACACCGAGCCCCACCAGAAGTGCTCGAGCACCGCCCCGGCCGCCAGCGGCCCGACCGCGGCCATGGCCCCGCCCACACCGGACCACAGGGCGATGGCACGGGTGCGGCCGGGACCGCTCCACAGCGCGGTGATGAGGGCCAGGGTGGTCGGGAACGCCATGCCGGCGGCCAGGCCGCCGGCCAGCCGGGCCAGGGCCAGCACCGTCATCGACGGTGCCCAGGCGGCGGCCAGGCAGGCCGGGACGGCCAGGGCGGTGCCGAGCAGCAGCATCAGCTTGCGGCCGTGGTGGTCACCGAGGGCGCCCAGCCACAGCACCGAGGCGGCGAGGCCGAGCGAGTAGCCGACCGCCACCAGGTTGAGGCCCGTCTGCGACGCGTCGAAGTGGGTGCCGATGTCGGGCAGCGCCACGTTGGCCACGGACAGGTTGAGGTTGGCCACCGTGGCCACGAGGATCAGCGCCAGCAGGACGAGCCCGGGGCGCGCCGGCGCGCGATCGGGCGCCACCGGGTCGGACGGAGGAGCCGCGGCGGTGACGTCGGCCTGGTTCACAGCGGTCATCGCCGTGTCCCATCGGCGGCGCCGGCGGGCCCCTTGAACGGTCGGTGGCCCGACCGGACGGTCAGAGGTCGGCGACCACCAGCGGACGCCGTCCCCCGCTGCCGGCGGTGACCTCGTCGGCCGCCGCCACCAAGCGGGCACCGAGGCGCTCGACCTCGGCCCCGGTGGGCTCGCCCGCCAGCCCCCGCAGGGCGAGCAGCAACGCCACCTCGCCCCGGCTGTCGAACACGGGGGCGCTCATGGTGCCGACCCGGTAGCGGCGCTCGGGCTCCAGGGCGACAGGGTGGAACCCCTCCGGGCCGCCGAGCTCACCGGCCAGCTCGGCGAGCAGGCTGCGCAGCCGGGCCGAGGTCGGGTCGACCGGACGGTCGCCGACGCGCCCTCCGATCTGGGCGAGCGCCTCGTAGATGCGGGCGTCGACCGTGCCCGTCAGCTCGACGGCGAAGCCCCGGCGGCGCACGGCCAGCACGAGCTCGACGTACGAGCGGCGCATGGTCTCGCTCGGGTCGCCGGAGTCCAGCCACCGCTCGAGCCCGCGCTCGTCGGCCCAGGCCGCGACCGACGCACCGAGGGGCGCGCGCAGCGGGACCTGGTCGCCGACGTGGAGCCCCGAGCCCCGCCGGTCGGGCACCAGGTCGACGATGGTGGTGACCTCCTCGCCCACGGCGAGCACCACCCCGTCGACGGGGTGCTCGCGCTGCAGGGCGACGAGCGCGGCCCGGGCCAGCTCCTGGGTCTCGGCCGCACCGGCGGCGGCCCGGCCCACGGCCACCAGCGCGGGCCCGAGCCGGTAGGTGCGCCGGGCGGGGTGGCGCCGCAGCCATCCCCTGCGGGTCAGCTCGCTCACCATGGGGTGGCAGGTGGCGGGGGTGACGCCCAGCTCCCGGGCCAGCTCGGTGAGCGACAGCCCGTGGTCGGGGCGGGCGGCCAGGACCTCGACGAGCTCGACGAGCCGCTCGGTCTGCGGGGACGGCCGGGCCATGGGGAAAGGCTACGTCGGGCGCGGAGCGCTTTGCACATCGCGAATTTTGACATGGATCCTGCACATCCATACCGTGACGAACATCACCGCGAGGAGGGGACCATGTACGACCTCAAGATCGCCGGCGGCACCATCGTCGACGGCACCGGCGCCGAGCGCTTCGTCGGCGACATCGCCGTCACCGACGGGCGGATCGTCGCGATCCAGCGCGGGGGCGGCCTCGACGGCGACGCCGGCGAGACCATCGACGCCACCGGGCGCATCGTCACCCCTGGCTTCGTCGACATCCACTCGCACTACGACGGCCAGGTCTTCTTCGACGACAGCCTCTCGCCCAGCAACGGCCACGGCGTCACCACCGTCGTGCTCGGTGTGTGCGGCATCGGCTTCGCCCCCGCCCGCCCCGACGACCACGAGATGCTGGTGCGCACCATGGAGTCGGTGGAGGACATCCCCGGCGACGTGCTGCGGGCCGGCCTCCCCTGGGAGTGGGAGACCTTCCCCGAGTTCCTCGACGCCCTCGACCGCCGTCGCTACGCCATGGACGTCGCCGCCCAGATCGGCCACGTGCCCGTGCGCACCTACGTCATGGGCGAGCGCTCCCTCAGCCAGGACCCGGCGTCGGAGGCCGACATCACCGCCATGGCCGCCGTTGTCCGCGAGGCCATCGAGGCCGGCGCCGTCGGCTTCTCCACCTCGCGCGTGATGGCCCACACCACCGGCGACGGCATCCCCGTGCCCGGCACGTTCGCCACCGAGGACGAGCTGTTCGGCATCGCCGCCGCCATGGCCGAGACCGGCCGCCCCGCCGTGTTCCAGCTCGCCGAGGCCGGCGTCGACGGCATCGAGCCGGAGAAGGCCGTCAAGGAGGTCGACTGGATGCGCCGCCTGTCGGCCGAGCTCGGCCTGCCGGTGTCGTTCCTCGTGCTGCAGTCGATGATGGTGCCCGACCTGTGGCGCGAGCTCATGGACGCCTGTGTGGCGGCCGAGGCCGACGGCGCCGTGCTGCGCCCGCAGGTGGCCAACCGGCCCTTCGGCATGCTGCTCGGGCTGCGCACCCGGCACCCGTTCCTCAAGCGGGCGACCTACCAGCGCCTGTTGAGGGAGACCTCGACGTTCTCCGAGCTCGTCGCCCGCCTCGCCGACCCCGAGGTGCGCGCCGCCATCCTGGCCGAGGACGACACCGTCGACACCGGCGAGCCGTTCGAGACCATGGGCCTCATCGCCGCCGCCCTCCCCCACATGGTCTTCCCCGTCGACGAGGACCCGGACTACGAGCCGGAGGCGAGCGCGTCGCTGGCGGCCCTCGCCGAGGCGCAGGGCGTCGGCCCGCTCGAGGTCTTCTACGACCGCATGCTCGACTTCGACGGCGAGGCGCTCTTCCTCGTGCCGTTCTTCAACTACGCCGGCGGCAACCAGGACGTCGTGCACGAGATGCTCACCCACCCCTCCGCCCTCGTGGGCCTCGGCGACGGCGGCGCCCACCTGGCCACCATCTGCGACGCCTCCATGCCCACCTACCAGCTGAGCCACTGGGTGAAGGGCCGCACGCGTGGGCCCCGCCTCGAGCTCGAGCAGGCCGTGAAGATGCAGACCCACGACACGGCCTCGTTCTACGGCTTCACCGACCGGGGCACGATCGAGGTGGGCAAGAAGGCCGACCTCAACGTGATCGACCTCGACCGCCTGCGCCTCCTCATGCCCCGCTCGGTCGCCGACCTGCCCACCGGGGCCAGCCGCCTGCTCCAGGACGCCGAGGGCTACGACGCCACCATCGTCAGCGGGGTCGTGGTCCGCCGCGACGACACCGACACCGGTGCCCGGCCCGGCCGCCTCGTGCGCGGCACCCGCTGACGACCCCACCCACCGGCCCGGCCTCGGCGGCGCCACGACGCTGTCGGGGTGGCATCTAGGGTGCGGGCACCACTGAGCTCTCCGAGGGGAACACCGACATGAGCGAATCCCTTGCCGGCCGCACCGCCATCGTCACCGGTGGCGGCACGGGCATCGGCGCGGCGTGCGCCCAGCGCCTCGCCGCCGACGGCATGGACGTCACCATCTGCGGCCGCCGCGACAACCTGCTCACCGAGGTGGCCCAGCGCATCGCCGCCTCGGGCGCGCCGGGCACGGTGCGCACCCGGGTGGCCGACGTGACGGTCGAGGACGACGTCGCGTCGCTGGTGGCCGGCCACGTCGAGGAGTTCGGTCGCCTCGACGGGTTCATCGCCAACGCCGGCGGCGGCGGCGGCATGGGCCCCTACCACCTGCAGGACACCGAGGAGTTCCTGCGGGTGCTGCACCTCAACGTGCTCGGCACCATGCTGTGCGTGAAGTACTCGGCGCCCCAGCTGGTGGCCGCCGGCGGCGGTTCGTTCGTGGGCATGTCCTCCATCGCCGGCCACCTGCCCCACCTGTGGTTCGGCGCCTACTGCGTGGGCAAGGCCGGCATCGAGGAGCTGATGCGCAACGCGGCCAACGAGTACGGCCCGGTGAAGGTGCGCTTCAACGCCGTGCGTCCCGGGTTCATCAGCACCGAGATCATGGAGGGCGTGCCCCGCGACTCCGAGGTCTACGCCAGCTACCTGCGCAACACGCCGATGCAGGACGTGGGCGACCCCGAGGACGTGGCCAACCTGTGCCGGTTCCTGCTCTCCGACGAGGCCCGGTGGATCACCGGCACCTGCATCAACGTCGACGGCGGCCACCACCTGCGGGCCGGGCCGGACTTCACGCCCTTCATCGAGCCGGCCATCGGCGCCGACGCCATGGTCGCCAAGGCCCCGCCGGCCATCTGACGCGACCGGAGGTCGGTCGATGGTGAAGCTGGGGCTGTTCTTCGACCTGCGCAACCCCGAGCCGTGGGCCCGGCCGTGGCCCGACGTCTACGCCCGCACGCTGGAGCTGGTCGAGCGCGCCGAGGACGGCGGGCTCGCCTCGGTGTGGTTCACCGAGCACCACCTCTTCGCCGACGGCTACCTGCCCCAGCCGCTCACGTTCCTCGCAGCGGTGGCGGCCCGCACCCGGCGCATCACCCTCGGCACAGCGGTGCTGCTCGGGGCGCTGCGCCCGGCCCCGTTGATCGCCGAGGAGGCGGCCGTCGTCGACCAGCTGTCGGGCGGCCGGCTCCAGCTCGGCATCGGTGCCGGCTACAGCCCTCGGGAGTACGAGCTCTACGGCAAGGAGCTCTCCCGTCGCTACGGCCTCACCGACGCCGCGGTGGCCGAGGTGCGGCGCCTGCTCGACGACGGCATCGTCACCCCTCCGCCGGCCCAGCGCCCCTTCCCCATCTGGCTGGGCTACCAGGGCCCGCAGGGAGCCCGGCGCGCCGGCCGCCTCGGCGTCGGCCTGCTCAGCCTCGACCGCTCGCTGCTCGAGCCCTACCGCGAGGGGCTGGCCGAGGGCGGCCACGACCCTGCATCGGCCCGCACGGGCGGCATGCTCGACGTCGTCGTGGCCGACGACCCCGAGGCGGCCCTCGAGCGGATCCTCCCCCACCACCTCCACCAGGCCAACACCTACGCCGAGTGCGCGGTGGCCGGCACCGGCGTGGCCCCGCGGGTGCTCACCGCCGAGAAGGTGCTGTCGCGCCGCACCGGGCCCGGGTCGGTGCCGGGCCTGCGCGTGCTCACCGCCGACGAGGCCGCCGACGCCATCCGGGAGGCCACCGACGGCACCCCGGCCGAGCACGTCTACCTGTGGGCCAGCGTGGCCGGCATGCCCGGTGACCTCGTCGACCGGCACCTCGAGCTGCTCTGCACCGAGGTCGCCCCCGCCCTCGCCACCGGCACCTGACCGCGGCTCGTCCGCCCACGCCCACGGCCACGCGAAGCTGGCTCACGTCGTCACACCACGGTGACGACGTGAGCCAGCTTCTGGGTGGGGACCTGGGAACCGTCGGGTTCGGGGGGAAGGGGGGACGGTCCGGTCCTCCCGGGGGGTCAGCGGGCGAAGGCGGGCGAGGTGGCGCCGTCGGGGCGACCGGCGATGGGAACGGAGACCTCCTCGACGGTGGGGCCCCACGTCTCCGCGTAGGTGCCCAGCACGTCGAGGTCGAAGCCGTACAGGTCCGCCGCGTTGCCGCCCACCATGGCGGCGGTCTCGCCCACCGGGCAGCCCTCGAACGCCCAGCGCAGCGCCTCGCGGGTGAACGGGTAGGTGCCCTCGTGGTGGGGGTAGTCGCTGGCCCACATCACCCGGTCGGTGCCCAGCACCTCGCGGGCGGCGGCGACCTCGCCCTTGCCGGGGAAGCTGGCGGCGAACCACACGTTGCGCTTCACGTACTCGCTCGGCGACAGGGGCAGCACCTCCTCGGCAGGGAAGCCGAGCTCACCCACCCGGCCGGTGTCGCGCATCTCCCGGTGGAAGGTGTCCCACGACTCGAGCACCGGCGGCACCCACGCGCAGCCCTGCTCGGCCAGGACGTACTTCAGGGCGGGGAACCGCTCGAACACGCCGCTCAGCACCAGGTGGGTCATGCCCCGCTTGGAGTAGAAGGTCGTCTCGGCCAGGAACATGAAGGTGGCCGACGAGTAGTTGCCGTAGCTGGGCGAGCCGCCCCCGGAGTGCTGGTTCACGATCACGTCGTTGGCCTGGCAGGCGGCCCACAGCTTGTCGTACACCGGCGAGTACAGCGGCTCGATCTGCTTGGCGTCGTCTGGGACGGCCGGCAGCAGGATGCCGCCCCGCAGGCCGTTCTCGGCGGCGAACTCCACGTCCTTCACCGCCTCGTCGAGGTCGTTCAGGAACACCTGGGCCACGCCGGCCCGCTGCTCGGGCGCCGCGCCGACCCAGTCGACCATCCAGCGGTTGTGGGCCCGGATGCCCGCCAGCCGTCGCCGGTAGTTCTCCGCCGTGGGCGGCGGGGTGAGCAGGGCGCCGGTGGGGAAGAACGGCGGCACGGTGTTGGGGAAGGTCACCTCGGCCACCACGCCGTCGGTGCGCTGCTCGGAGATGCGCCGCTCGTCGTCCCAGTTGCGGGTGCGGCCGTCGTCCTGGAGGTCGCGGAACGGGTTGCGGTACTTCTCCCGCCAGGCGTCGAACTCCTCGCGGAACCCGGGGTCGAGGTAGTCGCGGTACTGCTCCATGCTGCCGCCGGCGTGGCTGTCGGTGGAGATCACCACGTAGCGGTCGTTGTCGGTCACGGCGGTGGTCACGGAGCCCTCCCGGTGCGGCCCGGCCGGCACGGCGCCGGCTGCTCGCCAGCCAATCTACTTTGCATTGCCAATTACATCAACACGGACCTTGGTCACGTCGCTTCGCTAGGGTTCGGGCCCGTGAGCCGCCGGGACGACCTCCGCGACATCGACGTCGCCCTGCGCCGGGTCGGCCGCATCGGCCGCAGCCGCGGCGCCACCCGCCTGCGGGCCGAGGTGTCCGGGGTCGACCTCACCAACGCGGCCGCCGGCATCCTCGGCGCCCTGCACCAGCACGGTCCCCTCCGCGCCACCGCCCTGGCCGAGGCGGCCGACACGGAGGCCCCGCTCGTGAGCCGGGAGCTGCGCACCCTCACCGCCCAGGGCTACGTCACCACCAAGCCCGACCCCAGCGACGGCCGCGGGCGGGTGGTGTCGCTCACCCGGAAGGGGCGCACGGTCTACGAGCGCTTCCGGGACGCCACCGACGAGATCACCGCCCACGCCTTCCGGGAGTGGGACGACCACGACATCGAGCTGCTGCGCACCCTGCTGCAGCGCGTGGTGGAGGACTTCTCCCGCGGCGGGCGCCCGGGCTGAGCCCCCGCACACGGCCCGCCCCGACGCCGGTCGCCGCCGACGTGGGACACTGCTGGCCATGTGGTTGGGGTGGCAACCGGCGGTGGTGGTCGCCGCCGCGCTGGCCGGACTGGGCCTGGCGCTGCGGCCGGCACGGGGCCGCGCCGCCGTCGCCGGAGCGGCGGCGCGGGAGGCGGCGCTCGTCTTCACCCTCTACGCGGTGTGGCGGGTGGTGATGCGCCTCCGTTCCACCGAGCTGGCCGAGGGCATGGCGCACGGTCGCACCGTGTGGGACGTCGAACGGGCCCTGCACATCGCCAACGAGGCCGCCGTCGAGCAGTGGTTCCTGCAGCACCCCACACTCGTGCAGGCGGCCAACGTCTTCTACGCCACCGTGCACGTGCCGGCCCTGATCGTGTTCCTCGTCTGGCTCTTCTTCCGCCACCGCGGCGCCTACCCGCCGCTGCGCAACACCGTCGCCGCCGTCACCGCCGTGTGCCTGGTGGTCCAGTGGCTGCCCGTCGCCCCACCGCGCATGTACCCGGACCTCGGCTTCGTCGACGCCGCCCGCACCTTCGGGCAGTCGGTGTACGGGCCAGTCGGGCAGGGCATCTCCAACCAGGTGTCGGCCATGCCCTCGCTGCACGCGGCCTGGGCGCTGATCGTCGCCTACGGGGTCATCACGGTGAGCCGCAGCCGGTGGCGCTGGTGGATCGTGGCCCACCCCGCGCTGACGATCCTCGTGATCGTGGCCACCGCCAACCACTGGTGGCTCGACAGCCTCGCCGCCGGCGCCATCCTCGCCGTGGTGATCACCGTGCAGGCCGCGCTGGCCCGCCTCACCGGGCGGGTGCCGGCGCCCTCCCTGCTGCTGCCGGCGGCGGCCCGGTCCGGGCCGACGGTCCCTCCGGTCGAGCCGGAGCCCGTCGGCGTCCGCGGCTGACGGGAGCTGCGGGCTACCAGAGCGACTGGCCCCGGGCCTGGCGGAACAGCCGGCGGGCGTCGGGGAAGCTGTGGTTGTCGTGGTCCTCGCCCCACGCCGTGACCCCGTCGAACGTCCATTCGGTCAGGCCGTTGATGGTGAACAGGTTGGGGTTGATGAGGAAGGCGATCGAGTTGTGCAGCCGGCCCTCGGCGTGGGTCTCCCGACCGAGCTCGTCGACGAGGTCGACCACCACCCGCACGGGGAACCCCTCGTCGTCGCGCTCCACGACCTCGCGCCCGCCGCTCGCCACCTTGGACCACTCGCCGTCGCGCAGCACGTAGCCGTGGATGGCGACGCACCCGGTGCCGAAGTCCATGGTGATGGTGTGGAAGGCGTCGCGCTCCGACGCGGTGGCGTAGCTGTAGCCGCCCCGCACGCTCGCACCGCCGTGGATGCCCTGGCCGTACTGGGGCCGAGGACCCCACGAGCGGTCACGGAACCCGAACGAGTCGACGGCGATCTCCTCGCCGTGCAGCACGATGGTGCCCTGGTAGCGGCACGCCTGGTCGACGTGGCTGGTGCCGAGCAGGTTGGGCGGCACCACACCGGTGACGGTGAGCTCGACGTGGATCTCGTCGCCGCCGTCGGGGTCGTCGTAGCCGATGGCCCACTGCCGCTGCGGCTCCAGGCAGCGGTACCGGATGCCGTTGGCCAGCTCGAGGTCGGTCAGGCGGGCGTCGGAGGGCAGCGGCAGGTGCCAGAACTGCTTGGCGTACACGCAGGTCTCGGGGCGCTCGTGGTGGCCGTCCCAGAAGAAGGCTCCGCCGGCCGCCACGCCCTGGTTGGGCTTGAAGTACGGGTAGAGCTGCCCCGACAGCCGCCGCTCCGGCACGGTGAAGGTGAACCAGCAGGTCTCCGTCCACTCCGGGTCGTCGCTGGTGGGCGGGTGGAGCTCGTCGTCGGGGTGCATCTCCGGCATGCCGGCGCCCCGTCAGGCCAGGGCGCTGAAGTCGGCCTGGCCCGTGGTCATCGCCGCGGTGAAGCCGGAGTCGACCAGCAGGTTCACGCCGTTGATGAACGCAGCGGCGTCGGACCCCATGAACGCCAGCGGCGGAGCGATGTCGGAGGCCACGGCCATGCGCCCGTTGCCCTGCACGTCGACGCTCCAGTCGATGACCTTGTCGCCCATGTCGTGACGGAAGTCGACCATGAGCGGGGTGTCGACCGGCGCCGGGCAGATGCTGTTGATCCGCACGCCCCGCCGGATGGCCTCGTACGAGGCGCGCATCACGTAGACCTGCATGCACGCCTTGGAGAAGGGGTACACGTCGGCCTGCGCGGCCTCGGTGGCCTCGGCCGCGTCGAGGAACTCGTCCCAGTCCTCGATGGCGAGCAGGCCGTTGATGGCCTCGAGGTGCTGGGGCCAGCCGTTGCCCGCCATGGAGGCCGTGAACACCACGCTGCCGCCGGCGGGGATGCGGTCGAGCAGCGAGTCGGTGAGGCGCCGGGACGCGGCCACGTTGACGGCCATGCAGGTGCGCAGGCCCGAGCGGGCGGCCACCCCGGCGTTGGAGAACAGCGTGTGCACGGGCCCCTCGATGCGGGCCACGGCGGCGTCGAGCGAGCCCTTGTCGGCCAGGTCCACCTCGACGAAGGCGTCGACGTCGACCTCGGGCCGCTTGATGTCGAGCACGGTGAGGTGCTCGACGCCCAGCTCCTTGAGCAGGTCGACCAGCGCCGCCCCGATGCCGGTGGCGCCGCCGGTGACGACGACGCGCTTGCCCTGGTAGTCGAACAGGTTGCCCACGGTTCCCCCTGTGCGTCCGTTCCCGGCCGCTGCGGCCGGGCCGCGGCGAAGCTAGGAGCGGCCCTGAACCGTGTCAACATTCTCGGATGCGGATCACGCGGCTGGGCAGCGCCCTCGGAGCCCGGGTCGACGGGCTCGACGTCACCGCCGGGCTCGACGCCGGCACGGTCGAGGGCTTGTACCAGGCCCTGGTCGACCACGCTGTCCTCGTGATCCCGGCGCCGGGCCTGACGCCCGACCAGCACATGGCCCTCGGCCGGGCGTTCGGCGAGATCGAGGTCCACGCCTTCTTCCCCAACCTGGGCTCGGGCTACGAGCAGGTCAGCGTGCTCGACTCGGCCCAGGGCAACACCGCCAGCATGTGGCACACCGACGAGTCGTTCCTGCCCCACCCGCCCATGGGCACCCTCACCCACGCCGAGGTGCTGCCCGAGGTCGGCGGCGACACCCTGTTCGCCAGCACGTCGGCGGCCTACGACGCCCTCTCGCCCAACATGAAGGCGTACCTCGAGGGGCTGGTCGCGGTGCACGACCTGAGCCGCACCACCGAGCTGCGGTTCCGCTTCGGAGGCGCCACCCCGCAGCAGTACGCCGACGCCATCGCCGCCGACCGCCGATCGCTGCACCCGGTGGTGCGCACCCACCCCGAGACGGGCGCCAAGGGCCTGTTCGTGAACCCCACCTACACCCGCCACATCGCCGGCCTGCCGCCCGACGAGAGCGACGCCGTGCTGCAGTTCCTCTGCCGCCACTCGGTGAAGGAGCCCTTCACCTACCGGCACCGCTGGGCCGACGGCGACCTGCTCGTGTGGGACAACCGGGCCACCATGCACATGGTCCTCAACGACTTCGAGGGCCACCGCCTGATGCACCGGGTGTCGGTGGTCGGCCACGCCGGGGGCTGACCGTGGCCCCCGTCGGGGGCGCTAGGTTCGACAGGCCCGCCACGACAAGCAAGGGGGACCCAGCCATGGCCTATCCGCTCGAGGTCGGCGGCGTCGACGACTACCCGGTGAAGGTCGGCAGCATGCTGCTCACCATGGTCGACCCCAACCCGGGGTACGAGGCCGCCTACAACCGGTGGTACGAGCGCGACCACTTCTACGCCGGCTGCATGATCGGCCCCTACCAGCTGGCCGGCAGCCGCTGGGTGGCCCCTCGCCGCCTGAAGGACCTGCGCTGGCCCGAGGGCGACACCGCGGTGGCCAACCCCGCCGACGCCGGCTCCTACGTCGCCATCTACTGGATCGAGGCGGGCCACCACGACGACTGGAACGAGTGGGCCACCACCCAGGTGGCGTGGCTGTACCAGAACGGCCGCGGCTTCGCCGAGCGTCGCCACACCCACACCAACCTGTTCGACCACATCGGCGCCGCCTACCGCGACGCCGACCCCGTGCCCGTCGAGCTGGCCCTCGACCGGGCCTACGACGGCATCGTCGTCGCCTGGTTCGACGCCCGCGAGGGCACCGACGCGCGGGCCGTGCACGCCGAGCTGTCGCAGCGCCAGCTGCCCGAGCTGCTGGCCGGGTCGAGCATCGAGATCGCGTCGTCGTGGACCCCCGTGGCCACGCCGGCGGCCGACCAGCCCATGGACCTCGGCACCCCGGCGGGCGGCCCGGAGCGGCTGGTGCAGATCTTCTTCATCGACGGCGACGTCACCGCCTCGCTGCCCGGCCTGCGCGCCTACACCGACGCGGTGGCCGAGGCGGGGCTGGCCGACGTGCACCTCGTCGCCCCCTTCTTCCGCACCGTCGTGGGCACCGACACCTACGTCGACGAGCTCTGGTAGGTCACGCCATGGACGCCCCCCTCACGCCTCCCGATCCCTTCGCCCCCGCCCGGCTCGGCCCGCTCACCCTGAAGAACCGCTTCGTCAAGGCCGCCACCTTCGAGGGCGTCAGCCCCGACGGCCTCGTCACCCCCGAGCTGATCGAGTACCACCTGCGCCCGGTGCGCGGCGGCGTGGGCATGACCACCGTCGCCTACCTGGCGGTGGCCCCCGAGGGCCGCACCGACGACGGCTGCATGTGGCTGCGCCCGTCGGCCGTGCCCGGCCTGCGCCGGCTCACCGACACCGTGCACGAGGAGGGCGCGCTCGTCGCCGGCCAGATCGGCCACGCCGGGCCGGTGGCCAACGCCGCCAAGAACGGCGTGCCGTCGCTCGCCCCGTCGAAGTCGTTCAACCCGCTGTCGATGAAGGTCACCCGCTCGATCACCGAGGCCGAGATCGAGCGGGTCACGATGGACTACGCCCGCGGCGCCGAGCTCATGGCCGACGCCGGGTTCGACTCCATCGAGATCCACCTGGCCCACAACTACCTGCTCTCGTCGTTCCTCAGCCCCAAGTTCAACAAGCGCAAGGACGACTGGGCCGGCAGCCTCGAGAACCGGGCCCGCTTCCCCCGCCAGGTCGTGGCCGCGGTGCGAGCCGCGGCGCCGGCGCACATGGCGGTCACGGCCAAGATCAGCCTCGACGACGGCGTCCCCGGCGGCTTCGACGTGCCCGAGAGCGTCGAGTTCGCCCGCATGCTCGAGGCCGACGGCCACCTCGACGCCATCGAGATGACCGGCGGCTCGTCGCTGGCCAACCCCATCTACCTGTTCCGGGGCGACGCGCCCCGCGAGGACTTCGCCAAGGCCATGCCGCCGATCGGCCGGCTCGGCTTCAAGCTCCTCGGCGCCAGGTTCATGCCGTCGTACCCGTTCGAGGAGGCCTACTTCCGACCCAAGGCGCTCATGGTGCGCGACGCGGTCGACCTGCCCCTGATCTTCCTCGGCGGCGTCAACAACCTCTCCACCGTGCAGCAGGCCATGGCCGACGGCTTCCAGTTCGTCGCCATGGGCCGGGCCGTCCTGCGCGAGCCCGACCTCATCAACCGCATGCGGGAGGGCACCCAGAGCGAGGGCAACTGCATCCACTGCAACCGCTGCATGGTGTCGATCTGGAGCGGGAGCCGCTGCGTGGTCGACCACCCCGATCCCATCGTGGCCAGCGCCCCCGTCGCATGAAGCCCGAGCAGATCGCCGAGGCCGTCCCGGTCGAGGCCCTGGGCGCCTGGGTGGCGGCCAACGTCCCCGGGGCGTCGGGGCGGCTCACCGTCACCCACCTCTCGGGCGGGGCGTCGAACCTCACCTTCCGGGTCCGCGACGACGCCAACGACTGGGTGCTGCGCCGCCCACCGATGGGCCGCCTGCTGGCGACGGCCAACGACATGGGCCGCGAGTACCGGGTGCAGCAGGGCCTCGGCCGCAGCGACGTCCCCGTGCCCACCACCGTGGCCATGTGCGACGACGCCGAGGTGATCGGTGCCCCCTTCTACCTGATGCGCTTCGTCGACGGTGTGGTCTACGCCGACGCCGACGCCGTCGAGGGCCTCACCGAGGCCCAGGCCGCGGCGGCCGCCGACGAGCTCATCGACGTGCTGGCCCGGCTGCACGCTGTCGACTACGAGGCGGTCGGTCTCGGCGACCTGGGCCGACCCGAGGGCTTCCTGCAGCGCCAGATCGGCCGGTGGAAGAAGCAGTGGGAGGCGGCCCAGCAACGGGTGCTGCCGGAGATCGACGAGGTCGCCCGCCGGCTCGAGCGCTCGGTGCCCGAGCACACCGCCTCGTCGGTCGTCCACGGCGACTACAGCTTCAACAACACCATGTGGAGCCGCGACGACCCGACCCGCATGGTGGCCGTGCTCGACTGGGAGATGTCCACCCTCGGCGACCCGCTCACCGACGTGGGCATGGTGGCGGTCTACTGGGGCGAGGCCGGCGAGCTGATGTGGCGCAACCGCAGCCCGCAGCCCCACCGGCTGAACCCGGGGTTCCCGGGCGTCGACGGCATCCTCGCCCGCTACGAGGCCACGAGCGGCCGCTCGATCCGCGACATCGACGTCTACCGGGTGCTCGCCGTGTTCAAGCTGGCGGTCATCGTCGAGGGCGCGCTGGCCCGCATGAAGGCCACCCAGCCCGAGGCCGACACCTCCCGGACCGAGGAGTCCGGCGCCCAGCTCGCCGCCCTCGCCCTGCAGATCGCCGACACCTCGTCGATCCCCACGCTCCGGGGCGCCTGACGCTCTCGGGAGACCGCCCGCGAGACGCACGCCGCGGCGAGCGCTCCGCGGGCGAGAAGGGTGAGACGGGGTGGCCGTAGGCTCGACGGCATGGCCATCGACGACGAGCTGCTCAACCGGGTCACCTGGAAGATCCCGAACGCCCTGGCCCTCGTCGGCTCCAGGGCCGGCGACGAGCGCAACGCCATGACCACCAGCTGGATCACCCAGCTGTCGATGGAGCCGGTGCTCGTCGGGATCGGCGTGGACAACTCCGCCGTGACCCATCGCCTCATCACCGCCGGCCGCTCCTTCACCGTGAACCTCTGGGACGCCGACGACACCAAGGTGTTCGTGAAGTTCTCCAAGCCCGCGACCGACGAGGGGTCGACGCTCAACGGGCGGGCGGTGCGGGCGGCCACCACCGGTGCCCCGGTGTTCGAGGAGGCCATCGCCTGGGTCGACTGCGAGGTCCGCCACGAGCTCGACCTGGGCAGCCACACCCTCTTCGTGGGCGAGGTGGTCGACGCCGCCATCAACGACGACGACGCCCGCCCGGCGTCGATGCACGACACCCGCATGAAGTACGGCGGGGTGAAGCGCCACTGAGCCCTCTCGCTCGCCGGGCGGCGTGGCTCAGGGGCCGGTGACGGGGCGGTCCTCGGTGAACTCGACCTGCAGCTCGCGCCGCTCGATGCGCCAGCCCTCGTCGGTGCGGCGGAAGCGGTCGAGGTAGCGGATGGCCATGACGAAGTCCATGTCGCCCTGGCCCTCGACGTCGCGGACGTGGTGGGCCAGGCAGTAGGTCTCACCCGTGGCCGTGTCGCCGTCGATGTCGGCGTAGTGGTTGGCCACCACGTGCAGGGTGGTGTCGTAGCGGCGCAGGCCCTCCATGGCGCTGGCGATCTGCTCGCGCCCCTCGCGCTCGCGCACCGGCGCGGGCGTGCCCCGCTCGAAGATGCGCAGCACGCCGTCAGGCGTGAACAGCGCTGCCGCCGCCTGCCCGTCGGGCTGGTCGACGGCGCGGGCGTAGCCGTCGACCAGGTCGCGGATCGCCAACCGATCGGCCAGCTGCTGCAGGTCGAGGTCGGCCATCAGCCGCTGCCCTCCATCGACCAGCCAGGCAGCAGCCCGAGGTCCGAGCACAGCTTGGGGGCGAAGATCCACTTGCCCAGGAACCGGTCCGCGCCCGGATCGGTCGCCAGCCACGCCACCACCTTGCCGGTGGCCTCGGCGGGGGCGCTGCCGAACCCCGCCTCGTAGTCGTCGTCGGGCTTGGCGGCCTTGCGGGCTTCGGTGATGACGTTGCCCGGGTCGACGTTGAACGCCTTGACGCCCGCCGCCCGGTGCTCGGCGTTGACGCCGCCCGCGACCCGCCCGAACGCCGCCTTCGACGCGGAGTAGAGGATCCCCCAGCCGCCCTCCCCCGGAGGGCCGGGCGGGTCGTGGCGCGCCGACCCCGACACCATGTCGATCACGATGCCGCGGCCCCGCTCGAGCATGTGCGGCAGCACCGCCTGGATCAGCAGCACCTGATGGATGAAGTTCCCGGTGAACATCGCCGTCATCGACTCGGGCGTGAGGTCGGCGATGCGGTCGAGGGTGCCGACACCGCGGTAGATGGCGTTGTTGAACAGCACGTCGATGCGGCCCCACTCCCGCAGCACCGTCGCCGGGAGCTCGAGCACCGCCTCGCGGTCGAGCAGGTCCATCGGCACGACGAGCGCCCGCTGCCCCCGCGCCTCGATCTCCTCGGCCGTGCGCTCGAGGCTCCCCGGCACGCTGAGGGTGCGCTCCTCCCGCACGGAGTTGGGCTCGGCGACGCCCTGGCCCTCCTTGACGGTGCGGGCGCTGATGGCCACGTCGAAGCCGGCGTCGGCCAGCGCCAGGGCGCCGGCCCGGCCGATGCCCCGGCTGGCACCGGTGACGACGGCGACTGGTGAGTCGGTCATGGGTCCCCCTCGTGTGTCGAGGCGACCCTACCGAACTCCCGACGCGGCCGATCCCATCGGGGACCGGTCATGCCCCGGGTGCACCGCCCGGCTCGGGCTTGGTGCCGACGATGCACCGGGCCAGACCGGGAACCCGCACCTCGCCGTCGTGCTCGAAGGCCGCCACCTGGGCGACGGCGGTCGCCCGGACCCGCTGCCGGGCCGGCTCGTCGAGGCGCCCGAGCGCGGCGACGGCGAGAGAGACGTGCTCGCTCATCATCTCCCAGTACTCCTCGGCCGATCGGGTGACGAGCTCGACGCCCACCTCCCACTCGGCGACGTCGCGCAGCCCGGCCGCCTCGAAGAGGGCGCTGACCGATCCGGGTGCGGCCCATCGGAACATGGTGGGGCTGTCCGGCTCGGGGGCCGGCAGGGTGACCTCCGTGCCGATCGCCTGCATGAGGATCGACGTCCAGGGGTTCTCGTCGGGCTCGACCCACACCGCCGCGCACAGGCGTCCGCCGGGCTGCAGCACGCGAGCGAGCTCGGCGGTCACCTTGGCCACGTCGGGGAAGAACATGTACCCGAAGCGCACGGACACGCTGTCGAAGGTGGCGTCACCGAAGGGCAGCTCGTCGGCGCTGCACACCTGCGTCTCGACGTTGGCGATCCCCAGCGCTCGGGCTCGCCGGGCGGCCACGTCGAGCATCTCGGGGACGAGGTCGGTCAGCACCACGCGCCCCGCCGGCGCGAGCCGGGCCACGGTCAGGCCGGGCTCACCCGTGCCGGCGGCGATGTCGAGGTGGCGCTGGTCGTCGGCGATGCCGAGGCGTTCGATCATCGCCGCACCCACCGGAGCGAGCTGGCCCATGATGATCGAGTCCCACTTCTCCCAACCGCCGGAGAGCCCGGCCCAGGTCGCTCGCTGCGCGTCTCGGATCTCGTGGGCGCTCGCCATGGGCCCTCTCCCGCTCTCGGCGCAGCCCGCGACGCCGACGGACGTCCCCTGGGCGCGCGCATGATGGCCGCGCCGCGCCCGCGCCGCCACCACCTCGCCCGAGCGGCTCGGGCGACCGGGCGCGTTCAGCCGCCGCCGACCGACCAGTGCCAGGGCTCGCCCGGCAGGTTCACGAAGCCGTAGCTGCCGGCGTTGCCGACCATCCACTGGTAGGCGCCGTCGGAGGTGCGCAGGGTGTGACCGCCGATGGTGAAGTCGATGGCCAGGCCCTGCTCGTGCTTGGACCGGCCCGGGATCGCCGTCGGCGGCGAGCACTGCTCGGGCGACATCTGGTAGACGGCGTAGTCGCTGCTGCCGCAGTTCTGCCGGCGCAGGGCGATCTGGCCGCTCGAGTCGCGCCACCCGCTGCCACCGAGGTCGTAGCCCGCCGCCGAGGCGGCGTTGAGCAACGACTGGAGCTGGCCGGCGATCGACGAGGCCACCGTGATGCCACCGACGCTCGACAGCCCCGGCCGGCTCACGCTGATCGAGGCGCTGCCACGCCCGCCGCCACCGCCACCGCCACCGCTCGACCCGCGTGCCGCGCGGAGCTTCTGCGCCAACGCCGCCTGCTCGCGGGCCAGCTGGTCGGAGAGCTTCGAGTCCAGCGTGGCCAGCGCCTGGGACTCGGCCAGCTTGTCGTCGATGCGGGCGCTGACCTGGTCGGCGACCTGCTGTTGCTGGGCCAGCGCCGTGTCGTAGCCCGCCTTCTTCTCGGCGAGGGCGTCACGGCGCTGCTCGGCCTCGGCCCGCGCCGCGTCGGCCTCGGCCTGCTGCTCTTCGAGCTGCTGCTTGGCGTTGCGGAACTCGTCGACCACGTCGAGCTTGGCCCCGCTGGTGACGTCGATGAGCGCCTGCTTGGCGCTGGCGTCGTTGGCCGAGCGCTCCTCGAACATGTCGAGGGCCTGGTCGCCCTTGGGCTCGACGTAGGCGTCGACGGCGGCCTGCACGACCTGGCCGCGGAGCTGGTCGATGCGGGCCTGGGTCTCGGCCGCCTGGCGTTCGGCCTGCCGGGCGCGGTCGGTGGCCGCGTCGACGTCGGCCTGGGCGTCGGCCATGGCCGCCTGGGTGGCCCGGACGTTGGCCTGCAGGTCGGCGAGGGCGGAGTCGAGCTGGGTGTCGGTGGCCTTCAGGGTGTCGATCTGGCTGGCGACCTCGGCCCGCTTGCGCTTCACCTCCCGCTGGTCGGCGGCGGTGTCGGCCGAGGCCCGAGAGCCCGGCAGCAGCGCCACGACGGCGATCACCACGCCCGCCACCACGGCGAGGGCGGCGTGGGGTCGGCGGCCGGCTCGGGGCATGCGGGGTCGCTCCTGGGTGGGGGGCGGGCGGGAGAGCTCGGGCCGCTCGGCGACCGTGTCGACCGGAGCAGACCGTAACGGTTTCGCAATGTAGCGCACCGGCCCGGCGACGCGCATGACGCCCGACGTGCCGGAGAGCACGCGCCGAGAGGCCACCTGGCGTCACCACACGTCACGACGTGCCGCTCGGCGCGGCACATCGCCACCCGCGCCGCTGTCACACGGGCGTCATGATCGTTAGCCGACGACCGACCGCACCTGACGGGCGATCTCGACGTCCTCGCGGGCATGCACGACGACGGTCGAGACCGTGGCGCCCGGGCCGGAGAGGTCGCCGTCGAGCTCCGGACCCACCGCCTCGTTGGCCCGGCGGTCGAGCTCCAGGCCGAGGAAGGCGAGCCCGGCGACCGCCTCGGCCCGCACGAGCGCCGAGCGCTCCCCCACGCCCCCGGTGAAGACGACCACGTCGAGCTGCCCGAGGGCCGCCACCATGCCGGCGATGGCCGACCGGAGCCGATGGACGTAGACGTCGAGCGCCAGCCGGCACCGCTCGTCGCCCTCGTCGATGCCGGCGAGCACCGCGCGCAGGTCGCCGGAGCGACCCGACAGCCCGGCCAGGCCGGACCGGTGCCACAGCTGGTCCTCCACGGCGGCGGCGTCGAGGCCGGCCTCCTGCTGCAGCCACAGCAGCGCTCCGGGGTCGACGTCGCCCGAGCGGGTGGCCATCACCAGGCCGGCCAGCGGCGTGAAGCCCATGGTGGTGTCGACGCAGCGGCCCCCGTCGACCGCGGCGAGCGACGCGCCCGCGCCGAGGTGGCAGGTCACCACCTTCAGCTCCTCCACCCGCCGGCCCACCACCTCGGCGGCGCGGTGGCTGGCGTAGCGGTGGCTCAGGCCGTGGAAGCCGAACTTGCGCAGCCCGAACCGCTGCTCCCACTCGATCGGCACCGCGTAGTGGCGCGCGGCGGGCGGCAGGGTGGCGTGGAAGGCGGTGTCGTAGCAGGCCACGGCGGGCAGCTCGGGGTGCAGGCGCTGCACGAGGCGCACCACCTCCAGCGCCGGCGGGTCGTGCAGCGGCGCCAGGCGGGCCACCACGTCGAGCTCGTCGAGCAGCTCGTCGGTGACCAGCTCCGGCTCGGTGTGGTCGGCCCCGCCGTGCACGATGCGGTGCCCGATGGCGCCGACCGAGCCGAATCGCCCGATCAGCTCGTCGAGCTCGGCCGGGTCGACCGGGGTGGGCAGCTCGATGTCGAAGGTGCGGCGGTCGTGAGGGTCGACGACCTGGACCTTGACCGTGCTCGACCCCACGTTGACGACGAGGACGTCCACCCGCGCCGGCCCCGTCAGTCCAACGTCCAGTCGCGCACCTCGGGCATGTCCTCCAGGTTCTCACGGATGTAGATCTCGTGGCGGGCCAGCGCGGTGCGGCACTGCTCGGACAGCTCGTCGAACCCGGCGACGTCGCGCCGGGAGCGGCGCATCGCCTCGAGGCACAGGTGGAACCGGCTCACCCGGTTCAGCACGACCATGTCGAACGGCGTGGTCGTGGTGCCCTCCTCCTCGTAGCCCCGCACGTGGAACCGGTCGGTGTCGCCCTGGCCGTGGATGAGGAAGTGCACCTCCCGGGGGTAGCCGTGGAAGGCGAAGATCACGTGCCGGTCCGGCGTGAAGAGGGTGTCGAAGGCCAGCTGGTCCATGCCGTGGGGGTGGTCGTTCGCCGGCAGGAGCGTCATCAGGTCGACGACGTTCACGAACCGGACCCGCAGCTCGGGGCACCACTGCCGCAGCAGCGAGGCGGCGGCCACCGCCTCCATCGTCACCACGTCACCGGCGCAGGCCAGCACCACGTCGGGGTCCTCGCCCCCGTGGGTCTCCACCCATCCCCAGCGGCCGTAGCCCTGGGTGCAGTGGCGGCGCGCCGCCTGCATGTCGAGCCACTGCAGGTGCGGCTGCTTGTCGATCACGATCAGGTTCACGTAGTCCGTGGACCGGAGGCAGTGGTCGGCCACCGACAGCAGGCAGTTGGCGTCCGGCGGCAGGTACACCCGCGACACCGACGGCTTCTTCGACACGACCGTGTCGATCAGGCCGGGCCCCTGGTGGCTGAAGCCGTTGTGGTCGTTGCGCCAGCAGGTGGAGGTGAGCAGCACGTTGAGCGACGGGACCGGCCGTCGCCACCCGAGCTCGGTGGCGCCGTCCAGCCACTTCGAGTGCTGCACGGTCATCGACGCCGACACCATGGCGAACGCCTCGTAGGTGGCGAACAGCCCGTGGCGACCGGTCAGGGTGTAGCCCTCGAGCCAGCCGTGGCAGAGGTGCTCGGAGAGGACCTCCATCACCCGCCCGTCGGGCGCCAGGTGGTCGTCGCCGTCGTGGGCGGGCAGGGTCCACGTGCGGTTCTCCACCTCGAACACCGGCGTCAGGCGGTTCGAGTTGGTCTCGTCGGGGCAGAACACCCGGAAGTTGGCGTCGTCGGCGTTGGCCGTGAAGACGTCGCGGAGCCACTCCCCCAGCCGGCGCGTGGACTCCACCCGCCGCTGGCCCTGGGCTGGCACCTCGACGGCGTAGCCGGCGAAGTCCGGCAGGTCGAGCGCCACCCGCAGGCGCCCGCCGTTGGCCGCCGGGTTGGCACCCATGCGCCGCTCGTCGGGCGGGACCAGCTCCGCCAGCTCGGGGACGAGCCGGCCGTCGTCGTCGAAGAGCTCCTCGGGCCGGTAGCCGCGCATCCACTCCTCGAGGATCCGGAGGTGGTCGGGGTTCGTGCGCACGTCGCCGACCGGCACCTGGTGGGAGCGGAACGTGCCCTCCACCGGCTCGCCGTCGACGACGTCGGGTCCGGTCCAGCCCTTCGGCGTGCGCAGCACGACCGCCGGCCAGCCCGCCCGGAACGTGCCGTCGCCCGAGCGGCGGGCCTGCTGCTGGCGGCGAGCGATCTCGTCGAACGCCGCGTCGAAGGTCCGGGCCAGCTCGGCGTGCACCGTGGCCGGGTCGTCGCCCTCGACGAACAGCGGCTCGTAGCCGTGGCCCCGCAGCAGCTCGCCGATGCGCTCGTCGGGCGTGCGCCCGAGGACGGTGGGCCCTGAGATCTTGGCCCCGTTGAGGTGCAGGATCGGCAACACGGCGCCGTCGCGCACCGGGTTCAGGAACTCGATGCCCTTCCACGAGCCCTCGAGCGGCCCGGTCTCGGCCTCCCCGTCGCCGATGACACAGGCCACGATGCGCTCGGGTGCGTCGAAGGCGGCGCCCGTGGCGTGCACCAGCGCGTAGCCCAGCTCGCCGCCCTCGTGGATCGAGCCGGGGACGGGCACGCTGACGTGGCTCGGGATGCCACCCGGCGTCGAGAACTGGCGGAACAGCAGGCGCAGGCCCTCCTCGTCCCGGCTCACGTCGGGGTACACCTCGCTGTAGGTGCCCTCCAGGTAGACGTTGGCGACCACCGCCGGACCGCCGTGGCCCGGTCCGCAGACGAACAGCACGTCGAGGTCGCGCTCGGCGATCACCCGGTTGAGGTGGGCGTAGACGAGGTTGAGGCCGGGCGAGGTGCCCCAGTGCCCGAGCAGACGGGGCTTGACGTGCTCGGGGCGCAGCGGCTCGCGCAGCAGCGGGTTGTCCCGCAGGTAGATCTGCCCGACCGTGAGGTAGTTGGCCGCCCGCCAGTAGGCGTCGAGCTTCTGGAGCTCGGTCGTCCGGTCGGGTTCGGTGAGCTTCGTCGCCATGCGGTACCTCCGCGGGTTCGCGGGCGCGACCGAGGAGACCTACCCCTTCAGCTGCGCACGAGCACGGGGTCGGCCACCGCGAGGGCGCGGCCGCCGACGTCGAGCAGGCGCCCGGCCAGCCCGGGGTGCTGCTCGTCGACGAGGTTGGCCATGATGTCGAGCACCAGCTCCATGGTGAACCCGGTCGACAGGGCGAGGGCGAGCAGGGCCCGCAGCAGGCGGGGCCGGCCGATGACCCAGGCGAAGCGGCGGGCGGTGGCGAAGAACGGGTCGTAGTCGTGGGCCAGCACGGCCTCGTAGCGAGCGGGCGCGGTGTTGGGCAGCTCGAGGAACGCCTCGGCCGCCAGGCGGCCCGACTCCAGCGCGTAGTCGATCCCTTCGCCGTTGAACGGGTTCACCAGTCCGGCGGCGTCGCCCACCGCCAGCCAGCCGTGGCCGCTGCGGCGACCGACGTGCATCGGCAGGCGCCACGCACGGGGCCGGTCGGTGAAGGGCCCCAGCTGCCACGACACGCCGACCTGGGCGGCGTAGGCGTCGAGCATGGTGTTGAGGTTCAGGCCGGTGAAGTTGCGCATCGTCGACAGGGCGCCGACGCCGATGTTCACGATCCCGTCGCCCGCCGGGAACACCCAGCCGTAGCCCGGCACGATGGAGCCGTCGGGCCCCTCGACGGTGAGGCAGGCCTCCATGTAGCGGTCGTCGGCCCGTTCCGAGGGGGCGTAGGCCCGGATCGCCAGGCCGAACGGCGACCCCTCCACCCGGGTCGCCCCGACCAGCCGCGCCGCGGCGGAGCCGGCCCCCGCGGCGATCACCACCAGGTCGGCGCGCACCTCGTCGGCGCCCGCCCGCACCCCGACCACCCGGTCGCCCTCCAGCAGGGGCTCGGCCGCAGCCCGCTCCCTCAGCTCGGCGCCGGCGTCGACCGCGGCCTGCATCACCATGGCGTCGAACTCGGCCCGCGGCGCCACCGCCCCGACCGGCGGGAAGGGCCCGTCGGGCCAGCGCACCTCGCGCACCGTGCGGCCCGCCTGCACCCGCAGCCCGTCGATGCGGTGGAACCGGGAGATGTCGAGGCCGAGGCGGCGGATCTCGGCGATCGCCCGGGGGGTGAGGCCGTCGCCGCAGCTCTTGTCGCGGCCCCGACCGGCCTTCTCGAACACCACCACGTCGGCGCCGCCGCGCGCCAGCCACGTGGCGGCCGCCGCCCCGCCCGGCCCGGCTCCGATCACGGCGACGTCGCAGCGCTCCATCGCCCGATTCTCGCCCGCGGCGCCGCCCGATCCCGCATCGGGCCCGATGCCGGTGCGGTCAGCTCTCGTCGAGGTCGAGCAACGGGGCGTTGGGCGGGGCACGGTGGCCGCCGAGCACCGTCAGCACGTCGTCGACGTCGGTCACCCGCACCACGAGCTCCCGGTTGCGGGGCCGGAGGAAGCCCGCCTCCACCGCCTGGTCGAGGAAGGCCAGCAGCGGCTCCCAGAACCCGTCGACGTCGAGCACCCCGACCGGCTTGGCGTGGATGCCGAGCTGGGCCCACGTGGTGATCTCGGCCAGCTCCTCGAGGGTGCCCAGGCCGCCGGGCAGCGCAAGGAAGGCGTCGGCCTCCTCGGCCATGCGCTGCTTGCGCTCGTGCATGGACGACACCTCGACCAGCTCGGTGATGCCGGTGTGGCCGACCTCGGCGGAGAACAGCCCCTTGGGGATCACCCCGAGGACCTCGCCGCCGGCGGCCATGACCGCGTCGGCCACCACACCCATCAGGCCCACCGCTCCGCCTCCGTACACGAGACGCACACCCTGGGCGGCGAGCAGGCGGCCGAGCGCGTCGGCGGTGGCGCGGTGCACGGGGTCGCGGCCGGTCGACGAGCCGCAGTACACGCAGAGCGAGCCGATGGAGCTCATCCGGTGAGGGCGGCGTCGATGCGGTCGAGCATGTCGAGGTCGAGCGCGTCGAGGACCTCCAGGGCGGCGAGGTTCTCCTCGACCTGCTCCACCCGGCTGGCGCCCGTGATCACCGTCGAGACGTTGGGGTTGGCCGCGCACCAGGCGATGGCCAGCTGCGACAGCGTGCAACCGAGCTCGTCGGCCACCCCCCGCAGGCGGCGGACGTCGTCGTTGCGGGCCGGGTCGGTGAGCATGGCGGCCAGCCCCTCGTAGCCCGGCAGCGAGGCCCGGCTGCCGTCCGGGACGCCGTCGAGGTACTTGCCGGTGAGCAGGCCCGACGCCAGCGGGCTCCAAGTGGTGAGGCCGATGCCGATCTCCTCGTAGAGCCGGCGGTACTCGGCCTCGACCCGCCGCCGCTCGAACAGGTTGTACTGCGCCTGCTCGGCCACCGGCTTGCGGAGGTGGTGGCGCTCGGCGATCTCCCACGCGGCGCGGATGTCGTCGGCCGACCACTCCGACGTGCCCCAGTACAGGGCGTGGCCCCGCTCGACGATGTCGTGCATCGCCCACACCGTCTCCTCGACCGGGGTCTCCGGGTCGGGCCGGTGGCAGAGCACCAGGTCGACGAAGTCGAGGCCCAGCCGCTCGAGGCTCCCCTCGATGGCCTGCAGGAGGTACTTGCGGTTGAGGGTGTTGCGCATGTTCGGGGCGTCGTGGAGGCCCCAGAAGAGCTTGGTGCTGATGACGAAGCTCCACCGCGGCCAGCCGAGCTCGGCGATGGCCTTGCCCATGATGGCCTCGGACTCGCCGGCGCCGTACGACTCGGCGGTGTCGAAGTAGTTGACCCCGCCGTCGTGTGCCGCGGCCAGGCAGTCGCGGGCCAGCCCCGTGTCGAGCTGGCCGCCGAAGGTCACCCACGAACCGAACGACAGCGCGCTCACCTGCAGGCCCGAGCGGCCCAGGCGGCGGTAGGGCATCAGCGGCTGGTTCTCCATGCGGCCAGCCTACGGACGTTCGACGCCGCACGACCCTCCGCGTACTGTGCCGCACCACCCGGCCACCCGGCCGCCACCACCCGGAGGACCCCGATGCCCGCTCCCGACCCCGCCGACCTCGGCCCCCTCGCCGCCCTCGCGGGCACGTGGGAGGGCACCAAGGGCCTCGACGTCTCGTACCACAACGCCGAGGGGCAGGTCGGCGAGACGCCGTACCGCGAGCGGGTCGTCATGAACCCGTTCGGACCGGTCGAGAACGGCAAGCAGGTCCTCTACGGGCTCGACTACCGCATGTCGGCGTGGCGCGACGGCGAGGACGAGCCGTTCCACACCGAGGTCGGCTACTGGCTCTGGGACGCCGCCAACGAGCAGGTCATGCGCTGCTTCATGGTGCCGCGGGGCTCGACCCTGATCGCCGGTGGCGCCGCCAAGGCCGACGCCACGAGCTTGGTGCTGCAGGCCACCCTCGGATCGCAGACCTACGGCGTGCTGTCGAACATCCACCTCGACCAGGTGGCCAAGACCACGGCCTACCAGTGCACCATCACCGTGCACGGCCCCGACTCGTGGTCCTACACCGAGAACACCATCGTCGACGTGGCCGCCCTGCCCCTGCCGATGAACCACACCGACGAGAACACGCTCCACCGAGTGCAGGCCTGATGAGCGCGCAGACCTGAGGAGGGCTCCGCTCATGTGAGCGACGACGCCGACGGTCGACGGTCGCCGGCCGTCGGGTCCGGTGCTCAGGCGCCGCGTTCGAGCTGGAGCTGGCGGATGCGTTCGAGCACGAGCCGCCTCGCCTCCTCCATCTCGGCTCGTTCCACCGGGTCGGGGTGGGCTGAGCAGCTGCAGCCGCAGCGGCGGCCGAACACCGGGGCGCCGTGGACCGCTTCGGGAGCGGCCCGGGAGGTGGTGGCCAGCGGAAGGCAGGCACGTGGTTCGCTCCACCCCGGTGGCCGGGTGACCCGTCTCGTTCCGTCGGGGGCCACGAGGGTGTAGGTGCCGTCGGCGTCGAGGTGGTCGCGGATGCCGCGCCGATGGTGGTCGAGGTGGCAGCGCCGGCACTTGGCCACGCCGTTGGTGATGTCGGTTCGCCCGCCAGCCTCCCACGGGGTGACGTGGTGGACGTCGCACCGTTCGACGGGTGCGGCGCACCCGGGGCTGCGACAGCCCTGGTCGCGGGCGAGGATGGCGCGGCGCTGGGCCTGGGAGAACAGCCGGACGGTGCGCCCCAGGTGGAGGATCCGCCCCTCGGCGCTGAGCAGCAGCTCCATGGCCCCGGCGGCGGCGACGGCGGCGACCAGGGCGTCGGTGACGGGGCTGCCGTCGAGAGTGCGAGCGGTGCCGGTGGTGTGGTCGAAGGCGTCGAGGAAGAGGCCCCGGTCGAGCGCGCCCAGGTCGGGGTGGTCCTCGAAGAAGTCCTCGAGCTCATCGGCGGTACGCACCCCGGCCCCGCGCAGCCACGCCCGGTACAGCGTGACGATGTCGGCGCAGATGGTGAGCCGTTCGGTGCTGCGCTTCCCGTCGGGGTTCTCCAGCGACTCGAGGTAGGCGCGGCAGATGTCGACCAGCGCGTCGGCGCGGCGTTCCTTGGGGCTGCGCCGCTCGCCGGGGCCATCGGGCCGGGCCGCGGCGGCCAACGCCTTCTCGACGTAGGCGGCGCCGTCGCGATCGACGTGGCCCTGCACGAACAGCGCGTCGTCGATGGACCTCGACGCGGACAGCTCTCGATCCGGCGGTGGCGTGACCGGCGGCTCGCGCCCCTCCTCGACCGCCTCCCTCTCGGCGTGCGCGTCGGCGACAGCCACCCGGCGCTCGAGCGCCTGCTTGGTGGCCAAGGCCGACAACGGCTCGATCTCGTCGACCAACCCGGCCACGTCGGTGCCGAGGCGTTCCACGTGACGATCGGGCACCACGGCGCACACCAGCTCGACCTGGGTGCCGGTGATGCAGCCGGCCCGCCACGCTCGAGCGAGCAGCGGCCAGGCGGTGAGCCGCCTCGCCCGGCGCTCGGCCCGGCGAGCATCGGTGAGGGTCAGCCCGCACCGGTGACGTTCGAAGGCCACGAGGTTGGAGAAACCCTCCACCTCCGGGCAGCCCCGGGCGTTCCACTCCGCCTCGGCCTCGGCGATCCTCGCCTGCAGGAGGTCGGCGAGGTGCCGCGCCTGGGCGATGGTCTCCCCGTGGGCGGGCAGCTCGAGCTCGTCGATCGCCCTCGCCAACCCCTCCACGACCGACCTGGCCGCCCCCTCCGACATGCCGCCACCGTAGCGCGCACGCGTTCGTACTGCAACCGGAAACCGCAGAAAACCGTTGGCGGAATCCACGGTGTCCCCATCGATGCCGTGCGAAGGTTGCGGTCCGGTTGCGGTTGCGCGATGGTTGCCGTACGGAGCGTGCGAAGCAGAGCCCAGGAGGAGCCGCCATGACCGTGCCACGTCCGCGCGAGGCAGCCGCACGGTTGCTCGCCGAGCACGACGACAGGTGGGTCGCGCAGCTGGCCGACGAGCTCGAGCGCCGGCTCAGCGGTCGACGGCTGGAGCGCGTCATGCGCCTGTGGATGCTGTCACGCGCCGAGCTCGGGGCGCTCTTCGGTGTCTCCCGCCAGGCGGTGTCGAAGTGGCTCCGCGACGGCGTGCCGCCCGACCGGGCGGAGCAGGTGGCCGACGTCGAGGCCGTGACCGACCTGCTCGAGCGCTACCTCAAACGAGAGCGGATCCCGGCCGTGGTCCGCCGCCGGGCCGATCGCCTCGGCCAGTCGAGCCTCGTGGAGCTCGTCTCGGCCGGCCACAGCCACGAGGCGCTGCGGCTCACCCGCCAGATGTTCGCCTTCACCGACGCCCACGCGTGATCCACGAGCAGCTCCCGAACCGCCACGTGTGGTACCGGATCTGTGAGGCGGCCTGGGACGACCCGCTCGACGACTCCTTCGCGAAGGTCGCGGGCGGGCGGTGGAACCCTCCGCAGTCGTGGCGGACGCTCTACCTCAACGAGGACGTCGTCACCGCCCGCCTCAACCTCGACCGGTTCATCGCCGGCTGGCCCTACGAACCGGAGGACCTCGACGACGACGCCGGTCCGCACCTGGCCGCCGCCACCCTCCCCGACCGCCAGACGGTGGCCGACGTGCACAGCCCCGACGGCGTGGCGGCGGCGGGCCTGCCGGCGACCTATCCCCTCGACGACGCCGGCGAGACGGTGGGGCACGAGACGTGCCAGGAGATCGGAGCGGCCGTGCGTTCCAGCGGGCTGCGCGGCGTGCGGTGCCGGTCGGCCGAGGCGCCGCACGGGGCCGGCCGCGAGCTCGCCTGGTTCCCCGCCACCACGCGCAGCCGGGCCCACCTGCTGGCCCGCCGGCCGTTCAGCGAGTGGTTCTGGGGGTGAGGAGCGGGAGGTACGTGCGCGGCGGCGGCTCGACGGGCGGGTTCGGGAGGTCTGGGAGGTCGGGGAGGTCGGTGGTGACCCCCGGCACCAGCTTCTCCAGGCACTCCTCGATCGACCGGCTGCTGGCCACCATCTCGCCGGCCCGAGCACCGGCGTCGAAGCCCTTCAGCCCGTACAGCTCGGCGGCGCGCATCTCGCTCGCCAGGTGGTTCAGCGGATCGATGTTGCAGGTGCGGCACACCGCGCTGCGAGCGAGGACGTGCTCGAGCTTGCCGCGTGAGAGCTCGAGGATGGCGTGGTCGAACACCGAGCCGAACGACTTCTCCTTCTTCCAGTCCGCCGCGCACAGGTAGTAGTTGCCGTCGTAACCGATGAAGACGTAGATGAACGGGGTGGCGCACACCAGCCGTCCACCCCGCTCGTCGACCAGGCGCCGGGCCTCGCGCGACTGCGGGAGCGCGTCGAACTGCATGTGGTCGACGAAGAGCGCGCCACCCCGGTTGTTGACGCCGTACTCCATGAACCGGCGAACGCCCTGCTCGCGCCAATAGCGCTTCAACGCCTCGGTGTGGGACGGGTCCTGACGGAAGTCGACCAGGACGATGTTGGTGTCGCACCGGCCCTGGGACATCTCGGCGAAGCGCACCACGTTGTCGCGGGTGCGCGCCCACGGGAGCTTGTAGACCTCCTCGTAGGCCTCGCCGATGTCGCCCACGTTCAACCAGACGCTGTCGACCCCGGCCTCGAGCAGCGCCTGCCCGCGCCGCTCGTCGAGGAGCGAGGCGTTCGATGACACCACGCAGGTGAACCCTGCGTCCTTCACCGCCCGAGCGCACTGCGGGGCGAGGGGGTTCACCAGCGGCTCGCCCAGGCCGCACAGGCTCACGATGATGTCGGTGATGTTGCCGCGTGCCGCCAGCTGCTCCCGGAACTCCACGGCACGGGCCAACGTCTGCTCGAAGACCTCTTCGGTCATCAGCCCCTGGTGAGGGGTCTGGTCGCGAGGACAGAAGTAGCAGTCGGCGTTGCAGCGGTTGGCCAGCTCCACATCGAGCACCGGCTCGATGAGCACTTCCCCTCCGCCCAGGGCAACGTTGACCGACATGGACGACCCCCCGTCGCCGACCGGTGCGAACCCGCGACTCGGCCCACACGCTAGGGGAGGGACAGCCCTGGTGCTCCGGCGATCCGCACAGCGACTCCCGACGACGACGTCTCCGCCGAGGCCGGGCCCTCGCGGGGCCACCGCCACCGCGGGTTGCACCAGGAACCTGACGAACCGATTGCGAGCCCCTGTTGGGCTGACATCTCGCATGTCAGACTCGCGGCGTGTCGACGCGCGAGGCGCTCCTCGAGCAGGCCCGGGCCGCATTCGCTCAGAGCCAGTGGGCCGTGGCTCGGTCCGCGCTGCACGACGCTGATGCCGCGCAGCAGCTCGGGGCCGACGACCTCGAGCGGCTTGCGTGGTCGTGTCGCTGGGAGAGCGATCCCGGTGGGTTCTTGATCGCCCTCGAACGAGCGGAGACGGCCTTCACCGCCGCCGGCGAGATGGCAGGTGCGGCGCGGATGGCGTTGGAGCAGGCCCGCCATCACGCGATGATGCTCGACGCAGCGGTGGCCCTCGCCTGCTACGTACGAGCCACGGACTACCTGGTCGATGCGCCGGAGTGCGCCGAGCACGCGCAGGCGCAGTGGTCGCTGGGCTTCACGCTGATGGCGGGTGGCGACCTCGAGGGGGCGCAGGCGGCGCTCCTCGAAGCGCGCTCGATCGCTCGACGGGTGGGCAGCCCGGGCATGGAGGCCATGGCAGTCCAGGGGCTGGCCCACGTGGCGGCCACCGCCGGTGCGGTCAGCGAGGTGCTCCCGCTGGTCGACGAGGCGGCAGCGCTGGCCATGCGGCCCGGGGTCGCACCAGTGCACGCCGGCTACGTGTACTGCGCGGTGATCTCGGTGTGCCGGGCGCTCTGTGACTGGGAGCGGGCCACCGAATGGACCAGGGTGTCGGCCCGGTACTGCGAGCGCGAATCCATCGCCGGGTACACGGGCTTGTGCCGGTTCCACCAGGGTGAGATCAACCGCCTCCACGGCCATCTCGCCGAGGCGGAGGAGCGGGTCCTGCGAGCCTGCGAGGAGCTGCTGGCCATCAACCGCTACAGCGCAGGTTGGGGGTACAGCGAGCTGGTGGAGATCCGGGTGCGCCGCGGCGACCTCGACGGTGCTGAGGAAGCGCTCGCCGAGGCCATCGCCCTGGGCGACGACGGCCAGCCGGGACGCGCTCGCTTGCTGTTGGCGCAGGGAGACGCCAGGGCGGCGGTGCGGTGCCTCCGCCGCTCGCTCGCCGACCCCGGGTTCGTCGCCCGAGAGCGCCGGGTCTTCCTGCTCCCCGTGTACGTCGCCGCCTGCGTAGCGGTGGGCGACGAACACGCTGCTGCCGAAGGCCTCGCGGAGCTCGAGGAGATGGCCCGACGGCTGGGCACCCGGGGACCGGCCGCCGCAGCAGCGGTCGCACGAGGGGAGCTGTCGCTCCATCGCGGCGACACAGAGGCAGCGATCATCGCGCTCCGAGACGGAGTCCGCCTGTGGAGCGAGGTCGAGGCCCCGTACGAAGCGGCCCAGACACGGGTCCTGCTCGCCCGGGCCCTGACCGCCGACGGAGACGACGCCGGCGCGCGGCTCGAGCTCAAGGCCGCCGGTCGCCTCGTCCAGGAGTTCGGCGTCGCCGTCGACGTGGACGTCGCTCGCCCGAAGCCAGAGGGAACCCGAACAACCCGCACCTTCCTGTTCTCCGACATCGTCGAGTCGACGCGACTCTCCGAGGTGATCGGCGATGCCGCCTGGGAGCCCCTGCTGCGGTGGCACGACCGCACGTTGCGAGCCGAGTTCGAGCGCTGGCACGGCGAGGAGGTCAAGCACGGGGGCGATGGGTTCTTCGTCGCGTTCGGCGACCCGGACGAGGCCATCCACTGCGCGATCGCCATCCAGCGCGCCCTCGCACGCCACCGTGCCGAGCACGGCTTCGCGCTCAGCGTCCGCATCGGGCTCCACGTCGGCGCGGCGACCGCCCGCGATGCCGACTACTTCGGGTCGGCCGTCACGCGGGCCGCTCGCATCTCGGCAGCTGCCGGTGCCGGCGAGGTCATCGCCAGTGCGGACACCGTCGCTGCGTGCCGGCGCGAGATCCCCGCGTCGAGCGAGCGAACGCTCGCGCTCAAGGGCATCGTCGAACCCGTCGACGTCGTCCTGGTGAGATGGGACGACCTCCCGGCGGAGTAGCCCCACCTCGGTCCGCCACCGGCGGCGTCACCTTCCGCTGCACCGATTGGCATCGGTGCAGCAGAAGGGCCGGACCCTCGAAGGGATCCGGCCCGTGACCTGCGGTGCTTCGTTGCTCGGGGGGGAGGGATCGAACCCCCAACCTCCTGATCCAGAGTCAGGCGTTCTGCCAGTTGAACTACCCCCGAAGGGCACGTAGATCGTATCGGCTCTGCCCGGCTCAGCACCAACCCCTCATCGGAACGAGGCGAGGCGGCGGTAGCCGATGATCCGCCCGAGCGACACCGCAACGGTCTCCCGGGCGAGCTGGCGCAACCCGACCGAGCTGTCGGTCGGCGACACGTGCGCTGCCAGGCCCACCTCGTCGGCGATCTGCTGGGCCCGCAGGGCGTGGTAGGGGTCGGTGACGATGACCACGTCGTCCCCGGTCCCCGCGTCGGAGAGGATGAGGGCCGAGGCCGACAGCTCCTCGTAGCTGTTGGTGCCGTGCACCTCCACCTTGATGGCGTCGTCGGGGACGCCCTGGTCGCGCAGGTACTGGTAGCCGCTCAGCCCCTGGGTGACGGCGTCGCCGGTCTGCTTGCCGCCGGTGACGACGATGAGCGGGGCGACACCCTGGCGATAGAGCTCGACGGCGTGGTCGAGGCGCTTCTGCAGCACGGGCGACGGCTTGCCGTTCCACTGCGCCGCGCCCATGACCACCACCGCCGAGGCCGGGGTGGTGTCGTCGGACCTCGACGCCCACCAGACCTGCGCGAACGTCACGCCGATGTAGAGGACCACGATCGCCACCGCCGCCAGCGAGAGGCGGACCGCCCAGCGCAGCATCGGGGCCGGGCCGGGGGCCTCAGAGCCGGGCGCGGGCCGAGGCGATCCGCCGGAGCGTCTCGTCGCGGCCGAGCACCTCGAGCGACTCGAACAGCGGCGGGCCGACGGTGCGTCCGGTGGTGGCCACCCGGACGGGAGCCTGGACCTTCCCCTTGGCCACGCCGTGCTCGTCGGCGTAGGAGAACAGCGCCACCTCCAAGGTGGGGGCGTCCCACTCGCAGGTCGCGAACCGCTCGGTGGCGTGGTCGAGCACCGACGCGGCCAGCTCGGGCGCCTTGCCCATCACCTTCTCCCACGACGCCTCGTCGAGGGGCGGCTCGGGGAGGAAGACGAAGTCGACGTAGCCGGGCACCTCCGAGAGCAGCTTCACCCGCTCCTGCACCAGCGGGGCGAGCACCTCGAAGGTGGCCACGTCGAAGCGCTCCGGCGCCCAGGGGGCCTCGTCGTACAGCCACCGGGTCGAGCGGCTGACGAACTGCGGGATCGACAGGTCGCGGATGTACTCGCCGTTGAAGTGCTGCAGCTTCTTCACGTCGAAGAAGGCGCCGGCGGCGTTGACGTCCTCGAGCCGGAACAGCTGCACGATCTCGGCCAGAGGCCGGATCTCGATGCCGTCGGGCGGGCCCCAGCCGAGCGTGGCCAGGTAGTTGACCATCGCCTCGGGGAGGTAGCCGCGGTCGATGTAGTCGCCGACCGAGACGTCGTCGCGGCGCTTGGACAGCTTCTGGCGCTTCTCGTTGACGATCAGCGGCAGATGGGCGAAGGCGAGCTCACCGGGAGTGCCCAGCGCCTGGCGCAGCAGGAGCACCTTGGGGGTGACGTTGATGAGGTCCTCGCCCCGCACGACGTGGGTGATGCCCTGGTCGGCGTCGTCGACGGCGTTGGCCAGGTGGAACATCGGCGAGCCGTTGGAGCGCTGGACGACGAAGTCCTCGAGGTTGGCGTTCTCGAAGCTGACCCGGCCTCGGATGACGTCGTCGAAGGCGACGGTGCCCTCGTCGGGCACCCGGAAGCGCACCACGTGGCCCTCGCCGGGTCCGAGCCCGCGGTCGCGGCAGTGGCCGTCGTAGCCGGGCCGGCCGCCGCGCGACTCGGCCCGAGCCTTCACCTCGTCGGGGGTGCAGTCGCACCAGTAGGCGGCCCCGTCGGCGAGGAGCTTCTCGATGGCGCCGGCGTAGAGGTGCCCGCGCTGGGACTGGTGGACCGGCGTGCCGTCCCACTCGAGGCCGAGCCACTCGAGGGCCCGGAAGATCACGTCGATGAGCTCCGGCCGGGAGCGCTCGGTGTCGGTGTCCTCGATGCGCAGCACGAACTGGCCGCCCTGCTGGCGGGCGAAGAGCCAGTTGAACAGGGCGGTGCGGGCCCCTCCGATGTGGAGGTAGCCGGTGGGCGAGGGCGCGAAGCGGACGCGCACGGGAGTGGTCACAGGGGCCGATCGTACCGTCGCGCCCCCGGCGCTCCCGGCCGCGCACCATCGGTCACCCGAACCTGTGCCCGCTTCTGTCCCGGGAGGGACAGAAACGGGCACAAGAACGGAGATGGGGGGTGCCGGGGGTGCCGGCGGGGGGTGCGGCCGGGGGGCGGCCGGCGGGGGCGTCGTCAGTCGGTGACGACGGCGGAGCCGGCCTTGATGGCCTTGGCGAAGGCGAGCACCCGGCCCGGCTCGGTGCGGGCGATGGTGGCGACCTCGGCCGGGGTCATGCGCAGCACGTCGTCGGGCACCGAGTCGACGAGGGCCCGCCGCTCGACGTAGTGGTGGGGGCTCGCCACGGCGGCGAAGAGCTCCTTGCGGGCGGCGACGACGTCGGCCGGCGCCTCGGAGAGGAAGCCCCACAGGTTGAGGGCGAGGGTGAGGTCGTGGATGACCGGGGCCCGCCCGAACAGGGCGGCCCGGCGGGTGGCGATGGCCATGCAGCCGCTGAGCACGTCGTCCTCGTGCTCGCCCGGGGTGAGCACGAGCTTGCCCTCGAACCGGCGGGCCAGCTTGAGGGCGTAGCCCTGGTCGGGGCCCGGCACGCCGAGGCGGGGGCCGACGGGCTGGCGGCCGTCGAGCTCGGCGGGCCGGTCGGCCAGCCAGGTGTCGCCCCGCCACGGAGGCGAGGTGTAGACGCGAGGCTGCTCGTCGGTGGGCGTCGGCACGTAGTCGGGTGCGGCCATCGGCGGCGAAGCTACTACCCGGCGTGGAGCAGGCCGAACTGGAGCGAGTCCATGAGGGCCTGCCACGACGCCTCGATGACGTTGCTGTCGACCCCGACGGTGGTCCAGACCCGCTCGCCGTCGGTGGAGTCGATGAGGACCCGCACCACCGCGCCGGTGGCGGCGCCGCCGTCGACCACCCGCACCTTGAAGTCGGTGAGGTGGATGCGGGTGAGCGCCGGGAAGCGGCCGTTCAGCGCCCGGCGCACGGCCGCATCCAGGGCGTTGACCGGGCCGTTGCCCTCCCCCACCGCGGCGAGGCGCTCGCCGCCCACCCACAGCTTCACCGTGGCCTCGGTGGTGACCTCCACCTGGTCGTCGGGCATCACCGGGCCCTCGCGGTGGTAGCTCGACACCCGGTAGGCCTCGACCTGGAAGAACGGCTGCTCCCAGCCGGCGGCCCGGCGCATGAGCAGCTCGAGGGAGGCGTCGGCGGCCTCGTAGGTCCAGCCCTCGGACTCGAGGCGCTTGAGGTCCTCCGACAGCGACGCGGCCGCCCGGTCGTCGAGCTCGACCCCGAACTCGGCCGCCTTCATGGCCATGCCGGCCCGGCCGCCGAGGTCGGACACCAGCACCCGGGTGTGGTTGCCCACGACGGCGGGGTCGACGTGCTCGTAGGTGGCGCCGCCCGCCCGGCCCAGGGCCGAGGTGTGCAGGCCTCCCTTGTGGGCGAAGGCGGACATGCCCACGAAGGGGTCGGCCGGGTGCGGCGGCAGGTTCACCAGCTCGGCCACCCGGTGGCTCACCAGGGTGAGGCGCTCCATGTGGCCCTCGGGCAGGGTGGCCACGCCGAGCTTGAGGGTGAGGTCGGGGATCACCGTCATGAGGTTGGCGTTGCCGGTGCGCTCGCCGTAGCCGTTCACCGTGCCCTGCACCTGGGTGGCGCCGCCGAGCACGGCGGCGACCGAGTTGGCCACCGCGCAGCCCGAGTCGTTCTGGGTGTGGATGCCCACCCCGGTGGCCCCTCGGAGGAACGACACGACCTCGCCAGTGATGCGCTGCACCTCGTGGGGCAACGAGCCGCCGTTGGTGTCGCACAGCACGACGCAGTCGGCGCCGCTCACCGCGGCCGCCTCCAGCACCCGCAGGGCGTACTCGGGGTTGGCCTTGTAGCCGTCGAAGAAGTGCTCGGCGTCGAAGAAGACCCGCAGGCCCTCGGCCTTGAGGAAGGCGACCGACTCCCCCACCATGGCCACGCCCTCGTCGAGGGTGGTGCGCAGCGCCTCGGTGACGTGGAAGTCCCAGCTCTTGCCCACGATGCACACCGTGGAGGTGCCGGCCCCGACCAGCGCGGCGAGCGTGGGGTCGACGTCGACCTTGCCGGCGGGGCGGCGAGTGGAGCCGAAGGCCACCAGCTCGGCGTTGACCAGCTCGAGGTCGCGCGGCGCCCGCCGGAAGAACTCCTCGTCCTTGGGGTTGGCCTGCGGGTAGCCGCCCTCGATCCAGCGCACGCCCAGCCACTCGAGCTGCTCGGCGACGCGCAGCTTGTCCTCCACGGTGAGCGAGATGCCCTCGAACTGGGCGCCGTCGCGCAAGGTGGTGTCGAAGATCTCCACCGACGCCGGGAGCTGGGGGGTGCCCGCGGCAGTGGCGCCGGGGCGGGCTACGGCAGGTTCAGTGGACATGCTCCAACCAGTCCTTGTACCGGTCGACCTGGCCGCGCACGGCCTTGGCGTACTCGGCGGCGATGGCGGTGGTCATGGGACCGGGGCAGGGGATGTCGCGGTCGTCGACGGAGTTCACCGCCGAGACCTCGGCCGCCGTGCCGCACACGAACATCTCCTCGCACACGTACAGGTCGCTGCGGGTGAGGTAGTCGAAGCGGATGTCGAAGCCGAGGTCACGGGCGATGGTGATCACGCTGTCCTGGGTGATGCCCTCCAGCGCCCCGGCGGCCACGGGCGGGGTGATGAGCACGCCGTCGCGGGCGACGAAGATGTTCTCGCCGGTGCACTCGCTCACGAAGCCCTGCGGGCTGAGCATGATGGCCTCGTCGTAGCCGGCCTTGAGGGCCTCGACCTTGGCGAGCGACGAGTTGACGTAGTTGCCGGTGGTCTTGGCGGCCGGGGGCATGGTGTTGTGGTCGTGGCGGGTCCACGACGAGATCTTCATGCGCACGCCCTTGGTGACGGCGTCCTCGCCGAGGTACGCGCCCCACGGCCAGCAGGCGATGGCCACGTCGACCGAGCACGGCAGGGTGTTGAGCCCCATCTCGCCGTAGCCGTAGTAGGCGATGGGCCGGATGTAGGCCGACGGCAGCCCCGAGGCGCGCACGACGTCCTTGGTGGCCTGCACCAGCTCCTCGACGGAGTAGGGCAGGTCCATCGCCATGATCTTGGCGGAGTTGTGCAGGCGGGCCATGTGCTCGGTGAGGCGGAACACGGCCGGGCCCTCCGGCGTCTCGTAGGCCCGGATGCCCTCGAACACGCCCATGCCGTAGTGGAGGGTGTGGGTCAGGACGTGGATGCGGGCGGCGTCCCAGTCGACGAGCTCGCCGTTCATCCAGATCTTGTCGGTCGGAGTGATGGGCACTGTTCCCCCTCGGGCTAGAGGCGGGCGACGACGAGGTCGCCGATCTCGGTCGTGGAGCCGGTGAGCGTGGCCGTGTCGGCGCACGCCTTGCGGATGCGGGCGGCGGCGTCGGCCTCGCCCAGGAAGTCGAGCATCATCGCCGCCGAGAGGATGGCGGCGACGGGGTTGGCCTTGCCCTGCCCGGCGATGTCGGGCGCGGAGCCGTGCACCGGCTCGAACATCGACGGGCCGGTGCGGTCGGGGTTGAGGTTGCCGGAGGAGGCGAACCCGATGCCGCCCGACACGGCGCCGCCCAGGTCGGTGAGGATGTCGCCGAAGAGGTTGTCGGTGACGATGACGTCGTAGCGCTGCGGGCTCTCGACGAAGTAGATGCAGGCGGCGTCGACGTGGTTGTAAGCGGTCTCGACGTCGGGGTACTCGGCCGCCACCTCGTGGAACGCCCGCTCCCACAGGTCGCCGGCGAAGGTGAGCACGTTGGTCTTGTGCACGAGGGTGAGGTGCTTCTTCGGGCGGCTGCGGGCCAGCTCGAAGGCGTAGCGGACGCACCGCTCGACGCCGAAGCGGGTGTTGACCGAGCCCTGGGTGGCGATCTCGTGAGGGGTGCCCTTGCGCAGGAAGCCGCCCTCGCCGGCGTAGGTGCCCTCGGTGTTCTCCCGGATGACGACGAAGTCGTGCGAGCCGTCAGGGGCGAGGAACGGCCGATGGTTGACGTAGAGGTCGAGGTCGAAGCGCATCTTGAGCAGCAGGCCGCGCTCGATGACGCCGGGCGGCACGTCGGGGGTGCCCACGGCGCCGAGCAGCAGGGCGTCGAGGCGCCGCCACTCCTCGACGGTCTCGTCGTCGAGCACCACGCCGTCGCGCAGGTAGCGGCCGCCGCCGAGGTCGTAGTCGACGGTGTCGAGCTCGACCCCTGCGGCGCGCACGACCTTCAGCGCCTCGGGGATGACCTCGTGGCCGATCCCGTCGCCGGGGATGACACCGATCTTGTGGCTCACGTTCGCTCCGTCTGGATGGGTCCTGGCCGGCGGGCGACCGGTGCGCCGTGCTCGCCCGGTGCGCCCCGTACAACGACAAAGCCGCCCACCGAGGTGGACGGCCGACGAGCGCACACCGGGGGCCGGCGTGCGCTACCGAATGCTCGCTACCTGCAGGGCACGGGCGTACATCAGCGCCGAGTGTAGCCGCGCCGGCCCGAGGGGCCTGTCCGGGTCCGCGCCGACGCCACTACCATCGGTCCGATGCCCGACGTGCACCACCTCTCGCAGACCACCCACGACCGCCTCACCTCCGAGCTCGAGGAGCTCACCACCCACGGGCGGGTCGAGATCGCCCGCAAGATCCAGGCGGCGCGTGAGCTGGGCGACCTGTCGGAGAACGGCGACTACCACGCCGCCAAGGAGGAGCAGGGCAAGATGGAGGCCCGCATCCGCGACCTCCAGGCCCTGCTGGAGAACGCCGAGATCATCGAGGCGGCCGGCACCGACGAGGTCTCCCCGGGCCACATCGTGCACATCCGCTACGAGGGCGACGACGACGCCGAGCGCTACCTCATCGGGTCCATCGAGGAGCGTCACGGCGAGGTCGAGGTGCTCACCCCCGGCTCACCGCTCGGCCGGGCGCTCATGGGCGCGCAGGTCGGCGACTGGGTCGAGTTCGAGTCGCCCACCGGCGCCGCCCTCAAGGTCGAGGTCGTCGAGATCGAGGCCTGAGGGCACCGCTGGCCCCACGCTGGCGCCCTCGGCCGAGCCGGACGTGACGCTGGTCCCTCGAGCCCGCAACGGCGCCGCGGCACCGTAGCGTTGGTGGCACCGTGACCGAGATGTCCGACGCCGCACCGTTCCCGACGCCCGGGATGCCCGACGGGCGCTACGTCGAGCTGCCCGGGCGCGGCACGACCTTCGTGCGCGAGGTCGAGGGGCCGCCCGGCGCCCCCACGCTGTTGCTGCTGCACGGCTGGACGGCGAACTCGGCGCTCAACTGGTTCGCCACCTACGGCCCGCTGGGCGAGCGCTTCCGCGTCGTCGGCATCGACCACCGGGGGCACGGCCACGGCATCCGCGGCTGGCGCCGCTTCACGCTGGAGGACTGCGCCGACGACGCCGCGGCCCTGCTCGACGCGCTCGGTGTGGCGGCGGCGATCCCCGTCGGCTACTCGATGGGCGGCCCGATCGCCCAGCTGCTGTGGGAGCGCCATCGGGACCGCGTGGGGGGCATGGTGCTGTGCGCCACCGCCGCCCGCTTCCGCGATCGGGGCGACCGGGCGCTGCAGGGCGTGGTGACCGGCCTGTCGTTCGCCGCTCGGGCGACCCCGACCTGGATGCACAAGCACGTCACCGAGCGGGTGCTGGTGTCGCGCTACGACACCTCACCGCTCGGCACCTGGGCGCGCCAGCAGGCGCGGCTGAACGACCTGCGCGCCATGATCGAGGCCGGCCACGCCGTGGGGTCGTTCGACTCCCGGCCCTGGCTCGGCGGGCTCGACGTGCCCGCCGCGGTGGTGCTCACCCGCTTCGACACCACCGTGCCGCCCGCCCGCCAGCAGGCCATGGCCGAGATGGTGTCCGGGGCCCGCGTGTTCCCGGTGAGCGGCGGCCACGACGTGTGCGCCGTCGACCCGGGCCAGTTCGTGCCGGCGCTGCTCGAGGCCTGCGCCGACGTGGCCGACCGGGCCGACCGGCGGCGCCAGCGGGCCGGCTGAGCCAGCGGGCCGGCTGCTCAGCGGACGGTGAGCTCCTGGCAGCCGAGCTGGGCGGTGGGCGGCCCATCGACCGGGAAGGCGGTCACGCACACCGTGTGGTGCCCACGGGCCACGTCGAGCGAGAGGTCGAAGCCGTGGCTCGCGCCCTCGGAGCGGTACGTCGCCCTGACGGCGGGCACCGGCGTGGCGGCCAGGGCGCCCACCGCCGTGGGGGTCCCGTCGACCTCGGCCCGCACGTAGATCGGTGACCCGCCCCCGAGGGGGTCGATCGCCCAGCCGGACACCTGGACCTGGGCCCGTGCGGGGCTCGTCGCTCGCATGGCGCCGAACGGGGCACCCCCGAGGTGGTCGGTGACGAACCGGGCGATGGCGTCGGCGTAGCGCCGCCCACCTGACGACCACGTGCTGCACACGCCGGTGAAGGGGTTGGACCTCGCCGGGCAGAAGTGGTGGCCGTCGTCGGCGCGCACCCGGATCGTGCCGCCCTCGCAGCCCTGGGCCGGCCCCTCGTCGGGGAGGCAGGGCAGGCGGTCGGCCCACGACCCGCCGGGCCCGGCGACGGCCGTCCCGGCGTCGAACGACGAGACGTCTCGCCCGAGGTCCCGGTTGCGGGCCGCGACCTGGTCCCACAGCGGCTGCAGCGCTGCCGGTGCGGTGGCGGCGTCGGCCTCCGGAGGCATGCCGACCAGCACCAGGGGGATGCCCAGGGGGGCGAGCCGGTCGGCGACCGCCTGGGCGTCGGCGTCGTAGCGGGCCAGGCGCTGCTCCGCGGTGGCGATGCTGCCGTCGACCCTCGTGCAGGGGGTGAAGGTGTTGCCCCCGAAGTCGAGCAGCACCATGGCGGGGGCGTATCGCTGGAGGTCCTGGTCGATCTGGTGCAGGTAGTCGCACAGCGCGGCGCCGGGGAACGCCCGGACCTGCACGTCGTAGGCGTCACCGAGCCGCTCGCGCAGCGCCGGGGCGGTCTGCACGGCGATGCTGTCGCCGTAGAGCACCACGACCGGCCGGGCGGTAGCGGCGGCGGTGCCACTGGTGGCGGCGGCGGCCGACCGGGCCGACCCGACGGGCAGCGCCACAGCGGTGATCGACGCCAGCGCGACGACGAGCAGCCGGGTGGCTCGGAGCGGGGCGGTGCGGAGCATGGGAAGGCGCATCGGTGGCAGGCGGCCGGGCCGGGCCGGCTCCGTGCCGGTCCGGCCACTTTCTGTGACGGCTGCGGATCGTAGGGTGACGGCGGTCACGACGCAAGCACCGGTCGCCCCGGTGCGCTGTCGTCAAACCCCAGGTCAGCCCGGTGGACCAGGGCGCCCGACCTCCTGGACTGCCGCTCGTCTCGCGTCAGGCGAGGCGGGGACGCACGCCGGCGTCGATTTCCGCCGCCATGCGGAAGGCGCCCGACGACCACACCGGGCAGCTGGCGGTGACGCCGTCGGAGGAGGGGCACAGGTGGCGACCGTCGTTCGCCCGCACGCGGATCATCCCGTCCTGGCACCCCACGTCGGCGCCCTCGTCGGCCAGGCACGGCAGCTCCGGCTCCCAGGCGCGGTCGGGCCCGGCCAGCGCCGCGCCGGCGTCGAGGTAGGTGACGTCGCGACCGCGAGCCCGCTCGACCGCCGCCACCTCGGGCAGCACCGGGCTCAGGTCGGGCTGCAGGGCGAAGGGGTACGGCAGCGGCGGCTGGCTCACCAGGAAGAGCGGCACCCCGGCGCCCGTCGCCATCGTCGCCACCCGGTCGAGGTCGGCGCGGAACTGCGCCTCACGTTCGACGTCGGTCGGCTCGCGGCCTCCGGGCCGGGCGCAGGGGGTGAACGTGTTGCCGGTGAACATCACGACCACGGCCGCCGGTCGCACGGTGGCCAGATCGGCCTCGATGCGCCCGAGGTAGTCGCACAGGGCCACGCCGGGCCACGCCGAGAGCCGGACCTGCAGCTCGGGGAACTGGTCGTGCAGGGCGGTGCCCACCTCGAGGCCGAGGCTGTCGCCGTACATCGCCACGAGCGGGGCGGAGACGTCAGACGCGGGTGGCGGGGGGACGGCGGGCGCCTCGACGGTGGCGGCCTCGACGGCGGCCGGGCCGGTCGTTGCGGGGCCCGTCGTGGCGGTGGTGGGGGCGGCGCTCGAGGCCAGCACCACCTCGGGCGGCGAGCTGCCGGCGGACGTCTCGAACAGGGGGCTGGCCACGACGACGACGCCCACCAGCACCGCCACCAGGGACATGACCATCAGATGTGCACGCCGCACACGACCTCCACGGCCCGTCCCCCGCCACGCCGGTGACGACGGTAGGACGCTGCCGCGGCGCGAACGCGGATGGTCGGGCGGCGCGCCGGATCACGCGGGCTGGATGTCCACCCGGTGGCCCAGCACGTGCTCGAGGAGGTCCTTGCGCTCCTGCGCGGCCTGCAGCTCGAGGTCGATGTCGGCGCCGTCGGCGGGCGCCACCGAGATGCGCAGCGTCCCGGCCCCGTTGCTGCTGGCGACCGTGAGCTGGCCGACCCGGGCGTCGTGGGAGCGGTCGAGGGCGATCGCCACGCGCAGCAGGCCCGCCAGCGTCCGCACGCGGTCCTGGTCGGCCGGCCGCAGGCGGGCGAACTCCACGTGCTTGGCCTTGGGTGCGCTCTTGCGGTGGTAGCGGGCCACGAGGGCGATCAGCTCGATCTCGTGGTCGGTGAAGCCGGCCAACCGGTCGGAGTGGCGGATCAGGTAGTAGCTGTGCTTGTGGTGCTCGGAGTGGGAGACGAACAACCCCACGTTGGCCAGCAGGGCGGCCGCCTCGAGCAGCTCACGGCTGTCGTCGCCCAAGCGGTGCCAGCGCGCCAACGCGTCGAACAGCTCGAGGGCCAGCGCCGCCGCCGTGGCCGAGTGGGCCGGGTCGTCGTCCATGGCGTCGGCGAGGTGGAGCACGCTGCGCCGCCGGAGGTCCCGCAGGTGGTGGAGGGTCGCACCCCGGCGACGGGACGCGGCGTCGAGCAGGGCGCCCTCCCGGAGGGCGTTGCCGGAGATGACCAGCTCGTCGATGCCGAGCGCCTTGGCCGCCTGCTCGAGCACGATGGCGCCCCCGAGGATGATGTCGGCCCGGTTGGGGTCCATCCCGGGGAGGCGGCGGCGCTCGGCGACGGTGCGGACCGAGGCGAGGTCGGCCACGGCCCGCTTGATCTCGGCCCGGGTGAGCACGAAGTTGTCGAAGGTCCGCAGCGGCGCCGCCCCCCGCCGGGCGTGGGCCATGGCGGCGACGGTCTCGGCGGTGCCGGACGACGCGATGGCGACCTCGAAGCCCACCTTCTCGACCTCGCGCACCATCGGCGCCAGCGCCGAGCGCACGTGGCGCCGGCAGGCGTCGACCGCTCCAGGGTGGAGCCGGTCACCGCGGAAGAACCGGCGGCTCAGACGGATCGCCCCCAGCTTGAGGCTGCCGGCGGTGAGGGGCTGGCCCCGCTGCCCCACCAGGATCTCGGTGCTGCCGCCGCCGATGTCGATCAGCACCAGGCGCTTGTCGAACACGGGGACGGCCTGCAGCACACCGAGGTGGATCAGGCGGGCCTCCTCGACGCCGGAGATGACCTCGACCTCCACGCCGGCCTCGGTGCGGGCCCGTTCGAGGAACACCGCGGCGTTCTCGGCCTCGCGCACGGCGCTGGTGGCCACGGCGTGGATGTCGGCGTCGTGCACCGCGGCCAGGCGGACCAGGCGACCCAGCGCGGCCACACCGCGCTCGATGGCGTCGGGCGCCAGGCGCTTCATGTCGCCACCGCCCGAGCCGAGGCGCACCATCTCCTTCTCGCGGGCGATCACCTCGAAGGCGGGGCCCGCCGGCACGCCCGCGCTGTCGAGCTCCCCCACCCGGGCCACGACCATGTGGAACGAGTTGGTGCCGATGTCGATGGCAGCGAGGGGCCGTTCGCTCACACCCTCACTCTTGCCGGAGGCCGGCCTCGCGCTCCACCCTGCGGGCGGCGGCGACCACCGCGTCGCCGTAGCGGCGGCCCGGCTGGCGGGTCGTGCGCTCGATCGGCCCCGACACGCTCACCGCGGCCACGACCTGCCCGTCGGCGCCTCGGACCGGCGCCGACACCGAGGCGACACCGGCCTCGCGCTCACCCACGCTGGCGACCCAGCCCGGGCCGTCGCCGCGGCGGCGCCCGGCCGCGCCCGGGTCGAGGACCCGCCCGGCCGAGCCGACACCCAGGGGCAGGCTGGCCCCGAGGGGCACGATCGTGCGCAGGCCGTGGGGCGACTGCAGGGCGGCGACGCACACCCGACGCTCGCCGTCGCGCACGTAGAGCTGCACGCTCTCGCCCGTGGCGTCGCGCAGCTCGGCCAGGGCGTCGGCCGCGGCGGTGGCGAGGGGCACCTCCTCGGCCGCCGCCCGGCCCAGCGCGATGAGACGGGTGCCGAGGGCGAAGCGGCCGTCGTCGTCGCGCCGCACCAGCCCATGGGCCTCGAGGGCGGTGGCGAGGCGGTGGGCCGTGGCCCGGGAGATCCTTGTCGCCTCGACGAGCTCGGCGAGCGACCGGGGCCCTCCCTCCAACGCGTCGAGGACCATCAGGGCCTTGTCGAGGACGCCGACGCCGCTTACACTCGTTCCCACGACACGAGATACTCGTCTCATATGCTGAGACAGTCAAGTCGCAGCCCGCCGCCGACAGCACGAAGGACGGAACCATGGCCGAGGCCAGGACCCTCTCCGAGAAGATCTGGGACCAGCACCTGGTCCACCGGGCCGAAGGTGAGCCCGACCTGCTCTACATCGACCTGCACCTGGTGCACGAGGTGACCTCCCCGCAGGCCTTCGACGGGCTCCGCATGAACGGCCGCACCGTGCGCCGGCCGGAGCTCACGGTGGCCACCGAGGACCACAACGTCCCGACCGAGGCGATCGACCAGCCCATCGCCGACCCCGTCTCGCGCAAGCAGGTCGAGGTGCTGCGGGCCAACACCGAGCAGTTCCGCATCGTCGAGCACGCCATGGGCACGCCCGGGCAGGGCATCGTCCACGTGATCGGGCCGGAGCAGGGCCTGACGCTGCCGGGCATGACCATCGTGTGCGGCGACAGCCACACCGCCACCCACGGCGCCTTCGGCGCCCTGGCCTTCGGCATCGGCACCAGCGAGGTCGAGCACGTCCTCGCCACCCAGACCCTGCCCCAGCACGTGCCGGGCACGATGGCGATCAACGTGGAGGGCGAGCTCCCCGCCGGCGTCACCGCCAAGGACCTCATCCTCGCCATCATCGGGCGCATCGGCACCGGTGGCGGCATCGGCTCGGTCATCGAGTACCGGGGCTCGGCCGTCCGGGGCCTGTCGATGGAGGGTCGCATGACGGTGTGCAACATGTCGATCGAGGCGGGGGCCAAGGCGGGCCTGATCGCCCCCGACGACACGACCTTCGCCTACCTCGAGGGGCGCCCGTACGCCCCGACCGGCAAGGACTGGGAGGCGGCGCTCGATCACTGGCGCTCGCTGCCCACCGACGAGGGCGCCACGTTCGCCAAGAGCGTCGACATCGACGCCACCGCCCTGCGCCCGTTCGTGTCCTGGGGCACCAACCCGGGCCAGGTCATCGAGCTCGACCAGGCCGTCCCCGACCCCGACAGCTTCGCCGACCCGGGCGAGCGCGACGCCGCCCGGCGGGCGCTCGAGTACATGGGCCTCACCGCCGGCACGCCGCTGCGCGAGATGCCCGTCGAGACCGTGTTCATCGGGTCGTGCACCAACAGCCGCATCGAGGACCTGCGCGCCGCGGCCGCCGTCGCCGAGGGCCGGCGGGTGAAGGCCGGCGTGCGGGCCATGGTGGTGCCCGGCTCGTTCGCCGTGAAGCGCCAGGCCGAGCAGGAGGGCCTCGACCGGGTCTTCACCGCCGCCGGCTTCGACTGGCGCGAGCCCGGCTGCTCGATGTGCCTGGCCATGAACCCCGACAAGCTGGCGCCGGGCGAGCGCTCGGCGTCGACGTCGAACCGCAACTTCGAGGGGCGCCAGGGCAAGGGCGGCCGCACCCACCTGGTGTCTCCCGCCGTGGCCGCGGCCACCGCCATCTCCGGAACCTTCGCCGACCCCCGCGACCTGGACTGAGGAGCGCACCAGTGGAACCCGTCATCACCATCACCGGCACCGCCGTCCCCCTCGACCGCTCCGACGTCGACACCGACCAGATCATCCCCAGCGACTGGCTCAAGCGGGTCGAGCGCACCGGCTTCGGCCAAGGCCTCTTCTCCGAGTGGCGGGAGGACCCGGAGTTCGTGCTCAACCTGCCCCAGTTCGGCGAGGCCAACATCCTCGTGGCCGGGCCCAACTTCGGTGTGGGGTCGAGCCGTGAGCACGCGGTGTGGTCGATCATGGACTACGGCTTCCAGGCCGTGATCGCCCCCCGCTTCGGCGACATCTTCCGCAACAACGCCACCAAGAACGGCCTGGTGCCCGTGGTGGTGCCGGGCGAGGTGGCCGAGCAGCTGCTCCGGGCGGTGGAGGCCGAGCCCACGCTGCAGATCACCGTCGACGTCGACCGCCGCCGCGTCAGCGCCCCGGCCATCGGCGTCGACGTCGAGTTCCCCCTCGACGACGCCACCCGCGAGCGGTTCATGGAGGGCCTCGACGACATCGGCATCACCCTCCAGCACGAGGACGCCATCACCGCCTTCGAGGCCACCCGTCCCACCTGGATGCCCTCCACCAGCACCTGACACCCGTTCGCTGGCTCGATCGGTGATCCCATGAGGTCACCGATCGAGCCACCGGTCGTGTGACGGCCCTTCGCTGGCTCGATCCATCACCTCATGAGGTGACCGATCGAGCCAGCGGTCGTCTGGCGGGAACCGGGGGGCGGGTCGGGACGTCCAACCCTGCATGACGAACCGACGGGGACGGGGACGCTCGCTGCTGGCGCTGGCGGCGGTGGCGGGGCTGGCGGCGGCGTGCACGGGCACCGAGACCATCTCCGAGCCGCCTGACGGGCCGCCGGCGGTGCCCCTCGGCGACGTGCGGCTGGTGGCATTCGACTCGTGCGACGGGTTGCTCGACTGGTTCCACGCCGAGGCCGGCGCCCGGGTGGGGCCCTACGGGTTCGACGGCGTGGCCTACCCGGTGGCCCTGCGCGGCGCCGCCGAGGACAGCGCCGCCTCCGTCGCGCCGTCGGCCGCGGGCTCGACGGGCTCGACGGGCTCGACCAACGGCAGCGGGTCGAGCGACGCCACGTCGACCACCAACACCCAGGAGCCGGGCATCGGTGAGCCCGACGTGGCGTGGACCGACGGGGCCCGGGTGGTGACCGTGGTGAAGGGGCGACTGCAGGTCGTCGACCTGCAGTCAGCGACGGTGACGGCCGACGTGGCGCTGTCCGACTCCGCCGACTCGCCGCTGGCGCCGGTCGGCCTGCTCGTCGACGGCGACCACGCCCTCGTGATCCAGCAGGGCGCCACCACGGCCGTCCCGGCGGGCAACGTGCGCGGCGGCGTCGCCGTCCAGCCCGGCACCGCCGTCACCGCCCTCACCCGCGTCGAGCTCGGTGGCGAGCCCACCGTCGTGGGCACCACCACGGTCGACGGGCAGTACGTCGACGCCCGCATGGTCGACGGCGTGGTGCGCACCGTGGTCCGCTCCTCCCCCAGCGACCTCGGCTTCGTGTACCCGTCGGGCGGCGGGCAGGCGGCCCTCGACCGAGCCGAGCAGGTCAACCGCCAGGTCGTCGCCACCTCGACGCTCGACGACTGGCTCCCGTCGATGACGATCAGCGTCGAAGGCCAGGAGGGCACCACCGAGCGAGCCGTCGACTGCGCGGCGGTCGACCACCCGACGTCGTTCGCCGGCCTCGACGTGGTGACCGTGGTGGGGCTCGACCTCGCCGGTGGCGCGGTGGAGCCGTTGCCGTCGGCGGCGGTGGTGGCGGCGGCCGACACCGTCTACGCCTCCTCCGACGCGCTCTACGTCGCCACCACCCGGTGGCCGCAGTGGCGGACGTTGCCCACCCGCGTCGCAGGCACGGGAACCGCGACGAGCACCACCTCGACGCCGACGACCGAGGTGCCGCAGCCGGAGCAGCCCGACCAGCAGGAGCTGCGCACCGACGTGCACGCCTTCTCCCTGCCCGCCGGGGTGGCCGCCCGCTACGAGGCCTCCGGCTCGGTGCCCGGCAGCCTGCTGGGCCAGTTCGCCCTCTCGCAGCACGAGGGCGACCTGCGGGTCGCCAGCACCACCCAGCCCACGTGGGCGGGCGGGCCGGTCGCCTTCGACACCGAGGGCGGGGCCAGCACCCCGGTCACCCAGCCGCAGGTCAGCGAGAGCCGCATCACCGTGCTGCGCCGCGACGGCGCCGACCTGGCCGAGGTCGGGAAGATCACGGGCCTCGGTCCCACCGAGCAGATCCGCGGCGTGCGCTTCAGCGGGCCGCAGGCCTACGTCGTGACGTTCCGCCAGACCGACCCGCTGTTCGTGGTCGACCTGGGCGACCCGACCGCCCCCAGGGTCGCCGGCGAGCTGAAGATCACCGGCTACTCGGCCTACCTCCAGGAGCTGGCACCGGGACGGGTGCTCGGCATCGGCCAGGACGCCACCGACACCGGCCGCACCACCGGCTTCCAGGAGAGCCTGTTCGACGTGTCCGACCCGGCGAGCCCGCAGCGGCTCGCCCAGCACGTCGTGCCCTACGCCCAGTCGCTCGCCGAGTCCGACCACCACGCCCTGCTGTGGTGGTCGCCCGACCGGCTCCTGGCCGTGCCCGTCACCCAGTGGGGGCCGCCGAACGCCGACATGACCCAGCGCACCGGCGTGCTGGTCACCCGGGTGAGCGACACCGCCATCGACGAGGTCGGCGTGGTCACCCACCCTGCCTCGACCGCCGGCGGCGGCGTGGCGCCCTGCCCCGGCGGGGGCGAGTGCATCGGACCGTGGGGACCCGGCTACCCCAGCCAGATCCAGCGCGCGCTGGTGGCCGACGGCCGGCTGGTCACCGTGTCGACGGCGGGGGTGAAGGTGAGCGACCTGGCCAGCCTGGCCGACGTGGCCTGGGTGCCCCTGCCCTGAGGCGCGCTAGCCGGCCGACCCGGCGGGACGGTGGCGCAGCACGAAGGCGCACACGTCGTCGTCGGCGTCGGGCCCGACCATCTCGGCGACCAACCGGTCGGCGACGGCCTGGGCGCTCGCCTCGCCCGACATCCTCCGCAGCGCCTCGCGCAGCTCGCGGGCGCGATCGTCGTAGGCCACCCCGCGCCGCTCGACGAGCCCGTCGGTGTAGGCGACCAGGACGAACCCCTCCGGGAGCTCGATGGTGTGCTCGTCGCGGGGCATGCCGTTGACGCCGATCAGCGTCCCGCCGGGACGGTCGAGCTGGGTCAGGGTGCCGTCGGGCGCCAGGACGACCGGCGCCGGGTGGCCGGCCCGCGAGTAGGCCATCACCCGGCTGGCGGGGTCGTAGACGGCGACGAAGGCGGTGGCGCAGGACTCCTGCGCCGTCGACTCGAGCAGCTCGCTGACGGCGCTGATGGCCTCGGCCGGGGACGCCCCGATGGTGAGCAGCGCGTCGATGCCGTGGCGCAGGCGGGCCATGACCGACGCCACGTGGATGCCGTGACCGGCGGCGTCACCGACGACCACGCCGAGGTGGCCGCCCCGCAGGGCCAGCACGTCCCACCAGTCACCGCCGATCTCGCGACCCATGGCGGCGGGGACGTAGCAGGCACCGAGGTCGTGGTCGGCGATCGCCGGACGGTGGACCGGCATGAGCGCCCGCTGCAGGATCAGCCCCACGCCCCGCTCCTGGGCGTAGCTGCGGGCGTTGCGCAGCGCGGTGGCTGCCCGGTCGGCGATCTCCTGCACGGCGAGCAGCCCGGTGGCGCCGAGCGCACCGGGTGCAGGCGGCCGGGCGAGGAACAGCACCGCCAGCACCTCGCCGGCCAGCCGGAGGGGCACCGCCACCGCTCCCCCGGAGCACTCGTCGGCCACGGGAGTGGACCCGAAGAGCTCGGCGCAGGCCGCCGTTCCGAGGTCCTGCGCCTGCCGGGTCGCCAACGCCTGCTGGAGCGGGTGGGCCCGCGACGTGACGGGCACGACCAGGCTGGGCACGCCGCGGCCCACCTGCACCTCGCCGCCGAACGCGGCGGCCACGCAGCGCACGGCGTCGCCCTCGGGCAGGAACACGGCGCACAGCGGGCCGAGGGCCGGCACCAGGCCGCGGCACAGCCGGTCGAGCACCTGGCCGGGGTCGAGCGTGGCGTTCAGCTCGGCCGACATGGCCGCCACGAGCTGGAGCTGCTGGTTCACCGTCTGCGCCTCGGCCCGGGCGGCGCGCTCGGCCTCGAGCAGCCGGTCACGCTCGTGCTGCAGGCGCACCCGCTCGGTGACGTCGACCACGAAGCTGACCGCCTCGGTGCCGGCGTCGTCGAGGGCCGCCCCGCCGATGATGACGTGGACGGTCTCGCCGTCGGCGCGCTGCAGGCGGGTCTCGTAGGGCTCGAACCAGCCCCTCGCCTGCAGCTCCTGCAGCCGTGCCGCGCCCTGGCCGCGCACCTCGGGGACGAGCAACTCGCGCCAACGCAGGGTCCCGTCGGCGAAGGCCTCTCGCGGGTGGCCGACCAGCTCGGCGAACGCCGAGTTCACCTCGCTGATGGCGCCGTCGGCGTCCCAGAACACCAGGCCCATCACGCCGGCGTCGGCCAGGCGCCGGTAGCGGCGCTCGGCCGCCCAGAGGCGCTCACGGGCGAGCTTCTCGCGCCGCACGTACCAGCTCAGCGCCGCACCGCCGACCGCCGCCTGCAGCACGGACGCGCCGAACCACCGCAGCGCGGTCCGGTGCTCGCCGGACCACGATCGGGCAGGCCCGCTGCGGCCCTCGGTCCCCCGGTGTCCCACAGGGGGACCCTACCGGGGGACGGGAGCCGACGTCAGTGCTGCTGCAAGGAGCCCGGGCGGTCGACCGAGCGCGGGTCCTCGCCGGAGTCGCGGACGCGCACGATGCGGTTCATGGCGTTGAGGAACGCCCGGGCGGACGCTTCCACGACGTCGGTGGACAGGCCTCGGCCGGGCATGGAGAGACCGTCGACCTCGAAGCGCAGCGCCACGTCGGCCAGGGCGTCGACGCCGCCGGTGACCGACGTGACCGTGTAGTCGGTGAGGGTGCCGCTGATGCCGGTGGCCTGCTTGATGGCCTTGCACGCCGCGTCGACCATGCCGTCGCCCTCGGCCGTGGCCTCCAGCAGCTCACCGTCGTGGTCGAGCACCACGGTGGCGGTGGGGGTGGTCTTGGAGCCGCCCCGGCAGTCGACCGACACGAGCTGGAACCGGTAGCGCACCGTGTCGCCCATCTCCTCGGCGACCAGGGCCTCGAGGTCGGCGTCGCTGAGCTCGATCTTGCGGTCGGCCAGCTCCTTGAACCGGGCGAACACCTGGTTCAGGGCGTCGCCGTGCAGGTCGTAGCCCATCTTCTTGAGCGTGTCGGCGAAGGCGTGGCGGCCCGAGTGCTTGCCGAGGACGATCTTCGACTCGCCCTGGCCGACGGCGGCCGGGTCCATGATCTCGTAGGTGGTGCGCTCGTTGAGCACGCCGTGCTGGTGGATGCCCGACTCGTGGGCGAAGGCGTTGCGGCCCACGACGGCCTTGTTGTACTGCACCGGGTAACCGGTGAGCCGGCTCACCAACCGGCTGGTGCGAGCCAGCTCCTCGGAACGGACGCCGCAGTCGACGCCGCCGTAGTAGTCGGACCGGGTGCGGATGGCCATCACGACCTCCTCCAGGGCGGCGTTGCCGGCGCGCTCACCGAGGCCGTTGATGGCGCACTCGACCTGCCGGGCGCCGCTGTGCACCGCGGCCAGCGAGTTGGCGACGGCCAGGCCGAGGTCGTTGTGGCAGTGGGTCGAGATGACGTAGTCGCCCTTCACCCGCGCCCGCACGTCGTGCAGCCGCTTGGCGTACTCCTCGGGGATGCCGAACCCGACCGTGTCGGGGATGTTCAGCGTGGTGGCGCCGTTGTCGACGGCGATCTGCAGGACCTCGCACATGAAGCCGAAGTCGGAGCGGGAGGCGTCCTCGGGAGAGAACTCCACGTCGTCGGTGTAGCCGCGGGCGCGGGCCACCGCGGCGGCGGCCTCGGTCTTCACCTGCTCGGGCGTCATGCGCAGCTTGTGCTTCATGTGGGTCTCGCTGGTGGCGATGAACACGTGGATGCGCCGCCGGGCGGCCGGCTCGATGGCCTCCCAGCAGCGGTCGACGTCGCCCAGCGCGGTGCGCGACAGCCCGCAGATGACGGGCCCCGAGACGCCCTTGGCGATGGCCTGCACCGCCTCGAAGTCGCCCTGGCTGGCGATCGGGAAGCCGGCCTCGATGACGTCGACGCCGAGGCGGGCCAGCTGCTCGGCGATCTCCAGCTTCTCGCCCTGGTCGAGCGAGATGCCCGGCGACTGCTCGCCGTCGCGCAGGGTGGTGTCGAAGATGATCAGTCGGCCGTCGCTGCTGGCGGTGGCGCTGCTGGTCGTGGTGGTGGGAGCGGCGGCAGGGCGGGCGGTGTCCATGGGGCGTGCCTTTCCGAGGCGGGGGGTGAGCTGGTCTCCGAGGCGTACGGACGAGTGCGGCGGTGCAGGTGCACCAGGGCCGGAAAACGACGAGACCTCCCGGCCCGAGGGCGCAGGAGGTCGACGAGCACCGGTATGGGGGCACTCGCCCTAGCGAAGGAGGAGCTCCAGGGAGGCGGCGGCGCAACGCATAGGCCCTTGAGTGTGCCGGAGCGACCCGGCCACGTCAACCCTCACGGCTCGAACGCCTGCCGCGGCTGCCACCGGCCGGGGTCGGTGGTGGAGCGCCACTCCTCGACCTGGACGAGCGCCCAGCGGGCCCACTCGCCGAAGACCCGCTCGTGGTCGAGGTGGAACCGCAGGGCCAGCGCGTTCAGGTGGTGCCGCTCGGGGAACGGCACGTCGACCCGCTCCAGCTCGGTGATCTTGCCCTCGAGCTCGGCGAGGCGGATGTCGGACGCCTCGGCGATGGCGCCCAGGGTGGCGCGGAGCTGCTCGAGGGTGCCGCCGTCGGCGAAGAACACCCGGACCATGCCGTCGAACTCCAACGTCGGCGGCGCGGGCGGCTCGCCCAACCAGCGGCGCAGGGCGTGGCGGCCCCTGCGGGTGATGGCGTACACGGTGCGCGGCCGGGCGCCGGTCATCTCCTTGTCGCTGGTCGCCAGCCCTGCGGCCACGAGGCGCTTCGGCTCGTCGTAGAGCTTGCGCTCGGCCCGGGGCCAGAACCACTCGAGCGAGCGCTGGGCCTGCTTGGCCAGCTCGTAGGTGCTCCACGAGCGCAGCGAGAGCAGCCCGAGCACGGCGTTGGAGGTGGTCGTCAACGAGTCGTTCACGCAAAGGAGGTTGACATGGTGCCCAGGGCAGTGTCTAGTACGAGCATGATGCTGCACAGGGCAGTATCCACCGAGTGAGAGGAGCACCTCATGAGCACGGCGACCGCACCGTCCCCCGCCACCGTTCCGAGCACCTTCGTCCGCGACCGCGACGGCGCCGAGGCGACGTGGTTCTTCAACGCCCTCATGACCACCGTGGCCAGCAGCGCCGACACCGGCGGCGCCTACCACGCCACCGAGCACCTGGTGACGGCGGCGTCCAACCCGCCCATGCACGTGCAGCTCGACGAGGACGAGGCGTTCTACGTCGTCGACGGCGTGGTCGAGTTCGAGGTCGACGGGCAGGTGGTCACCGCCACGCCGGGCACGTTCGCCTTCGTGGCCCGGGGGTCGGCCCACACCTTCCGGGTGCAGACGCCCACGGCCCGCATGCTCGTGATCTGCTCGGGCAAGCCCCGCGACAACCTCCACGACTTCTTCGTAGGAATGGGCGAGCCGGCCACCGAGCGGCGCCTGCCCGGCCCGGCCGCCCCCGACGAGGCGCGCCTCGGCGAGCTGTGCGAGCGGACCGGCATCGAGCTGCTGGGCTGAGCCTCCGGGCCGCACCCCGCGGGGGTGCGGCCCCGGCGCCGCTCAGAGGGTGTCGACCGAGACGATGCCCTCGACGGCCCGCAGGGCCTCGCACACCGCCGGCGGCACCGGCTCGGAGGTGGCGACCACCATCATCGCCGAGGCCCCGCTCGTGGACTGGCCCACGTCCATGTCGGCGATGTTCACGCCCGCCTCGCCCACGATCGTGCCGACCTTGCCGATCATGCCGGGGCGGTCGTCGTTGCGGACCACCAGCATGTGCCCGGCCGGCGGCAGGTCGACCCGGTGGTCGTCGACCATCACCAGCCGGGGCTCGCCCTCCAGGCCGACGATGGTGCCGGCGATGGCGTGCTCGCCGCCCTTGACGGTGATGAGGTTCACGAAGTGGTGCGAGGTCGTGGTGGTGGTCTCGGTGACCACGATGCCGCGCTCGTCGGCCATCTTCGGCGCGTTCACGTACGACACGGGGTCGTCGCTGATGCGCCCGAAGAACCCCTTCAGCAGCGACAGGGTGAGGATCCGGGTGTCGTAGCCACCGATCTCGCCCTCGTAGGAGATCTCCAGCGCCTGCACCGAGCCGGCCAGCCCGGCGAACAGCGAGCCCAGGCGCTCGGCCACCGAGAGGAAGGGGCGCACGGTCTCGCTGGCCTCGGCGGCGTTGACGTTCACGGCGAAGGGCACGAACTCGCCCGCCAGGGCCAGGCCCACCATCTCGGCGATCGTGTCGCCGGCCTTGTCCTGGGCCTCGTGGGTGCTGGCGCCCAGGTGGGGCGTGACGACGACCTCGGGCAGGCCGAACAGCGGCGACTCGGTGGTGGGCTCGGTGTCGAACACGTCGAGGGCGGCGCCGCCGACGTGGCCGGAGCGGATGGCGTCCGCCAGGTCGGCCTCCACCACGATGCCGCCGCGCGCGACGTTGACGATGCGGATGCCCTGCTTGGCCTTGGCCAGCCGGTCGGCGTCGATCAGGCCGACGGTCTCGGGCGTCTTGGCCACGTGCAGGGTGACGAAGTCGGAGGTGGCGAGCAGGGTGTCGAGGTCGACCAGCTCGATGTTCATCCGGCGGGCCATCTCGGGCGCCACGAAGGGATCGTAGGCCACGAGCCGCATGCCGAAGGCCATGGCCCGCTGGGCCACCAGCTTGCCGATGCGGCCCAGCCCCACGATGCCGAGGGTCTTGTCGGCCAGCTCCACGCCGGTCCAGCGGCTGCGCTCCCACCGGCCCGACACCAGCGCGGCGTGGGCCTGGGGCACGTTGCGGGCCTGGGCCAGCAGCAGCGCCATGGTGTGCTCGGCCGCCGAGAGGATGTTCGACTGCGGTGCGTTGACCACCATGACGCCCCGGTCGGTGGCGGCGGCGGTGTCGACGTTGTCGAGGCCGATGCCGGCGCGGCCCACCACCACGAGGTCGGTGCCGGCGGCCAGCACCTGGGCGTCGACCTGGGTGGCCGAGCGGATGATCAGCGCGTGGGCCCCGACCACCGCCTCGAGCAGCTCGGCCGGGCTCAGGCCCTCCTGCACGTCGACGGTGTGCCCTGCGGCGCGCAGGCGGTCGAGGCCGCCCTCGGCGATGGGTTCGGTGACGAGGATCCGGGCCATAGGGAGCCAATCCTGTCCGCACCGCCGGGGGGCCGCCAACCGATCAGCGGCCCGGGACGCCCGATGTGACGGATCAGCGCCGCCACGCGCCGGTCGGCGGCGCTCGGTGGCGGTCGGCGGCGTCGCCGCCGCTCAGCGGGACATCATCAGGTAGGTGAAGAGGAACGCCAACCCGGGGATGGCGACCATGCCCAGCGCGAACAGCACCAGCAGCGACGGCAGGCGGGTGCGCGGGGGCTTCATCGGCTCCCAGCCGTCCTCCACCATGCTGCGTCGCTCGTTGGTGCCCGGCACCTCCAAGAGGTCGGCACCCGCCCGGCCCACCTTGAGCCCGAGTCGCGGCGCCGCCCGCGTCGGCGGGGGCGTAGGTCACAGGTTGGCGATCTCGACCGGCTCCACCTCGTCGGCGAGCTCGAAACCGAACACCCGGCTGTAGAAGAAGGCCTCGGCCTCGATGGCCCGCGTGATGGTGGAAGCCTGGCGGAAGCCGTGCTGCTCGCCCTCGAACGCCAGGTAGGCGTAGGGCAGGCCGTTGGCCTCGAGCGCCTCGATCATCATCTCGGCCTGGCTCGGTGGGACGACCTCGTCGTCGAGCCCCTGCAGCAAGATGATCGGGCAGTCGAGCTCGTCGGTGTGGTGGATGGGAGACCGCTCCTCGTAGAGGTCCCGCCGGGCCGGGTAGGGCCCGACGAGCGAGTCGGTGTAGTGGGCCTCGAACTTGTGGGTGTCGCGGGCGAGGGCCTCGAGGTCGGCGATGCCGTACAGGCTGCACCCGGCGGCGAAGACCTCCCGGAAGGTGAGCGCGGCGAGCGTGGTGAAGCCGCCGGCGCTGCCGCCGCGGATGATGAGCCGGTTGCGGTCGGCGTCACCCCGATCGACGAGGAACCGCGTGGCGGCCACGCAGTCGTCGACGTCGACGATGCCCCACTCGCCGGCGAGGCGCCGGCGGTAGCGGCGGCCGAACCCGGTGGATCCGCCGTAGTTCACGTCGACCACGCCGAAGCCCCGCGAGGTCCAGAACTGCACGCCCAGGTTGAGCTGCGGCCGGGCGGCGGAGGTGGGGCCGCCGTGGCTCATCACGATGAGCGGTGGCGCCTCGCCCGGCGGGCCGGCGACCTCGGGGTGGGTGGGCCGGTAGAACAGGGCGCGGGCGAAGCGGTCGCCGGTGGTCGCGAAGGAGATGGGCTCGGGGGTGGAGAACCACGCCGGGTCGATGCCGAGGTCGCGGGCGGGCCGCAGGACGGCCGACCCGACGTCGGTGGTGCCGTCGGCGGCCACCTCGCCGGGCACGTCGAGCACCGCCACCACCGCCTCGCTGGTCGGCGACGCACCGACGACGACGGCGCCGGCCCCGAAGCCCCGCAGCGACGACAGGGCGGTGAAACCGGAGCGCAGCGGTGCGACCGCTCCCCCGCCCGGCGGTGTCACGCCGAGGTGGTCGAGGCCGTCGCGGAACCAGGCGACGAGGATGCGCCCGTCGGCGAGCACCGCGTAGCGGGACTGGTCGAAGACCCAGTGGGGCACGCCGATCTCGCCGTCGATGGTGGCCGCCGGTGCCGGCTCCGGGGAGGGCGCGCCCGGGTCCGCCGCCACGGCGTCGGCCACCTGCCCCGCCCCGAGCCGGTACACGTTCCACCAGTCGCTGCGATCGGAGACGAAGAGCAGGTCGCCGTCGGCCGTCCACTCCGGTTGGGTGATCGACTCCTCGCGACCGCCGGCCAGCACGACGGGTCGGCCGAGGGCGATGACCCGGTCCCCGCCGGGGTCGTCGTGCAGCTCGGCCACGCAGAGCTCGGTGCCGTCCCACGGCATGTCGGGGTGGTCCCACTGGAACCAGGCCACGAACCGCCCGTCGGGGCTCACGCGTGGGGCGGCCACGAAGTCGGGCCCGCCCACCAGCACCACCGGCTCGACCGGCTCGCCTGACGGGCGCGACCAGACCGCGACGATCTCGTTCGCCGGCTCAGCATGCCCTCCGCCACTCGTCGCCGGGTGGCGCTCCCGTACGCAGACGACCCAGCGGCCGTCGGCCGTGAAGCGCCCGTCGGCGTAGCGGTCGGCGTGGCGCGTGGCGGGCTCGGGCGTCAGCGGGAAGGGGTGGTCGGCGCCGGCGTCGAGGCGCCACAGCCGCTGGTCGGACCAGTTGGCGAACACCAGGTCGGCGCCGTGCAGCCACCACGCCCCGCCGCCGTACTCGTGCACCCGGGTGCGAGCGGCGAAGCCCTCGGGCAGCACGTCGAGGCGATCGCCGCCGGGGCGGTGCCGCACGATCTGCACCCGGCCGCCCTCCTCGGGCCGCCCCTCGGCCCACCACACGTCGACCTCGCCCACCGCCACCTCACCGAGGGAGACGGCGCTCGCGACCAGCAGCTGCGAGCTGATCGGCGAGGGCCAGGTGCCGTAGGGGCGTTCGGTCACGGCTGGCTCCCGCCCTCGTCGGCGATGCGCCCGAGCAGGCTGGCCGGGACCTGGTTGCGCCAGCCGACGTCGGGCCAGTTGAACCAGCCCGAGGAGGCGTAGGTGCCCCCGTCGGGGTGCAGGGTGGTGCCGGTGAGGTAGGCGGACAGGGCGGAGGCGAGGAAGACGACGCAGCCCGACACGTCGGTGGGCACGCCCGCTCGGCCCATGGGGATGGCGATGCGGGCCCCCTCTGGGTCGATGACCGACCCCTCCTCCCCCGAGATGCGCAACATGTTGGGCGTCGGCACGATGTCGGGCGCCACGTTGTTCACCCGGATGCCGTCGGGGGCGAGCTCCACGGCCAGCGAGCGGGCGAACTGCTCGACCGCGGCCTTGGCCGCCGAGTACACGGCGAAACCGGGGGCGGCGCGGTGGGCCTCGATCGTCGAGACGTTCACGATGCTGCCGCCCCGCCCCCCGGCCTGCATGCGGGGCACGGCGAGCGAGCAGGCGTGCAGCACGTGCAGGAGGTTGGTGCGCAACAGCGCGTCCCAGCCCTTGGGGTTGGTCTCGGTGAACGGGGCGCGGAAGGTGCCGCCGACCACGTTGACGAGGGTGTCGAGCCGACCCCAGCGCTGGTCGACGTCGGCGACGACCGACTCGAGCACGGCAGGGTCGCGGGCGTCGCCGACGCGCACGAGGGCGTCGGCGCCCCGCTCGGCGAGGGACGCCCGCAGCCGGTCGACGGCCTCGGCGTCGAGGTCGACCACGGCCAGGGCCACGCCGTTGGCCGCCAGATCGGAGGCGATGGCCTCCCCGAGGCCGCCGGCGCCGCCCGTGACGAGGGCGACGGTGCCGGCCAGGCCCGAGCGCTCCTCGAACCAGCCCATCGGGTCTACGCCCGCCCGTCGGGCGAGAGGTAGGTGGCGCCGAACGCCTCCAGGAAGTCGTTGGTGGCCATCGGGGTGGTGCTCAGGGTGCTCACCACCACCCAGGTGGCCCCGGCCTCCTCGATGCCGGCCAGCTCCTCGCGGTGCCGCTCGGGCTCGTCGAACAGGTCCCCGTCGAGGTGCCACGAGTACAGCAGGTCGATGGGCTCGCTGCGCCCCTGCTCGGCGGCGGACTGCCTGATCTCCCTCGCTGCCGCGGCCACCTCGTCGACCGACGTGAGCATCGGCGTGCGGGTGGTGCGGCTCATCTCGGCCGACCCCATCATCGGCATCCATCCCTGCGCCCGCGCCGCAACCCTTCGCCGGCTCAGCTTCGAGTTCCCACCGATCCAGATCGGGATGGGGTCCTGCACCGGCTTCGGGCGGGCGAGGACGTCGCGGGCGCTGAAGTGCCGGCCCTCGTAGCTGAACGGCTCGCCCTTCCAGTGCAGCGGCAGCACGTCGAGGGCTTCGTCGAAGAGGGCGTTGCGCTCCTCGAAGTCGACGCCGAGGGCGAAGTACTCCGACTTGTTGTACCCGACGCCGAGCCCGAGGATGAAGCGTCCACCGGAGAGCTTGTCGACGGTGGCCGCCGCCTTGGCCATCACGAACGGCTGCCGGTAGGGAGCCACCGCCAGGTAGGTGAGCAGCCGCAGCCGCTCGGTGGCCGCGGCGGCGAAGGCCAGGGCCACGAACGGGTCGAGGGTCTGGTGGCCACCGGCGTGCAGCCAGCGGTTGCCCGGGATGGGGTGGTCGGTGAGGGAGAAGCCGTCGAAGCCGCAGCGCTCGGCGGTGGCCGCCACCTCGTCGATGGCGCCGGCCCGCAGCAGGTCGGCGTCGGTGCCGCCCGTCTCCGGGTACTGGAAGATGAACCTCAGCGCCACTGTCGACCCCCTGGGCGTGCCTGCGCGCGGATGGTCGTTCCTACCACACCGCGTCACCACGCTCGGGGGGCCCTCGGCCGCCCTCCCGCCCGGCTGGTTCCCGCCCAGCTGTTCCTGCCCAGCTGGTTCCTGCCCAGCTGGTTCTGAACGTTCCGGGAACCGGAACGATCAGAACCAGCCTCGGGTCAGCGGGCTGAGGCGGCGCCGGGTCAGCGGGCCTTGGCCAGCAGCTCGGCGATGCGGCCGACGCCCTCGCGGATGTCGTCGTCGCTCGTGGCGAACGACAGCCGGGCGTAGCCGGGCGCGGCGAACGCCTCGCCGGGCACGATGGCGACCTTGGCCTTGTCGAGGACGACCTCGGCCAGCTCCAGGGTGTCGGCCGGCCTGACGCCGTCGATGTCCTTGCCGAGCACCCCCTCGAACGACGGGAAGGCGTAGAACGCGCCCTGAGGCTCCATGGCGGTGACCCCGGGGATGTCGTTGAGCAGGCCGTGGATGAGCGTGGCTCGGCGGGCGAACGCCTCGCGCATCTCGATCACGCAGTCGAGGTCGCCCGCCACCGCGGCCAGGGCGGCGCGCTGGGAGACGTTGGCCACGTTCGAGGTGGAGTGCGACTGCAGGTTGGTGGCCGCCTTGATCAGGTCGGCCGGGCCGATCATCCAACCGACCCGCCAGCCGGTCATGGCGTAGGTCTTGGCCACGCCGTTGAGCACCACGCAGGTGTCGGCCAGCTGGGGCACCTGGGCCAGGATCGAGCTGAACTCGTGGCCTCCGAAGGTGAGGTGCTCGTAGATCTCGTCGGTGACCACCCAGATGCCGTGCTCGAGCGCCCACTCGCCGATGGCCCGCACCTCGTCGGGCGGGTAGACGGCGCCGGTGGGGTTCGACGGCGAGACGAACACCAGCGCCTTGGTGTTCTCGGTGCGGGCCGCCTCGAGCTGCTCGACGCTGACCCGGAACCCCGACGAGACGTCGGTGGGCAGCACCACGGAGGTGGCGCCGGCCAGGGCGATGGGCTCGGGGTAGGTCGTCCAGTAGGGCGCGGGCAGCAGCACCTCGTCGCCGGGGTTCAGCAGGGCCTCGAAGGTGTTGTAGACGGCGTGCTTGCCGCCGTTGGTGATGAGCACCTGCCCGGGCAGGAACTCCACCCCGGAGTCGCGCAGCGTCTTGGCGACGACCGCTTCCTTGAGCTCGGGCAGCCCGCCGGCGGGGGTGTAGCGGTGGTTCTTCGGATCCCGGCAGGCCTCGACGGCCGCCTCGACCACGTGGGCCGGCGTCGGGAAGTCGGGCTCGCCGGCGCCGAAGCCGATGACCGGCTCTCCCGCGGCCTTCAACGCCTTGGCCCGGGCGTCGACCGCGAGGGTCGCGGACTCGGTGATGGCGGCGACGCGGCGGGACAGGCGCTCCAGGGCCATGGCGGGGTTTCCTCGTGCTCGGGTGCGGGGGGCGCCCCGACGCTACCCGACCCCTTCCCGGCCCCCGAAGCCGGTTCGGCCGCGGCCCCCGGACCGGTCGGAGACCTCACATCTGCGCCCGGCCGCCCGCCCGACGGGCCCGGTGGCGACGGATCTCGTTTCGTCCGCTGGCGGCCGGGATGGGACCATGGCCCGGTGAGCGCGAGCACCCCCCAGATCACCATCCCCGCCGACCTCCTGCCCGCCGACGGCCGCTTCGGCTGCGGCCCGTCGAAGGTGCGCCCCGAGGCCGTCGAGGCCCTGGCCGCCGTCGGCGGCAGCTACCTCGGCACCAGCCACCGCCAGGAGCCGGTGCGCTACATGGTGAGCCGGCTGCGCAACGGCTTGGCCGAGCTGTTCGCGCTGCCCGACGGCTACGAGATCATGCTGGGCAACGGCGGCTCCACCGTGTTCTGGGACATCGCCACCTTCGGGTTGATCGAGCACCGGTCGCTGCACGCCAGCTTCGGCGAGTTCTCCTCCAAGTTCGCCGCCGCCTCGGCCGCCGCACCGTTCCTCGACGCGCCCGTGGTCGTCACGAGCGAGCCGGGCACCCACCCCGACGTCCTCGCCGACCCCACGGTCGACGCCTACGCCCTCACCCACAACGAGACCTCGACCGGCGTGGCCATGCAGCTGGCCCGCCCGGAGGGCGCCACCGACGGCCAGCTCGTGCTCGTGGACGCCACCTCGGCGGCCGGCGGCCTGCGCTTCGACCCCACCCAGACCGACGTGTACTACTTCGCCCCGCAGAAGTGCCTGGCCTCCGACGGCGGGCTGTGGCTGGCGGCGGTGTCGCCCGCCGCCATCGAGCGGATCGAGCGGATCGGCGCCTCGGACCGGTGGATCCCCGAGTCGCTCAGCCTCACCACCGCGCTCGACAACTCCCGCAAGGACCAGACCTACAACACACCGGCGCTGGCCACCGTGTTCCTCGCCGTACAGCAGGTCGAGTGGATCAACGACAACGGCGGGCTGCACTGGGCGGCGTCGCGCTGCGACCGCTCGGCCGACACCATCTACGGCTGGGCCGACAAGAGCGAGTACGCCACGCCGTTCGTGGCCGACGACGCCAAGCGCAGCCACGTGGTGGCCACCATCGACCTCGACGGCTCGATCGACGCCGGCACGCTCTGCAAGGTGCTGCGGGCCAACGGCATCGTCGACACCGAGGCCTACCGCAAGCTCGGCCGCAACCAGATCCGCATCGCGCTGTTCCCCGCCATCGACCCCGACGACGTCGCCGCCCTCACCGCCTGCATCGACCACGTGGTCGAGCAGCTGGGCTGAGCCGCACCACCACGCGATCCTGCCCGCGAACCGCACGCCGGAGCGTGCGCCTCGCGGGCAGGAAGGGCCAGCAGCAGCGCCAGCAGCAGGATCAGCCGCGCGCGGCGGCGAAGCCCTTGTCGAGGTCGGCGATGATGTCGTCGATCGTCTCGAGGCCCACGGAGAGGCGAACCAGGCCCGGCTCCACGCCGCTGGAGACCTGCTCCTGCTCGGTGAGCTGGGAGTGCGTCGTGCTGGCGGGGTGGATGGCCAGGCTGCGCACGTCGCCGATGTTGGCCACGTGGCTGTGCAGCTCGAGGGCCTCGACGAACTTCTGCCCGGCGTCCTTGCCGCCCTTGATCACGAAGGCCGGCACCGAGCCGTAGCCCCGGCCCCCGGTGTAGCGGTTGGCACGCTCGTGCCAGCGCGACCCGGCCAGGCCGGCGTACTGCACCGACTCGACCTGGTCGTGGCCGGCGACGTACTCCGCCACGATCTTGGCGTTGGCGTTGTGGCGCTCCATGCGCAGGCTCAGCGTCTCGAGCCCCTGCAGGAACAGGAACGAGTTGAACGGGGTGACCGCCGCGCCCATGTCGCGCAGCAGCTGCACGCGTGCCTTGATGATGTAGGCGCCCTTGCCCAGCGCCGGCCAGTAGGTGAGCCCGTGGTAGCTGGGGTCGGGCTCGGTGTACATGGGGAACTTGTCGTTGGCGGAGAAGTCGAAGCTGCCGCCGTCGACGATCACCCCGCCGATCGAGGTGCCGTGGCCACCGATGAACTTGGTGGCCGAGTGCACCACGATGTCGGCGCCCCACTCCAGCGGGCGGATCAGCCAGGGCGAGGCCACGGTGTTGTCGACGATGAGCGGCACGCCCGCCTCGTGGGCGACCCCGGAGATGCCCTCGATGTCGAGCACGTCGTTGCGGGGGTTGCCGATGGTCTCGCCGTAGAAGGCCTTGGTGTTCGGGCGCACGGCGGCGCGCCAGGCGTCGAGGTCGTCGGGGTCGTCGAGGAAGGTGACGTCGATGCCGAACTTGGGCAGCGTGTAGTGCAAGAGGTTGTAGGTGCCGCCGTAGAGGGCGGCCGACGCCACGATGTGGCTGCCTTGCTCGGCGAGGTTCATGATCGCCAGCGTCTCGGCGGCCTGGCCCGAGGCCACGGCCAGGGCGCCCGGGATGCCGATGGCGGTGTCGGTGCCGCCCTCCAGCGCCGAGATCCGCGCCTCGAACACCGCTTGGGTGGGGTTCATGATCCGGGTGTAGATGTTGCCGACCTCGGCGAGGGCGAAGAGGTTGGCGGCGTGGGCGGCGTCGCGGAACTGGTAGGAGGTCGTCTGGTAGATGGGGACGGCCCGGGCACCGGTGGTGGGGTCGGCCTCCTGGCCGGCGTGGATCTGGCGGGTCTCGAAGCCCCACTGCTCGCTCATCGCTTCTCCTGTCGGCGGTACCGGTCGGCTGGGCCGCGCGTGACGGCGGTCGCCGAGCCTAGGACCTCAAAACCCGACCTGCCAAGTCAGATTTCACTGCCTCGCAAGCTGGTTCTGGACGTTCCGGTGTGCGGAACGTTCGGAACCAGCTTCGGGAAGGGTGCGTCAGCGGGCGGGACGGCGGCGGGCCCGGGGGTCGGCGACCATCGGCGGCGTGTAGCCGGCGTCGGCCCACGTGAAGTTCGTGCCCGGCGGCACGATCTCGTCGATGCGGTCGAGCACGTCGTCGCTCAGCTGCACCTCGGGCGCACCGAGCTGGCCGGTGAGCTGGTCCATGGTGCGAGGCCCGATGATGGCCGAGGTCACCGCCGGGTTCCGGATGACGAACGCCAGGGCCATGTCGACCAGGGTGAGCCCGGCCTCGTCGGCCAGCCGGCCCAGGGCGTCGGCCGCCTCGAGCTTCTGCTGGTTGCCCGGGACCGACAGGTCGTAGCGGGCCGGCACCCGGTTGGCCCGGTGGCTGGTGAGGTCGTCGGCACCGAGTCGCCACCTCCCCGAGAGCCACCCGCCGGCGAGCGGGCTCCAGGGGATGACGCCCATGCCGTGGCGCTGGCAGGTCGGCAGCACGTCGGCCTCGATGCCCCGCACCAGGATCGAGTACGGCGGCTGCTCGCACACGAAGCGCTCACGGCCGCGGCGCTCGGCCGCCCACTGGGCCTCGACGATCTCCGAGGCCGGGAAGGTCGAGCTGCCGAGGTAGCGCACCTTGCCCTGGTGCACGAGGTCCGAGAGGGCGGCCAGCGTCTCGTCGATGTCGACGGTGGGGTCGGGCCGGTGCACCTGGTAGAGGTCGATGTGGTCGGTGCCGAGACGGCGCAGGCTGTTCTCGCACTCCTTCATGATCCAGTAGCGCGAGCCGCCGCTGCGGTTGGGGCCCTCCCCCATCGGGGCGAAGAACTTGGTGGCCAGCACGACCTCGTCGCGGCGACCGGCGATGGCCTTGCCGACGATCTGCTCCGACTCCCCGGCCGAGTACACGTCGGCGGTGTCGATGAAGTTGATGCCGGCGTCGAGGGCGGCACGGATGACGGCCACCGAGTCGTCGTGGTCGGGGTTGCCCCACGAGCCGAACATCATCGCCCCGAGGCACAGCGGGCTCACCTGCAGCCCCGTGCGGCCCAGCTTCCGGTAGTGCACCTGGTCCCCCCTGTCGCCGTCGGCGGCCCACCGTACCGGGGCGGAGCCAGCGGCGTTCAGGCCTCCGGGTGGGGCGGCTCGCGGTGGGGCGACTCGGCGTCCATGGCGCGCAGGGCCGCCACCAGGCCGGGCGGATCGGCCAGGTGCGACGGGTGGTGGCCCGGCAGCAGCGACGACACCAGGTCGGGCAGGGTGACGAAGGCGATGCCGAGCGCCCAGCGGGGCAGCCGCAGCCAGCATCCGGCCGAGCGCCAGCGACCCGACCCGAACAGGAGGGTGAAGGTGGTCAGCACGGTGAACCAGGCCAGGACCGAGAACGTCGTGGCCGCCGCGACCACGTGGCGCGAGCGGCTCGGGTCGAGCGCGGCGTGGACGTCGAAGGCCACCGACTTGTGCTCCACCTCCTCGGCCAGGTGCCACTCGAACAAGGTGGCGGTGGTGGGGTCGACGTCGTCGAACATCTCGTGGTGGTGGCGGTCGGCCCAGCGGGCGATGCTGAAGGCGATGGTCTCCGAGGCGGCGGCGAACGCCAGCGAGAAGCGGGTGCTGCACCGGCGTTCGAGCCACCCGTAGGTGCGGGCCATCCAGCGCTCGAGGCGGGCGACGGCCGGCCGGCCGGCGGCCAGGCGGTCGTTGAAGCGCCGGTGCTCGGCGTGGTGGCGGGCCTCCTGGGCGCAGAAGGCCGCCGCCGTGTCGCGCAGGCCCGGCTCCAGCTCGGGCAGCACCGACCGGATGGTGCGCACGAAGTACGGCTCGGCGTACGGCATGAGCAACGACACGCCGTCGGCGGCGAAGGCCAGCTCGGGGAAGCGGGGGTTCCAGGCCGGGTCGAGGCCGTCGGGGTGGTCCAACCGCACCCGCCGCGCCACGAGGGCGGCCGGCCGGTCGGCGCGGGCACGGTGGACGAGAGCCATCCCCCATTGGGTCGGCACGCCGGGTGGCGCACTGAAGCGTCAGGTGTGGCAGGTGGCCTCGGCGTAGAGCTCGCTGCGGCGCCAGGAGCCGTGCTGCCAGCCGTCGACCGCCGGGTCGAGCACGCCGTGCACCACGCCGAGGCGGTTCACCTCGGCGGCCAGACGCTCCGCCCCGTCGGGGCAGAAGTGCCATCCGTCGGCCTTGCGGAGGTGCACCGTGGAGCCGTCGGGGGCGACGTAGGAGATCGGGTAGTCGCCGTTGGGGCCACGTTCTGCCCCCTCGATCTCGACGAAGAAGACCTGTCCGGGGTGCATGGCGGCCACCGCCTCGAAGGCCGGTTCGGTGTCGCGCACCGACTCGGTGCCTCCGGGCGGCACCGACAGCCACAGCACCTTGCCGCCGCCGGACAGCAAGATGCGGGTCGCGTCGTCGACGATGGCGGTGTAGGCGGCCGGCCCGTGGTCCCGGTAGAAGCGGGTGTCCCAGTTGCCGAGCATGACGATCGACAGGTCGGGCCGCTCCGAGGCGATCAGCTGAGGCCACTGGGTCGGGTAGGGCGAGCCCTGGCCGCTCGTCCCGAGCTGGGTGAGGCCGAACCCCCCGGCGGCGGCGCCGCTGATCTTCGTGACCCCGGAGGCCTTCAGCATGGCCTGCAGGGCAGGTGAGGCGTCGACCATCGAGGAGTCGCCGAGCAGCAGCACCCGCCGGGCCGGGTCCGGCGGCGCGGTCGTGGTCGTGGTGGGGGCCGCGGTGGTGGTCGTGGTCTCGGCCACCGAGATGGCGGTCGTCTCGGAGACCGCCTGGGCGCCGGCGCCGCCCTCGGCCGGCCCGCAGGCCGCGGCGAGCCACGCCACCACCAGGGCGGCGGACAGAGCGAGCAGCGGTCGGGTGCGTGGCGCAGGTGCGTGCATGATCGTGGGTGAACCCATCCCCGCCCGGACGGGTCGGGCTCGGCGCCCGGCCGCAGGCGAATCTACCGGTCCGACCGACCGTTCCCACGTCATCCCCCGGCGCCCTCGCCCGAAGCTGGTTCTCATCGTTCCGGCAACCGGAACGATCAGAACCACCTTCGGATGGGGGTCGGGGATGAAGGGCGGGGATGGGGAGCGCCGGGGCGGCTAGGACCGGCAGGCCGGGTCGTCGTAGTGCACCGAGCGGCGCCAGGGGCCCTGCTGCCACCCGTCGGGGGCCGGCACGGTGAGGCCGTGGATCGTGCCCAGACGGTCGACCTCCGCCGCGATCCGCTCGGCCCCGTCGGGGCAGAAGTGCCAGCCGTCGGCCTTGCGCAGGTGCACGGTGGACCCGTCGGGCGCCCGGTAGGCCACCGGATGGTCGCCGGCGGGCCCCCGCAGCGCCCCCTCGTGGTCGAGGTAGAACACCGTGCCCGGGTGCATGGCGGCCACCGCCTCGAAGGCCCCGTCGGGGACCCGCTCGGGGAACTGCCCGCCGGTCGGCATCGACAGGATCAGCAGCTTGGCGCCCCTGGCGGTGAGCAGGCGGGCCGCCTCGTCGACCACCCGGGCGTAGGCGAGCACGCCGTGCTGCTCGACGAAGTGCATGTCCCAGAAGCCGACGCTCATCACCACCAGGTCCGGCCGCTCCTCTCGAAGCAGGCGGGGGTAGTCGGTGCGGAAGGTCGAGTCCTGGTCGCTGATCCCGATGCGGGTGAGCCCGAAGCCGGGCCCGGCGGCCATGGCGACGTCGGCCCCGGTCGCGGCGAACATCGCGGTCAGCGCCGGCGAGGCGTCGACCATCGACGAGTCGCCCACCAGCAGCACCTTGCGGGCCGGCCGCCCGGTGACGGTGGAGGTGGTGGTGCTCACCGGCGGGCGGGCCGAGGGAGGAGGCGCGGAGGGAGCTCCGACGCCGGCGTCGACCTGCGGTGCCGAGGCGCCGTCGGCTGGGGTGCCCCCGGCGCCGCAGCCCGCGGCGGCGACGGCCAGCCCGGCGACGGCGAGGAGGCCGAGGGTGACGGCGCGCCGGCGCCGCGGCCGCCGCCGCGGGCCGTCGGGGGCGGGACCTGCGGGTCGGGCCCCGCTCACCCCTGGGCGCCGCCGGAGGTCTCGGTGACGCTCTTCCGGCCCGCGGCGATCCACGGCATCATGGCCCGCAGCTGCTTGCCCGTGGTCTCGATGGCGTGCTCGGCGCCGGCCTGGCGCAGCGCGTTGAACGTGGCCCGGCCCGACTCGGACTCGGCGATCCACTCCTCGGCGAACTTCCCGGAGGTGATCTCCTCGAGGATCTTCTTCATCTCGGCCTTGGTCGCCGGGGTGATCACGCGCGGGCCGCGGGTGACGTCGCCGTACTCGGCGGTGTCGGAGATGGAGTAGCGCATGCCGGCGATGCCCTCTTCGTACATGAGGTCGACGATGAGCTTCACCTCGTGCAGGCACTCGAAGTAGGCCATCTCGGGCTGGTAGCCCGCCTCGGTGAGCGTCTCGAAGCCGGCCTGCACGAGGGCGGTGAGGCCGCCGCAGAGCACGGCCTGCTCGCCGAAGAGGTCGGTCTCGGTCTCCTCGGTGAAGGTGGTCTCGATCACCCCGGCGCGGGTGCCGCCGATGGCGTCGGCGTAGGCCAGGGCCAGGTCGCGGGCGTGGCCGGTGGCGTCCTGCTCGACGGCGATGAGGCACGGCACGCCGCCGCCCTCGGTGTAGGTGCGCCGCACCAGGTGGCCCGGGCCCTTCGGGGCGGCCATGGCCACGTCGACGCCGGCGGGCGGCACGATGCGCCCGAAGCGGATGTTGAAGCCGTGGGCGAAGAACAAGGCGTCGCCGTCGTGCAGGTGGGGCGCGATCTCGGCGTCGTAGACGGCCTTCTGCTCGGTGTCGGGCAGCAGGATCATGATGACGTCGGCCCACTCGGCGGCCTCGCCGATGGGGAGCACCTTCAGGCCCTCGGCCTCGGCCTTGGCCTTCGACGACGAACCCTCGCGCAGGCCGACGACCACGTCGACGCCCGACTCCTTGAGGTTCAGGGCGTGGGCGTGGCCCTGGGAGCCGTAGCCGATGACCGCGACCTTGCGGTCGGCGATGTGCGAACGGTCGGCGTCGGCTTCGTAGTAGACGGTGGCCACGGGGATGCTCCTGGTGGTTCGGGTGCGGGGGTGTGTGGTGCGGGTGAGGACGGGCGCGCCGCGGGGCGCGAGCGAACCGGGAGAGGTTACGACGCGTCGGGCAAGGCGGAAAGCTCCGCCGACCGGCGCCGGATGCGCGGCAGGGCCACCCGGCCGGTGCGCTGGAGGGCCACCACGCCGTAGTTGCCGAGCAGCTCGGTGAAGTCGTCGAGCTTGCGAGGGCTGCCCTCGAGCGAGACGGTGATCTCGTCGTAGCCCACCGAGAGCACCCGGCCCTCGAACACGCCGACCAGCTCGATCACCTGGCCCCGAGCGTCGGCAGGCGCCGAGACGGTGGCGAGGAGCAGCTCCCGCTCCACGGCGTCGCCCGGGGCCAGCTCGTCGATGCGCACGACGTTGATGAGCTTGTCGAGCTGCTTGACGATCTGCTCGAGCGGCGCCGACTCGACGTCGACGACGACGGTGATGCGGCTGAGGCGGTCGTCGTCGGTGGGCGCCACGGCCAGGGAGAAGATGTTGTAGCCCCGGCGGGCGAACAGGCCCGACACGCGGGCGAGCACGCCGGGCTTGTTCTCGACGAGCACCGACAAGATGTGGTGCCGCTTGGTGGTGCTGGGCGTGAGGTTCATGGCTACGACTCCCCCGGGCCGATCTGGATCTCGGAGTTCGACCGCCCCGCCGGCACCATCGGGAAGACCTTCTCCCGGGAGTCGGTGCGGAAGTCGATGACGACCGGGCGGTCGTCGATGCTGTTGGCCTTCTCGATGGCGGGAAGGACCTCCTCGGGCGACTCGACGCGCATGCCGACGCAGCCCATGGCCTCGGCCCACATCTTGTAGTCCGGCAGGTCGGGCGAGAGGTACACCTCGCTGTAGCGCTCCTCGTAGAACATCTCCTGCCACTGGCGGACCATGCCCAGGTAGGCGTTGTTGAGGATGGCCACCTTCACCGGGATCCGCTCGGCGGCCGCGGTCACCAGCTCCTGGGCGGTCATCTGGAAGCAACCGTCGCCGTCGACGGCCCACACCATGCGGTCGGGGCGACCGACCTTGGCACCGATGGCGGCCGGCACCGAGAAGCCCATGGTGCCGGCACCGCCGGAGTTGATCCACGTGTAGGGGTGGCGGAAGGTCCAGTACTGCGACGCGAACATCTGGTGCTGGCCCACGCCGGAGGCGACGATCGTGTCCTCGGGCGTGTTGTCGCGGAGCGTCTCGAGCACGAACTGCGGCTTGAGCAGCTCGCCCGGCTCGGACTGCTCGTAGGTCAGCGGGTACTTCTCCTGCCACCCGCTGATGGTCTGCTTCCAGGCCGAGCGGTCGGGCTGGGCGTCGGGAGCGCCCAGGGCCTTCAGCGCCACGATCAGCTCCTCGATCACCAGGCGGGCGTCGCCGGTGATGCCGACGTCGGGCCGGCGCACCTTGCCCAGCTCGGCCGGGTCGATGTCGACGTGGACGATCTTGGCGTCGGGGGCGAAGCCCGCCAGCTTGCCGGTGACGCGGTCGTCGAACCGCGACCCCAGGGCGATCAGCAGGTCGGACTCCTGCATGGCCGTGACCGCCGTGTAGTTGCCGTGCATGCCGGGCATGCCCAGGCACAGCGGGTGGTCGTCGGGGATGGCGCCGCGGGCCATGAGCGTGGTGACCACCGGGATGTCGAGCAGCTCGGCCAGCTCGCGCAGCGCCTCGGCGGCGCGGGCCTTGAGGATGCCGCCGCCGGCGTAGACGACGGGCCGCTCGCTGGCGAGGATCAGCCGGGCGGCGGCCTCGATGAGCGCCGGGTCGCCCTCGACGCGGGGGTGGTACCCGGGCAGGTCGACCGTCTCGGGCCAGTACCACTCCATGGCCGAGCGCGGGTTGGTGGGGTCGACGATGTCCTTGGGGATGTCGACCAGCACCGGGCCGGGCCGGCCCGTGGTGGCGATGTGGAAGGCCTCCCGGATGACCCGGGGGATGTCGGCGGCCTCGGTGACGAGCTCGTTGTGCTTGGTGATGCCCCGGGTGATGCCGACGATGTCGACCTCCTGGAAGGCGTCGGTGCCGATGGCGGCGGTGGCGACCTGGCCGGTGATGACGACCAGCGGGATCGAGTCCATGAAGGCGTCGGCGATGGGGGTGACGATGTTGGTGGCGCCCGGGCCGGAGGTCACCATGGCCACGCCGGGGCGGCCCGTCGCCTGGGCGTAGCCCTCCGCCATGTGGCCGGCGCCCTGCTCGTGGCGCACGAGGATGTGGCGGATCGGCGAGTCGATGATGGGGTCGTACACCGGGAGGATGGCGCCGCCGGGGAGGCCGAAGATGGTGTCGACCCCCTCGAGCTCCAGGGCCTTGATCAGGGCGGCACCGCCGTTCGTCGTCATCGTGGGTCCTCGGGTGTCGTCGTGGGTCGGTTCACAGGGGCGGGTCGGCACAGGCACGACCGGGGCGGCCGACTGCGGCGCAAAACGCAACCGACCTCCCGCAGGTGGGAGGTCGGGGACGCGCACGCGGCAGACGGGCCGGCGTGCGCTAGCGGAGTACTACGAGCGAGGTGGCAGTGCTCATCGTGGGGATGGCGGCCGTGGTGCCCATAGACGCACCATTCTGCCAGCAGTCCCCTGAGCTGGCAACTCGTCTCGCGTCATCGGGAGCACCCACGCAGGAGGTCCACGACGATGGCCACTGCGGCGACGGCATAGCCTCGGCGCATGGAGCCCCAGGGACCGCAGCCCGACCCCGACCTCCCCGCCGCCCAGCCGGCACCGCAGAGCCCACCGCCCGGGTGGTACCCCGACCCCCAGGGTGTCACGCGCTGGTGGGACGGCCAGCAGTGGGGCCAGCCCGCGCCCGTGGGCGGTGGCGGCGCCGACCCGAAGACCATGGCCGTGCTCGCCCACGTGCTCGGCATCCTCACCGGCTTCCTCGGGCCGCTGATCATCTACCTCGTGAACGGCGACAAGGACCGCTACGTCAGGCACCACTCGGCCGAGGCGCTGAACTTCCAGCTCACGGTGCTGATCGCCTACCTCGTGAGCTTCGTGCTCATGATCGTGCTGATCGGGTTCTTGCTGTTCTTCGTGGTGTGGGTGCTGTCGATCGTGTTCTGCATCCAGGCCGCCATCGCCGCCAACCGGGGCGAGTGGTACCGCTACCCGATCAACATCCGCATGGTGTCCGGGGCGGCCGCCTGACCCCTACGGGAGGGTGATGGCGCCCTTCTCGGCGCCCTGGGCCAGCCGGGCGTACTTGGCCAGCACGCCGCTCGTGTAGCGCGGCTCGGGCAGCTCCCACCCGGCGCGGCGCCGCTCGAGCTCCTCGGCGTCGACCAGCAGGTCGATGGTGTGGCGCACGGTGTCGATGACGATGCGATCGCCGTCGCGCACGAAGGCGATGGGGCCCCCGTCGACCGCCTCGGGGGCGACGTGGCCGATGCAGAACCCGTGGGTGCCGCCCGAGAAGCGCCCGTCGGTGACGAGGGCGGCGTCGCCGCCGCGGCCGGCGCCCTTCATGGCGCCGGTGACGGCGAGCATCTCGCGCATGCCGGGGCCGCCCTTGGGGCCCTCGTAGCGGATCACCACCACGTCGCCGCTCCTGATGCGCCCGGCGAGGATCTCGTCCATGGCCGCCTGCTCGCCGTCGAAGACCCGGGCGTTGCCCTCGAAGCGGTCGAAGTCGATGCCGGCCACCTTCACCACCGCGCCGTTCGGGGCGAGGGAGCCGGTGAGCACGGCGATGCCGCCGACGGCGTGGATGGGGTCGTTGAGCCGGTGGACCACCGCCCCGTCGGGGCTGGGCGGGTCGAGCGCCGCCAGGTTCTCGGCCACGGTGCGGCCGGTGACGGTGACGCAGTCGCCGTGGAGGAGCCCGGCGTCGAGCAGCTCCTTCATCACCATGGGCACGCCGCCGACCCGGTCGAGGTCGACCATGTGGTACTGCCCGTGGGGCTTGGTGTCGGCGATGTGGGGCACGCGGGCGGCCACACGGTTGAAGTCGTCGAGCTGCAGGTCGACGCGAGCCTCGGCGGCGATGGCGAGCAGGTGGAGCACGGCGTTGGTGGAGCCGCCGAGGGCCATCACCACGGCGATGGCGTTCTCGAACGCCTCCTTGGTGAGGATCCGTCGGGGCCGGACCCCCTGGCGCAGCAGCTCCATGACGGCCTGACCCGACGCGAAGGCAGCGTCGTCACGGCGGCGGTCGACCGCGGGCGGCGAGGCCGAGCCGGGCAGCGACAGGCCGAGGGCCTCGCCCACCGCGGCCATGGTGTTGGCGGTGAACATGCCGGCGCAGCTGCCCTCGGTGGGGCAGGCGTTGCGCTCGATCTGGTCGAGCTCGGCCTCGGTGATGGCGCCCGTGGCCTCGGCCCCGACGGCCTCGAAGACCGACACGATGTCGAGCACCTGGCCGTTGCAGTTGCCGGGCAGGATCGACCCGCCGTAGAGGAACACCGACGGCAGGTCCAGCCGGGCCGCCGCCATCATCATGCCGGGCAGGCTCTTGTCGCAGCCGGCGAACGACACGAGCGCGTCGAGCCGCTCGGCGTGCATGACGGTCTCGACGGAGTCGGCGATGACCTCCCGGCTCACCAGCGACGCCCGCATGCCCTCGTGGCCCATGGAGATGCCGTCGGAGACGGCGATGGTGACGAACTCGATGGGGAAGCCGCCAGCCGCCCGCACCCCCTGCTTGGCCCGCTTGGCCAACCGGTCGAGAGGCAGGTTGCAGGGCGTCACCTCGTTCCACGACGAGCACACCCCGACCTGCGCCTTGCCCCAGTCGTCGTCGGTCATGCCGATGGCCCGCAGCATGGCCCGTGCCGGCGCCCGCTCCTTGCCCTCCGTGACGTCCGTCGACCGGGGCTTCATGGGGTTGGCCATCGCGGAAGGTTACGCTCGGCCTCCGATGGGCGACCACCAGTCGGGAGCAGCGGAACCGGTGGTCGTGGGCACGGGCCTCACCCGCCGGTTCGGCCGCACGACGGCCCTCGACGGGGCCACGTTCAGCGTCGGGCCCGGCATCACCGGGCTGCTCGGCGCCAACGGGGCGGGCAAGACCACGCTGCTCGGGCTGGTGCTCGGCCTGCACCGGCCCGACGGCGGATCGCTGCGGGTGCTCGGCCTCGACCCGACCCGCGCCGGCCCCGAGGTGCGGGCCCGCATCGGCTACTCCCCCGAACACCACCGGCTGCCCCCCGACACCCGCGCCCACGACCTGGTGCGCCACATCGCCGAGGTGCACGGCCTGCCTCGCCGAGAGGCCACCAACCGGGCGAGCGACGCCCTCTGGTCGGTCGGCCTGGGCGAGGAGCGCTTCCGGCCCGTGGGCACCATGTCGACCGGGCAGCGCCAGCGGGTGAAGCTGGCCCAGGCCATCGCCCACGACCCCCGGGTGGTGCTGCTCGACGAGCCCACCGACGGCCTCGACCCCGTGCAGCGCGACGACATGTTGGCCCTGATCCGCCGGATCGGCACCGACCTGGGGATCCACGTGGTGGTGTCCTCCCACCTGCTCGACGAGGTCGAGCGCATCTGCGACTCGGCGGTGATCCTGCGGGAGGGCCGGGTCGTCGCCAGCGGGGCGATCCACGCCCTGACCGGCCGGGGCCTCGGCGTGCTCGTGGAGGTCGACGAGCGGGCCGACGAGGTCGCGGGCCGGCTGCTGCTGCGCGGCCTCGAGACCACCGTCGACGGCTCGCGCATCACCATCGCCCACCGTCCCGACCAGCCCGCGGGGGCCACCCACGACGCCGTGCGCGACGCGGTCGCCGAGGCCGGGGTGGGCATCCGGCGGCTGAGCGACCGCACCGTCTCGCTGGAGGACGTCTTCCTCGAGGTGGGCGTGTGAGCGCGCCACCGCAGGCCGGCGCGGCGCGCATCTTGGACCGTGGCTACCGCCCGTACGAGGGCCGCCGCGGCGGCACCGTGGCGGCGGTGCGGGCCCTGACGGTGCACTCCGTGCAGCGGGCGTTGGGCCTGAAGCGCCCGGCGACCCAGAAGATCCTCCCCGCCCTGGCGGTGTTCATCGCCTACGTCCCCGCGATCGTGTTCGTCGGCCTGACCCTGCTCGTGCGCGACACCGTGCTCGCCAACGAGAACCTCGTGCCGAGCTACGGCGAGTACTACTCGTTCATCTCGGCGGCCATCCTCGTGTTCAGCGCCTTCGTGGCGCCCGAGCTCATCTGCACCGACCGCCGCACCGGCATGCTCGGGCTCTACCTCGCCTCCCCTCTCGGCCGCAGCAGCTACCTGGCAGCCAAGGCGACGGCGGTCGTCGTCGTGCTGGCGCTGGTCACCCTCGGACCCCCGCTGCTCATGCTGCTGGCGTTCACCATCATCGGCCAGGGGCCCGACGGCCCCGCCGCGCTGGCCCGCCTGTTCGGCGAGATGCTGCTCGGCGGCCTGGTCGTGGCCGTGCTGCAGGCCTCCCTCTCGCTGGCGGTGTCGAGCACCACCACGCGGCGGGCGGCGGCGTCGGCCGGGATCGTGCTGCTGCTGCTCGCCAGCACCGCGGTCTCCGACGCCCTCGTCGACGGCGCCGGGGCCGCCCCCGAGTGGTTCTGCCTCGACCTGGTGCAGCTGCCCTTCGAGCTCGTCCGGCGCATCTACGGCGAACGCTCCACCAGCGTCGCCGTGGCCGGCATCCAGACCGGCACCCTGGTGGCCGCCTACGTCGGGTGGACCGTGCTCTTCGCCGCGTTCACCTGGTGGCGGTACCGGCGCATCGAGGTCGACCGGTGAGCGCCATGATCGAGGTCGACGCGGTGTCGAAGTGGTTCGGCGAGCTCGTGGCCGTGTCCGACGTGTCGTTCTCGCTCGGGGCAGGCGTCACCGCACTGCTCGGCCCCAACGGCGCGGGCAAGTCGACGGTGCTGCGGATGCTGTGCGGGCTGACGCCGCCCTCCAAGGGCACGGTGCGGGTGCTCGGAGGCGACCCTCGCCGCGATCTCGACGTCACCCGTCGCATCGGGCTCGTGCCCCAGCAAGAGGCGCTGTTCGAGGGTCGCTCCGCCCTGCAGTTCGTGCACCTCGCCGCCGTCCTCGCCGGAGTGCCCGACCCGGAGGCGGCGGCCCGCTCGGCGCTGGCGCTCGTCGAGCTGCGGGCCGACGACGGTCGACCCCTGTCGGCCTACTCCAAGGGCATGCGCCAGCGGGTCAAGGTCGCCCAGGCCCTCGTCGCCGACCCCGACGTGGTCGTCCTCGACGAGCCCCTCAACGGCCTCGACCCCCGCCAGCGGCTGCACCTCATCTCGCTGTTCCAGCGCATCGGCGACGATGGCCGGTGCGTGGTCGTATCGAGCCACGTGCTCGACGAGGTCGAGCGCTTCGGGAGCCGGGTCCTGGTGATGGCCCAGGGGCGCTTGGCCGCCGAGGGCGACTACCACGCCATCCGCGACCTCATGGACGACCGTCCCCACCGCATCCGCATCCGCAGCGACGACCCCCGCGCCCTGGCGTCGGGCCTGCTGGGTGCCGACGGGGTGGTCGGGGTGCGCCTGGAAGACCTCGACGGGACCGTGGTGGAGACCCTCGACGCGGCGGTGCTGCGGCGCACCCTCGCCGTGGTGGCCCGCGACCGCGCCGTGCGCCTCCACGAGGTCACGCCGCTCGACGACGACCTCGAGAGCGTCTTTCGGTACCTGGTGGAGCGACCGTGACGCCGCGGGCGAGCACGAAGGTCCGCCGCCGCCTGCCGATCTACCGCTTGGTGCTGCGCAGCCAGGTCACCCGCGCCCGGCTGGCCGCCCTGGTCGCCCTCGGGGTCGTGGGGGTCGCAGTGGGGGCGGCCCTCGGCCGGGCCGACCGGCCCGCCGAGGCCCTGAGCGACGGCACGGTCGTGGCCGGCCACCTGCTCGCCGGGGCACGCTTCGTGAACACCTTCGGGCTGTCGCTGCTCGTGCCGGTCACCGCCCTGGTGTTCGCCGCCGCCTCCCTCGGCGACCCCGACGAGGAGGGCACCCTCGTCTACCTGTGGCTGCGCCCCGTGCGCCGCTCGCGCATCGTGCTCGCCGCCGCGGCCGCGTCCTACACCGTGGCGTGGCCCGTGGTGGTGGTGCCCCTCGCCCTGGCGGCCGCCGCCACGAGGGGTGGGGCCCACCTCGTGGTCGCCACGGTGGCCTCGGCCACCCTCGCGCTGGTCGCCTACACCGGGCTGTTCTGCGCCCTCGGCCTGGTGACGCGCCGCTCGCTCGTCTGGGGCCTGCTGTGCGTGTTCGTGTGGGAGGGGTTCGTGGCCACCGCGGCCGATTCGGCGGGCCGGCTGGCGGTGCGCACCTACTCCCGGTCGGTGCTCGGCGACCTGGCCTCGGTGCCGCTGTCGGGGCCGGAGGTCTCGGCGCCGCTGCGGTGGGTCGTGCCGGTGGCGGTGGCCGTGGTGGCGCTGGTGTTTGCCACCTGGCGCCTCCGCCGCCGCGACATCGCCTGAGCGGCCCCGTGCGCACCCTCGACCGCGAGATCCTGCGCCTGGCGCTGCCGGCGCTGGCGGCCCTCGTCGCCGAGCCGCTCTACGTCCTGGCCGACACCGCGGTGGTCGGCCACCTGGGGCCCGAGCCGCTGGCCGGCCTGGCCGTGGCCAGCAGCATCCTGCTCGTCGGCTACGCCGTGTTCATCTTCCTCGCCTACGGCACGACCGCCTCGGTGGCCCGCCTGCTCGGCGCCGGCGACGAGCGGGAGGCGGCTCACCAGGCGGTCCAGGGCATGTGGCTCGCCCTCGGCCTCGGCGTGGTGGTGGCCGGCGTCGCCTTCCTGCTGTCCGGCCCGCTGCTCACGCTGCTCGGCGCCACGGCAGGGGTCCGCCAGCAGGCGGAGATCTACCTGCGCATCAGCCTGGTCGGGGTGCCGGCCATGCTCGTCGTGCTGGCCGGCACCGGCTACCTGCGGGGCCTGCAGGACACCCGGACCCCGCTCTACGTGGCGCTCGGCTCGGCCGCGCTGAACCTGGCGATCGAGCTGGTCCTCATCTTCGGGCTCGGGTTCGGGATCGGGGCGTCGGCCCTCTCCACCGTGATCGCCCAGTGGGCGTCGGCGGCGGTGTACGTCGTGTGGGTGGCGCGCGCCGTGCGCCACCACCGGGTGCCCCTCGGGCCCCACGGCCGCACGCTCGCCCGCCTCGCGGTGGTGGGCCGCGACCTGTTCCTGCGCACCGCCGCCCTGCGGGGATCGCTGCTGCTGGCCACCGCGGTGGCCACCCGCATCGGCACCGTCGACGTGGCCGCCCACCAGATCGCCTTCGAGCTCTGGAGCTTCCTGGCCCTGGTGCTCGACGCCCTCGCCATCGCCGGGCAGTCGATGATCGGGCGGTTCCTGGGGGCCGGCTCGGTGCCCGAGGCCCACGCCGCCGGTCGCCGCCTCCTGGAGTGGGGGGCGGCGGCCGGCGTGGTCCTCGGGCTGGCGGTGGTGCTGGCCCGCCCGTGGCTGGCCGGGCTGTTCACCGACGACGCCGCGGTGGCGGCCCTGGCCGGCTTCCTGCTGGTGTGGGTGGCCGCGCTGCAGCCGGTGAACGGCGTGGTGTTCGTGCTCGACGGCCTGCTCATCGGCGCCGGGGACATGGCGTTCCTGGCGTGGGCCATGTGGGTGGCCTTCGCCGTGTTCGCCGCCGGCGCCCTCGCCGTGCTGGGGCTGGGCCTGGGGATCGGCTGGCTGTGGGCCTCGCTCGCCGCCCTGATGGTGAGTCGGCTCACCATCCTCGGCCTGCGGTGGCGCACCGACCGCTGGGCGGTGACGGGCGCGGCCCGGTGAGCCGCTACCTACGTGCGCCGAGCGTGTCGAGCTCCTCGAACACCGGGCCACAGACCGAGACCAGCGCCTTGGCCACCTGCTCGAACTCGGCGCCCGCCACGCCCAGGCCGTCGAGCGCGGCCTGCACCTGCTCCTGGATCGTCGCCTCGTCGAGCGCCGCGTAGGGGTCGTCGGGCAGGCGCGGCATCGCCGCCGCGCCCTCTCGCGTCGCCCGGTCGACCTTCGCCATGGGCGCGGCCCACTCGGCGGGCATCAGCGGCGAGACCCGGTCGCGGAGGTCGTGGGCGTAGGCCACGAACGTCGGCTCGTGGGGCTCGGTCCACTCCATCACCACCGAGCCCAACCAGAGGAACCCCGCCGGGCACTCGGGCGGCAGCTCGTCGAGCGGTCGGCCGAACTGCTCCTCCAGGCCTTCGACCAGCTCGGGCTCGTCGGCCAGCACGACCGAGATGCGCCGCTCGTCGCCGGCGGCGTGCGCCGACGGCGACGGCTCGGTGGCCGCCGCCTCGAGCCGCGTGGACGAGCCACGGGAGCTGCCGGCGGGCCGGTCGTTGCCGCAGCCGGCGGCGCCGGCGCAGAGCCCGAGCACGAGCACGAGCAGCAGGGTGAGCGGGCGCCAACGGCGGCGCGCCGGGGTGGGATGGGTGGACGTCGACATCGCTTCCTCCGCGAGGTCCTCGGTGTGAGAGGACCCCTCGGGGCCGATGGCGCCACCGTAGCCCCCGACCGTGCGCAGAGGAAGGCGCGGACGCGACTGCGCCCGGCCACCCCTCCGCCGGCGACGGAGGAGACGGCCGGGCGGCGCGGTGGCCCGGGTCGGCGGGCTAGGAGGACGAGGAGGAGGAGGACGAGGACGACGACGAGTCGCTGCCCGAGCTCGGGCAGGTCTCGTTGAAGTACGCCTCGATGTTCTCCTGGGCCTTCTTCATCTCGGGGGTCTCGAGCTTGCTCCCGGCGTCCTGCATCTTCTGCTGGGTGGCGGGATCCATGATGTCGGCCAGGTCGACGCCCTTGAGCTCGTTGGCGTAGGCCTCGATGCCCTTGGCGTAGGTGTCGAAGTCGTCCTGGATCGCCGAGGGGATCTGGGCCCGGAGCTCCTCGGTGTCGCTCTTGAGCTTGTCGATGTCGGCCTGGCTGGCCCCGCCCATCAGGCCGAGCGGAGCGAGCGAGAGCCCGAGGAACGCCATGCCCACGCTGAGGCAGTCCTTGCCCTTCTCGCCGAGGGCGTTCATCGCCGCGTCGAGGTCGTCGAGGCTGTTGCCCGAACCGCTGCCGCCGCTGCCGGTCGCCGCCTCGGTGGTCGCGGTGACCTTGCCGCCGTTGTCGGACGACGCGTCGTCCTTCTTGTCGCCGCCGCCGCACGCGGTGGCGGCCACCAGCAGACCGGCCACCAGCACGCTGACGACCCGCGCTCCCCTGCTGTTCATGGTGCTCCTCGATTCCTCGACGTCGGGCGCGCGACACCGGGGGGAGCCGCACGATGGGTGCCACCAGCATCGACCATTCGCGCCGGTGGGTTGAACATGGCTCAGCCGGCGGCGGCGCGACGGGCCTCGAGCACGGCGTTGACCGCCTTGCCGTCGGCCTGCCCCTTCGTGGCCTTCATCACCTTGCCGACGAAGAAGCCCTGCAGCTTGCCGCGGCGCTTGTCGTCGCCACCGCAGAACTCGGCCCACTCCTGCGGGCTCTCGGCGATGATGCCGTCGATGATGCCCTCGAGCTGCGAGGTGTCCATGGCCTCGAAGCCCCGCTCGGCGGCGATGGCGTCGGGTGCCTTCCCGGTGGCGACCATGTCGGTCAGCACCGCCTTGGCCTGGGTGGCGGTGAGCTGGCCGGCGACCTCCATCGTCACCAGCTGGGCGAAGTGGGCGGGATCGAGCGACTCGGCCCCCTCCACCGCCAGGTTGTGCTCCACGTGGGTGAGCACGCGGCGCCCGTCGCCGCCGGCGCCGATGGCGGCGAGGGCCAGCGAGTCGAGGTCGCGCTGCACGGCGACCACCACCGCCGTCTCGGTGGGATCGACGCCGGCGGCCTCGGCCAGGCGGGCGCGGCGCTCGGCGGGCAGGACCGGCAGGGCGGCGTCGACGGCGGCGACCCACTCGGCGCTGGGCTCGAGCGGCACCAGGTCGGGCTCCTGGAAGTAGCGGTAGTCCTCCGCCTCCTCCTTCGACCGGCCGGGCCGGGTGCGCCCCGCGGCCTCGTCCCAGTGGCGCGTCTCCTGGTGGACCCGCTCGCCCGACTCGAGCAGGTCGACCTGGCGGCGGGCCTCGTACTCGATGGCCCTGCCGAGCGAGCGCAGCGAGTTGAGGTTCTTGATCTCGCAACGGGTGCCGAGGGTGGCGTCGCCGACCCGGCGGACGCTGACGTTGGCGTCGACCCGCAGCGACCCCTCCTCCATCTTGGCGTCGGAGGCGCCGGTGGCGAGCAGGATGGCGCGCAGCTCGTCGATGTAGGCCTTGGCCTGCTCGGGGTGGCGGATGTGGGGGCGGCCCACGATCTCCACCAGGGGCACGCCGGCCCGGTTGTAGTCGACGAGGGAGTAGTCGGCGCCGTGGATGCGGCCGCTGCCACCGGCGTGGGTGTTCTTGCCGGTGTCCTCCTCGATGTGGGCCCGCTCGATGCCCACCCGGGTGCCGTCGGGCAGGTCGAGCCAGCCGTCGACGTTGATGGGCTGGTCGTACTGGGAGACCTGGTAGTCCTTCGGCATGTCCGGGTAGAAGTAGTTCTTCCGGGCGAACACCGAGGGCTCCACCGTGCAGTGCAGGGCCCGGCCGAGGCGCATGGCCAGCTCCACCACGTTCTGGTTGAGCACGGGCAGGGAGCCGGGAAGCCCGAGGCACACCGGGCACACGTTGGTGTTGGGCTCGGCGCCGAAGTGGTTGGGGCAGCCGCAGAACAGCTTGGTGGCGGTGGCCAGCTCGCAGTGGACCTCGAGGCCCACGACGATCTCCCACGTGTCGCCGGTGCCCTCGCTGGTGATGGTGAAGCGGTCGCCCTCGACGGGCTCGTGGGTGAGGTTTCCGACGGCGGTCACGACCACGCCTCCTCGAGAGGGGGAGCGGCCGCTTCGAGGGCGGCCGCCGCCCGGAACATGGTGGCCTCCCCCAGCGCCGGGGCGAGCAGCTGCACGCCGACCGGCATGCCGTCGGCGCCGGCGCCGAACGGGACGCTCATGGCCGGGTGGCCCGCCAGGTTGGTGGGGATGGTGCACACGTCGTTGAGGTACATGGCCAGCGGATCGTCCACCTTCTCGCCGAAGCGGAACGCGGTGGTGGGCGAGGTGGGCGAGAGCAGCAGGTCGAAGCGCTCGTAGGCCGCCTCGAAGTCGCGCACGATGAGGGTGCGGACCTTGAGCGCCTTGCCGTAGTAGGCGTCGTAGTAGCCGGCCGAGAGGGCGTAGGTGCCGAGCATGATGCGGCGCTTGACCTCGGCGCCGAAGCCGGCGGTGCGGGTGGCGGCGTTCATCTCCGCCGTGGTCGGGGCGTCGACCCGCAGGCCGTAGCGCACGCCGTCGTAGCGAGCCAGGTTGCTCGAGGCCTCGGCGGGGGCGATGAGGTAGTAGGCCGACAGCCCGTAGCTGGCCGCGGGCACCGACACCTCGCCGATCTCGGCGCCGGCGGCGGCCAGCGCGTCGGCGGCCTGGCGCACCCGGCCGGCGACGTCGGGAGCGATGCCCTCGCCCATGAGCTCGCTGACCAGGCCGACACGCAGGCCGTCGACGCCCCGGTCGAGCACGTCGACCAGCGACGGCGCCGGGGCGTCGATGGAGGTCGAGTCGAGCGGGTCGTGGCCGGCGACGGCCTCGAGCAGCAGCGCCGAGTCGGCGACGGTGGTGGAGAAGGGGCCGATCTGGTCGAGCGACGAGGCGAAGGCCACCAGGCCGTAGCGGCTGACCAGTCCGTAGGTGGGCTTCACGCCGATGACGCCGCAGAGGGCGGCGGGCTGGCGGATCGAGCCGCCGGTGTCGGAGCCGAGCGACACGGGGGCGAAGCCGGCGGCCACGGCGGCGGCCGAGCCACCCGACGAGCCCCCCGGCACCCGCTCGGGGTCCCGGGGGTTGCGGGTGGGGCCGAAGGCGGAGTTCTCCGTCGACGAGCCCATGGCGAACTCGTCGAGGTTGGTCTTGCCGACGGCCACGGCGCCGGCGCCGGCGAGTCGCTCCACCACCGTGGCGTCGTAGGGAGGCCGCCAGCCGTCGAGGATGCGGCTCGAGCAGGTGGTGGGCACGCCGCGGGTGCACAGGTTGTCCTTGAGGGCGACGGGCACGCCGGCGAGGGGGCCGGGGTCCTCCCCCGCGGCCACCTTGGCGTCGACGGCGGCCGCGGCGGCTCGGGCCTCGTCGGCCAGCACCAGGTTGAACGCGTTGATGGAGGCGTCACCCGCCTCGATGGCGGCGAGGTGGGCGTCGACGACCTCGCGAGCCGACACCTCGCCGGCCCGGACGGCGGCGGCGATGGCTGTGGCCGTGGTGGGCAGGGTCACGGCTCCTCGCCCAGGATGGCCGGCACCCGGAACCGCCCGTCCTCCACCGCCGGGGCCTGGGCGAGCACCTCCTCGCGGTCGAGGCAGGCAGCGACGACGTCGTCGCGCAGCACGTTCACCAGCGGCAGCGGGTGGGCGGTCGGGGGGACGTCGGCGAGGTCGAGGGCGGCGACGTCGGCGGCGTGGTCGAGCACGGCCCCGAGCTGCTCGGTGTAGGTGTCGAGCTCGGCGTCGGTGAGCTCGAGCCGGGCGAGGTGGGCGACCTTGGCGACGTCGTCGCGGGTCAGGCGATCGGACATGGGCGGTCATCGTAGGCGGGGACCGGACGGCTCCCGCCCGGCGGCCGGTAGGGTCTGTGCCGCCGAGCGACACCGCCGCCGACAGGAGGGCCCGTGGCCGAGCAGCACCCGTTCCTCAGCCCCGAGTGGATGGACGCCACGAGGCGGATCCGCGACGACATGCCGCAGCCCGAGGTGCCCGCGGTGGCGCTGATGACGATGAACCTGGTGGTCACCGAGACGCCCTTCGAGCGCGACGTGAAGGCCCACGTCGACACCTCCGACGGCGAGCTCATCGTCGAGGATGGCCACCTCGACACCGCGGACCTCACCATCACCGTCGACTACGCCACGGCCAAGGCCATCTTCGTCGGCCTGGACTTCACCGCCGCCATGCAGGCGTTCATGGCCGGCAAGGTCAAGGTGCAGGGTGACATCACCAAGCTGATGGCCCTCGGGACGCCGGCCGCCGACCCGGACCCCAAGGCGGTGGCCATCGCCAAGGCCGTCCGGGACATCACCGCCCCCTAGACCCACCTCGGACGAAGGTCCGCACCGCCGCGGACCGGCCCGCGACACGCACCCTCCAGCGCGCAGATCGCAGGCAGGAACGGCTGGTCAGCTCGGCGCCGGGGTGACGTCGGCCGGCGCGTGGGTGGTGCGGCGGGCGAAGGAGGCGGCCACCGCGGCGACGAGGGCCACGCCGCAGCCCACGTAGTAGGCCATGGCGTAGGAGCGCACGCCGTGGCTGGCCTGGGCGGCGGCCTGCACGGTGAGCAGGATCTGCATGCCGGCCACCACGCCGACCTGGCCCATGGTCTGCGACGCGGCGCTGGCCACGCCGAGGTCGCGGTGGTGCACCGCGTTGGCGATGCTGGCGATCATCGCCGGGGCGCACGCGCCCATGCCGATGCCGGACAGCACGAGCGCCCCCTCGATCCACACCAGCCCGGTGCCGGCGCCGACGGCGGCCAGCCCGACCATCGACGCGGCCAGCACCAGCGACCCCACGACGCCGATGACCCGCTCGCCCAGGCGGATGACGAGGTACCCGGCCACCGGCCCGGCGATCGAGTAGGCGAGCGGCCGGGCGATGGACACCAGACCCGTCTTGGTGGTGCTGTAGCCGAGCACGTCCTCGAGCAGCAGCGGGGTGAGGATGAACCCGCCCATGTAGGTGAAGTTGGCGAGGAACTGGTTGGCCATCGGGAACGAGAAGTTCCGGTTGCGGAAGTAGGCCATCGGCAGCAGCGGGTGCGAGGTGCGGTTCTCGACCCGCACGAACCAGGCCAGCAGCACCGGGCCGAGGAGGAACGCACCGACCACCACCGGGCTCCCCCAGCCCATCTCGGGGCCTCGGTTCAGCGCCACCAGCAGCGACGCCACCCCCAGGGCGAGCAGCGCCGAGCCGGCCAGGTCGAACGGCTGGCGCTCGCCGCGGGGCACGTGGGGCAGCACCACGTAGCCGATGAGGAGGCTCAGCACGGCGATCGGCGTCTGCAGGGCGAAGATCCAGCGCCACCCGAAGGCGTCGACGAGCGGGCCGCCCACCACCACGCCCAGCACGGGGGCGCCGGCACCGACGAGCGACCAGTAGCCCAGGGCCTGGGCCCGGCGCGCCGGCGGGAAGCTCCGGTTGATCATCGACAGCGCGGCCGGCCCCGCGGCGGCGCCGATGGCCGCCCCCAGCAGGCGGGCGGCGATGAGCGCGGGCGCGCTCCAGGCCACGATCGCCGCCGCCGCGAACACGCTCACACCCGCCAGGCTCCACAGGTAGACGCCACGCGCGCCCCGCCGGTCGGCCAGCTTGCCGGCGATGGGCCCGAGCACCGCCATGGCCAGGCTGGGGCCGGTGACCGCCCAGGTGAGCACGCTCGCCGTGGAGCCGAGGTCGGCGGCGATGTCCGACAGCGAGACCGTGAGCACGGTGATGGTGAAGCTGGCCGTGAACACGCCGAGCAACGAGGCGGCGAGCACGATCCACGGGCCGCGGGGGCTGCGCTCGACCCGGCCGGCGACCCGGCGCCGCAGCAGCAGCAGGCTCCACGGGACGACGACGACCTCGTCGGCCCCGGGTGGCTCGAGACCGACCGCGAGCTCGTCGACGGGGTCGAAGCCCTCCTCGACCGCCGGATCTGACGCCGTCACGGCCGGCGATGCTACCGGTCGGTCACCCCTCGGCCCTCGTGCGGGCGGGCGGCGCTACTTGGTGACGAGGGTGACCGAGGAGCCGGGCTTGACCTCGGTGCCCACGGCCGGCGTGGTGCCGCTCACCTTCTTGGACGGGTTGCCCTGCACGCCGCTGACGCTGAGCCCGAGGTCCTGCAGGGCGGCCGTGGCGTCGGAGACCGACATGCCCACGATGCCCTGGGGGATCTTCACCGGCTGCTTGCCGAGCGAGACGGTGACCGTCACCGTGCTGTCGCGGGCGACGGTGGCGCCGGTGGCCGGATCGGTCGCCATCACCAGGCCCTGGGCGACGTCGGGCGAGTAGTCCTCGGCGTAGGCGACCTTCAGGCCCAGGCCCTGGAGTTGGGCCGTGACGGCCTCCTTGGTGCCCCCGACGAGCCCGCTGGGGATGGTGCGGGGCTTGGGGCCGGCGCTGACCTGCAGGCCGACGGTGGACTGCTTGGGCACCACCGCCGGCGTGCCGTCGGCATAGCCGAGCACGATGTCGGCCGGCCAGGTCTCGTCGTACTGCTTGGTGACGTCGCCGACCTTGATGCCGATGGCGGCGAGCCGCTCGGTGACCTGGTCGACGCCGTTGCCGCCCACGTCGGGGAGGTTCACGGGCGGCTGGCCCGAGGACACGACCAGGGTGACGGCGTCGCCTTCGGTGAGCTTGGTGTCGGCGGCCGGGTCCTGGCGGATGACGAGGCCCTCGGTGACGGTCTCGGACGACTCCTGCTGCTGGGTGACCTCGAGCCCACGGGCCTCGAGCTCGGCCTGCACCTCGGCCGCGGGGCGTCCGGCGTAGCTCGTGAGCACGGTGGTCTCGGGACGGGTGGCGACGTAGGCGGCGGCCGCTCCGCCGGCGAGGATGGCCACGAGCACGGCGGCGGCGACGATCCAGGGCCACTTGCGGCGGGGCGGGCGGACCGAGTCGGCGTGCAGGACCTCGGCGGGCAGGTCGGCATCCGACGCGCTGGGGGCGAGGGCAGCGGCCGCGGCCGCCTCGGCCTTCGCCCGGCGGCGCCGGTCGGCCCGGCTCTCCTTGGCGCCCGGGCCCCGCTCGAGCACCCGGGTGGCGGGCTGGGCCTCGCCCTCGCTCACGATGGTGATGCCGTCGGTGGTGGTGCCCGGCGGAGCGCGCATGATCTCGGGCTCGAAGTCGGCCCGCAGCTGGCGCTCGGCGACGTAGAGGGTGGTGGGCTCGCGCGGGTCGAGCTCGGCGTCGCCCAGGGTGGTGGTGCCCGCCAAGGGCAGCGGCGCCGCCGGGCCGAGGTCGCCCGCGGCCATGAGCAAGGTGGCGAAGGCGGTGGCGTCGGGCCGGTCGGCGGGGTCGGGGACACCAGCGGCGGCCAGCGCCGGGACGAGCGGGCCGAGCTGCGGCGGCACCGGCACCGGGCGGTCGACGCGGGCCATGAGCGTGCCGAGGGTGGTGTCGGCCGAGAAGGGGACCTCGCCGGTGACCGACTCGATGAGCACCAGGGCGAGGGAGTAGACGTCGCTGCGCCCGTCGAGCGAGCCGCCCTGGGCCTGCTCGGGCGAGGCGTAGCGGGCGGTGCCGAGCACCGCGCCCGCCGGCTCGGTCCACGCCGCCTCGGCCAGCGCCCGGGCCAGGCCGAAGTCGGCGATGCGCAGACGGCCCTCGTCGTCGAAGAGCAGGTTGGCCGGCTTGATGTCGCGGTGCACCAGGCCGCGCTTGTGGGCGTACTCGAGCGCCCGGGCGGCCTCGAGGCCCACCTGACGGGCCTGGGCCACGTCGAGGCGGTGCCCGGTGTCGAGCAGCGCCCGCAGCGACCCGCCGCCGAGCAGCTCGGTGACCAGGTAGGGCACGTCGCCCTGGCCCCAGTCGTGCACCGCCATGATGTGCGGGTGGTTGAGGGCGGCGGCGTTGTGCGCCTCGGCCCGGAACCGCTTGAGGAACTGCGAGTCGTCGGCCAGCCCGTCGTGGAGGACCTTGACCGCGACGCGGCGGCGCAGCACCACGTCGTCGGCGAGGTACACGGTGGCGGATGCTCCGGTGCCGACGGGTGCCAGCAACCGGTACCGCCCCCCGAGCACCTGACCGACGCGGTCGATCACACGGGAGATGGCCACCCCCCGAGGCTACAAGTTGCACCGGTGCAGTTCGGGCACCCCCGCACGAGGGGTACCTGCCCCGGCCCCGAGTGCCCCAGCACCACCGGGCCCGGGCAGACTGAGCGGGTGACCGACGCACCCGCCGCCTCCCCGCCCTCGAAGGGCCGCCACCGGACCCGTCGCCTCCAACCACACCACGTCGTGTTCACACTGCTCCTCGTGGTCGTGGCTGCCTGTGTGGTCGTGCTGTTCCTGAAGGCGTCCCAGGACGACGACGGCATCGACAACCAGGCCATCGAACGCCTCATCCCCCTGCGCGACGCCAAGATCCTCCAACAGGAGACCATCGGGATCGACCTCGCCCCGGGCTACGAGGGCACCCTGGCCCTGAACGGCACGCCCATCCCCGAGGACCAGCTCACCGTCGTGCCGCAGCTCAACCAGGTGACCTTCACGCCCGGGCCGGGCAAGGACTACGAGCAGCTCCCGTCGGGGCAGAGCTGCCTGGTCGCGACCTACTGGCAGTCCTCGACCCCGGCCCAGACGAACACCCAGACCTGGTGCTTCACCGTGCTCTAGCCGCCGGCAGGCCGGCCGCCGCCGGGCCGATCAGCCCTCGGCCAGCAGCCGGTCGAGCTCGGCCATGGCGCCGGTGTGGTCGTCCTCGACGAGGATGGCGTGCATGCCGAGCGCCCGGGCGGCGGTGATGTTGCCGCTGGCGTCGTCGAGGAAGACCGAGCGCTCGGGCGCCACGCCGAGCTGGTCGAGGGCGAGGTGGAAGATCCGGGGGTCGGGCTTGCGCATGCCCACCGCCGAGGAGTCGACGATCACCTCGAACATGTCGTCGACGGGGATCATGGCCCGCCAGCCCTCGGAGAACTCCTTGATGTTGTTGGTGATCAAGGCGGTGCGGTAGCCGGCCCGGCGCAGCTCGAGGGCCTTGTCGACCACGTCGGCGCGCACCCCGCCCTCGCCGCCCAGGGCGCCGAACATCTCGGTCAGCTCCAGGTCGAGCCCTTCCTCGGCGGCGACCGCCTTGATCTGCTCGGCCGCCGCGGCGAGGGCGATCTCGCCCCGCTCGAGGCGGTGCCACGGGTGGTCCGTGTCCTCGTCGTAGGGGCCGAACACCGCCCGCAGCCCGACCGCGGGGTCGTGGCCCTGCTCGACGTGCCAGGCGTGGAGGCCGCTGAAGGGCGACGTGGTGAACACGCCGCCGAAGTCGAACACGACAGCCTCGATGGTCAACGGATCCCCCCGGGTGGTGGTGAGCGGTGCAGCACGGTAGTGCTCAACGGGCGACGGGCCCGCCGGTGTCGGCGGCGGGCGGCAGCTCACCGGTGTCGAGCAGGTGCACGAACCCGGCCTCGTCGAGGATCGGCACGCCGAGGTCGGTGGCCTTGGTGAGCTTCGAGGCGCCGGGGTCGGCGCCCACCACCACCGCCGTGGTCTTCTTGGAGACGCTGCCGGGCGACTTGCCGCCCCTGCCCTTGATGGCGGCCTCGGCCTCGTCGCGGGTGAAGCCCTCGAGGGTGCCGGTGACGACGACGGAGAGCCCGGTGAGGTTCTGGGGCAGCTCGGGCGCGGCCGGGCCCTGCAGGTTCACGCCGGCCTGGCGCAGCTTCTCCACCACGGCGCGGTTCGACGGGTCGGAGAACCACTCCCTCACCGCGCTGGCGATGGTGGGGCCGACGCCCTCGATGGCGGCCAGGTCGTCCTGCGACGCCGCCACGATGCGGTCGAGGTGCCCGAAGTGCGACGCCAGCGCGGAGCTGGCAGCCGGACCGAGGTGCCGGACGTTGAGCCCGACCAGCAGGTTGGCCAGCGGCCGGCCCTTCGACGCCTCGATGGCGCTGAGCAGGTTGTTGATCGACACCTCGCCGAACCCCTCGATGCCCCGAAGCTGCTCGGCCCGCAGCGAGTAGATGTCGGCCACGTCGTGCAGCAGGCCCATCGAGCAGAACAGCTGCACCCGCTGCTCGCCCAGCCCCTCGATGTCCATGGCGCCCCGAGAGGCGAAGTGCTCGATGGCGCCCGCGACCCGGGCCGGGCAGGAGATGTTCGGGCAGCGGTGGTCGGCCTCGCCCTCGGGTCGCACGAGCTGGTGGCCGCACACCGGGCAGTGGGTGGGGAACTCCCACTCCGGCAGGCCCTCGGGGCGCTCGGCGAGCACCGGCCCGACGATCTCGGGGATGACGTCGCCGGCCTTGCGGACGATGACGACGTCGCCGGGCCGGACGTCCTTGGCCTTGACCTGGTCCTGGTTGTGCAGCGTGGCCACCCCGACGGTGGACCCTCCCACGAACACCGGCTCGAGCCGCCCGAACGGCGTGGCCCGGCCGGTGCGGCCGATCGACACCATGATGTCGAGCAGCTTGGTGGTGCGCTCCTCCGGCGGGAACTTGTAGGCGATGGCCCACCGTGGCGCCTTGGAGGTGAACCCCAGCTCGCGCTGCAGCGCCAGGTCGTCGACCTTCAGCACGACGCCGTCGATCTCGTAGGCGAGGTCGTGGCGGTGCTCCTGCCAGTGCATGCAGTGGGCGTAGGCGTCGTCGAGGCCGCCGAGGAGCTTCACCTCGGGGTTCACCGGGAACCCCATGGAGGCGAGGAAGTCGAACGTCTCGTGGTGGCTGGCGAGGGTGGGACCGCCGACGACCTCGCCGAGCTGGTAGCTCCAGAAGGCCAGCTCGCGCGAGGCGGTGATCGACGGGTCCTTCTGGCGCAGCGAGCCCGCAGCGGTGTTGCGGGGGTTGGCGTACACCCGCTGGCCGGCTTCGACCTGGGCCCGGTTGAGCGCCTCGAACACGGCGATCGGCATGTAGATCTCGCCGCGGACCTCGAGCACCTGGGGGGCGCCGGCGGGCAGCTGGTGGGGGACGACCGAGATGGTGCGCACGTTGGCGGTGACGTCCTCGCCCGTGCGGCCGTCGCCCCGGGTGGCGGCCTGCACGAGGCGGCCGCCCTCGTAGCGCAGCGACATCGCCAGCCCGTCGATCTTGAGCTCGGCGACGAGGCCCACCGATCGCTCGCTCTCCCCCAGCTCGCCGAGGCGCCGGGCCAGCCGCCCGCCCCACGCCACCAGCTCGTCGGACGTGAACGCGTTGTCGAGGCTCATCATCGGCACCCGGTGCACGACCGGGGCGAAGGCGGTGCTGGGGGCCGCGCCCACCGTGCGGGTGGGTGAGTCGGGGGTGATCAGCTCGGGGAACTGCTCCTCGAGCTGCTGGAGCTCCCGGACGAGGGCGTCGTAGTCGGCGTCGGGGATCTCCGGCGTGTCGAGCTCGTAGTACAGCCGGTTGTGGTGGCGGATGGCGGCCCGCAGCTGCTCGACCCGCTCGGCCGGCTCGACGTCGGTCACGGCCCGCACACTACCGACGGCCTGCGACACCCCTCTCCCCCCTCCGCTGGCTCGATCGGTGATCTCATGAGGTGATGGATCGAGCCACCGGAGGCGAGGCACGAGTTCGCTGGCTCGATCGGTGATCCCATGAGGTGATGGATCGAGCCACCGGAGGCGAGGCACGAGTTCGCTGGCTCGATCGGTGATCTCGTGAGGTGATGGATCGAGCCAGCGGAGGCGAGGGAGGGGGGATAACCCCACCGAGGGTCCACCGGTTCGCTCCATGGCCGCCGATCGCCGCCGTGCCTACCGTGACGGCGTGCTCGGTGCCCTCTTCGTCCCCTGGCGACGCTCCTCCACGTGGTGGCAGCTCGGCCACGTGGCGCTGAGCCTGCCCATCGGGGTGGTCGCCTTCGTGGCGGTGGTGGTGCTGGCGGCGACCTCGGCCAGCCTCGTCATCACCTTCCCGCTGGCCATCCCGGTGGTGTGGCTGCTGTTCGTGTGCGGCCGCGGCATCGGCCGCCTCGAGCGGTCGCGGGTGCGCGAGCTGCTGGCGGCGGAGCTGCCCGACCCGGTGCGGCCCCTCCCTCCCGGGTCGTGGTGGTCGCACTGGAAGGCCCGCTTCGGCGACCGGGCCCGCTGGAAGGAGCTGGCCCACGCCCTGGTGCTGCTGCCCCTGGGAGTGCTCGGGTTCGTCGTCGCCGGCGCGGTGTGGGGTGGGTCCGCCGCCCTGCTGGCGCTGCCCGCCTACGTCGGCCACCTCCCCGGGGGCACGGCGAAGTTCTGGTTGTTCGACGTCGGGCCCGGAGCGGGCGTGCTCGGCCTGGCCGTGGTCGGCGCTGTGGGCCTGGCCGTGGTGGCGCCGTGGGCCACGGTCCTGCTCGCCCGGCTGTCGGCCGCCGAGGCCCGCTGGCTGCTCGGCCCCCGCCCGAGCGACGACCTTGCGGCCCGGGTCACCGAGCTCGAGACGAGCCGCACGGCTGCCGTCGACAGCGCCGAAGCCGAACGGCGCCGCATCGAACGGGACCTGCACGACGGCGCCCAACAGCGGCTCGTGGCGCTCGCCGTCACGCTCGGCGAGGCCCGGGAGCGCCTGGCCGACGACCCCGAGGCGGGGCGCGAGCTGGTCGAGCAGTCCCACGAGGAGGCCAAGGCCGCCCTCAAGGAGATCCGCGACCTCGTGCGCGGGATCCATCCCGTGATCCTCGAGGACCGCGGCCTCGACGCCGCCCTCTCCGCCATCGTCGCCCGCTCGCCGGTGCCGGTCACCCTCGACGTGCAGGTGGATGAGCGACCGCCGGCGGCGGTGGAGAGCGCGGCCTACTTCGTCGTCGCCGAAGCCCTCACCAACGTCGCCCGCCACGCCGAGGCCCACCGGGCCTGGGTCACCCTCGCCCGCCAGCGCGACCGGCTCCTGGTGGAGGTCCGCGACGACGGCCGGGGCGGCGCCGACGAAGCCGCGGGCACCGGGCTGGGTGGCCTGCACGACCGGGTCACCGCCCTCGGCGGCTGGATGCACGTCGTGAGCCCGCCGGGCGGACCGACCACCCTCACCGTGGAGCTGCCGTGCGGATCGTGATCGCCGAGGACTCCGTGCTGCTGCGGGCGGGGCTCACCCGCCTGCTCGTCGACGCCGGTGAGGAGGTCGTGGCCAGCGTCGGCGACGCCGACGAGCTGCTGCGGGTCGTCGAGCTCCACCGCCCCGACCTCGCCGTCGTCGACGTGCGCATGCCGCCGACCCACACCGACGACGGGCTGCGAGCGGCCATCGAGATCCGCCGCCGCTGGCCCGAGACGGGCATCCTCGTGCTCTCCCAGTACGTGGAGGAGAGCTACGCCAGCGAGCTGCTGGCGGTCGACACCGGCGGCCTCGGCTACCTGCTCAAGGACCGGGTCGCCGACGTGACCGAGTTCCTCGCCGACGTGCGCCGGGTCGGTGCCGGAGGCACCGCGCTCGACCCCGAGGTGGTGGCCCAGCTGCTCGCCCGCTCCCGGCGCGGGAGCACCCTCGATCGGCTCTCGCCCCGCGAGCGGGAGGTCCTCGGCCTGATGGCGGAGGGCCGCTCGAACCAGGCCATCGCCCAGGCGCTGGTGGTGAGCGACGGCGCCGTCGAGAAGCACGTCTCCAACATCTTCACCAAGCTCGACCTGCTCCCGGCCGAGCAGGACAACCGCCGCGTGCTGGCCGTCCTGCGTTGGCTCGACTCCTGAGGAGCCGTGATGGACATCTCGACCCTCCCTCCGCCCCCTCCGGCCGCTCCAGCGGCGTCGACGCCCGCCGCCGCCCCGCGGCCGTCGCGCCGGGCCGGCACCGGGTGGAAGGTGGCGGCCAGCCTGGCTGCGGTCGCCGTGCTCCTGTGGGGCGCCAGCACGGCCGCGACCCAGATCGCCCACGAGGAGCGCACGACCACGACCGAGCTCGACGCCCGCGGGCTGAACGTCCTCGACGTGGCCACCGACAGCGGCTCGCTCACCGTCGTGGGCAGCGACACCGAGCGGGTCACGGTGACGGCCCGCATCAGCGACGGCCTGCGGTCCACCTCCGAGCGCCAGACGGTCGAGGGCGACCGGCTGGTGCTGCGCGCCGGCTGTCCCGCCTTCCTGTCCAACTTCTGCAACGTCGACTACACCGTCGAGCTCCCCTCGCGGATGGCGGTCAGGGCCCGTCTCGACAACGACGGCGCCCGGGCAACCGGCGTCCACGGCGGCCTCGACATCCGCAGCGACAACGGACGCGTCGAGGTCCGCGGCGGCGGTGACGCAGGCGGAGTGGTGGTGCTGCGCTCGTCGAACGGCAACGTCGTGGCCACGGACCTGCGCGCCGGCGAGGTCGACGCCCACTCCGACAACGGCCGGGTCGAGCTGACCTTCCTCGACCCGCCCGGCGCGGTGGAGGCCACCAGCTCGAACGGCGATGTCACCGTCGAGGTGCCCGACGACGGCACCGTCTACGCGGTCGACGCCGGCAGCGCCAACGGCTCGAGCGCGGCGGCGGTGCGCACCGACCCCGACTCGACCCGGCGCATCCGGGTCGCGAGCGACAACGGCGACGTGCTGATCGCCTACCGCGCCGGCTGACCGGCCACGCCGGCCACCCGCGGGTGGGGTTCTCCCCACCCCCACGACACCGGGCCGCACCATGGCCGCCCCGGACCCCTCTCCGTACGTTCGACACGACAGCGAACGCGAACCAGGGAGGGACCGCGATGGCGGTGACCACGACGCACACGACGCACACGACAGGGGCCGCCACGGCCGCCAGCGGCCCGGCGGTGTCGGCCCGATCAGCGGTGAAGGTCTACGGCGCCGGCCGCACCGAGGTGCGGGCGCTCGACGGCGTCGACCTCGACATCCCGGCCGGCCGCTTCACCGCAGTGATGGGCCCGTCGGGCTCGGGCAAGTCGACGCTCATGCACTGCCTGGCCGGGCTCGACACGCTCACCGACGGGCAGATCCTGTTCGCCGAGGTCGACCTCGGCCGCCTCTCCGACCGGGAGCTCACCCTGCTGCGGCGCGACCGCATCGGGTTCGTGTTCCAGGCCTTCAACCTGGTGCCGACGCTCACCGCCATGGAGAACATCACGCTGCCCGCCCGGCTGGCCAAGCGCCGGATCGACCGGGTGTGGCTGGACCAGCTCGTCGCCACCGTCGGCCTCGGCGACCGGGTGCGCCACCGGCCCTCTGAGCTCTCCGGCGGCCAGCAGCAGCGCGTGGCCGTCGCTCGCGCCCTGGCCGGCCGTCCGGCCGTGGTGTTCGCCGACGAGCCCACCGGCAACCTCGACTCCCGCAGCGGCACCGAGATCCTCGGCCTCATGCGGCGTGCGGTCGACGACCTGGGCCAGACCATCGTGATGGTCACCCACGACCCGTCCGCCGCCGCCCACGCCGACCGGGTGGTGTTCCTGGCGGACGGTCGGGTGGTCGACGGCATGGACTCGCCCACCGCCGAGCGGGTGCTCGAGCGGATGAAGGCGTTCGGGGAGTGATCGCCATGTGGTCCACCACGTTCAAGGGCATCGCCGGGCACAAGCGGCGGTTCGTCTCCACCTGCGTCGCCGTCGTCCTCGGCGTCGCCTTCCTCACCGGCACGCTGGTGCTCGGCGACACCATCCGCGGTGGGTTCGACCGCATGTTCGCCACCGCCAACGAGGGCACCGCCGTCGTGGTCCGGAGCTCCACGAAGATCGGGAGCTCGGACACGGGCCAGCGGGGCGTCGTCGACCCGGCGGTGCTCGACGCCGTGCGCGCCGTGCCCGGCGTGGCCACGGCCGCACCGGTCGTCACGGCCCCCGCTCAGATCGTGTCGGCCGACGGCTCGGCCATCGGCGGCAACGGACCACCGACCGTCGGCTCGAGCTGGGTCGACGACGCCGCGCTCGAGCCCTACCGGGTGGTCGAGGGTCGCGCCCCGCGGGCCACCGTCGGTGCCGCCGACGCGCCGGTCGAGGTCGTGATCGACGAGGCCTCGGCCCAGACGGCGAAACTGGCGGTGGGCGACACCACCATCGTGCTGGTGCCCGAGCGGGTGCCGGTCCGGGTCGTCGGGCTGGTCGGCTTCGGCGACGCCGGCAGCATGGCCGGCGTCACCTTCACCGGCTTCGCCCCGCAGGACGCCGCCCGGCTCCTGGCCGGCGGAGGACCGGGTCTCAGCGAGATCCGCGTCGCCGCCCAGCCCGGCGTCGGCCAGGACGAGCTCGCGGCGCGGGTCTCGGCGGTCCTCCCCCCCGCCACCGAGGCCATCACCGGCACCGCGCTCAGCGCCGAGCAGCTGCAGACGATCGAGCAGGGCTTCCTCGGGATGATGCGGACGATGCTGGTGATCTTCGCCGGCGTGGCCCTGCTGGTCGCCTCGTTCAGCATCCACAACACCTTCTCGATCGTGGCCGCCCAGCGCAGCCGCGAGTCGGCCCTGCTGCGGGCGATCGGTGCCACCCGCGGCCAGGTCCTCGGCTCGGTGGTGCTCGAGGCGCTGCTGGTCGGCGTGCTCGCCACCGGGCTGGGCGTGGCCGGCGGCCTCGGGCTGGCGGTCGGCCTCCGAGCCCTGGTCGAGCGCAGCGGCGCGGGGCTGCCCACCGGCGCGCTCGTCATCGGTGCCGCCAGCGTCGCCGTGCCGGTGGTCGTCGGCCTGGGCGTCACCCTGGTGGCGGCGCTCGGCCCGGCCCTGCAGTCGTCGCGGGTGTCGCCGCTCGCCGCCCTGCGGGCCACGGCCGTCGAAGCCTCCCGTGTGGGCCGGGTCCGACTCACGGCCGGAGCGGTGGCCGGCGTCGGCGGTGTGGCGCTCATCGTCCTCGGTGCCACGGGCGGCGGCCTCGGTCCGGTCGGGCTCGGCTCGCTCGCCACCGCCGTGGCGTTCGTCCTGCTCGGCCCGGTGCTCGCCCGTCGGGCGGGACGGGTGCTGGGTGCCCCGGCCCGTCTGGTGCGAGGCGTCACCGGGCAGCTCGCCCAGGAGAACGCCGTGCGCAACCCCCGGCGCACCGCCGGGACGGCCACGGCGCTGGTCATCGGCATCGGGGTGGTCGCGGTGTTCACCGTGTTCGGGTCGTCGCTGCGGACGTCGGTCGACCGAGAGGTGTCGAGCTCGTTCGGAGACACCGACCTCGTCGTGCGCTCGACGTCGTTCGCCGGCAGCGGGCTGCCCGCCTCGTTCGTGCAGCAGATCCGCCAGGTCGACGGCGTCGCCGCCGTCAGCCCGCTCTCGTTCGGCGACGTCGCCCTCGACGGCTCGGCCGAGACGGCGACGGTCACCGACCCCCTCGAGCTCTCCCGGGTCTCCGACCTGAAGGTCGTGGCGGGCGACATCGCACGGCTCGACGCCACCGCCATCGCCGTCTCGACGGCCTACGCCGAGGACCACGGCTGGGTCGAGGGCTCGACGGTCGACGTCGCGTTCGCCGACGGCACCACCGTGCCCACCACCATCGGCGCCACCTACAGGGCCAAGGGGGCGCTGGGCGACCTGATCGTGCCGTCGGCGCTCTGGGACGCCCACGCCACCCGTCCGCTCGGGGCCGGCGTGGTGCTGGTGGGACTCGACGACGGGGCCGACCTGGCGTCGGCCGAGGCCGCCGTGGCGGCCCTCGCCCGTGACGCCGGATCACCGACGGTCGAGACCCGCCAGGAGTACCTCCACAGCGTCGGCCAGCAGATCGACCAGATGCTGACGGTCGTCTACGTCCTGCTGGCGGTGGCCGTGGTGATCGCCCTGCTCGGCATCGCCAACACCTTGACGCTGTCGATCCACGAGCGCACCCGTGAGCTCGGGATGCTGCGGGCCCTGGGCCAGACCCGCCGCCAGCTGCGCTCGATGATCCGCTGGGAGTCGGCGGTGGTCGCCGGCTTCGGCGTGGTGGCCGGGCTCGCCCTCGGCACGCTGATCGGCTGGGGCCTGGTGGAGGCCGGAGGGGACACCATCGACATCTCCACCTTCACCCTGCCCGTCGGCCAGTTCGTGGTGATCGCCGCGGTCGGCGCCGGCGTCGGGCTGCTGGCCGCGGCGGCCCCCGCCCGACGGGCTGCCCGCCGCCCGGTGCTCGGCGCCCTCACCGGCGACTGATCCGGTCGATCGCTGGCTCGACCCATCACCTCATCGGGTCACCGATCGAGCCAGCGGACAGGGGACCCGTGTTCGGTGGCTCGATCCATCACCTCATCGGGTCATCGATCGAGCCAGCGGACAGGGGACCCGTGTTCGGTGGCTCGATCCATCACCTCATGAGGTGATGGATCGAGCCAGCGGACGGGGAGGAGGAGGGGGGGTCAGGCGCCCGCGGCGAGGCGGACGCCGATGGCCTGGTCGTGGAGGCGGGTGGCCAGGCGGTTGGTCAGGTCCACCACGTGCTCGGCCTGGGTGACGCCGTGGCGGGAGAGGCCGCACGTCGGGGTGATCATGGCGTTGCTGCGCAGCAGCACCGGATCGCAGCCGTCGCCCGAGAGCTCGCACCAGAGGGCCGACAGCCGGCGCCAGAGGCGCTCGACCGTCGTGCCGACCGGCCCGTGGGTGGGGACCGCGCCCCAGGCCACCCAGCCGCCGCGCTCGAGGTGATCGGCGAGCAGGCCGGCGTGGCGCTCGATGCCGCCGTCGACGGGCACGGAGAGGATGGCCGGCCCTGACGCGAGCAGCAGCCGGTAGTCGGCCGGAGCGCAGCAGTGCAGACCCGTGACGGCCGTGCGCTCCAGCACGGCCAGGGCGCCCGACACCAGGTCGACGGCCTCCGTGGGGCCGATCGGGAAGCCGGGCTCGGTCACGCACGCCATGGCCGGCTCGTCGACGAAGACCACCAGCTGGGCCGCCGGCACCCGCCGCAGCACGTGGTCAGTCAGCGCCGCAGCCCGTTGCCGCACCGCCGAGGCGGCCACCGCGAACGCCAGCTCGGGCTCGACGCCAGCGGCGTGCAGGGCGACCCCGAGGGTGACGGGCCCGGTGAGCGACACCTTCACCGGCCCGTCGCGGTCGGCCACGGCCGTGAGGAACGCCCGCAGCCCGACGTGGGCCTCGCCGGCGAGGTCGAGCTCACCGAGCGGGGCCTCGGGGTCGATCGCCCCCGGCGCCAGGTGCAACGACCCGTCGGGCTGCACGTCGACCCCGGCGATGCCGGTCGCGGCCTGCGCCACCATGCCCTCGCGCCGCGAGCGCGCCGGCAGCGACGGCGCCGACGGCAACCGGGGGCTGTGGCGCAGCACGAACTCCACCGCCTCGCCCGGGTCGCAGTGCGGGAGCGCACCGATCCCCGTGGCCAGCCCGACCGGGAGGCCCGCCGCCGCGGGGTGGACCATCACCGCCCGCCTCCGGCCTCAGGGCGTCGTCCGCCGCCATCGACGGGGATGCGGACGAGGCCGAGCGCCTGCTGCCTTCGATCCATCTGGTCCCTCCGGGTGAGCCGGCCACCCCTCGCCTGGGTGTGCCGCATGTCACTGGAATAGCCACCAGAGGCCTGCGTGAGCAAATCTCGACGCCGATGACACCCCCCACGCAGCTCTTCGGCCGGTGGGCGACCGCCGCCATCTGGTTGACGCTGCCGTTCACCGCGGGGACCGCCTTCGGCGACGCGCTCGACCCGCGCAGCCGGGGGGTGCAGGTCGTGGCCACCGTCGCTCTGTGGGTGCTGTGGCTCGCCGGCCTGGTCGCGGCCCTCGTGCCGAGCACCGTGTCGCTCACCGTGGCGCGCACCCTCGCCCCCGCCTCCCTGGCCGCGGCCGCCTGGGCCGCCGTCGTGGTGCCCGACGGGGCCGACGCGCCCGAGGCCGTCGCCCTCGGCGCCACCGCGCTCGTCGCCGTGGTGGCGCTGTCGGCCCCCGTCGGTGACCGCTTCGTCAACGGCTCCTCCTACGGCGACGAGCGCCGCATGCCGCTGCGCCCACCGGGTGCCCTGCTGCTCGGGCCCATCGAGGTGACCTGGCTCGTTGTCGTCGCCGGTGCCACGGCCGGCCCGCTGCTGCTCGCCACCCGCCAGTGGGTGCTGGGGGCGGTGGCGCTGGTCGTGGGCTGGGCGCTGGCCCTCGGCGGCGTGCGGCTGCTGCACCGGCTGTCGCAGCGGTGGCTGGTGTTCGTCCCGGCGGGGGTCGTGGTGGTCGACCGCCTGGCGCTGACCGACGCCCTGCTCGTGGTGCGCCAGCGGGTCGACTCCCTCGGGCCCGCCCCGGCCGACACCACGGCCACCGACCTCACCGTCGGGGCGCTCGGCCTGGCGCTCGAGCTGCGCCTCACCGAGCCCGAGACCATCATCCCCGCACCGCGTCGAACGGGGGCCGACCGGGGGGCGGCGCAGCCCGTCGAGGTCCGCGCCGTGCTCGTCGCACCCAGCCGCCCGGGGTGGGCGCTCGAGGAGGCCCGCCGCCGGCGCCTGCTGGTCAGCTGACCACGCCGCCGCCGAGCACCACGTCGCCGGCGTAGAGCACCACGCTCTGCCCCGGCGCCACCCGGCGCTGGGGGGCGGACCACCGGACCACCACCGAGCGGTCGGCGGCCTCGTCGAGCCCCGAGACGGCGATCGGTGAGCCGTGGGCGCTGGCCTGCGCGGTGACGCCAGACGCGGCCCGCGCCGTCGCCCGGGCCACGTCGTCGGCCCACACCACGGACGCCAACCGCTCCTCGTCGACCAGCAGGTCGCCGGCCCCGCCGACGACCACGGTGGCCGACTCCACGTCGACCTCGAGCGCGTAGCGGGGCTCGCCGTCGCCCCCCACCCCGAGGCCCCGCCGCTGGCCGACGGTGACCAGCTCGACGGCCTCGACCGAGCCGACCTCGGCGCCATGGCGGTCGACCAGCCGGCCCGGGCGCAGCGGGATGCGCCTCCCCAGGAACGCCTCGCGCCCGCCCCCTGCCCGGAACACGAAGCACACGTCCTGGCTGTCGGGCTTGCCGGCCGTGCGCAGACCGAGGGCGGCGGCCCGGGTCCGCACCTCGCCCTTGGTGAGCCCACCGATGGGCAGCAGCACCCGCTCGAGCTGCTCGGCGCGCAACATGTGGATCACGTAGCTCTGGTCCTTGCCGACGTCGACCCCGCGCAGCACCCGCAGCTCCCCGGCCGGGCCCGCCGGGGCGATCCGGGCGTGGTGACCGGTGGCCACGGCGTCGAAGCCGAGGGCCCGGGCCCGCACCAGCAGCCGGTCGAACTTGAGGTGCCGGTTGCACTCGATGCACGGGTTCGGCGTGCGCCCGGCGGCGTGGTCGGCGACGTACGGGCCGACCACGTGGGCGGCGAAGTCGTCGGCGAAGCCGAACACCAGGTGCTCGACGCCCAGCTGGTCGGCGACGCGGCGGGCGTCGTCGACGTCGCTCACCGAGCAGCACCCCGAGTCGGAGTCGCCGCCCCAGAGCTTCAGCGTGACCCCGACGACCTCGTGGCCCTGCTCGGTCAGCAGCGCGGCGGCCACCGACGAGTCGACGCCCCCCGACATGGCGACGAGGACCTGCACGGCGGCCTCGTCAGAGCCCGACGGCGCGCAGCCGCTCGACCGCCGGCGGGAGGGCGGCGAGGGCGTGGTCGACCTCGGCGTCGGTGGTCGACCAGCCGAGCGAGAGCCGCAGCGACCCCGCCCGCAGCTCCGACGGCACGCCCATGGCGGCCAGCACGTGGGAGGCCTCGAGCGCCCCGCTCGAGCACGACGACGCCGCCGACGCGAACACCTCCGCCCGCTCGAGCAGGAACAGCAGGGCCTCGCTCTCGACGCCCTCGATGCAGACGTGAGCCACGCCCGGCACCCGGCCGGTGCGGTCGGGACCGCCGGGGCCGACGACGGCGCCCGTCTCCACCAGGCCCGGGACGCTCGCCACCAGGCCGTCGAGGAGACGGTCGCGCAGCTTGGCGACGCGCTCGACCTCCGCCGGCCGCGCCTCGACGGTGAGCCCGGCGGCCACCGCGGCGGCGACGATGCCCGCCACGTTCTGGGTGCCCGAGCGCCGGCCGCGCTCCTGGCCGCCACCCAGCTGGCGGGGCGAGAGGGCCACCCCGTCGCGCACCACCAGCACACCGACCCCCTTGGGACCGCCGAACTTGTGGGCGCTGATGCTCACCAGGTCTGCCACCGAGCACAGCTCGGCCACGTCGGCCCAGCAGAACGCCTGCACCGCGTCGGTGTGCAGCACGGCACCGGGTGCGTGGCGGCGCACGATCTCGGCCACGTCTCCCAGCGGCTGGAGCGTGCCCACCTCGTTGTTGGCCGCCATGACCGACACCAGCCGCACCCCGGCGCTCTCGCCCGCGGCGGCCCGGGCCGCCTCGGCCCACAGGACCTCGTCGAGGTCGTCGAGGTCGAGCCGGCCGGTGCGGTCGACCGCCACGGTGCGCCCGCCGAGGGCCAGCACGGGGTCGAGCACGGCGTGGTGCTCGACGGCGGAGCAGACCACCGTGCCGAGCCGAGCGGTGAGGTCGGCGGGAGCCGAGGGGACGGGCCCATCGGCGCCGGCGCGCCCCGCGCCGAACACGGCCAGGTTGTCGGACTCGGTGCCCCCGCTCGTGAAGACCACCTCGCCGGGCCGGGCGCCGAGCAGGGCAGCGAACCGGTCACGGGCGTCGTCGACGGCCCGGCGGGCGTCGCGGGCCATGCGGTGGGCGCCGGAGGGGTTGGCGAAGCGCTCGTCGAGGAACGGCAGCATCGCCTCGACGGCCTCGCGGCGCATGGGCGTGGTGGCCGCGTGGTCGAGGTAGGCGCTCACCCCCACAGGCTAACGGCGCTCATCGGGCGTGGCGCCGCTGGTAGGCGGTGGCCACGCACAGCAGGAACATCTCCGGCGGCACCTGCGTGGGCACCGGCATGCGCAGGCGCCCGGCGACCGCCGTGGCCACCTCGGTGGTGACCTGCCAGCGGGCGGCGGCGGACAGCTCGCCGACCCGCAGCAGCACCGCCCTGACCACGCCGTACTGCTCGTCGGTGAGGGGCGACACGTCGAGCGACTGCACGTAGCTCTCCCAGTTCCACGGCACGCCGAACGACACAGGAGGCGACGCCCGCCGTCCGGCGCGCTGGCGCAGCACGAGCGTGCCCGCCACGAGGTCGCCGAGGCGCTGGTCGCGACGGCTGCTGATGATCGAGACCACCGCGGGGATGCCGAGCAGGGCCCAGATCTCGACCAACCCGAGCATCGCCCGGATGGCCGCGTGCCGGAACCGCACCGGCGCACCCTCGCGGGTGACCACCCGCAGCCCCATGGCGGCCTTGCCGAGGGTGCGGCCGTCCCAGAACGTCTCCATGGCGGCCGGATAGCCGACCAGCATCACGAAGCCCATCACCAGCGACACCACCGCCACGACCGTCGGTCCGAGGTCGCCGCCGAGGGCCGCGGCCACGAACGTCAGGGCGATCAGCACGACGGAGAAGGCGACCACCACGGCGCCCAGGTCGAGCAGCTCGGCGACGGTGCGCGAGGCCACCCCGGCGGTCTCGAACTCGAGCAGCACCGCCTCGGGAGTGACGATGCCCGTCGCCGGCGGGCCGCCCCTCGTCGCCATGGCTCGCCTACCGTAGCGACCGGCGTGGACATCGATCGGTACCTCGTGCAGAACCAGCCCGGCTGGGCCCGCCTGGCCGAGCTGAGCGCCCGCGCCCGCTGGCGGCGCTCGTCGCTCGACGCGGTCGAGATCGACGAGCTGGTGGCGCTCTACCAGCGCACCTCGGCCCAGCTCTCGCACGTGCGCACGACCTACCGCGACCCGGAGCTGACCGGCCGGCTCACCCGCCTGGTGGCCGACGCCTCGGCGGCCATCTACGGGCAGCGGTCGCGCCCGGGCCGCGCCCTCGGGCGGTTCTTCGCCGACACCTTCCCCGCGGCGGTGTGGCACCTGCGCCGCTTCGTCGCCGTGGCCGCGCTGGCCACCTTCCTGCCCGCCGTCGCCATGGCGGTGTGGCTCACCCACGACCAGCAGGCGCTCGACCGGTCGGGAAGCCCCTCGTACCGCCGGGAGTACGTCGAGGACCGGTTCGAGCAGTACTACTCCGACCAGCCGTCGGTGGTGTTCTTCACCAAGGTGACCACGAACAACATCCAGGTGTCGTTCACGGCGTTCGGCCTGGGGCTGCTCGGTGCGGTGCCCGGCGTGCTGATCCTCGCCTCCAACGGCGCGGCCCTCGGGCAGGCGGCGGCGTGGATGATCGCCGCCGGCGACGGAGGCCGGTTCTTCGGGCTGATCCTGCCCCACGGCATGCTCGAGCTCAGCGCCATCGTCATCGCCGGCGCCGCCGGCCTGGCGCTCGGCTGGGCGTGGATCGCGCCGGGCGACCGGCGCCGCACCGACGCCCTGGCCAGCGAGGGACGGCGGGCCGCCGCCGTGGTGCTCGGCCTCATGGCGACCTTCCTGGCCGCCGGCACCATCGAGGGCTTCCTCACGGGCAGCGGGCTGCCGGCGGTGGTCAGGGTGGGCGTGGGCGCCTCGGCGTGGGTCGCGTTCGTCGGCTACCTGGTGGTGCGCGGCCGCGGGGCGGCGGCGAGGGGGCTCACCGGAGCGCTGGGCGAGGAGCCGTCGGGGCCCGACGCGGCGCCCGTGGGCGCGCCGGCGCCGGCGGGATCGACCGGCTGAGCGGGTTCGGCCGGGGCGAGCCTGCGCGAGGTCGTCGGGTGGCTACAGGGCGCCGATGGCCTTGACGTCGAGGTAGAGGTCGCACAGCCGTCCCGAGAGCTCACCGGGCTGGGCGTCGAGCACGGTGGCCCCCAGACCACGCAGGCGGGCCGCGGCCCGCCCGCGCTCGTCGAGGGCATCGACGGCAGCGGCCGCCCGATAGGCCTGCTCGGCGTCGTCGGGCGGCGCCTCCGCCCAGCGCACCAGGTCGGGGTCGTGCACCGCAGCCACCAGCACACGGTGGCGCGAGGCGATCAACGGCAGCGCCGGAAGCAGCGACTCGAGCAGCGCCTGCTCGACGAGGTCGGTGAGCACCACCAGCAGCGCCCGGCGACGGAAGCGCGACAACGTCTCGGCGAAGGCGCCGGCGTAGTCGCTCTCGGCCAGCACGGGCTCGAGCTCGGGGAAGGCGTCGGCCACCCGGCCCACCTGGCGGGCGCCCGAGCCGGGCGGGACCACGGCGCGCACGGTGGTGTCGAACGCGACCAGCCCGGCCCTGTCGCCGAGGCGGGCGGCCACGCTGGTGAGGGCCATGGCGGCGTCCATGGCGTGCTCGACGCGGGGCACGCCGGCGACCTGGCCGGCCATCACCCGGCCGTTGTCGAGGAGCGTCACCACGACCTGGTTGCGCTCGGCGCGGTAGGTGCGCACGATCGGCCGGCCGGTGCGCGCCGTGGCGGCCCAGTCGATACGGCGGGACTCGTCGTCGGGGGTGTACTCCCGCAGCTGGTCGAACTCGGTGCCTCCGCCCCGACCCTGGGCGGTGCGCAGGCCCGCCTCGACCCGGCGGGCCCGGCGCACCCGCAGCTCGGCGTCGTCGCGCGACGGGAAGCGGGGGTAGACGAACATCCGCCCGGGCGCCTGCCGCGTGCGCTGGCGGGCCACGAGCCCCAACGGCCCTTCGGTGCGCACGACCACGTCGGTGGGCTCGAACCGGCCCCGGCGCGACGGCCGCAGGCCGGTGTCGACCTCGACCGCCTCACCCCCGCCCACGCGCAGCCGCCACCGCCGCCGGTCGGCGCGCAGCGAGGGCGCCAGCTGGTCGGCCACCGACACGGTCACGCCCCGACGACCGGGGTTGGTCACCGTCCAGCTCATCGTGGTGGGCGCGTCGAGCACGGCGGAGGCCGGCAGATGGCGCTCCACACCGATGCGCCGAGGCGACGGTGACAGCACCAGGTCGACGACGGCGACCACGACGAGGGCGGCCTCCACGGCGAGCAGCACCGACGGGCTGCCCAGCACGAGCACGACGACCGTGGAGGCGGCCACCACCGCGGCGAGGCGGCGGGTGGGGACGGGGAAGGTCACCGCGGGGCTACCGCGGCACCGGCACGGTCGCCAAAACGCCCTCGAGCACGCCGTCGGGGACCACGCCCTCGAGCTCCAGCTCGGGCCGCACCATCAGGCGGTGGCGCAGCGTCGGCTTGGCCACCGCCTTGACCTCGTCGGGCGTGACGTAGTCGCGACCCGACAGCCACGCCCACGCCTTGGCCGCGTGCAGCAGCGCGGTGGCGCCGCGAGGTGACACGCCGAGCGCCAGCGAGGGCGACTCTCGGGTGGCTCGCACGACGGCGACGATGTACTCGAGCACGGGCTGCTCGACGCGCAGCTGCCCCACCGCCTGCCGGGCCAGGGCCAGGTCGGCGGGGCCGGCGACGGGCCGCACCCCGGCGGCGGCGATGTCGTGCGGGTCGAGGCCCCGGTCGTGGCGGGCGAGCACGTCGAGCTCCTCGGCCGCGCTCGGGTACCCGACGTCGAGCTTGAACAGGAAGCGGTCGAGCTGGGCCTCCGGGAGGGGGTAGGTGCCCTCGTACTCCACGGGGTTCTGGGTGGCGATGACGAGGAACGGGTCGGGCAGCGCATGGGTGACGCCCTCGACCGACACCTGCCGCTCCTCCATCGCCTCCAGCAGGGCGGCCTGGGTCTTGGGCGGCGTGCGGTTGACCTCGTCGGCGAGGAGCAGGTTGGTGAACACCGGCCCCTGGCGGAACGAGAACGACCCCTCGGCCTGGCGGTAGACGACCTGCCCGAGCAGGTCCGACGGCATGAGGTCGGGGGTGAACTGCACCCGCCGGGTCTCGAGGTCGAGGGCCGCGGCCACCGTCTTGACCAGCAGGGTCTTGGCCGTGCCCGGCACCCCCTCGAGCAGCACGTGGCCCCGGGTCAGCAGGGCCACGACGATGCCCGACACGGTGCCGTCCTGGCCCACCACCACCTTGGCCACCTCGGCTCGCAGGGCGCCGATGGCGGCGCGGGGGTCGGCGCCGGGCGGGGGCGGGGGCACGGCGCTCGTCGGATCGGTCACGGTCGGCCTCCTGGGCGGGTCGGGTGAGCTGAGGGTCGGCCGAGGGCGGCGTCGACGAGCTCGTCGAGCTCCCGGCCCAGCGCGCCGAGGGCGGCGTCGTCGGCCACCGGCGCGGCGTGGAGCGCGGCCGCCAGCCGCTCGCGCTCGACGGTGCTGCGGGCGGCCACCACGTCGACGACCGCCGGCACCGACGCCGCCGGGGGCAGGCCGAAGTGGTCGGCCAGGCGGCGGCACGCGGCCCGGCGCAGCGAGGCGGCCGCCCGATCGCGGGCGCCGGCGTGCTCGAGCAGCCCGCCGACGGCGCGCACCAGCTCGGAGCCCGCGATCACCACCGGCGGGTCCTCGGGCACGGGGCGGCCCAGCCGGCGGGCCCGGTAGAGGCAGTACACGACGAAGGCGACGAGCAGCTGCAGCAGCGCCAGGCCCACGCCGGTGGGCAGGTCCAGCGACCCGCCGTCGTCGGGTGGGGCGAGCTCGGCGGGGTCGGAGCCGGCCACGAGGACCTGCAGGCGGGTGCCGCGCTCGGGCACGGCGAGCACGGCGAAGAGCCCGGCGTTGTCGGCCTGGTCGAGCGCCTCGTTGGTGAACACCCAGGGCGTGCCGACCGACACGAGCGTGCCGCGGCCGCTGCGCTGCACCACGACCACCGCGCCGTCGGCGTCGGCGAAGCAGCTGCGGGCGCCCTCGGGCACCTGGAAGCGGGCCACCGGGCCGAACGACTCCAGGTCGGAGAGGCGCTCGAAGCCCGCCGGCTCGTCGACGTCGCACCGGTCGCGGGCGACCCGCTGGGAGTCGGAGAAGGGGTCGTCGGGCCTCACGTAGTCGGCCTCGGGAGCGAGCTGCGAGGTGGGCGCGGCCACCACCAGGGTGTGCCCCTCGCGCACCCAGGCGAGCAGGCGATCCGCGGCGCCGTCGCCGCCCAGGTCCTCGAACATGAGCGCCACGTCGGTGCCGGCCCCCGGCACGTTGGCGCCCACGGTGACGTCGGCGCCGAGCTGGCGGGCCAGCTCCACCACCGCCTTGGTGCCGTTCGGCGAGGTGGACGTCGGGTCGAGCGCCGGGCCGTCGTTGCGCCGGGCGGGCGCGGCCAGGCCGATCAGCACCAGCAGCACCACGCCGGCCACCACCAGCCCGACGACGAGCCCGGCCCGGCCGCGCCGCCCGCGTCCGGCCGCGGGCGGGTCGGCGATGGCGGTCATCCGGTGCGCTCCGCGACGCGTCGGGCCAGCTCGGCGAAGCGCTCCGCCTCGGCCGCACCGGTCGGCCGGCGGCCGTACCAGGCCCGGTCGAACAGCTCGGCGGCGTCGGCGAACTCGGCCGCCACGTCGGGGGCGGCGACACCGACCTCGCGGCGGTGCTCGCCGGTCGTGCGGGCCGCCGCCGGGTCGACCACCCGACGCCGCGACAGCTCGGCCACCAGCCCCCGGTACCGGGCCCGCAGCCCGTCACGCCACCGGCCTTGGGCCTCGAGGCGCGCCGCCTCCTCGTCCCAGTCGACCTTCGGCTCGCGCACCCGTCGCCGCCGGGGTGCCGGCGCCTCGTCGTCGGCCGTGGACCGTCGGCCCGAGCGCCACGACGTACGCAGCGCCAGCACGACCACCGCGACGAGGGCGGCAGCGACCAGCACCACCACGAGCCAGCCCAGGACCGACCCGCCACCCGAGCCGCCGAGGGTGGACACGACGCGCTGGAACAGCTCGTCGATCCAGGTGAGCACCTTCTGCCACCACGGCTCGGCGGGCGGTTGGTACTCGGGACCGTTGAGGATCTGCTCGGCGGCCCGCCGGGCCTGGTCGGGGTCAGCCGCCACGGGTGAACGCCGCCGCCGCCCGCTGCCGAAGGTCGAGCCCCTCGGTGCGGACCCGAAGGTCGAGGTAGAGCAGCACGCTGCTGAGGACCAGCGGGCCCACCGTCACCACCGACGCCAGGGCGTTGCCCAGCGAGGTGACCGCCCACGCCGCGCCCCACGGCAGCAGGGCGGCGACGAGGGTGGGGACGAGCGACAGGAGGGTCTGCAGGACCTGGGCCACCAGGCTCGACAGCAGCACCACGCCCAGCGCCACCCAGAAGCGCCGGGCCACGAGCGAGAACGACCGTCCGATGGCGGCGAGGGGGCCGGCGCGCTCGGCGGCGATCACCGGCGCCACGACGGCCGTGAACGTGAGCCACACGGCGAGGGGCAGGACGCACGCGACGTAGGCCGCCACCGACCCGAGCGCGAGCAGGGGCCACGAGCCGAGCACCGCGCCCGAGCGGCGCAGCGCGGCCCGGGCCGCCGGGCCGAGCCCCAGGCGCTGCCCGGCGTGGGCCGCGACGACCACCTCGGTGAGGGCGACGCCGAGGTACATGATCCCGAGGGAGCGCACCAGCAGGCCGGCGAAGCTGACGAGCACCGCGGCCGCGCCGGGGTCGCCGCCGGTGCTGCCCCACGTGCCGGGAGCGGTCAACACCTCGAACGGCGACGACGACGCCGCCGCGCCGAGGCCGGCCAGCACCGCGGCAGGCACGAGGAACACGGCGGTGAGCCCGAGCACCGTCCCCGGCTGGGCCCGCAGCAGCCGGTAGCCGCCGTCGAGGATGTCGGTGAGGGTCGCCGGTCCGAGCGGTTCGACCGCACCTGCCGGTTGCGCCACTCCCACCTCCGACTCCCCCGTCGTCTCGCCCGTCGTCTCGCCCGTCGGCCCACCCGGCCGCCGCCGTCCGTCGCGGCCATTCTGCCCGGCCAGACTGGCCCGGTGCTGCACGATGCCGCTCGCTACGGCGAGGCCTTCGCCGACGTCTACGACGACTGGTACGGCGCCGCGTTCGACACCGACGGGGCGGTGGAGCGGCTGCGCGCCCTGGCCGGGCCCGGACCGGCCCTGGAGCTGGGGGTGGGCACCGGTCGCCTCGCCCTGCCGCTCGCCGCCACCGGCACCCAGGTGGTCGGCGTCGACGCGTCACCGAGCATGCTCGAGCGGCTGGCGGCCAAGCCGGGCGGGAGCGCGGTCACGGTGGTGGAGGCCGACATGGCCGACGTCGCCGAGGCCCTGGCCGCCGTCGACGGTGTGCCCGAGCGCGGCTACCGCGTCGTCTACTGCGCGTACAACACGTTCCTCAACCTCCACACCGAGCACGCCCAGCGACGGTGCCTGGCCGGGGTGGCCTCGCTGCTGGCCTCGGACGGGGCCTTGGCCCTCGAGGCCTACGTGCCCGCGCCGGCGCAGGAGGTGCCCCGCACGTCGCTCGACGTCGCCCGGGTGAGCACCGAGGCCGTGGTGCTGACCGCCACCGAGCACGACGCCGACGCCCAGGTGGTCACCGGCCAGCACGTCGAGCTGCGCGACGGCTCGGTGCGGCTGCGGCCGTGGCGGGTGCGCTACGTGACGCCCGAGCAGCTCGACGCCATGGCCGCCGACGCCGGCCTCGTGCTGGCCGAGCGGTGGTCGGACTGGCGGGGCCGGCCCTTCGACGAGCACTCCGACAGCCACGTGTCGCTCTACCGTCTCGAGGGGCCGCGCTAGGTTGCCGAGCGTGCAGGAGTGGCGGTGGGCCCCTTCGACCTGTCCCCGGTCGCGGTGAGCGAGCTCCGCCTCAACCCGCTCACGCGCCGCTGGGTGGCCATCGCCAGCGAGCGGGCCTCGCGCCCCGGTGACTTCGCCCCTCGGGTGCCCGCGCCGCCGCTGGCGCGCACCTGCCCCTTCTGCCCGGGCCACGAGGAGGAGACCCCGCCCGCCCTCGAGACCTACGGGCGGGGCGGCGAGTGGCTGGTGCGGGTCGTCCCCAACCTCTACCCCGCCTTCGACAGCCGCGAGGACTTCGAGGTCGTGGACCTCGGTCCGGTGTTCCGCACCGCGCCCGGCACGGGGATCCATGAGGTCCTGGTGTTCAGCCCCGACCACGACGCCAGCTGGGCCGACCTCGACGACAAGCAGGTCGGCCTGGTGATCGCCGCGATCCGCGACCGCATGGAGGACCACGCCCACCAGGCGTCGGTCCGCTACACCCAGACGATCGTGAACCACGGCCGAGAGGCCGGCGCGTCGCTCGACCACCCGCACGGCCAGCTGCTCGGCATCCCGTTCGTGCCCGACGAGCTGCTCGCCGAGCTCGAGGGGTTCTCCCGCGACGACCACGGCTGCGTGCTGTGCACGACGCTCGTCGAGGAGGAGGCCGCCGGCGAGCGGGTGGTGCACGCCGACGAGCGGGTCGTGGTGGTGTGCCCGTTCTGGTCGGCCACGCCCTACGAGATGCTCGTCGTCCCCCGCCGCCACCAGGCCCACCTCGCCGAGGCCAGCCCGGGCGACCTGGTGTCGGTGAGCCGGGCGGTGCGCGACGTGCTGGCCGCCCTCGACCGCCTCGTGGGCGACGCCGCCTACAACCTGGTGTTCCACACCGCCCCGCACCACGCCCGCGACCCCTTCCACTGGCACGTGCACGTGCTGCCCCGGCTGCTCAGCGTCGCCGGGTTCGAGGCGGGCACCGGCGTGCTCATCAACATCGTGGCGCCCGAGCAGGCGGCCGCCGACCTGCGCCGGGCCTGAGCCGGGCAGTGCCGGGCCTGACCCGGGCAGTGCCGGACTTGAGCCGGCGCTCAACCGGCCAGCGAGCCCGGGCCGGGGCGCAGCCGGGCGGCCACCTCCTCGTCCGCGTAGCCGGCCCACGCCACCGGGGTGGTGCAGTCGATCGGCACGTCGAGCGGTCCCGGCGGCAGGGCCTCGACCACGGCGCCCGCGGCCCGAGTGACCACGAGCGACGCCAGGTCGTAGGGGTGCGCCGCCAGGTGCCCCGGCACCAGGAGCGGCCGCGGGTCGAGCACGGCGGCGTCGTTGCCGGCGGCGAGCCCGACGAGGTAGCCGCCGGTGCAGGGCGCCAGGTCGTCGTAGACCTCGAGGCCCTCGAGGTGGCGGTCGGCCCACTCGCCGATGGGGGCGTGGCTGCCGGGGGCCAGGCGGACCACGGTGACGAAGCGGCGGGCGAGATCACCGCCTCGCGGCACGAGCGCCACCGGACGGGGCGGGGCGCCGGCCCCGGTCAGGTCGTCGTCCAGGGCGTGAGCGGGGCCGCCGACGGCGGCGTGGGCGACGAGGCCCACGGCGGCCCGCCGGGTGGGGATCTCCACCACCGCGCCGACCTCGAGCTGCTCGAGGGTGCGGGCGTGGCGGCCGGCACCGAGCAGCACCCACGCGCTGCGCTTGCCGGCCAGCAGCCCGCGGGTGCCGTCGACGGGGTCGACCAGGTAGCGCCACGGGCCGGCGGGGTCACCCACCGCCAGCGGCTCGTCGTGGCCCTCGACCACCGCCGTGCCCGGCCACCGATCGCCCAGCGCGGCCAGGGCCGGGGCGAGGGCCGCCTCGGCCCGGGCGTCGACCCCGAACACGTCGTCGCCGCCCTCGGTGCGCACCACGCGGTGGTCGTCGACGTGGCCGTCGTGGCCCACGCCGCCCACCTCGCCCGAGCGCACGGCGTCACGCACCGCCCGGCCCACCTCGGTGAGGGCGGCGGCCAGCGCCTCGAGGTCGGCTCGGTCGTCGGGGTCGGCGGTCGATCCGGGGTCCGGCTGGGCGTCGTCCACGACCACCTCCCTACCATGCGGCGATGGCCGGCATCCGGGTGAGCACGCTTATCGACGCCAGCCCGGCCGAGGTCTGGGACGTCGTGCGCCGGGTCGAGGACCACGTCGAGTGGATGCACGACGCCAACGCCATCCGGTTCACCTCGGCCCGGACCCGCGGGGTGGGCACGACGTTCGACTGCGACACCCGGCTCGGCCCGTTCCGCCTCACCGACCGCATGGAGATCACCCGGTGGGTGCCGCGCCGCACCATCGGCGTGCGCCACGTCGGGATGGTCACGGGCACCGGCCGCTTCACCCTCCGGCGGGCCCGGGGAGGGCGCACGCGCTTCACCTGGAGCGAGCGGCTCCGGTTCCCGTGGTGGATGGGCGGGCCGCTCGGCGCCGCGGTGGGCGGTGAGGTGCTGCGCCTCGTCTGGATCCGCAACCTGCGAGCCCTGAAGGTGATCGTCGAGGCGCGCTGAGCGGGCGGGTCACAGGATCGGGTTGGCCCAGTGGTCGGCCGCCCAGAGGCAGCCGACGAACAGCACGGCCGCCACCGCCAGGCACACCGCGGCGCCCAGCCACTCCGAGGCCACCTTGGTGTCGAGCCAGATCACCAGCGCCCCGACGACCACCCCGGCGACCAGGCCGCCCACGTGGGCCCCGACCGAGATGTTGGGCACGGCGAAGGTGATGAGCAGGTTCACCACGATCAACGCGCCGATGTTGGCCAGCGCGACGCGGTGCGGGGCGAGCCGCTGGGCGGCGAGCGCCGCGCCCATCAGCCCGAAGATGGCACCCGATGCACCGACCGTGACGGCGGTGGGCGACACGAGCAGCACCCCGAAGGAGCCGGCGACGAGGCACGCCAGGTACAAGGTGAGGAAGCGGACCCGGCCGAGCAGCGGCTCGAGCTGCGCGCCGAGCAGGTACAGCAACAGCATGTTCATGCCGAGGTGCAGCAGGCCCGAGTGCAGGAACCCGCCGGTGATGATCCGGTACCACTCGCCCTCGGCCACCCCCACCGGGGTGCTCACGACCCGGAGCCCGACGACCTCCCGGAGCTCGCCGTAGCCGACCAGCACCCCGTTGTCCCAGAACGAGCCGCCGCCCTCCATGAACGACCCGGCCTGCACGCCCACCACCACCATGGCCACGACGTTGAGGGCGATGAGCCCGAGGGTGACGACCGGCCGGCCGCCGTGCCGGATCTCGCCGAAGCGCACCACCGGCGACGTCTTCGCCGCACCCTTCACGCACTCGGGGCACTGGAAGCCGACCGAGGCCTGGACCATGCAGCTGGGGCAGATGGGCCGACCGCAGCGCTGGCAGCTCACGCCGGCCCGCCGGTCGGGGTGGCGGTAGCAGGTCGTGATGGGCACGGACTCGGTCACGGCGACGACCCTACCGAGCGCCCGCCCGCCCGCCGTGGTCGCGGCGCGCCCGACCGCACGACGGTGCGCCGGGCGCGGCCGAGCGCCTAGCGGCCGGTGAAGGTGGCCCGGCCGGGCCCGTCGGCGAGGAACGAGCGCACGCCGATGCCGGCGTCATCGGTGCCGAAGACCTCCGCGAAGAGGTCCTGCTCGAGGGCGAGGCCCTCCTCCAGGCTGAGGTCGAGCCCCTCGTCGATGGCGCGCTTGGCCAGCGCCTGGGCGGCCAGCGCGCCGCGGGCCAGCTCGGCGGCCCTCGCCCGGGCCCGTTCGAGCAGCTCGGCCGCGGGCACGACCTCGTCGGCCAGCCCCATGGCGAGCGCCTCCTCGGCGCGCACCTGGCGCCCGCTCAGCACGAGGTCCTTGGCCCGGGCCGGGCCGACCAGCCGGGCCAGGCGCTGCGTGCCCCCGCCGCCGGGGATGATCCCGAGGAGGATCTCGGGCTGGCCGAAGCGGGCCGTGTCGGCGGCGATGCGCAGGTCACAGGCCAGGGCCAGCTCGCAACCGCCGCCGAGCGCCGGGCCCGCCACCGCGGCGATGACCATGCGGGGGATGGCGGCCACCGCGTCGAGGGCCTCGAGGAACAGCCCACCGATGCGGCGGGCCTCCTCGGGCCCGCCGAACTCGGTGATGTCGGCGCCGGCGGCGAAGATGCGCTCGCTGCCGGTGACCACCACCGCCCCGGGCGGGTCGGCCGTGAGCTCCTCGGCAGCGGCGCGCAGCTGGCGCAGCACCTCCGACGAGAGGGAGTTCACCTTGCCGTTCTGGAGGCGAACGACGGCCACGCCGTCGTCGCCGCGCTCGACTGCCACCAGCGTCTCGGTCATGGCCGGACCCTACCGGCCCCGCCGGTGCGCTCAGGGAGCGGCGACCGGCGGCACCTCGGCCGTGCAGAACGCGCAGCGGGTGGCTGCCTTGGGGATGGTGCTGAGGCACTCCGGGCAGGGCCGCTCGTCGGTGTCGTCCTCGCCGAGCCCGCGCCGGCGCCGCTCGTTCAGGTAGTTCAGCGGCTTGATCACGAGGAAGAAGATCACCAAGGCGATGGTGACGAACGAGATCAGGTAGTTGATGAAGTCCCCGTAGAGGAACGTGCTGTCGTTGATGGTGAAGCTCAGCGCCGAGAAGTCGGGCTTGCCGAACACGGCCGCGATCAGCGGCGTGAAGATGTCGCGCACGAGGGCGTTGACCACCGCGGTGAAGGCGGCGCCGATGACGACGGCGACTGCGAGGTCGACGACGTTGCCCCGAAGGATGAACTCCTTGAACTCGGCGACGACGCCCTTCTTCTGCTCGGCCATGGCCCTCACCTTCCGTCGACGTGCCCTGCGTCCTGCCCCTGCGACTTGCGCCTGCGACTTGCCCTGCGTCGGATCGTGGTGCTGGTCGCTGTTCTACCTCAAGGGCCGAAGGGCTGCTCGTGCTCGGGACCTCACCGGATGAGGGCCTGCGCCTCGCTGACGCGCACGGGCACCTCGGTCGACCGGGTCAGCGCACCGAGCTCGCCCGACCCGCCCGTCGTGGCGGTCCAGGAGACGTCGTAGGTGACCGTCGCGGTCACCGTGTAGGTGCCGCCCGCCTGCCGCGTCGACGCATGGGTGAAGGCGTGCGTGCACGAGCTGTGCTGGTCGCGCGGCGGTCGGCTCGGGTCGTAGGGCGTGCCCTCGTCGCACGTCAGGTGCGTGCCGTCGCCCATGTCCCAACGCACCCCCGTGGGACGGGCGGTGACGGTGGCGGCCACGCCTGCGACCGAGGCCGTGGCCGACCCCGTGACCGGCGGGGCGTCGAGCCACAGCCAGGTCGGCACTCCGACGAGCTGCTCGCCCGGCGGGTTGAGGGCCGGCCGGGGCGCCGGCAGCTCGAGGCGGCGGCGGGCCTCGTCGACGGCCCGCTCCGTGGCCGCCACGCCGGCGAAGGGGTCCGCCGGGTCGAAGACCCTCAGCACGTCGAGGACCTGGTGCCCGGCCTGGTTCCAGCACTTGAGCACGTAGGCCCCGCCGTCGACAGGGTCGACCGACGCGTCGGGGTAGTCGGTGATCACCGCCGAGCCGTCGCCGATGTCGAACACGTAGTAGCCGCACCGCAGCCGCACTCCGCCCCGAGGCAGGCCCGACCACGACGCGACGACGCCGGACGCGCCGACCACCACGACGGCCTCGGGCGACCCGTCCCTGATGGCGCCGCCGGCCTGGTTGTCGGCCGACGCGGTCGGCGCCGCGGCGACGCAGACCATCGCCGCCACCACCGCGGCGGACACGACGATGGTCAGGCGTCGCATCCGGAGATCCCGTCCCATTCCGCGTCGATCGCCAGGTGGCTGGTGCGCCAGCCGTCGGCCGTCCTCACGACGGTCACCCGGTAGAGGCGGGTCACCACGTCGTCGTCCCAGACCTCACCGGTGAGGCTGTCGTACAGGATGCCGTCGTCGATCGCGCAGTCCACGACCGTGGCCGAGTCGCCGCCGATCGACTCGACCGACGCCCGATGCTCGGTGCGGCTGTCGGGCGGGAGGCCGGCGACCAGCTTGGTGTTCCGGAGGTAGTCGAGGCGCTGCTCCATGGCGGCCAGCGCGTCACCGGTGGCCACCTGCTCGAACCCCGGACCGGGGTCGAGGGGCGCCTCGGCCACCGCCTCGTAGGTGTGCCACAGCGCCTGGTACGCGTCGAGCACGGCGCGCTCGTCGGCGACGGCCGAGGTGGTGGGCGGTGCGGCCGTCGTGGTGGGCTCACCGGTGGTCGGCGGACCGTCCGCCTCGCCCGCCGCCGCCCCTGCGCAACCCGCCGTTGACAGGGCCAGCGCGACCACCGTCGCACCCCGCACGATCCGCCGTGTCCGCACCGCTTGGCCACCTTCCTCGTCCGCCGTCTTCGTCGGCGACCCCGCCGGTCGCCCACGGCGGCGAACGTACCGACGCACGGTCGCCGAGTCCGGTCACCCCCCGCAGAATGAGCCGCCCGGCCCAGCGGACGGGCGAGGCGCGGTCAGGCGAGCAGGGCGTCGGCGGCCGACCACGGGTCGGTCCGGCGGGCCAGCACGTCGGCGAGGGCCTCGTCGTAGGCGCGGCCCTCGGCCAGCTCGGTGGCCCGCTGCAGCAGCCGGGCGGTGAGGATGCGCCGCAGCTCCGACTCCAGCCGGGTGCGGCGGCGCCGGTCGAGCTCACCGCTCGAGCGGGCCCACTCGGCGTGGTCGCGCAGCGCGGCCCACAGCTCGGCGACCCCCTCCCCGGTGGTGGCCACGGTGCGCACCAGCGGTGGGCGCCACCCCGCGGCGCCGGCGCGCAGCGAGAGCATCCGCTGCAGGTCGGCCACGGTGTCGTCGACCCCGGCCCGGTCGGCCTTGTTCACGACGAACACGTCGGCGATCTCCATGAGCCCGGCCTTGTTGGCCTGCACGGCGTCGCCCCAGCCCGGGTTCACGACCACCACCGTGGTGTCGGCCTCGCCCGCCACCTCGACCTCGACCTGGCCCACGCCGACCGTCTCGAGCAGCACCCACGGCAGCCCGACCGCGTCGAGCAGGCGCACGGCCTCCGGCACCGCCAACGACAGCCCGCCGAGGTGGCCGCGGGTGGCCATCGACCGGATGAAGACCTCGTCGTCGAGGGCGTGCTCGCCCATGCGCACCCGGTCGCCCAGGATGGCCCCTCCGGTGAACGGCGACGACGGGTCGACGGCCAGCACGGCGACCCGCTCGCCGTCGGCGCGCATGGCCCGCACGAGCGCGGAGGTCAGCGTCGACTTGCCGGCCCCCGGGGCACCGGTGACGCCGACGGTGGTGACGGCGCCGCCGAGGGGGTGCGTCAGCCGCCCGACGGCCCGGGCGTCGGGCCCGCCGCGCTCGACCATCGACAGCAGCCGGGCCAGGGCGCCGCGGTCGCCCGCCCGGGCGGCGGCGAGCAGCTCGGCGGGGTCGGTGGGGCGCCGGGACACGGCGACACGCTACGGCAGCACCGGCCGGCCGGCGCCGACCGGGCGCTCGGTTCGGATCAGAGCGAGACGGGGGTCTCGCCGATCTGGGCGGCCGCCGCGCCCGCGTCGACGACCTCGGTCACGCCCGGCACCCGGTCCTTGAGGATGCGCTCGAGCCCGGCCTTGAGGGTGACGGTGGAGGCGGGGCACGACACGCAGGCGCCGATCAGCTCGACGGTGACGACGCCGCTGGCCTCGTCGACGTCGTGCAGCACGACGTCGCCGTTGTCGGCCTGGATCGCCGGGCGGATGACCTCGATGACCTTCTCCACCTGCTCACGCACGGGCGCCAGTGTACGGACCGGCCTGGCGGTCGCCCACCCCCGGCCCGGCGACCGGCGGGCCTCGCCGTCGTGGGAGACTCGGCCGATGCCGGTCGTGGCAGCCCACGGGGGCGGACGGGACGTGGGCGGGCCCGCCCATCGCGGGTCGGTCGCGGTCAACCGGCACCTCGTCCCCTCGGCTGACGTGGCCCGGTTCCTGCGGCCCCGCGCCGAGCTCGTGCTCGAAGCGCCGGGACCGACGAGGGCGGACGGCACCCGCACCTTCACCCTGGACAGGGGGCCCATGCGGTCGTGGTCGCGCGAGGTGGCGGTGTCACCCGCTCCTCGGCCCGACCGGGCGACCGGCGGCACCGACGAGGGGTGGGCCGAGGTGACCGAGACGGTCCGCTTCGAGCTGGCCGTGCCGTTCTGGGCCCCGCTGTTCCGGTTCGCCCTGCGCCGGCACCTGCGCCGGGCGCCGGACGAACCGGCTCGGGCCCCGTGGTGGGCGCCCCCCGTCGTGCTCGACGCCCGGGCGGCCACGGTGCTGTCGCTGCTGTGCCTGGTGGGCGCGGTCGCCGGCTACCTCGGCACGCTCATCACCCAGACCCTCACCTACGCCGCCGGGCAGTTCGGGGCCGGCACCGTCGACCAGGGGCGGCTGTTGGCTGCGGTCCGCGTCGGCGTGCTGCTCTCGCTGGTCGTGGTGTCGGCCGCCGACCGGCGGGGCCGGCGGGCCGTGCTGGTGGTGGCCGTCGTGGGGTCGTGCCTGTTCACGGCCCTCGGCGCCCTGGCGCCGGGGATGGTGTGGCTGGGGGTGGCCCAGACGCTCGCCCGGTCGCTCTCGACCGTGGTGGCGCTGCTGGTCGCCATCATGGCCGTGGAGGAGATGCCGGCGGGCGCCCGGGCCTTCGCCGTCTCGGTGCTGACCATGACCGCCGGCCTGGGCGCCGGGCTCTGCGTGGCCAACCTCGTCTACGTCGACCGGGCGCCGGGGGCGTGGCGCATCGCGTTCCTGCTGCCGCTGCTGGCCATCGGGCCGTGCTGGCGCATCGCCCGCCGGCTGCCCGAGACCCACCGCTTCACCCGCCACCAGCTGCTGTCCTCCGCCGAGGACGCCGCCGGCGCAGCCAGCCCGGCCAGCCCGGCCAGCCCGGCCGGCCCGGCCGATCCGGCCCACGCGGCCGACACAGTCGCGGCCGGCACGGGCGGCGACCCCGGGCCCTCCCCCGCCGAGGTGGCGGCCGACACCCATCGCTTCGCCTGGCGGCGCTTCGCGCTGCTCGCCGCCTCGGGCTTCCTGTGGTCGCTGTTCCTGGCGCCCGCCGCGCAGTTCCTCAACGAGTTCCTCCGCACCGAGCGCGGCTTCTCCGGCGCGCTGATCGCCGTGTTCGTCCTGGCGACCAACACCCCGGCCGGACTGGGCATCGTGGTCGGCGGCAAGCTCGCCGACCGGCGGGGCCGGCGGCTGGTCGGGGCGATCGGCATCGTCGGTGGGGTGGGGTTCACCGTGGTGTCGTACCTGTCGTGGGGCTGGCCCCTGTGGGTGGCGTCCGTGCTGGCGTCGGTCATCGGGGCCGTCGCCGTGCCGGCCCTGGCGGTCTACGGGCCCGAGCTGTTCCCCACCGGCCAGCGGGGCGCCGCCAACGGCGGGCTCCAGGTGGTGAGCGTCGCCGGCTCCGGCGTGGGCCTGCTCCTGGCGGGCTGGATGGCCGACCGCCTCGGCGGGCTGGGCCCGGCCATGGCCGTGCTCGCCGTGGGGCCGGCGATCCTCACGGTGCTGGTGCTGGCGCTCTACCCCGAGACGGCAGGCCGGGAGCTGGAGGACCTCAACCCGGTCGACCGGGGCGCCTCCCCGACCCGAGCACCGGCCGGCGACGGCGGTACCCTCCCCGGATCATGAGGAAGTGGCTGAGCGGCGTCCTGATCGTGCTGGCCGTGGCCCTCGGAGCCTGCGGCGGCTCCGACCACGTGTCGGTCACCGAGAGCACCCTGCCGCCCACGACCCTCGCCACCACGACGACCACCCAGCCCTGCGGCGACCCGAAGCTCGACGCCGGATGGAGCCTCACCGCCACCGCAGCCCGACCCGGCGAGCTCGCCGTCTACGACACCCCGTCGCCGGCCGCCGCCCCCGTGCGCACGCTGCCCAACCCGCGGCTCATCAACAACGACCCGAACGCCCAGGTGCCGCTGGTGTTCCTGGTGAAGGACACGCCCGACGACAACTGCGACTTCGTCGAGGTCTACCTGCCGGTGCGGCCGAACGGCTCGACCGGGTTCGTGCGGCGCGCCGACGTGGAGCTCGTCCCGAACCCCTACCGGATCGAGGTCCGTCTCGGCGAGTTCCGCCTGCTCGTCCACAAGGGCACCGAGACGATCATGGACACCGTGATCGCCGAGGCCTCCGACAACACCCCCACCCCGGGGGGCCTGTACTACACGACCGAGCTGATCAAGACCCCGAACCCGGGCGGCGCCTACGGCCCCTACGCCTACGGCCTCTCCGGCTTCTCCGAGGTGCTGCAGTCGTTCAACGGCGGGCCGGGGCAGCTCGGCATCCACGGCACCAACCAGCCCCAGTACCTCGGGCAGAAGGTCAGCCACGGCTGCATCCGCATGAGCAACGAGGACATCACGACCCTGGCGGGCATCCTGCCGCTCGCCACGCCGGTCGAGATGGTCGCGTGAGCGGCCTCGAGCCCGTTCGGCCGCGGTCGACGCCGCTGGCTCAGCCCAGCGTGGCCAGCCACGACCGCACCGCGTCGACGATGGCGTCGTCGGCGTTGCGGGGGTCGTGCCCGCCGGGGAGCCACACGTGGGTGACCGGCGCGGGGATGGCCGAGGTGTGCGCCTCGAGCTCCTCGGGCGAGGCGAAGGGGTCCTTGGCGCCGCTCACGAACAGGCACGGCACGCGCAGCTCGCCGAAGTGCTCGACCCGCAGGCGGTCCGGCTTGCCCGGCGGGTGGAGGGGGTAGCTGAGCAGCACCAGCCCCGCCGCCGGCAGACCCTCGGCCACCGCCATGGAGCACATGCGCCCACCGAACGAGCGGCCGCCCAGGACCAGGCCCTCGGCGGCGACGGCCGCCGCGGCCACGAGCGCCGCGGCCTCCTCCACGACGGCGGCCACGGCGACGGGCGCCCGGTCCGGGGCCTTCCGGCCGGCCGTGCGGTACGGGAAGTCCATGCGGCCGACCGGCAGGGGCGCCAGGCCGTCGGCCAGCGCCACGAGGGTGTGGTGGTCGCGGTCGGCGCCCGCCCCCGGGGCCAGCAGCAGCGCCTGCGCGCCGGTCATCGGCCGGTGAGGATGCGGCGCGCCTCGGTGAGCTCGGCGATCCGCTGGGCGGCGCCCTCGGCGGCGGCGCCGTGGTCGGGGTGGGCCTCGCGCAGCATCTCGCGGTAGCGGCGCAGCACGTCCTTCGCCGGTGGCGTGAGGCCCGGGGCCAGGCGCCCGGCGACCCCGGCCCCGGCCTCGGTCCCGGACCCGGACCCGGACCCGGCGAAGCCCAGCAGGTCGAGCGCCCAGGCCGTGGGGTTCTCGACCGCCGAGCGGCCGAGGACGGCACCGGAGCGCACGCCGCTCAGGCTGGCGATCAGCTCGGCGCCGACCGGTCCGGCCCAGCCGATCGCCCGGCGGATCGTGGCCATCACCGGCCGGCGCACCGGCGGGTCGAGGCGCCCGGCGGCGTACACCGCGCCGAGGACCTGCTGGGCCGGGGCGCCGTGGTCGTCGAAGTCGAACCTCAGCCGCTCGCCCTCGCCGACGAGCCGGTGCCGCACCGAGTTGAGCCCGACGGTGTCGACCTGGAGGCGGTAGCGCAGGCGCGGCTGGGGGACCCGGCGGCCGGCCTCCAGCTCGCGGGTGAGGTGCTGCAGGTCGGGGATGAGGTCGGGGTCGATGTCGGCCACGTGCGCCGCCACCACCCCGCCGAGCAGGATGCCCCCGAAGCCCGGTGCCGGTTCGCACGGCAGGTCCGCCTCGCCGAGGGCCACCCGCCGGGTGGGCGCGTGCGGACGGGAGCAGAAGATCTCGAGCTCGGCCAGCACGACCACGGCGAGGAGGGTACCGCTGCGGCCGCGACGACGATCAGTCGGGCCGGGCGCGGCGCGGCCGCACCGAGCCGACGGCGGGCGGCTCCCCGGGAGGAGCCGGCGACGGGGGCGAACTAACGTTGGGCCATGGCTGACGCTCCCCTCGACCGCAACCTCGCCCTCGACCTCGTCCGGGTCACCGAAGCCGCCGCCATGGCGGCCAGCCGGTGGATGGGCCGGGGCGACAAGGAGGGGGCGGACGGCGCGGCCGTCGACGCCATGCGCCTGGCCCTCGGCACCGTGCAGATGGACGGCACCGTCATCATCGGTGAGGGCGAGAAGGACGAGGCCCCGATGCTCTACAACGGCGAGCGCATCGGCGACGGCTCGCCGCCCGCCGTCGACATCGCCGTCGACCCCATCGACGGCACGACCCTCACCTCCAAGGGCCGGGGCAACGCCCTCGCCGTCATCGCCCTGTCCGAGCAGGGCTCCATGTTCGACCCGGGCCCCTGCGTCTACATGGAGAAGATCGCCGTCGGCCCCGAGCTGGTCGGGGTGTGCAGCATCGAGGCGACCCCCACCGAGAACCTGCGGGCGGTGGCCCGCGCCAAGGGGGTCGACGTCACCGACGTCACCGCCGTCATCCTCGAGCGCGACCGCCACGACGAGCTCATCGCCGAGGTCCGCGAGGCCGGGGCGCGCATCCGTCTCATCCCCGACGGCGACGTCGCCGGCGCCATCTCCACCGCCTGGCCGGACTCGGGCGCCGACATCCTCTTCGGCGTCGGCGGCACCCCCGAGGGCGTGATCGCGGCGGCCGCCCTCAAGTGCATGGGGGGCGAGCTGCAGGGCCGCCTGTGGCCCCGCAACGACGCCGAGCGCGACGCCGCGGTCGCTGCCGGCTACGACCTGGCCAAGGTCCTCGGCACCGACGACCTCGTCGACGGCGACAACTGCTTCTTCGCGGCGACCGGCATCACCGACGGCGAGCTGCTCAAGGGCGTGCACTTCAGCTCCCAGGTGGTGACCACCCAGTCGCTGGTCATGCGGTCCAAGTCGGGCACCGTGCGGCTGCTGAACGCCCGCCACCGCCCCGAGAAGCTGCGCTCCAAGGGCGTCGTGGTCTGACGCCCGCTCAGGCCAGCGCCGTCACCACGGCGCCGACCACCACCGCCGGCGCCAGCACGATCTCGACCAGGCCGGCCACCGCGGCCGCCAAGGCCGCCAGCAGGAACGGCACGCTCACGATGGTCAGCACCGCCCCGTAGCCGGGCAGCTCGTCGTGGGCGGCCAGCAGCAGGCGGCCGGCCCGCCACAGGTCGCGGGGCAGGGCGCTCAGCCGCAAGCCTCCGCGGCGGAGCTGGGCCTCGCGCACCAGCACCGCCAGCTCACCGGCGCGATCGCGTGCCACGCTCGGCGCGGCCGCCAACCGGCTCGGGATCTGCACGACCTCGGCCAGCGCCCGGTGGAACAGCCACAGCACCACGACCGGCACGGCGAGCAGGCAGGCCAGCACGCCGTGGACCAGCACCTGGTCGAGCGACTCGGGCCAGAAGCGCCAGGCGAGCGTGGTCACGATGGTGGCCACCGCGGCGGCGACCACGGCGACGTAGGAGCCGACCAGGCGCGACAGCCGGCACGCCAGGGGGACCAGGCGGCCCAGCACGTCGAGGCCCCGGTCGAGCCGACGCCGGGCGGCGCCGCTGAGGGCGCCCGGCGCCACCTGGCCCGCCCGGCGCACCGCGGGGGCCGACCGTGCGGCGCGGCGGGTGCCAGCAGCGGACCGGGCGCCTCGGGAGCTGACGGGGAGAGCCATCGGCGGCAACGTACCCGGCGGGTGCGCAGAAGAGACGCCGCGGCCGGCACCCACCGCCCTGGGCTCACCTCACTGGTCGAGCAGGCCGAGCTCCCGGTTGCCGCGGCGGGTGACGCGCGCCAGGTCCTCGGCCGAGGCCATCGACCCCTGCACGAACTCGTCGAGCGCCTGCTTCCTGGCTTCGATGGCGTGCTCGAGGGCCTCGCGCCGCTCGTGGAGCGTCTCGCGGCGCTCGGCCAGCGCCTCCACGGCGTGGGCCTTGGACTCGGCGACCCGGGCGCCCAGGCTGGCGTGGCTGCGGGCCACCGCCGCCGAGGCGTGGGCCCAGTGGGCCTTGAACGTGCCGATGTCGAAGTTGCCGTCCTTCACCCGGTTGGCGGCGAGGATCTCGGCCGTGGGCACCTTCAGGTCACGGACGACGCCGAACCAGCTGAGCACCTTCAGCACGTAGTAGGTGACGTCGAGCTCCCACCAGAAGAAGCCGTTGCGCGCCGACGCCTGGTAGTAGTGGTGGTTGTTGTGCCATCCCTCGCCCAGCGTGGTCACCGCGATGAACCACGAGTTGCGGCTGGTGTCCTCGGTGACGTAGCGGCGACGCCCCATGACGTGGGCCAGCGAGTTCACGAAGAACGTGTTGTGCCACAGCACGACGGTGCCGAGGAAGAAGCCGAAGAACAGCCCCGACCACCCGGCGTAGAGGTAGGCGGCGATGCCGGCGAGCCAGGGGAACAGGCCGTTCCACTTGTCGACGAAGCGCAGCTCGGGGTACTTGGCGAAGTCCTTGATGCGCTCGTGGGGGACCTCGTTGTACTTGTCGCACAGGATCCAGCCCACGTGGCTCCACCAGAAGCCTCGAAGCGGCGAGTGGATGTCGGCCTCGGTGTCGCTGTAGCGGTGGTGGTCACGGTGGTGGCCGGCCCACCACAGCGGGCCCTTCTGGGCGCACGAGGCGCCGCCGACGGCGAGGAGCAGCTGGAACGCCCGGTTGGTCTTGTAGGAGCGGTGGGCGAAGTAGCGGTGGTAGCCGGCGGTGATGAACCACTCCCGGCCCCACACCATGACGAGGAAGACCACCACGGCCTTCCAGGACACGCCGAACACGAACGGGCCGGCGACGGCGAGCACGTGCACCAGCAGGAACGGGATGGAGCTGCGCCAGTTGACCTTCTCGTCGGGGGCTCGCTCGTAGGGCGCCCGGGCACCGGGCGAGTGGTGCTCGACCGTGCCGGTGGTGTCGGGGGGGGTGTCGTGCACGCGGGGCCTTCCTGCGATGTCGGTGGCGTACGTCGGCCGAACCGTAGCCTACCGACCAGTAGGTAGACACGGCACCGCGGTCGAGGCGGTCAGCGGCCCGCCGTCGGGTCCGGCGCCGGGGCGTCGGCAGGGGCGCTGGCCGCCGCCCGGGTGAGCCGGTCGCGCACCGCCACCCCGACGCCGCGGGCCGGCGGCGGCACGCACACCAGCCACTCGAGGCGCAGGCGGTCGGCCTGGCGGAGCCGGGCGTAGAGCAAGCGGGCGTACTCGTCGGGGGTCCCGGCCGGCTCGAGCTCCACCACGCCGGGCGCCAGCCCGTCGGTGGCCCGAGGGCCCAGCACCCCCACTCGTCCCCGCTCCGCCGACGCCAGCGCGTTGGCGACCTGGGCGGCGCGCTCGGCGTCGGCCAGCACGACCCGCGCACGCGGCGCGTAGTGGGCCGCCAGCATGCCCGGCGCCCGGGCGGCGCGGGCCGGAGCCGGCCCCCGGTGCACCTCGGGCTGGCGGCCGAGGACGTCGGCCAGCCGGTCGAGGCCCACGCCACCCGGGCGCAGCACCACCGGCTCGTCGCCGGTCAGGTCGACGATCGTCGACTCCACGCCCACGCGGCACGGGCCCCCGTCGAGCACCACGTCGACCTCGGTGCCGAGGTCGGCCACCACGTCGGCCGCCGTGGTCGGGCTCACCTGCCCGAAGCGGTTGGCCGAGGGCGCGGCCACGCCGTCGCCGAAGGCCTCGAGCAGCCGCCGCGCCAACGGGTGGTCCGGCACCCGCAGCCCGACGGTGTCACGCCCGCCGGTGACCACGTCGGGCGCCTTCGGGCTGCGCCACAGGAGCATGGTGAGCGGGCCGGGCCAGAAGGCGTCGGCCAGCAGGTGGGCCTCCACCGGCACCACGTCGGCCCAGGCCTCGACCAGGCCCGCATCGCCGAGGTGGACGATGAGGGGGTGGTCGGCCGGACGGCCCTTGGCCGCGAAGATCCGCCGCACCGCGTCGGGGTTGGTGGCGTCGGCGCCCAGTCCGTAGACGGTCTCGGTCGGGAAGGCGACGAGCCCGCCCTGGCGCAGCACGGCGACGGCCGGCTCGACGCCGGCCTCGCCCTGCAGCACCTCGGGGCGACGGCCGGGCTCGCTGCTCACCTCGGCGAGCCTAGGCCGACAGCCGTCGACCACCGCCGGCGCGGCGCCCGTCCGGTCGGGCGCCCCCGCCGGGACGGTGCCGGCTCAGCCGATGAAGCGACCGACGCAGAACCGCCCGATCAGCGCGTAGGCGGTGAGGGCGCAGGCCACCGCCACGACGCCCATGGCGCCCCGACGCCACCAGGTGGGGAGGCGCCCGAGGAGCGACGCGTAGGCCGGGTAGATGATCCAGTCCGCCAGCACGAAGCGGTTGAAGCTGGCGAGGACGCTCGAGCACAGGGCCAGGGCGATCATCACCACGCCCAGCATCCAGGCCTCCATCGGGAAGCGGGGACGGCGGGAGAACGCCACGTAGGCGATGGCGACGACCACGATGCCCACCGCCCACAGGTCGAAGTTCCGTGCCACCAGGGCCGGCACCATCACCGTGCCGTACCGGGGCGTCAGGTTGTCGATGCCCTGCAGGACCGACGACCACGGCCACGAGATGCTGCGCCCCCAGTCCTGCTGCACGCCCATGAAGGCGAAGGCGTCGCCCACCTGCACCCACATGGCGAGCAGCACCGCACCGAGCCCGGCCAGGGCCGCGGCCGCGTAGCCGACGGCCCAGCGGTCGACGCGTCGGGTGCGGACGACCCGGGCCAGCACCACCACGGCGGGCACGAGGATGCCGACCGAACGGGTCGTGGCGATGCCGGCGAAGCACAGCGCGGCGATCCAACGACGGCCCCGCCGGTCGGCCCAGAGCGCCCCGGCGCCGAGCGCGATGAACAGCGCCTCGGAGTAGAACGCCCACAGGAACACCGACGAGGGGAACAGCGCCAGCAGCACCACGGCCCGACGGGCCGTGCGCTCGTCGGTCCACTCGCGCGACACACCCCACACGGCCACGAAGGCGGCGACGGCGGTGGCGCTGGCGGTGACGTGCACGGTGACGGCGTCGGAACCGGTGAGCCAGCGCAGCGGCGTGGCGAGCCAGGCGATGCCGGGGAAGAAGGCGTGCGACGGCATCACCGGCCGGGGGTGCCAGTAGCCGTAGTGCAGGATCCGCAGGTAGTGGGCGCCGTCGTAGGTGTAGGCGCCCTCGACCAGCCGCCCGCCGAGCCACCACGTGACGGCGGCCTGGGCGACCCGCCACACCGCGAACACCGCCACCGGGAACCACGCGCCGGGCAGGGCGCGGGCGAGCCAGCCGCTCGCCGCGGTGGAGGGCGACGGCTCGACGCGGGGCGGGGCGGGGGCGGCCTCGGCGACGGGCACGGCTCAGCGCAGGGGTCGGTCCATGGCGGCCGCCAACCTAGCCAGCCCCCACCGCTACCGTTGTCGGGTGCCCGTCGCCGCGCTGCTCGCCGCGTCCACGCCGTGGCCGGCGGTGCTGGTCGGGGTCGCCGCCGTGGTGGTGCTGTGCCTGTGGCTGCTCTTCCGCCCCGGCTCGATGGCCGACCGCGCCCGCCACGACCATCCCGACCACGCCGACCACGCCGACGACCGCGGTGGTGGCCCTCGAGGCGACGAGCCCGGTCAGCCCGCCTCGGGCGACGGCTGACCGGTGACCGCGGCGAACACCACGCGCGCCAGGCTGCGGCGCAGGCCCTCGGGCGAGGCGCCCCACTGCTCGAGCCCGGTGCGGTGGGCGGCGACGTGGGCCAGCATCGACACGAGCACGCCGGCCTCGGCGTAGGGGTCGGCCGCCGCGCCCCGCCGGCGTCGCTTGAGCACCGCGACCAGGGCCTCGGCCGGGGCGCCGAGCAGACGGGTGCGCACGGCGCGGAAGCGCTGGTCGCCCTCGTCGGTCGCCAGGTCGATGACCCGCAGCACTGACCGGTGCCGCTCCCAGGTCTCGACGAAGCCGTCGGCCAGGGCGAGGGCGCTGGCCCAACCGTCGACGCCGGTCCAGGGCCGGTCGGCAACCAGCTCGGCCAGGCGGGCGCCGGCGTCGGCCTCGACCTCCTCGGCCAGGGCGAGCACGGCCTCCTCCACGTCGGAGAAGTACTGGTAGAAGGTCGCCGGCGAGGTGCCCGCGGCGCGGGCGATGTCGACGACCTTCACGTCCCGGTAGCTCGTCGCCTCCAGCAGCTCGGCGGTGGCGTCGAGCAGCCGGCGGCGCGTGGCACGGGCCCGGCGGCCGGGCGCCCGGTCGGGTGAGTCCCGTCGAGCACCCTCGTGGGCGGCAGCGCTGGCCACCCGCCGAGGCTACTGCCGGCCCGAGGCGCCCACGGTGAGCTCGGCCCGGGTCAGCCCCAGGCGGCGAGCACCTCGTCGGTGGTGGTGACCGTGGCGATGAGAGCGTAGGTGTTGTCGAGCATCGAGGCCGCGTAGTCGACGGGCACGCCCGCGACGGCGTCCCTCGGCACGGCGACCTGGTAGCCGTGGTTGACGAGTCCGATGGCCAGGCCCACGAGCGCCACGTTCACCGAGACCCCGGCGATCACGACGGTGCGCACCCCGAGGTTGCGCAGGAGCGCGTCGAGGTCGGTGCCCCCCACCGGGTCGAGGCCGTGGTAGCGCCCGCAGACCAGGTCGTCGGGCGACAGGCCGATCTCGGGCAGCGGGAGGGCGGCCTCGCTGCCGGGCTCGATCGGCGGGGAGGTCCGGTTGGCGGCCACGAACAGGCGCCCGTTGGTGTTGGCCCCCCGGCTGTCGGGGCGGCGCCAGAACACGCAGTGGACGACCTGCACCCCGGCGGTGCGGGCGCCGTGGACGAGCCGGGCGACGTTGGGCACGGCCGTCGCCCGTGCCGCCTCGGCCAGCTCCGGCAGGTAGCTGCTCGGGCCGAGCACGCCGTTCTGGCACTCGGAGGTGACCACCGCGGTGGTGGTGGGCTCCAGCAGGGCACGCAGGTCGCGCGGCATCGGGCTCCTCCTCGCGCCGGCCGCCCCCGCGGCGCGGCGGGGGCCGGTTCTACCCCAGCGGCCAGCCCACCGCACGTCCCGCGCCGACCCCACCGCCACGCCTCCGGCCACCCCTCCGGTTACCGCCCGGTAGCCTCGTCGGGGTAGCCACTCGGGTGTCGGTGACCGGCAGGGGTGTGCTACGCCGGTCCGCCCGCAGTCCCGCGCACAACAGGAGCTCGTCATGCCCGAAGCCGTCATCGTCTCGACCGCCCGCAGCGCCATCGGCCGGGCCAACAAGGGGTCGCTCACCAAGGTCCGCCCCGACGACCTCGCCGCCACCATCGTGCGGGCCGCCCTCGACAAGGTGCCCCAGCTCGACGCCTCCACGGTCGACGACCTCATGCTCGGCTGCGCCCAGCCCGCCGGCATGCAGGGCTACAACATGGCGCGGATCGTGTCCGACCTCGCCGGCATGGGCCACGTCCCCGGGGTCACGGTCAACCGCTACTGCTCCTCGTCGCTGCAGACCATCCGCATGGCGGCCCACGCCATCAAGGCCGGCGAGGGCGACGCCTTCGTGGCGGCCGGCGTGGAGACGGTGAGCCAGTTCATGTCCGGCATGTCCGACGGCCTGCCGGGCACCCACAACGAGCGCATGGCCGGCGCCGAGGCGCGCACCAAGGAGCGCGCCGGCGGCGGGGCGGCCCCGTGGGCGCCCTTCGACGGCGGCGTGGCCGACTACTACATCGCCATGGGCCAGACGGCGGAGAACGTGGCCCAGTACGAGAACGTCTCGCGCCAGGAGCAGGACGAGTTCGCCGCCCTGTCGCAGCAGCGGGCCACCGCCGCCCTCGAGCGGGGCTTCTTCGAGCGCGAGATCATCCCGGTCGAGACGGTCGACGCCGAGGGCAACCCCACCACCGTCACCCGCGACGACGGCATCCGCCCCGGCACCACCGCCGAGAAGCTGGCCGAGCTGAAGCCGGTGTTCCGGCCCGACGGCACCGTCACCGCCGGCAACGCCTGCCCCCTCAACGACGGCGCCGCCGCGGTGATCGTCATGAGCGACGCCAAGGCCCGCGAGCTCGGCCTGACGCCGATCGCCCGGATCATCTCCTCGGGCGTGTCGGCCCTCGACCCCGAGATCATGGGCCTCGGCCCCATCGAGGCGTGCCGCCAGGCCATGGCCCGCGCCGGCATGACCATCGACGACATCGACCTCGTGGAGATCAACGAGGCGTTCGCCGCCCAGGTGGTGCCGTCGGCCAAGCACCTCGGGATCAGCTGGGAGAAGCTGAACGTGAACGGCGGGGCCATCGCCCTCGGCCACCCGTTCGGCATGACCGGCGCCTGCATCATGACCACGCTGCTCAACGGCCTCGAGGACTCCGGCGGCACCATCGGCATGGAGTCGATGTGCGTCGGCGGCGGCCAGGGCATGGCCATGATCGTGGAGCGCCTCGCCTAGCCCGGGGGCGCTGCCGCCGCACGCGAGAGGGCCCCTCCCCGCCCGGGAGGGGCCCTCGTCGCGCCAGCCCTTCGGTGGCTACTTCGCCCGGGCGGCGGCCCCGCCCGCGATGCGGTTCCAGAACTCGAGGTCGCGCTCGTCGGCCTCACGGCCCACGCGCGTGACGGTGTCGACGTCGGGCGACTCGGCCCGCAGGGCCGCCGCCGTGCACCGCTCCTGGGGCCGGGTGGCGAAGGGGTCGAACTGGAACAGCCGCATGGCGTTGCGGTGGGTGATCTTGGCGACCTGCTCGTCGGTGAGCGGGGCCAGCACCTCGGCCAGGTCCTCGGGGGCGTTGGGCCAGTTGCTGTCGGAGTGGGGGTAGTCGGACTCCCAGCACACCATGTCGTCGTTGAGCTCGTCGATGAGCTTCACGCCGATGGGGTCGCTGATGAAGCAGCAGACCATGTGGCGCTTGAACACGTCGGACGGCCCGCCGCCCTGCGGGAACTCGTGCTTGGTCCAGCCCGAGTGGCGGTCGTGGACGTGCTCGGCCCGCCACAGGAAGTAGGGGATCCAGCCCACGTCGCCCTCGGTGATCGAGATGGTGAGGTCCGGGAAGCGGTTCCAGAAGTCGGCCCACATCAGCTCGCCGAGGGTCCACATCGACATCGTCGACGACATGGTCATGCGCGAGCTGGCCGGGGCGTCGGGCGACAGCATCGCCGAGCGCGACGACGAGCCCAGGTGGCAGCACAGCACCGTGCCCACGTCGCAGGCGGCGGCGAAGAGCGGGTCCCAGTAGTCGGTGTGGATCGACGGCAGGCCGAGGGCCTCGGGGTTCTCGGAGTAGGTGACGGCGTGGCAGCCCTTGTCGGCCAGGCGCCGCAGCTCCCGGGCGGCCTCCTCCACGTCGAACAGCGGGAGGATGCCGCAGGGGATGAACCGGTCGGGGTAGGTGCCGCACCACTCGTCGACGTGCCAGTCGTTGTAGGCCCGGATCATCACGAGGTTGACCTCGCGGTCGGGCCCCTGGTTGAGCACCTGGCCGCTGAAGCCGGTCCAGTTGGGGAAGTTCAGCCCGGCGAGCTGGCCGCCCGCGTCCATGTCGCGCACCCGCTCGTGCACGTCGTAGCAGCCCGGGCGCATCTCGTCGTAGCGCAGGACGTCGACGTTGTACATCTCCCGGGGCTTGCCGGCGACGGCGTTGAGGCCGAGGTTCCGGCCCTTGAGCTGGCCGTAGTACCACTGCTCCCGACCGTCGTCCTCGGTGACCACCCGGGGGGCGAGGTCCCGGTACTTCGCCGGCACGTGGCGCTCGAACATGTCGGCCGGCTCGGCGATGTGGTCGTCGACGCTGATCAGGATCATCTCGTCCGGGTTCACGCGGCCCTCCCCTTCGTATCGTTGTGCGATACGGTGTGGCGTTCAGTGACACGACGCTAGGAGGGTCGCCGGTGACGGTCAAGGCAGTCCGCAGCGCCACCCGCGTGCTCGCCGTGCTCGAGGCGGTGGCCGAGCTCCAGCCGGTCGGTCTGGGGGCGGTCACCCGCCACCTGGGCGAGGACAAGAGCGCGGTGCAGCGGGCCCTGGCCACGCTGGCCGAGGACGGGTGGATCCGCGCCCTTCCCGGCGAGCCGCCCCGGTGGGAGCTCACCACCCGCACGCTCGTGCTGGCGTCGCGCTCCGCGGTGCGCTCCGACCTGCGCCAACGGGCCCGTCCGGTGCTGGAGCAGCTCCGCGACGAGACCGGCGAGTCGGTGCTCCTCGCCGTCGCCGACGCGCCCCGCATCGTCACCCTCGACGTCGTGGAGAGCCGCCAGCTCGTGCGCGCCGCGCCGCACGTGGGCATGGTGATCCCCCCGGTGGGCAGCGCCGCCGGCCAGGCCCTGCTCGCCCACCTCCCCGTCGAGGACCTGCCCGCCTACCTCGGCACCCAGCCCGACGAGGCGTTCCTGCGCCAGCTCGAGGTGGTGCGCCGCCGCGGCTGGTCGCTCAACCAGGGCGACATCACCGCCTCGGCCTCGGGCGTGGGCGCCGCCGTGCTCGGGCCGAGCGGCCGGCCGCTCGCCGCCATCGCCGTGAGCGCGCCGAGCGCGCGGCTGCCCCGGGCGCGCCACGAGCCGCTCGGCCGCCGCCTCGCCGAGGCGGCGGCGTCGCTCGCCGGCTGAGCCCGACCGGGGCCGGCGCCTACGTGAAGATGATCTCGCCGCCGTCGGCCAGGTCGTACATCTCGCCCACGGTGATGATCCCGTCGAGGTAGTCGACGAAGTCCTCCTTGGCGAGGCCGAACAGGTCGACCGAGGCGAGGCACGCGTAGATGCCGCAGCCCGTGTCGCTGATCATCTCGAGGAACTCGGGGATGGGCGGGATGTCGAAGTCGTCCATCTTCTTGTTCATCATGTGGGTGGCGATCCCGGACATGCCGGGCAGGGCGCCCACCAGCGTCGCCATGTGCATCCCGGGGTTGCCCACGGTGGCGACCTTGATGTGCTCCATCCTCTTCTTGTGGATGGCGTCGAGGCCGAAGAAGGTGAAGAAGAGGTTCGCCTCGATGCCCTCGGCCCGGGCGCCGTTCGCCATGATCAGGCCCGGGTAGATCCCTTCGAGGGAGCCCTTGGACACGATGATGCAGACCTTCTCGATGGGCATGGCGCCCTCCTCTCAGATGCAGCCGCGGGGCTTGGGGATGCCCGCGATCTTGGCGGCGACCTTGGCCGGGCCCTTCGGGAAGAGCTGGTAGAGCTCCTTCACCGAGACGCCGGAGGTCTTGCCGAGCACCCGCACGGTGGGGCCGGTGCCCTTCTCGACGTACTCCTTGCGCATGAAGTGGATGACCTGCCAGTGCTCGGGGGTGAGCTCGTCGATGCCCTCCTCCTTGGCGATCTCCACCGCCACGTCCTCGGTCCACTGCTCGGGGTGCTCGAAGAACCCCTCGTCGTTGCGGTCGACGGCCTGCCCGGCGATCGTCGTGGTGGTCATGGGATCCTCCTGCGGGTGTGTCGTGGGGTGTGGGGACGCTCTCAGTGGGAGGCCAGCTCCTTGCCCGAGGTCGGCATGTCGGGCCGGATGCCCGGGATGTCGCGGCCGGGCAGCAAAACGTGCCAGTAGACCCACTGGAACATGAGCTTCCCGAGGTGGTTGAGCCGGGAGTCCTGCAACAGCGGCATGCCGACGCCGGCCGGGAAGTGCCCGCCCACCGGCTCGGTGTCGTAGTTGAAGTCGATGAGCATGGCCTTGTGGAAGCCCGTCTCGATGAAGCAGTTGGCGTGGCCGTCGTAGGAGGCGTCGAGCTCCTCGCCGTCGAGGAACCGGATGATGTTCCGCAACAGCACCTCGCCCTCGAAGTGGGTCACCGAGCCCGCCTTCGAGGCGGGGACGTTGGTGGCGTCGCCGATGGCGAAGATGTTGGGCCTCACCTTCGACTGCAGCGTGTGCTGGTCGGTCGGCACGAAGCCCAGCTCGTCGCCCAGGCCGGGTGAGCGATCGACGTACTCCGCCCCGCCGTGCAGCGGGATCACCACCGCCAGGTCGAAGGGCACCTCCCGCTCGTCGTAGGAGACGAGCCGGCCGCCCTCACCGTCGACCTCGCCCGTGTTGAACTCGGTCACGAGCTCGACGCCCTTCTCGTCGAGCATGCCGCCCAGCGTCCGTGACGCCGTGGGCTTGGTGAAGGCACCGTCGAGCGGCGTGACGTAGGTCAGCTCGACCCGGTCGCGCAGGCCCCGGTCGTGGAAGTACCAGTCGGCGAGGAAGCTGAACTCGAGCGGCGCCACCGGGCACTTGATGGGCAGGTCGACCACGTTCACCACGACGCGGCCGCCCTCGAAGCGCTCGAGGGCGTCGTGCAGGGCGGTCGCCCCGGCCAGGTCGTAGAACGTGAAGACCTTCTCGCCCCACCCGGGGCCGGTGAGCCCCTCGGTCTCGTCGGGCAGCAACCGGGCGCCGGTGGCCACGACGAGCAGGTCGTAGGGCAGCACCGTGCCGTCGACGAGGTGGACCTCGTCGCCGTCGATGTCGACGTGGTCGATCCCGGCCCGGTGGAACGCCACGCCCTTCTTCAGCTGGCGCTGGCGGGGCCGGACGATGTCGTCGGGGTCGGCCAGCCCGAACGGCACGAAGAGCAGGCCGGGCTGGTACACGTGGTCGTCGTCCCGGTCGACGACGGTGACCTCCACGTCGTCGCCGTAGTGCTTGGACAGGCGGTTGGCGGTGAGCGTGCCGCCGGTGCCGCCGCCGAGGATGACGATGCGCTTGGCCATGGCGGGCTCCTTCGGTCGAGCACGTCCATCGTCGCCTCGTGAACCGGTTCACGACAGGGCCGATCGTCATACCCCCTTGGGTACTCTCGCCACCGCTCGGCCCCGGCGCGGCGCCGGCGGCACCGACCGGCGGGACCGACCGGCGGGGCCCGGCGCGACGAAGGCCCGGCACGAGCCGGGCCTTCGGGGTCCTGCGGTCCGGGAGGACCGGTGGAGGTGAGGAGAATCGAACTCCCGACCTCTACGTTGCGAACGTAGCGCTCTAGCCAACTGAGCTACACCCCCGCAGGGGACCGGAAGGATACCCGAGCGAGGCCGCCCGCCGACAACTCCCGGCGGGCCCTGAGCCGGCTCACGGGTTCACCGGGCTGGCGTCGAGCGTGACGCCGGTCACTCGTTTCCCGCGAAACGAGATGTGTTCGTCATCTTCGTCATGGGAATGCAACATCTGTCGTCAAAATGCGCTAAGAAAGGGGGCGTCCTGCACCCGACCCGAGAACAGGAACATGACCACCGAGACGATCGAAACCACCACCCGTCGTCGATCCCGCCGCCGCCTGGCGTGGGTCGGAGCCGCCGTCGCCGTCGTCGTCATGGCACTGGGGGCGTGCAGCCCCGAGATCAACCACAGCACCGATCTGCTGAACGCAGACCGAGGGTCTGCCGGGCTCCCCGGTCTGAGCACCAACATCGACCTGTACCTCAAGGCCCAGGGGTGGTCGAACCACCTCGCCCAGGTCCAGTCCCTGTCGCACTCGAACCTGCCCGACGGCAACGGGTACAACTGGTCCCGCCTGGGTGAGAACGTCGGCTACGGCTACTCCCTCGAGCAGGTCCAGCAGGCCTTCATGAGCTCGCCGGGCCACCGGGCCAACATCCTCGACGGCGGCTTCAACCGGGTCGGCATCGGCGTGAGCCGCGACGGCGGCGGCCGCTACTGGGTGGTCCAGGAGTTCATGCAGGAGGGTTGAGGTCGTCGGCGCCCGCCCGGGCCCGACCGGCCCGGGCGGGCGCCGACGGGCAGCTGGATGAAGCGGCTCAAGTGGAGCGGTGAGACGGCCGACACCTCTTCACATGATCACGCAGACGAACGAAGCGACCGCTCGCCGTCGATCCAACCGCACCCGCCTGGCCTGGCTGGCGGCCCTCGTGGCCGTGGTGGTCATGGCGCTCGGGGCGTGCAGCCCCGAGGTCGATCACAGCACCGACCTGCTGAACGCCGACCGCAACGCCAAGGGCCTCGCCAGCCTGCCGACCAACATCGACCTGTACCTCAAGGCGCAGTCGTGGTCCGAGCAGCTGGCCCGTGACGGCTACCTGCACCACTCCAACCTCCCCGACGGCATCGGCTACAACTGGGCCCGCCTCGGCGAGAACGTGGGCTACGGCTACTCCCTCGAGCAGGTCCAGCAGGCCTTCATGAACTCGCCCGGCCACCGGGCCAACATCCTCGACGGCGGCTTCAACCGCATCGGCCTCGGCGTGACCCGCGACGGCGCCGGCCGCTACTGGGTGGTCCAGGAGTTCATGCAGGAGCGTTGACCCACCGACCTCCCGCCGGCAACGCCGCCGCCGGGAGGTGGTCGGGAGCGGCAGCGACCCGCCCTGCGCACGCCGGCTCGTGCCCAGGGCGGGTCGCTGCGCGCCCGGCCGGAGGCGGGCCGGCTCGCAAACGGGCGAGCGGGCTCAGCCGGTCTCGAGGGCGCGCTGCAGGCGGGCCTGGACCACCGTGGTCGTGACGTCACCCCGGGTGCGTTCGAGCACGGCCCGCAGGGCGTCGAGCCTGCGCCGCAGGCCTTCGGTCACCGCGTCGGGGTAGTCGACGGTGACCAGCGCGTCGTAGGCGTCGTCCATGGCCCCGAGCAGCTCCTCGGCCCGGTGGAGCTCGCCCTCACGCAGCCGGTCGAGGGTGGAGCGCCTCAGCTCGCTGGCCGCCTCGGCCAGGGCCCGCAGCCACGGCGGCCCGTCGACACCGAGCTCGGCCGGTCCGGGGAGGGCCTCGCCGGCCACCAGGGCTGCGGTGAGGTGCGCCTCGGCGACCTCTCGCTCGGCGTCGTGCAGGAACCCGGCGTGGGCCACCGCGGGGTGAGGGCCCAGCGCCTCCTGCGCCTCGCGCAGGGCCGTCACCGCCTCGGCGGCGAGGGCCCGGGCCCGCTCGGGCTCGCCGCGGTGCACGGCCCGGATGGAGCTGCCCAAGGCGCGGATCGCCCGCCGGCACGCCGGCAGCGCCACCTCCCGGGCGCGGTTGGCCAGCTCGAGCTGGGCGCGCACTGCGTCGACGGCGGCGACGATCTCGTCGCGGCGGTCAGGTCGCCGGTGGGGGGTGGAGGCCTCGCTCACGGCGGGCCGGCGGCGTCAGCGGCCGTTGACGGCGTACATCTGGCGCACCGGGTAGCCGTAGTCGGCGTCGTGGCCGTCCTCGGCCCACTCCGGCTCGGCCCACGCGGCCGGGGCGGCAGACTCGACCGGGCCCAGGTAGCGCACCTTGGCCTGCCGCTCGAGGGCCCGCTTCTGGATGGACGCCAGGGCCACCACGTAGGCGACGGTCAGCAGCAGCGAGAGCACGAACAGGTAGGTCACCATCCCGCCGAGCACGAGCGTGCCGAGGAAGGTGAGGCCGGTGGCGGCGAGCAGCCCGACGAGCACGTCGCGGCGGCGCTTCTTGGCCTGCGACAGCGTGGGCCGGCGGGGCGCCAGGTAGGACGCCGGACGAACGGCGGCCCCGCTCGAGCTGCGTGCCCCCGGGGTGGTGCGCTCGAGCACCGACATGTGGTGGGAGAAGGAGTTGATGGAGTTCACCCGGCGGTGCTCGGTGCGTGACCGCACCCAGCTGACCAGGTAGACCGCCCACACCACCGCCAGGATGACCAGTACCACGAATGTCACGCTCCGGGCCTGCCTTCAGTGCTCGGGGACCGTAGCGGCAGGCCCTGGTCCGGTGGTGGACCCTGGGCGCCGGAACGATCCGGGTGGTCGTCGAACGAGAACGTTACGGTTCTACTACGAGCCGTCACGAAGTTCCAACAGACGTGGCGAACGACCGGCCGGCCCGGGCGCCAGGAGGCGGCACGAGGCGGTCAGGCCTCGAGCTCCTCGGGCTCGTCGCCCGCCAGGTCGGCGTCGAGATCGGCGTCGAGGTCGGGATCGAGCGTGGCGACGAGCGAGCCGTCGAAGTCACCGGGGAGCGCGTCGGCGCCGAGCGGCTCGAGCGGGTCGCGCCGGTACAGGCCCGAGCGCCCGCCGGTCTTCTCCCACAACGTGACGTCGCCGATGACCATCGAACGGTCGGACGACTTGCACATGTCGTAGATGGTGAGAGCGGCAACGCTGGCCGCGGTGAGCGCCTCCATCTCGACGCCGGTGCGGTCGACGGTCTCGACCTGGGCCTCCACCTCGATGAAGCGGTCCTCGATGCGGAAGTTGATGAACACCGAGCCGACCAGCAGCGGGTGGCACAGCGGGATGAGGTCAGGCGCCCGCTTGGCGGCCTGGATGCCCGCCACCCGGGCGACCGCCAGCACGTCGCCCTTGCTGATCGCGCCGCGCGCCACCAGCGACGACGTCTCGGTCTGCATGTAGACCCGTGCCCGGGCGATGGCCCGGCGGTGCGTCACCTCCTTGGGGGTGACGTCGACCATCCGGGCCCGGCCGAGGGGATCGAGGTGCGTGAGGCCGCGATCGGACATGGGCGCCGAGTGTAGGCCGCTCGCCTGTGGACCACGAAGGGCCGCTCGACCGGTGCGGCCGGCCCCGTGGCGCGAGAGACTCGGGGGATGGAACCAGCGCTGATCGTGGGCGAGGCCGTGGAGGACTGGACGGGCGACGCCCGGTACTTCGAGTACACCCGGGCCGCCAACCCCATCGGCTCGGGCCACATCCCGCGCGTCCCGCTCGAGCGCTTCCCGGCCAGCCGCCACCGGGCAGTGCGCACCGGTGTCGTGCCCTTCGACCTGTCCGCCGCCCTGGGCGTGACCGCCGGCCCGGCCACCTCGCCGGCGCTGCTGGCGTCGTTCGTGCGCATCGCGCCCGGGGAGCAGGTGCGCACCGCCCCCGTGGCGACCTCGGAGCTCTACCACGTGGTCGCCGGCTCGGGGACGACGAGCGTCGACGGGCGGGAGCTCGCCTGGGCCGAGGGCGACTTCTTCGTCCTGCCCGCCGGCTGCACCAGCGTGCACCGGGCCAGCGCCGACGCCACCCTGTACTGGGTCACCGACGAGCCGCTGCTGCGCTACCTCGGCGTGGCGCCCACCGGCCGCCGCTTCGAGATCACCCACTTCCCCGGCGAGCGGGTGCGCCAGGAGCTCGACGCGGTGGAGGCCGCCCCCCACGCCACCGACCGCAACCGCCTCGCCGTGCTGCTCAACACGGCGCCCAACGACCTCACCCAGACCGTCACCCACGTGCTGTGGGCCATGTTCGGCAAGCTGCCGGTCGACGCCGTGCAGCGCCCGCACCGCCACCAGTCGGTGGCCCTCGACCTCGTCGGGGCGTGCGAGCCGGGCTGCTACACGCTGGTCGGCCGGTCGATCGACGAGCGCGGCGAGATCGTCGACCCCGTCCGCATCGACTGGGAGGCGTCGGCCGCCTTCGTGACGCCGCCGGGCCTGTGGCACGCCCACCACAACGAGTCGGGCGCGCCGGCCTGGATCATCCCGATCCAGGACGCCGGGCTGCACACCTACCTGCGCTCGCTCGACATCCGCTTCGCTCCCCCGGCGCGCTAGTCGCGCGCCAGCTGCTGCGCCCCTGCACCGGCGCACCCGCTGTGGCAGGGTGCGGCCATGCCCGACGACGCAGAACGCATCGAGGTGGAGCGCAGGATCGCTGCCACCCCCGCCGAGGTCTTCACCATCCTGCGCGACCCGCAGGGCCACGTCGCCATCGACGCCTCCGGGATGCTGATGGCCGCCACCGGCGAGCCGGTGGCCGCCGTGGGTGACACCTTCGTGGTGCACATGGACCGCGAGGCGCTCAACGACTTCCCCCTCGGCCTCTACGACGTCATCGTGCGCATCGTCGCCTTCGACGAGGACCGGGAGATCGCGTGGACGATCGAGGGCGCCATCGACCCACCGCTGCGCCACGTGTACGGCTACCGCCTCGAGCCGACCGACGGCGGCACCCTCGTGACCTCCTACTACGACTGGTCGGACCTGGAGCCGACCTACCGCGAGCTCCTCACCTTCCCGATCGTCCCCGAGTCGGCGCTGCGGGCCACGTTGGGCATCCTCGCCCGCACCGCGGCACCGGGGAAGCCTCGCCCCGACGCCTGAGCCGGCGCGCTAGGGCGCCAGCTCCCTCTCCAGCAGCGCCGCCGCGGCGGCGGTGAGCGTCGGGCGCCCCACCATCACGTGCTGGGTGGCGGCGTTGACGTCACGGAAGCACCGGCCCAGCGCGCTGGGGTGGCGCAGGGCCTCGGTGCCGGCCTCGCGGTAGGCCCAGCCCACGGCGTCGGCGCACGTCGAGGTGGCCCAGGTGGTGGCCAGCCGGGCGAGGTGGTTCGCCCTCGCCGAGAGGCGGCCCGTCGCCGTGACCTCCTGCTCGGCGGCGGCGAACGACTCGAGCACCAGGGCCCGCGCCGCTCGCACTTCGGCCTCCGCCCGCGCATAGCCGACCAGGAAGACGTGCTGGTCGGCCAGGAGGGTGTCGCTCATGCGCACCTTGGTGGTCGAGATCACGGCGATCTCGTCGAGGGCGCGGCGGGCCACCCCGAGCGCCCAGCCGGCGTGGCCGGCGGCGGTGATGACGGTGACCCCGAGGCGGTGCACGTCCGAGCCACGTTCGGGCACCTCGGTGAAGATCGAGAACACCTCCCCCGGCCCCACCCGGAACGGCTCGACCTCGTAGTCGACGCTGGCGGTGCCGGACAGGCCCATGACCTCCCACCCGCCCCGGAAGGCCACGTGGTCGTTCGGGACGACGGCCGCCAGCACCTCGGGCCTGCCGTCGTCGCGCAGCACCACCTCGCCGTCGCGGAGCAGCAGGCACCCGCCGAGCATGTGGGTGGTCAGGTCGGACCCGGAGCCGAAGCGGTACGACCCGGACACGACGTAGCCGTCGCCGTCGGGCACGGCCCGCCCGACGGGCGCGAGCTGGCCGGCCAGCACGGCGTCGCGGCTGGTGCCGAACAGCGACCGGGCGACCTCGTCGCTGGTGTACACGGCGGTGAAGGTCGTGCTGACGGCGGCGGCCATGGCGGACCACCCGACCGAGCCGTCCTGGCGGGCGAGCTCCTCGATGACCTCGATGGCCCCGACGATGTCGAGCTCGTCGCCGCCGAGCTCGGCGGGCACGAGCAGGTGCACCGCTCCCGAGCCCAGCAGAGCCGCCCGCACCGCCTCGGTGAGCGCGCACCGCCGTTCCATGTCGTCGGCCGCCGCCTCCACCAGCGGCGCGAGGGCACGGACACGGTCGATCAAGGGCGGTTGGGCCATGGCCGGACGCTAGCCATCCGGGCGCGTCGGGCCGGAGCCGCGGCCGATCGCCCGTGCCACCAGCGCCCGGAGCCGGTCGGCGTGTGAGCCCTCCCAGAACACCCGGCCACAGGAGCCGCAGCGCCGGAACCGGTCGAAGGCGGCGAACGACTCGGCCCCCACCAGTCCGGCCACGTCGTCCTTGGCCACCTCGGCGAGCACGCCGTTGCACGCCATGCAGCGGGTGAAGGGCCGGGCCGCGGCGGCCAGGTCGAGGGCCCGCACCACCTCGACGAGCTGCTCGTCGGGGTCATCGGCCCGCACCAGCAGGCCGTGCACCACGGTGCCCCGCTTGAGCAGGCCACGGTCGCGGGTGAGCAGGATCCGCTCCTCCCCCGCCGAGAGCTGCGCCAGCCGCTCGTCGTCCCACGCCGGGTCGCACAGGCTGTCGAACCCGAGCAGGCGCAGGAACCGGGCCAGCGCGGCGACGTGGCCGTCGGCGACGAAGCGGGCCTCGGGCAGCGGCGGCGGGCGCACGAGGGAGTCGGCGGCCACGTCGAGGCGAGCGAAGCGCGGGTAGGCGGCGATGCGCTCGCCGTCGGCGAGGCGGTGACCGAAGCCGACCGGCTCCCCGTCGGCGAGCACGAGGTCGATCTCGGTGTGGGGCACGCCGAGGGCCTCGAGCGCGTCCTTCACGGTGGGCGCCACGTCGAACCGGTAGGGCAGGTCGCGCTGGCGGCGGTCGGTGGGCACCAGGTCGTTCAGCTCGGCGTAGAGCCGGATCGTCGCCGTGCCGCCCACCTCCGGCTCCCGGCTAGCGCATCCGGGCGATGACGCCCTCGCCGAAGCCGGCCAGGGTCTCGGGGGTGGCGAAGTCGGTGAACCACACGTAGAAGCGCTCGACGCCGCGCCCGGCCAGCTCGGTGAACTGCGCGACCAGCTCGTCGTCGTCGCCCACCAGCAGCCCGGTGGTGCCGAACCGCTTGCGGGCCACACCTTCGATCTCGGCCCGGTCGGCGCCGGGAGGGATGCGGGTCACCCGGTTCTGCAGGGAGATGCGGGCGTCGCCGATCAGCGGGCGGATGTCGTCCATGCGGTCGAGCTGGTGGATGGGCAGGTTGCTCCAGTCGGCGTGGCGCCGGACCAGCTCGAGGGTGCGGGGCCCGGAGCCGCCGATGACGATGGGAATGTGCCCGAGCGGCGTGGGCTGCTGCTGGGCCGCCTCGAGCCGGAAGTGCTCGCCGTGGTGGGTGACCGGCTCGCCGCTCCACAGGGCCCGCACGACGTCGAGGGTCTCCCCGAGGCGCTCGACGCGGGAGCGCGGGGTGCCCTCGGGGATGCCGAACACCGGGAACTCGTCGGGCACCGAGCCCCACCCGATGCCGAGCTCGAAGCGGCCACCGGACGCGTGGTCGAGGGTGACGGCCTGGCGGGCCAGCACCGAGGGGTGGCGGAAGGCGTCGCACAGCACGAGGTGGCCGACGGTGAGCCGCTCGGTGCGGGCCAGAAGCCACATCGCCGTGGTGATGGCCTCGTACATGGGCTGCGACTCCGCCATCGGCGGGGCCAGGTGGTCCATGAGCGCCATGCCGTCGAAGCCGGCGGCCTCGGCGGCCTGGGCCCTGGCCACCAAGGTCTCGAGGGTCATCCGCATCTGCGGCAGGAACACGAAGAACTGCGGCGAGGTGTCGGTCACGGGAGGATCCTGGCACGCACGGGTGGCCGGCGGCGGTGCGCGGCACCTCACTCCACGCGGGCTTCGAAGGTGACGGCGTCGGCGTTGGCCACCCGGCCGAGCAGCCCGAGGTCGACGCCGACCTCGGCGGCCACCTGGTTGACCACGTCGACGTCCTTGCGCATGTAGTGCCCGGCGGCGGCCACGAGGGCCTCGGTGCCACCCATGGCCTCCAGCAGCCCCATGACGTAGCTGGCGCCGGAGCTGCGCTGGACGATGCGCGAGAGCGCCACCGGGTCGGCGCCGAAGGCCCGGCCCATGCGCTCGGCCTCGGCCACCAGCTGGAGGTTCGCCGCGAACAGCGAGTTGTTGATGAGCTTCACCGCCTGGGCGCTGCCCACGGCGCCGGTGTCGAACACGGCGTCGGCGTAGGCGGCCACGACCTCGCGGACCCGGGCGGTGTCGGCCGGATCACCGCCGAGCATGACGGTGAGCCGGCCGGCCATGATGTCGTCGACCCCTCCGCTCACCGGCGCGTCGACCACCCGCACGCCGCGCGCCGACCCCTGCTCCGCCAACGCCCGTGCGGTGGCCGGGCTGCCCGTGGTGTGGATGGCCAGCACCGAGCCGGGAGCCATGGCCGCCACCAGGCCGTCGGGCCCCTCGGCGACCTCCCGCACCTGGGCGTCGGAGTAGACGCAGGCGATCACCACGTCGGCCCCCTCGGCCACGGCGGCCAGCGAGTCGACGGCGCGGATGCCGAGGCCAACGAAGTGGGCGCGCACCTCCGGTCGGCGGGCGTAGACGGTGACGGGGATGCCGGCCGCCGCCAGGCGCTCCACCATCGGGGCGCCCATCGACCCTGCCCCCACGAACCCCACGCGCGGCCCGTCCATGTCGCTCTCCCGTCGGTCGTCGCCTCTCGCTCGGTCGGCCACGCCGAGGCCTCAGCCGCCGATCTGGCTCATCGACCTCGCCGGGCGGATGAACTGCACCTGGTTGATCTGGTGGCCCGCCCACTTGGCGCCGACCTCTCGAGCGATGGCGTCGGCCACCTCGTCGTCGGACGCCCCGCCCCGCAGCAGGGCCCGCAGGTCGAGCTCGCGGGTGGCGAACAGGCAGTGGCGCAGGCTGCCCTCGGCGGTCAACCGCACTCGGTCGCACGACTCGCAGAACGGGTGGGTCACGCTGGGGATGACGCCGATCTCGCCGCCGCCGTCGAGGTAGCGCCACCGCGCCGCCGGCGCCGAGCCCCGGACCGACTCGGGCACGGGCTCGAGGGGCATGGCGGCGCTGATCCGCTCCACGATCTCGTCCTGAGTGACGACCTGGTCGTTGGTCCAGGCCTGCTGGGCGTCGAGGGGCATGAACTCGATGAAGCGGACCTCGACGCCCTTGTCGCGACCGAAGGCGGCGAAGTCGACCAGCTCGTCGTCGTTGACCCCCCGCATCACCACCACGTTGAGCTTCACCGGGTCGAGCCCCGCCTCCAGGGCGGCGTCGACGCCGTCGAGCACCCGCCCGAGCTCGTCGCGCTTGGTGATCGCCGCGAAGCGGTCGGCTCGCAGCGAGTCGAGCGAGACGTTGATGCGGCGCAGCCCGGCGGCGGCCAGGTCGTGGGCGAGGAGGCGGAGGGTCGCCCCGTTGGTGGTGAGGGCCAGGTCCACACCGAGGGCGGCGAGCTTCTCGATCAGCACGGGGAGGTGGGCCCGCACGGTGGGCTCGCCGCCGGTGAGGCGGATGCCGTCGAAGCCGAACCGCTCGACGCACACCCGCGCCACCCGGGCCAGCTCCTCGTAGGTGAGCAGGTCCTCACGGGGCAGCCAGGGCATGCCCTCGGCCGGCATGCAGTAGGTGCAGCGGAAGTTGCAGCGGTCGGTGACCGAGATGCGCAGGTCGCGGTGGGCGCGCCCGAACCCGTCGACGAGGGGGGTGCGCTCGACCGCGGCCATGAGGGCAGGTTACGGGCGCAGCAGCCGGGCCCGCACGGTGGCGCCCGTTTCGACCGTGGGCCCGTCGGGCAGCTCGGCCAGCGCGTCGGCCGCCGCCATGGCCGCCATCTGGTGCGAGCCCTGGGCGCCGGCCGAGCGCACCCGGTAGGCCCCGGTGGCGAGGTCGTACCGGCACGCCACCCGGGCGAAGTGGACCTTGCCGTCGGGCTTGCGGCGCAACGGCTCGTCGGCGACGGCGAGCACGACGGGCCGGTCGAGGTCGGTGTCGGCCCGGCCGGCCATGCGCCGCAGCCCGGGCCGGCAGAACAGCTCGTAGCTCACCATCGACGACACCGGGTTGCCGGGCAGGCCGAACACCGGCACCGGCGACCCGTCGGAGCGCCGGGCGACGGTGCCGAAGGCCAACGGCTTGGCCGGCCGGATGGCCACCTGCATCCAGCGCATGTCGCCGATGCGGTCGAGCACGACCTTCACGTAGTCGAAGTCGCCCATGCTCACGCCGCCCGAGGTGACCAGCGCGTCGCACGTGGCGACCCCGTGGCGCAGCGCGGCCTCGATGGCCTGCTCGTCGTCGCGCACCAGGCCGAGGTCGACCGCCTCGAAGCCGCTCTCGGCCACCAGCGACCGCAGGGTGAGCCGGTTCGAGTCGCGGATCTGGCCGGCCGCGAGGGGCGAGCCGTCGTCGACGAGCTCGTCGCCGGTGGAGATCACCCCGACCCGGGGCCGGCGCACGACCTGCACCTCGGTGGCCCCCACCGTGGCGAGCACCCCGAGGTGCGCCGGGGTGAGCACCGTGCCGGGCTCGAGCACCCGATCACCGGGGCGCACGTCGTCGCCGACGGGGCGGACGTGGTTGCCCTCCCGGACCGCCTCGCGCACCACGACCTGCGAGCCGTCGGCGGACACCTCGGTCAGCTCCACCATCACCACGGCGTCGGCGCCGGGCGGCAGCGGGGCGCCCGTCATGATCCGGGTGGCCTCGCCGGGGCCGACGGGCGCGCCCTCGCCCGACATCCCCGCGCGCACGGTGCCCACCACGCGGAGGGCCACCGGTGCCGACGAGGTGTCGGCGGCCCGGACGGCGAAGCCGTCCATGGCGGTGTTGGCGAACGGGGGGACCGCCTCGGCGGCGGTGACCCCGGCCGCGGTGACCAGGCCGAGGGCATCGGCGAGGGGCACGGTGACGACGGGCCCGGGGCGGCAGCCGGCGAGGACGAAGGCGCGGGCCTCGTCGAGGGGGATCACCGCAGGCGCTTGTCGACGAGCCCGACGAGGAAGGCGCGGAACTCCGGCCCGAGGTCGTCGCGGTCGATGGCCATCTCGACGGTGGCCCGCAGGTAGTCGAGCTTCTTGCCGATGTCGTAGCGGCCGCTGCTGAACACCCAGCCGTACACGCTCTGGGACTGCAGCAGCCGGGCGATGGCGTCGGTGAGCTGGATCTCGCCGCCCACGCCGGGCTGGACGTGCTCGAGGGCCTCGAAGATCTCGGGGGTGAAGACGTAGCGCCCCATGACGGCGAGGTTCGACGGGGCCTGCTCCGGCCTGGGCTTCTCGACGATGCCCCGCACCTGGACCAGCTCGTCGCTCACCACCTCGGGGTCGACGCAGCCGTAGGAGGAGATCTCCTCGGGCGGGAACTCCGACAGGGCGATGACCGACCGGCCGTAGTGCTCGTAGGCCTGGATCATGTCGGTGAGCACCGACGAGCGGTGGTCCATGATGTCGTCGCCGAGCATGACCACGAAGGGGTTGTCGCCGACGTGCTTGCGGGCGACGGACACGGCGTGGCCCAGCCCGAGCGGCTCGCCCTGGCGGACGTAGTGGATGTCGGCCAGCTCGGCGAGGTGACGGACGTCGTCGAGCTGGTCCTGCTTGTTGCGCTCCGCCAGGTAGTACTCGAGCTCGAAGTTGCGGTCGAAGTGGTCCTCGAGCGATCGCTTGCCGCGACCGGTGATGATGAGGATGTCGTCGATCCCGGCCCGCACCGCCTCCTCGACGACGTACTGGATGGCCGGCTTGTCGACGACCGGCAGCATCTCCTTGGGCTGGGCCTTGGTGGCCGGGAGGAACCGGGTGCCCAGGCCCGCAGCGGGGATGACGGCCTTGGTGACCTTCGAACCGGGCATGCGGACCTCCTGGGAGCGGCCGGGGCCATCGTAGGGGCGAGGGCGGGCGCGCCACCGCGGCGCCACCTACGTCTCTAGCATCGTCGCACCCGGCCGTGCGCTGTAGGCCTGCCCGGCGGCCCGCTATGCTGGCACTCGCGACGTTCGAGTGCTAACGCCCGGGCCACGGGCCGGGCTCCGGAGGACCTCCATGCCGACCTACGAGTACCGCTGCAAGGACTGTGGCCACGAGCTCGAGGCCCAGCAGGCGTTCAGCGACGACCCCCTCACCGAGTGCCCGTCCTGCGGCGGTGCGCTGAAGAAGAGGTTCGGCTCGGTCGGCATCTCGTTCAAGGGCAGCGGCTTCTACAAGAACGACAGCCGCGGCTCGTCGGGCTCGAGCTCGACGAGCAGCGCCGACACCGGCTCGGGCTCCACCGGCTCCGAGTCCGGCTCCGCCTCGAGCGCCGGGTCCTCCGGCTCGGGATCGAGCGACACCTCGTCGTCGAGCACGTCCTCGTCGAGCACCTCCTCGTCGAGCACGTCGTCGCCGGCGGCCGCCTCCGCCTGAGCGGCGGCCGGCCACGCCGCGACGGGGTCGGGCCCGCGCTACCGCTCCACCCGGCCGCCGCATAGAGTGGCGGGCACTTCCCCCTGCGCCGTCCCCCGATCCGGGAGGACCCCGTGGGATCACCGTTGCGTCGCCGCCTGCCCGGCCGCGGCCTGCGCTGGGCCGTCACCGTCGTGCTGGCCGTGGTGGCGGGTGCGGTCGCCGCCGGCACCGTCCAACGGGCCGAGGCGGCCCGTTCCGCCTATGGAGAGCAGCGCCGGGTGCCAGTGGCCGCGACCGACCTCGAGGTGGGCGCCCGGGTCGGCCCCGGCGACGTGGCGTGGTCCGAGCTGCCCGCCGCCCTCGTGCCCGACGGCGTCGCCGCCGAGCCCGAGGGGCGCACCGTCACCGAGCCGGTGGTGGCCGGCGAGGTGGTGCTGGAGCGCCGGCTCTCGGGAGCCGGCGGGGAGGGCGCGGCGGCGCTGGTCCCTCCGGGCGGGCGGGCCCTCGCCGTGCCCGTCGACGCCTCGACACCCGGGCTGGCGCTGGGCGACAGGGTCGACGCGTACGCGCCCGCGGAGGTCGTGGGCCAGGGCAGCGCGGCCGCCTCCGCCCGCTCGGGCGGCGGGGCCCGCCGGGTGGCCCGGGAAGCCAGGGTCGTCGCCGTCGACGAACGGGCCGTGACCATCGCCGTCAGCGCCGCGGAGGCGCCGGCGGTGGCACGCGCCGTGCTCGACGGCGCCCTCACGCTGGCCCTGGTGGCCCCCGGCGAGGGCCCCTGACCACCTCCGGGCGCGCCTCGGCGGCCCGACCGCCGGCGGGGTGGCCGGTCCACCCGCCACCGGACCACTAGCGTGCACCGTCGTGCGGAGCACGACCACGAGTGCCAGTCGACCCCGCCGCTGGCGCCTCGCCCTCGGCGTCGTCCTCCTCGCCCTGCTCGCCGCCTGGGCGACCACCACCTTCGGCGGGCCGGCCACGGCCCAGCCGACCACCACCGAGCCGGCCCAGGTGAGCGTCGGCGGCGTGAGCACCGCCGACGACCAGGCCACGGCCAACGCCGCGGCCGACGCCGAGCTGACCACGTGGAAGGCGGTCGTGCTCGGGGTGGTGGAAGGCGTCACCGAGTACCTGCCGATCAGCTCCACCGGGCACCTGCTCGTCACCCAGCGAGTCCTCGGCATCGGCGACACCGACGCCACCAAGGACGCGGCCGACACCTATGCCATCGCCATCCAGTTCGGCGCCATCCTCGCCGTGCTGGTGCTCTACTGGCGACGCATCCTGTCGATCGTCCAGGGCCTGCTCGGGAGGGACCCCGAGGGCCGGCGCCTGCTGATCTCGCTCGTCGTGGCCTTCGTGCCCGCGGTGATCGTCGGCGTGGTGGCCGAGAAGGCCATCAAGAAGCACCTCTTCGGGCCGTGGCCGGTCGTCGTCGCCTGGCTGGTGGGCGGCGTGCTGCTGCTGTGGGTGGCCCCCAAGATCCGCCCGGACCGCCCCGGGTTCGCCATCACCGACCTCACGTGGCGCCACGGGGCCGTCATCGGCGTGGCCCAGGTCGTGGCCATGTGGCCCGGCACGAGCCGCTCGATGGTGACGATCCTGGCCGCCCTCGCCGTGGGCGCCACCGTCGGCGCCGCCGTCGAGTTCAGCTTCCTGCTCGGGCTCATGACCCTCGGCGGGGCGACGCTCTACGAGGCGGCCAAGGACGGCTCGAAGGTCGTCGACGCCTACGGTTGGGTCGACCCGCTCGTCGGGCTGGTGGCCGCCTTCTTCGCCGCGGTGGTCGCGGTGCGGTGGATGGTGAGCTGGCTGCAGACCCGCAGCCTGGCCATCTTCGGCTGGGAGCGCATCCTCGTGGCCGCGATCACGATCTCCCTGATCGTCGCCGGCACCATCTGACCCTCAGGCGCCGCTCAGGGACAGGTCGCCCACCACGAGGGTGGGGCAGCCCGTGCCGCCGGGCAGCCACTCGACGTCGGCGCCGACGGCGGTGATGTCGAGCAGCATGCGCTGGAGGGTCGAGGCGATGGTGACCTCGCGCACCGGTTCGGCCAGCTGGCCGTCGCGGATCATCAGGCCCTCCACGCCCACCGAGACGTCGCCGCTCACCGCGTTCACCCCCGAGTGCCAGCCGGTCATCGACTGCACGTAGAGGCCCCGGTCGAGGCCGGCGACGAGGTCGTCGTGCGTGCCCGTGCCGGGGGCGACGGCGAGGGCCTGGCAGCCCACCGACGGCGTGGACGAGATGCCCCGGACCGCCGAGCCGGTGGAGCGACGACCGGCGCGGCGCCCGGTGGCGCTGTCGTAGAGGAACCCCTGCAGGTCGCCGTCGGCGACCAGCACGTTGCGCCGGCACGCCAGCCCCTCGCCGTCGTAGGTGTCGGCGCCGTAGGAGCGGTGGTCGGTGGGGTCGTCGACGAGGGTGAGCAGCGGGCTGGCGATGGTGTCGCCCAGCCGGTCGGCGAACGGCGAGCGGCCCTTGAGCACCCGGTCGCCGGTGAGGGTGCCGCCGAGCAGCCCGACCACGCTGGCCGCCAGCCGGGGCTCGAGCACGACGGCCAGCCGCTGGGAGGGCACGGGCCGGGCGCCGAACAGGCGGGTGGCGCGACGCACGGCGTCGTCGGCCGCCTCCTGCAGGTCGAGCTCGTCGGGCCGGAACCCCACGGTGGTGCCGTGGCCGGTGTAGGTCTCGTCGCCGTCGGCGGCCAGCGCCAGCACGCCCATGGAGCACCAGGCGCCGCGGCTGGTGCCGGCGACGCCGGTGCTGGTGGCCACCGCGAACCGGCCCGAGGAGTCCGAGAACGACGCGACCCGCACCCCGGTCACACGAGGATCGCCGGCGCGCACCATGCGCTCGAGCTCGAGGGCCAGGTCGATCTTGCGCTCGGCCGCCAGCGCCGCCACCGACGGGTCGAAGGCGTCGAAGGGCACCGGCGCCACGCCGTCGGGCTCGGCCAGCCCCACCCACTCGTCGGGCTCGGCGAAGGCGGCGTTGTCGCGTGCCTCGGCCAGCGCGTCGCTGACCACGTCGGGGTCGAGGCTGCCGGCCCACGCGAACCCCTGGCGGTGGTCGCGCACCACCCGCACGCCGATCCCGGCCGTGGTCGCCGCGGTGAACGACTCCACCTCGGCGCCGTGCACCCGGACGGTGGTGTAGGAGGAGCGCCCGACGAAGGCCTCGACCTGCTCGCTGGGCGCCGCCTCCCGCGCGACCCGAGCGGCCAGGTCGAGCAGCTCGGCGCAGCCGTCGTCGGGCGGGTCGAGCGGCGAGGCCGCGAGGGCGGTCACGAGCCGGACACGGTGACGTCGCCCACGACCAGGGTGACGCCGGCGGCGTTCATCGGCAGGAACTGCAGGTCGGAGCCCACGGCCTGCACGTCGTGGAGCATCTTCTGCAGGGTCGAGGCGATGGTGAACTCCCGCACCGGCTCGGCCAGCTCGCCGCCACGGATGCGCAGGCCTTCCGCGCCGGTGGAGAAGTCGCCGCTCACCGGGTTCACCCCGGAGTGCAGGCCGGACACCTCCTGGACCAGGACGCCCTCGGCGATGCTCGCGACCAGCTCGGCCGGATCGGCGGTGCCCGGCGCCAGCGACAGGAACAGGCAGTCGACCGACGGCGTGCTCTTGAACCCGCGGACCGCGTTCCCCGTGCTCACCGTGCCGGCCCGGCGGGCGGTGTAGGCGTTGTGCACGAAGCGCTCGAGCACACCGTCGGCCACGAGCACGTTGCGGCGGGTCGCCAGGCCCTCGCCGTCGGTGTCGGTGGCGGTGAACGCCCGGGTGTCGGTGGGATCGTCGACGAGCGTCACGAGCGGAGAGGCCACCGCCTCGCCGAGGCGGTCGGCGAAGAGCGACCGGCCCTTCTGCACGGCGTCGCCGTTGAGCGTGTAGCCGAGCAGACCCAGGAACTGGGCCGTGACCCACGGGTCGAGCACCACGGTGAGCCGGCCCGAGGGGGGCTGGGTCGCGCCCAGCATCCGGGTGGCCCGCTCGGCGGCCTCGCCGGCGGCGCGGGCGACGTCGAGCTCGGCCGGCTCGCGCCCCACCGAGAAGCCGAAGCCGGTCTGGGTGTCGCCGCCCTCGGTGGCCATGGCGTAGGTGGCGACGTAGCAGCTGGTCTCGCGCCCCGACGAGCGGATGCCGGTGGTGGTGGCCACCGCCGCCTCGGACACGCCGTCGACGTACTCGGCCGACTCGATGCCCGAGATGCGCGGATCGGCGCCGAGCACGGCCCGCTCGAGCTCGATGGCGAGGGCCACCTTGGCGTCGGGGCCGAACGTGCTCAGGCCGTCGCGGTGGAGGTCGAGCTCCTGGACGGGCACGCCGTCGGGCTCGGCCAGGCCGGCGTGCTCGTCGTGGGTGGCGAACCCGGCGTTGTCGCGTGCGTCGGCGAGGGTCTCGGTGATGGCCACCTCGTCGAGCGAGCCGGCGTAGGCGAAGCCCTGCCGCCCGTCGACGACGACGCGGATGCCGACGCCCTGCGACTGGGCCGACGAGAGCGACTCGACCTGCCCGCCGTAGACCTTGATCTCGGTGTCGGTGCCCCGCACCACCACGGCCTCGACCTGCTCGCCGGGCCGGGCCATGGCCACCACGCGGTCGGCGAGCTCGAGCAGCTCGTCGGTCATGCCGCGGTGCCGCCGATGGTGAGCGACGACACCCGCAGGGTGGGCACGCCGTCGCCCACGGGCACGCCCTGGCCGTCCTTGCCGCAGGTGCCGGGTGGCCCCATGGCGAAGTCGTTCCCGAGGGCGTCGATGCGCTGCAGCACCTCGGGGCCGTTGCCGATGAGGTTGCCCTCGCGCAGCGGCTCGGTGACCTCGCCGTCCTCGATGAGGTAGGCCTCGGTCATGCCGAACACGAAGTCGCCGGTGGCGGTGTTGACCTGGCCGCCGCCGAGGTGCTTCACCAGGACGCCGCGCTCGGTGGAGGCCACGATGTCGTCGGGGTCGTCGGCGCCGGCGAGCAGGTACGTGTTGGTCATGCGGACCATCGGCAGGTGCTGGTAGCTCTGCCGGCGACCGTTGCCCGACGAACGACGTCCCTCCTTGCGGGCCCGCAGCTGGTCCCACATGTAGTCGGTGAGGACGCCGTCGTCGATGAGGACGTTGCGCTGGGCGGGGTTGCCCTCGTCGTCGATGGCGATGTTGCCCCACTCCTTGGCCATGGTGCCGTCGTCGACCACGGTCACGCCGGGGCTGGCGACCCGCTGGCCCACGCGGTCGCGGAACACCGACGCCCCCTTGGCCACCAGGTCGGCCTCGAGGCCGTGGCCGCACGCCTCGTGGAACAGCACGCCGCCACCGCCGCTGGCGATGACGACGGGCATCTGGCCGCTCGGCGCCGGCCGGGCGGCCAGCTTGGTGAGCGCCCTGCCGGCGGCCCGCCGGGCCAGCTCGTCGACGTCGTACATGTCGAACAGCTCGAAGCCGACGGTGTGGCCGATGCTCTCCCGACCCGTCTGCATGCCGGTGTCGCCGGTGGCCACGCAGCTCACCGCGAAGAACGTGCGCACCGTGTCGTCCTCGGCGAGCAGGCCGTCGGAGTTGGCCACGAGGATGCGGCGCCGGTTGTCGCCGTAGCTGACCGACACCTGGGAGATGGCCGAACCCGACGACCGGGCGATGTCGTCGGCCCGGGTGAGCAGCTCGACCTTGCGGGCCTTGGCGACGTCGCCCGGGTAGGCCTCGATGTCGTAGCCACGCGAGGTGGCCCGACGGGTGAGCGCCACGGTGCGGGTGCCCCCTCCCCCGCCCTTGGCCGCAGCCGCGGCCGCCTCGGCGGCGGCGACCAGCCCCGCCTCGGTGAGGTCCGCGGTGTGGGCGAACCCGGTGGTCTCGCCGACCACGACCCGGATGCCGGCGCCCCTGTCGCGACCCGAGGTGAGCTCCTCGACCCGGCCGTCGTCGAGGAGCGCCGAGGAGCTGCGGCGGTCCTCGGCGAACACCTCGGCGAACTCTCCCCCGGTCCGCAGTGCGGCTCCGAGCACCCGCTGCAGCACGGCTTCCTCGATCACGGACGATCCTTTCCACGGTCGCTCGCGACCGGCTGGCCGGGGGATGGTCGAGCGGCGTAGCGTACCGCCGATGCCCCTCCACCCCGGCCAGAGCGCGAGGGTCGAGCTCGTCGTCGCCGACGCCGACACCGCCATCGCCCTCCACTCCGGGGAGGTGCCGGTGCTGGCCACGCCGAGGGTGCTGGCCCTGTGCGAGGAGGCCGCTCACACGGCGGTGGCGCCCGAGCTGGCCGAGGGCCAGACCACGGTGGGCATGAAGGTCCAGCTCGACCACCTGGCCCCGTCGGCGGTCGGCCACACGGTCGTCGCCGAGGCGGTCGTCGAGAAGGTCAACGGCCGGCGGGTGCTCTTCACCGTGTCGGTCAACGACGACCGCGGGCTGGTCGCGGTGGGGCGCGTCACCCGCGTGGTGGTCGACGCCGAGGGCTTCGTGGCCAAGGCCTCGGGCCAGCACTGACCGGCGCCGGCGCAGCGACGCGTCGGGCCGGCGCCGTGCCGGCGCTGGGCAGCCCGAGCGCCCGCGGCCGGCGCTCGGGCCCCTCTGCGCTCAGGCGGTGTGGCTGCCGCCGCCGCCGAACATCGAGGCCAGCTGGCCGAGGTCCATCACCTGGTCCGGAGGCGGCGGGGTGATGGTGACCGGCGCGCCGAGGTCGTAGAGGTCGACCACCATCGACATGGTCATGGCCTCGGCGCCGGTCGCCATGGCGAGGTCCATGCGGAAGCGGCGAACGATGCCCTGGTCGTCGACCCAGGCGGTGAACGGGATGGTGCCCATCCCCACCTGCTCGAGCGCCTGGCGGACCTCGTCGGCCTTGTCCGGCGCGGCCGACTGCACCGCCTGGGCCGGGTCGATGGTGCCCTCGTAGACGCTCACCGCCACGCCGTCGACGGTGTCGGTGCCGGTCTGGGAGACCGACGCGCCCGCGCCCTTGAGCGACTCCAGGAACCCCTGCGGGCCGGCACCGACGCCGGAGCCCACACCGGGGATGCCGCCGAGGGCGCCGCCGAGCCCGCCCTGGCCGCCGGCCGCGTCGGCCAGGTCGAGCTTCATCCACCGGCCGTTGCCGAACCCGAAGCCGCTCGGCGCGTCGGAGTCGATCGACATGTACATCGTCGTGCCGTCGACGATCTCGCGCATGGTGAACGTCGAGGGCACGTCCTGACCGGTCGCCGCGAACTGCTCGAGCATCGGCGACATGTCCACCGTCATCTCGGCCCGCCGGCCGGTGGCGGAGAACGACCCTTCGGCGGTGAACGAGCCGTCGATGGCTCGGCCCCCGTTCGTGCCCTGCAACGTGTAGGTGGCGCGCATGCGGCCGGTGTCGACCGCGCCGGTGGTCTCGCTGGCCCGGGCGAGCAGCGCCGACGGGCTCTCCTGCGGAGCACCGACCTCCACCCGCACGGCGGCGTCCGACGAGCCGCCACCGCCACAGGACGTGGCGACGCCCGCCAGTCCGACGACGGCCACCGCGGCGACGGCGCGGCGGACTCGGAGCGAGCGGCGGCGTCGCTCGGTGCGGTCATGGGCTCGTGGCATGGGGACGCTCCTCCGGACGCGGCACGCGCGGCCGCACGACCACATCATGCACTATCACGACCACTTTGCGCGCGAGAATCTCGGACGAACCGCCGGTCGGCGAGCCACGTCCGTAGACTGGCGGCCATGTCCGACCGGTCGGCGACGGGCGGGCCTCCAGCCCCGGACGACGGTCCTGACGACGCGCTCGCGCTCGAGCACCTGGCCTCGGACTCCGTGCTCGACCTGGTCGACGTCGCCGGGACGGGCGGGAGCGCACGTCCCCGCCGCCGGCGATGGGCGCTGCCGCTGCGCATCGGCCTGAGCCTGCTCATGCTCGCCGTGCTGCTCACCCGGTTCCCCCACTTCGAGTGGTCCGAGGTCGTGCCCGCCTGGGACCGCACGACCGCGCTGTGGCTGAGCGGCGCCGCGCTGTTGACCATGGGCGGCATCGTGCTGTCGGCCGTGCGCTGGCAACAGGTGCTGCGGGCCATGGACATCCACGCCCGACTGCGGCGCCTCATCCCGCTGTACTTCGCCGGCCAGTTCGTGTCCAACGTCCTGCCCACCACCATCGGAGGCGACGTCCTGCGGGTGTCGCGCCTGTCGAAGGGAGGGGCCGACGTCGACTCGGCCGACACCTTCGCCTCGGTCGTGCTCGAGCGGCTCACCGGCTGGCTCGTCCTGCCGCTCATCACCTTCTTCGGCCTGGTCGTCAACCCCGAGCTGCGCGAGCAGGGCCGGGCCACCGCCGTCGCCGCCGCCGTGGCCGCCGCCACCCTCGTCGCCCTCGTCACGGTCCTCGTCGTCGCCGACCACCCGCGCCTGGGGGGCCGCTTCGCGTCGAGCGAGGGCTGGACCCGCTTCGTGGGCGCCGTGCACCGCGGCGTCGCCCAGCTGCGCCGCCACCCGGCGGCCGCCGTCGGGGTGGTGCTCGCCGGTCTGGCCTACCAGCTGGTGCTGTGCGTCGCCGCCCTCATGGTCGCCGCCGCCCTGGGCTTCGGATGGCTCGGCCCCACCCCGCTGCTCGCCTTCTTCCCCGCCGTGCTCATCGCCCAGGTCCTGCCCATCGGCATCTCGGGTCTGGGCGTGCGCGAGGGCGCGTTCGTGCTCTTCCTCACGCCCCTCGGCGTCCCCGCCGAGCAGGCCGTGGCCCTCGGCCTGGTCCTCTACGCCCTGAACCTGGTGGTGAGCCTGGCCGGAGCGCCGGCGTTCGCCATCGGCGGTGGGAGCCGAGAAGCCGCGGCATGACCACGGGCGCCGTCACCGCCGAGGCGGCGCCGGTCGAGCGCGCCGAGCCGGCGGTCACCATCCGCTGGTGGCGCGAGATCGCCTACATCCTCGGCTTCTACGGGCTGTACACCCTCGTGCGCAACGAGTTCGGGTCCGCCGCGGTGGGCACCGAGCACGCCTACCACAACGCCCTGCGGGTCATCAGGTTCGAGGAGGCCGTCGGGCTGTTCCACGAGGCCACCATCCAGGGCTGGTTCCTCGGCGCCCCGTTGCTGTTGCGGGCGCTCAACATCTACTACGGCTCGTTGCACTTCGTGGTCACCGCCACCGTGCTGGCCTGGCTGGCGTGGCGGCACCCGCGCGACTATCCCACGTGGCGCAACACCATCCTCATCGGCACCGGCCTGGCGCTCGTCGGCTACTCGCTGTTCCCCCTGATGCCGCCCCGCCTGCTGTGCGACTGCGCCTACGGGGCCGGCCCGGCGGCCGCCGCCGACGGGCTCCCCCACTTCGTCGACACGCTGGCGGTCCACGGCGGGCTGTGGTCGTTCGACAACTCCGCCATGCAGTCGCTGTCCAACCAGTACGCGGCGATGCCCAGCCTCCACTTCGGCTGGGCGCTGTGGTGCGCGCTGGTCATCGTGCCCCGGGCCCGCCACCGGTGGGCGAAGGTGCTCGCCTGCCTCTACCCGCTGTTCACGCTGCTCACCGTCATCGTCACCGGGAACCACTTCTGGCTCGACGCCGCGGGCGGCGCGCTGGTGATCGGCGTGGGCTGGCTGGCCGGCTCGCGACTGGCCGCCCTGATGGTGAACAGGCATCGACGAGGCGGTACCGTGAGCGAGGCCTCGCCGGTGCCGCCCACACCGCCCGAGCCCGCCGACCCCGTCCTCGGGCCGGAGCCGTCCCCTCATCGCCGGACCGGCAAGGAACCCGCTGCCCAATGATCCTCGAGTCGATCCACTCGCCGGCCGACCTCAAGGCGCTCGACGCCGAGCAGCTCGAGGTCCTCGCCCAGGAGATGCGAGACCTCATCGTCGAGTCGGTCACCACCCACGGCGGCCACCTCGGCTCGAACCTCGGTGTGGTCGAGCTCACCCTCGCCCTGCACCGCGTGTTCGACTCGCCCGACGACATCATCTTGTGGGACACCGGCCACCAGGCCTACCCGCACAAGATCGTCACCGGCCGCACCGGGGGCTTCGACACCCTCCGCCAGGCCGGCGGCATGTCCGGCTACCCGTCGCGCTCGGAGTCCGAGCACGACTGGATCGAGAACAGCCACGCGTCCACCGTGCTGAGCTGGGCCTACGGCCTGGCCGTGGCGCAGGCCTCACCCCAGGGCGACGGCCGCCGGGTGGTCGCGGTGATCGGCGACGGCTCGATGACCGGCGGCATGGCGTTCGAGGGGTTGAACAACCTCGGGCACTCGGGCCGCGACTGCATCATCGTCTTGAACGACAACGGTCGCTCCTACGCCCCCACCGTGTCGAAGCTGGGCGAGAGCCTGGTGAAGATCCGCAACAACCCGGTGTACATGCGCCGCCAGGCCAAGCTCGAGAAGGTCCTGGCCGAGATGCCCGTCGTCGGAGGCCGCCTCGAGCGGGGCCTCGAGGCCACCAAGGCCGCCATCCGCGAGCTGTGGGAGCCCACCGCGTTCTTCGAGGCGCTCGGCGTGCGCTATGCCGGGCCCTTCGACGGCCACGACATCCCCGCCCTCGAGGAGGCGCTGCGCAACGCCGCCGAGATGTCGGGCGGCCCGCAGGTCATCCACGTGCTCACCCAGAAGGGCCGCGGCTACGGCCCCGCCGAGAACGACCCGATCAAGCGCCTCCACGACACGTCCGAGGCCAAGCCCGGCAGCTACACGGCGGCCTTCACCGAGGCCATCGTGAAGGAGGGCGAGGCCCGCCCCGAGCTCGTCGCCATCACCGCGGCCATGCCCGACTCCACCGGCCTGCTGCCCTTCGCCGAGCGGTTCCCGGGCCGCATGTTCGACGTCGGCATCGCCGAGCAGCACGCCGTCACCGCCGCCGCGGGCATGGCGATGGGCGGCCTGCGCCCGGTGGTGGCGGTGTACTCCACCTTCCTCACCCGGGCCTTCGACCAGGTGAACCTCGACGTCGGCCTGCACGAGCAGCCCGTGGTGTTCTGCCTCGACCGGGCCGGCATCACCGGCGACGACGGCCCCAGCCACCACGGCGTGCTCGACATGGTGCTGCTCACCAAGGTGCCGGGCATGACCGTGTTCGCCCCCTCGTCGTACCAGGAGCTCGGCCAGATGCTCCACGACGCGCTGGAGATCACCACGGGCCCGTGCGCCATCCGGTGGGCCAAGACCGCCGCCCGCCAGGTCGCCGACCACGAGGTCGGCCACGGCCTGCAGGGTCGCCGCCTGCGCTCCGGCGACGAGCTGTGCATCATCAGCGTGGGCAAGATGCTCGACGCGGCCGAGGCCGCCGCCGAGATGCTGGCGGCCGACGGCGTGTCGGTCACCCTGTGGGACGCCCGGGTGGTGAAGCCCCTCGACCCGGCCATGCTGGCCGACGCCGGGCGTCACCCCTACGTGGTCACCGTCGAGGACGGCCTGCGCGACGGCGGCGTCGGCATGGCGGTCGCCGACCGGTTGTGCGAGCTCACCGTTGGGCGGCCCGAGCCGCGGGTCCGGGTCCTCGGGGTCCCGGCCGCCTACATCCCCCACGGCAAGCCCGACGCCATCCTCGCCGAGCTGGGCCTCGACGCCGCGGGCGTCTTCGCGTCGGCCGTGTCGCTCATGGCCGCCGACCACCCGCACGGCGCCTCTGTCTGACCCGGCCGTGGACGGCGGGCTCGACGCCGGCCCGTTCGGGCCGTGGCTGGCCCGCACGATGGCGGTGTTGCGCGAGCGGGCGGAGGCCGACGTCCCGTGCGACGGGTGCACGGCCTGCTGCGCGTCGTCGCAGTTCGTGCTGGTCGAGCCCGACGAGCACGAGGTCCGGGCGCACGTCCCCGCCGAGCTGCTGTTCCCCGCACCGGGCGCTCCGGACGGGTTCTCCGTGCTCCCCTACGACGAGCACGGCCGCTGCCCGATGCTGGGGGCGGAGGGCTGCTCGATCTACGACCACCGGCCCCGGACCTGCCGCGCCTACGACTGCCGGGTGCTCGCCGCCGCCGAGGTCGACGTGCACGTCGACACGCCGGCCGTCGCCCGCCGGGTGGACCGCTGGCGGTTCGGGATCGACGGCGACGACGACCGGCGGGACCTGGTCGCGGTGCGGGCCGCGTCGCGGTTCCTCGAGCACCACGCTGCCGAGCTGCCCGGCGGCGGCCCACCGCCCACGCAGCGGGCCGCGCTCGCCGTCGAGCTGCACGAGCTGTTCCGCGGTGGCGAACCGACGGTCGACGACGTCGTGGCCGCGATCGCCGCCCGGCGCCCCCGCCGCTGACCGCCGGCCCGGCCTTCTGGTGGAGATCTACTGGCGCATGTGACCGTAGATCTCCACCAGAACGGGGGGATCAGGGACGCTCGTCGGGTCGGGCGGCGCGGCGGCGGGCGTCGGCACGCAGCTCGCCCTTGGCCACCTTCCCCCCGGACGAGCGGGGCAGCTCGTCGACGACCACCAGCCGCTCCGGGAACCACTCGCGGCTCACGCCCCGAGCGGCGAGGTGCGCGACCAGCTCGTCGAGGGTGACGGTGGTGCCGGGCCGAAGCTCGACGTAGGCGCACACCCGCTCGCCGAACACCGGGTCCGGGGAGGCAACCGCCGCCACCATGGCGATGGCCGGATGGGTGGCGACCTCGGCCTCGACGGCGGGGGCGCTGATGTTCTTGCCGCCCCGGATGATGAAGTCCGACGTGCGGCCGATCACCGTGAGCCACCCGTCGTCGTCGATCTCGACGATGTCGCCCATCAGCATCCAGCCGTCGTCGGTGAACAGCTCCCGGTCGGCGGCGTCGTCGCCCCAGTAGCCGAGGCAGGTGGCGGGCCCCTGGCACGCCGGTTGCCCTTGGTGCACGCCCGCCGGCACGTCGGTGTGCGTGTCCGGGTCGAGCAGGCGGACGTTCATCTCCGGCACGATCCGCCCGGCGGTGGCGAAGCGCCGCTCGCGGTCGTCGTGCACGGTGGTGCCGCTGAGCACGCCCGTCTCGTTGGAGCCGTAGAACTGCAGGACCTTGGCGCCGGTGGCGTCTTCGAAGGCAGCGGCCCGCTCGTAGGGCACGGCCTCTCCTCCGGTGAACATGCACCGCAACGAGGTCAGGTCGCGTGGCCGCTCCGCCTGGGCGTCGAGCATCATGATGAACTGCGTGCTCACGCAGCACAGCACGCTGACCCGCTCCCGTTCGATGAGGTCGAGGGCGGCATGGGCGTCGAAGCGGTCGACCAGCGCGGTGGGGCACCCGAGGATGGCCGGGGTGAAGTGGGCGGTCCACAGGCCGAAGCCGAACGGCGCAGGGATGGCGCTGAAGAAGACCTCGTCGGCGCCGAGGGCGCCGGCCTCGACGGCGAGCTGGTGGAAGTAGAACCACCGGTTCTGGGTGTGCATCACGCACTTGGGCAGGCCGGTGGTGCCCGACGTGGAGTTGAGCAGGAACAGCGCGTCGGGGTCGGGCGCGGCGAGCGGCCGCGGCGCGACCGGCGGCCGGCTCCCGAGGCCGTCGTCGAGCACCGCACCGGCGGGGTCGAGCAGCACGTGGCGCTCGACGGGCGCGCCGAGGGCGGCGAGGTCGGCCCGCACCTGCGCCGCCGGGCGCCCGGCGTGGGCGGCGGTGGTGACGAGCGTGGTCGCCCCGGTGAGCGACAGCAGGTGGGCGACCTCGCGGTCGCCGGCCCGGTGGCCGATGCCCACCGTGACCAGCCCGGCCCGCTCGACGCCCACGAAGGCGGCGTGGACGCCGGGGCCGTCGGGGAGCCACACCGCCACCCGCTCGCCGTCGGGCGGCCCACCGGAGAGCAGGGCGAGGGCGATGGCGTCGGCCGCCTCGTCGTACTGCGCCCAGGTGAAGGGGGCCGCACCACCGAGGAAGGCGGCGCCGCCGCGCCGCTCGGCCGCCCAGCGCCGCACGAGCGAACCGACGGTGTCGTCGCCCCACCAACCCGCCGCCCGGTACGCGGCGGATGCGTCGGCGGCGGCCCGGACCACGCCCGGGCCCCCTCCGCCGGTCATCCCGCCTCGGCCTCCGGAGACGCCGGCGAGGAGCGCAGGTCGTGGATCAACCGCTCGAGCCGCTCGACGAGGTCCCACAGCTCGTCGGACGACCAGTCGGCCAGCTGCTCGGACATGATCCCGTCGTTCACGGCGTCGACCCTCGTGTAGGCCCGCACCCCGCTCTCGGTGGCCTCCACCACCGCGGCCCGGCCGTCGAGCGGGTCCGGACGGCGCTCGATGTAGCCCTCGGCCTCCAGGGCCTGCACCTGCCGGGTGAGCGCGGCCGGGTGCATCCGGGCGCTCGACGCCAGCTCGCTCAGCCGTGTCGGCCCGTCGGCGACGACCCGGCCCAGCACCGCGAACGCGGCGAAGCCGATGGGCACACCGGAGCGGGCCGAGACCCGGCGGTCGAGCCGGGAGCTGCCGGTGATGCGGCTCAGGGCGCCGAGCGAGTCGCGCAGCCGCCGGCGGGCCTCGGCCGCGCTGCGCCGTGGGCTCATCGCCAGACGCTCGCGACCGCGTCGACGACGGCGGCGGCCTGGGCCCGGCCCGCCTCGGCCGATGGCCGTCGGGTGGACGGGTCGAGCGGGTTGGCACCGAAGGCGGCGGCGCTGCGCTCGTCGGCGGCCACCACGGCCACCGCTGCTCCCGCTGTCCGCAGCGACTCGCACTCGTGCTCGCTGTCGCCGGCCAGCCCGGCGGTGAACGGGGTGAGCACCACCACCCGCTCGTGGCCCTCGGCCAGGTCGGCGTTGATGGTGGAGCGCACGCCGCCGTCGACGTAGCGCCGATCGCCGATGGTGACCGGCGGCCACACACCCGGCACCGCGCAGCTGGCCGCCACCGCGTCGACGAGATCCACGCCGGAGGCCCGGTCGAAGACCACGAACGCGCCCGTGCCGGCGTCGACGGCCGTGACCCGCAGGTCGCGCTCGGGCCACTCGTGCACGGGCAGCCGGGCCTCGATGACGCGCCGACGGTCGGCCTCGGGCACGGTGTCGGCCTCGAGCGCCCACGCCCCGATGCGCCGCCGCAGCTCCTCGGGGTGGGGCCGGTCGGCGAGCAGCTCGACGAACCGGGCGATCATGGCCTCGACGTCGAACTCGACCGTCCGCTCGGCGGTGCCCTGCGCCAGCTGCGCCGCGTAGAGCTCACCGAGCGGCTGGCCGGTGGCCACCTGGGCGGCCACGACCGAGCCGGCCGACGTGCCCACGAGGAGCTCGGCGTCGGTGAGGTCGAGGCCGTGGTCGCGCAGGCCGAGCAGCAGCCCGGTCTCCCACGCGATGCCCGCCACGCCACCGCCACCGAGCACGAGGGCCTTGCCCATGCGTCTCCTCCTCATGCCGGGCCGACACGACCGGAGCCGTGCGGCGTTCCCGCGCCGGGCTCCGCTCGGGGACGACGGAGGGCCGGCCACCACGCTGTGGCCGGCCCCGTCGCCTCCCCCATCTCCCCTACGACCCCAGCGGGTCGAGGGACGAGCCGACCGCCCACATGGCGTAGAACTGCGCGTTCGCGCCGTAGGCCTGGGCGATGGCCAGCTTGGCCCCGGGCACCTGGTGCTCCCCTGCCAGGCCGCGCACCTGCAGCGCCGCCTCGGAGAAGCGCAGCAGGCCGGAGGCGCCGATGGGGTTCGACGACAGCACGCCGCCGGACATGTTCACCGGGAAGTCGCCGTCGAGGGCGGTGGCCCCCGAGTCGGTCATCTTCCACCCCTCGCCGGGGGCGGCGATGTCGTGGGCCTCGAGCCACATCGGCTCGTACCAGCTGAACGGCACGTACAGCTCGGCGCAGTCGATCTGCTCGCGGGGGTTGGTGACCCCGATCTGCTTGTAGATCTCGTCGGAGCAGGCGTGGGCCGCCTTGGGGTTCACCGCGTCGCGGCCGGCGAAGGTGGACGGCTCGCTCTTCATGGCGGTGGCCAGCACCCACGCCGGCGGCTTGGCGGCCGCCTTGCCACCGGCTTCGTCGGTGAACACCACCGCGCAGGCGCCGTCGGACGACGGGCACGACTCGAGGAAGTGCAGAGGATCCCACATCATCGGGGACTCCTTGACCTTCTCGATGGTGATGTCGGCCAGCTTGAGGTGGGCGTAGGGGTTCTTCGCACCGTTGAGGCGGTCCTTCACCGCCACCTTCCAGCCGATGTCCTCCGGCGCGCCGGAGCGGCGGATGTAGGCCCGGATGAACGGGGCGAACGCGCCGCCGGCGCCGATGGAGCCGGACTTGCCGCCGCCGAGGGCGAACTGGGCGTTGCCCTCCGACTGCTTCTCCCACGCCACCGACAGCACCCGCTTGTGCCGGCCGCTCGACACCAGGTGCGAGCCGACGATGCCGGTGGAGCCGCCGACCGAGCCGGCGGTGTGCACCCGGAACATCGGCTTGCCGTTCGCGCCGAGGGCGTCGGCGAGGTACATCTCGGGCTTCATGACGCCCTCGAACAGGTCGGGCGCCTTGCCCAGGACCACGGCGTCGATGTCGCCCCAGTCCATGTCGGCGTCCTCGAGGGCGCGCTGGGCGGCCTCCCGCACGAGGCCGGCGATGGACACGTCGGCACGACGCTTCTTGTGGTGGGTCTGGCCGATGCCGACGACCGCGACGGGCTGGTGGCTCATTGGTCACCCTCCAGGATGCACACGAGGTTCTGCTGGAGGCAGGGGCCGGACGTGGTGTGCGCCAACGTGCGGCTCCTGCCGTTCTCCGCGATCTGCTTGGCCGCCTCGATGACACGAAGCAGGCCGGTGACCATCACGGGGTTGGCGGCGAGGGCGCCGCCGGAGGGGTTGATCTCGGTGTCGTCGCCGAGGCCGAGTGCCTCGCGCACGATCAGCTCCTGGAAGCTGAACGGGGCGTGGATCTCGGCCACCTCGACCGGGCCGCTCGCCACACCGGCGCCCTCGGCCGCCAGCCGGGTCGACACCGAGGAGGTGAGGTCCTGGCGCATGGTGGGCAGGTGGGGCTCGATGCGGTGGTCGATGCCGGTGATCCACACCGGCCGCTCGCACAGCTCGTAGGCCTTCTGGCCCCGGGCCAGCACCACCGCGGCGCAGCCGTCGGTGACCGGCGGGAGGTCGTGGCGGCGCAGCGGGTTGCGCACGTAGGGGGCGGCGAGCAGCTCGTCGACGTCGAAGTCGCCCGACACCTGGGCGTTCAGGTTGTCCTTGGCGGCGCGCCGGTTGCGGGCGACGACCTCGGCCACGTCGCGCTCGGTGACCTTGCCCGAGTCGAGCAGCGCCCGGTACTGCAGCGCCGACAGCGAGGCGACGTCGGCGCCGAGCGGCGTGAGGTAGTAGGGGTCCATCTCGATCGTGTAGAGCGTGGCGGGGTCGGAGTTGGAGGTCTTCCCCACGCCAGCGGCCACGGCGGTGTCGATGTCGCCCTGCAGCAGGCGCACGAACGCCTCGTACATGGCGAACGAGCCGTCCATCTCCACGTGCGACTCGTTGATCGGCGGGTAGGCCCCGTAGGCGTCGACGTTGGCGACGAACGAGAAGCCGCGGCCCGACAGGTAGTCGCAGGAGCCGCTGACGGTGAAGCCGATGTCGCCCTTGCCCAGCCCGGCGGCCTTGATGGCCCCCTGGACCGTGGACAGCATCATCTCGGTCTCGGTGTTCTCGGAGCGGCGCAGCAGCGGTGACTGCGCGTAGCTCACGATGGCGATGTCGTTCTCGGTGCGGGGCATCACATCATCCGATCCACGTAGTTCTCGGCCGGCTCGTCCGGCTCCCCGGTCGGCTTCCATCCCACGACGGCCCCTCCGGTGGAGCCGTGGCCGCCGTTCCCGATCTCGCTCACGTCGCGCTGGCCCTCGGGCTCCCACTCGAGCGCCACGTGCATGCCGACGCGGACCTCCGAGGCGGGGATGCCGACGATGGTCTGCTGGCCGAGCACGGCGTCGGTGCCGTCGAGCATCACCGAGCAGCGCACGAACGGCTCGGTCTCCTTCTGGCCCGGGTACGGCACGGGCGTGATCACGGTGAAGTTGGTGACCACGCCGGTCTGGGGCATCTCCGACTGGGTGGACTCGTCGAGCTCGATGGCGTCGACGCAGCACAGGCTGACGGCCCCGACGAAGGTGCGACCGCACTGCGGGCAGGTGCGCCCGACGAGCTTGCCCTCGAGCAGGGCCTGGGTCCACACCCGGGTGACCGGCGCGGCGTTGTCGACGTAGGTGAGGTCGCAGTACGCGTCCATGGTCTGGATCTCGGGCTCGGCGGGGGCCTGGTAGGGCTCACCGGCGCCCTCGCTCGGCGACGGGTCGGTGGCGGGGACGAACACGAAGTCGTCGATGCGGCCGTTGACCTCGTCGCCCTCCTTGAAGCGGGCCTCGACCCGCAGGCCCGAGCGCAGCTGGTCCTCGGGGGCCTCGACGACGTGGATCATCGGCGTGTCGGCGCCGTCGAGGGTGACGAAGGCGAAGGCGAACGGGCCCTGCACCGGGTGGAGGTGGGTGGGCTCGGGCACGTAGGTCCAGGCGCTCACCGTGCCCCTGGGCCCGACCTTCACCCACTCGCTGCCGGCGTCGGCGCCGGTCTCGGGGTCGTACTCGAGCGGCGGGGCGATGACCCGCCCGCCCACCTTCACCCCGATGAGCTGGCCCTGGGCCACGGCGGAGAAGAAGGTGCTGAGCGTGTTCCCCAGGGTGCGGGTGAACGGGAACTGGAGGTTGAACGGCTCCATGTCGTTCGATGGATCTGCGATCGATGTGTCGGTCATGGTTCCTCTCTCTCGGCGGACCGGACGGGCCGGCCCGGACCGGGCTAGCGGCGGTGGTAGACGGGCGTGCGCTTCTCGGCGAAGGCTCGTGGGCCTTCCTTGGCGTCCTCGGTGGCGAACACGGCCTGGCCGTACTCGAACTCGTGGTCGAGGGCCTCGCGCTCGGTCATGCCCTCGGTCTCGCGGAGCGTGCGCAGCACGGCCTCGACGGCGAGGGGCCCGTTGGCCGCGATCTGCTGGGCGATCTCCGGCGCCTTGGTGAGCGCCTGGCCGTCGTCGACGACGTGGCCGACGAGGCCGTAGTGCAGCGCCTCCTCGGCGCTGAGCTCCCGGCCGGCGAGGAGCACCTCGGCGGCGATCGTGTAGGGGATCTGCCGACGCAGGCGCACCGCCGAGCCGGCCATCGGGTAGAGCGAGCGCTTCACCTCGCTCACCGCGAACCGGGCGCTGCGCCCCGCCACCCGGATGTCGGTGCCCTGCAACAGCTCGGTGCCGCCGGCGAAGGCGATGCCCTCGACCGCGGCGATCAGCGGCTTCTTGGGCTGGTAGTGGCGCAGGAGGCCCTTCCAGGCCAGCCCCGGGTCGTCGGCCATGCGGGCGGCCACGTCGATCTCGGTGTCGGCGTCGGGGCCGGCGTCGCCGGCCATGGCCCTGAGGTCGGCGCCGGAGGAGAAGTTGCCCTCCGCGCCGGTGAGGATGATGGCCCGCACGTCGTCGTCGGCGTCGGCGCCGACCATGGCGTCGTACATGCGGATCAACATCGCCCCCGACAGGGCGTTGAGCCGCTTGGGCCGGTTCATCGTGATGACGAGCACGGCGCCGTCACGCTCGATCAGGGCGTCGGGCATCTTCCTCCTCCGGCCGGCACGACCTCCCCCGGGCCGCCCGCAGGACCGTACGATACTTAACGCCGCATAGCAACTTCTGGGCCGATGGGCGGGCGGCCCTTGCCGTCGCCGTCCCCTCGGTGGACCCTGGTGCCATGAGCGCGGGTGACATCGAGCAGCCGGCACCGGGTCCCGACCGGGAGTCCGAGGAGTGGAAGGCGGCCCGCAAGCGGGTGACCGACCGCCGCGACTTCGGTGCCCACCTGGTGGCCTACGTGGTGGTGAACGCCTTCCTGGTGTTCATCTGGGCCTTCACCGGCGGCAGCTACTTCTGGCCGGCGTGGATCATGGCCGGCTGGGGCATCGGCCTGGTCCTGCACGCCTGGGAGGTGTTCTTCCGCCGGCCGGTGACCGACGCCGACATCGAAGCCGAGATGCGGCGCCGCCGCTGACGCGGCACCTAGGTGTAGAAGGGGTTGTCGCCGGCGGTGTGGTCGGTGACGTCGACGATCTCGGTGACCTCGGGGATGGCCTCCTTGATGGCCACCTGGATGCCCTCCCGCAACGTGGCGGCGCTCATGGCGCAGCCCTGGCAGCCGCCGCCCATGGTGAGGAACACGGTGGTGTCCTCCACGCCCACGAGGTCGGCGTAGCCGCCATGGGAGGCGAGGCTCGGGTTGATGGCCTCGGCCAGCAGCTGGCGCACCTTGTCGGCGATGTCGCCCGTGAGCTCGATGTCGCGGCCCACCAGCGGGTTGGGCCGGTTGGGGTTGCGGATCACCAGGCCGGCCTGGCCGGGCGTACGGGGCACGTCCAGGGTGGCGCCTCGCATCTCCTCGACGCTGCCGGCGGCCACCACGACGCTGAGGCCGCCCTGCACCGAGACGTCGTCGGCCTCGTCGAGCGCGGAGATCTCCTCGAAGGCCAGGTCGTAGGTGTAGTCGGCGCCCGACGCGCCGGTGATCTCCACCCGCAGGCACAGCGACCCGGGGTCGTCCTCGCCGTCGCGGATCTCGAGCACCCGTTCGAGCGCCTCCGGTGTGATCGCCAGCACGGGGGCCGGCCCGTCGGTCGGTGCGTCGGCGGGCCCGGTGCCGGTCGCGGCTCCCGTGCGGCCCGGCGCGTCGGGCTCGGCGGTGTCGGTGCTGTCGGTGCTCATGGCGAACCTCTCGCGGTGGAGAAAACCCGGCCGAAGCCGTGGTTTCCCACCGTACCGGGTCAGGAGAGGTATGACCCCCGACCGAACGCGACCGACAGGCCGAGCAGGGCGAGCAGCGACAACGGCACCACCACGGCCCGGGCCCGCCGGCGGTCGGCCAGCAGGTCGCCGAGCACGGCGAACACCGGGAAGGCGGCGAGCAGGTAGCGGCCCGAGCCCATGAAGTCCTTGGTGCCCACCAGGGCGAGGCCGACGACGCCGACGACGTAGAGGGCATAGGCCCAGCCGAAGCGTCGCTTGACGGCCGGCACGAGGCCCAGGGCGCCGACGACGAGCAGGCCCTGGACCACCAGGTTCACCGTCGAGGGCTGGAACGGGTGGTGCTGGAGCTGCTCGAGCAGCTTGAACTTGAGCCACGTGCTCGGGCCCGCGCCTTGGTCCCACCCCTTGACGCCCTCGATGGTCGCGAACAGGAACGGGTTCCCGAAGCGGACCCAGAGGTAGGTGCACCAGGCCCCCACGCCGGCGAAGGCGACCAGGACGGGCGCGTCGGCGCGTCGCAGGCCGCGCGGGTCGAAGGCGGCGACCAGGCCGCGCTCGCCGTTCGCCGTGTTGCGCTTCTCGATCACCCGGAACAGCAGGGCGCCCGCCACGATGAGCCCGGCCGGTCGGCCAGCGGTGGCGACGACGCCGACGACGCCGGCCCACGCCACGTGGTCGCGCTCGAGCAGGAGGAACGCACCGATGGCAGCGGCGATGAAGAGCGCGTCGGCGTACACCGCGCCGTACTGGTACCAGCCGTAGGGGAAGACGAGCAGCGCCACGAGGCCGGTCAGCGCCGCCGCGGGGCGCAGGAACAGCCCGGCCCAGCGGTGGAAGCACACCGCCGCCACCGCGCCGCTCGCGAGCGTCACCACGGTGCCGGTGACGTAGATGCTCGGGAAGAGCCCGCTCAGGGCCTCCACCACGAGCGGGTACGAGGGCCAGAAGGCGACCGAGGACTGCACGCCCGGGTAGTAGACGTAGCCCTCCCGCACGATCGTGCGGTACCACACGGCGTCCCAGCGGGCCCAGCCCTCGAAGAGCTGGCCACCGGCGCTGCCGGGCCGGCTGGGCCACCAGGCGTCGTGGCCGAGGTGGGCGTTGCCGAACCACACCGCGAGCCACACCAGCGCTCCCACCGCGGCGAACAGGGCGAGGGCGTGCCACCACGGTGCCGCCCGGCCGGGCGCGGCGGCACCGCCCCGGGTGGAGGTGAGGTCGACCACCCCGTCGGGCGGGGCGTCGACCAGGACGCTCGCGGCGCTGGTCGGCAGGCTCGGGTCGGACACGGGTCGTCGGGCGGCGAGATCCCCTCGCTCCGGCGCAGAACCGTACCCGTAACCGTCGGGCCCGTGTCGGCCCCCCGACCGGCGCCGCCACCGGCCCCCCGTAGCCTCGGACGGGTGATCCTCGTCGACGTCGAGCGCGTGGCCATGAGCCGTCCCGGCCGACCGCTGTTCGCCGACCTTTCGTTCACCGTCTCGTCGGGCGACCGGCTCGGGGTGGTGGGGCTCAACGGCTGCGGCAAGTCGACCCTCCTCGCCGTGCTCACCGGGGAGGTCGAGCCCGAAGCCGGCGTGGTCCGCCGCGGCCGCGACGTCCGCATCGCCGCGCTAGCCCAGCGACCGGAGCTGCCGGCCGGCCGGGTGCTGGCCGCCGTCGAGGGGCACGCCGAGCAGGCGTGGGAGGCCGCCGCCGTGCTCGACCACCTCGGCATGGCCGCCCTCGCCGACGCCGACACCGGGCGGCTGTCGGGCGGGCAGGCCAAGCGGGTCGCGCTGGCCCGCACGCTCGTCGCCGACAGCGACCTGCTCGTCCTCGATGAGCCGACGAACCACCTCGACATCGACGCCATCGCCTGGCTCGAGGAGCGCCTGGCCGCTCACCGGGGCGGGCTGGTGCTGGTCACCCACGACCGGCACCTCCTCGACCGGGTGACCACCCGGGTGCTCGAGCTCGACCGGGGGAAGGGCTACGTGCACGACGGCGGCTACGACGTGTACCTGGAGGGCCGGGCCGAGCGCGAGGAGCGGGCCGCGGCCGCCGAGTCGACCCGGCGCATCCTGGCCCGCAAGGAGCTGGCGTGGCTGCGGCGCGGCGCGCCGGCCCGCACCCGCAAGCCCAAGGCCCGCATCGAGGCCGCCACCACCATCGTCGAGAGCAGGGCCGAGCCGCCGGCACGCCAGGGCATCCCCGACCTGTGGTTCGGCACGCCCCGCCTGGGCGACAAGGTCGTCGAGCTGCACGACGTGGGCTACGCCCACCCCGGTGGCCCGCCCCTCTTCGAAGGGGTCGAGCTGTTGGTCGACAACCGGGAGCGCCTCGGGCTCGTCGGCCCGAACGGCGCCGGCAAGTCGACGCTGCTCGACCTCGTCGCCGGCCGGCGGGAGCCGACGACGGGCACGGTCGTCACCGGGCCCACCGTGCGCGTCGGCTACTACGACCAGGTCGGGGCCGCCCTCGACCCCGCCCAGCGGGTGCGCGACGCCGTCACCGGCGGCCACCGGCAGCCCGACTGGCAGGACGCGGCCCTGCTCGAGTCGTTCTGGTTCGACACCGACGCCCAGTGGGCGCCGATCGGGCTCCTCTCGGGCGGCGAGCGCCGCCGCCTGCAGCTGTTGATGGTGCTGGCCGCCAAGCCCAACGTGCTGCTGCTCGACGAGCCCACCAACGACCTCGACATCGACACCCTGCGGGTGCTCGAGGAGTTCCTCGACGACTGGCCCGGCGCCCTCGTGGTGGTGAGCCACGACCGCGCCTTCCTCGAGCGCACCGTCACCGACGTGGTCGTGATGGACGGCGTGGCCCGACCGGGACGACGGGCCGGCGGCTACGCGGCCTGGGAGACGGAGCGCCGCGCCAACCGGGCACGAGGGCGCGCCACCAGCGCGGCCCCGAAGCCCACGCCGCCACCGTCGAGCGGCCGGCGGGCCAAGGCGGGCACGGACCAGCCGGCCCCCGGGCCCCGCAGCCCCAGCACCCTTCGCCACCTCATGAAGGACGCCGACAAGGAGGTCGTGCGGCTCGGCAAGCGCCGGGTGGCCCTCGAACAGGCGCTCGCCGAGAAGGCGGGCACGGCCGACCACACCGAGCTGACCGCGCTCGGTGCCGAGCTCACCGAGGTCCTCGCTGCGCTCGACGCCGCCGAGGAGCGCTGGCTCGCCCTCGCCGAGGAGGCCGAGGACGCCGCGCGGGAGGGTGCCCGGCACCGCAGGTAGATTGGCCCGCCGTGATCGACGTCGAGGCCACCACAGCGGCGCTGCACGACCTGCGCCGGGCCCGACGGGCGAACCGGCTTGCCGACGTGCACTGGATCGACGCGCTGTACCGCGTCTACATGGTCGGCCTCGTCGGGGTGATCCTCGTGCTGCTGGCGTCGGGCCAGCTGCCCGACGACAAGGTGAACGCCGCCGACGCCGCCACCTTCGCCCGCGAGGCCCCGATGTGGCTCGGCCTGGGCATCGCCGTCGCCGTGGGCATCGGCCTGCGCTCCGGTGGCCGGGGCGGCCCCCTCGTGCTCGAGGCCCCCGTGGTGATGCACGAGCTGAACGCGCCCGTGCCCCGGGCCGAGGTCGTCCGCAGCCCGGCCATCAAGCAGCTGCGGTTCCTCGCCTTCGCCGGGGCGGTGGCCGGCGCCATCGTCGGCGAGCTGGCGGCCCGCCGCCTGCCGGTCAACATCGCCGCCGCCGTGGCGTGCTGCGCGCTCACCTTCGCCCTGGCCGGGGTCCTCGCCTCGGCCACCGCCATGGCCGCGTCGGGCCGGCGCCTGCGCTGGTGGCCGGCCAACGCCCTCGCCGTGGTGGTGATCGGCTGGTCCGTGCTCGACGTGGTCACCAAGCACACGACCTCGCCGCTCACCATGCTGGCCGACATCGCGCTGTGGCCCATCACGTTCCGCGCCGTGGGCGTGGTGGGCCTCGTGCTCGTGGCGGTCGTGGTCGTCCTCGCCCTGAGCCGCATCGGTGACCTCTCCATCGAGCACGCCATGCGCCGCGCCGGGCTGGTGGCCCAGCTCCGCTTCGCCGTCACCCTCCAGGACGTGCGCACCGTCGTGCTGCTGCGCCGCCAGCTGTCCCAGGAGAACCCTCGCCTCCGACCGTGGCTGCGCATCGGCCGGGCCCGCAGGCGAAGCCTGGTGCCCCCTGCGTGGAAGCGGGACTGGCAGAGCTACCTGCGCTTCCCGCTCCCCCGGGTCGTGCGCATGGTGATGCTCGGCGTCGTGGCCGGGCTCTCCCTCGGGCTCATGTGGAGAGGCACCATCCCCATGGTGATCGTGGCCGGCGTGGCCCTCTACCTCGCCGCGTACGACGCCGCCGAACCGGCGGCCCAGGAGGTCGACCACCCCACCCGCTGGGAGAGCTACCCCGACCAGCCCGGGCGGCTGCTGCTCCAGCACCTGGCCGCCTCGTTCGCGGTGATGGTCCTCGTGTGCCTCTTCGCCGGGGTGTCGGCGCTCGCCCTGGCCCCGTTCGAGGTGGTGTGGAAGCTGTGGCTGGTGCTCATCGTCCCGGTCGCCCTGGCCTCCGCCGTGTCGGCCACCATCAGCACCGCCCAGGGCGCGCCCGACGTGGCCGGCCTGGCCGGCCTCGGCCCCGACATCATGGGCTGGGTGATGCTCGCCCGGGTGGTGATCCCGCCGACCATCACCGTGGTGGCCCTGCTGCCGCTGCTCGGCGCCGGCTCCGACCCGGCCCAGCTGCAGACGAGCCGGGTGAGCAACGCCACGGTGTACACGCTGTTCCTGGTGGGCGGCGCGATCCTCTATCTCCGCACACGGAAGCCCAAGCACCTGTGACCTCGCCCTTCGCCCTGCCCAAGCAACCGCCGACCCCGGCCACCGAGCCGCGCCTCGACACGTCCGCGGCCCTGCAGACCCTCGACCTCAGCAAGGACTACGGCGACGGCATGGGCCTGGTCTCCGAGCTCGACCTCAAGATCGGCCAGGGCGAGCTGGTGATGCTCGTGGGCCCCAACGGCGCCGGCAAGTCCACGCTGCTCGGGCTGTGCTCGGGGATGCTCGAGCCCACCAACGGCTGGGCGTTCGTCGCTGGCCACCCGTCGGGCACGGTCGAGGCCCGCGCCGCGCTCTCCTTCCTCCCCGACAGCCCGGTGCTCTACGACGACCTCAGCCTCGGTGAGCACATCGAGTACGTCGCTCGGCTGCACCAGACCCAGGAGTGGGAGGAGTACGCCGACGACCTCGTGGAGATGTTCGGGCTCGCCGACCGCGTCGACGACCTCCCGTCTCGCTTCAGCCGGGGCCTCAAGCAGAAGACGGGCCTGATCCTCGGGCTCATCCGGCCGTTCCGGCTGATGCTGGTCGACGAGCCCTTCGTCGGCCTCGACACCCCGGGGCAGGAGACCCTCGTGGAGATCCTGGGCGACGTGGTCGAGCAGGGCGCCACGGTCGTGTGCTCCACCCACCAGCTCGACCTGGTGCCCAGAGCCACCCGCTGCATCGGGCTGCAGGACGGTGGGCTGGTCTACGACGGCAAGGTCACCGCCGAGAAGATCCGCGAGCTCGTCGGAGGCGACTGAGCCCGTGCCCGACCGCCCCGCCAAGCCCTACATGCGCGGCATCCTGTCCGAGCCGCTCGACCTCGACGGCGACGGCCCGCGGGTGAAGAAGCCGCCCGCGGTGATCGCCGCCAACCCGGGGCTCGAGGTCGCCGTGCGGGGCACGCACGTGAAGGGCGTCGTGGTGGCGTGCGACAAGGCGTTCGTCACGATCCGCGACGACCACGGCCGCGACCACAAGGCGCGCCTGCGCGACGGCGCCTTCGACGTCGGCGGCCGCCGGGCCACCCTGGTGCGCCCCAAGCCGGCAGCGGGACCGGCCGCCGCCGCACCGGTCCGCACCGCCTCGGGCTCGGTGGCCGTGCCGGGAGCGCCCGCCCGCATCGCCCGGGCCAGCCGCATCCTCGTCGAGGGGGTGCACGACGCCGAGCTGGTCGAGAAGGTGTGGGGCGACGACCTGCGCATCGAGGGCGTGGTGGTCGAGCTGCTCGAGGGGGCCGACAACCTGGTCGAGGTCGTGCGCGGCTTCGGCCCCCGGCCCGGCCGGCGCCTCGGCATCCTGCTCGACCACCTCGTCGACGACTCCAAGGAGACCCGGATCGCCGCCGGGGTCGACCACCCCGACGTGCTCGTCACCGGCCACCCCTTCGTCGACATCTGGGCGGCGGTGAAGCCCAAGGTCGTCGGCATCCCGGCCTGGCCCGACGTGCCGAAGGGCGAGAGCTGGAAGGAGGGGGTGTGCCGCCGCCTCGGCGTCGACGACCCCCGCCGGTTCTGGAAGCAGATCCTCGGCTCGGTGTCGAGCTACGCCGACCTCGAACCGGCGCTGGTGGGCGCGGTCGAGCAGCTCATCGACTTCGTCACCGAGCCCACCTCCGCCTGAGCCGGACCGCCCGCCACCGGACCGGTGGATGGCGATCCGCTCGCACGGGAGCGACCTCCACCGATCGGGCCGGTCCGTCAGCCTCCGGCGCACTCCGCTGCCCCAGGGTCACCCGGCAGCAGCCACAGCTGGCGGGGGGACGCACCCGCCCGGGGTGCGTCCCCGACCACCACCGTGCAGGCACCGGTCGGCACGACCGCCACCCACACCCGGGCGCCCGCGCCCTCGACCGGAAACGTCTGCGCCGCCACCGGGGTCAGCCCGGCCTCCCCGCCCGAGACGGGTGCCGCGCTCACCCCGGACCTGACCGTCGGCTCTCCGTCGGCACCGGACCACCCGATCACGAACCCGGTGCCGCCGAGCACCTCCCACTCGGTCGCACATCCCGGCCCCGTGTCCTCGCCCGCGTGCTGGAGGCCCAGGCAGCGGAAGTCCGAGACGCCCGAGCGGTCCGGCGCGACCCACGCCGACAGGGTCCACGGACGGCCGTCGACCTCCCCCGTGGCGAGCACCTCCTGGGTGGCATCGTCCGGCGGTCCCGAGTACTCGTAGGAGGCGTCGTAGGCGACCACCGCCTCGTCCCACCGGGCGCGGTCCATGCCGACCACCTGCGACGCCAGGTCGAGCGCCGACTCCTCGGTGGCGACCGGCTCGCCGTCGACGTACCTGGCGTCCTCGACCATGACGACGAGCCCGGGAGCCTGCTCCCAACCGACCCGGTAGCCGTAGGTCCGCCCCTCGTCGGTCATCGGGCCGACCATGGCCGGGTGCCCGTTCACCTCCGTGCCCGTCGGCGGCGCCACGAGGTTCGCCTCGGCCATCGCGATGGCGTCGGCGAGGCTGAGCCCGTAGAACGAGGTCGACGCGGTGACGGTGACCTCGCAGTTGTCGCCGACGCCTTCGGCGATCGATCCGTAGGCCACCCGCCGTCCGATGGACGAGTGCTCGTCGACCTGGCACACCAGCATGCCGTCCGGCACCTGGGGCAGCTCCGCCGCGATCCAGGCAGCGTCGCCCTCCGGCCCCGGATCGGCCTCGGAGCCGGTTCCTCCGCTGCTGCACGACGCCAGTGCGGCGACCAACACCAGCCCGACCGCGACGGTCCGAGCCCGACGTACCGCTCCACCCTCCGCCACCATGGGCGAACCCTACCGACGGGCACCCGCGACCGGTGGGCACGACTCGCGCACGGCGCGACTCGTGCCCACCGATGCGACGGGCCTCGTGTCAGCCGTGGCGGTCGAGGAAGTCGACGACAGCGGCGGTGAAGGCGTCGTTGCGGTCGCCGGCGACCATGTGGCCGGCACCGGAGACGTCGACGAACTCCACGCTCGGGAACCGCTCGCAGAACGCCGCTGCCTTCTCCTCGCTCACCAGGTCGCTCACCCGACCGCGCACCAGCATCACCGGCGTGCCGCCCGCCACGATGGTCGCGACCGCCCCGTTCAGACGGGGACGGTCGGAGATCTCCGACGGGGGCAGGTCGGCGGTGCCGCCCACGAACGCCGGGTCCCAGTGCCAGTACCAGCGGCCGTCCCGCTCGCGCACGTTCTTGCGCAGGCCGGAGAGGTCCGTGGGCCGGGGGCGGTGAGGGTTGTAGGCGGCCACCGCGTCGGCCACCTCCTCCAGCGACGCGAACCCGGTGGCGGCGTTGGCCGCCATGAACTGCTGGATGCGATCGGCGCCGGCCTGCTCCATGTCGGGGATGATGTCGACCAGGACGATGCCCCGGGCGATGCCGGGTGCCATCTCGCCGGCGAGCAGGATCGACGTGAGCCCGCCGAGCGAGGCGCCGATCAGGAACGGCGAGCGGCCGAGGGGCCCTTCGACGAACGCCCGGACGTCGCCGGCGAAGCTCGACAGCCGGTAGTCCTGCTCGGGCGACCAGTCGGACTCCCCGTGCCCCCGGGCGTCGAGGGTGAAGGCGCGCCAGCCCTTGTCGGCGAGGGCGTCGGCGGTGCCGCCCCACGAGTGGCGGGTCTGGCCCCCGCCGTGCAGCAGCACGACGGGAGGCGCCTCCGGCTCCCCTCGCTCGTCGCCGACCAAGCGGATCCCGCCCGTTCCCTGGAACTCGAACGTGGTCACGGACGGCGACGCTAGCCCCCGGCGGGCAGCGCCCCCGTCGCTCCGTCGCGACCGTCACGCCAGCCGACCCCGAGGCTGGGCCGTCCGGACCACCTCGGTCAAGCGGCGCGGTGCGCCGGTCGATAGAACCGGACCATGGGCAAGTTCTCCAACAGCGTCGACCTCGCCAAGGCCAGCCTGGACGTCCTCAAGAAGGACAAGGAGCTGGCCGCCGTCCCCGTGCTGTCGGCCGTGAGCTGCGGCGTGCTCGCCGTGCTGTTCGGCGGAGGCGCGTACGTCACCCTCGACCGCATCGCCGACCCCCGACCGGGCCAGGACGCGTTCTCGCCGACGCCGCTCACCTACGTCATCGGCGTGGTGGGCCTGTTCGTGATCGGCATCGTGGCCCAGTTCTTCGCCGGCGTCCTGGTGGCCGGCGCCAACGAGCGCCTCGAGGGCGGCGACCCGTCGCTCGACAGCGCCCTCGGCACGGCCATGAGCCGCGCCGGCTCGCTCGTGGGCTGGGCCGTGCTGAGCTCCACCGTCGGCCTCGTCCTGCAGTCGCTGCGCAGCCGCGGCGGCATCCTCGGCAACATCGTCGCCAGCAGCCTCGGGTTCGCCTGGAACGTCGTGACCTGGCTGGCCGTGCCCATCATCATCGTGGAGGGGCTCGGCCCGATCGCCGCCGTCAAGCGCTCGGCGCAGCTGCTGCGCCAGACCTGGGGCGAGAACCTCATCGCCCAGGGCGGCCTCGGGATCCTCGGCCTGCTGTTGATGCTGCCGGGGATGGTGGTGTTCGGGATCGTGAGCGCCGCCCTGCCCCTCGTCGGTCTGCCCCTGCTGTTCCTCTACGTCGCCGTGGTGGGCTCGGTGCTCGCCGCGCTGGGGGCCATCTACCGCACCGCCCTGTACCGCTTCGCCGCCGGCCTGCCGACCGGCCAGGCCTTCAGCGACGCCACCCTCGGCGCCGCCTTCGGACCGAAGAAGGGCGCGGCCCGGCTGCCGGGCTGAGGCGGCCGCGGCCGCGGTCGGTGCGCCGCACCGACGAGTAGCGTGCGGCCATGACCGAGACCGCCGTTCGCTACGAGCTCCAGGACCGCGTCGCCGTCGTCACCGTCGACGACGGCAAGGCCAACGCCATCTCCCACCAGCTCGCCGCCGACCTGCACGACGCGCTCGGGCGAGCCGCCGGTGAGGCCGGTGCCGTCGTCATCGCCGGGCGGCCCGGGCGCTTCTCGGCCGGCTTCGACCTGGCCACCATGACCTCGAGCACCGAGGCGGCCCGTGACCTGCTCCAGGCCGGCGCCGACCTCGCCCTCGAGATCCACGGCCACCCGACGCCGGTGGTGCTGGCCTGCACCGGCCACGCCCTCGCCATGGGCGCCATCTTCTTGATGGCGGCCGACGTGCGCATCGGCGCCGAGGGCCCGTTCAAGATCGGCCTCAACGAGGTGGCCATCGGCATGCCGGTGCCCCGCTTCGGGGTCGAGCTGGCGCGCTCGTCGCTGTCCACCACGGCGTTCACGGCGGCGGTGAACCTGGCCACGATCTACGACCCCGAGGCCGCGGTGGCCGCCGGCTACCTCGACCGCCTGGCGCCCGCCGACGACGTCGTCTCGGCCGCCGTGGAGTGCGCGGCCGAGCTGGCCGAGCGGCTCCGGCCCGACGCCTTCGCCCTCACCCGCCAGAACTGCCGGGGCGCCAACCTCGAGGCGCTCCGCCACGGGCTGGCCACCGACATCGCCACCTTCACCGTGGAGCTGCCGCCCTCGGCGTGACGCCGGGCTGGGTCGGGCGGCCCATCTGGTACATCTGCACCAAGATAGGGCTGTTCTCGGGGCCTCCACGTGCCGATACCTCCGTGCGACGACCCGACCGCGGAGGAGCCCAGTGCCGTCGCCCGGCGACAGCAGGACATCGACACGTTCCGGAGGACGCCGCCGAGGCTGGCGGCGCCTGACGCTGCGCGCCCAGGGCGTGGCCGTGCTGGCCGTCCCGCTCGCCGGGCTGGTCGTGGGGATCGTGCTGCTCGTCGCCGGGATGGCCACCGCAGGAGCCCCCGCTCTCCTGGTGGCCACCCTGTGCTCGCTCGTGGTGGCCGCCGTCGTCGGGGCCGCCACCACCCTGCTCTACACGAGGGACCTCTCGCGTCGCCTCGAGCACCTGACCGCCAACGCCGAGCGCCTCGCCCGCGACGCGGAGCTCGACCCCGCCCAGCCCGGGTCCGACGAGCTGGCCCTCGCCGAGCGGACCCTCGCTCGGGCTGCCGGGGTGCTGGCGACGAGGCAGCGCCAGCTCGAGGCGGCCCGCACGTCGCTCGAGCACCTCGTGTCGGCCGGGCCGATGGTGATGTTCGAGGCCTCCCTCACGACCACCCTCGACGACGAGGCGCCCCTCACCCTCGAGTACGTGAGCTCCAACAGCGCCCGGGTGATGGGCCACTCGCCCTTGTCGCTGCTGTCCGACCGCCAGTCGTTCGTGGGCCTGGTGCACCCCGACGACCTCCCCGAGCTGCTCGCCGCGGCCCGCCGGGCCATCGGGGACGCCCGGCGCCAGCTCGCCGTGGAGTTCCGCGTGCGCCACCTCGACGGCTCGTGGCGCTGGATGGAGTCCACCGTCAGGGGCCACGAGAGCGACCCGTACCGCGTGCTCGGCTACGCCGTCGACATCTCCGCCCGCCGCGAGGCGGAGTCGGCCCGGCGCGAGAGCGAGTCGCGCCTGAGCGCCTTCCTCGACAACTCCACCGCGCTGATCGCCCTCAAGGACCCCTTCGGCCGCTACCAGTTCGCCAACCGCGCCCTGACCGAGCTGCTCGGTGGGCACGACCGCTCGATCGTCGGCACCGACGACTTCGACCACTGGCCCGAGGCGGCGCCCATGCTGCGGGCCCGCGACCAGCGGGTGCTGGTGAACCGTGAGCCGATGCAGTTCGAGGAGATCATCCACCTCGCCGACGGCCCCCACACCTTCTTGTCGGTGAAGTTCCCGCTGCTCGACGAGGACGGCGTGCCGGTGGCGGTGGGGTCGATCGCCACCGACATCACCGAGGTCAAGGAGGCGCTGGCCAACGTGGCGGCCCGCGAGCGGGTGCTGTCCACCGTGATCGGCGCCTCCCCCGACGTGATCACCATCCTCGAGGCCGACGGCACCATCCGGACCACGAGCGTCGCCTTCGAGCGCATCTTCGGCTTCCCCACCCGCACGCTGGTGGACCAGAGCCTCTTCGACGTCGTCCACCCCGACGACCGCGAGGGCACGCGGGCCCGCTTCGAGCTGCTCAGCCGGGGCGAGCGGGAGCGGGTCACCCTGCGCTTCCGCGGCCGCACCGCCGACGGTGTCTGGGTCACCATCGAGTCGCACGCCCAGGTGATCACCGGCACCGGCGGCGACAGCGACGGCATCGTGATGGTGAGCCGTGACATCACCGACCAGATCGCCCTCGAGGAGGCGCTGCGCTCGGCCAAGGAGCAGGCCGAGCGGGCCAGCACGGCCAAGAGCGAGTTCCTGTCGCGGGTGAGCCACGAGCTGCGCACACCGCTCAACGCCATGCTCGGCTTCACCCAGCTGCTCGAGCTGGAGGACCTCGACCAGGAGAGCTCGGAGTACGTCGACCAGATCTCGCGGGCCGGCGAGCACCTCCTCGCCCTCATCAACGAGGTGCTCGACATCGCCCGCATCGAGACCGACCACATGAACCTGCGGATCGAACCGCTGCCGGCGCCCGACGCGGTGCGGGAGGTGCTGGAGCTGACGGCACCCCTCGCCGCCCGGGCCGGCGTGGCGCTGCACGGGCCGCCGGCCGACACCACCCGACCGACCGTGCTCGCCGACCGCCAGCGCTTGCTCCAGGTGCTGCTCAACCTGGTGTCCAACGCCATCAAGTACAACCACCCTGGTGGCCGCGTCGACGTCGCCACCGTCGAGGTCGGCGGCCGCGTCCGGATGACGGTGCACGACACCGGGCCCGGCCTCGACGACGAGCAGATCGCCCGGCTCTTCGTCCCGTTCGACCGCCTCGGGCTCGAGCACACCGGTGTCGAGGGCACCGGCGTCGGGCTCGCCCTCAGCCGCGGCCTCACCGAGCGCATGGACGGCACCTTGTCGGTGCACTCCACGCCGGGGCTCGGCTCGTCGTTCGTGGTCGAGCTGCCCGCCGCGCCGCTCGCCGACGGCGACGCCGACGCCGACGCCGAGGCCGACGACCACCACGACATCGCCCCCGCCACGCCCGCCCCGTCGCCCGTCGGCGACCCGCACACCTCGTTCAACGGAGGACGAACGTGACCATCTCCCCGCCCGCTGTCGCTCCCTCGGTGACCCCCACCGAGAACGCGCGGATCCTCATCGTCGACGACGAAGAGGCGAACCTGCTGGTGCTACGACGGATGCTCGAGCGGGCCGGCTACGTCAACATCCAGACCATCTCCGACTCCGGCCTCGCCGTGGAGCGCTTCTGCTCCTATGAGCCCGACCTGTTGGTGCTCGACCTGCACATGCCCCATCCCGACGGCTTCGAGGTCATGGCCCAGATCGAGCCGCTGGTGCCGGCCGACACCTACGTGCCGATCCTGGTGCTGACCGCCGACATCACCGAGTCGACCCGGGAGCGGGCCCTCGCCGTCGGCGCCCGGGACTTCCTCACCAAGCCGTTCCGCTACACCGAGCTGCTGCTGCGCATCAACAACCTGCTCGAGACCCGGGCCCTGCACACCCAGCTGCGGCGCGACAAGGCGATCCTCGAGGCGCGCATGCGCGAGCAGCAGGCGACCGACCAGGCCCGGGCCGAGCGGCGCCGGTCGGCCAGCCGGCGCATCGAGTCCGTGCTCAACAGCGACCACGGCAGCGGGTCGGGGGTCGGGCTGTCGATGGTCTACCAACCGATCCTCGACCTCGACACGGGCGACATCCTCGGCGCCGAGGCCCTCGCCCGGTTCGGCACCGAGCCCCAGCGCAGCCCGGCCCAGTGGTTCATCGAGGCGGCCGAGGTGGGCCTCGGCATCCGCCTCGAGCTGGCCGCGCTGCAGCGAGCCACCGAGGGCCTGCCCCTGCTGCCGCCGAACGCCTTCTTGTCGGTCAACGCCTCGGCCGAGACGATCCGCTCACCGGCGCTGCTCGACGCGCTGGACGGCCTGCCTGCCTCGCGCCTGGTGATCGAGCTCACCGAGCACGAGCGCATCGAGGACTACGAGCTGCTCGTGGGGCCGGTCGCGCGGCTCCGAGAGCGGGGCGTGCGCCTCGCCGTCGACGACGCCGGCGCCGGCTTCGCCAGCCTGCAGCACATCCTCCGGCTCGCCCCGGACATCATCAAGCTCGACCGGACCTTCATCGAGGGGCTGGCCCACGACCCGGTGCGCCGGGCGCTCACGACGGCCCTCGTCTCCTTCGCCGGCGACATCGGCGCCATGCTCGTCGCCGAGGGCGTGGCGACCGCCAGCGAGCTCGAGGCCCTGCGCTCGCTCGGGCTCCACCAGGGCCAGGGCCGCTTCCTCGGCGAGCCGACGGCGCTGCCGTTCGACCCGGGCCGCCTGGCCCACCTCGGGCCGACCACCGCGCCCGGGTGATGCCAGACTGACCCCGACCGGCAGCCACCGGAGGGAGACCGGGTGTCGACGGCGGGGCCCACAGCGCGACGGCACCGGGTCCACCTGCGGACCCGCCTGCTCGGGCTGGTGCTGCTGACCGTCGTGCCGCTGGGCGCCCTCTCCATCGCCTGGTCGCTCAACGACCGTCGGCACGCGACGGACGACGCCCACCGGCGCACCGCCGAGATCGCGGCCACCGGGGCCACCGCGGCGCGCGCCCTGGTGGCCGAGACCGACGTGCTGCTGCACGCCGTGAACCGGATCACCGACGAGGCCGACGCCGACTGCGGGGGCCGCCTCGACGCCACCCTGCTGCCCGGCTCGCGCTACCTGAACCTCTACGCGGTCGCGCCGGAGGGCACCGTGGCCTGCGCCGCCGACAGCGCACTCACCAGCACCGACGTGTCCGACGCGGCGTGGTTCCAGCGGGCACTCGAGCGCCGCGGCGTGGCCGTCACCGCTCCGGCGGCCTCCCTCACCGACGACACCCCGGTGATGATGATCGCCACCTCCCGCACCGCAGTCGGGCAGCCGGCGACCACCACCCCGGGCGTGCTCGGCGCCTCGGTGGCGCTCCAGACGCTCGTCGGCTTCGCCGCCGACCTCGACCTGCCGACCGGTTCGGTGGTGCAGGTGCTCGACGAGCAGGGCCGGGTGCTCGCCCGCAGCGTCGACGACGCGGCCTACCTCCTCGACCCCATGCCCCTGTTCGCCGAGATGACCTCCCAGGGCGCGTCCACCGGGTCGGTCGACGGCCGCGGGGTCGACGACGAGTACCGCCTCTACTCCTACGAGGAGGTGGACGTGGGCGGCCAGGTGCTGTGGATCATGGCGGGCATCACCCGCTCCGACGCCTTCGACCGGCCGAACCAGCGCCTGGCCTGGTCGTTGGCCATGGTGGGCCTCGTCGGCCTGCTCGTGGGGCTCGTGGCGTTGGCCGCCGCCCAGCGCCTCATCGTGTCCCCCATCGAGCGGCTCCGCACCGCGATCACCGGCTTCCGCAGCGGTGACGTCGACCGCCGGGCCGGTGACATCGGTGGCCCCGCCGAGGTCGCCGAGCTCGGCGCCGCCTTCGACGCCATGGCCCAGGAGCTCGCCGTGCGGCTCCAGAACCAGGAGCGGTTGCTGCGCCAGCTCGACGGCGCCACCGAGGCCGAGCGCCAGAGCATCGCCGCCGGCATCCACGACGAGTCGCTGCAGAACCTGAGCGCCGTCGGCTTCCGCCTGCAGCTGCTGCGCCGCCAGGTCGAGCCGGCCCACGCAGCCGAGCTCGACCGGGCCCTGGAGCTGGTCGACGAGACGGCCTCCCAGCTGCGGGGCCTGCTGTTCGACCTTCGGCCGCCCTCGCTCGACCGGCTCGGCCTGGCGGCGGCGTTGCGCGAGACGATGGAGGCCCGCTTCGACGACCGCCTGGAGGGCTGGTCCGTCTCGGGGGAGCCCGCCCCCGGCACACCCGACTGGGCGCAGCTGCTGCTCTACCGGGTCGCCCAGCAGGCCCTGGTGAACGTCGACCAGCACGCCGACGCCCGCACCGTGTCGGTGCAGATCGGCGACGACGGCACCCTGGCGTGGATGGTGATCCGAGACGACGGCCGGGGCTTCGACATGGCCGAAGTCGACGCGCACCCCCGTCCGGGCCACATCGGGCTGCGGGTGATGCGCGACCGGGCCCGGGCCGTCGGCGGCGACGTGGTCATCCACACCGCGCCCGACGAGGGGACCACGGTGCGCGTCGTGCTGCCCCACCGGGCGGCCGAGGGCTCCGACCGGCCGGAGGTGTCGTAGCCGACCGAGCCCGGCGGCTTCTGGCCCGACCTAGCCAGGATCGAGGTTGACGATGCCGGCGCGGGCGGCGACGGCCACCGCCTCCAGCTTCGAGTGGGCCCCCAGCTTGGCCAGGATGTTGCGGACGTGGCTGCGCGCCGTGTGCTTGGAGATGTAGAGCCGCTCGGCGAGGGTGTCGGTGGTGACGCCCTCGGCCAACAGCTGGAGCACCTCGAGCTCCCGGCTCGTGAGGTCGGAGCCCACCGCCGGCGAGTCGCCTCGGAGGTGGCGCACCAGCTTGGCCAGGTCGTCGGCCGAGAAGACCGGCTCGCCGGCGCGGGCCCGGCGCACGGCGTCGACCACGGTGTCGATGTCGGAGGACTTGTGCACGAAGCCGGCACAGCCCGCGTCGATGGCCCGGGTCAACGTGGCGTCGTCGCCGAAGCCGGTGAGCATGACGATGGCGGCGCCGGGCGTGGAGCGGCGGACGTCGGCTGCCGCCTGGCTGCCGTCGCGGTCGGGCAACCGGAAATCCATCAGCACCACGTCGGGGTGGTGCGCGGCCGCCGCGGCCACCGCGTCGGCGGCGGTGCCGACGGTGGCGACGACCCGGATGTCGGGCTCGGCCTCGAGGGCGGCCTGGATGCCCTCGGCCATCATCTGGTGGTCATCGACGATGAGGACCCTGATCAGACTGCCTTCGACCACGTCGGCCACCGTCGCTCCAGGAACACGTCACCGGGTCGGGGCTGCACCCCGACGCCGAGCCGACGATACCGCCATCATCGTCGGCCTCCGGGACTCATCCCGCCGGCGGCGGGAACAGGACCGGGCCGTGGCTGCGCTCGACGGCCTCCCGGGCCACTGCCCCGAGGGGCCCCCGCTCGTCGCCCCCGGTGCTCGGCAGGACGAGCACGGCGTCGGAGCGCTCGCCCACGATGGCCACCAGGGCGGCCGCCGGCTGCTCGGCCTCGACGACCTCGAGCCCGGCGCGCGGCGCTCGGGCGGCCACCTCGTCGAGCAGCGGCCGCAGGGCGTCGGCGGTGCCGAGGTGGTCGGCACCGGGGGGCACCACGGCCACGAGGCGCACGTCGAGCCGGAACTGCTCGGCGTAGGCGGCGGCGACGGCGACCCCCTGCTCGGCCTCGGCGGACGTGTCGACCGCCACCACCATCGCCGACGGCGACAGGCCCCGGCCGACGTCGACCTCGGGCCCGACCAGCAGCACCGGCGCCGGCGAGCGGCGCAGCACCGCCTCGGGCAGGGGCGTCATGACCGTGCGCCGGCGCAGCAGGCCCTGCTGGCGGTGGCGCACGGCGACGCAGACGATGGGATCGGCGCGGTGGCGGGCCGCCTCGACCAGCGCCTCGTCGAGCGAGCGCTCGAGGTCGACCCAGAAGTCGACGTCAGCGCCGCTCTTGGTGATCGCCTGGGACTTGAGCGCGACCCGAAGCGACGTGTCCTCGGCCGCGTTCGTGGTCACCACCACGAGCTTGGCCCCGCACCGCCAGGCCAGGTCGCCCGCCGGCGTCAGGGCCGCCCGGGTCTCCGGCCGGCCGTCGAAGGGAACGATCACGTGCTTGAACATGCAGGCGCCATTCTGCCTCGCCGGACGACTCCTCGACAGCCCCGGGCCCACCGGTGGTGCGGGCCGGGGCGGGCACCCGGCTGGCGGCGGGTGCCCGCCCCGGCCCCGCGCCGGCGGAGCCCTTGGCGCTGGCGGCCCGGCCGGGTCCGACGAGCCGGTAGACGCTGAAGAACACCACGGCACCGACCGTGACCACCACGACCCAGCGGACCACCGGGTTGTGCCGGTCGGTCCCCGCGGTCAGCAGGTGCACGGTGGCCAGCGCGTACAGCACGTAGCTGGTGAGGTGGATGCGGTGCCAGAGCCGCTTGGGGAGCCGGTCGCGCAGCAGCGAGGTGATCTCCACCGCGACGAGCAGGTACAGGGCGACGACGCCCCAGGCGACCGCGACCGGCTTCCAGCTCGACGCCAGCGGCACGAACAGCTCGGCGGGGCCGAACGACACGAACGGGTCGAGCGCCAGCCCCACGAGGTGGACGGCCACGAAGACCACCGTCAGCGCCCCGAGGAAACGGTGCAGGTCGAGCAGCCACGGCGCCCGGGGGCGGGGCCCGAGGGCCCGGGTCGACAGGGCCATCCCCCACAGCACGGCCAGGGCGGCCAGCGCCCACGCCACGAAGCCCGACGAGCGTGAGACGTACCACCACACCTTGGTGGCGGCGAAGACCGTGGTCGAGGCGACGATCACGGCTCGGCCCCCGCCGGCCGCGCCGCGTGCGACCAGGCCGGTGACGGCGCCGGGTGCGCCGGGGACGGCACCGGGACCAGGAACGGCTCGATCGGTCCGGCCCGGTGGACGGTGCCGTCGTCACCCACGAGCAGCGCGCACATGCCCGCCTGCTCGAGCAGCCGGCGGCCGTGGTCCAGCCCGCCGACCAGCGCCGCCTTGGCGTGCACCTCGGCCGCCGCGGCGGTGCCGGCGACCACCGTCACCGAGGCGAGCCCACTGGCGGCCGGCCGCCCCGTCCTGGGGTCGATGAGGTGGTGGCCCTCGCCGCCCGCTCCGACCCACCGCCGGCGGGTGCGCGAGCTGGTGGTGACCGCCCCGCTCGCCAGGCGCAGCGCGGCGAGGTCACGTCCGGGGCGGAAGGGGTCGTCGACGGCGATCAACCAGTCGTCGCTGCCACCGGCCGTGCGCCCACCGACCCGCACGTCGCCGCCCAGGTCGACGCACGCGCCGACCGCGCCGGTGAGGAGGAGCCGATCGAGGACCAGGTCGGCGGCCCGGCCCTTGCCGATGCCGCCCAGGTCGATCCGGCAACCGGGCGGCAGCTGCACCAGGCCGACGCGCTCGTCGACCTCGATGCCGGCCGGCCCTGGCACCGTCGTCCGGCGGGCGGCGTCGACGTCCGGCCGGGCGCCCTCGGCGCCGAGAGCGTCGAAGCTGCGGTCGTAGCCGGCGGCGACGAGGGCGTCGTGCACGGTCGGGTCGAACAGCCCGCCGGTGTCGCTCCAGGCCTGCACCGCCATCGCCACGATGGTCGCCGTCTCGGCGCTGGTGAAGACCGGCGCACCGGCGTGGGCGTTGAGGGCGCTGAGCTCGCTGTGGTCGCGGAACCGGCTCCAGCGATCCTCCAGCTCGGCCAGCAGGGCGACGGCGTCGTCGAGCATGACCGGCCCGAGCCCGTCGTCGGCCTCGTCGACCACGACCCGCACGCGGCAGTCGCTGCCCATGGCCCGCAGCTCCCTGACGTGCTCGTGCAGCGGCACCGGCGGTCCCTCGTTCAGCTGGCCGCGGTCCGAGCCACCGGGGCAGCGGTGGTCGGCGGCGTCGTCGGCTTCGGCGCGGCAGCCGGAGCGGGAGCGGGGGCGGGGGCGGGGGCCGGGGCCGCCGAGGTGCTCGGTCGAGGCGGCGGGGCCGAGGCGGCGCCACCACCGCTGCGGGCCGAGCCACCCGCCGAGCCGGACCCACCGGCCGCCGCGCCGCTGGCTCGGCCGGTCGTCGCGCCGCTGGCCGCCGCGGGGTCGGGTGCCGGGCCGCCGGCGGATGCCGGCACCGGCGCCGGGTCGACGACCACCGTGGTGGGAGCCGGCACGGGCGCCGTGGTCGTCGTGGTGGCCTGGGCGTCCACCGCCGCAGAGGCGTCGAGCGGGACGCTCTGGGCCGAGGGGGTCGGCTCGCTGAGCGCCAGCGCGGCCACGATGCCGAAGGCGGCACTCAGGCTCAGCCCGGCCACCGCGACCCGCGACGCCGGGGCGGCGCTGGGCCGGCGCCCGCCCCGGGACCGGCCCCTGCGGGCGGGTCGGGAACCGTCGGACACCTCGGCGTCAGTCATCTTCGACCTCGTGCTGCGAGCCGTGGTCCTCGGGGTGGTCCTCGGTCTCGACGTGGCGGGACGAGGCCGTGGAGGTGGGCGTCGAGGGCGCGGTGGCCGCCACCGGGGCGGTGGCGGTGTGCTCCTGCTCGGCCACGGCGTCGTCGTCGTGGCCGGTCGCGCCGCCGGTGGCCGCGCCGCTGCCGGCCGACACGGCTGGGCCGCTCGGCGCGGCGGTGGCGGCGGGCGCCGTGTCGGTGGGCTGGTCGGCCCCGACCGCGGCCGGCTGCTCGACGGTGACCACCGCCGGGTCGACGGTCGACACCGGCGAGGACAGCTCGGTCACCGTGTTGGCATCGAGTCGTCCGACCGGCTCGTCGGCCGCCGCACCGAGGATGCCGAGGTTGGCGGCGACCGCTCCTGAGGCGGCGGTGACGACGAGGGCGGCGCTGCCGGCGAGGGTGAGGGCGACACGTCGGTTCATGGCGGTGCACGGTACGGAGCGCGACACCAGCGAGGGGTCAGCGCGGGGTAAAGGTTGAGCAAAGTCCACCGGCGGCCACCTCGACCCGCGCGAGCCTGGAGAGGTGGACGTGCTGCTCGTCGAGGACGACGACGCCATCGCCGAGTCGTTGGTCAGGGGCCTCGAGCGCCAGGGCTTCGAGGTGCGGCGGGAGGGCACCGGTGAGGGAGCGCTCCGGGCGCTGGCCGCCCAGCGGCCCGAGATCGTGCTGCTCGACCTGGGGCTGCCCGACGTCGACGGCTACGAGGTGTGCCGCCGGATGCGCCGCGACTCGTCGGTGCCGATCATCGTGATCACCGCCCGCGGCGACGAGATCGACCGGGTGCTCGGGCTCGAGCTGGGCGCCGACGACTACCTGGTGAAGCCCTTCGGCTTCCGGGAGCTGGTGGCCCGGATCCGGGCGGTGGCCCGCCGGGCTGGTGGCCGTGACGAGCCGACCGAGGGCCCGATCGACCTCGGTGCCGGCGTGGTGCTCGACACCCGGGCCCACCGCGTCACCGTCGACGGCGCCGAGGTCGCCCTCACCCGCAAGGAGTTCGACCTCCTGGTCCTGCTGGCGAGCGACCCGGGAGCCACCCGCACCCGGGAGGAGATCCTCGAGCGCGTCTGGGACGCGCACTGGTACGGGCCCACCAAGACCCTCGACGTGCACGTGGCCTCGCTGCGCCGCAAGCTCGGGGACCCGACGCTCATCGAGACGATCCGCGGCGTGGGCTTCCGGCTCCGGTCACCCGACGGCGATCCGCACGCCGCGGGCACCACCTCGTGACCCAGCGCCTGGTCGGCACCTACCTCGCCCTCACCATCGTGGTGCTGGCCGCGCTGGAGATCCCGCTGGCCCTCAGCTACCGCGACCGCCAGACCGACCAGCTCTTCGCCGGGCTCCAGCGCGACGCCTTCGTGATGGCCACCTACGTGGAGGACACCCTCTCCGGCGTCGAGAACCAGGACCTGCAGACCGTCGCCGAGAACTACGCCGCCCGCACGGAGGGCCGGGCCGTCATCGTCGACGGCCAGGGGCAGCTGCTCGCCGACTCGGCGAACGGCAGCGACCGGCTCGACGGCACCCAGCGCGACTTCTCGAGCCGACCCGAGATCGCCGCGGCCCTCGACCGCCAGGTCGTCTCGGGCACGAGGGAGTCGGCCACCCTCGGCACCGGGCTGGTGTACGTCGCCGTGCCGGTGGCCTCGGGGTCGCAGGTGCTCGGCGCCATCCGCCTCACCTACTCCACCGACCAGCTCGACGCTCGGGTGCACCGCTACTGGCTGCTCCTCGGCGGCGCCGCCGTGGTGACCCTCGTCGTGGCCGGAGGGGTCGGGATCCTCCTCGCCCGGTGGGTCACCCGTCCCCTCGACGACCTGCGCGACGCCGCCAACCGCATCGGCGACGGCGAGCTCGAGGCCCGCGCCGACGAACAGCACGGCCCGCCCGAGGTGCGGGCGCTGGCGACGTCGTTCAACACCACCGCCCTCCGCCTCGAGCAGCTGGTGACGGCGCAGGAGCAGTTCGTGGCCGACGCCTCCCACCAGCTGCGCACCCCTCTCACCGCGTTGCGCCTCCGGCTCGAGATGCTCGAGGACGACGAGCAGGGCCAGTCGTCGGAGGACCTCGACGCCGCCCGACGCGAGGTCCAGCGCCTCTCGCGCCTCGTCGACGGCCTCCTCGCCCTCGCCCGCGCCGAGCGGGCCGCGGGCGCCGCCCCGCCGGAGCCGATCCGCCTCGCCGACGTCCTCGACGACCGCGGCAGCACCTGGCAGCCGGTGGCCGCCGAGCGCGGCGTCGAGCTCGAGATCGACGCCGACGGCCTCTTCGGGCGGGCCGACCCCGACCACCTCGGGCAGGCCCTCGACAACCTCCTCGCCAACGCGCTCGAGGTCGGGCCCGACGGCTCGACGGTGAGGCTCTGGGCGACCCGGGGCGCTCGCGGCACGGTGGAGGTGCACGTCACCGACCAGGGACCCGGCCTCACCGCCGCCCAGCGGGCGCGCGCCTTCGACCGGTTCTGGCGGGCCAGGTCGACGCGGGGCGAGCTCGGGGGCAGCGGGCTCGGCCTGGCCATCGTCCAGAAGCTGGTGACGGCCGACGGCGGGTCGGTCGAGCTGCGCGAGGCGCCCGGCGGCGGGCTCGACGCCGTGATCGTCCTGCAGAGCCGAACATGACCTTCGGCCCGAGGCGCCCCGTGCCGGGGGGAGGTACGTTCTGGGGGAAGGCGGACGGGACCTTCCCGCCTGGCTTGCGAGGAGGATGCCATGAGTGATCAGAACCTCGAGGCCCGGGTGCACGCACTCGAGAACCAGCTCGACGACCTCCGGCGACGCCTCGCCGAGAGCGAGCTCGACGACTGGAAGGCCCGCATCGACCAGCTCGAGGTGCAGGCGCACCTGGCGCAGATGGACGCCAGCGATCAGCTCCAGCCTCTGGTCGACCAGCTGCGCAACCGGTGGCTCGACGCCCGCGAGCAGTTCGACCGTGCCGGCTCGAAGGCCGGCGACGCCGTGTCCACGGTGGCCGACGGTGTCCGCAGCGCGGCCAAGGACCTGGGCGACGCGCTCTCCGACGCCGTCAAGAAGGTCACCCCCAACCGCTGACCCGCACCTGCGACCACGGTGGGCCGCTCCGCTCGGGACGGCCCCTCCCCCGGAGGACCCCCCGACATGCTCAGCTCCATCGTCGTCCCGATCGACGGGTCCGACCTCTCGAAGACGGCGCTGCCGGTCGCTGAGCAGCTCGGCCGGGCCCTCGGCAGCCGGCTGCTGCTGCTCACCTCCGGTTGGGGCAGCACCGTCGACGAGCTGCAGGCGGCGCTCGACGCCGAGGCGGCGAAGCTCGACGTGCCCACCGCCACCAGCGTCGTGCCCGACACCTTCCCGGCCACGGCGATCTGCCACGCCGTCGAGGGCACCGACGACGCCGTGGTCATGGCCACCCACGGCCGCAGCGGCATCGGCAAGGCGCTGCTGGGCTCGGTCGCCGAGGACGTGCTGCGCGGCACCGAGCGCCCCGTGCTGCTGCTCGGGCCCTCGGCCAGCCCGCTGCCCAAGATCACCGGCGGGGTGCTGGTGGTCACCACCGACGGCTCGGCCGTCTCGGCCGGCATCCTGCCCCGGGCCGCCCGGTGGGCGAAGGCGCTCGAGCTGTCGGTGCGCGTCGTGGCCGTCACCAAGGACGACGGCAGCCCCCTCGGCCTGATCGAGCGGGACGAGCTCGAGCGGCGGATGAGCGCGGCGGCCGACTTCCTGCGCTCGGAGGGCCTCCAGGTCGACGTCGAGACCCTCACCGGCCGCGACGCCGCCAGCGCCCTGGTCGAGCTGGCGGCCCACCTGCCGGCCGCCATGATCGCCATGACGACCCACGCGCGCACTGGCTGGAACCGCACCGCGCTCGGCAGCGTCGCCATGAAGGTCGTGCACGACTCGCCCTGCCCGGTCCTGGTGCAGAAGCCCACCGACTGACGCTCGGGAGCCAGCGGTGACGGCGACGGCGACGGCCTGGCAGCTCGACCGGCCCGGGCCCGCCACCGACGACGGCCCGCTGCGGCGGGTGGTGCTCGAGCCACCGGACCCCGCCCCCGGTGAGGTGCTCGTCGAGGTGCACGCCTGCGCCGTGTGCCGCACCGACCTCCAGCTGGTCGAGGGCGATCTGGCCGTCCGCCGGCAGCCCGTGGTGCCCGGCCACCAGGTCGTCGGCACGGTCGTCGGCCACGGCCCGGGGGTCACCGAGCCGGCCGTGGGCACACGGGTCGGCCTGGCGTGGATCGCCGGGACGTGCGGCCGCTGCCGGTTCTGCCGCACTGGCCGGGAGAACCTCTGCGAGGACGCCCGCTTCACCGGCTGGGACCGCGACGGCGGCTACGCCACCCACGTCACCGCCCGGGCCGACTTCACCCATCCCCTCCCCGACGGCTTCGACGACCTCGACGCCGCGCCGCTGCTGTGCGGCGGGGTCATCGGCTACCGGTCGCTGGGGGTCGCCGGGGTGGGCGCGCACTCGGCCGGGACGACCCTCGGGCTCTACGGCTTCGGCGCCTCGGCCACCTGCGTGATCCAGGTCGCACGCCACTGGGGCGTCGAGGTCCACGTCTGCACCCGCTCGGAGCGTGAGCAGCGCGCCGCGCTCGACCTGGGCGCGGCCTGGGCCGGGGGCTACGACGAGCGCCCACCCGTCGCCCTCGACGCCGCCATCACCTTCGCCCCCTCGGGCGACGTGGTGGTGGCCGCCCTGCAGGCGCTCGACCGGGGCGGCGTGGTGGCCATCAACGCCATCCACCTCGACCGGGTGCCCGAGCTCGCCTACGACGACCTGTGGTGGGAGCGGTCGCTGCGCAGCGTCGCCAACGTCACCCGCACCGACGTGCGGGAGTTCCTCGCCCTCGCCGCCGAGATCCCGGTGCGCACCCGCACCGAGGTCCTGCCGCTCGAGTCGGCCAACACCGCGCTGCGCCGCCTGGCCGCCGGCGACGTCGGCGGGTCGTTCGTGCTGGCCGTCGACCACAGCTGAGGCGCGGGGTCTCGACAACCACGCGGCCGGGCGCGACGATCGGCGGGTCGCCGTGCGCACGGGACCGGCGGTGCGGCTCAGGTCCGACGCCGGGGCCGCAGCCGGCTCCGGGCGCGATCGGGGCGGCAGCCGAGGGGGCGTCCGGCCGTCCGGGCGCAGACTGACAGCCGACGTCCGCACCGCACCGGGTGACGGGGGCCGGGTGGCGTGCTCGTCGCGGCGCGCCACCCGGTCGAGCCGGTCGCCCGGTCCGGTGTCGCGACGTCGACGGGATCGGGGGGATCCCATGGCGAGCACGACCACCACGACCGACCTGCTCACCGACGACATGCTGGCCCGCTTCGACGAGCGGGCCCCCGTCTACGACCGGGAGAACCGCTTCTTCACCGAGGACTGGGAGGAGCTGAAGGGGTCGGGCTACCTGCTCGCCGCCGTGCCCGAGCAGTTCGGCGGCGCCGGCCTCGGGCTCGACGGGTACTGCCGCCTCGTCCGCCGCCTCGCCTACGTGGCGCCCGCCACCGCGCTGGCGACCAACATGCACTGCTACTGGACGGGCGTGGCGGCCGACCTCCTGCGGGCGGGTGACGACTCGTGCCGGTGGATCCTGGAGGAGGCGGCCAGGGGTGAGGTCTTCTGCGCCCTGCACGGCGAGGCGGGCAACGACATCACGCTGCTGCTCGCCGTCGCCCACGCCGAGCGGGTCGACGGCGGTTGGGAGATCTCCGGGCACAAGATCTTCGGGAGCCTGACGCCGGTGTGGACCTACGGAGGGTTCCACGCCATGGACACCACCGACCCCGACGACCCCCGGGTCGTGCACGGCTTCCTGCGTCGCGACGCCGAGGGCATCCAGATCATCGACACGTGGGACACCCTCGGGATGCGAGCGACCCAGAGCCAGGACACGGTGCTCGACAAGGCGTTCTGCCCCGACGAGCACGTGGCCCTGGTGTGCCCGCCGGGCTTCGCCGGGGCCGGCCCGTTCCAGCTCTCGATCTTCGCGTGGGCCCTGCTCGGCTTCTCCTCGGTCTACCTCGGCGCCGCCGAGCGGGCGCTCGACCTCACCATCGCCAACCAGCCTCGGCGCAGCTCCATCGCCCTGGTGAACTCCATGGCGCACCACCCGGAGGTCCAGCACGGGGTGGCCGACATGCGCATCGCCCACGACGCCGCCGAGGCGCTGCTGGCCACGACGGCTGCCGACTGGGCCGCCGGCGTCGACCACCCCGACTGGCCGGTGCGTCTGCTGGCCTGCCGCTCCTTCGTCATCGAGCAGGCCTTCGCCATCGTCGACCAGGCGCTCGACCTCACCGGCGGGGCGGGCGCCTTCCGGCGCAACCGACTGGAGCAGCTGTTCCGCGACGTGCGCATGGGCCGGTTCCACCCCGGCAACACCATGCTCGCCCACGAGGTCATCGGGAAGCTGTGCCTCGGGGTCGACCCCGACGTGTCGCCCCGCTGGAGCTGACCGGCGGCTCCGGGCGGGTGGCCCGGCCCCGAGGAGTTGCCGTGCACCGCGCCGCTGCCCATAGCCTCGACACCGTGCCCGCGCCCGTTCCCGTGCCCGATCCCGACGGCGTCGCCGCGCCCGACCACCCCGACCGCCGGCTTGGGTTCCAGGGGGCGTTCAACTTCCGCGACCTGGGCGGCTACCGCACCAGCGACGGCCGCACGATCCGCTGGCGCACCCTCTACCGGGCCGACGCCCTGCACCGGCTCCCCGACGAGGAGCTCGACCAGCTCGCCGGCCTCGGGGTCCGCGCCGTGCTCGACCTGCGCACCCTCGCCGAGATCGACCACGGGCGCATCCGCGCCGAGCACCTCGGCATCACCCACCTGCACCTGCCCGTGCTCGGCGAGACGTGGAAGCCGGCCGAGCTCGATCCCGACGCCGAGGCCGGCGAGGTGCTCGGCCAGCTCTACGTCGACATGCTCGACGTCGGGGCGCCGGCCCTGGCGGGCGCGCTGCGCACCCTCGCCGACCCCGCCAGCGTGCCGGCGGTGTTCCACTGCGCCGCGGGGAAAGACCGCACCGGGGTGCTCGCCGCCCTGGTGCTCGGCCTGCTCGGTGTCGACGACGAGACCATCGTCGGCGACTACGCCCTCACCGCGTCGGCGATGGCCGAGCTCGTCGAGCGGCTGAAGCAGGACCGTCCCGAGGCGCTGACCGCCATGAACGACCAGCCCTCGGCCTACCTGGCCACACCGCCCGAGGCGATGGTGCGCTTCCTCGGCCACCTGCACCGCGAGCACGGTTCGATGGCCGGCTACGTGTCCGAGATCGGCGTGGAGCCAGAGGTGGTCGAGGCCCTCCGGGCCAACCTGGTCGCCTGATCAGGCGCGCCGGCGCCGAGCCCAGACCAGCACGGCCAGCAGCGTGAGCAGCGCCGCCACCACGGCGACGGCCACGCGGGACCGGCCCGACGAGGTGACGACGGACGGGCCGGCGAAGGGACTGGGCCCCTCCCCCGGCTCGCGCGGCGACGTGTCGACGTAGATCTCCTCGCCGCCGGCCGTGATCACGACCTCGTCGACGTCGGTCCGCACCTCGACGTCGGCATCGGCGGTGTGCACGACGACGTCGTCACCCGTCGCGCTGAGCTCCACGTCGGCGGCCGCCGTGTGCACCACCGCCGCGCCGTCGGTGACCTCCAGCTCCACGCCCTCGGGCAGCGCCGGCTCGGCCGGCGCGACCTGATGCGGCTCGAGCAGCGCGTCGACCGGCGCCGGCCCCTCGTCAGCGGGCGACGGGCGGTGTCGGGAGCGTTGGGGGTCGTACGGTGACATCGGGCTCTCCGGTGAGGCTCGGCACAGGGGCGGCGGTCGGGGCAGCCGCGGGCGCGGTGGCCACGTCGACGGCGGGCACGGTGGCCGAGGCCGGCGCGTCGGGCGTGCCGACCACGGCGTCGGGTTCGGGTGCCGGCCGGGCCAGCTCGGGCACGACGGCGTCGAGCAGCGAGTCGAGCTCGGCGCTGGCTTCCGGCGCGCCGGGCCGGTGGCCGAGGGCGTGGATGGGCAGCGACTGCGCCGAGGCCTCGGCGACCGCGGCCCGCAGGTGGACCGGCCCCAGCACCTGCTCGCCGTAGTGCTCGATGAGCTGCTCGTGCCAGTAGCGGGCGTCGCGGGTGCGCCCCAGGCGGTTGACGGCGATCCCGGCGAGGGCGGGGCGACCGTCGCGCCTCGAGGCGATGCGGCCGATCGTGCGCTTGATCTGGGCCACGCCGTCGGAGGCCCAGGCGCCCGGCTCGGTGACCACGAGGGCCCGGTCGGCGGCGAACAGGCCGTTCACGGTGAGCAGCCCGAGCGACGGCGGGCAGTCGATCAGGACCAGGTCGTAGCCGTTGGCCTCCAACGCCAGCTGCAGGCGGTCCTGGGCGCCGATGGGGTCGTTGGCCAGCTGGGGCTCGCGTGCAGCCAGGGCGGGCGTGCTGGCGACGACGTCCGGAGGGGTCACGCCCTCGGGCACCGGCCAGCTCGACGGCACGGCGAGGGCCCGCGCCGAGCCCGGCCGATCAGCCTCGAGGGCGGCGTCGACCGTGGTGGCCGGCTCCCACACGCCGAGGCCGCTGGTGGCGTTGGCCTGGGGATCGAGGTCGACGACGAGCACCCGGGCGCCGCGGAACGACGCGGCCGCGGCGAGGCCCAGGGCCACGGTGGTCTTGCCCACGCCACCCTTCTGGTTCACGACCGCGACGATCGGCATGCACCCACGGTAGTGCAGGCCCTCCGGCGCTCCCACGACCCTGCCGGGCCGTGCCGGGCCGCCGCGCCAGGAATATCGCCCGCCGGCGAGGCGCTGAGAGGGCGCATGACCGCCACCGTGGGCCAGACCGCGCCTGACTTCACCCTCCCCGACCAGCACGGCACCCCGACGACGCTCTCCGAGCTGCGGGGCCGCTGGGTCGTCGCGTACTTCTACCCGAAGGATGACACGCCCGGGTGCACGGCCGAGTCGTGCTCGTTCCGCGACAGCTTCGAGGACTTCACCGACGCCGGCGCCGTCGTCGTCGGGATCAGCTCCGACTCGGTGGAGTCGCACGAGGCGTTCGCCGCCAAGCACCAGCTCCCGTTCACGCTCCTCGCCGACGTCGAGGGCCGGGTGCGCAAGGAGTGGGGCGTCGGCAAGACCCTGGGGCTGCTCCCCGGCCGGGTCACCTACGTGATCGACCCAGAGGGCGTCGTGCGCCACAAGTTCTCGTCGCAGTTCAAGCCCAAGGCCCACATCGACGACGCCCTGCGGGTGATCCGGGAGGGCTCCGCCGCGTGACCGAGCCGGCCCGCCCGCGCCGTCGGGCCGGGCGGCGCCACGGTGACGACGCCGTTTCCCGACCGTGAACGCTCGGTGCCACTCCTCCGGCTGAGGGCGGCGCCCGTCCCGCCCCGGCTCGGGGCGCGTTACCGTCGCCGGCCATGAAGGCCGTGCAGACGTTCACCGTCGTCTCCGAGCTGCCCCCGTCGCTGGCCCCGCTGCGGGCGGTCGCCATGAACCTCGGCTGGGCCGACGACCCCCGGGCCCAGGACCTGTTCCGGCGCCTCGACCCCGAGGGCATCGACTTCGAGGGGCGCGACCCCGCGCTGATCCTCGCCACGGAGTCGCGCGAGCGCCTCGAGCGCCTGGCCGAGGACTCGCACTTCACCGGCCTGGCCGCCGCCGTGCTGGCCGAGCTCCAGCGCAGCCTCGAGGAGCCGTGCTGGTTCCAGGAGCGCGGCGGGTCGCCGCTGCGCGAGGTCGCCTACTTCTCCCCCGAGTTCGGCATCTCCGCGGCACTGCCGCAGTACTCGGGCGGTCTCGGCGTGCTCGCCGGCGACCACCTGAAGGCCGCCGACGACCTCGGCCTGCCCCTCGTCGGCGTGGGGTTGTTCTACCGCCACGGCTACTTCCGCCAGGAGCTCGACCACTCCGGTTGGCAGGTCGAGCGGTTCCCTCGCCTCGACCCGCGGGCCATGGCCCTCGAGCCGGTCGAGGGCGTCACCGTGTCGGTCGACCTCGCCGGCGTGCCCGTCTTCGCCCGGTTGTGGTTGGCCAAGGTCGGCCGCATCGAGCTGTACCTGCTCGACACCGACATCGACGAGAACGACGAGGTGAACCGGCTCACCTGCGACCGCCTCTACGGCGGCGGCATCGAGGAGCGCATCCGCCAGGAGATCGTGCTCGGCATCGGCGGCGTGCGGGCCCTCACCGCCCTCGGGCACCGGCCGCAGGTCTTCCACATGAACGAGGGCCACGCCGGGTTCCTCGCCCTCGAGCGCATCCGGGTGCTCATGCACGACCGGGGGCTGTCCTTCGCCGAGGCCCGCGCCGCGGTGCGACCGGGCTCCATCTTCACCACCCACACCCCCGTCCCCGCGGGCATCGACCGCTTCCCGCGAGAGCTCGTCGAGAAGTACTTCACCGGGTGGTGCCGGGAGGTCGGGCTCACCCTCGACGACCTCATGGCGCTCGGCCACGAGCCGGGCACGCCGGAGGGCGACGTGTTCAACATGGCCGCCATGGGCCTGCGGCTTGCCGGGCGGGCCAACGGGGTGGCCCAGCTGCACGGGGTCGTCAGCCGGGAGATGTTCAACGGCCTGTGGCCCGACGTGCCGCCCGAGGAGGTGCCGATCACGTCGGTCACCAACGGCGTGCACGCCCACACCTGGACCTCCCGCGAGATGGCCGGCCTCTACACCAAGCTGCTCGGCCACGACTGGCCCGAGGCGCCGCCGGAGGCGTGGCGGGAGATCGAGACGGTGAGCGACAAGGAGCTCGCCCGCGTGCGCCGGGTGGGCAAGGAGCGCCTCGTGGCCTACGCCCGCCACAAGGTCCGCCAGGCCCAGCTGGCCCGGGGCAAGACCACCTCGCAGGTGTCGTGGGCCGACGAGGTGCTCGACCCCGACATCCTCACCATCGGCTTCGCCCGCCGCTTCGCCACCTACAAGCGGGCCACCCTCCTCTTCCGCGACGTGCCCCGCCTCAAGCGGCTGCTGCTCGACGCCGACCGGCCCGTGCAGCTCATCTTCGCGGGCAAGGCGCACCCGGCCGACGAGCCCGGGCACCACCTGCTGCAGCAGGTCGCCCAGCTGGCGTCGGAGCTCGAGATCCGCCACCGGCTGGTGCTGCTCGAGGACTACGACATCTCCGTCGCCCGCATGCTGGTGCAGGGCTGCGACGTGTGGCTCAACACGCCGCTGCGGCCCAACGAGGCCTGCGGCACCTCGGGCATGAAGGTGGTCTTCAACGGCGGGCTCAACTGCTCGATCCTCGACGGCTGGTGGGACGAGATGTACGAGCCCGAGCTGGGTTGGGCGATCCCGTCGGCGGAGACGGGCGACGACATCGAGCTGCGCAACGACCTCGAGTCCCAGAGCGTCTACAGCATCCTCGAGCGCCAGGTGGTGCCGCTCTACTACCGCCGCGACGACGACGGGCTGCCGGTGGAGTGGCTGCGCAAGGTCAAGCGGTCGATCGTGAAGCTCGCGCCGCAGGTGGAGTCCACCCGGATGCTGCGCGAGTACGTCGAGCGCCTCTACGAGCCGGCCGCCGTGCACGCCGAGCGCATGGGGCGCGACGACTTCGAGCCGACCCGCTCGCTGGTGCGCTGGCACCGCCACCTCGACCGGTCCTGGCCGTCGGTGGCCGTCGTCTCGACGAGCTTCGAGGAGCGGCTCGGGCAGGCCGGCAGCTACACCGTCTGCGGTCAGGTGCTGCTCGGTGACCTCGACCCCGCCGACGTGGCGGTGCAGGCCATCTACGGCGAGGTCGACCTCGACAACGACCTGGTCGAGCCGACCATCGAGCGCATGACCCTCGTGGGTGACGGCGACCACCCCGGCTGGCGCCGCTACTGCCTCGACGTCGACGTGCCCCGCGCCGGCAACTTCGGCTTCACCGTGCGGGTCGTGCCCCACCACCCCGACGTCGAGGACTACACCTCCATCGGCCACGTCGCCTGGGCCCCCGCCCACCCGTAGCCAGCCGTCCCAACCGGCCGTCCCCTCGCGATCCCCCGCGTCGAACGCACGCGGCACGGGCGTCCCACCCGACGGTCCCGTGGGGTCAGGGGATGCCGAGGTCCTTGTGGGTCTGGACCGACAGGCGCCACTGGGGGTGGGTCAGGCAGTAGGCGACGGCGGCCGCGGTGTTGGCGGCCCGGTCGGGGCCGTCCATGGGCTGCAGCAACCGCACGCCCGCCGGGAACGCCGCCCACCGCTCGGGCTGGGCCTCGGGCTCGGCCTGCGGGTAGACCAGCTTCAGCTCGTCGGCCCGCTCCAGCACCACCTCGGCGCCGGCCTTGGGGCTGAGGCACACCCAGTCGAGGCCAGCCGGCGGCACCCGGGTGCCGTTGGTCTCGACGGCCACCTCCATGTCGACCGAGTGGAACGCCTCGACCAGCTCCTCGTCGAGCTGCAGCGTCGGCTCACCGCCCGTGCAGACCACGAAGCCTCGGCCCGCCTCTGGCCACATCGACCGCACGTGGGCGGCCAGCGCCGCCGCGCCCCGGAAGGTGCCGCCGCCGGGCCCGTCGGTGCCGACGAAGTCGGTGTCGCAGAACCGGCACACTGCGTCGGCGCGGTGCTCCTCCCGGCCCGTCCAGAGGTTGCAGCCGCTGAACCGGCAGAACACCGCCGGCCGGCCGGCCTGGGCGCCCTCACCCTGGAGGGTGAGGAACACCTCCTTCACCACGTAGGTCGACACGAGCGGCCCGGGCGTGCTCGTCAGCCCGCCGCGTAGCGGGTGGGGTCGGGCAGGCCGGCTTCGGCGAAGCCCTTGGCCCGCAGCAGGCAGGCGTCGCACCGGCCGCAGGCCGCGCCGTCAGCACTGGGGTCGTAGCAGGTCGAGGTGGCGGCGTAGTCGACGCCGAGGGCCGTGCCCCGCTGGATGATCTCGGCCTTGGTCAGCGCGATGAGCGGCGTGTGGATGGTGAGCCGGCGGCCCTGCACCCCCGCCCGGGTGGCGAGGTTCGCCATGGCCTCGAAGGCGGCGACGAACTCGGGCCGGCAGTCGGGGTAGCCGGAGTAGTCGACCGCGTTCACGCCGATGAACACGTCGCTCGCCTGGCGCACCTCGGCCACCGCCAGGGCGAAGCTCAAGAAGATGGTGTTGCGGGCGGGCACGTAGGTGACGGGGATCTCGCCGCCCTGCGCCTCGCCGCCGATGTCGGCCACGTCGTCGTGCTTGGGCACCTCGACGGAGGGGTCGACGAGCGCCGACCCGCCGAAGGCCGCCAGATCGACGTCGACCACGAGGTGCTCGACCCCTGCGGCCGCCGCGATGCGGCGGGCGCAGTCGAGCTCGACCGTGTGGCGTTGCCCGTACCGGACGCTGAGGGCCACCGGCGCGAAGCCCTCGGCCCCGGCGATGGCCAGGCAGGTGGTCGAGTCGAGCCCGCCCGAGAGCAGCACGACCGCGGGCGGGCCCGACGGCTGCGGCTCGCCACCCGGCCCGGTCACAGCACGCCGTCCCACAGCCGGCGCTCGGCCCCGGCGGGATCGTGCTCGAGGGAGCGCTCGACGTCGAAGCGCAGCACCGGCCGCTCGTCGGGCGACCACGCCGGCCAGTCGGGGATGCCGGGGTGGTTCGGGTCGCCCGTGCGGGCGAAGGCGATCCACGCGTCCTGCATGGCGTCGGACAGGGCCCACAGCTCCTCGCCGGCGTGGCCGCCGAGGAACAGCTCGGCCCCCTGGTTGCCCAGCACGCCGAACACGAACGGGATCTCGAGGGCATGGCACGATCCCGCCACACCGCCGAACGCCGGGCTGGCCCACGTGAACAGGTACTGGTGGGTGGGGCTCGACGCGCCGCCCTCGACGCGGGCCTCGACCAGCCGGGTGGTCGGGATGCGGAACGTGGCGTCGGTGAGCACCGCGCTCCACAGGTCGTCGGGGGTGGCGCCGGGGCGGGCGGCGGCGTAGGCGTCGTGGATGCGGTGGCCCTCGCCGAAGACGCGGTCGAGGCGCTCGAGCAGCTCCGGGTGGTCGAGGCCGCTGGGGCTCATGAGGCGGAACAGGTTCCACTCGTCGCGGTTCGTGCCGGTCAGGAGCCCGACGTCGGCCGCGGTGCCCTCGCGCACGGCGTCGAGCGGGCCGCAGGGCAGCCACTCGCCGTCGACCACCGGTTGGAACGCCATGGCCAGGGCGATGCCGGTGGGGCCTGCGATGCGCCCCGGGTCGTGGAACAGCTCACCGGTGACCTTGCCGCCGGCCGCCACCAGGTCGGCGGGGGCGGCGGCGAGCAAGCCCTCGAGCTCGGTGACCGACAGCCGGCTCATCATCGCCGAGGTGATCTCGGAGGCGACCTTCGGCTCGAAGGTGTTGGACGCAGCGCCGCTCTGGGCGATCGCCCGGTGGAACAGGCCCCGGGCGGCCGGCAGGGCGAGCAGGGTCGAGACGCTCATGGCCCCCGCCGACTCGCCGAAGATCGTGACGTTGCCCGGGTCGCCGCCGAAGGCCGCGATGTTCTGCTCGACCCAACGCAGCGCGGCCGCCTGGTCGAGCAGCCCGTTGACGCCGCTCGACCGGTAGCGCTCGTCGAGGTCGCCGAGCCACAGGAAGCCGAGGGCGCCGAGGCGGTAGTTCACGCTCACCACCACGACGTCGCCGCGCGCCGCCATGCGCGAGCCGTCGTACCAGGGCGTGGACGACGACCCGTTCACGAAACCACCACCGTGGATCCACACCAGCACCGGGCGGCGGCGATCGTCGCAGCCGGGAGTGACCACGTTCAGGAACAGGCAGTCCTCCGAGGTCTCCCCGCCCTGGTCGCCCAGCAGGGCCATCGCCCCGCCGGTGGCCTGCCACGCCCGCGGCCCGAACCGGTCGGCGGGCCGGACGCCCTCCCACGGCTCGGGCGGCGCCGGCGGGCGGAAGCGGCGCTCACCGACCGGCGGGGCGGCGTAGGGGACGCCTCGGAACTGCCAGACGCCGTTGCGCTCGATGCCCTCGAGCTGCCCTTGCGCGGTGGTGACGATCATGCAGGCCTCCTCGCCCCGGCCGGGCGCACGACGTGAGCGGAGCAGGCCTCACGCTACCGCCGCGCCCCGCCCCCGCCCCGGCTGCGTGGCCGCTCGGATGAGCTGACACCGCCTGCCTCGGTGGTTCAGCCCGGGTCCGCCCGTGCCGATACCGCCTCGATGGCCATGGTGCGACAGGTCCCGGCCGAGCGATCGGGGGAGGCGTTCGCGCCGCTGTTGAGCGCCGCGCGCACCGGCGCCCCGTGGGCGTGGCAGCACCTCTACCAGCAGCTGTCACCGGCGGTGATCGGCTACCTCCGCTCGCAGGGGATGCGGAACGCCGAGGAGGTCGCCGGCGACGTGTGGGTCGGCGTGGTCCGCAACATCGCCTCGTTCGAAGGGACCGAGTCCGACTTCCGCTCGTGGGTGTTCACCATCGCGCACCGGCGTCTGGCCGACGAGTGGCGCCGAGCGGCCCGCCGTCCCGAGCTGCTGATGGTCGAGGAGCTGCCGGAGCCGCACGGCTCGGGCGACCTCGACGCGGGCGACAGCATCGTCGGGCGCGAGATCTGGGCCGTGTGCCGAGACCTGCCGCCCGAGCAGCGCGACGTCGTGCTGCTGCGGGTCCTCGGGGACATGTCGATCGCCGAGACCGCCCGCGTGCTCGACAAGACGGAAGGTGCGGTGAAGCAGCTCCAGCACCGGGCGTTCGCCCGCCTCAGGTCGGCCCTCGCCGAGGAGCACCCGACGGGCGAGAGCCACGCCGCTGCCGGCCGCAGAGGCAGGGAGCGGTCGTGAGCGCAGAACGACCGACGCCCCGCGACCCACAGCGGTCGGGACGCCGAAGCTCGGGCCGGCCGTGGCACCTCCGCCCCGTCGCCGTATCCCCGGAGGATGATCGAGCGATCGCGCAGGTCATGAGCGAGGAAGTCGACGCCTGGCCCCGGCAGGCCGACGATCGCGTGCCGCCCGAGCTCGAGGCGGGGTTCACCCAGCTCAGGTCGGTCTTCGTGCAACCGGTCGCACCGGAGGTGGCCGCCGACCACGTGCGCCGGATGGAGGCAGCCGTCGTGGCGGCGGGCGCCGCAGCATCGCCGGCACGCTCCCACCACCGCTCCGACGTCAGGCGATCCGTGCGGTCTCGCTGGGGTGCCGCGGCAGCTGCGCTCGCGGCGATGGTCGCGGCCACGACGGGGCTGGGCGTCGCTGGAGCACTCCCGGCACCGATCCAGCACGTCGTGGCCAAGGTGGCCGAGCCCTTCGGCCTCGACCTGCCCGAGGGGCATCGAGGCACCACACCCAAGGTGTCGACCGCTCCCGACGAGGCGCCGACGGACGAGGGCGCCGACGCGCCGGGCGCGTCCTCGGCCGGCACGTCCCCGATGGACAGCTCGCCGTCGGCCGCTGGCGCCGGCGCTCCCGAAGCGCCCGGTACGGACCCCACCGGTCCCGGCTCACCAAGCGCCGCGCCGGGTCGATCGGGCACTGCGCCCGGCCAGGCCGGCACCCCACCCGGCCAGACCGGCACCCCACCCGGCCAGACCGGCACCCCACCCGGCCAGACCGGCACCCCACCCGGCCAGACCGGCACCCCACCCGGCCAGACCGGCACCCCACCCGGCCAATCCGGCAGCGCACCCGGCCAGACCGGCACCCCACCCGGCCAGACGGGCAGCGCACCCGGGCAGTCCGGCAGCGCACCGGGCCGATCGGGGAGCGCCCCGGGGCGCAGCTGAAGGGCCGAGGACTCGCCCGACCACGCTACGTAACCTGCGGCGGCTGCCGCACGATGTCCCAGTCGTGGCAGAGACCGACCTGATCCGGCAGCGAGCAGTCGGCGACCGCGGGGCCGCCCTGGTGGAGTTCGCACTGGTCATGCCGGTGCTCGTCCTCATCCTGTTCGGGATCGTCGAGTTCGGCATGGCGATGAACGACTTCCAGTCGGTGCGCCAGGCCGTGCGCGACGGCGCCCGCCAGGGGGTGGTCGCCGACTACGGGTCGACGACGTCGTGCGGCCTCAACGGGGCCGCGGCGAGTGCGAGCGGCACCCCCCAGACCAACGCCCAGGAGCTGATGTGCACCACGAAAGCTCGGGGCGGGCTCGGCAACGACCTGCGTGTGCGAGTCGTGTACACGACGGGTTCGGATCCCACCGACTACGGCAAGGTGAAGGTCTGCGCCACCCGGCAGGCACAGTCGCTGACCGGGCTGATGCGGCCGTTCCTGTCGCAGGTGAACCTCCGCAGCAGCATCGAGATGAGGGCCGAGAAGGACCTCTCCTCCTCGGGCAAGGCGGCGAACCAGCTCGCCTCGCTCTCGGAGAACGATCCCAGTGGGGCGAACTGGTCATGGTGCTGAGGGCTCGCCGAGCGAAGGACGACGAGGGCGTCTCGCTGCTGCTGGTCGCGCTCTGCATGGTGGCCATCCTCGGCATCACGGCGATCGTCGTGGACCTGGGGTTCGCGCGCCAGGTCCGGCGGCAGACCCAGGGCGGGGTCGACGCCGCCGCCCTCGCGGCGGCCCGGGAGCTGCCGCCCAACGCCAGCGAGGCGACCAAGACCACCTACGCCGACAATGCACGAGCGGTGGCGTTCACCTACGCCGTCAACGACCTGGTGAAGGGCACCAAGCCGACCCCCGCCACCTGCGCGAGCGGCGTGGCGAGCTGCACCCAGACCCTCGGCGGCGTCACCATCACGGTCACCACGCCCTACACCCTCGCCGGCTCGACGCTCGACCCCTTCAGCCTCGTCCGAGTCGAGGCCTGCCAGAGCACGCCGACCTTCTTCGCCGGCGTGCTGCTCCAGAAGAGCCCGCGGGTGTGCCGCAGCGCCGTGGGCCGCTACCACGCCGTCGGCGGTTCCTACGACTTCGGCCTGGTGGCGACCGACCCGACGAAGTGCGCGGCGCTCACCTTCGCCGGCGACAGCGACACCGTGCTCTCCTCCAACGGTGCGGTGATGGTGAACTCCTCCTGCACGAGCACCACGGCTGGGGCGATGGACTCGTCGGGCTCGAGCTGGCAGCTCGTGTCCCAGTACATCGGGGTGGTGGGCACCGCCACGTTGGCGCCGTGCGACCCCGCCACGCAGACCAACAAGTGCACCCAGACGATCCCGACGCAGGGCATCGCGCCGTTCGGCGACCCGCTCTCCTACCTCGTCGAGCCCTCGGTGCCTTCCGGCACCTCTCAGTCGTGCAGCGGCGGCGACCAGACGCTGTCGCCCGGGTACTTCCCGGCGCTGTGCAAGATCAACAACAACGCGAAGGTGGTGCTCCGACCGGGCCTGTACTACTTCGGCAACGGCTTCTCGACCAACGGCAACGCCTCGATCACGTGCGCCAACAGCGACACCGACAGCTCCTGCGCCGGCGTCACCCTGTTCATCGGTGGCGGTGAGCTGAAGATGAACGGCACCGGCAAGGTGTTCCTCCCGCCGCCGGCGAGCGGGCCGTACGCGGGTGTCGGAATCTTCCAGTCCCGGTCCGACACGACCGAGGCGACCATCAACGGCACCGCCGACTTCGCCCTGGGGACGTTGTACGTCCCGTCGGCCAACCTGAAGACGACGGGCTCGGGTGGCGGCAACTACATCAACATCAACGGGATGGTCGTGGCCAAGACCGTCGGCATCTCGGGCACGTTCAACTTCAACATCAACGTCCCCTCGACCGTGCCCAACGTGCCGGACGCCCCCGACATCGGCCTCGAGAAGTAGCCCGCCGACGGCCGGGTCGGCGACCAGCGACGGCTACCGCGCCCGCTTCGGCTTCGCCGCCGCGCGCGCCGCGTTGAGCTCCACGGCGGCCCGGACGAGCTCGGTGAAGGCGTCGGCGTCGACCTCCTCACCCTCGCGGATGTCGATCGCCCGGCGGGTGGAGCCGCCCAGGCTCGAGTTGAACAGCCCGGCCGGGTCGGGCAACGAAGCACCCTGGGCGAAGGTCAGCTTCACGGTGGACCTGTAGGCCTCGCCGGTGCAGATGATGCCGTCGTGGGACCACGTGGGGACGCCGGCGGGGTTCGACGCCTTCGCCCACTTCAGGTCCTCGACGACGTCGGGGTCGGCGTCTCGGATGAGCTGGCAGATGCGGCCCAACGTCGCTGCCCGCCAGTCGCCGAGCGCGGCGATGGCCTGGTCGATCCTGGTCGACGCCGGCTCGTCACCGTCGGTCCGGGGCTCGGTCATTGGCGTTCCTCCCGCAGGTCGTCTCGCTCCAGCATGGGTCACCCCTCCTTCACCGCGGCGTACCAGACCCGCTCGGCCACCTCGACGAGGGTGTCGCCGATGCGGGCCAGCCGCCGGTAGAGCTCACGCCGGCCCATGAGCTCGCGCAGGTCCTCCTCGTCGAGCAGGCCGGACATCTCGGCTCGGTAGACCCGTTCGAGCTTGCGCTGGCACTTGATGGCCGAGTCGGCGCAGTCGGTGGCCCGGCGCGGGATCGGGGCCGCGCTGGCCCCGCCCTCCGCCTCGGCCAGGCCCTCGAACGCCTCGGCCAGGTGGCGGGTGCCCTCGGCGATGAGCCCGGCCATCTCGAGCTCGGCGGCACCGGGCGCCATGCCCATGACCTCGGCCTCGCGCACCGCGTCCTTGGCCTGGTTGAGCGCGGCGTCGAGGCGCTCGGACATGGCGTAGAGATCCTCGGCGTCGACCGGGGTGAGGAACGACGACCGCAGCGCGAACCGCAGCTCGCGCTTGTGCTGGTCGGCGCGGTGCTCGCAGTCGCGCACGTCGTCGGCGGCGTCGTCGTCGCCGCGGGCCCAACGGATGAGCGCCTCCATGCCCTCGATGCTCACCTTCGACTGGGCGACGAGCATGCCGAGCACGTCGGGCGTCTCGGGCAGGAACCAACGCGAGAGCTTCACGACATCCACCTCCACAACGGCAACAAGGCTGCCGCCACGAGCGCCGACACCGGCAGGGTGATCACCCACGAGAGGGCGATGCGCCCCACGATGCCCCAACGGACGTGGCGACCGCGGCGCCGGCCCAGGCCGGCGCCGACCACCGAGGACGCGAGCACCTGGGTGGTGCTCACCGGCGCGCCCACCAACGACGACGCCACGACCACCGCGGCCGAGCTGCCCTGCGACACCAGCCCGTCGACGGAGCGCACCCGCACGATCCGGTGGCCGATCGTGCGCACGATCGACCAGCCCCCGAGGGCGGTGCCGACGGTGAGCGCGGCCGCCGACACGAGGGTGACCCAGAGCGGGACGGTGACGGAGCCCTGGCGACCGGAGGCGACCAGGAGCGCGGCGATGGCGCCCATGGCCTTCTGGGCGTCGTTGGCGCCGTGGCCGAACGCCAGCGCACCGGCCGAGACCCACTCCCCCACACCGACGGCGTGGCTCACCGACTTGGCCGCCCGCCGCAGCGCCCGCCGCGCCAGGCGGTCGGCGAGGGCGCCGGCGAGCAGCCCCAGCAGCACCGAGATGACCAGCGAGAGCAGCGCACCGATGACCCCCGACGGCTTGCCGTGGGACAGCCCGCCCCAGTTGACGGCGTCGCCCCCGCCGGACAGCAGCGCCGCACCGGTGAGCCCTCCCACGAGCGCGTGCCCCGCACTGGTCGGGATCCCCCGCCACCAGCCGAACGCGCACCACGCCACCGCCCCGGTGAGCCCCGCGCCCACCACGGCGACGCCCTCGGCGCCCTCGACGGCGACGATGCCGGCGATGGTGCCGGCCACGGCGGTGCCGAGCACGAGCGGCCCCAGGAAGTTGCCGACCGCAGCGACGAGCACCGCCGCCCCCGGGCGGGCCACCCGGGTGACGACCGGCATGGCGACCGCCGACGCGGCGTCGTTGACCCCGTTCAGCAGGGCGTAGGTCAGCGCCATGACGATGCCCACCACCACCGCGAGGGTCACGCCGCCAGTGTTACCCACCGCCGGGTCGTCACGACCGAGCGACCCGGGTCGGGTGCCCTCATGGGGGGCCGGCCTACGAGGAGAAGGCCAGGAGCTCGCTGGTGCCGTAGATCACCGCGAGCACGGTGAGGAACGCGCCGAACAGCAGCCGGATGGTGCGGTCGGTGGCCCCGAGGGTGATCTTCGACCCCAGCTGCGCGCCCGGCACGGCACCGGCGGTGAGCAGCAGGGCGAAGGTCCAGTTCACGTGGCCCAGCACCGTGTGGGTGACGAGCGCGGGGACCGAGAAGATGGCGACGGCCACCAGGCTGGAGGCCACCGCCACCTTCATCGGGATCTTCAGCACCTGCGTGAACGCCGGCATCATCACCACGCCGCCGCCGAGGCCGAGGAGGCCGGCGAGGAGACCGGCGCCGGCGCCGATGGCCACCAGCCGCGCGAGCGGGTGGCGGTGGGCGGCGGCCGCCTCGAGGACGTCGGTGTCGTCGCCGGGCGAGCCCTCGGCGACGGCCAGCTCGACCTCGGCGTCGGGACCCTCGGCCTCGACGACGGCGAGGGTGCTGCGCCGGGCCTGCACCAGCGTCGAGACGCCGGTGTACAGCAGGATCCCCGCCGTGGCGACCATCAGCAGGTGGGCGTTCACGTGGTCGGAGACGACCGCCCCGCCGACGGCCAGCACCGTGCCCGCCACGCCGCAGACGAGGCCCACCCGCCAGTTCACGATCCGCGACCGGCTGTAGCGCCACGTCCCGGAGAGGGCACCGGGGAGGATGGGCGGCACGGTGGAGCCGATGGCCTCGAGCGGTGTGGCGCCCAGCACCCGGATGCCCGGGGTGGTGAGCACGGCGCCGCCGATGCCGAACATGCCCGAGAGCACGCCGGACCCCAGGCCCACCACGAACACTCCCGCCGCCGTCACCACCGACATGCTCACCGTGGGAGTCTGGGGGCTGCCGCCGAGGCCGGTCAAAGAACGGACAGCTGTTCCACGAACCGGGCGGCAGGGGCGGGCGCGGGTGTGGCGCCGTCGCCCGGGGGCCGTAGGGTGCGACGCCGTGGCCGTGTCCCCCCGATCGCACCGCCGGCGCGTGCTCCTGGCCCTGGCCGGGGCGGCCGCGCTCGCGGCCGGCGTGGCCGCGGCGGCCCGCCGCCGCGCCGGCCGCGTGGGCGACGGCGCAGGTGACGGCGCCGGCCCGGTGCGCCACGGGGGGCGGGCCGCCCGCAACGCCCGCCTCGCCCTGCTCGGTGCCCGCACCGGCGGGGCCTACGCCGCCCACCGCGCCCGGCGGGTGTTCGCCGACGCCGGCCGGCGCCAGCAGCTCGACACCGAGTTCGAGCTGCGCACCGCCGAGCAGATCGCCGACGCCCTGGGCCACATGAAGGGCGCCCTGATGAAGCTCGGGCAGATGGCGAGCTACCTCGACCAGGGCCTGCCCGAGCACGTGCGAGCGGCGCTCGCCGACCTCCAGCACGACGCCCCGCCGATGAGCGCCGAGCTGGCCGCGGGCGTCCTGCGCGACGAGCTCGGACGCGGGCCCGACGAGCTGTTCGCCGAGTGGGACCCGGTGCCCATCGCCTCGGCCTCGATCGGCCAGGTGCACCGCGCCATCACCCTCGACGGGCGCGCCGTGGCCGTGAAGGTGCAGTACCCCGGGGTGGCCGAGGCGGTCGCCGCCGACCTCGACAACGCCGGGCTGATCTTCGCCGGCCTGGGCCAGCTGTTCCCCGGGCTCGACCACCGCACCCTCGTGGCCGAGCTGCGCGAGCGCCTCGTCGAGGAGCTCGACTACTCCATCGAGGCCGCCAACCAGCAGGAGTTCGCCCGCTACTACGCCGACCACCCCTGCATCCACGTGCCGGCCGTCGTGCCCGCCCTGTCGACCCGGCGGGTGCTCACCACCGAGCTCTCCGACGGCGTGCGGTGGGACGAGCTGCTCACCTGGAGCCAGGCGGAGAAGGACCTCGCCGCCGAGACGCTGTACCGCTTCGCGTTCGGCAGCCTCTACCGCCTGCGCGCCTTCAACGGCGATCCTCACCCCGGCAACTACCTGTTCCACCCCGGCGGGCGGGTGACGTTCCTCGACTTCGGCCTGGTGAAGCACTTCACCCAGACCGAGCTCGACGACTTCGGGGAGATGATCCGCCACATGGTGCTCGAGCACGATCCGGCGGCGTTCCGGGCCACGATCGAGCGCATCGGCCTGCTGCCGCCCGGCCTGCCGGTCACCGACCACGAGGTGGTCGACTACCTCGGGCACTTCTACGAGTTCGTGCGCGAGGCCGGGCCCTACACCATCTCGCCCGAGTACGCCTCGGAGACGGTGCGGCGCTTCTTCGACACCACCGGCCCCTACGCCGTCATGCAGAAGGCGGCCAACCTCCCGAGCAGTTTCGTGATCATCCAGCGCATCAACCTCGGCCTGTACGCCCTGTTCGGCGAGCTGCACGCCACGGCCAACTGGCGGGGCATCGCCGAGGAGCTGTGGCCCTTCGTCGACGGGCCACCGTCGAGCCCCATGGGCGAGCGCATCGAGGAGTGGCGGCGGCGGCACCACCCCCAAGGCGCGAGCGCGAAGCTGTCCGGGTGACCGACGGGCCCGCCACCGACGAGGCGCACCTCACCAGCGCGCACGACCGCTGGGTCGACCGCGACGCTGCGGTCGTCTGGCACGGGTTCACCCAGATGTCCTGCTACGCCGAGAACCAGCCGGTGATCGTGGAGTCCGCCGAGGGCCACGAGCTGATCGACGTCGACGGCCGCCGCTACCTCGACGCCATCTCGTCGCTGTGGGTCACCACGCTCGGCCACCGGGTGCCCGAGCTCGACCAGGCCGTGCGCGAGCAGCTCGACCGGGTGGCCCACACCACGCTGCTGGGCAACGGCAACCGGGCCACCATCGAGCTGGCCGAGGCGCTGGCGCCGCGCGTGCCGGTCTCCGAGCCGCACTTCCTGTTCGCCTCCGACGGCGCGGCGGCGGTGGAGCAGGCGCTGAAGATCGCCTTCCAGTACTGGGCGAACCAGGGCGTCGCGGGCCGCACGCGCTACCTCGCCCTGGGCGGCGCCTACCACGGCGACACCGTCGGCGGCATCTCCCTCGGTGCCGGCGGGTTCGGCACCGACGTCTTCGACCCCTTGCGGTTCGGCGTGCTGCGGGCGCCCGGCTACGACGACCCCGGCTGGGCCGACACCGCGGTCTCGCTCATCACGGCCCACGCCGACGAGCTGGCCGCGGTGGTGCTCGAGCCGCTGGTGCAGGGCGCGGCGGGCATGTGGGTCACCGACCCGGACTCGGTGGAGCGGGTGGGCGACGCCTGCCGGGAGCACGGGGTGCTGCTCGTCGCCGACGAGGTCGCCACCGGCTTCGGCCGCACCGGCACCCTGTTCGCGTCGGAGCAGTGCCGGCTGCGGCCCGACCTCATGTGCATCGGCAAGGGCCTCACCGGCGGCTACCTGCCCATGGCCGCCACCGTCGCCACCCGGCGCGTCTACCGGGCGTTCCTCGGCCCCGACCTGAGCGAGAAGACCTTCTACCACGGGCACTCGTTCTCCGGGAACGCGCTCGCTGCCGCGGTGGCCCGGCGCCACCTGCAGCTGCTCGACGAGTGGGACGTGCTGGCCAACGTGCGCGAGCGGGCCGCCCAGCTGGGTCTCCTGCTGGAGAAGTTCGCCGGCGAACGATCGGGGGTGGTGGCCGAGGTGCGGCGGCGCGGGCTCATGACCGGCGTCGAGCTGGCGCCCCCCAGCGACGGGCTGCGGTGGGGTCGGCTGGTGTGCGCGGCCGCGGTGCGGCGCGGCGTGCTGCTGCGGCCCCTCGGCGACGTCGTCGTGCTCATGCCGCTGCTCAGCTCGACACCGGCGGAGATCGAGCGCATCGTGGAGGTGCTGGGCGAGGCGGTCGACGAGGTGTGCGGCACGTGAACCGGTCCGGCAGCAGCCGATGGGACGCCTGGACCGTCGAGCAGGCCGAGGCCGTGCGCGCCGCCGGGCAGTGGCGCGAGCCGCGCTCGTTCGACGCCGCCGGGCCCGCCGGGCGCCTCACCGCCACCGGGCGCGAGGTGGTGTCCTTCGCCTCCAACGACTACCTCGGCCTGTCCCAGCACCCGGCGGTGAAGGCCGCGGCCACCGAGGCGGTCGAGCGGTGGGGCACCGGAGCGGGCGCGTCTCGCCTGGTGGTCGGGTCCCGTCCCGTGCACCACGACCTGGAGGCGGCCCTGGCCGGATGGCGGGGCACCGAGGCCGCCGTGGTGTTCCCCACCGGGTACGCCGCCAACCTCGGGCTGCTCGCCACCCTCGGCGGGCCGGGGGTGCGGATGCACTCCGACGAGCTGAACCACGCCTCGATCATCGACGGGTGCCGCATGGCGCGGGCCAACGGCGCCGAGCTGCGCCCCTACCGCCACGTCGACCTCGACGCCCTCGCTGCGGCGCTCGCCGAGCCCGGCGCCGAGCGCCAGGTGGTGGTGAGCGACGCCGTGTTCTCCATGGACGGCGACGTGGCGCCCGTCGAGGCGCTCATGGCGCTGTGCGCCGCCCACGACGCCCTGCTCGTGCTCGACGAGGCCCACTCGGTGCTGCAGGCCCGGCCACCGGCGAGGTGCGCGCCGGCAGGCCCGCCGATCGTCCAGGTGGGCACGCTGTCGAAGACCCTCGGCGCCCTCGGTGGCTTCGTGGCCGGGCCCCTCCCCATCGTCGAGCTGCTCGTGAACCGGGCTCGGAGCTACATCTTCACCACCGCGCCGAGCCCCGCCGACGCGGCGGCCGCCCTCGCCGCCATCGGCGTCGTCGTCTCGGCCGAGGGCGACGAGCTGCGCCATCGCCTCCGCACCCACGTCGAGCGCATCCACCCCGGCCACCCCACCCCGATCGTGCCCGTCGTGCTCGGCGAGGAGGCGGCGGCCGTGGCTGCGTCGGAGGCGCTGCTGGCCGAGGGCATCTGGGTGCCGGCCATCCGCCCCCCGACCGTGGCGCCCGGCACCAGCCGGCTGCGAGTCGCCCTGTCGGCAGCCCACACCGACGAGCAGGTCGACCGCCTGCGACAGGCGCTGGCGGCGCTGGCGGTGCTGGCGTCGTCGGAGTCGTCGACGCCAGCCAGCACGGTCCGGGCCACGGGAGGACGGCGATGACGGGCGGGCGGCCGCGCCAGCTCGTCGTCGTGCTCGGCACGGGGACCGAGGTGGGCAAGACGTGGGTGAGCGCCCACCTCCTGCGCGACCTGCGCGCCGAGGGCCACGAGGTGTCGGCCCGCAAGCCGGCGCAGTCGTTCGGGCCCGACGACCGCACCACCGACGCCCACGTGCTGGCCGGCGCAACCGGCGAGGAGCCCACCGACGTGTGCCCCCGCCACCGCTGGTACACGGTCCCCATGGCGCCGCCGATGGCCGCCGACGTGCTGGGCCGCCCCCCGTTCACCATCGCCGACCTGGTGGTCGAGACGGTCTGGCCCGTCCCGCCCCCCGACATCGGCCTGCTCGAGACGGCCGGCGGCGTCCGCTCGCCCCAGGCGATCGACGGCGACGCCATCACCCTGCTCGAGGAGCTGCAGCCCGACCTCGCCCTGCTGGTGGCCGACGCCGGGCTCGGCACCATCAACAGCGTCAGGCTCAGCCTGGAGGCGATGGACCGGGGCGCGCACGTCGCCACCCCGCTCGTCTACCTCAACCGCTTCGAACCGGCCGACGACCTCCACCGCCGCAACCGCACCTGGCTGGCCGGCGAGCTCGACGTCGAGGTGATCTCCTCGCTGCCGGCGCTCGTCCACCGCCTGCGCCCGAGCTGACCGATCCCGGGGTCAGGGGGTGCGACCGGCGGCCTGCTCGGCCTCGATGAAGGCCAGCAGGCCCTCGACCGTGCCCTCGTGCCCCTGCTCGAAGTAGACCCGCACCCAGGCGTCGACCTGGGCGTCGTCGAAGCCGTCGGCGTGGAGCCGCTCACGGGCCTCGTTGGCCAGGAGACGGGCCCCTTCGATGTCGACCTGGGGCAGTTCGGGCTCGCGGAGGCCCTCGTCCTCGGGGCGTTCGGGCTGCACGGCGTCGGTCATGGGAGCTCCTCGGTCCACAACGAGCGCTCAATCATCGGCGCGTGGAGGCCGATGAGACAAACGTGGTGCCTGCACACCCCTTCTCGGACGACGACGCCCTCGCCGCCCAGCTCGCGGCGCGTGAGCGAGCGTCGCGCGCCGACGCCCAGGTGCTGGCCCCGCTGCGGAGCCGGGCGGCCGCCCGGGCGCTGGGCCTGACCGTCCCGCCGCCCGCGCCCCCGTCGGTCGCCGCGCAGCAGCCCCCGGCCCCCGAGGCGGCTGCTCCGCCACCGCCCCCTCCCCCGCCGCCCGCGCCACCGTCACCCCCGCCGCCCACCGAGGCGACGGCCCCCAGCGGCGCCCGGTCCTTCCGGCCCGCCGGGGTGCCCGTGCCGACCGGTGGACCGGCCGCCGTCACCACCGGCGTGCTCGCCGCGGCCGCCGCCAAGCGCTCACGTGGCGAGCGACCGTTGCTCGAGCTGCGCCCCACCGTGCTGGCCACCGACGTCGACCGCATCGGCGACCAGCTGGTGGTCCTCACCGACCGGCTGGAGCTGCGCGACCGCCACGGCGGCCTGCGCCGCCACCTCGTCCTGTCCGACATCGTCGACGTGCAGGTCCAGCGCCGCCTCACCAGCGCCGTGCTCGTCGTGCACACCCGCACCGCCACCGACATGGTGATCAAGGGCCTCCGACCCGAGGCCGCCGAGGAAGCCCGGGCCGCCATCCTGCGGCTGTGCCCACCGGAGCCGGTGCTGCCCACGCTCGACGACCGGGCGTTGCTGCGGGCCATCGTCGAGCTGCACCGCGCCGGGGTGCTCGACGACATCGAGCTGGCCGAGAAGACCGCCCTGGTCGGCAAGCTGGCCAGCCGGTCGCGCCGCGTGCCCCGGACCTGACCCGGCCGCCTGCGGTCGCCCGGCCCTACCGGGGCGTGTAGCCGACGAGGGCGATCAGCACGCCGAGCACCACGATGAGCACGGTCACCAGCCACACCCACCGTCGCCCGATCTCGGTCTCGACCGGGTCGAGGACGGCCATCTCGTCACGGGTGCGGTCGAGCTCGGCCCGCAGCACCTCGGCCTCGGTCTGCAGGCGCCGGGCCGCCTCGGCCGTCTGGTCGAGGCGCTGGCGCAGCTCGCCGGTGTCGCTCTGGGTGGCCTCCCGCACGGTGCGCTCCGCGTCGAGCTGGCGCTGCAGGGCCAGGTAGTCGTCGCGCAGCCCGGCCACCGCGGCGTACTGGGCCTGCAGCTCGGCCAGCTGGCGGGACATGGCCCGGGAGCGCCCGGCGGCGCTGGTGGCCGCCTTCCTCGCCTCCTCCAGCTGCTCGTTGAGCGCCTCCTGCTCGGCCTCGAGGCGCACCAGCTCCTCGAACAGCACCTCGGCCTCGGGCTGGCCGGACTGGCGGGCCTGGTCGTGCAGGGAGTCCCACCGCAGCGACTCCGCCAGCTCCACCAGGCGATCGGCCTCCGTGGTCGCGCCGGCCGCCCGCAGCAGCTCCTCGGCCCAGCGGTGCACCCGCAGGGCGTAGTCGACGTCGAACGGGTGGTCGGGGTCGGGGTGGGCCCAGTGGTTGCGGGCGGTGCGCAGGTCGGTGACCACCGGGCGGACCGACTCCGGCAGCACCGGCGAGAACGCCGGCCCCCACCAGCGGTTGATGACCTCCAGCTGGAAGTGCGGGTCGACCAGCGACACGAGCACGTCGCGGCGCTTGCCCAGCTTGCCCGCCGCGGTGAGGATCCAGTCGTCACCGGGCTCGAGCGCCGACATGCGGCCGTCGACGAACGGGGCGAGGCCCTCGGCCAGGACCTCGAAGGCCGAGGCCACCTGAGGTCGGTAGCTGGTCGTCATGCGGCGTTCACCGTACCGGCGGCCCGCCAGCCCTCTGGACCGACGGGTGGGCGACGACCCGCCCGCGCCGCCAGGCCAGCCGGTGGAGATCGCCGCCAGGACCCCTCATCGCGCCGGGTGCAGCGGTACGTTCAGTGCTGAATCGGCCGACCGCGGCCGACCGTCGCGCCGCGAGGTGCCGTGCCCAGCGAGACCATCACCCTCAACGCAGCCGCCGAGCGCCTCGGCGTGCACTACATGACCGCCTACCGCTACGTGCGCACCGGACGGCTCCCGGCCACCAAGGTGGGGGCCGAGTGGCGGGTCGAGGTCCGCGACGTCGACGCGCTGCGCTCGGGGGCGGCGGGCACGGCGAGCGTGGGCGGCCCGCCGCCGGCTGGTCCCGGAGGGGGGCGCCGGCGCCGCCACGACTACGACGTGCGCCTGCAGAGCCGGCTCCTCGACGGCGACGAGGCCGGCGCCTGGGCGATCATCGAGAGCGCGCTCACCGCGGGGGTCGAGCCCGAGCAGATGTACCTGGAGGTGCTGGCCCCGGCCATGGCCCGCATCGGCGACGACTGGGCCGCGGGGCGGGTGACGGTCGCCGACGAGCACCGGGCGTCGGTCGTGATGCTGCGGATCATCGGCCGCCTGGGCCCCCGCTTCAGCCGGCGCGGGCGCAAGCGGGGCACGGTCGTGGTCGGCGCACCGCCCGGCGACCACCACGGCGTGCCGGTGGCGCTGGCCGCCGACCTGCTGCGCGGCGAGGGCTTCGTGGTCGTCGACCTCGGGGCCGACACCCCGGCTTGGTCGTTCGTCGACGCCGCCCGGGCGGCCGACCGGCTGATCGGCGTGGGCATCAGCGCCACCAGCAGCGGCAACGAGAGCAACATCGCCGAGGCGGTGGCGGCGATCCACGCCGAGCTCGACTGCCCGGTGGTCCTCGGCGGCCGGGCGGTCCGCGCGGTCGAGGCGGGGCGGGCCCTCGGGGCCGACGAGGTGACCTCCACCGCGCCGGAGCTGATCGAGGTCTTCGACCGCCTGGCCGCCGCCCGCCGGGGGGCGTCGTAGCGCCAGGCGCCGGAGCGCGAAGGTGGGGGCCGGACCGCAGCACGCGACCGGTCCGGGAAGGGTGTCCGTGCCATGACCACCACCCCTGGCGATCCGCCCGCCCTGCCCTTCGCCGGGCTGGTCGACGCCGCCCTGGAGCTCGCCATCGCGCCGAGCTGGAGCCGGGCCGGCTACCAGGCCCGCCGGTTCCTGTACCGGTGGGACGACGACCCGCCGGCGCGCCTCGACGGCCAGGTGGTGGTCCTGACCGGGTTCACCTCCGGGATCGGCCGGGCCTCGGCCCACCGCCTGGGTGGCCTCGGCGCCGACCTCCACCTCGTCGGTCGCGACCTCGACAAGGTCCGCGACGTGGCCGCCGAGCTGCGCGGCGACGGTGCCCGCGTCACCACCAGCGTCGCCGACCTGTCCGACCTCGACGCCGTCCGCGAGGTGGCCGACGACGTGACCAGCACCCACGGCCGCGTCGACGTGCTGGTGCACAACGCCGGCGCGCTGACCCGCGAGTGGACCGCCTCGCCCCAGGGCATCGAGGTCACGGTGGCCGCCCAGGTCTACGGCCCGTTCCTGCTCACCCACCTGCTGGTGCCGCTGCTCGAGGCCGGTGGCGGCGGGAGGGTGCTCACCGTGTCGTCCGGCGGGATGTACGCCGAGCGGCTGTCGGTCGACGACCTGGAGATGGCCCCCGAGCACTACGACGGCGTGCGCGCCTACGCCCGGGCCAAGCGGGCCCAGGTCGAGCTCACCGAGGAGTGGGCCCGCCGGGCGCCGGCCGCCGTGGCCTTCCACGCCCTGCACCCGGGCTGGGCCGACACGCCCGGCGTGGTCGAGGGCCTGCCCGGCTTCCACGCCCTGGCCCGGCCCGTGCTGCGCACTCCCGACCAGGGCGCCGACACCCTGGTGTGGTTGGCCGGGGCCCCGGCCGACCAGCTCGGCCCGAGCGGCGGCTTCTGGCTGGACCGCCACCGCCGGCCCACGACCAAGGTGCCCTGGACCCACACCCCCGACGGCGAGCGCGAGCGGCTGTGGGCGTGGTGCGAGCGACGGGTGGGCCTGTCGTTCTGAGCCGGCCCCGCGTCCGGGTGGGCCTCTCGGCCGGCCCGGCCGGTCCCGGCCCGGCCGTTCACCCCTGACGGGGCGACAGGGGCGGACCGGGCGCCGGCGTGAGGGCCGGACGCCCTGCCAGCACGGCGGCGATGTTCTCGGCGCACAGCTCCACCATCGCCGCGCGCGCCGTGGTGGTGGCCGAGCCGAGGTGCGGGGCGAGCACCACGTTGGGCAGCTCGGCCAGGCCGGCGCTGAGCCGAGGCTCGTGCTCGTAGACGTCGAGGCCGGCCGCGGCGATGCGCCGCTCGCGCAGGGCGACCACCAACGGCGCCTCGTCGACCAGCGGGCCCCGGCCGGTGTTGACCAGCACGGCGGTCCGCTTCATGAGGGAGAGCCGGTCGGCCCCGATCATGTGGCGGCTCTCGTCGTTGAGCGGGGCGTGGAGGGTCACCACGTCGGCCGTGGCGAGCAGCTCGTCGAGCGGCAGGTACCGGGCGCCGAGCTCGTGCTCGACCTCGGGCTCGGCGCGGTGCCGGTTGAAGTACACGATCGGCATGGCGAAGCCCCGGGCCCGCCGGGCGACCGCCCGCCCGATGCTGCCCATGCCGACGATGCCGAGGGTCCGCCCGGCGACGGGCTGGCCGACCAGCTGCGAGGGCCCCCACCCGGTCCACTCCCCGGCGCGCACCATCCGCTCCCCCTCGCCCAGGTGGCGGGCCGCGGCCAGCAGCAGCGCCCACGCCAGGTCGGCGGTGGCCTCGGTGAGCACGTCGGGGGTGTTGGTGACCTCCACGCCGCGGCGGCGGGCCTCGGCCACGTCGACGTTGTCGAAGCCCACCGCGTAGTTGGCCACGACCCGCAGGCGGGGCGCGGCGTCGAGCAGCTCGGCGTCGACCTTGTCGCTCAGCATGGCCAGCAGGGCGTCGGCCTCGGCGACGCCGGCCAGCAGGTCGGTCCGGGCCAGCGGGCGGTCGTGCGGGTTGACCCGCACGTCGAAGCCGGCGCGGCGCAGCCCGGTGACGCCGGGCTCGGGCAAGGGGCGGGTGACGAAGACGACGGGGGCCATCGGCCCAACCTATGACGGCTCGGAGAACGTCACGGGCGCACCGAACGCCGCCCGGCGCGAGGCGCGGCGCAGGGCGTTCAGGATCGGGCGGCCGGCGACGACGAGGAAACCGGCGGTGAACACGGCGCGGGGGATGTCGAAGCCGAGCGAGGTGGCCAGGTGGAAGGCCCAGAAGTGCCGGAGGTTCTCGGCGAGGCCCGCACCCGGCACGAACGACAGCGCGCTGTCGGAGCCGGCGACGTAGGGCCAGAACGACAGGTTGAGCAGGAACCCGTAGGCCAGCGCGGCGCCGGCGGCGTAGGCGGCGAGCAGGGCGACCTCGGCCCGGCCGCGGACCGGGGGCAGGCAGCCGGCGAAGAAGCCCATCCACGCCGCGCCGAGCATCTGGAACGGCAGCCACGGGCCCACCCCGCCGGTGAGCAGCGCCGAGACGAACAGGGTGAGCGCGCCCAGCACGAAGCCGAAGCCCCGGCCGAGGACCCGGCCGGCCGGCACGAGCAGGAAGAAGACCGGCTCGAACCCGGCCACCCCGCCGCTCGGGAGCCGCAGCGCGGCGCCGCACGCGGCCAGCACGCCGAGCAGGGCCACGGCCTTGGCGTCGAGCTCGCCCTCGGCCAGCTCGGCGAGCACGACGGCGAGCAGCAACGGCAGCAGCACGGCGAGCAGCCACGGGGCGTCGGCGGCGTGGGCGGTGGCGGCCGACCCGTAGGGCTCGGCCAGCAGCGGCCACCCGAAGGCGACCACGCCGATCACCGAGCAGGCCACCAGCAACAGGCACGAACGGGCGCGCAGACGAAGAGCCCGGGTGGTGCCGCCGGTCGCCGCTGGCGCGGCGGCGGTCACGACGCGCTCCCGGTGCCGGCCGGCAGCTCGAGGGCGGCGGCGATCTCGCCGACGGTGAGCCACGGCTCGGGCGCCATCACCTTGGCCACCTGGGGCGCGAACACCGGTGAGTGCACCACGACCTCGCGCGCCGGGCCGTCGGCCACCACCTCGCCCTCGGCCAGCACCACCGCCCGATCGGCCACCTCGGCCACCACCTCCACGTCGTGGGTGGCCAGCACCACGGCCCGCCCCTCGGCGCCGAGCTCGCGCAGGACCGTCACCAGCCGGCGCTTGGCGGGGTAGTCCAGGCCGCGGGTCGGCTCGTCGAGCAGCACCAGCGGCGGCTCGGCGGCCAGCACCACGGCGAGGGCCAGGGCCAGCCGCTGCCCCTCGGACAGGTCGCGGGGGTGGGCGCGGGGATCGACGCCCGGGACGAGCCGGTCGAGCACCGCCCGGGTCGCGCCGGGGGCGAGGTCGGCGTCGCGGTCGCCGGCGGTGCACTCGGCGGCGACGGTGTCGTGGTAGAGCAGGAGACCGGCCTCCTGGGGCACCAGCCCGGCGGAGCGCACCACCTCCCGGGCCGCCAGCCGATGAGGTTCGGCCTCGCCGACCTGGACGCTGCCCCGCTCGGGCGGGCGCAGGCCCACCAGGTGGGCCAGCAGCGTGGACTTCCCCGCGCCGTTGCGCCCCATGAGGGCCACGACCTCGCCGGCGTGCAGCTCGAGGTCGACCCCTCGCAGGGCCCGCACGGCGCCGTAGCCACCGTGGAGCCCCTCGACCCGGGCCAGCGCCGGCCCTCTCCCGGCCGGGCGGGGGCGAGCGGGCGAGGCGACCGGGGCGTCGGGGGCGAGCGGCGCCAGGCGGGCGCGCAGGTCGGCGGCGGCCCGGCGGGCGTCGCGCACCGACAGCGGCAGCGGCGACCAGCCGGCGAGGCGACCGAGCTCCACCACGGGCGGCGCGACCGGCGCGTCGGCCAGCGCCACGCCCGGCTCACCCACCACCACGGGCCGGCCCGGAGCGGGCAGGACCACCACCCGGTCGGCGTACTGCACGACCCGTTCGAGGCGGTGCTCGGCGAGCAGCACGGTGATGCCGAGGTCGTGCACCAGGCGGGTCAGGGCGGCGAGGACCTCCTCGGCGGCGCCGGGGTCGAGGGCCGAGGTGGGCTCGTCGAGCACCAGCACCCGCGGGCCGGCGGTCAGCACCGACCCGATGGCGACGCGCTGCTGCTGGCCGCCGGAGAGCGTGGCCAGCGGTCGGTGGCGCAGCTCGTGCAGGCCGAGCAGGTCGAGCACGTCCTCGACCCGCCGGCGCATGGCGTCGGGCGCCACGCCGAGGTTCTCCATGACGTGGGCCAGCTCGTCCTCGACGATGTCGGTGACGAAGCCGGCCGCCGGGTCCTGGCCCACGAAGCCCACCACGTCGGCCAGCTCCCGGGGTGGGACCGCCTCGGTGCTGCGCCCGTCGACCTCGACCCGGCCGAGCAGCGTGCCGCCCGAGAAGCGCGGCACCAGCCCGTTCACCGCTCGCAGCAGGGTCGACTTCCCGGAGCCGGTCGTGCCCACGACCAGGCACAGCTCGCCCTCGGGCACGACGAGGTCGACGTCGGCCAGCGTCGGCCGCTCCGCTCCGGGGTAGGTGAAGGTGACGTGGTCGAAGCGGATCACGCCGCCACCTCCAGCGCCGGCGGGGCGGCGACCGAGGCCAGCGACGGCGGCTCGGGAGCGACCCATGCGGGAAGGGCGGCGACGAGCACGCCGACGGCGGCCGCCACCGGCAGCTGGGGCACCTCCAGCGGGTAGACCGACGGGTCGAGGGCCGAGCCGGCCCACCCCGAGGCGATCACCCCCACCACCGCCGCCGCGGCGCTGCCCAGCACGGCCCACTCCTCGCCGGCCCACGGGTCGGGGCGGTAGCGGGTGCGGTCGGAGCGGCGGCCGCCGAGCACGAGCGAGCCGGCGAGGGCCAACCCGCCGGCGACCAGCGCCGGGGCCCGCAGCACCAGCGGCACGCTGGCGTCGAGCACCCCGTAGGCGCCGATCCCGCACAGCACCAGCCCGCCGAGGGTGAGCGCCGCCGCGGCTCGCCGCACCCGCACCGGCGCCCGGCCGTGGCGGCCGTAGCCGCGGGAGTCCATCGACGCCGCCAGCAGCACCGCCCGTTCGAGGGCGCCTTCGAACACCGGCACGAGCGAGGAGGCGAAGGCTCCCGGCCCGGAGGTCGCTCGACCCCGCAGGCGTCGGGCCTCGCGCACCCGGCTTGACATCACCGCCAGCTGGGGAGCGAACGTGAGCGCCACGGTGATGGCCACCCCGGCCTCGTAGAGGGCGTTGGGGAGCGACCGCAGCATGCGAGACGGGCTGCACAAGGAGTTGGCCGCGCCCACGCAGGCGATCACCACCGCCAGGCGGAGGCCCTGGTAGAAGGCGCCGACGAGCAGCTCGGCGGTGACGGGGCCGCCGATGCTCACCCCCGCGGCCCAGTCGGGGAGGGTGACCGACGGGAGGGTGAACAGCGTCGTGCCCGGCACGCGGTTGCCGAACAGCACCGGGAAGAGCATGCGGACCACGATCACGACCACGCCGAGCTTCAGCGCCACCGCGAACGAGCCGGCCCAGGGCGCGTCGCTGCGGCGGGCGGCGACGACGTAGGCGAGGACGGCGAGCACCAGCCCGAGCAGCAGCGGGTTGGTGGTGCGCAGCGCCACCACCGCCAGGCCGACGGCCCACGCCCACCACGCGCCCGGGTGCAGCAGCCGCCGCGGCCGGCTGCCCGGGCTGCTGCGCCGCCGGCTCACGGACGGGCCCGGGAGCGTCGGCGTGCCACGGCGCCGATCGACAGGGCGCCCGCTGCCGCGACGGCGATGGCCACGCCGAGCCAGCGCCCCGCACCACCGTCGGCGGAGCTGGCCGGAGCGGCGGCCAGGTCCTCGGGCCCGCCCCCCGGTGCGGTGGTGGCGGCCGCGGTGCCGGCCGAAGCGTCGGGAGAGGTGCCGGGGTCACCGGCTGCGGTGTCGGTGGGGGCGGCGGCGTCGCCACCGGCCGATCCCGCGGGGTCGGCGCCGGCGGCCGTGGAGTTGCCCGTCCCGCTCGCCCCCGGCGCGCCCCCACCCACGCCGGTCCCGCTGGCCGCCGAGCCGGTCGGACCGTCGCCTCCGGGACGGGGCAGGGCGAGCGAGGGGACGGGAGCGGGCGCCGTCGTGGTCGGCGGGGCGAGCGGCGGGAACAACGACGGGCTCGGGGCGATCGCCGGTGCCGGGGCCTCGCCGTCGCGCGACCCGGCGGTGTAGCGCCAGCCCATGATCTCGCCGTCGCCCATGCGGCGGACGAACGGGTTGTCGTGGCCGTAGGACCAGCCCCCGCCGCTGCCGTTGAAGTAGGCCCAGTAGGCGTAGGTGCCGCCGTCGTTCACCGGGCAGCCCGACGCCGGGTAGCCGTCGACCCCGCACAGCAGCCCGCTCCCCGCGTAGCGAGGCGACGGCCGGCCGAGCTGGGCGGCCCGGCGAGCGAGGACCTGGGCGCCGGAGGTGCCGGCGGGCACCACCAGGCAGGTGGCCGACGCGGCAGGGCCGCCGTCGCCACCGTCGACGACCATCACGACCCGGATCTCCCCCACGTCCAGCGGCCCCGAGCAGCTCGACGCGGCGGCGGCCGGCGCGGCACCGGGCACGAGCAGGCCCACGCCAGCGAGCAGCCCGGCGACCGCGGCCACCGCGGCGAGCACGGCCCGCACCCCCGCCCGCCGGCCGGGCGCGCGCGGTGCGAGCCGGGGGCTTCGGTCTCGGGGCTGGTGCACGGTGGTCCTTCCGGGCGGGCGGGGAGCCCGACCCCGGCCGCCCCGTCCGGGCCGGCCCGACCGAGCCCCACCTCCCGCAGTCCGACGACGGGTCCTCGGTGGAGCATCCCCCGCCGCGGGCATTCCGGCTCGCGGCCCCTGCGGCGAGCAGATGGGCCACCTACGGTTGCGGGTCAGCGCCGGGCTTCGACCGGCTTCCCCCGCAGCGGGAGTTGCGTTGTCCCGCCACCGAACCACACGGGGCCTCGAGCGTCAACCACAGCACCGCCTCAGCGGGCGCGGGCGTGATCTCCGACGCCCGACATCACGTCCGACCGGCGGGTGGCCCTATCCTCGGCGGCGTGATGGAACTCCCCCTCGCACGGGTGACCAGCCCAGTGGTCTCGCCGGCCAGCTCGCTCGGCGGCGCGGTCGGAGGCCTGGTCTGCGGCGCCGTCGACTCCGCCGTCGCCAACGTTCGCTCCCACCTGGGGCGCAGCGTGCGCGGCATCATCGCCGGCGACCGGGAGCCCGTCCGGGACCTGAGCCGTCCCGTCGAGGGCGACGCGGGCCTGTTCGGCCCCGACAGCGTCACCTGGCGGGTGCACGCCGACGCCGCCATGTTCGTCGGTGGGCTGCGGGCGCTGCTGCTGCAGATGCTGCACCCGCTGGCCATGGCCGGCGTGCACGACCACTCCGACTACCGCCGCCATCCCAACCGGCGCCTGTACCGCACCGCCCTCTACGTCGCCACCACCACCTACGGCACCACCCAGGAGGCCGAGCGGGCCATCGCCATGGTCAAGCGGGTGCACGCCAGCGTGGTGGGCACGGCGCCCGACGGCCGGCCGTACGCGGCGTCCGACCCGCACCTGGTGGCGTGGGTGCACCACGCCGAGGTCGACAGCTTCCTGCGGGCCTACCAGCGCTACGGCGCCGAGCCGCTCTCCCCCGGTGACGCCGACCGCTACGTGGCCGAGATGGCCGTGCTGTGCCAGAAGCTCGGGGGCGAGCCGCCTGCCCGCACGGTGGCCGAGCTGCGCTCGTACTTCCGGTCGGTGCGGCCCGAGCTGCGCGGCGGCGCCCACGCCCGCGACGCCGCCCGCTGGCTGATGGTGCCGCCGCTGCCCCTCGCGGCCCGTCCCGCCTACGCGGTGATCGCCCCGGCCGCGGTGGGGCTGCTGCCGTCGTGGGCCCGGCGCGAGCTGTGGCTGCCACTGGCGCCGGGGGTCGACCCGGTGCTCGTGCAACCCGCCGCCCGGGCGCTCGTGCGCACCATCGACTGGGCCGTGTCAGGCCTGGGGACCGACGAGGACGCCGCGGAGCGAGCAGACGCCGACGCCGCGTAGCCGCCGTCGCCCACGGAGGACGGACCTACACGCCGTAGCCGCCGTCGACGTCGAGCATCTGGCCGCTCACGAAGTCGGCCCGGTCGGAGGCCAGGAAGCACACCGCCTCGGCGATGTCGACGGCGTCGCCGAAACGCCGCAGCGGGATGTTGCGCCGGGTGATCTCGAGGGCGGCCTCGTCGAGGTCGCCCGAGGCCATGAGCCGCTGCGCCATGCCGTCGGTGAGCATCCCCGGGCCCACGCAGTTGGCGCGGACGCCGAAGCGCCCCTCCTCGGCGGCCAGCGCCCGCACCACCGCCTCGATGGCGCCCTTGGTGCCCGACGAGAGGCCGTCACGCACCGGGTAGCGCCGGGTCGCGGCGGTGGTGACCGCCACGATGCTGCCGGCGCACTGGCGCAGGGCGGCCAGGGCGGGCTGGACCACGTTGAAGAACGCCACCGCCTCGCCCTCGAGCTGGGCCCGGTAGGCCGACGGCGCCACCCGGCTCAGGTGGACCTGGGGCACGGTGGGGCCGGCGGCGTGCACCAGGGTGTGGATCCCGCCGAGGCGCTCGACGGTGTCGTCCACCACGGCGCCCGCCGCCGCCTCGTGGCTCAGGTCGACCGCGGTCGCCGTCACCTGCGCTCCCAGCGCCCGCAGCTCGGCGGCGAGCTCGTCGGCGGCGGCGGCGTTGGCCCGGTAGGTGAACGCCACGTCGCTCCCCCGCTCGGCCAGCATGCGGCAGATGGCCGCGCCGATGCCGCCCGTGCCGCCGGTGACCAGTGCGGCCCCGCTGCGTGCTCCGAAGTCGTCCACGTGGCGTCGTCCCTCCCGGTGCGGATCAGCCGTCCGAGCGGCCGCCGGACCCGAACGGTCTAGTCGCCACTGGGCCCGCCGCCCACGTTGAAGGCCACCTCGAGCAGCCCGCTCACCGTGCCGTTGGCCCCGAGGTGCTGGTTGGCGAGGCCCACCGGTGTCCCCTCGGGCACGAGGACCCGCAGGGCGCGGGGCACCGAGACCAGCTCGAGCGGCGGCTCGAGGACGACGTGCTCGCCGTCGACCCCGGCCGACAGGCGCTCCTGGCCCGAGGTCACCGTGAGGTGCCCGGTCGACCAGGGCCACACGCCGGCGTGGCGCTCGGGGTGGCGGGCCGCGGCGAGCACGGTGATGGCGGCCAGGTCGCCGGCGTGGTTGACGTCGACCGCCACCACTCCCAGCTCGCCGGCGTCGAGGCTCATGCGTCGGCCGAAGGCGCCCACGGCCATCTCGTACACCCCGTTGGAGACCTGGATGAGCGCCGCGCTGTCCCAGCGCCCCTGGCCGGGCACCTCGACGCCCAGGTCGAAGCACGGGCCGCCCTTGGCCACCAGCTCGGGCAGCAGCCGCAAGGTGGTCTCGAGCTTGGCGTCGCGGTACTCGGGCTGCTCGACCGCCGCGGCGTAGGCGCCGAGGGAGACGTTGTTGAGGAACATCCGGCCGTTGACCGTGGCGTAGTCGAGGCGGTGCTCCTCGCCACGCACGAACGCGGCGAGCGCCCGGGCGGGGTCGTTGCGATCGAGGCCGAGGTCGGCGGCGTAGTGGTTGCGGGTGCCGGCGGGCACGACCACGAACGGCAGGTCGTGGTCGACCGCCACCTGGGCGACCGCCGCCAGCGAGCCGTCGCCGCCCGCGATGCCGAGGGCATCGGCGCCCTCGCGGACCGCCCGGCGGGCCAGCTCGGCCGGGTCGTCGCCGGGTGCCATCAGCACCACGCGGATACCGTGGCGCCGGGCGACCTCCTCGATGCCGGCCGACCCGACCTTGCCGCCACCGGAGAGCGGGTTGGCGATGAGCACCGGACGGCGGGTGGAGGGCCCACCGGGGGGCACGTCCCAGACGCCGGCGCCTCGCGGGGGCGGCACGCGCAGGGCGTAGCGCCCGCACAGCACGCTCGACAGCAGTGCGACAGCACCGAGCACGCCCGTCCAGCGCACGTGGCCGAGCGACGAGAGCCGCACGACGACGGATCCGACGACCACGAGCATCCCGGCCACGGTGACCGACGCCGCCAGCATCCGGCTGGGGCCGGTGGAGGTGAGGGCGCTGAACCCCGCGACGAGCACCACGGCGGCGGCGGCCAGCACGATGACGAGGTAGCGGGCGTTGTCGACGGCGAACCACACCAGCTCCACCAGCGCGAAGGCGGCGAGCAGCAGCGACACCAGCGCCGCCGTGCGCTGGAGCGGCCGCTCGCCGACGCGACGGTCGACGTAGCGGACCGGGTCATGGGTTTCCATCGGGGCTGATCGTAGGTGCGGGCACGATCTCGGGCCCGCCTGGGGGCGATGGCGGCTACCCCGGCACGCCGGTGGCGGAGGGTGCTCCGGCGCGGCAGCCGGCCAGCGCGTCGGCGTAGAGCCCGGCGAGGACCTGCTTGCCGTACCCGGTGGGATGGACGCTGTCGGAGGTGATCGGCCCGTCGGGCTGCGGGCCGGCCTGGTAGGTCCGCACCGCCTCGGCCCAGTCGACGACGTCGAGGCGCGGGTCGTCGGCCGCCATCGAGGCGATGGCCGTGTTCAGCTCGGCGGCCGGGCGTTGGAGGCGCGCCTCGCCGAGCACCATCTCCTCGTTCACGGTCACGAGGTGGATGCACGCGGCGTCGGGGAAGGAGGCCACCAGCTGGCGCAGGTCGTCGGCGGAAGCGTCGGGTGAGCGCCCCTGCAGCACGTCGTTGGTGCCCAGGTCGACGATCACCTGCGCGGGGTCGCCCTCGGCGAGCGTGCGGGCCGCGGCGAGCTGCTCGGCGACGGTGGCGCCGGGGCGACCGTCCACCCGGAGGCGCCAGTCGTGACCGAGCTCACGCCGCAGCACCGACCGGGCCTGCTCGGTGATGGAGTCGCCGACGATGGCCATGGTCGGGCGGTGGTCGGCAGGTCGCCGCCAGGCCACCACGCCCACGGCCGCGATCGCCATGGCCATCACGGCCACCACGGCCGCCACGGCCAGGAGCGCGACCCGTGCGCCTCGTCGCAACCCGCCCGGACCGGCCGCCGAGCCGTCACCGCCCGCCACGCCCGCAACCTATTCGGGCGGCCGGCCGCCGGTAGCATCCCGGGCGCCGTGTCCACTTCCCCCTCCCCCGCCCGGCCCCCCGCCCGCACCTCGCCCACCACCCACCTCCCCGCCCGGGCCCGCCTGGCGGTGGCCACCGGCCGGGCCGTCGCCGGGGCGTCCAAGCTCGTGCACTTCGGGTCGGGCAGCGTCATCGGCGGCCGTGCCGCCCTGCTCGTCGACCGCGACCTGCTCGGGCAGCTCACCGCCGGACGGGAGGTGCTGATCGTCAGCGCCACCAACGGCAAGACCACCACCACCCGCCTGCTCGTCGCCGCGCTCGGGACCGACCGGCCGGTCGTGTCGAACTCGCTCGGGGCCAACATGACGCCGGGCATCGTCGCCGCGCTCGGGACGGCCGACCCCGACGCCACCGCCGTGCTCGAGGTCGACGAGCGCTGGGTCGCCCCGGTGCTCGCCGACACCCACGCCGGCACGGTGCTGCTGCTCAACCTCAGCCGCGACCAGCTCGACCGCACCCAGGAGGTGCGCAAGCTGGCCGAGCGCTGGCACCAGGCCCTGGCCGCCACCCCGCCGGCCCGGGTGGTGGCCAACGCCGACGACCCGCTCGTGGTGTGGGCGGCCTCCGCCGCGCCGTCGGTGGTGTGGGTCGCCACCGGCCAGGAGTGGACCTCCGACGCCGCCGGCTGCCCGAACTGCTCGGGCCGCATCTCCTTCGAGCCCGGCTCCTGGCGCTGCACGGCCTGCGACCTCGCCCGCCCCGAGCCCGACGTCAGCGTCGACGACACCGGCGTCATCCTTCCCTCCGGCCGCGTGGACCTCGACCTCGCCCTGCCCGGCCGGGTCAACCGGGTCAACGCCGCGTTCGCCCTCGCCGCGGCCACGGCCCTCGGGGCCGACCCGCAGGCCGCGGCGGTGGCCGCCGGCACCGTGCAGGAGGTCGCCGGGCGCTACCGGGTGGCCCGCATCGGGGGCCGCGACGTGCGGCTGCTGCTGGCCAAGAACCCCGCCGGCTGGCACGAGGCCATCGACATGCTGGCGCCGGCTCCGGCCCCGGTGGTCGTCGCCATCAACGCCCGCATCGCCGACGGGCACGACCCGTCGTGGCTGTGGGACGTCGACTACGAGCGGCTCGCTGGCCGGGTCGTGGTGGCCACCGGCGAGCGCCGCCACGACCTCGCCGTGCGCCTGCGGTACGCGGGCGTCGAGCACGAGACGGCGGCCGACATCACCGAGGCCGTGGCCCGAGCGGCCGCCGCCCCGGGCCACGAGCCGGGGTCGGTCGTCGACGTGGCCGCCAACTACACGGCCTTCCAGGAGTACCTCGAGCTGGTGGGAGGGCCGGCGTGAGCGGCTCGGGCGACCGGCGCGACTCCGCCGTGCGCATCGGCGTGCTGTTCCCCGACCTGCTCGGCACCTACGGCGACGGCGGCAACGCCGTGGTGCTCGCCCAGCGCCTGGCCTGGCGCGACATCCCCGTCGACGTCGTCACGGTGGCGGCGGGCCAGGCAGCACCCGACTCGTGCGACCTCTACCTGGTCGGCGGGGGCGAGGACGGGCCCCAGGTCCAGGCGACCCGGGAGCTGGCCCAGAGCCGGGCGCTGCACCGTGCCGTCGACGCCGGAGCGGTGGTGCTGGCCGTGTGCGCCGGCATGCAGATCCTGGGGCACCGCTTCCCCGACGCCGCCGGCACCGATCAGGCCGGCCTGGGCCTGCTCGACTGCGACACCGTCCGGGTCGACCGGCCGCGTGCGGTCGGCGAGCTGCTCACCCGCGACGCGGCCGTGCCCGACCCGTCCGACCCCTCCGGCGCGGGGCGATGCGAGCTCGGCGTGCTCACCGGCTTCGAGAACCACGCCGGGCGCACGGTGCCCGGTCAGGAGTGCGCCACCCTCGCCGCGGTGGAGGTGGGCGAGGGCAACGGCGACGGCACCGAAGGGGTGGTGTGCGGCAAGGTCGTGGGCACCTACCTGCACGGACCGGTGCTGGCCCGCAACCCCCGTCTGGCCGATCTGCTGCTGGGGTGGGTCGTCGGGGCCGACGTCCTGGCCCCGCTCGACGACGGCGAGGTCGACGAGCTGCGGACCGAGCGGCTGCGCGCCGCCCGCTCCCACGAGCTGGCCCCCCGGCGCTCGTGGCGCGACCTGCTCCGCCGCTCCTGACCGACCACCCGCCGGCCCGAACCTGTGCCCGCCTCCAGCCCCGAACCTGTGCCCGGATCGGTCCCTCAGGGGACCGATCCGGGCACAGGTTCGAGAGTGCGGGCGGGTCGGTCGGGCGTGACAAGCTCCTCGACGATGTCCGACGCCACCGACCCGCGCCCTGCCGCCGCGCTCCTGGTGGCCGGGCTGCTGGCCGCCGGCCTCGGCTACGTCATGGGCTTCAACCAGCTGGCCACCCAGTCGCCGGTCGATGCCGTGCTCCCCGTGGCGCTGCTGTCGGTCGGGCTGGCCGGGCTGCTGGCGATGGTGCGGCTCTCGTTGCTGGCGCCCGCCGACCCCGGTCGACGCGAGCTGGGGTTCGCCCACCTCGCGGTCGGCGTCGCCGCGGCCGGGGCGGTGCTGTGGCACTGGGGCACCACCACCCAGGCCGTCGTCGTCGGGATCTACGGGCTGTGGTACCTCCCGACCGGCGTGGTCGGGGTGGTGGCGCACCTTCGCCGGTCGCCGTGGCGGCGCGACGCCGTGGTCGTGGGCCTCGACCTCGCGCAGGCCGGGCTGCTCGTCGGCTTCGCCTGGGCCGCCCTGGCCGACGCAGGAGTCCACCCCTTCGGCTGACGACCGCCCCAACCGACGGGCTGGGCGAACTCAGCTGCGGCCGAGGGCCCCGCCGATCTCGTCGAGCACCGCCGGGTCGTCGATGGTGGACGGCACGGCGTACTCGCGCCCGTCGGCGATGGCCCGCATGGTGGCCCGCAGCACCTTGCCGGAGCGGGTCTTCGGCAGGCGGGGCACCACGATCGCCCGCTTGAACGAGGCCACCGCGCCGATCTCGCCCCGCACCAGCGCCACGAGCTCCCGCTCGAGCTCGGCCGGGTCGGCGTCGACGCCGTCCTTGACCACGACCAGCCCCAGGGGCATCTGGCCCTTGAGCTCGTCGGCCACCCCGATCACCGCGCACTCGGCCACCGCCGGGTGGGTGGCGATGATCTCCTCCATGGCGCCCGTCGAGAGGCGGTGCCCGGCCACGTTGATGACGTCGTCGATGCGGCCCATCACGAACAGGTAGCCGTCGTCGTCGATGCGGCCGCCGTCGCCGGTGAGGTAGTAGCCCTCGTAGGTCGACAGGTACGACGACACGAAGCGGGCGTCGTCGTTCCACAGCGTCGGGAGCGATCCGGGCGGCAGCGGCAGCTTCACCGCGATGGCCCCGTCGTGGCCGGCGGGCACCTCGGCGCCGAGCTCGTCGAGGATCTCCACCCGGTAGCCGGGCACCGGCTTGGTGGGCGAGCCCGGCTTCACCGGCAGCTGCTCGATGCCGAGGCAGTTGGCCGCCACCGCCCACCCCGTCTCGGTCTGCCACCAGTGGTCGATGACCGGGATGCCGAGCAGGGCGCACGCCCACTCGTAGGTGTCGGGGTCGGTGCGCTCACCGGCGAGGAACAGCGCCCGCAGCCGGGAGAGGTCGTGGCCGTCGAGGAACGAGCCGGCGGCGTCTTCCTTCTTGATCGCCCGCAGCGCGGTGGGCGCGGTGAACAGCACCGACACGCCGTGCTGGGCGGCGACCCGCCAGAAGGCGCCCGGGTCGGGGGTGCCCACCGGCTTGCCCTCGTACATCACCGTGGTGCACCCGGCGAGCAGCGGCCCGTAGACGATGTAGCTGTGGCCCACCACCCAGCCCACGTCGCTGGCGGCCCAGAACACCTCACCGGGGCGCACCCCGTAGACGTTGGCCATGCTCCACCGCAGGGCCACGGCGTGGCCGCCGTTGTCGCGCACCACGCCCTTGGGCTTGCCCGTGGTGCCCGACGTGTAGAGCACGTACAGCGGGTCGGTGGCCTCGACGCTCACGCAGGGGTGGGACTCGGCCGCGGCCATGGCGTCGGACCACGACAGGTCGCGCCCCTCGACGAGTGACGCCTCGGCCTGCGGGCGCTGCAGGATCACGCACCGCTGCGGACCGCTGGAGCCGGCCAGGTCGAGGGCCCGGTCGAGCAGCGGCTTGTACTCGATGACCCGGGCGCCCTCGATGCCGCAGCTGGCCGACACCACCACCTTGGGCCGGGCGTCGTCGATGCGGATGGCCAGCTCGTGGGGAGCGAAGCCGCCGAACACCACCGAGTGCACCGCACCCAGGCGGGCACAGGCGAGCATGGCGACGGCGGCCTCGGGCACCATCGGCATGTAGATCACGACCCGGTCGCCCTGCTCGACGCCGAGCCCGGCGAGCACCCCGGCGAAGCGGGCGACCTGGTCGCGCAGCTCGGCGTAGGTGTAGGTGGTGACCGAGCCGGTCACCGGGCTGTCGTGGACGATCGCCAGCTGGTCGCCCCGCAGCTCGTCGACCCCGTCGCCGCCGTCGACCCACCGGTCGAGGGCGTTGAAGCAGGTGTTGAGCCGGCCACCCCGGTACCACCGGTAGAACGGCGGGTTCGAGTCGTCGAGCACCTCGGTGGGCGGTGCGTCCCAGTGGATGGCCGCAGCGGCGTCGGCCCAGAAGCCCTCCGGGTCGGCCAGGCTGCGCTCGTAGACCTCGTCGAAGGTGCCCATCGCCGCGCACGCTAGCCCGACCCTCCGCACCGCCGCCCGGGCGGGCCGCTCGACCCGGCGGAGCGCCGCTCAGGCGGGCCGGTCCGCTCAGGCGGGGCGCCGCTCAGGCGAAGCGCAGCGAGGCCAGCACGCCGTTGACCTCGGGCACCAGCACGGCGCGCAGCCGGTGGCTGCCCAGCACCACGTAGAGGCAGAACGGCCGGCCGTCGACCAGGAAGAAGCGCTGGCAGCCGGTCTGGCCGCCGATGGGGCGTTGGAGGTTGGCGGGCGAGAAGTCGTCGGGCGACAGCGGCCAGGGCACCCCCTTGCCGGTGAACAGCGCAGCGCCGGCCTCCGACGGGTCGTGCTCGAGCAGGGCGATGAAGACGGCGCCCGACTCCATCAGCTCGACCGCACCGCCACCGAAGTCGCCCCGGACCGGCGGCAGCCCGAAGTTGGCGACGTGGGCGATGGGCGGCACCGCCTCGCGCCCACCGAAGGGCGTCATGATCCGCGGGTCGAGGGCGCGGGTGAAGATCTCGGCGTCCCAGCCCAGCGGGGGCGTGACGCTCAGGCCGTGGGCGCTCAGGGTCGCCATGGCGCCTCCTCCTGCCTCACTGCCCCTGGCCGCGGTCGGCGGGGCCGCCGGGCACGGGCTCCCACCCAGGGATGGCGGCGTCGTCGCCACCGACCAGGGTGTCGGGGTAGAGGCTCGGGTGCCCGGGGCCGATGCCGGCGGCCAGCAGGTCGGCGTCGGCGCGGGCCGCCCGCTCGGGGCCGGTCATGCGCCCGTCGGGAGCGGAGCGGCGCAGCGGCGAGCCGTCGAGGTCGTGGCCGGCGTCGGCCGCCGCTTGGCCGAGCAGCGTGGCGACCTGGTGCCACGACGCCGCCGCACCCTCGCCGATCACCCGTCCGGAGGGGCCGTCGACCAGGATGAAGTAGGGGTTGGCGGGCACCGAGTACGCGTCGTAGGCGTCGCTCGACATGATCGTGGTGACCCCGGGCGGGGCCAGCGCGGCGACCGCCGAGGCGCTCTCGGCCTCGTGCCCCTTGGTGACGATCACCAGCCGGGTGTCGCGCCCCGGCAGGCGGGTGCCCTCGCCGTCGGTGAACGCCCGCCAGAAGTCGGCGCAGGTGCCGCAGCCGCTCGAGAGGAACGCCAGCAGCGTCGTGTGGCCCGCGCCGACCACGCCGGCCACGGCGGCCGAGCCGGTGGGGGTGAGCCCGCTGATGTCGTGGGCGTCGGTGGCGACCATGCCCTCGGCGCGGCGCGGCTCGGGTACGCCCGGACGGGTCTTCAGCTCCACGGGGCTGCGCACACCGCCCGCCGTGGCCGTGGCGCGGGCGGCGGCGCCGGCGGTGTGGGCGGTGTCGGCGGCCTCGTCGTAGACGCCGGCGCCGAGCTCGTGCAGCCGGCGGAGGATCTCGGCGTGGCTGCGCAGCAGGCCGACGACCAGCACGGCGAGCAGGGCGACCACGAGGGCGAGCAGGAGGACGAGGACGGTCACGGGCGACTCTCCGGACGAGGGGGGCGGGGGCGGCGGACGTTCACGCGCTGATCGTCCGGCAGGCGAGGAGGCGGTTCTCACCGAGGCCGCGGTCGATGGCGTAGACGCACACCTGGTGCGAGCCCGAGCTGACGGGGAAGCTGGCCTCGAACCCGTGGTTCGTGCCGTAGCCGGGGTAGGCGGCGGCCACGTCGCTGCGGGGCGCGTCGGCCCGCACAGAGCGGCCGGACGAGTCGACGTAGACGTGGACGTCGATGGGCTCGGCCGTGTCGGGGTCGATGGCCCACCCGGCCACGGTGAGCTGGCCGCCCTGCACCCGCAGCACGTCGAGGGCACCGAAGGGGTCACCGCCGACGAGCACCATGCGGCAGCCGAGCAGCCGGTTCTCGCCGGGCCCCACGTCGATGGCGTAGGCACACACCTGCCGCCACCCGGCCGCCACCGGGATGGTGGCGTCGAAGCCGTGCACCGGCCCGTAGCCGGGGTAGGCGGCCCCCACGTCGGGACGGGGCCGGTCGGCGACGACGGGCGTGCCGATCGAGTCGACGTAGACGTGGACCTGGATCGGCCCGGCGGCATCGGGGTCGAGCACCCAGCCCGCCACCCGGACCGAGCCGGGCCCGGCCCGCATCAGGTCGATGCTGCCGAACGGGCTGCCGCTCAGCACCTCGACGGCGCGGGACGCGATCAGCTTGTTCGGCCCGCTGTCGTTGATGGCGTAGACGTCGAGCACCTGGCGCCCTGGTGGCGCCGGGACCACGACGTCGAAGCCGTGGTCGGTGCCCGCCCCCGGGTAGGAGCCCGCCAGGTCCGCCCGGGGCCGGTCGGCGACGACGGCCGTGCCCCTGCCCGCCACGTAGAGGTGGACCTGGATCGGTCCGGTGGTGTCCGGGTCGATCGCCCACCCCTGCACCCGCACCCCTCCGGGGGCGGGGTCGATGCGGTCGACGTGACCGAAGGGCGAGCCGATCTCGACGGTGCGGCTGGCCAGCAGCACGTTGCCGCCCGCCGCCACGTTGATGCCGTACACGTCGACCTTCTGCACGCCCGGCGGCGCGGGGACGGTGGCGCGGAACCCGTGGTCGGGGCCCCGGTGCAGCGCGGCGTCGACGTCGGGGCGGGGCTGGTCGGCCACCAGCGGGTAGCCCTTGCCGCCGACGTAGACGTGGACCTGGATGGGCCCGTTGGTGTCGGGGTCGATCGCCCACCCGGCCACGGTCACCGACCCCTGGCCGACGGTGATGCTGTCGAGCACGCCGAAGGGGCTGCGGCCCACGACGGTGCGGCACCCGAGCAGCGAGTCGCCGCCGGGACCAGTGTTCACCACCGCGGCGCAGACGGTGTGCGAGCCCCCGGGCACGGGGATCACCGTGTCGAAGCCGTGGCTCGCCCCCTGCCCCGGGTACGACGAGCCGACGTCGGGCCGGGAGCCGTTGGCCACGACCGAGCCGGCGGGCTGGCCGTCGACGCTGAAGCGCACCGACACCGGCTGGTTGGTGTCCCAGTCGAACGCCCAGCCCTGGAGCCGCACACCGCCGCCGACCTCCTGGACCGAGTCGAGGTTGCCGACCTGGCCGTGCAGGCAGGGGCGGTCGTGGTACGCCGTGGCGGCGTCGTAGCGGGCCGTGGTGGTGCAGGTGGCGTCGATCTCCCACGGGGCGATGCAGGTGACGACGCGGCACAGGATCGGCCCGATGCAGGCGACCTGCTGGTTGCACTGCCCGTACCGGAAGTTCACGCAGCCGGCCTTGCGGTTGTTGCAGTCGCCGAGGCCGCACCCGCAGTTGGTGCCCGAGCACCCACCGCTGCAGATGCCGTTGGCCCCGCACCCGCAGCCGTTGCACGGCGCGTTGCAGTCCATGTAGTAGCGGGGGCCGTTGCAGAACCCCGAGCCGTCGACCTTCCACCAGCCCCCGAGCAGCGAGCCGGGCGGGCACTGGTTGTTGCCGGTGAGGGTGCAGCAGAACTCGGTGTAGCCGTCGCAGCACAGCGCGCCGCAGTCGCAGTTGGAGCCGCTGCACCCGCACACCGCGGCGTAGGCGTCGGTCGGGGTGAGGGCGTAGGTGACCGGGTTGGCGGCGATGGCCGACCCGACCACGGCCGAGCGGGCGAAGAAGCCGCGACGGCTGAACCGCGAGGCGAGGGCCCCGGAGACCTTCTCGACGAGCTGGGCGGACGGGCTCACGGCAGCGGCGACTCCACGGTGAAGGTGCGCAGGGCACGGGCGCGGCGCTCGGCCTCGGCGACCGGCACACGGCGGGCGGCGACGAGCGCCTCGGGCAGCACGGTCAGCACGGACACCGCCAGCCACACCGCGATCGCCGTCAGCACCAGCTGCGGGACACCGGCCGCGGGCAGCTCGGGGCGAACCGACAGGTAGCCGGGCGCGTCGAGCGCGGCGGCCGACGCGGCCACGACCGCGGCGACGGCGTCGACCACCACGTGGACCATCGTGGGCGGCGCCGACGAACGACCGAAGCAGCCGCAGGAGACGGCGTCGCCGCTGGCCCGCAGGCGCAGCACGGCGACGGTGAACACGGCGAAGAGCAGCGCCACCGCGGCGGCGAGGGCGCGGCCGCCGACGAGGAAGGCGGCCGCCCCGACCCCCACCTCGACGAGGCCGAGGAGGCGAGCGAGGGCCGGCGAGCCCGCCAGGCCCAGCGCCCGGAGCATGGGCACGGTGGCCTCCGGGCCCCGCAGCTTGGCGAGGCCGCCGAGGGCCAGCACTCCGGCGGCCACCCCGAGGAACGCGCCGAGGACCATGGCCGCCGAGGATAGGCCACCGGCACGGACGCCGGGGCGGGCCGCGATCAGGCGCAGGCGAGGGCCACGATCACCCCCAGGGGCGGCCCACGATCACCCGCAAGGGCCGGCAGCGATCACAGCGAGCGACCGACGAGGTGACCGCTGCGCACCGCCCCCTGGATGTAGCCGACCTCGCCCGCGTCGCCCACCACGTGCACGTCGAGACCGGCGGCGGCCAGCCGGTCGGCCACCGTCGGGTCGGGCACGACGCCGCTGGCCAGCACGACGTGGTCGGCGTCGACGGACTGCGACCGCTCCCCCACCCGGTAGTCGACGCGTCCGGGGTGGATGGCCTCCAGCTCGGCGCCCGTCACCAGCTCCACGCCGTGGGCCCTGGCCTCGAACAGCGCCCTGGCCCGGCGGGGATGGGCCATCTCCACGCCCAGCTTGTCGCCGGGTTCGAGCACGGTGACCGTCCGCCCCCGCTCGGCGAGGAACTCGGCCAGCTCGACGCCGACCAGGCCCCCGCCGACGACCACGACCCGCTTGCCGATCGGCATCCAGCGCTTCGACAGCGACCGCACCCGATCCATGCTCGACATCAGCCCCAGGCGGCGCCCGGCGGCGACCACGGCCCGGCGGTGCCACGGGAGCCGGGCGGCCGCCGAGGGGTCGTCGCCGGTGAGCAGGGCCCGCAGGTCGTCCCCGGAGAGCACGTGGGGCAGGTCGGCACCGGGGACAGCCGGCCGCTCGCGCCGGGCGCCGGTGGCCACCACGACGCTGTCGATGCCGAGGGCCCGGATCGCCTCGGCGGTGGCCTCGGTGCCGGTGCGCACGTCGACGTCGAGGTCCTTGATCGAGGTCGACAGGTAGCGCACCAGCTCGGCGTTCATCGGCGTGGTGAGCGACGAGAAGCGAGCGGTGCCTCCCAGCTCGGCCGCCTTCTCGAACAGGGTCACCCGGTGGCCCCGCAGCGCCAGCACGCGCGCCGCCTCCATGCCGCCGGGTCCGCCCCCCACGACTGCGACGGGCCGCCGCTCGGCAGCCGGCTCGATCGGCCCCTCGTCGTAGTGGCCGAGCTCGGCGTTGACCGCGCACACCGGCGTGCCGTCCCAGAAGTTCTGGGCCACGCACACGTAGCAGTTGATGCAGGTGCGCACGAGGTCGGGGCGCCCCGCCAGCAGCTTGGCGGGGATCTCGGCGTCGGCCAGCAGCTGGCGGCCCATCGACACGTAGTCGAGGTCGCCGTCGGCGAGGTGGCGCTCGGCGGCGTCGGGCATGATCCGCCCCACGCCGATCACCGGGATGCGCACCGACTGCTTCACCACGGCGGCCAGGCCGACGTACTGGTCGGGCTGCCACGGCAGCGGCCCGTCGGTGAAGCCGGCGCCGAGGGCGTTGGGGGCGCTGGCCGAGACGTGCACGGCGTGGGCACCGGCGGCTTCGGCGAGCACGGCGTGGTGGGCGGCCAGCTCCGGGGTGATGCCGCCCTCGGCGTACTCGCGCCCGTCGATGCGGACGATCACGGCGAAGCCGTCGCCGCAGCGGGCCCGGATCGCCCTGACCACGTCGGTCATGAGCCGCGCCCGGTTCTCGACCGACCCGCCCCACTCGTCGGTGCGCCGGTTGAACCGGGGCGAGAGGAAGGTGGACAGCAGGTAGCCATGGGCGGCGTGGACCTCGATGCCGTCCATGCCGGCGCGCTGCACCCGCGCGGCCGCGTCGGCGAACTGCTCGACGACCCACGCCAGGTCGTCGGCGGTGGCCTCCCGTTGCGTGGCCTTCTTGCCGCCGGTGAGCGCCGCCATCCGCATCAGCTCGTCGGTGGTGAGGGCGCTGATGTCGACGTCCTCGGGAGGCAGCGGCACGCTCGGCACGAGCTGGGCCCGGTCCTGCATGGCGTCGACGCCGGCGGTCTTGCCGTGGTGGCACGCCTGCACGACCATCCTCGCCCCGTGGCGGTGCAGCGCATGGGCCAGGCGGGCCAGCCCGGGCACGAACCGGTCGTCGGAGAGCGCCGGCTGGTGGAGCGACGTGGCGCCCACGGGCCACGCCACCGCCGAGGTCTCCAGGATCAACAGCCCGACCCCGCCCTTGGCCCGGGCCTCGTAGTGCGCCACCACGACGTCGGTGATCTCGCCGTCGTCGCAGGTGTTCTGGTCCATCGCCGGCATGACGACGCGGTTGCGCAGCGCCATCGGTCCGATGGCCCCCGGGGAGAGCAGGTGTCCGTAGGTCACCGGCGGATCCTACGCCCGCGCCACCGAACTCAGACAGGTGACTCAGTCGTCGGCGAGCCCACCCCACCCGAAGCTGGTTCTGATCGTTCCGGAACCCGGAACGATCAGAACCAGCTTGGGCGGGTCACCGGAGGGGGGTGAGGATCGCCGCGGTGGACGAGGTGCCGAGGCGGTCGGCGCCGGCGGCCACCATCGCCAGCGCGGTGGCGGTGTCGCGGATGCCGCCGGAGGCCTTGACCGAGGCACGCCCGTCGGCCAGCTCGGCGAGCCGCGCCACCGCCTCGACCGTGGCCCCGCCCGCGGGGTGGAAGCCGGTGGAGGTCTTCAGGTAGTCGGCTCCGGCGTCGAGGGCGACCCGGGCCGCCGTCTCGAGCTGCCGCGGGCTGAGCGCCGCCGTCTCGAGGATGACCTTCAGCACGCCCTCGGGGATGGCGCGTCGCACGAGGGTGACCTCCTCGGCGGTGACCTCCCACGCGCCGTCGGCCACCGCGCCGAGGTTCACGACCATGTCCAGCTCGGCGGCACCGGCGAGCACCGCCTCGTGGGCCTCGGCCTGCTTCACCGACGGCCGGTGCGCACCCGACGGGAAGCCCACGACCGAGCACGGCACCCAGCGCCGGCCCGCCGAACGCCGCGCCACCTGCGCCACGCGGGTGGGCGACACGCACACCGCCGCCACACCCAGCTCGGTCGCCTCGTCGCAGAGCCGGTCGACGTCGGCGGCCGACGCCGCCGGCGCCAGCAGCGTGTGGTCGATGCGGCTCGCCAGCTCGTCGCTCGTCACGGGCGCTCGCCTCCCGGAGTCAGCAAGGCCAGGCGCTCGCACACGGCGACGAGGGTGTCGACCACCGCGGCGGCCCGGGCGGTGCCCACCTGGGTGACCTCCTCGTGGCTCAGCGCTCCGCCCAACCCGGCCGCCGCGTTGGTGACCAGGCTGACCCCGCCCACCTCGACGCCGAGGGCGTGGGCGGCCAGCGCCTCGAGCGCGGTCGACATGCCCACCAGGTCGGCGCCCAGGGTGGCCAGCATGCGGATCTCGGCCGGCGTCTCGAAGGTGGGCCCGGGCAGGGCCGCGTAGACGCCGGTGGCCAGTCCGCCCGCGTCGGCCACCACAGGGGCGAGCCGGTACAGCTCGGTCACGTCGATGAACCGGTCGTGAGGGAGGTCGTGGCTCCCGGTGAGGGGGTTGGCGCCGGTGAGGTTGAGGTGGTCGGAGATGGCGACGAGCTGGCCCACCTCGAGATCGGGGCGGATACCGCCGGCGGCGTTGGTGAGGAGCAGGCGACGGCATCCGAGGCGGGCGGCGGTGCGCACCCCGTGCACGACGGCCTGGGGGTGGTGGCCCTCGTAGAGGTGCACCCGACCGGCGAGGGTCAGCACCCGGGCTCCGCCGACGGTGCCGGCGAGGAGGGTGCCGGCATGGCCCAGGACCCCGGTCGGAGGGAAGCCGGCGTCGGCCATCGGCATGGCGGCATCGCCCAAGCGGTCAGCCGCCGCGCCCAGGCCCGACCCCAGCACCACGGCGATGTCGAACGTGGCTCCGAGGCGCTCGGCGATCAGGTCGGCGCTGCGCTCGGCGCGGCGCCACGGGTCGGCGACGGCCGGCGCGGAGCCTCCGACCGGCGGCGAGGACGGGAACGGCTCGGGCGGGGTCACGACCGCGATGGTCGCACGCTCCCCCGACCCGAGCCGTCCTCGTGGTGGTCGTCGTTCAGATGGGGCGGTTCGGCGCCGGCGACGGCACCGACCGCGAGAGGGTCGCCGTCAGGCGATGACCTTGGCCTTCAGCCGCTGGAACTCGGCCTCGTCGATGACGCCGCGGTCGCGCAGGTCGGCCAACCGGTGCAGCTCGTCGGCCGGGCTCGACGTCGTGCCGGCGGCCTGGCGGATGTACTCCTGCATGGCCGCGTCCTGCTGCTTGGCCGCCTCCACGGCGTGCTGCTGCATCTTGCCGCCACGGGCGATCAGGTAGATGAGCACACCCAGGTACGGGAGCACGATGATGAACAGCACCCACAGGGCCTTCACCCAGCCGTTCATGTCGTGGCTGCGGAAGATGTCCATGAAGACGCTGATGGCCAGCCAGATCCAGATGAAGATGAGGGTGAAGTAGAGGAAGGTCCACAGGACCTCGCCCACTCCCCAGTCAGCTGCGAGAACCACGGGAGCCTCCTTGGCACCGATGCCGGCGAACCCCTTGTTCGCCGGTTGGCGACACTAGTCAGCGCATCAGGTGGCCCGGCGGACCGGCTGCTTCGTCGAGTCATCGTCGACCACCACCGGCGAACCCCTCGGCCCGACGAGCACGCACGGGTCGACCAGGCCCGCCCGCTCACGCCAACCCGTCCGCCTGCCCGGGCACGAGCTCGAGCACGGCGGCGGGCGCCGGCGCCGGTACACCGATCCGGCGCTCGGACGTCTCGTCGTGTGATGGCATGGACGGTGACGGGGTCAGCGGCGGGGGGAGCCACGGTGGCGGACGGTCTGGAGGTCCTCGGGTCAGAGGCGCCCGAACCGGTGGTCGTGGTCAGCCAGACCACGCCGCTGGAGGCGCTCTACCTCGACGCCTACCCGAGGCTCGTCGGCCTCGCCCGCACGATCCTGGGACGAGACGACGGCGCCGAGGAGATCGTGCAGGAGGCGTTCGTGCGCACGCTGGCCCGCTGGGGCGACGTGCGCGACCACGACGACCCGCTGCCCTACGTGCGCTCGGCCGTGGTGAACCTGTGCCGCAGCCGCTTCCGCCGCAAGGTCGTCCCCCTGCGGCCCGCGGGCACCGAGCCGTCGGCCGAGGCCACCGCCGCGTCGAACGCCCGGCGCGAGGCCGTGCTGGCGGCGTTGGCGGCGCTGCCCGTGCGCCAGCGGGAGGTGGTGGCCCTGCGGTACTTCGGCGGCCTGTCGACCGCCGAGACGGCCCGGGAGCTGTCGATCGCCGAGGGCACCGTCAAGGCCCACCTGCACCGCGGCCTGGCCGCGCTGCGCGAGCGACTGGAGGACGAGCGCCATGGCTGAGCGTGACGACCACGACCTGTCCGCCGACGCCTTCGACGGCCTCGACCTCGACGCGTTGAGCGAGGGCGTGCACGCCACGCCGACGCAGTGGTCGACCATCGCGTCGGCGGCCTCGGCCAGGCGCCGACGCCGCACGTGGATGGTGGCGGCCGCCGCCATGGTCGTGCTGGTCCTCGGCTCGGCCGCTGTGGTGCTGAACCGACAGGGCGACGACGCCACGATCGACCTCGCCACCGGCGGCTCGACGAACGACACCTACGTGCTGCCTCCGGAGGATGCGACGGTCCTGCAGGCGTGGGTGATGGGCGACTCCTATGGCTTCCAGTACCGGGACACGCAGGGGAAGGTCATGATCCTCAGGCGCTACAGCACCGACTTCGGCGACACCGTCGCGGTCATGGAGCGGTGGCGATCGGAGCTCGGTGCGCTGGTCGTCGACATCCCGCCGTTCGGCTCGGTGGCCGTGGCGTGCAGCAATGCCTCGATCAGCGCGTCGGGCGACGGGACGAGCGCCGGGACGATGGTGACCGGCTATCGCGGCGCACCGATGTCGATGTGGATGCAGGGCTCCTACGCGATGAACCTGGTGCCCGACGGGAACACCGAGGACCCCTGCACACCGCCCACCGGCGGCGATCTCCCGATCGTGTCGAGCACGGCGGCCCTCAGGGTCGTGGAGCAGCCGGCATGGGACGACTACATCGCCGGCCTGGGGGCATTGGTGCACCGGATCGATCCGTCGATGGCCGACTCGGTCGCCCAGGCCGCATCCGGTTCGACGATGGTCCCGTCCACCTCGATCGCACCGTCGACGACCGTGCCCGAGCAGCCGCCGACGGACCGTGCGTCGGCCGAGGAGCAGATCGCCGCGGCGGTGGCCGGGTTCGACGTGCAGGCGGCCGACGGCTCGTACCCGAACCTCGAGGACGGCGCCACCAAGGCGGCCGAATACCAGCAGATGTTCGCCACCGCGGCCCGCCAGTCGGGCGCGGCGGCGGCCGGCGACGGCAGCGGCAACCGGACAGAGCTGAGCCGGCTCACGTTCGTCAGCCCCGAGCGGGCGAGCATCACCATGGAGCTCACCGCGGTGCTTCCCAGCGGCACCTTCACCTTCGGCCAGCAGGGCGAGGCGATCCTCCAGGACGGGCGCTGGGTCGTCACCTACCGGACCGTGATCACCACCCTCGGCCGGGCGTGCACGCCGCCCGGTGGCTACGACGGCTGCCCGGCCCGCTGACCCTCGTCCGGCGTCGGTCAGGCCGGCGGGCGCATGTCGGGGAAGGCCCGCAGGGTGTGCCCGCCGTCGACGGTGAGGTGCTGGCCGGTGATCCACGACGACTCGGGGCCGGCGAGGAACCGGATGGCGGCGGCGATGTCGCCGGCCTCGCCACCGCGGGCGAGGGGCTGCTGCTCGAGGAAGCGGGCGAACAGCGCCGAGTTGGCGAAGATGCCGGTGGTGCTCTCGGTGCGGGTGAGGCCCGGGCGCACCGAGTTGACCCGGATGCCCCGCTCCCCCAGCTCGTCGGCGGCCGCGTCGACGAGGGCGTCGACCGCTGCCTTGCCCGCCCGGTACGACGCCAGGCCGCGCGTGGAGAACACCGCCGCGGTGGACGACACGGCCACGAACGAGCCGCCCCGGGTCATCGCTTCGCCGGCGAACTTCAGCAGGGTGAACACCGGCCGCACGTTCTTGTCGACCTCGGCCGAGAACTGGTCGGGGTCGTAGTCGAGCACGTTGCTGGGCGTGCCCCCGCCCGGCACGGTGACGGCGATGTCGAGCCCGTCGCCCTCGCTGGCGGCGTCGACGGCCGCGGCCACCTCCGCGGTGACCATGGTGTCGCACCGCACCGGGTGCACCTCGAGGCCCTCGGCAGCCAGGCCCACCACCGCGCCGGTGAGCCGGGCCTCGTCGCGACCGGCGATGGCGACCCGGCACCCGTCGGCGGCCAGCAGCCGGGCCGTGGCCAGGCCGATGCCGCTGCTGCCCCCGACGACCAGCGCCCGCTGCCCGGCCAGCACCCCCTCGTCTGCCATGGGCCGTGTCTAGCAGCCTCGCTCGCCGCGCTGTCCGGTGAACGCGACAGGTGGGGCGTGCCAAGCTGAGCCATGGCCGCCAACGACGTCCACGCGCTCCTCGACGACCACGACACCGTGGGCCTCGCCGGCCTGGTCGCCGGTGGCGACGTCACCGCCCGGGAGCTCATCGAAGCGGCCATCGCCCGCATCGAGGAGCGCAACCCCGTGCTCAACGCCGTGGTCGCCACCCGCTTCGAGCAGGCGTTGGCCGAGGCCGACGCCGGCCCCCGCGGCCGGCTCGGCGGGGTGCCGTTCCTGGTGAAGGACCTGGGCTGCGACGTGGCCGGGCTCCCCTCCACCCGCGGGTCGCGCCTGTGGGTCGGCAACGTCGCCGCCGAGGACTCCGAGCTGGCCCGGCGCTACAAGGCGGCCGGCCTCGTCATCCTGGGCAACACCAACTCGCCCGAGCTCGGCAAGAACGCCAGCACCGAGCCGCTCGCCCACGGTCCGACGCGCAACCCGTGGCGCACCACGCACTCCACCGGCGGCTCCTCGGGCGGGTCGGCGGCGGCGGTGGCGGCCGGCATCGTGCCGTCGGCCCACGCCAACGACGGCGGCGGCTCCATCCGCATCCCCGCCTCGTCGTGCGGGCTGTTCGGCCTCAAGCCCACGCGGGGTCGCACCCCGGCGTGGCCGGGCCCGGGCGTCGGCGTCTACCCGATGGCCGTCGGCCACGCCGTCACCCGCACCGTGCGCGACAGCGCCGCCCTGCTCGACGCGGTGGCCGGGCCCATGACCGGCGACCCCTACGCCTCTCCCGCCCCGCCGCCCGAGGGCTCGTTCACCGCCGCCCTGGCCTCGGCACCCGAGACGTTGCGCATCGCCTACGCCACCCGCTCGGTCAACGGCAACGACGGGCATCCGGCGGCGGTCGCGGCGCTGGAGCGCACCGTCGAGCTGCTGCGCTCGATGGGCCACACCGTCGAGGAGGCCTCCCCCGTCTACGACCCGGCGCTCGTGACCACCGCCATGAGCACGATCATGGGCGTGGTGTCCGCCGTCGCCATCGAGGACCGGCTGGCCGAGCTCGGGCGGCCGCTGGCCGACGACGACCTCGAAGCGCTCACCCGGGCCATCCACGACGGCCTCTCCGCCGCGCCGGCCACCGTGCTCGCCCGCGCCGGCATCGGCCTCGAGCGGGTGAGCCACGACCTCGGCCGCTTCCACGAGTCGTGGGACCTCTGGCTCACCCCGGCCATCGCGGTGCCGGTGCCCGAGCTCGGCTACCTGGACGCCAACGACCTGGAGTCGATGGTCACCCGGGCCGGCCGCTTCACCGACTTCACCGGCGTCTTCAACGTCACCGGCCAGCCCGCCATGTCGGTGCCGGCCGGCCTCGACGCCGACGGCCTGCCGTTCGGGCTCCAGTTCGCCGGGCGCATGGGTGGCGAGGCCACGCTGCTGCGCCTCGCCGCCCAGCTCGAGCAGGCCATGCCCTGGCCCCGCACCGCCCCCTGGCCGCCCCCGACGAGTTCCGAACCGCGCTAGTCGGGATTGAAGCTCGCAGTGCGCTGTGGTGGGATGGCCCGGTGAAGGCGAAGGGGCCGCGGGGGACCAAGGCGGTGGCGCGGGCGGTCGAGGAGCCGTCGGTGCCGCCCATCCCGGCCACCGCGTGGGCGGTGCTGGGCCTGTTGAGCTTCGGCCGTGAGCTGTCCGGCTACGACGTCAAGCAGTGGGCCGACGCCATCCTGCGCTTCTTCTACTGGAGCCCGGCCACCAGCCAGATCTACGCCGAGCTGCGCCGCCTCGAGGAGCTCGGGCTGGTCGCCAGCCGGGTGGTGGCGCGCGACGACGTGCGCGGCAAGCGGGTGTACCGCATCACCGCCGAGGGGCTGACCGCGCTCGAGCGCTGGCAGGTCGAGACCGACGCCGAGGCGCCGGTGCTCAAGCACGGCCTCATGCTCCGGGTCTGGCTGGGGCACGTGGCGCCGCCCGAGCGGCTGCGGGAGCAGGTCGTGGCCCACCGCGAGCGGTTGCGCGCCGAGCTCGACGACGCGAGGGAGTCCCAGCGCGTCGCCGCCGGTGAGCCCGACTGGTCCTACCCCGCGCTGGTGGCGGGCTGGACGTGCCGGCGCATCGAGGACGAGCTGGCCCTGGCCGACGAGATGCTCGCCGACCTCGACCGGCTGCAGCGCCACGACAGTTAGACGACCATCTACAGGGTCCGAGCGGCCCGGCGACCAGAGGGGGAACGATGGGCAACGAGAGCACGTCCGCAGTGGTGGTGACGGGCGGCGCGTCGGGCATCGGCCGGGCCAGCGCGGTCGCGCTGGCCGCCCGAGGCCGCCCCGTCGCGCTCTGGGACCTCGACCCCGACCGGGCCGCCGGCGCAGCCGACGAGATCACCCGCGTCCACGGCGTGCCCGCGGTGGGCCTCGGCATCGACGTCACCGACTCGTCGCGCTTCGCCGAGGCGCTCGAGCGCAGCCGGTCGGTCGTGGGCACGGTCGGCGGGCTGGTGCACGCCGCCGGCACCGTGGTGGCCCAGCCCGTCGGCGAGCTCGACGAGGCCGGGTGGGACTTCGTGATGGCCGTGAACCTGCGGGCCTTCCCCCTGCTGGTGCAGGCACTGCTGCCCGACCTCATGTCGAGCTCGGGCGCCGCGGTGGTGGGCATCTCCTCCATCGAGGGCTGGATCGGCAACGCCGCCATACCCGCCTACTGCGCGTCGAAGGCCGGCCTGCTCGGGGCCGTGCGCTCGATGGCCGAGCGCTTCGGCCCCGACGGCATCCGGGTCAACGCGGTGTGCCCCGGCTACGTCGAGACGCCGATGCTGGCCCCTGCGCTGGGCGTGCCGGACGTGCGCGGCCGCTTCGAGGCCAGCTCCCCGCTCGGGCGCATCGGCCAACCCTCCGAGATCGGCGAGCCGGTGGCGTTCTTGCTGAGCGGGGCGGCGTCGTTCATCACCGGGCAGGCCCTGATCGTCGACGGCGGCGTGCTGGCCGTCGACTGATCCGCGGCCGGCTCAGGCGTCGGAGCCGGCCCGGCCCCGCTGGCCGTCCACTGCCGCCGACGCGGCACCCGCAGGGGTGGCCGCGGGCGCGGGCGCCGGCTCGGCAACGGTGCCGTCCTCGACGTCGGCCGGCAGCTCCACCTCCACGGCGTGGCTCGCCGGCAGGAACAGCAGCACGACGAGCGCGCCGAGCAGGATGAAGCCGGCGCCGACCAGCATGGCCGGGCGCATGGCCGACACGAACGAGTCGCGGGCGGTGGCGAGCAGCTGCGCCGCCTGCTCGGGGAACTGCGCCGACGCCTTCTGCGACACCACCACGGCGCCGCCGATGGAGTCCTTCACGGCGGCCGCCGCCTCGGCCGGCAGGGGCGCACCCGACACCGCCGCGCCCATGGTGCTGCGGTAGCTCGAGGCCAGCAGCGAGCCGATCACGGCCACGCCGAGGGCGCCGCCGATCTCCCTCGTGGTGTCGTTGACCGCGGAGCCCACGCCGGCTCGCTCCCTGGGCAGCGAGCCCATGATCGAGTCGGTGGCCGGGGCCATGACGTTGCCCATGCCGACGCCGAGCAGGGCCAGCACGCCGACGACCTTCCAGCCCGGCGTGCTCACGTCGAGCTGGCCCATCAGGACCATGCCCACGGCGGCGACGACCAGGCCGGCGGCCACCACGTACTTGGACCCGAACTTCCTCACCCAGATGTTGGCGGTGGGCGCCACCACCATCAACACCAGCGAGATGGGCACCAGGCGCAGCCCGGCCTGCAGGGCGGTGAAGCCGAGCACCGCCTGCAGGTACTGCGTGAGCACGAACATGGCGCCGAACATGGCGAAGAACGCCAGGGTGATGGCCGCGCTGGCGGCGGAGAACCGCGGGTTGCGGAAGAACCGCACGTCGAGCATGGGGTGGTCGGAGCGCAGCTCCCAGGTCACGAACACGCCGAGCACGGCCACGCCGATGGCGAAGGCCACGAGCACCTCGGGCGAGGTCCACCCCTTGGAGGGCGCCTCGATGATCCCCCACAGGAACGTCACCAGGCCGCCGATCGACAGGGCGGCGCCGACGAGGTCGAGGCGGGGCGCCTGCGGGTCGGCCGACTCGGGCACCAGGAAGTGGCCGGCCACCAGGGCGGCGGCCACGAACGGGATGTTGACGAGGAAGACCGAGCCCCACGAGAAGTGCTCGAGCAGCCAACCGCCGGCGAGGGGGCCGATGGCGATGCCGAGCGCCGAGACGCCGGCCCACACGCCGATCGCCTTGGCCCGCTCCTGCACGTCGGTGAAGACGTTGGTGAGGATCGACAACGTCGAGGGCATGATGAACGCCGCGGCCGCACCCATGAGGGCGCGGGTGGCGATCAGGTGGTCGGCGCTGCCGGAGAAGGCGGCGAGCACAGAGCCGAGCCCGAACACCACCAGGCCGGCGGTCAGGGCCTTCTTGCGCCCGAAGCGGTCGCCCAGGGCGCCGGCGGTCAGGAGCAGCCCGGCGAAGACGATGACGTAGGAGTCGACGATCCACTGCAGCTGCGAGCTCGAGGCGCCCAGCTGCTCGGACAGCGTCGGCAGGGCGACGTTCAAGATGGTGTTGTCGATGCCGATCACCAGCAGGCTCATGCACAGCACGAGCAGCGTGTACCAGCGGCGGCGGTAGGTCGTGTCGGGATCCACGAGGCCTCGGTCGGTGTGGGGGGCGGTCGGGGGGCGAGCGGCGAATATCGCAACGCCGCAGTTCCATTAGTAACAGCGCCGCGCCGTGAGGCAATCCCCAGGTGACCGATGACCGCACGGCGCGCACCTCGAGCGCCGGCGCGCCCGTGCCGGCTACGGGGTGGGGCAGGCGGCGTGGTCGCGCCGCCAGACGGGCAGGCCGTCGAGGCGGGCCGCCGGCTGGTAGCACGCGTCGAGCAGGGCGCCCAGCGGGTAGCGGCTCGGTGCGTAGCCGGCCCAGTCGGTGCCCGGCCGGGCCGCGTCGACGATCAGCTCGGGAGGGTCGTCGGCCAGGTCGGCGAGGAACATCGACCAGCGGTCGCGGTAGGGCTGCTCGGTGATGACGGCGGCGTCGAGCACCTGCTCGCGGCTGGCCCAGTTGCCGGTGAGGTAGCCGTCGTGGAGGAAGATCCCGGCGGGCATGCGCTGGGCCGACACGTACACGTCGGGCACCGCCCCCCACACCAGGATGCGGTCGTCGGGCGTGGTGGTCTGCTGCACGTAGCGGCCGACCTCGGTGAAGTCTGTGAGGTCGGGGCGGTGGGCGAACGACACCATGGCCAGCACCCCGGTGGCGATCACGGTGGCGGCGGCCACGACCCGCCAGGCCCAGCGCGGCGCGGTGGCGAGGGCGGTGCCGGTCAGCACGGCCAGCGGCGGCACGAGCTGCTGGTAGTAGTGCCCGAAGAAGCGCAGCCCGAGGGGGATCACGGCGAGGGAGGCGAGCGCCCAGATGCCGATGGTGAGGTCGAGCTTCACCCGGCGGGTGGCCGCGGCCAGCAGGCCGTACAGCAGCGGCAGGTGGAAGCAGAGGAACACCACGGTGAGGCCGACGCCGACGCCCAGCGCCCGGGCCGTCGAGAGGCCACCGTCGAGGTAGTCGCCGTTGTCGGCCCACGCCCAGCGCCACAGCAGGCCCAGGTCGGCGAGCGCGGCGAGGGGCAGGGTGGCCAGCAGGGCGCCGCCGACGCCCGCCACCACGGTGCGGCGGCGCGCCGGATGGCGCACCGCCTCCCACGCGATCGGCAGCCCGGCGGCGATGTAGGGCTGCTTGATGTTGGCGGCCACGGCGACGAGGGCCCCGGCCAGCGCGAACCAGCGCCAGGCCGTGCGGTCCTTCGAGCGGGCGATCAGCACGGCGAGCACGGCGCCGGTGGCCGGGGCGAGGCCCCACAGCTCGAAGTTGGCCGCCTGGCCGTCGGCGGGCAGGAACCAGGCGGTGCCCAGCACGGCGAGCACGCCGCCGGCCATGGCGGCCGAGCGCTGGCCGACCAGGCGGCGCACGATCGCCGCCACGAGGAGCCCGTTGGCCAGCACCGCCACCGCGCACGCCAGTCGGACCAGGCGCATGTCGACGCTGAGCTCGCGCAGCAGCCCGTAGGCGAAGGGCACCACGGGGGGCTTGCGGTCGATGACGTCGACGTAGAGACGGCCGCCGTGGCGCACCACGTCGCCCATGACGGCCAGGTACGCCTCGTCGCGGTCGAACATGCCGTTGAACAACAGCCCGGGGAGGCGGGCGATCACCGTCGCGACCGCCATCACCGCCAGCAGCTGGGCGGCCCACGGCAGGCCCATGGCGGCGCGCCAGCCCGACCTCACCACCCGGCGAGGGAGCCGGAGCACGCCGATCGAGGTGCTGGCGTCAGAGGGAGCGGTCACGGGTCGTCCTGGGAGCGGCGGGGCGCCGGTGGGCCCCTGCCCGTACCGCCGCCACCGACAGTCTTGTCGGTCGGGGCAACCTACGCTCGCCGGACGTGACCACACCCGCGCCCCCGCCCGGCGAGGCCCTGGCCGAGCTGCTCGACAAGCAGGCGATCCACGAGGTCGTCCTGCGCTACTGCCGGGGCGTCGACCGCCTCGACGAGGCGCTGGTCCGCTCGTGCTTCCACCCCGACGCCACCGACACCCACGGGTCGTTCCACGGCACGCTCGAGGAGTTCCTCACCTGGGCGTTCCGCCTGCTCGAGCGCTACGACGCCACGATGCACGTCGTCGCCAACCACCTGTGCACCCTCGACGGCGACGTCGCCGTCACCGAGACCTACGGCGTCGCCCACCACCGCTCGGCCGACCCCGACCCTCGGCGCAACCTCACCGTGGGGTTCCGGTTCCTCGACCGCTTCGAGCGGCGGGGGTCCGGCGGGTGGCGCATCGCCCGTCGGGTCGCCACCACCGAGTGGGTCACCGCGCCCGGCGACGGAAGCCGCTGGCCGGTGCCCTCCGACTCGGCCGTCGGGCGCCGCGACGGGCACGACCCGCTCTACGAGCTGCTGGCCGGGCTGCCGTCGGTGCCCCCGACCGGGCGCTGAGCGCGGCGACCCGTCACGCCAGGACGGTGGCGTCGAGCGAGCGCAGCAGCTCGGCGCAGTCACGGTGCACCGAGCGGGCTCCTGCGCCGATGAGGTCCTGGGTGGCGTGGCCGCCGGTGAGCACACCGATCGACGCGATGGCACAGCGCGCCGCCGCCGTCACGTCCCACACCGTGTCACCGACCACCACCGCAGCTTCCGGGCCGACGCCGCAGCGCTCCAGGGCGATGGCGAACAGGTCGGGCGCCGGTTTCGAGTCGTCGGCCTCGCTCGAGTTCACCTCGACGTCGATGGCGTCGTCCGCGCCGAGCACCGAGCGGGCGTGCTCGACGTCGTCGGGCTTGCCGGAGGTGGCCACCGCCACCACGAACCCGCGGCGCTTCAGCTCCCGCAGCAGGTCGGCGGCGCCGGGCAGCGGGCGGACCTCGGGGTGCAGCTGCCGGTACTGCTCGGAGTGGGCCCGGTCGAGGCGGCCGGAGACCTCACCGTCGAGCTCGCCGTAGACGGCATGGAGCAGCCGCTCGGTGCCCATGCCGATGCGGCGGTGGAGCTCGGCGAAGGGCCGGGGCATGTCGAGGTCCCGGCCCGCCCGCCACCACGCCAGGGCGTGCAGGTAGGTCGTGTCGACGAGGGTGCCGTCGAGGTCGAAGATGGCCGCCCGCGCGCCGCTGCGGTCCTCGTTCGCGCCGGGCGCGACCGCGTGCAGACCCTCGTCCATGGCTGCCCCGTACCCCGCGATGGGGCGAGTGATGCCGTGGCCGAGGCGCGCCCAAGGCCCGAGGGGTTGCCGGACGGCGCGCGTTAGGGCAACCTAAGGGGGTCGGCCGCACCCGTGGTCGCTGCGCTCCGGGAGGACGGGAGTGATCATCTGCCACTGCGCGGTGGTCAACCACCGAGACATCGAGGCCACGGTCGATGCCGGCGCCCGCACCGTCTCCGAGGTCGGCGACATGTGCGGGGCCGGCATCTCCTGCCGGGGGTGCGTCACGGCGATCGCCGACGTCGTCGCCCGCCACCTCGACGTGCCCGTGGAGTCCGTGTGCGACGTCTCCGTCGGGGTCGGCACCGCGGCCTGACACCGAGGCCTTCTCGGGACCAACGACCCGCCGCCCGGTGACGGTCGGCACCGCGCTCGAGGCGAGCCGCCCGATCTAGCCTCTGCCCGACCGCCGGCGGGAACCACCTCGCCCGAACCCCTGGAGCACGCGCATGCAAGGCAACGCCGAGGTCGTCGAGCTGCTCAACGAGGTGCTGACCGCCGAGCTCACGGCGGTCAACCAGTACTTCATCGACGCCAAGATGTGCGACAACTGGGGCTACACCCGCCTGGGTGCCAAGTTCCGCCACGAGTCGATCGACGAGATGAAGGACGCCGAGGCGCTGATCGAGCGGATCCTCTACCTCGACGGTGTGCCCAACCTGCAGCGGCTGGGCACCGTGCGCGTCGGCGAGGACGTCCCGGAGAAGCTGCAGCTCGCCCTCGACGTCGAGATCGAGGCCGTCGCCCGGCTCACCCGCGGCATCGAGCTCTGCTACGACAAGGGCGACCACGGCAGCCGTGACCTGCTCCAGCACATCCTCGAGGGCGAGGAGGAGCACGCCGACTGGCTCGAGACCCAGCTGGCCCTCGTCGCCGACCTCGGGGCGCAGCTGTACCTGGCCCAGCAGGTCGATCCCGCCTGAGCGCCGCCATGCGAGCGGTGCGCTGCATCGAGGGACGCCCGGCGGTGGTCGACGTGGCGCGCCCCACGGGTGAGGGCGTGGTGGTGGAGGTGGTGTCGGCGGGCATCTGCGGCTCGGACCTGCACATGCTGCCGATGGGCCTCACCGCCACCTTCGGCCACGAGCTGGCCGGCCGCCTGAGCGACGGCACCCCCGTCGCTGTCGAGCCGCTGGCCCCGTGCGGGGAGTGCCCGCCGTGCCGCGCCGGCGACCACCAGCGCTGCGTGCTGGGGCCGGCCATCGTGCTCGGCGTGGGCCGCGACGGTGGCATGGCCGAGCAGTGCCTCGTGCCGGCCTCGGCGCTGGCCCCGCTGCCGACGGGCATCGACCCGTCCGACGGCTGCCTGGTCGAGCCGCTGGCCGTGGCGGTGCACGGGGTGCGCCGCGGCGGCCTCGCCGGCGGCGAGCGGGTCCTGGTGGTGGGCGGCGGCACCATCGGCCAGATGGCCCTCGTGGTGGCCCAGGCCTGCGGCGCGTCGGTCGATCTGCTGGCCCGCCACGACCGCCAGCGCGAGGCAGCGGCCCGGCTCGGCGCCGGTGAGCCCGCCGCCGACGGCTACGACGCGGTGATCGAGGCCGCCGGCACCGGCTCGGCGCTGGCCGAGGCCGTGCGCCGCTGCCGGCCCGGCGGGCGGGTCGTGCTGCTGGGCAGCTACTGGGACGGCACCGTGGAGCTGCCCGGCCTCGAGGTCACCATGAAGGAGGTCACCCTCGTGCCGGCGACGATGTACGGGCGGGTGGGCCCGTCCCGCGACATCGACGTGGCGGCCGCCGTGCTGGCGGCCCGGCCCGACCTGCCCGGCGTGGTGATCACCCACCGCTTCCCGCTCGACGCCGCCGCCGACGCGTTCGCGGTGGCCTCCGACCGGGCCGCCGGGGCCATCAAGGTCGTGCTCGAGCCCTGAGCGCCGGCCCACCGCCCTCGGGGCCTCGTCGCCGAGCCGCGGGTCAGGGCGTGAACGCCAGGTGGTCGAGGATGCGCTGGCCCAGCTCGGCGTCGCCCTCGTAGCCCACCCCACCGGCCGCCTCGGCGCGGGACCGGTCCCATCGCCCGCCGCCCAGGGCGACGAAGGCGACGAACGGGAGGGTGATGGTGGTGTCGGGCGGGCCTCCCAGCTCCGACGGCTCCACCACCCGGGCCCGGCCGTCGACCACCACGCCGAGGTCGACCTCGGTGGGCCCGGTCGTGCGGATGCGGACCCGTGACCCCTGCGGCGCCTGGGCGTTCTTGCCCACCACGAACCCGAGCGCGGCGCGGAAGCGCTCGAGGACGGGCCCGATCGCCGGGCCGTCGAGGTCGCCCGGGCGGCCCAGCACCCGGCGGATGTCCTGCTCGTGCATCCAGCAGTCGAAGGCCCGCACCTCCATGAACTGCCGGTACGGCACCTGGCCGAGGGGCGACCAGCCCACCACCTCCCACTCGTCGGGCGCCATGGCCCGCAGCTGGACGAGCCGGCGGGCGCTGATGTCGAGGAAGCGGTCGCGGACCTCGGCGCCCCCGACCGGCCGCCACGCCTCGACGCCGACCTCCATCATCTGCTGGAACGGCGTGACCACGTGGGCCAGGTGGTCGACGGGCACGTCGTCGACGGGTTCACCCAACAACGAGGACTCGGTGGTGGCGACGTGGCTGAGGCAGTCCTTGACCGTCCACCCGGGCAGGTCCGACGGGGTCGACCACGCCGCCTCGCCGAGGTCCTCGGTGGCCACGGCGGTCGAGGCCCAAATGTGCTCGAGGATGTCGACGATCGGTTCGCCCTGCTCGTCCATGGTCCCTCCCCTCGGCCACCGACCCTACGCCCCGCGGGCCGTGGGCACCGAGCCCGCCGGTAGGGTCGTGAGGTCATGGCCGCGGTCCCCCACGACATCACCGACGAGCTCATCGAGGCCCTCCGGCGCCGGGGGGCGGCCGCGCCGGTGATCGACGGGCGCCGCCTGCGGGCCGAGCGGGGACGCGCCGCCGTGGTGGCCGCCACGCTCCGGCTCGTCGACCGGGGGGACCCGGTGCCGACCTACGCCGAGATCGCCCGCGAGAGCGGCGTGTCCGAGCGCACGGTCTTCCGGTACTTCCCCGACCGCGAGGCGCTCTTCGGCGCCGTGGCCACGGAGGTGTTCCCCCGCATCGCCCACTGCCTCGCCGTCGAACCCCCGGCCGGCGACGTGCGCGCCCGAGTCGAGGTGCTGGTGGGCCTGCGCATGGAGCTCGCCGAGCGCACCGCCGGGCTCGCCCGGTCGGTGGAGCGCCTGGCCCCGACCAGCGAGCTCGGGGCAGCGCTGCTGGCACTGCGCACCGACCGCGTGCGCGAGCAGGTCGACAGATGGTTCGCCGACGAACTGTCCTCCACCGGACCGGACGCGGCCGCCCTCGTCGACGCGCTGCTCATCGGGCCCTCGGTGCTGCGCCTGGTCGACGCCCTCGGCGCCGCCCGGGCCCGGAGCGCCCTCGTCGACGGCCTGCTCCGCCTGCTGGCGCCCCTGTGACCGGAGCTCAGAACGCCGACTCGATGACCTCGACCGTGCTGCCCATCACGCACGCCACGTCGAAGCGCAGGCTCGCCGGCCGGGCCTCGTGCTCGTCGAGCCAGCGCACGGCCAGGCGCCGCAGGCGCAGCTGCTTGGTGCGGGTGACCGCCTCGGCGGGCGTGCCGTAGGCCGTCGAGCTGCGCGTCTTCACCTCGCAGAACACGAGCGCTCCGCGGCGGCCGAGCACCAGGTCGAGCTCACCGTCGCGGCAGCGCCAGTTGCGGCTGAGCACGGTGTAGCCGTGGGCCTCGTACCACCGGGCGGCCAGGGCCTCGCCGCGGGCGCCGAGCGCCCGCCGACCCGCCGTCACCCCTCGGGCCCGCTCACCCCAGCTCCAGCTCGTCGCGCGGGAGCTCCTCGATGTTGACGTCCTTGAACGTGATGACCCGGACGTGGCTCACGAACCGGTTCTGGCGGTACATGTCCCACACCCACGCGTCGCGCAGGTCGAGCTCGACGCGGGTGCGCCCGCCCTGGTCGACCACCGCCTGGTTGACCTCGTTGGCCAGGTAGAAGCGCCGCTCGGTCTCCAGGACGTAGCGGAACATCGGGCAGACGTCCTTGTACTCGCGGTAGAGCTGCAGCTCGACGTCGGACTCGTAGTCCTCGAGATCCTCGGTGCTCACCGGTCACCTCTCGCCGTGCGGCCCGACGACCGCGCCCGGAGCGGGGCCCGCCGGCGCGGCCGGCGGGTGGTGCTGGGGACGCCCGGAGGCGCCGATCGCGCGTGTCGCTCGCTGTTCGTCATGGCCGTGCGCTCGCCCACACGCTACCGGCTCGGGTGCGACAGTCCGCCCGGGACCGCCCCCCTCCGACGACCGGCACCGCCTCAGACCGGAGCTGACCGGACCGGACTGCGCCCCGCGGGCCGGCACGGCCGCGGGGCGAGGCGGGTCAGTCCCGCTTCTCCTTGATCTTGGCGGCCTTCCCGATGCGGTCGCGCAGGTAGTAGAGCTTCGCCCGGCGGACGTCGCCCCGGCTGACGACCTCGATCTTGGCCACGATCGGCGAGTGCACCGGGAAGGTGCGCTCGACGCCCACACCGAAGCTGACCTTGCGGACCGTGAAGGTCTCGCGCAGGCCGGAGCCCTGGCGGCGGATCACCGCGCCCTGGAAGACCTGCACCCGCTCGCGGTTGCCCTCGACGACGCGCACGTGGACCTTGAGGGTGTCGCCGGCGTCGAAGGCGGGGATGTCGTCGCGGAGGCTCTGGGCGTCGATCAGGTCGATGGCGTTCATCTGCGTCAATCCTGGCGTGGGGAGCGGCCGGCGAACGGCGCCGGTGGCAGGTCGGTGAGCCGGGGCTCGGTCCGAAGGGACCCTGCATGCTAGGCGGGCCGGCCCCGGAACGGCAAAGCACCCTCAGCGGCGCGGCGGCGGGTCGTCGCCCGCGAGCTCCTCGACGAGGGCCTGCTCCTCGGCGCTGAGCCCGCCCCGCGCCTCGATGAGGTCGGGCCGGTCGCGCACGGTGCGCCGCAGGGCCTGGGCCCGGCGCCAGCGGGCGACCCGGCCGTGGTCGCCCGAGCGCAGCACGGCTGGCACCTCGAGGCCCCGGAACACGGCCGGCTTGGTGTACTGCGGGTACTCGAGCAGGCCGTCGCTGAAGGACTCCTCCCCCGCCGAGGCGGCGTTGCCCATCACGCCCGGCACCAGGCGGCCCACCGCCTCGAGCACGACCATGGCGGCGACCTCTCCCCCACCGAGCACGTAGTCGCCGATCGACAGCTCCCCGTCGCACAGCTCGGTGCGCACCCGGTCGTCGACGCCCTCGTAGCGGCCGCACAGCAGCGAGAACCCCTCGCCCGCCGCCAGCTCCCGGGCCACGCCCTGGTCGAACCGGCGCCCGCCGGGGCCGAGCAGCAGCAGCGGCCGGGGCGGGTCGGCGGTCTCCACCGACGCGAAGATCGGCTCGGGCATGAGCACCATGCCGGCCCCGCCGCCGAACGGCGTGTCGTCGACCGTGCGGTGCACGTCGGTGGTGTGCTCGCGCAGGTCGTGCACCCTCACGTCGACCAGGCCCTTGGCCGCGGCCCGCCCGAGCAGGCTCTGGCCGGCGAACCCCGCGACCATCTCGGGGAAGATGGTGAACACGTCGACGCGCACGGCCCGCCCGCCGTCAGCTCTCGTCGAGCTCGAACAGGCCCGGCGGCACGTCGACCACGAGACGCTGCTCGGCGTCGCGCCCGACGAGGAAGGTGAGCGGCACCAGCGCGCCGGAGTCGAGCACGAGCAGGTCGCTGGCCGGGTTCTCCTGCACCGCCTCCACCAGCCCCCGGGGCGTGCCGTCGACCTCGACGACCGTGGCGCCGACCAGCTCGTGCACCCACAGCTCGTCGGGCGAGGTCTGCTCGGGGGCCTCGGCCCGCAGCACCGCCCCGGCCAGGGCCTCTGCCTGCTCGCGGGTGGCGAACCCGTCGAAGCTCACCACCCAGCGGTGCTGGTGGCGACGCGAGGCGGCGACCACCAGGGGGCGGTCGCCGGCGACGAGCTCGGACCCCGGCGCCAGCCGGGAGGTCTCGGTGGTGGTGAGGGTGACGACGACCTCGCCGCGGAGGCCCTGCGCCTTGTCGATGCGGCCGACCTCGAGGAGGGGCATGGCCGTGTCAGTCGAGGAACTCGACCTCGACGTCGCCGCCGTCGCGGGCGGCCGCGGCCCGCACCACCGTGCGGATCGACTGGGCGACGCGGCCCCGCTTGCCGATGACGCGACCCATGTCGCCCGGGCCCACGTGCACGTTCAGCACGGGCCGTCGACCACGGTCGTCGAGCTCGATGGACACCGCGTCGGGGTCGTCGACCAGCTGGCGCACCACGTAGCCGAGCACCGCCTGGGCGGTGGCGAACCCCGAGGCGCCCTCGGCCTCGGTGTCGTCGACGGCGTCGCTCACGACGCCGTGCCGGTGAGCTGCTGGCCGGTGAACTGCTCCCAGGCCCCCGAGATCTTGAGCAGCTTCTCGACCGCCTCGGTGGGCTGGGCACCCTTGCGCAGCCACGCCACGGCCTTGTCGTTGTCGATGGTGATCGACGACGGCTCGGTGCGGGGGTTGTAGTGGCCGACGATCTCGATGAACCGGCCGTCGCGGGGCGACCGGGCGTCGGCGGCCACGATGCGGTAGGTCGGCTGCTTGGTCTTGCCCATCCGCATGAGACGGAGCTTTACCACGACGTTTCTCTCTTCTTCTTCGGAGCTGCTGGTCGGCCTGGGGGTCGGCCCGCGGGCCGGCGCGGCAGGCCCGCGAACGGTCGCGCCCGGCGCGGGAGCGACCGACAATGGTGTCGTTCGCCGGGGGTCGGGAGCAAGTCAGGCTATCAGCGGCCGGGCAGATCGTCGCCGAGGCCCAGGTCGCGCAGGTCGGGCAGGCCGCCCTTGCCGAGCTTGGGCACACCGCCGGGCGCACCGAGGCCCCCGGCGCCGAGGTCGGGCAGCCGCAGGGGCGCCTTGCCCTTCGGAGCGACCCGCCCGCCGGCGGTGCGCCCTCCCGGGCCCTTGCCCTTGCCCTTGGCCTTGGCCGCCTTGCGGCGGGACTTGGCCAGGCGCTTGGAGCCCATGCCGCCCATGCGCTTCATCATCTTGGAGACCTCTTTGAACTGCTTGACCAGCTCGCCCACCTGGGTCGGCTCGGTGCCCGAGCCGCGGGCGATGCGCACGCGGCGGGACTGGTCGATGAGGTCCGGGTCGACCCGCTCCGCCGGCGTCATCGACCGGATCATCGCCTCGATGCGGGCGATCTCGCGGTCGTCGATCTCGGCGTTGCGGACCTCCTTCGGCACCCCCGGCATCATCCCGAGGATGCCCGACAGCGGGCCCATCTTCTTGAGCTGCTGCATCTGGTCGAGGAAGTCGTCGAAGGTGAACCGGCCCTCCATGAGCCGGGCGGCCGCCTCTTCGGCCTCTTCCTTCTCGAACACCTCCTCGGCCTTCTCTATGAGGGTGAGCACGTCACCCATGCCGAGGATCCGCCCGGCGAGGCGGTCGGGGTGGAACAGGTCGAAGTCGCGCAGCTTCTCGCCGGTGGACGCGAACGCGATGGGCCGACCCACGACCTCCTTCACCGAGAGGGCCGCGCCGCCGCGGGCGTCGCCGTCGAGCTTGGTGAGGATGACCCCGTCGAGCGCGAGGGTCTGGTGGAACGCCTCGGCCGTGCTGACCGCGTCCTGGCCGGTCATGGCGTCGATGACGAGGAACGTGTAGTCGGGGTCGACGGCCTCGGAGATGCGACGGACCTCGTCCATCAGCTCGGCGTCGATGGCGAGGCGGCCGGCGGTGTCGACGATGACGACGTCGCGGCCGCTCTTGCGGGCCTCGGCGATGCCGTTGGCGGCCACCTGCACCGGGTCGGTGGCCTCGGAGAAGACGGGCACCTCGATCTGGCGGCCGAGGGTGCGCAGCTGCTCGACCGCGGCGGGGCGCTGCAGGTCGGCGCCGACGAGCAGCGGGTGGCGGCCCTGGCTCTTGAACCAGCGGGCGAGCTTGGCCGAGTTGGTGGTCTTGCCCGAGCCCTGCAGGCCCGCCATGAGCACCACGGTGGGCGGCTTGGCGCTGTAGGTGATGCGGATGGTCTCGCCGCCGAGGGTGGCGGTGAGCTCCTCGTTGACGATCTTGACGACCTGCTGGCCCGGGTTCAGCGCCTTGGAGAGCTCCTCGCCGAGGCAGCGCTCGCGCACCCGGGCGACGAACCCCTTGACGACGCCGAAGTTGACGTCGGCCTCGAGCAGGGCCAGCCGGATCTCCCGCAGCGCCTCGTCGACGTCGGCCTCGGTGAGCCTGCCCTTGCCGCGCAGGCGCCCGAGGACGCCCTCGAAGCGGTCGGAGAGCGCCTCAAACATCGGCGCCACCGGTGCTGCCCGACTCGGGGTCCTCGCCGACCTCGCCGCCGGTCTCGCCGAGGGCCTCCGAGACGGCCTCCACGTCGAGCTCGGAGGCGACCTCGGCCTGGAGCTCGGCCGCCTCGATCTCCTCGATGGCCTCCTCGACGGCGGCTTCGTCGAGCTCGGTGACGCTCACCGTCTCGGTGACGACCGGGCCGTCGGGGGTGTCGATCACCTCGATGGTGTCCTCGACGAGGGTGACGACCGGCTCGCCGCCGAGCCCTGAAACGCCACCGTCGAACGCCCCGACGCCGTCGTCGTAGGAGGCGCCGGCGAGCTCGGCGCCGGCCGCGCCGAGGCGGCGGCCCACGACGACGCCGAGGGCGATCCCGGCGGCGAACAGCAGCAGCGCCTTGAGCCCGAGCCGGCGACCGGCGACCACACCGCCCTTGACCGGCAGGGTGCCGACCTTGAACCCGGCCCGGAACGTGAGCCCGGCCGTGGCCAGCACCAGCTTGATCGGCAGCACGACGAGCCGGACCAGCAGCCGGGTCAGCACGCGGATGGGAAAGGTGAGCAGCTTCATGCGAACAGGGCCTCCACGAACTCGTCGGGGTCGAACGGAACCAGGTCGTCGGCGCCCTCCCCGAGGCCGACGAGCTTCACGGGGATGCCCAGCTGGGCGTGGATGGCGACCACGATGCCGCCCTTGGCCGAGCCGTCGAGCTTGGTGAGCACCACGCCGGTGAGCTCGACCGCCTCGGTGAACTGCTGGGCCTGCACCAGGCCGTTCTGGCCGGTGGTGGCGTCGAGCACGAGCAGCACTTCGGTGACCGTGCCGGCGCCCTTGTCGGCCACCCGTCGGACCTTGCGCAGCTCGTCCATCAGGTTGACCTTGGTGTGGAGCCGGCCGGCGGTGTCGGCCAGCACGAGGTCGGCGCCCCGGGCGCTGGCCGCCTCCACCGCGTCGAAGATCACGGCCGACGGGTCGCCGCCCTCGCTGCCCCGCACCAGCTCGGCGCCGGCCCGCTCGGCCCACATGCCGAGCTGCTCGGCCGCCGCGGCGCGGAACGTGTCGCCCGCCGCCATCACGACCTTCAGCCCGTCGCGCGACTCGCGGGCGCCGAGCTTGCCGATGGTGGTGGTCTTGCCGACGCCGTTCACCCCGACGAACAGCCACACGGTGGGGCCCGCCTCGAGCGAGAGGTGCAGGTCGCGGTCGTAGCCGGCCAGGCGCTGCTTCAGCTCGCTCTTGAGGGCGTCGAGCAGCGCCTCGCCGTCGCTGATGCCTTCGGCCTTCACCCGCCCGCGGAGGTGGTCGAGCAGCTCCTGGGTGGCGGCCACGCCGACGTCGGCGCGGATGAGGGCCTCCTCGAGGTCGTCCCAGGTCTCGTCGTCGATCTTGCGCCCGCCGATGGCGCCGAACGCCCCGGCCAGCGCCGTGCGGGCCTTGGTGAGCCGGTCGCGGAAGCGGGGCTTGACGATCTCCTCGACGGGAGCGGCCTCGGCGACGGCGGCCTCGGCCTCGGCGATGACCGCCTCGACCTCCTCGCGCTCGAGCTCCTCGACCGCGGGGACCTCGGTGAGCTCGGCCTCCTCGGCGGCCTCGCGCTCGGCGCGGACCTCCTCGATGACCTCCGGCGGGACCCGGGGCGCCGTGGGGGGCGGCTCGAGCACGGCCGTGCGGTGCCGTCGGGAGGCGACCAGGCCGATGCCGGTGCCCACCAGCACCACCAGGGCCACGATGAGGACGATGAGGAGGGCCATGAGCGCCCCAGGCTATCGACCGGGAGGCGTCCGCCCCGCGCCCCGGCCGACGGCGACGGTGGCCGCCGCACCGCCCGCCACGACCAGCCACGCGCCGAGCACCACGGCCACGGCCACGGCCGTGCCCAGGGCCCACCCGGCCACCACGTCGGAGAGCCAGTGCACCGCCAGGACGAGCCGGCTGACGCCGACCAGCCCGGCCAGGGCGACCCCGCCGGCCAGCACCAGCAGCTGGCGCCCCCGGCGGTGCACGACGGTGAGGCACACCACGAGCGAGGCGGCGACGAAGAAGGCGGCGGCGTCGGTGGCGTGAGCGGAGGGGAAGGCGGCGAGCCCGACGCTCGTGGCGTGCAGCACGAGCGGCGGCCGCTCGCGGCCGAACACCGCCTTGGCCACCACCGCGGCCAGGCCGCCGAGCAGCAGCGCGGCCAACGGTGCCGCCGCCAGGGCCGGTGGCACCGCCCGGCGCCGGAGCCACCACGTGAGCACCAGCGCGAGGACGCAGAGGCCCCCGAAGCCGAGCAGGGTGCTGCTCCAGCGGGCCACGGTGATCCACGTGTCGCCGCGATGCTCGACGAACCAGCCGAGCACGGCGGCGTCGCGGGAGATGAGGCCACCCCCGTCGAGCACGTCCTCGGCGACGAGGAGGAACAGCCCGACGCAGAACGCCATGACGGTGGCGGCGGCCAGCCGCACCGCCCGGGACGGTGCCCGGTCGGCGCGCAGCTCGCTCAGCACCCGGCGGAGGCTACTCAGCCCCCCATGGTGCCCAGGGTGACCTGCAGGTCCTGCTGCTGGCCCCCACGCACCACGGTCACGCTGACGGTGTCGCCCGGGCTGTGGGAGCTGATGAGCCCCCGCAGCTCGTCGAAGCTGCGGATGGCCGTGCCGTCGACGGCGACGATGAGGTCGCCGTCGACGATGCCGGCCTGGTCGGCGGCGCCGCCGCTGGTGACGCTCTCGACGTAGGCCCCGGCGTCACCGTTGGGCGTCTCGCTCGGGCCCTTGAGGCCCAGGCCGGCCTTGGCCACCGACTGGCCGGCCACCAGCTTGTCGGCAGCGTTCTTGGCGGTGGCGATGGGGATGGCGAAGCCGATTCCGGTGTTCTCGCCCGTCTGGCTGAAGATGGCCGTGTTGATGCCGATGATCTGGCCCTCGCGGTTGGCCAGGGCGCCACCGGAGTTGCCCGGGTTGATGGAGGCGTCGGTCTGGATCATGTTCACCACGACGCCCTTGTCGTTGTCGACCGGCCGGTTGACCGCCGAGACGATGCCCGAGGTGACGGTCTGGTCGAGCCCGTAGGGGCTGCCCACCGCCACGGCGATCTGGCCGACGGCCGGCTTGTCGCCGGCGAGGGTGGCGGCGGGCGCGCCGAGGCCGGAGGCGCGCACCACGGCGATGTCGGTGCCGGTGTCGGCGCCGAGCACGTCGCCGGGCACGGCCTTGCCGCCGGCGGTGCGCACGGTGACGCTCTTGGCGCTGCCCACCACGTGGGCGTTGGTCATGATGAGCCCGGAGCTGTCGTAGACGACGCCCGAGCCGAGGCCGTTGCCCGTCTCGATCTGGACGACCGACGGGCTCACCGCCTGGGCCACGGCCGCGACCGGCTCGGAGCCCGGGTCGATGGTGACCGTGGTCGGGATCGACGACACCGTCGAGGCGCCCTGCACCGAGGTGGTGCCGTTGTCGTCGACCAGGGAGCGGACGCCGAAGCCGAGCCCGAACAGCCCGGCCACCACCACCACGCCCCCGACGGCGCGCAGCGCCCGGTTGGGCCGGCGGGGTTCGGGAGCGGCGGCCGGCGGCACCGGCGGGGGCGCGGTCGGGGGTCCGCCCCAGCCCGAGGCGCCGGGGGGCGGGAGGGCGGGGCCGGGCGTGGCCGTCGGCGAGTCGGAGCCCCACGGGGGGGACGGGGGCGGGGTGCCCGACGGGGACGAGCCGGACGGCGGCGGGATGGGCGGCGGGGGCGGCGGCACCTCCGCGGTCGGTGCCGGTCGGAACGGGCTGGGCGCCTCCACCGTGGGGTCGTTCGGCGAGGTCGGCTCACCGGACTGCGGCGGGGTGGGGGGCGGCTCGTGGTCCCAGCTCATGTGAGGTGCTCCTGGAGGTGGCGTGGGCATGGGGGGTGGTGTACCGGGGCCCGGTCTCGCCCGCCACGGTACGGCCGGGCGTGGAAAGCGCAGCGAAAGCACCACGACAGGCCCCGGCATCCCGGCATCCCGGCCGCAGGGGCGCAGGCGACGATCAGGGGTTGGCGGGCACCGCCTCGCCATCGGGGACCGGTGCCGCCGGCAGCCAGAGGGCGAACGCCGCGCCCCGACCCGGCTCGCTGGCCAGCTTGACCTCACCCCCGTGGGCCTCGGCGATCTGGCGCACGATGGTCAGCCCCAGCCCGCTGCGGCCCTGCTCCCGGCCCTCTCGCGGGTCGCCCCGCCAGAAGCGCTGAAAGACCCGCTCGTGGTCGGCCGGGTCGATGCCCGGGCCCTCGTCCTCGACCGACATCCAGACCCACGGGCCCTCCCGACCGGCCCGCACCCGGATGCCGGTGCCGGCGGGCGCCAGGCGCACGGCGTTGGCCAGCAGGTTGGCCAACGCCTGGCGCAGGGCCAGCCGGTCGCCGACCACCCACAGCCCGCCCGGGGCGTCGCACCCGAGCTGCAGCCCCGCCGCCTCGGCCGGCGCGGTGAACTCGGCGGCGGCGTCGGAGACCAGCGAGCCGACCTCGACCGGCTCACGCTCCATGGAGAGCGTGCCCTTGCGGGCGTACACGAGCAGGTCGTCGACGAGCTTGGCCATGCGCTCGGTGGCGCGCTCGACGACCTCGGCGGTGTGGCGCAGGTCGTCGGCCGAGGCGTCGGGGTCCGACAGGGTCACCTCGAGGTTGGTGCGGATCACGGCGAGGGGGTTGCGCAGCTCGTGGCTCGCCTCGTGGATGAACTGCCGTTGGCTCTCGAAGGCCTCGTCGACCCGGCCCAGCATGTCGTCGAAGGTGTCGGCCAGGCGGCGCAGCTCGTCGTCGGGACCGCCGAGCGCGATCCGCTGCGACAGGTCGCTGGCCTGGATCTGGCGGACCGCGGTGGTGATCTGGCCGATCGGTCGCAGCATCCGCCCGCTGACGAACCACCCGATGACCAGGCTGGCGAAGAACAGCGCCAGCAAGGCGCCGGCGGAGAACACCCGCAGCGTCTCGAGAGCGCGCCCGTAGGCCCGGTTCTGGATGAACTGCGCCGTGTTGATCTCGACGAGCTGGCCCTGCGGCAGCTGGTACACGGTGCCCACCGTCTGGTGCTCGAGGGAGTAGCGCAGGCCCACATAGATGCCCGCCACCACGAACGCCGCCAACCCGAACACCACGGTGGAGTAGACGACCGTGAGCCGGAAGCGGATCGAGCCCATCCAGCTGGGGAGGCGCTCCGCCACGCGCTGGCCGCGCGAGTGCAGGCGGGTGTGCACCTCGGCGGTGGTGTGGTTGCCCACCACCGGCACCTCGCCGGTGCGGGGCTCGCGCGCCGAGGGGGAGATCGAGGTCACGGCGAGATCAGCCGGTAGCCGCGGCCGATGACGGTCTCGATCAGCGGCGCCTCGTCGCCGACCGCCAGCTTGCGGCGCAAGGTCCCGACGGTCACCCGCACCGTGTTGGTGAACGGGTCGGCGTGCTCGTCCCAGACGTGCTCGAGCAGCGTCTCCTGCGACAGCACGTCACCCGGCCGGGTCATGAAGTACCGCAGCAGGGCGAACTCCTTGGCGGTGAGGTCGAGCCGCCGCTCGCCGCGACGGGCCTCGTGGCGGGCGTCGTCGAGCTCGACCTCGCCCACTCGCAGCACCGACGAGACGGCCTTGGTGTCGCGGCGCAGCAACGACCGCACCCGGGCGAGCAGCTCGGGGAAGGCGAAGGGCTTGACCAGGTAGTCGTCGGCGCCCTCGTCGAGGCCGGCCACCCGGTCGTCGAGGCTGTCGCGGGCGGTGAGGAACAGCACGCGGGGCTGCGGGTCGAGCGGCTCGGCCCGCACCCGCCGGCACACGGCGCGCCCGTCGGTGCCGGGCATGGTGATGTCGAGGCACAGCAGGTCGTAGCCGTTCACCAGCGCCTTGGCCACGGCCTCGTCGCCGTCGTGGGCCACGTCGACCGCGTAGCCCTCCCGCCGCAGGCCCCGGGCCACCGCCTCGGCCAACTCCACCTCGTCGTCGACGACCAGCACTCGCACGGCGCGGAACGGTACCGCCCACCGCCGCCCGGACGGTGCCGCCCGGGCCGCAGGCCGCTCGCCGCCCGGCTGCCCTTTATCGTGATCTTCGGCCGCTCATGGTGAGGTGCCTGCCATGACCGCCACCGTGCCGCCTGTCGCCGTGCCCACTGCCGAGGAGAACCCGATGTCCGCCCAGCCCGGCGCCGCCCCCGCCGACCCCACCGCCGAGGCGGCCCTGCTGGAGCAGGCGCTGTTCGAGGTGAAGAAGGTGATCGTGGGCCAGGACCGGGCCATCGAGCGGCTCTTCGTGGGCCTGCTCGCCCGGGGCCACGTGCTGCTCGAGGGGGTGCCGGGCCTGGCCAAGACCCTGGCGGTGGAGACGCTGGCCACGGTCATCGGCGGCACCTTCAACCGGCTGCAGTTCACCCCCGACCTGCTGCCCGCCGACCTGGTGGGCACCCGCATCTTCCGGGCGTCGAGCGAGGCGTTCGACATCGAGTGGGGCCCGGTGTTCGCCAACATCGTCCTGGCCGACGAGATCAACCGGGCCCCTGCCAAGGTGCAGTCGGCGCTGCTGGAGGTGATGGCGGAGCACCAGGTGTCGATCGCCGGCACCACCCGCGCCGTGCCCGAGCCGTTCCTCGTGCTGGCCACCCAGAACCCCATCGAGAGCGAGGGCGTCTACCCCCTGCCGGAGGCCCAGCGGGACCGGTTCCTCATGAAGGTGGTGGTGGGCTACCCGACCGCCGCCGAGGAGGCCCAGATCGTGGCCCGCATGGGGGTGCGGCCGCCGAGGGCCGAGCAGGTGCTCTCGCTCGACGACCTGCTGCGCCTGCAGGACGCCGCCGACGCCGTGCACGTGGCCCCGTCGGTGGCCGATTACGCGGTGCGCCTGGTGCTGGCTACCCGTGAGCCGGCAAACCATGGTCTGCCGGAGCTCGGGGAACTGGTCGCGTGGGGCGCCAGCCCCCGGGCCAGCCTCGGCCTGGTGGCCGCCGGACGAGCCCTGGCGCTCATGCGGGGCCGCACCTACGTGCTGCCCCAGGACGTGTTCGACGTGGCCCCCGACGTGCTGCGCCACCGGCTCGTGCCGTCCTACGAGGCCCTCGCTCAGGGGCTGTCCGTCGAGCAGCTGCTCGCCCGGCTGCTGTCGACGATCCACGCCCCGGTGGTGGCCCCCTCGCAGGACCCGACCTCGGTCGCGCCCCGGTGAGCTCCCGCCGACCTGCGGCCCCCGCCATCAGCGGCACGCCGGCGGCGGAGGTCCTGCGCCGCCTCGAGCTGTCGGTGACCCGCCGCCTCGACGGCCTGCTCCAGGGCGACCACCGGGGCCTCACCCCCGGCCACGGGTCCGAGCCGGGCGACATCCGCGCCTACCAGCCCGGCGACGACGTGCGCCGCATCGACTGGAACGTCACCGCCCGCCTCCGGGAGACCCACGTGCGCGACACCGTGGCCGACCGCGAGCTCGAGACGTGGATCCTCGTCGACGCCTCGGCGAGCCTGGCCTTCGGCACGGCGGTGTGCGAGAAGCGCGACCTGGCCCTGGCCGCGGTGGCCGCCACCGGCTTCCTCACCGCCCGCACCGGCAACCGGGTGGGGGCCATGACGCTCGGCCCCGACGGCGCGTCCCCGCCCGTCCCGGCGCGAGGCGGGCGGGTGCACCTCCAGGCGCTGCTGCGCACGACCCTCACCGCGCTCGAGTCACCACGCGCCGGTCGCACCGACCTGTCCCTCGGCCTGCGCCGCCTGGCGGGCACGGCCCGCCGGCGGGGCATGGTGGTGGTCGTGTCGGACTTCCTCGACCCGGGGCCGTGGGCCGCCGCGCTGCGCACCCTGGCCCTGCGCCACGACGTGCTGTGCGTCGAGGTGGTCGACCCGGTCGAGCTGGCCCTCCCCGACGTCGGGATGCTCGTGCTGCACGACGCCGAGACCGGCGCCGAGATCGAGGTCGCGACGGGGGATCGCCGCTTCCGTGAGCGCTACGCCGAGGCCGCGCGCGCCCAGCGCGAGGCGATCGCCTCGGCCATCCGCGGCGCCGGCGCCGACCACCTGGTCCTGCGCACCGACCGCGACTGGCTGCTCGACCTCGCCCGGTTCGTCTCGGGCCGGCGAGACCGCGTCGACGCCCTGTCCCGCTCGGCGGCCCACGGCAGCGGGGCGGTCGACGCCGTGCCCGGCGCCCGCCTCACCACGGGGGCCGCACGGTGATCGGCGTGCTCGGCATCTCGTTCCTGTCGCCGTGGCGGCTGCTGCTGCTGCTCGCCGTCGTCGCCCTGGCCGGCGTCTACGTGGTGTTCCAGCGGCGCCGGTCCGCCTACGCCGTGCGGTTCACCAACCTCGATCTGCTCTCGACGGTCGCGCCGAAGCGCCCCGGCTGGCGGCGCCACCTCACCGCGGCGGTGCAGCTGCTCGCCCTGGCGACCCTCGTCGTGGCCTTCGCCCGCCCCACCCACGAGATCAAGGTGCCGCGGGAGCGGGCCACCGTCGTGATGGCCATCGACGTGTCGCTGTCGATGGAGGCCACCGACGTCGCCCCCAGCCGCATCGAGGCGGCCAAGGCGGCGGCCACGTCGTTCCTCGACGACGTGCCGCCGGCGGTCAACGTGGGCCTGGTGACCTTCGCCGGCTCGTCGACGCTGGAGGTGGCGCCGACCACCGATCGCGAAGCGGTCGCCACCGCCATCGACAACCTGACCCTCGGCGAGGGCACCGCCATCGGTGACGCCATCGACACCAGCCTCGACGCCCTCACCCGGGTGCCGCCCGCTCCCGACGGAGCGGCGGTCCCGGCGGCGGTGGTCGTGATGTCCGACGGGACCACCACCATGGGGGTGCCCAACGAGGACGCCGCCGCCCGGGCCACCGAGCAGGGCGTGCCGGTCTCCACCATCGCCTTCGGCACGGCCAACGGCACCGTCACCATCCCCGACACCGGCGAGACGGTGCGGGTCCCGGTCGACGCCGACGCGCTGGCCCGGATCGCCGACCAGACGGGCGGGAAGGCCTACGAGGCGGCCACCAAGGACCAGCTCACCGACGTGTACGCCAGCATCGGCTCGTCGATCGGCTACGACACGGTCGACTCGGAGATCACCGAGTGGTTCGTGGCCGCGGCGATCGCCGGGTTCGTGGTGGCGGCCGGGCTGGCCCTCGCCTGGTCGAACCGCATCCCCTGAGCAGGCGTCGATGACCTCCGGCCCTTTCGACCCCGTCCGGGGCCGGAGGATGCTGGGGCGAGGACGAGGAGGTGCTGGCATGCCTGCGACGACCGCCACCACCGTGAACGACCGAACGCTGTACCGCCCTCCGCTCGTGCCGGTGCTGATCGACGTGCCGGAGCTCGAGTTCGCCATGGTCGACGGCGAGGGCGCCCCCGAAGGGGCGTCGTACCAGCTCGCCATCTCCGCGCTGTACTCGATGAGCTACCCCGTGGTCATGGCCCTCCGGCGCCAGGGCCGCAGCGACCTGCACGTCCGGCCCCTCGAAGGCCTGTGGTGGACACCGGACGCCGACGGGTTCGATCCCGACGTCGAGGCGCGGGACCGCTGGCGGTGGACGATGATGATCCGCCAGCCCGACGACGTGCCTGCCGAGGTCCACGACGACGCCCGGGTCCGGGCCGCCGCCAAGCTCGGGGCCGAGGTCGCCGGGCTGGTGCGCATCGAGCGCTTCGCCGAGGGCCGCTGCGCCCAGCTGCTGCACGTCGGGCCGTACTCGGCGGAGGGCGCCGACATCCGCCGCCTGCACGAGTTCGTCGAGGCGTCGGGACTGCGCCGGCGGGGCCGCCACCACGAGATCTACCTCTCCGACCCGCGGCGCTGCGCGCCCGAGCGCATCCGCACGGTGCTGCGCCAGCCCGTCGACGACGCGTGAGCGCGACGCCCGGGCCGACGGCCCTCACCGGTTTCCCGAGCCGACCCGCCGGCGGCATGGGACGATGGTGGCGTGACCAAGGAACGACCCATCGAGGACGGCTGGCTGCCTGACACGCCGGTCGACGACACGCTCCTGCGGCAGTTCGTGCACAACCAAGCCGAGGCCAACGAGACCCTGGCCCGTGCCCTCGGTGGCCGGGTGGCCCACACCGACGACGTGTTCCTGGCCGACAGCGGCACGCCCGTGCCCTACCTCAACCAGGCGATCCTGCGCCGCCCGGTGCTCGACCGGGGCGACGACGTGCTCGACGTGGTCGACGGCTTCTTCGCCGGCGTCGACCGGCCCCTCACCTTGCTCTCGATGTGGCCCACCCCGAACCTCTCGACCGTGCGCTGGCACCTCGTCGGCCACCCGGCGCTGGTCGTGCGAGGTCCCGGGCCGGTCAGCCACGAGCCCGACCCCGGCGTCGAGGTCAGAGCGGCCAGCACCGACGACGACTTCGCCACCGCCGAGCGCATCGTCGTGGAGGGCTACCCGATGCCGATGGCGGCGGGGATGGCAGCGGGATCCCTCCTGCCGCCGAACCTCGCCGGCAGCGGCCTGACGGTGCGCCTCGGCCTGCTCGACGGCGTCCCCGTCGGCATCGGCAACTCCCACGTCGGCGAGGACGTGGTGAACCTGTGCCTCGGCGCCACCCTGCCCGAGGCGCGTCGCCGCGGCGTCTGGGAGGCGTTGGTGTGGGCGCGCGTCGCCGAGGCGCCCGAGCTGCCGGCGGTCGCCTACACGAGCGACTACTCGCGGCCCGGGTTCCTGCGGATGGGCTTCCTGCCCGTCACCCGCTTCACCCTCTGGGTCCGCTGAGCGAGCGGTCGGGACGACCCCGTGGCCCAGGCCATCGGCGCGGTCCTCGCGTTCGCCATCGGGGTGGGGATCAGCCCGATCCCGATCGTCGCGGTGATCCTGATGCTCTTCTCGCAGCGCGCCCGGGTGAACGCGCCGGTCTTCGCCGTCGGCTGGGTGCTGGGCCTGGCCGTGGTGGCCTCGGGCAGCTACCTGCTCGCCGGCGCCCTCGACGTCGGCTCCGGATCGAGCGACGGCGTGTCGTGGTTCAAGGTCGTCCTCGGGGTGGTGCTGCTGGTGGTCGCGGCGCGCTCGTGGCGCCGGCGCCCGGGCCCCGGCGAGGAGCCGAAGATGCCCGCGTGGATGGCCTCGATCGACCGCATCGAGCCCCACCGGGCGTTCGCCCTGGCGTTGGTGCTGTCGGTCGCCAACCCCAAGAACCTCGTCCTCGCGCTCGGCGCCGGGACGAGCCTGGCCCAGCTCGACCCCACCACGAGCGAGGCCGTCGTCGGCATCGCCGCGTTCGTGCTCCTGGGGAGCTCGGTCGTGCTGGCGGCGGTGGGCTACGACGTCGTCGCCGGTGAGCGGGACCGCAGCACCCTCGACGCGGCCAAGGCCTGGCTCACCGCCAACAACGACGGGGTGATGGCCACGCTGTTCGTGGTGTTCGGGGCGGTGCTGCTCTCCCAGGGCCTGGCGCTGCGCGGCTGAACCCTGGCCACTCGCCCAGCGCTAGGAGGCCGCCACCTTCTCGCTGACGACCTTGGAGGAGCCGCCCGGCTGCATCGACACGCCGTAGAGGCAGTCGGCCGCCTCCATGGTGCGCTTCTGGTGGCTGACGATGACGAGCTGCGCCTCGTCGCGGAACTCGGCGACGAGCCCGAGGAAGCGGTGCAGGTTCACGTCGTCGAGGGCGGCCTCGACCTCGTCCATCACGTAGAACGGCGAGGGCCGGCTGCGGAACACGGCGAACAGGTAGGCCAGTGCGGTGAGCGACCGCTCGCCGCCCGACAGCAGCGACAGCTTCCGCACGTTCTTGCCGGAGGGCTTGGCCTCGACCTCGATGCCGGTGGTGAGCAGGTTCTCGGGGTCGGTGAGCTTGAGCCGGCCCTGACCGCCGGGGAAGAGGGTGGAGAACAGCGCCTCGAAGTTGGCGGCGACGTCGGCGAACGCCGCCGCGAAGACGCTCACGATCTCGGCGTCGATGGCCCGGATGACCTTGGCCAGCTCCCGACGACTCTCCTTGACGTCGTCGAGCTGCTGTTGGAGGAACTCGTGGCGCTCCTGCAGCGCCTCGTACTCCTCGAGGGCCAGCGGGTTGATCGGGCCCATGATCCGCAGCTCGCGCTCGAGCTCGCGGATGCGCGCCGCCGGGTTGACGCCGTCGGGCAGCTCGGGGCGCTCGGCGGCGACGGCGGCGTCGGGCTCGGTGTCGAGGTCGCGGCGCAACGCCTCGACGGCGGCCTCGATGCGCATCTCGACCTCGGCGTGGTCGATCTCGGCGCGCTGCACCCGCTCGCGCTGCTCGGTGAGGGCCTTCTCCTCGTCGGCCCGTCGGCGCCGCAGCGCGTCGAGGCGCGACGCCACGGCCCGCGCCGCCTCGGACTGGCGGCGGCGACGCTCGCGGAAGTCGTCGAGGTGCCCCTCGATGACCGTGGTGCGGTCGGCCACCAGGGCCGCCAGCCGGTCGAGGGCGACCTGGGTGCGGTCGAGCTCCAGGCGGCGCTGCTCGGCGGCGGCCCGCTCGGCGGCGGCGCCCTCCAGCCGTCGCTCGACCTCGGCCAGGCGGCTGGTGAGGAACTGCCGGCGCTCGGTCGTGGCGGCCGTGCGCACCTCCAGGTCGCTGCGGCGGGCGCCCACGTCGGCCGCCTGCTCCTCGAGGCGCGAGCGGGCCTCGGCCATGCGCCGGGCCGACTCGGCCAGCTCGGCGTCGGCCGCCTCGAGGGCGGGCAGCTGGCCCTCGAGCTCGGCGATGCGCTCGTCCTCCCGGCCGACCCGGTCGGACAGCTCGCTCAGGTGGCCCTGCAGGGCCTCGGCCTCGGTGGCTGCGTCGCGGCGGTCGGCCTCGACCCGCTGGAGCCGGTCACCGGCCGCGGTGAGCTGGTTGTCGTTGTCGTCGAGCTGCTTGGCCAGCGCGTCCTCGCCGGCCCGCGCCTCCACCAGCTCGGCCCGGGCAGCGGACAAGGCGGCGGCCGCCCGCTCGGCCTGCTCGGCGGCGGCGTCGGCCCTGCGCTCGGCCTCCTCCAGCGCGGCACCGGTGGCCCCGGAGCCGGAGGTGCCGACCCGCCAGCCGGTGAGGCCGAAGCGGTCGCCGTCGGGGGTGACCACGACGGCATCGGGATGGGCGAGGGCGAGGTCGACCGCCTCGACCCAGCCACCGTCGACCACCACGGCGGCCCCCACCAGGGCGTCGAGCAGCGGCTCGACGTCGGGGCGCCGGGCCCGCACGTGGCGCCGCAGCGGCTCGCCCTGCGCCGGCGGGGTGCGCTGCACGCGGCTGGCGCCGAGCGCCAGCACCGCACCAGTGAGGGCCTCGCTGTGGAGCGCCCCGAGGGCCCGTCGGCCGGTGTCGACCCCGTCGACCACGACCGCCGCCAGCGCCTCGCCGGCCGCCGCCTCGAAGGCGCCCTCCCAGCCGGCGTCGATCTCGACGAGGTCGAGCACCGTGCCGAGCACGCCGTCGATGCCGGCCAACCGCTCGGTGCCCGCCTTGGAGCGTGCCTCGTCGAGGGCGAGGGCGAGGGCCTCGACCCGGGCCTGCCACGCGTGCTGCTCGCTCTGGGCACCACGGTGGGCCTCCTCGGCGGCGGTGACCGCGGCCTCGGCCGCGGCGCGGCGCTTCTCGGCGGCGTCGATGGCCTCGACGAGGGGCAGCTCGGCCGACTCGGCTGCCACCAGCTCGCCGCGCAGGCGCTCGGCCTCGGCGGCCAGCTGCTCGATCTTCTGGGCCAGGGCGTCGGCCCGGGCTCGCACCCGGTCGCGCTCGGACCGGCCCCGCTCGGCCGCCGAGCGCAGGGCGGCCAGCTCGCCGCGGACCTCGGCCGCCGCACCGGTGGGCGCGGGCACGCCGCTGGCCCACTCCGCCTCGAAGTCCTGGCGCTCCGCCCCCAGCTGCGCCTCGGCGGCGGCCAGCTCGGCGGCCATCGGCTCGAAGCGCGACGCCTCGACCTCGACCTCGGCCAGCTCGGAGCCCAGCCGCGCCGCCTCGGCCTCCAGCGATGCCACCACCCCCTGGTCGACCGACGCACCACGGGCCCGCTCGACGCCGCGGCGGCGCTCGGTGAGCACCGCGGTGAGGCCCCGGGCCTGCTGGAACAGCGACTCGTAGTGGGCGAGCCCGTCGCCGAGGTCGTCGCCGCCCATGGCGGTGAGCTCGGCCTCGGTGGCCATCACCTGGGTGTCGAGCTCGGCCAGCGCCCGGCGCAGGCGGCCCTCCTCGGCCCCGAGCTCCGCCCGGCTGCGGGCGCCCTGCTCGAGGCGGGCCCGCAGGGCCTGCAGCTCGTGGCCGGCCACGAAGACCCGCAGCGCGTGCAGCTCGGCCACCACACCGGCGTGGCGGCGGGCGGCGTCGGCCTGCCGTTCGAGGGGGCGCAGCTGGCGGCGCACCTCGCGCAGCAGGTCCTGCAGGCGGGTCAGGTTGCCCTCGGTGGCGGCCAGGCGCCGCTCGGACTTCTCCTTGCGGCGCCGGTACTTGAGCACCCCGGCGGCCTCTTCGATCACCGCCCGGCGATCCTCGGGGCGGGCGTTGAGCACGGCGTCGATCTGGCCCTGGCTGATGATCACGTGCTGCTGGCGCCCGACGCCGGAGTCCGACAGGAGGTCCTGGATGTCGAGCAGCCGGCACGGCACGCCGTTGATGGCGTACTCGCTGTCGCCGGAGCGGAACAGCGTGCGGGTGATCGTGACCTCGGAGAACTCGATCGGCAGGACACCGGAGCCGTTGTCGATCGTGAGGCTCACCTCGGCCCGGCCCAGGGCCGAGCGCTTGGTCGTGCCGGCGAAGATCACGTCGTCCATCTTCTGGCTGCGCACGGCGGAGGGGGCCTGGGCGCCGAGCACCCAGCCGATGGCGTCGACGACGTTCGACTTGCCCGAGCCGTTGGGCCCGACGACGACGGTGACGCCGGGCTCGAGGTCGAGGGTGGTGGTGTCGGCGAAGGACTTGAAGCCCTTCATCTGCAGACGCTTGAGGTACATCAGACCTGGCAGACCTCGCAGTAGAAGGTGGACCGCCCGGCGAACTTGGCCTTCACGATGTCATGGCGGCGGCACCGGCGACAGGGCTGCTTCTCGCGGTCGTACACCTGGTGGTGCTGCTGGTACTCACCGGGCTTGCCGTTCAGGTCGACGTACTGCTCGTCGGAGAGCGTCGACCCGCCGTACTTGATGGCCTCGTGGAGGATCTCGACCAGGGAGCGGTAGAGCCGGCGGATCTCCTGGGTGGTCAGCGAGTCGGTGTCGCGGTCGAAGCGCAGGCCCGAGTCGAACAGGATCTCGTCGCTGTAGATGTTGCCGATGCCGGCGATCATCGTCTGGTCGGTGAGGAACGCCTTGAGCTTCATCTTCCGCGAACGCAGCAGGTGCCCGAAGTCCACCCACGACATCGGCGTCTCCACCGGGTCGACGCCCAGGGTCGACAGCTCCTCGATCTCGGAGGTGATCTCGTCGGGCGTGGCGAGGAACAGCTCGCCGAAGGTGCGGGGGTCGACGAAGCGCAGCTGACCGCCCTGGGTGAAGCTGATGGTGACGTGGGTGTGCTTGGCCACCGGGTCCTTGGGCACGGCCCGCAGCAGCTGGCCCGACATGCGCAGGTGCACCACCAGCACGTCGCCGGTGTCGAGCGGCAACAGGAGGTACTTGCCCTTGCGCTGCGCCGCGGTGATCTTGGCCCCCTCGAGCCGGGCGACGAGCTCGGCGGGGGTCTGGCGCCGGATGGAGCGCTTGCCGGTGACCTCCACCGACTTGATCTTCTTGCCGACGACCTCCCGCTCCAGCTCGCGGCGGATGGTCTCGACCTCGGGCAACTCAGGCATGTCCCTGCTCGCTCTCGTTGGTGGCGTTCATGGGGAGGGTGTCGGGACTGCCGGCCGGGGCCACCGGCGCGGGCACCGCCGCGGTGGCGACCGTCGGGGCGGTGAGGTGGTCGAGCGCGGCGCCGGCGGCGGCCTGCTCGGCGAGCTTCTTCGAGCGGCCCTCGCCCTCCCCGATCACCTCGTCACCGAGGCGGACCGTGGCGAAGAAGCGTTTGGCGTGGTCGGGGCCCTCGTCGCGCAGCTCGTAGGCGGGCACCTCGTCGAAGCGGCGGGCGGCGAGCTCCTGGAGCTGGGTCTTGTGGTCGGCCCCGCCGGGGCCGCCAGGACCGGCGGCTTCGCTGGTGATGCGCTCGCCGAACAGCTCGAGCACGAGGCGCCGGGCCGGCTCGAGGCCGCCGTCGACGTAGACGGCGCCGATGATGGCCTCCATGGCGTCGGCCAGGATCGACGCCTTCTCCCGCCCGCCGCTGGCGTCCTCGCCCTTGCCCAGCCGCAACGCGTCGCCCACGCCGAGCTCGGCGGCGACCGCCGACAACGTGGGCGCGCTCACCACCGCCGCTCGCAGCTTGGCGAGGGAGCCCTCGGTCATCTCCGGGTGGCTGGTGAAGATGTGGTCGGTGACGACGAGGCCGAGCACGGCGTCGCCGAGGAACTCCAGCCGCTCGTTGGACGCCTCCCCGGGGTTCTCGGCGCACCACGACCGGTGGGTCAGGGCGAGCACCATCGGGCCGGGCTCGGAGAACCGATGGCCCAGCCGGTCGACGAGCGCGGCGAGCGGCTGGGGGGGCAGCGCCTCAGCCAAGCTTGGCGACGACGTAGTCGACGGCGTCGCGGACGGTCTTGAGGTCCTCGAGGTCCTCGTCCTCGATGCGGAACCCGACGCTGCGCTCGCCCAGCTCCTCCTCCAACGCCTCGACCAGCTCGATGAGCGCCAGCGAGTCGGCGTCGAGGTCGTCGGCGAAGGAGTCGCCCTCGTTGATCGAGGAGGGCTCGATCTCGAGGATGTCGGCGAGCCGGTCTCGGATCAGGTCGAGCACCGCCTGGCGGTCCATGGGCGGCTGCTCGACGTGGGTCTCTGCGGGCACTGAGGTGCACTCCTCGGTCGGTCCGGCGAACGGGCGGATCGTAGCGGGCAGCGACATTGCGCGCTTGTGACCGCCGCGAATCCCCAGCTAGACGGCGAGAAACCTCGGCCCGGCGGGTCAGGCGGGGTCGGGCCGGACGGCCCGGCGGAGGTGGCCGACCACGTCGCCGGCGACCATGTCGTGGGCCACCCGGATGGCGTTCACCATCGCCACCGACGACGACGAGCCGTGGCTGATGATGCAGACGCCATCGACGCCGAGCAGCATCGCCCCGCCGGTGTTCTCTGGGTCGAGGGTGGCGTAGAGCGGCAGCAGCGCCGGCATGAGCTGCGCGGACGCCTGCTGGGCTTCCGGGGTGGAACCGAAGGCCTCGAGCAGGGCGGCGATGATGGCCTTGAGGCCGCCCTCGAGGGTCTTGAGCGCCACGTTGCCGGTGAAGCCGTCGGTGACCACCACGTCGGCGGCGTCGGTCATGAGGTCGCGGCCCTCGACGTTGCCGACGAACTCCGCGCCGGTGGACCCGACCCAGGAGCCCTCGGCGAGCAGCTTGTGCGTCTCCTTCACCAACGGGTTGCCCTTGGTGGGCTCCTCGCCGATCGACAGCAGCGCCACCTTGGGCCGCTCGATGCCGTAGCGGTCGCGGGCGTACACGGCGCCCATCTGGGCGAACTGCACCAGCCACTCGGCGTTGCACTCGGAGTTGGCGCCGGCGTCGAGCAGCACCGTCGGCGAGCCCGACGGCACGGGGATCGGGGTGGCGATGGCCGGGCGGGCCACGCCCTTGATCCGGCCCATGCGCAGCAGGGCGCTGGCCATGGTGGCCCCGGTGTTGCCGGCGCTGACCATCGCGGAGGCCCGCCCGTCGCGGACCGCCTCGGCCGCCCGCACGAGCGAGGAGTCCTTCATGGTGCGGACGCTGTTGGCCGGGTCGGCGTCCATGGCGATGACCTCGGACGCCTCGATGAGCTCGAGCCCGCGGGTGTCGCCCACGTCGTCGGGCCGGCCGACGAGCACGACGGGCACGCCGAGCTCCTCGGCGGCCTGCGCCGCCCCGGCGACGATCTCGCCGGGTGCGTTGTCGCCGCCCATGGCGTCGACGGCGATGGGGAGGGTGCTCACCGGGGCGGTCGGGCGTCAGTCGACGTCGACGGCCTGGCGGCCGTGGTACCACCCGCAGTTGCCGCACACCACGTGGGGGCGCTTGACCGACCCGCAGCGCGGGCAGGTGCTGCGCGCCGGCGTGGCGATCTTCCACGCCGAGGCCCGGCGGCTGCGGCTCTTGGACTTGGAGGTCTTCTTCTTGGGGACGGCCATCGTCGTTCCTCGTGGTGGTGGGGCCGTGCGGTCGACGCCACGGTGCCCCGGGGGCGCAGGCGGGCCCACGGGCGCGAGATGGCCCGGGGCACGAGCGGGAGAGTCTACCCGTCGTCGTCGCCAGAATCGAAGCGCAGCTCCCCGAGGGCCGCCCAGCGCGGGTCGGCGGGGGCCGCGCCGGCCTCGTCGGGGTCCCCCGGCGCCTCGTCGCCCTCCACCACCGCCGGGAAGGTGTCGGGCGCCGGCCCGGCGCACTCGGGGCGGCACAGCGGGGCGAGGGGCAGGGCGAGCAGCGCCGCGTCGCGCACCATGGGCTCGAGGTCGACGGTGTCGTCGCCCAGCGCGTAGGTCTCGCCCTCGACCGGTGAGGGCTCGAAGATCTCGCGGACCTCGGCCACCGTCTCGGCCCGCACGTCCTGCAGGCAGCGCCGGCACTCGCCCTCCCACGGCACGGTGACGGTGCCGGTGGCGACGAGGCCGTTGCTCAGCGCCTCGAGCTCCAGGTCGAGGCCGATCGCCTCGCCCTCGGGGACGTGCGCGCTGGACACGCCGAGCCCGCGGAGCACGACCTGGCGCCGCAGGCGCCGACGGGTGCCGGGCTGGCGGCGGAGGTCGGCGATCCCGACGACGAGGTCGCGCCCGCCCATCGGCGACCTAGGCGTGGTCCTGGTCGAAGAAGGTGGCGGCGGCGTCGCGGATCGTCTCGGGCTCGCGGGGCGGCGGGGGCAGGTGGGCGTAGTCGTCGTCGACCACCGTGAGCCGGCCCTGGCCCCGCGCGTCGGTGACGACCGTGTCGTCGGCGTAGCCGGCCTCGTCGTAGGGCTCGTCGTCGTAGGGCTCCTCGTAGCCCTCGTCGCCGTACGCGGCGTAGGCCGCGGCGTCGCCGTTGGCGCCACCGGCGCTCGGGTGGCCGGCGGTCATGGCGTCGGCCGCGGGTGGGTTCAGGCCGCCCTCGGCGGCTGCCGCGGCGGCGGCCTCGGCGAGCAGGTTGGTGCCCTGCAGCTTGGCCCGCCCGGCGGCGACCAGCTTCTGGGTGCGCTCCAGCACGATCTCGAAGCTGGCCAGCTTCTGGTCGCAGAAGTCCTCGACCTCGTGGCGCAGGCGACGGGCGTCGGCCTGGGCCGACTCGACGATGTCGTAGGCCCGTTGCTCGGCGGCCTTCACGACCTCGGTGCGCTGCACCATCCGCTCGGCGCGGGTCCGGGCCTGGTCGAGGATCTCGTCGGCCTCGTGGCGGGTGCGCTCGAGGAACTCCTCGCGCTCCTTCAGCAGCCAGCGGGCGGCCCGCAGCTCCTCGGGCAGCCGGTTGAGGGCCTCGTCGATGAGCTCGAGGACCTCCTCCTTGGCGATCATCGACGACGCCGACAGCGGCACCGGGCGGGCGGCGTCGATGATGTCGCGCAGCTGCAGCAGCACGTCCTCGGTCTCGGCCGGGTGGTACTGCGCACCGACCGGGGGCGGGGTCAGGTCGATGTCGAGGTCGTGATCGTCGAAGTCGCTCACGGCACGTACTTCTCCTGGAGGCGCTTGGCGACCGCCGGCGGCACCATCGCCGTGACGTCGCCACCGAAGCGGGTGATCTCGCGCAGCAGCTTGGAGGCGAGGAACGAGTTGCCCGATGCCGACGGGATGAACAAGGTGTCGACGCCCGAGATCTTGTGGTTCATCTGGGCCATCTGCAGCTCGCTCTCGAAGTCGGAGACCGCCCGCAGGCCCTTGACGATGAAGTCGGCCCGCAGCTCCTGGGCGAGGTCGACCACCAGCGACGAGAACATGGTGACGGTGACGTTGTCGAGGTGGGCCACCGCCTCCTCGAGCATCTCGCGGCGCTCGTCCAGGGAGAAGAGGGGCTCGCCCTTCTGCGGGTTGCGCATGGCCGCCACGACGACGTGGTCGAACAGGCGGGCCGCCGTCTCGACGATCTCGAGATGCCCGTTGTGGATCGGATCGAACGATCCGGGGTACAGCACTCGGGTCACGACGGCTCCGACGGCAGGCTCGGGGGCGAGAGGACGCTGACGAGCGTACCCCCGTACCTCTTCTCCCTGAGCGCATGCCATCCGTCGGGGAGGGGCACGGGCCGGGGCGACTCGGCGACCACGACCGACGACGGCGCCACCGCCGCCACCAGCTCGAGCAGCGCCGACCACTCGTCGTCGCGGGTGGCGTACGGAGGGTCGAGCAGCACGAGGTCGAACGGCTCGGCCCCGTCCGCGTCGACTGCGGCGTCGGCTCGCCGCCGCAGGTAGGCCACGGCGTCGCCCGCCACGACCTCGGCCCGTCCGGCCAGCCCGGTGGCGGCCAGGTTGGCCGCCACGGCGCGGCGGGCGGAACGGTCGGCGTCGACGAAGGTGGCGAGCGCCGCGCCGCGCGAGAGCGCCTCGATGCCGAGCGCGCCGGAGCCGGCGTACAGGTCGAGCACGCGTGCCCCGGCCACCGCGTCGAGGCTGACCAGGGCGTTGAACAGCGCCTCGCGCACCCGGTCGAGGGTGGGGCGGGTGTCGCGGCCCTCCGGAGCGACCAGCCGGCGCCCTCTCGCCTCCCCGGCCACGACCCTCACGTGCGATGACCGTAGCCTCGGGGCCATGGAGGCACCCCTCGGCATGACCTGCGTCGACTGCGGCGGCACGCTGCACCCGCTGTCGTACCCGCCCGAGGACGGCTGGGAGCCCGGCGACGTCGTCGCCTACCGCTGCCCCGACTGCAACGAGCGCTTCGACATCGTCCTCGGGGACCCCGACGACACCGACGACACCGACACCTACTGACGACACCGACACCCACTGACGACCGCTGGCTCGATCCATCACCTCCGGAGGTGATGGATCGAGCCAGCGGTCGGGGTGAGGGGGAGGGGTGCGGGGTCAGCCCTTGAGGAGGAACTCGGCGTCGTCCTCGCCGAGGAAGAGGTCGACCTCCTCGGCGAGCAGCCAGTGGTGCTCGAGGCCGGGGTCGGCGTCGAGCAGCTCCATGGCGACCTCCCGGGCCGTCACGACCCACTCCCGGTCGCGCCGCAGCGACGCCAGCTTGAGGTCGTTGCGGCCCTTCTGCCGCTCCCCCATGATCGTGCCCTCGCCCCGCAGGTCGAGGTCGACCTCGGCCAGCTCGAAGCCGTCGGTGGAGCGCACCAGCGCTTCGAGGCGGGCCTCGCCGTCGGGGGTCGTCGCCTCGCCGACCAACCAGCAGGAGGAGCGCCGCGCGCCTCGACCGACGCGGCCCCGGAGCTGGTGGAGCTGGGCGATGCCGAACCGGGCAGCGTCGAGGATCACCATCACCGTGGCGTTGGGGACGTCGACGCCGACCTCGATGACGGTGGTGGCGACGAGCACGTCGAGCTCACCCCGGCGGAAGGCCCCCATCACCTCGTCCTTCTCCGCCGCCGGCACCCGCCCGTGGAGCAGGCCGACCCGCAGGCCCGACAGCTCGCCGGCGGTCAGCTCGTCGTAGGCCTCCTGGGCGGAGCGCACCTCGAGCTTCTCGCTCTCCTCGATGAGCGGGCACACCACGTAGGCCTGGCGACCGGCGGCCACCTCGTCGCGGACCTGCTGCCACACCTCCATCTCGTCGAGCTCGCCCTGGGCCCAGCGGGTGACGATCGGCGTGCGGCCGGGGGGCAGCTCGTCGAGCACCGACACGTCGAGGTCGCCGTAGACGGTCATGGCCGCGGTGCGAGGGATGGGCGTGGCGGTCATGACCAGCACGTCGGGAACGGCCTCGCCGGAGCCCTTGTCGCGCAGCGCGGCCCGCTGCTCGACCCCGAAGCGGTGCTGCTCGTCGATCACGACCACGCCGAGGGAGCGGAACGCGATGCCTTCGGAGATCAGCGCGTGGGTGCCCACGACCAGGTCGATCGAGCCCTCGGCGAGGTCGGCGAGGATCCTCCGCCGCTCCCCCGCCGCGGTGCGGTTGGTGAGCAGCGCCACCCGCAGCGGGCGGTCGAGCCCGGCGCCACCGAAGAGGTTCCCCTCGTCGGTGTCGGGCACGGTGAACCCCTCGAGCAGGTGGCGGATGCCGGCGTGGTGCTGCTCGGCGAGCACCTCGGTGGGCGCCATGAGCGCGCCCTGGTGGCCGCCCTGCACGGCCACCAGCAGGGCGCTCACCGCCACGACGGTCTTGCCGGCGCCGACGTCGCCCTGCAGCAGGCGGTGCATGGGGTGGCCCTCGGCCAGGTCGGCGACGATCTCGCCGATGGCCCGCTGCTGGGCGCCGGTGAGGTCGTAGGGCAGGCGCTGGTGGAAGCGCTCGACGAGCGGTCCGCCCGAGCCGGCGCCGACGTGGTGGGCGATGCCCACGGCGGTGCGCTCGAGCTCGCGCTTGCGGCGGACCAGCTCGAGCTGCACCTGCAGCAGCTCGTCGAAGGCCAGCCGCCGCCGGGCGGCCGCCGCGTCGCGCATCGACTCCGGGCCGTGGATGCCGCGGAACGCGGTGGTGCGGTCGACCAGGTCGAGGCGCTGGCGCACCGACGCGTCGAGCGGCTCGGCGAACTCGCCGGCCCGGTCGAGCACCTCGTCGAGGAAGCGGGCGATGTCCCAGCTCATCACCCCGGCCTTCTCCGACTGCGGGTAGACGGGGACGATGCGACCGGTGCGGTCGCCGATGAGGTCGACGACCGGGTTCGTCATCCGCCGGCGTCCCTGGAAGACCTCGAGGCGCCCGAAGAGCACCACGTCGGTGCCCGCCTTGAGCTGGCGCTCCCGGAAGGGCTGGTTGAAGAAGCTGACCTGGAGGTGGGCGCTGCCGTCGCTGACGTCGGTGGTGACGAGCGACCTGCCGTTGCGGGTGCGCCGCGTGGTGGTGCGCACCACCCGCACGAGGACGGTTGCCTCCTCCCCCACCTCGAGGTCGGCCAGCCGGGCCTGGTTGGTGCGGTCGAGGTAGCGGCGCGGGTAGTAGGTGAGCAGGTCGAGCACCGTGTGCACGCCGAGCTTGCCGAGGGCGCCGGCCCGGGCGTCGCCCACCCCCTTGAGCTGGGTGACCGGCAGCTGGGCCAGCTGCGACAGGCGCCGCGCCATGGCTGGTCCGGCTACTCGATCCCGAACAGGTACGGGTAGAGCGGCTGGCCGCCGTGGTGGATCTCGACCTCGCACGAGCGGTTGTCGTGCAGCCACACCTCGAGGTGCCGGGTGATGGCCTGGGTGGCGCCCTCGCCCTCGATGATGGTGACGATCTCGTGCTCGGGGCCCACGAGCTGGTCGAGCAGGGTGGTGGCGGCGCCGGAGAGGTCGTCGTCGATGGCGACGATGCCGTCGCGCGCGATGCCGAGCCAGTCGCCCTCGCGGATCGGTCCGCGCTCGGTGCTCGAGTCGCGCACGGCCCGGGTGATCTCGCCCGCCACGACGTGCGACGCCGCCGACGCCATGGCGTCGGCGTTGGTGGCCGCCGACCCCTCGGGGTCGTAGGCGAGCAGCGAGGCGAACCCCTCGGCCACGCCTCGGGTGCCCACGACCCGCACCGCCTTGGCGGTCATGGCGTCGACCTGCTCGGCGACCGGGATGATGTTCTTGTTGTTGGGCAGGATCACGACCTCGGGCGCCGGGGCCGCCTCGACCGCCTCCAGCAGCTGGGCCGTGGAGGGGTTCATGGTCTGGCCGCCGGTGACCACGACCTGCACGCCGAGGGAGTGGAAGATGCGCCGGACGCCGTCGCCGACCGCCACGGCCACCACCGCGCACGCCACCGGCTCGTGGGCGATCGACGGCTCGGGCGGCAGCGGCTCGGCCTCGCGCACCCACCGCTCCTCCTCGCGCACCACGTCGCCGAGCAGGTCGGTGACGCGGATGCCGCGCGGCTTGCCGACGTCGATGCCGGCTTCGACGCTGGCGCCGATGTCGTCGGTGTGGATGTGGCAGTTCCACAGCCCGTCGCCGCCCACCACCACGATGGAGTCGCCGAGGGTGGCCCACACGTCCTTGAAGCCGGGGATCGACTCGTCGGCCGCCTCGAGGAAGTACATGACCTCGTAGCGCAGCCCGGCCACGTTGCCGTCATGGGCGCCTTGGCCGTGAGCGACCTCGAACGCCTCGAGGAACTCGGTGGAGACGCCCGCCAGGTCGGCCTCGGGCTCGGGGACGGGCCGGCCGTCGACGAGGTGCAGGGCCACGTCGAGCAGCAGGAGCAGTCCGGTGCCGCCCGCGTCGACCACGCCCGCCTCCTTCAGCACCGGCAGCAGCTCGGGGGTGCGGGCGAGCGCGTCGGCCCCACCGGCCCGGGCCGCCTCCAGCACGCCGAGCAGATCGCCGCCGGCATCGGCCTCGGCCCGGGCGCTCTCGGCCGCCACCCGCACGACGGTGAGGATGGTGCCCTCGACCGGTCGCATCACGGCGCCGTAGGCCGCGCCGGACGCGGCCTCGAGGGCGTCGGCCACGGTGCCGGCGTCGAGGGCGGCGGCTGGCGTGAACACGCCGGAGAGGCCGCGCAGGATCTGCGAGAGGATGACCCCGGAGTTGCCGCGGGCCCCCATGAGCGAGCCGTGGGCGATGGCGGCGCACGTGGAGGCCATGTCGGGGTCGGCTCCCTCGAGCTCCTCGACCACCGACGACAAGGTGAGCGCCATGTTGGTGCCCGTGTCGCCGTCGGGCACCGGGTAGACGTTGAGGCGGTTGATCGTCTCCCGGTGCGCCGCCAGCGCCTCGGCGTACCCGCGCACCAGGGCGCGCAGGTCGGCGGCGGTCAGGGACTCGAGCGTGGGCATCGGCCGAGAGACTAGTGACGCACCCGGGCGCTCAACGGAGTCGCCCCCGGCCGAGTTGGCCCGGACGGGGCCGGTTGGTACCATCACGTGCTCGTTTGTTCCCCTTTCTCCGGAGTGTGGTGGTCATGGCATCGGTCTGCGAGGTGTGCGGCAAGCACCCGTCGTTCGGTATGGCGGTGAGCCACTCGCACCGACGCACCAAGCGGCGCTGGAACCCCAACATCCAGCGGGTCCGCGCCGTGGTCAACGGCTCCACCAAGCGCGTCGACGTGTGCACCTCCTGCCTGAAGGCCGGCAAGGTCGTCAAGGCGGCCCGCTGACCGTGGGCGCCAGCTCGCTGCAGGGCGTGGTCACCTCCTACGACCCGATCTCGGGCGACGGCACGGTCATCACCGACACGACCCTCACCGAGTACGAGCTGTCGCGCGAGGCGTTGCACGGCTCGGTGTTCCGGATGCTGCGCCAGGGCCAGCGCATCGTGTTCGACCTCGACGACCGTGAGCTCGCGGTGCGGGTCCGGATCGGTTCGGAGGCCGACATGGGCACCCCGGGCTACCCCCAGCCCCACGAGGGCGACGTCCAGCACCCCCAGGGCGGCGACGCCGACGCCTGACCGGGCTCTTTCGCCGGTCGACTCCCTCACGAACGGGCCGAGCGACCGGGGCCGCGGACGACCACCGGCTGGCCCTCCGCGGGGGCCGACCACCTAGGATGGTGGGCGTTCACCCGTGGTTCACCGGGCAGGGTCCGGAGTGGGTGGATCCCCCCTTCCCTGGTCGCGCCACGGGGCGCGAGCTCGACAGCGACGTCGGAGGTCCCATGGCCGGTCAGACCAGCAACCAGAAGCTCCTCGACTGGGTGGAGCAGTGGCGGCAGATCCTCCAGCCCGACGACGTCTACTGGTGCGACGGCTCCGCCGAGGAGTACGAGCGGCTCTGCCAGCAGCTCGTAGACAGCGGCACCTTCCGGACCCTCGACCAGGCCAAGCGCCCCAACAGCTACCTCGCCCTGTCCGACCCGGGCGACGTGGCGCGCGTCGAGGACCGCACCTTCATCTGCTCCGAGGACGAGATCGACGCCGGGCCCAGCAACAACTGGTGCCCGCCGGCCACGATGAAGGCCGAGCTCACCGCGCTCTACACCGGCGCCATGAAGGGCCGCACCATGTACGTGGTGCCCTTCTCGATGGGCCCCCTCGGATCGCACATCGCCCACATCGGCGTGCAGCTGTCGGACTCGGCGTACGTGGCCGTGAACATGCGCATCATGACCCGCATGGGCCAGGGCGCCCTCGACGTGCTGGGCGACGGCGACTGGGTGCCCTGCGTGCACTCGGTGGGCCACCCGCTGGCCGACGGCGAGGCCGACGTGCCGTGGCCGTGCGACGCCGAGAACAAGTACATCGTGCACTTCCCCGAGACCCGCGAGATCTGGTCCTACGGCTCCGGCTACGGCGGCAACGCGCTGCTGGGCAAGAAGTGCTTCGCCCTGCGCATCGCATCCACCATGGCCCGCGACGGCGGCTGGATGGCCGAGCACATGTTGATCCTCGGGCTCACCTCGCCCGAGGGCGTCAAGAAGTACGTCGCCGGGGCGTTCCCGTCGGCCTGCGGCAAGACCAACATGGCGATGCTCATCCCGACCCTGCCGGGCTGGAAGGTCGAGACCATCGGCGACGACATCGCCTGGATGAAGTTCGGCGACGACGGCCAGCTCTACGCCATCAACCCCGAGGCCGGCTTCTTCGGGGTCGCGCCGGGCACGTCGGCGATGAGCAACAAGAACGCCCTCGAGACGCTGCACGGCAACTCCATCTTCACCAACTGCGCCCTCACCGACGACGGCGACGTGTGGTGGGAGGACCTCAGCGAGCCGCCCGCGCACCTCCTCGACTGGAAGGGCCAGGACTGGACGCCCGCCTCGGGAACGCCGGCCGCCCACCCCAACGCCCGCTTCACCGCTCCCGCGGCGCAGTGCCCGTCGATGGCCCCCGAGTGGGAGGACCCGGCGGGCGTGCCGATCTCGGCGATCCTCTTCGGCGGCCGGCGAGCCACCAACGTGCCGCTGGTGACCGAGGCCTTCGACTGGCAGCACGGCGTGTTCCTCGGCTCGATCATGTCGTCGGAGAAGACCGCGGCGGCCGCCGGCGTGGTGGGCGAGCTGCGCTTCGACCCCTTCGCCATGCTGCCGTTCTGCGGCTACAACATGGGCGATTACTTCAAGCACTGGCTCGAGATCGGCCAGGCCACCGACGCCGACAAGCTGCCCAAGCTGTTCTGGGTGAACTGGTTCCGCAAGGACCACGACGGGCGGTTCCTGTGGCCCGGCTTCGGTGACAACTCCCGGGTGCTCAAGTGGATCGTGGAGCGCCTCGAGGGCCAGGCCGAGGCCGTCGACACGGCCATCGGCCGCGTCCCGACGCCCGAGTCGCTCGACCTGGCCGGCCTCGACATCGACGCCGACACCGTCACCACGCTGCTGTCGGTCGACAACGAGGCGTGGCGCGCCGAGGTCCCGCTCATCGAGGCTCACTTCGGCCACGTCGGCGAGCGGCTGCCCGCCGAGCTGCGCGACGAGCTCAACGAGCTCGAGAAGCGCCTGGCCGACTGACCGGCGCGGCCTCGAGCCGTTCGACGTCGCCGAGGGCGGGGCCACGCGGCCCCGCCCTCGGCGCGTCCCGACACCTGGCGATCACGGCGTCGCCCGCTCCGGTCCGACGAGCCTGCCGGTTTCGTAACAGGAAAGTTGAGTGCCATGCACTCAGGTCGGCGGTACCATGAGGGTGTTCCGAGGGAGCGTCCGGTGCGGTAGATGCCGCGATGGACCACCCGACACCACCGTCACGAGGAGGTAGCCATGCTGCTTCGTTGGGATCCCTTCCGCGAGCTCGACCGCCTGGCCGACGAGGTCTGGAAGGGCGCCGACATGGGGCCCATGCGCATCCCCATGGACGCCGTGCGCACCGGCGACAAGGTGGAGATGCACTTCGAGCTCCCCGGGCTCGACCCGGACCGCATCAGCGTCGACGTCGACCGCAACGTGCTGACCGTCAGCGGTGAGCGCACCGTGTCGAGCGAGCGCAAGGAGGGCGAGGAGGTCCTCGTGCGCGAGCGCCGCCACGGCACCTTCATGCGCCAGGTCACCCTGGGCGAGAACCTCGACGCCGAGAAGCTCGAGGCCCACTACGACGACGGCGTGCTCACCGTCAGCGTGCCCGTCACCGAGCAGGCCAAGAGCCGCCGGGTGGAGATCACCCGCGGCAAGAAGGAGGGCTCGACCGCCATCGAGGCCTCCAGCGAGGAGGCACCGGCCGAGGCCGGCGGCGGCGACCACAGCCACGCCGCCTGAACGTCACCCGGCGCCGCTGCTGACCACACCCTCGCACGACACCGCGGGCGGGGCCGAGGCCCCGCCCGTCGTTCGTGCGTCGTGGCCCCCGGCCGTGGCGTGCCGCCCGGTGCGGCGCGTCAGACCTGCCCGACGATCATGGCCCGGATGCCGAGCCCCATGATGAACAGGCTCCCGAGCCCGTAGAGCAGGTAGAGGTGCTGCTCCATCTGCTGGCGGTAGCTGTAGATGATGCCCACGGCGATGATGGCGACGAAGCCGTAGAACATGTGGAACTTGGGCGCCTCGATCCCCTGCCCGGCGACCATGCCGACACCCATGGCGACCTGGGCGAAGATCGTCAGCTCGGCCAGCACCACGAACCACCACATGGCTCGCGTGCGCAGCCCCTCCAACCGGTGGGCGGCCAGGACCCACAGGCCCGCCAGGCCGTTGGAGATGATGACGAACCAGGCGAAGGACTGGTGGATCTCGAGCAGCACGACCTAGGAGGCCGAGGGGCCGGCGGTGACCACCGGCTCGTAGGCCCAGACCTCGCTCGACACACCCACCGGCCGCTCGCCGCCTTCACCACCGGGGTGCCCGCCCGGGTGCCCACCGGGATGCCCCCCCGGGTGCCCGCCCGGATGGCCGCCGGCCGCCGCGCCGGGATGCCCACCGCCGGGTGCGCCAGCAGTGCCGCGGTGACCGTCGGCGAACGCCGGGGAGTTCAGCCATCCCTCGAAGGCCGCCTCGTCGCGCCAACGGGTGATCACCAGCCACTGCGTGCGCCCGTCGGTGGGCTTCAGCAGCTCGAACCCCTCGAAGCCGTCCTGGCCGTCGACGGCGCCGGCGCGCGCCGCGAAGCGGTGGGCGAGCTCGTCGCCGGCCTCGGCCGGCACGGTGATGGCGTTGATGCGGATGATCGACATGGCCTGCATGGTTGCCCGGCCCACCCCGCCGCGCCAGTCGGACCGGCCCGTACACTCGACGCACCATGCTGAAGGCCAACGACCCGTGCTGGTGCGGCAGCGGCCGCAAGTTCAAGCGGTGCCACCGCGACAGCGCGGAGCGCCTCCGGCCCGGGCACGTCAGCCCCATGCGCACCGTGCCGGCCCACATCCCCCGCCCCGACTACGCCGAGACGGGTGAACCGGTGCGACGGTCCGAGCCTCGCGTCAAGAGCGCGGAGGTGATCGAGCGCATGCGCCGCGCCTGCCGGGCCGCCGCCGACGTGCTCGAGGTCGGGGCGGCGGCCGTGGCCCCGGGGGTCACCACCGACGAGATCGACGCGGTCGTGCACCAGGCCTACATCGACCGCGGCGGCTACCCGAGCACGCTCAACTACCGGGGCTACCCGAAGTCGCTGTGCACCTCGGTGAACGAGGTGATCTGCCACGGCATCCCCGACGACCGGCCGCTGCGCGACGGCGACATCGTGAACCTCGACGTCACCATCTACCTCGACGGGGTGCACGGCGACACCAACGCCACCTACCTCGTGGGCCGCGTCGACGACGCCTCGCGCCGCCTGGTGGAGGTCACACGGGAGTGCCTCGAACGGGGCATCGCCGCGGTCGGCCCCGGCCGGGCGTTCTCCGACATCGGTCGGGCCATCGAGACCCACGCCACCGCCCACGGCTACCAGGTGGTGCGGGCCTTCGTGGGCCACGGCATCGGCGAGCAGTTCCACACCGACCTGCAGATCCCCCACTACTACGAGCCGCGGCTCACCACCGTGATGGAGCCGGGCATGGTGTTCACCATCGAGCCCATGATCTCGATGGGCACGGGCCTGCACCGGATCTGGGACGACGACTGGACCGCGGTCACCGCCGACGGCAGCCGCACCGCGCAGTTCGAGCACACGGTGCTCGTCACCGACGACGGTGTCGAGGTGCTCACCCTCGCCGGCGGTCGCTGAGCGCGTGCGCCACGCCCGCTTCACCCTGGGGCAGGTCCACGTCGACGACACCGAGCTGCCCGTGCTGCAGGCCGACCTGCTGGTGGTGCGCCGCGACGAGACCGACGACCTCGACTGGGAGCTCGTCGCCACGTCACCGCCCACCACCGCGTTCGAGCCGGCGCCCTGCCGGCTGGTCATGGCCGTGCTCGAGGACGGCCGCCTCCTCCAGGGCGACGCGCTGGTCGTGCGCTCCGACGAGCGCCGCCACGTCTTCCGGGGAGCGGGCGCCCTGGCGGGCCTGCGAGACTCCGACGGGCTCGACGCCGACCGATGACGAGGGGGTGCCCATGACGACGACGAGCGCGGCGGTCCCGGTGGCGGGGCCGACGACCGAGGTGGTGATCCGCACCGAAGGCCTCACCAAGGTCTACCCCGGCGACGTGCTGGCGGTCGACGGGCTCGACCTCACCGTGCACCAGGGCGAGATCTTCGGCCTGCTCGGTCCGAACGGGGCGGGGAAGAGCACCACCGCCGGCATGCTCACCACCCGCGTGCTGCCCACGGGCGGCCGCGCCTTCGTCGGCGGCATCGACGTCGTGGCGCAGCCCGCCACGGCCCGCCAGCTCATCGGCGTGGTCCCCCAGTCGAACACGCTCGACCGGGCCCTGTCGGTGTGGGAGAACCTCTACTTCCACGGCCGGTTCTTCGGCATGTCGAACCGCGACGCCAGGCGGGAGAGCGACCGGCTGCTCGAGCAGTTCCGCCTGCGGGAGCGGGCGAAGGCGCCGGTGCTGGCCCTGTCGGGGGGCATGGCGCAGCGCCTGATGGTGGCTCGGGCGGTGATGCACCGCCCATCGATCCTGTTCCTCGACGAGCCGACCGCCGGGCTCGACCCCCAGAGCCGCATCGCCCTCTGGGAGATCCTCGGTGAGCTCCACGACGAGGGCCAGACCATCCTGCTCACCACGCACTACATGGAGGAGGCCGACCAGCTCTGCCACCGGCTGGCCATCATCGACCACGGCCGGATCCTCGCCCTCGACACGCCCGAGCGGCTCAAGGCGTCGATCGGTGCCGACACGGTCGTCACCATCGCCACCGGGCCCGGCGCCGACGGCTCTGCTGCTGACCTCCCCGCGTTCGCCGCCCACCTGACGGGCACGGTGCCGGGAGCCACGAGCGCCGAGGTCGTCGACGACACCGTGCGCCTCGGCGTGCGCGGCGCACGCGGCGTGCTGCCAGCGGTGGTGGCACAGGCCGAGGCAGCAGGCGTCGTCGTCCACGACCTCCGCGTCGAGGAGCCCACCCTCGAGACCGTGTTCATCCACCTCACCGGCAAGGAGCTGCGCGAATGACCGCCGTCGAGGGCACCGACACCGCCGCTGCGAGCACCACCACCCTGGCGCCCCGGCTGCGCAGCACCCGCTCGGCGACCACCGCCGCGTTCGCGGCGCTGTTGCTGCGCGATCTGGTGGTGCTGCGCAAGAACCTGCGGGAGTTCATCCCCCGCACCATCCTGCAGCCGCTGCTGTTGGTGTTCGTGTTCGCCTACGTGTTCCCGAAGATCGGGCAGGGCGTGGGCGGCGCCAACTCCTCGGCGTTCTCCACCCTGCTGGTGGCCGGTGTCATCGCCCTGGCCGTGCTGTTCCAGGGCATCCAGGCCGTGGCCCTCCCGATGGTCACCGAGTTCGGCGTCACCCGGGAGATCGAGGACCGGGTCCTCGCCCCGCTGCCGGTGTCGCTGGTGGCGGTGGAGAAGATCGTGTCGGGTGCGCTGCAGGGCCTGTTCGCCGCGCTCATCGTGTTCCCGATCGCCGCGGTCGTGCCCGCCACGCCGGTGCACCTGAAGATCCACTGGCTGGTGCTGGTGACGTTCGCCCCGCTCGCCTGCCTCATGTGCTCGGCCCTGGGGCTCATGTTCGGCACCGTCTTCAACCCCCGCACCGTGCCGATGCTGTTCGGCGTGGTCGTGCTGCCCATCACCTTCCTGGGCTGCATCTACTACTCGTGGGCGGCGCTCGAGCCCATCCGCTGGCTGCAGGTGGCGGTGCTCGTCAACCCGCTCGTCTACGTGAGCGAGGGCTTCCGGGCCGCCCTCACCGACGTGCCCACCATGTCGCTGTGGGCCGTCTATCCGGCCGTCGTCGGCTTCGGGTTGCTGTTCGGCGCCATCGGCATCAGGTTCTTCCGCAAGCGGGTGATCGCCTAGCCGCGGCGGCGGTCAGCGCTCGGCCCTGGCCTGCTCCGAGCGCGACCGCTGGGCCCCGGCATGCTGGCCGTCGGCCCGATCGGCGTCGTGCTGGTCTGCGTCGTGCTGATCCGCGTCGCGGTGGTCGGCGTCGGCCCGCTCGGCACTCGCCCGTTCGCGCAGGTCGGGGTCGATGCGGTCGGCCGCGGCGCGGTGCTGCGCGGCCTCCCGGGCCAGGCGCTGGGCCTCCTCCTGCTGCTCCTCGGCCCGGAGGGCTTCGCGGCGGGCCTCGGCGGAGGCGGCTGCCGCCTCGGCCCGCTTGGCCTCCGATCGTGCCGCCCGGTCGCGCGACTCGGCCTCGAGGTCGAGAGCGTCGGCGGTGCGCTGCTCGGCCTCACGCCGGCGGGCGGTGGCCTCCTGGCGGCGCTTCTCGAGCCGCGCCGGGCGACCCCGGCGCACGAGCGCGATGACGATGATGGCGGCGATCAGCACCACGGCGGCGGCGATCACGATGACGAGCACGGTCGAACCGTCCATTGGCCCTCCCTCGTTCGGCGACACCGACCACCTACCCGCCCACGAGGCCAACCTGCCCATCCCTGTCCCCGACGCCCTCTGCCGTCGCGTGAACCAGGCGTGAAGTGTTGCTGACCGTCCACCACCGCCGCCGACCCCGCCCGTAGCGTCCGCCGCGCGTCCTCGCCCGAGGGCCCACGACAGAGGAGAGCTGATGATCAAGCGGGCCCCGCTCGGCACACCCGGCCGGGGCGCCCCGTGCCGGTCAACGCCCGATGGTCGACGCCGCCGCCACCTGGCGCAACCGCTGGGCGTCGGCGTCGAGCAGCACCCCGGCGTCGACGGCGCGGCCCACCGCCTGGTCCCAACGGACGGTGAAGGCCTGGTGGTCCGGGTAGGCGGCGGCCAGGGCGGCGGCGTGGAACGGCACCGTGGTGCCGAACAGGAAGCAGAAGCCCGCCCCCGACTGCCCGAGCCCGGAGAGGCGCGCCACGGGCACGTCGACCTGGGGCGTGCGCACGCCGCCCAGAGCGATGCCGTTGCCGTCGCGCACGTAGTCGGTGCCGGCTGCGTCGATCTCCAGTGGTGGTTGTGAGGGCGGCGCCTCACCGGTGGCGATCCACCGGTCGATGTCGTGCAGCACGGTGCGCAGCACGTAGGTGTGGGGTCCGGCGTTGATCGGCGCCTCGCAGGTGATGACCCCGCCGTAGACGGAGCTGGGCGGGTTGCGCATGGCCTCGAACAGGGCGGCGTCGGCGGCCCCGGAGCCGTCGTCCTGACCGCCGAGGCCGAGGCTGTAGGCGTCGGCGTGGGAGGTGCCGGCCATCTCCCACGCCCGGACGAGGTCGGTGTCGGGCTGGCGGGCCCGGCCGTAGCCGAGGCGGTCGCCGGCCACATCGGTCTCGGCCACGATCACGAAGACGGGCACGTCGAGGTCGGTGCGCACCAGGGTCGGGCTGGGAGCCGGGACGTCGGCCCGGGGCGCGGTGGAGAGCGCCGCACCGCGCGCCCCGCGGCTGTGCTGCACGATGCCGTCGTAGACGTCGACGAGCGGCTGCACCGCGTCGGTGTAGGTGGTGAGCCGGATCGCCGACTGCGACTCGCCCATGGCGATCACCCGCCGGGGCTCCAGCCCGCCGAGCACCGTGGCGGCGTCGTCCCAGACCGCCATGCCGACCTGGCTGTAGATGTCGTAGCTCCAGTCGTCGCCCGGGTGGCTCAGCTCGCCGTAGCGGGCGGGGTCGGCGTTCTTGAGCGCCAAGGCCGCGCCGAGTGCGTTGCCCCCGCCCTCGATGCCCACCTTCTGGGCGCTCACCCCGACCCACGCCGCCCCGGAGCGCACCAGCTCCACACCGGCGAAGTCCCACATCGGATCGGCGTCGAGCCCGCCGGACACGTTGAGCCACTCGACGTAGACCGTGCCGTCGAAGGCGGCCGGGTCGGCGGGGCGCCGCACCACGACGCGAGTGGTGTAGGGCGCGCTGGCGGCGGCGTCGGGCGTGACCGACCACCTGCCGTCGGGGCTCAGGGGACCGGCGCTGGTGTAGGCGGTGGCGGTGCCGGCCACGACCAGCTCGTGCTCCTCGTAGCCCATGGTGGCCAGGTCGACGTCGGCCGGCCCCAGCACGGTGGCGCCCTTGCCCGGGTCGGCCAGCTGGCGCACCTCCGGCACGGGCACGGCGACCGAGCCGGCCGGTCGGGTCGGCTCGCGCTCGGTGACCGTCGTGGTGGTCGGGCTGTGAGCGCCGTCGTCGTCGGACGAGCAGGCGCCGACCACCAGAACCGACACCGCGACGAGCGCGAGCAGCGCCCGGAACCTTCGGCCCATGTTCCCCTCCCCCGGCTGCGGTGAAGCTTGGCACAGCCCAGCCGCGCACGGGCGCGGCTGCGGCGCGGTGCTGCGACGTGGCAGAGGCGGCGCTCAGGCGGGCAGCAGCGCGGTGGCGAACGGCTCGCCGTCGGCGCGGGTGGCCCCGAGGGCGATGTACCACTCGGTGCCGAAGGCGCGGGTGAACACCTCCGGCGGCATCGACAAGAAGAACGAGTCGGGGGCGATCTGGCTGGCGTGGGCCTCCATGGCCCGCCGCTTCTGGTCGATCACGGCGGTGACGTCGACGGCGTGGGTGATGAGCGCCTCGGGCGAGCCGAACTCGTCGCTCTCGGCCCGGGCCCGGGCCTGCTCCACCGCAGCGGCGTCGACGCCCTCCTCGGCCTGCTCGAGCTCCCGCTCGACGTCGATGCCGGCCTGCTCCATCGAGCGGCGGACGTGGTCGCGGTTCATGGTCGACTGGAACACCGCCCGCACGCCGGCCTTCTCGGCGGCCCGCACGCCCACGCGGTGCACCTGGATGTGGTCGGGGTGCCCGTAGCCGCCGTGGTCGTCGTAGACGGTGAGCACGTCGGTGCCGACGTCGCGCAGGATCGCCGCCAGCCGGTCGGAGGCCTCGTCGAGGTCGGCCTGCCAGAAGCACGCCGGGTTGTCGTTGGTGGGCTCGCCCATCATCCCGCTGTCCTCGTAGCCGAGGAACTCCACCCGGTCGGCGCCGAGCACCGCGGCGGAGCGCTCGGTCTCGACGACGCGGCGCTCCCACAGCGCTTCGCCGTCGCGCAGGACGCCCGGCACCGGCTCGCCCAGCTCGCCGCGCGTGGCCACCACCAGCACGACGCGGTGCCCGGCACGGGCGGCGAGGGCCATGGTGCCGCCGGTGGCGATCGACTCGTCATCGGGATGGGCGTGGAAGCACACGAGGGTCGCCATCGGGGTGAGCCTACCGAGGTGCCTGGGGCCGGGCGCCGGCTGCCCGTGCCGCCCGGTGCGCTGGCCGCCGGGTGCGCTGGCCGCCGGGCCGTCAGGCGATGGCGCCGCCCGCCCGCAGGCCGGTGATCCGGTCGGCGTCGGCCACGCCCCACTCGGCGAGCACCTCGTCGGTGTGCTGGCCGGCGTGGGCGGGCGGCCGGGCGATCTCCGCCGCGGTGCGGGAGAAGCGGGGCGCCGGCGCCGGCTGCACGATCCCGGCGTTCTCGACGAAGGTGCCTCGCGCCACGGTGTGGGGATGGCGAGGGGCCTCGCTCAGCGAGAGCACCGGCGCCACGCAGGCGTCGGTGCCGTCGAAGATCGCCGCCCACTCGTCGCGGGTCTTGGCCCGGATCACCTCGGCGAGGCGCGCCTTGAGGTGCGGCCACTGCGACCGGTCGTTCTGCCTGGCGAACTCGGGGTCGTCGGCCAGGCCGGTCTTGTCGAGCAGCACGGCGTAGAACTGCGGCTCGATGGCGCCGACCGACAGGAACTTCCCGTCGGCGCACTCGTAGACCTCGTAGTAGTGCGCCCCGCTGTCGAGCATGTTGGCGCCCCGCTCGTCGGTCCAGATGCCCATGCCCATGAAGCCGTGGATGAAGGTGGTGAGCACCGCCGTGCCGTCCACCATGGCGGCGTCGACCACCTGCCCCTGGCCCGACGCACGAGCCTCGAGGATGCCGCACACCAGCCCGAACGCGAGCAGCATCCCGCCGCCGCCGAAGTCGCCCACCAGGTTGAGCGGCGGCTGCGGGCGCTCTCCCGGCCGGCCGATGGCGCCGAGCGCCCCACCGATCGAGATGTAGTTGATGTCGTGCCCGGCCATCGGGGCCATGGGACCGTCCTGGCCCCACCCCGTCATGCGGCCGTAGACCAGCTTCGGGTTGCGGGCCAGGCAGGTGTCGGGACCGATGCCGAGCCGCTCGGTGACCCCGGGGCGGAAGCCTTCGATCAGCGCGTCGGCCTTCTCCACCAGGCCCAGCACCGTCTCCACCCCGTCGGGGTGCTTGAGGTCGACGGCGACCGAGCGCCGGCCCCGGTTCATCACGTCCTTGGGCGGGTCAGAGGGGTCACCGCCCCAGGCGTTGGCGGCCCGGTCGACGCGCACCACGTCGGCGCCCATGTCGGCCAGCATCATGGCCGCGAACGGCCCTGGGCCGATGCCCGCGATCTCCACCACGCGAACTCCCGCGAGCGGTCCCATCGTCGTCGTCTCCCCCTCGGGTGGTCGGTCGGGTGCCGCTCAGGCGGCGGCGCGGGCGGCGAGGGACACCACGTGGTGGATCACCGTCGCCCAGAAGTAGCGGGGCAGATCGTGCCCCATCCCGTCGAGCCGCAGGAACTCCGACCCCTGGAGGCACTCGGCGGTGCGCTCGCCGCCGCTGATGGTGATGAGCGGGTCGGCGTCGCCGTGGATCACGAGTGACGGGAGGTCGAGGCGGCGCAGACCGGCCGACCGGGACGGCGAGACGAGGATGGCGAGGAGCTGGTTGGCGACGCCGTCGGGATGGAAGCAGCGGTCGAACGACAGCGCCGCCCGCTCGGCGATCCAGTCCAGGTCGCAGTGCTCCGGGCCGTTGAGGACCTTGCCCGACTCGACGGCCTTGGCGACGAACAGGTCGCGGTCGGCGGGCGACGGCTCGAGCAGCACCGCCAGCGCCTCCGGGGTGGGCTGACCGACGTCGGGGTCGCCGGTGGTCGACATGAACGACGTGAGGGTGGCCACCCGGTCGGGCCGGTCGATGGCCATCTGCTGGACGATCATCCCGCCGAGGGAGCCGCCGAAGAGGTGCACGCGGTCGAGCCCGAGGTGGTCGCACAGCCCCCACGCGTCGGCGGCCATGTCGGTGAGGTCGTACGGCGCCTCCACCTGTTCGCCCTGCAGCACGCCGGCGACCGCGGCGAGCACGTCGATGTGGGTGTCGACCTTGGTGGACAGCCCGACGTCGCGGTTGTCGAACCGGATCACGTAGAAGCCCCGGTCGACGAGGCTGTGGCAGAGCTCGGGATGCCACCACACGAGCTGGGCGCCGAGGCCCATGACGAGCAGCAGGGGCGGGTCCTGCGGGTCGCCGAAGGTCTCGTACTCGAGCTCGATGCCGTTGGCCGGGGCGCGCATGGGCGGCATGTTCCTTCGGGGCCTCGGTGCGGTCAAGCGCACGGCCGGCGCCGTCACCTCCCCGGCTACGGTGCGGCGCCGTGGACGCCCCGGCCCCTTCGCACGAGCACCAGCGCGGGCCCGGTGAGCGCGTCGACCCGCTGACCGGCGCCTCGACGTGGATCGTGCCGAGCCGCCAGGACCGGCCCAACCTCCCGGCCCACGGCTGCCCGTTCTGCCCGGGCGGGCTGGAGGCGCCGGAGCCCTACGAGGTCAAGGCGTTCCCCAACCGGTGGCCGCCGTTCCCCGGCCAGCGTGCCGAGATCGTGCTCTACACGCCGCGCCACGACGCCTCCTTCGCCGACCTGTCCCCGGCGGAGGCCCGGCGGGTCGTCGACCTGTGGGCCGACCGCTCGGCCGCCCTCGGCTCCCGGCCCGACGTCGACTACGTGCTGGTGTTCGAGAACCGCGGCCCGGAGGTGGGCGCCACCATCGCCCACCCCCACGGCCAGATCTACGCGTTCGGCTCGGTCCCCCCGGCCGCGGCGGTGGAGCTGGCCGGCGGGCGCACCGCGGCCGGCCTCGGGCCCGACGCTCCGGGCCACCGCGTGGTGGCGGCGGCCGGCGCTGGCTGGCGGGCCTGGGTGCCGGTGGCGGCGACGTGGCCCTTCGAGCTGCTGCTGGCGCCAGCGCAGGCGGTGCCCGACCTGCCCACCCTCGACAGCGACGGGCGCGACGGCCTGGGCCGGCTCCTCGTCGACGTGGTGGGGCGGCTCGACCGGCTCTTCGACGCCCCGATGCCGTTCATGCTGTGGTTCCACCAGCGGCCCTTCGACGGCGGCGAATGGCCCGAGGCGTGGCTGCACGTCCACATCGCCCCGCTGCTGCGGGCCCCCGGTGTGCCCCGCTTCGTGGCGTCCGGCGAGCTGGGCAGCGGGGTGTGGTTCAACCCCGTGGACCCGGCCGAGGCGGCGGCCCGGCTCAGGGAGGCGTGAGCGCGGTGCCCCCGGCGCGGCCGGTCGAGGTGGAGGCGTGGGCGCCGGGGCGGGTGGTGCTGATCGGCGACCACACCGACCACGCCGGCGGCGTGTCGCTCACCATGGCCGTCGACCTGGGCACCACCGTGCGAGGGGCCCGCCGCGGCGACCGCGTGCGGGTGCGCTCCGACCAGCTGGCCGGGCATGTGGATGTCGCGCTCGGGACGAGGGCCGAGGAGGTCGACGGCCCGCCGTGGGGCCGGTTCGTGGCCGCGGTGGCCGAGCAGCTGCAGGCCGCCGTCGGGTTCGAGGGCGTCGTCAGCTCCACGGTGCCGGTCGGCGCCGGGCTGTCGTCGTCGGCCGCGCTGGAGCTGGCGCTGATGCTCGCGCTGGGCTTCCGCGGCACCCCTCTGGAGCTCGCCCGTGCCGGCCAGCGGGCCGAGCACCGGGCCGTCGGTGTGCCCTGCGGGCTGCTCGACCAGCTCACGTCGGCCTGCGGCGTGGAGGGGCACGCCCTGCTGCTCGACCTGTCGGACGACTCGGTGGCCCCGGTGCCGCTGCCCGACGACGTCGACGTGGTCGTGGTGCACTCGGGCCAGGAGCGCAGCCTCGACACCTCCGGCTACGCCGAGCGCCGCCGCCAGTGCGAGGCGGCCGCTGGGCTCGTCGGCCCGCTGCCGTCGGCGTCGCTCGACTCGCTCGATGCCATCGACGACCCCGTGCTACGGCGGCGGGCCCGCCACGTGGTCACCGAGTGCGCCCGGGTGCGAGCGGCGGCCGACGCGCTGCCGCGCGGCGACCTGCCGATGGTCGGGCAGCTGATGCTCGAGAGCCACGCCAGCCTGCGCGACGACTTCGAGGTGTCGACACCGGCCCTCGACTCGACCGTGAGCCGGCTCATGGATCTGCCCGGAGTGCTCGGTGCCCGCCTCACCGGCGCCGGCTTCGGCGGGTGCGTGGTGGCGCTCTGCGAGCGAGGCGCCCTGCCCGACCCGGGCGCGCTCACCGGCCGGGGCTGGCGGGTGCGGCCGTCCCGCGGTGCCTGGGTGCGGGAGTCCGGCACGACCTGAGCCCGTGCCTCGGCCCACCGCTCCCCTCCACCGCTGGCTCGATCCGTGACCTCATGAGGTGATCGATCGAGCCAGCGATCGGTCGGGCGAGGGCCGGGTACGAGGGTGCCTACATGCGTCCGAGCAGCTCGGCCTTCTTGGCCTCGAACTCCTCGGGCGTGATGTGGCCCTGGTCGCGCAGGGCGGCGAGCTGCTGGATCTGCTCGGGGATGTTCGGTGCCGCCGGCGCCGCGGCCGCGGCGTGGGCGGCCTGGGCGGCGTTGATGCCCCCCGAGATGCGGTTGGCCCGCTTGATCTCGTTGGCTTCCATCTGCTGGTAGATCTCGTTCTGCACGGCGCTCGGGTTCTTGATGTCGTCGAAGCGCTGGGCGCCGTCCTTGCTGGCCGACTCGATCTCGAGATCGCCGAGGCCGAGCATGCGCTCGAAGATGCGCTGGTGGAAGAAGATCGTGTTGATGCGCTCGAGGGGGATCTCGATGCCGCGCTTGGCGACGATGCCGCTGCGGTAGATCACCCGGTCCGAGGTGAGCACGAAGTGGGTGCTGACCCAGCGGATGTAGCGCTCGACGAACCAGCCCAGGGCGCCGATCAGCACCACCGCCACCACGAGCTTCAACGCGTCCCAGCCGTCGAGCGTCAGGACCCAGCCGGCCAGCACCACCGCCACCAGCAGCACGCCGGCGGAGGAGGCGAAGTACCACCAGTGCGGGTGCAGGTCGAGCACCAGCTCCTCGTTGGCGTGCAGCGCGTCCTCGGGGTAGGGCATGCCACACGGTAGACCGCGCTCGACCGGTCAGAGAGGTACGAGCCCGGGACCAGCTCGTGCTAGCCGAGGGACGAGGGCTCGCCGGCCGGGAGGGCCAGGGCCTCGACGTCGACGGTGCGGGTGAGGTGGAGCGCCTCGAGGAACCGCCGGTCGTGCGACACCACCACCAGGGTGCCCTCGTAGGCGGCCAGGGCGACCTCGAGCTGCTCGATGGCCTCGAGGTCGAGGTGGTTCGTCGGCTCGTCGAGGACGAGGCAGTTCACGCCCTGCGCCATCAGCACGGCGACGATGGCCCGGCTGCGCTCACCCGGTGACAGCTCACCGCCCCGGCGCCCGACGTGGTCGGGACCGAGCCCGAACTTGGCGAGCAGCGACCGGGCCTCGCTCAGGTCGAGGCCGGTCTCGACCTGCACGGCCCTGACCACCGGACGGTCGTCGTCGAAGAGCCCCCGGGCCTGGTCCAGCTCGCCGACCCGCACGCCGGGGCCGAGCCAGCGGCGACCACGCTCGAGGGGTGCCGTCCCGAGCAGGGCGGCGAGCAGGGTGGACTTGCCCGAGCCGTTGCGGCCGAGCACCCCCACCCGGTCCTGCCAGCCGATCTCGAGGTCGACGGGGCCCAGCACGAAGGGGCCGGTGCCGCCGTCGTCGGTGCCCCTGTTGTCGTCGGCGCCATCATCAGAGCGGGCGTCGCGCACCACCACCGCGCCGTCGAGCCGGGCCACGACGTCGCCGCTGCGCACCGACGGGGCGAGCTGCAGGCGCAGCTCCCACCCCTCCCACGGCTTGTCGACCGCCTCGAGGCGCTCGAGCGCCCGCTCGGTGGCGCGCACCTTCGAGGTCTGCTGCTCGCTGCGCTCGGCTCGCATCCGGCGCAGGTTCTTGTCGGGCTCGCCGGAGGTCTTGGCCCGCCGAACGCCTCGCTCGGACCACTGCCGCTGGCGACGTTGCCGGTCCTCGAGCCGGCTGCGCTCGGCCACGTAGGCGTGGTGGGCGTCGTACTGGTGGGAGCGCGACCGGTCCCGCTGCTCGACGTAGGCGCTCCACCCACCGGCGTATTCGGTGGTGGTCCGTCGGTGCTCGTCGATCTCGAGGATGCGGGTCACGCAACGATTCAGGAAGGCCCGGTCGTGGGACACCACCAGCACGGCGCCGGGGAAGCCCTCGACGAAGCGCTCGAGCAGCTCGAGGCCGGCGAAGTCGAGGTTGTTCGTCGGCTCATCGAGCAGCAGCACATCGACCTTGGAGAGCAGGATGGCGGCGAGAGCCGCCCGGGCGGCCTCCCCGCCCGACAGCGAGTCGACGGCCTGCCCGAACCGATCGGCCGCGGTCGCCGACGCGTCGGAGCCGGCCGCCAGGCCCACCCGGTCGCACACCTCGGCGGCGCGGGCTGCGAAGTCGTCGCCGCCCACGGCGAGGAACCGCTCCAACGCCTCGGAGTACGCCTCGATCGACGCGGCGTCGTCGCCCAGCTCAGCCGTGCGCCGGTCGAGCAGCCGCGAGGCCTCGGCCACGCCGGTGCGGCGGGCCAGGTAGCCGAGCAGGTCCTCTCCCGGTCGGGCGTCGGGCTCCTGGGGCAGGTAGCCGACGGTGAGCGTCGGCGGGGCGCGGACGATCCGGCCGCCGTCGGGCGCGTCGATGCCCGCGACCGTGCGCAGCAGGGTCGACTTGCCGACACCGTTGGGGCCGACGACGCCCACCCGGTCGCGCCCGTCGAGGGTGAACGACACCCGGTCGAGGACGACCTGCCCGCCGAGCACGCGGCCGATGGAGTCCGCTCTCAGCACGCGCTCACCGTACCCACCGACCCGCGCCGGGCCCACGGGGTTTCCGCACGTCGTGGAGCTCGGGGCGGCACCGGGATGAGCGCCGTCGGCGGGTGCGCCGGTGGCCCGGGGACCACCGGCGCTGTCACCGGGGGTGAGTACCGTCTCGGTCGTGGATGCCGACGCCCTGCTCGAGGGGCTCAACCCCGCCCAGCGCGCCGCCGTCACCTCGGCCGCGTCGCCGCTGTGCATCCTGGCGGGGGCGGGTTCGGGCAAGACCCGGGTCCTCACCCGGCGCATCGCCTGGCGGGCCGCCACCGGCGACCTCGACCCCCGCCACGTGCTCGCCCTCACCTTCACCCGCAAGGCCGCCGGCGAGCTCACCGGGCGCCTGCGCTCGCTCGGCCTCCACGACCGCCTGGCCGCCGGCACCTTCCACTCCGTCGCCTACGCCCAGCTCCGGAGCCGCTGGGCCGACCGGGGGATCCAGCCCCCGACCCTGCTCGATCGCAAGGTGGGGTTCGTCGCCCGCCTGCTTCCCGCCGCGGCCAAGGACGTGCCCGCGGTCGACGTGGTGGCCGAGATCGAGTGGGCCAAGGCGCGCATGGTGGAGCCCGACGGCTACGCCGCCGCCGCCACCGCGGCGGGCCGGCGCCCGCCCCTCGACCCGGCCGAGGTCGCCCGGGTCTTCGCCCGCTACGAGGACGCCCGCCGGGAGCGGCGCCTGGTCGACTTCGACGACCTGCTGAGGGTGTGCCGGCGCGACCTGCTGCGCGACCCCGAGTTCGCCGCCGCCCAGCGGTGGCGGTTCCAGCACCTGTTCGTCGACGAGTTCCAGGACGTCAACCCGCTGCAGCAGGCGCTGCTCGACGCGTGGCGGGGCGACCGGCTCGACCTGTGCGTGGTGGGCGACCCGAACCAGGCCATCTACGCCTGGAACGGGGCCGACCCCGAGGCGCTGCGCCGCTTCCCGAAGCGGTTCCCGTCCGCCGAGGTGGTGCGCCTCACCGAGAACTACCGCTCCAGCCCGCAGATCCTCGCCGTGGCCAACGCCGTGCTGCTCGGCGGGGGCCGAGGGGTCGACCGGGGCGGTGCCCTGCAGGCCACCCGCCCCGACGGCCCGGTGCCGGCGGTGCACGCCTACGACGACGACCGGGCCGAAGCCCGGGGCGTCGCTCGCGCGGTGCGCGACCACCACGCCCCGGGCGCCACCTGGTCGGCCCAGGCCGTGCTCGTGCGCACCAACGCCCAGATCCCCGCCATCGAGGAGGCCCTGGCCGCGGGCAAGATCCCGTTCCGGGTGCGGGGGGCCGCGCCGCTGCTCGAGCAGCCGGAGGTGAAGGCGGCGCTGGCCGACCTCCGCCGGTCGAGGGGCACCTTCGACGAGGCCCTTGCCGACCTCGCCGCGTCGGTCGACGAAGCCGCCGGCACCGGCGACCGGGCCGAGGAGCGGCGGGCCAACGTCGACGCGCTGCTCCAGCTGGCCCGCGACCACGCCGCCGTCGAGGCCGCACCCACCGTGCCGGGGTTCCTCAGCTGGCTGTCGTCCACCACCCGCGCCGACCAGCCCGACCGGCAGGGCGACGCGGTGGAGATCACCACCTTCCACGCGGCCAAGGGTCTGGAGTGGCCCATCGTGCACCTGGCCGGGCTCGAGCAGGGCCTCGTCCCGATCGGCCACGCCCGCACGGGCGAGGCCCTCGCCGAGGAGCTGCGCCTGTTCTACGTGGCCGTCACCCGCGCCGAGCGCGAGCTGGTGTGCAGCTGGGCGGCGCAGCGCCGCTACGGCACCCGCGACCTGCGCCGGGAGCGCTCGCCGTACCTCGACACCGTCGTCGCCGCGTGCGCCGCGCTGCGGGCCGGCACCGACCCCGTCGAGGTCGGCAAGGGCGTGGCCACGCCCGCACCGGCCTCGCCGCCCACCCGGGATCGGCCCCACCGCCGCTCGCGCACCCGTCCCGACCTGCCACGCGCGGCCGGTGCCCTCGCCCCGGCCGACCTCGACGACGACGGGCGCCAGCTGCTCGACGCCCTGCGGGCCTGGCGCACCGAGAAGGCCCGGGCCGCGGGCATGCCCGCCTACGTCATCTGCAACGACCGCACGCTCGTCGAGATCGCCAGCGTCCGCCCCGCCACGCCGGCGCAGCTGCTCGGTGTGCACGGCCTGGGCGAGGTGAAGGTGAATCGCTTCGGCGACGAGCTCCTCGCCCTGGTCGGCGAGCAGCGAGGCTGAGGAGACCCGTGGACTTCCGCACCGAGAACCGCTTCGCCGCCGAGCTCGACGACGTGCTCGACGCCTACGCCGACCCGTCGCTCACGGTCGCGCTCGGCGCGCTGCACCCCCTCTCGGCCGGTGAGGTGCTCGACCACCGGCGCATCGACCACAAGGTCGAGACGCGCGTCCGCTACGCCTACCAGGGCGACCTGCCGCCGGGCGCCACCGCCATCGTCGACCCCGCCAAGCTCACGTGGGTGCAGGCCACGGAGCTCGACCTGGCGCAGCGGCAGGCGTTCGTGCTGCTGCAGCCCGATCACTACGCCAACCGGCTCCAGGCCCGGGCCGTCGAGCGCTTCGAGGCGCTGGCGACGGGCGGCACCCACCGCCGGGTCGAGGGCCGGCTGAGCGTGAAGGTGCTGCTCGCCGGCCGGGCCGTCGAACGGGCGCTGGTCGACGGCTTGCAGGAGTGGCTCGCGAACGAGACGATGGCCCTCGACCGGTGGATCGCCGGCCGGACCGCAGGAGGGGACAGATGAAGCGCACGACGCGCATCGGAGGCCTCGGCGCACTGCTCGCCGTGCCGGCCCTGCTCGGGCTGTCGGCGTGCACGCCCTACGGCGCCACACTCTCCCGACCCTTCGAGCCGGTCGTGATGGCGGGCTCGGCCCTGCCCGGCCTGGTCGGTGCCGACCCGCAGCACATCGTGGGGTTCGCCTGGGACGGCACCTCCTGGCGGCAGGTCCCGGTCCAGGTCGACGAGCGCGACCTGGTGAGCCCCGGCCAGATCTACCACCTGCCGACCTCGAGCTACCCCAACCTGTCGGGCACCACCACGCCCTACGAGATGCTGGTGTACACGCCGCCCGCCACGCTCACGGCCGGCTACACGTCGGTCGACACCTACACCCCCCACGACGCCGACCCGACCTTCGACGGCAACGACGAGCTGAGCTTCCTCGCCAACTCCACCGGCAAGCAGGCAGCCGGCTCGCTCGCCGCCCCCGCGGGGGTCGACGCCGCGACCCGCCAGGAGGTCGTGGTCTCCGATCCGCTGCAGCCGGCGCAGTCCGGCTACCTCTACCTGTTCCGCAGCGCCACGCTCACCGGCGGCAGCGCGGGCACCACCGGCGTCGTGTACGACTTCCGGCTCGACTCGGGCTCCTACACGGCCACCTACAAGATGGGCTCCGGCTCGCTGAGCCCGAACGGCACCTGGGGCTTCAACCCCGAGCACTCCACGGTCACGACGCCCTCGTACACGGAGCGGTTCGCGGACCGGTGGCTGAACGACGGGCTGGCCATCACCAAGGGCGGTGCCACGGGCGTCGACATCCTCGACCGCACCCACTACTACGTCACGGTGGGTTGCAGCCGCTCGGAGGACACCTTCGACGGCGGCGCCAACAACCCCGGCGAGGGTGCGTTCGTGGCCAACATCTCCGGGCCCGTGCGGGCGATCCGGTCCTACATCGGCGCCAACAGCTACAAGTACACGGTCAACACGCACTTCTTCTATCCCGACCGCGAGGACACCGTCACCGAGCTGCGGGGCCACGCCGGCCTACCGGGCTACGGCACCGCCGACGACTACACGACCTCGATGGGCGGCCTCACCTACGTCGACCCGCAGAACCCCAAGGTCGTGATCGACGGCCAGCCCGACACGGTGACGCCGCTGGCGTACACCACCGGCTCCCCGGCGCCGGTCGCCTGGCAGATGGTGCGAGGGAACCAGGGGTCGGTCGTCACCGTCAGCCGCCTCGACACCGACATCACCGGGCTGAACGTCTCGACCGTCTACCAGGACCGCAACCCCGCGTCACCGGCCCAGTGCACGGGCGACGCGGCGGCGTGGGGCCAGAACGGCACCAACGTCGTCTCGCCGGTGAGCAACGTGCCCAACACCGACCCGACCCTGGGCGCGTCGCCGCCCACCTTCGTCGTCCACCGCAGCCGCTACATGGAGGTGCCGAACCTGCCGCCCGCCATCGCCGCGCAGATCGACGACCAGGTCCGCCACCCGCTGCAGGTGAGCGTCAGCGGCTGAGCGCGCTCAGCGGCCCCGCGCCCGTCGGGCGAACAGCTCGGCCACCCGGGCCGCGTCGACCGTGACGAACAGGCCCTCGGCCTCGGCGCACAACCGCTCCCCCGCCCACAGCCGGCCCCGGCAGAAGATCTTGCGGCCCTCGGTCGCCGTCATCTCGGCCTGGATGCGCAGCTCGGTGTCGAGCGGGGTGGGGCTGCGGTAGTCGACCGTGAGGCGACCGGTCATGCCCGACGAGCCCGAGAAGGCCTGGGCCGCCCCCAGCGCCTCGTCGAAGATGGCGGCCACGAAGCCGCCGTGGACGCACCCGGGTGGGCCCTCGTACTGGCGCCCGAACGTGACGGTGGCCTCGATGCGGCCGTCGACGACGGCCAGCCGCAGCGGTGGGGCGACCGGGTTGGCCCGGCCCACCACGGGGCTGCGCTCCAGCAGGCGCTGGAACTCGCCGACCACCATCGACGCCTCGGCCACACCGTCCTCGGCGCCGGGGCCACCGGGCCGGGCGCCGAGGGGCATGGCGTCGACGACGCCGTCGAGGCGCTCGGCGAGGGCGATCATCTGCTCGGCGGTGGCCGAGGTGGCCGCCAGCCGGTCGATGAGCCGGCGCACCGAGTCGGCGGCGGCCCGGGCGGCGAGGCGCTCGGCGGTGAGGTAGCCGGGGTCCTCGGTCCAGGACCGGAACGGGTTGCGGCCCCCGAACAGGTCGGCGCTGCGGCCCGCCTCGTCGTCGTCGGATGCGGCCATCGGTGGTCCTCCTCGTGCGCCGAGCGGCCTCGCCCCGGGCCGGGCGCTACCCGGCGTCGTGGAAGTCGACGACCACCGGGGCGTGGTCGCTCGGTTGCTTGCCCTTGCGTGCGTTGCGGTCGATGAGCACCAGCGCGGACCGCTCGGCCAGCGAGGGCGTGGCCAGCACCAGGTCGATGCGCATGCCCCGGCCCTGGTGGAAGTCGCCGCCCCGGTAGTCCCACCACGAGAACAGCCCACCGACGTCGTGGTGGCGGCGGAAGACGTCCTCGAGCCCCCACTCCTCGAGGCGGTGGAGGGCGTCGCGCTCGGCGGGGCTGGTGTGGGTGGCGCCCTCGAACGCGGCGGGGCTCCAGACGTCGCGGTCGTCGGGGGCGATGTTGAAGTCGCCGCACACGGCGAGCTCGCCGGCCGCGTCCTCGCGGGCGTCGAGCACCTGGCGCAGCCGCTCCAGCCACCGCAGCTTGTAGGCGTAGTGCGGGTCGTCGAGCGAGCGGCCGTTGGGCACGTAGACGCTGGCCACCCGCACCCCGCCGCAGGTGGCCCACAGCAAGCGGGCCTCGGGGTCGTCGTCACCACCGTCGTCCCAGCCGGCGCGCACGTCGTGGAGGCCGACCTTGGACAGGATCGCCACCCCGTTCCACTGGCCCTGGCCGTGGTGGGCGCAGTCGTAGCCGAGCTCGCGGAAGGTGAGGTCGGGGAACGCGGTGTCGGCGAGCTTGGTCTCCTGCAGGCAGACCACGTCGGGCGCCACCTGCTCGAGCCACTCCTGCACCCGGGGCAGGCGGGCCTTCAACGAGTTCACGTTCCAGGTGGCCAGTCGGAGCACGAACGGGGAATCTACCGGGAGGCGGCCACGGGGGAACCACCGGCAGACCCGCTGGTGACCTTCAGCCCTTACGGCGACCGGGCCGCCTCTGAGAGAACGCAACTACGGTCGCCGCGGGGGAACCGGGGTACGAGCGAGAGGTTGGTGCTGATGAACGGATGGCAGGCACTCATGCGCCGCACGTGGGTTCGCATCGCCCACGGTCTCACCAACAAGGCCGGCGCGGTCCTCGCCGTCTGCCTCGTCATCAGCGTGGTGCTCGCGTTCGGCGCCACCAAGCTGAAGTTCGCGACCGGCCAGGACAGCTACCTCAACAAGTCGTCGCAGGTGGCCAAGGACAACCGGGAGTACCAGTCGCTCTTCGGCGGCGAGGCCATGCTCACCTCCTTCGAGGTGCCCGAGGGCCAGAGCATCCTCGACATGTTCACCCCGCAGAACATCGCCACCTTCCAGCAGCTGCAGACCGAGCTGGCCGGCACCGAGGGCGTCCTCAGCTCGATCTCGCCGCTCAGCGCCCTGCAGTGGACCAACAACCTCGTGACCGCCCCCGGCGGAGGGCCCATCACCGCCAGCCCCGCCGGGCAGATCCTGAGCCGGGCCATCACCCGCGAGGCCGCCGGCTCCCCCGAGGCCACCGCCCGCAGCGCCGACGCCGCCACCACCCTGCAGCGCGCCGCCGCGGCAGGCGAGCAGACGCTCGACAACCCGAAGTGGCTCGAGTTCCTCCTCATCGACAACCAGGGCCAGATCCGCGCCGCGCTCCGGCCGTTCTTCCCCACCCCGCCCGGGGTGGAGCCCACCGCCGAGAACGCCACCCACGCCCTGATGATCACCCGGCTCGAGGGCAACCAGGCCCTGGCCGAGCAGAGCAAGGCGGCGCAGGCCGTCAAGGACATCTTCGACCGCACCGACTTCGCCCCCGCCGCCACCATCACCACCGGCGCGCCGATGCTGCTGAAGGACGTCAACGACTACCTGCAGGGCGGCATGCTCGTGCTCGGCGCCATCGCCGTCGTCGTCATGCTCGTGGTGCTGTCGCTGGCCTTCCGCGTGCGGTGGCGCCTGGTGCCCCTGCTGGTGATGCTGGTCGGCGTCATCTGGGCGTTCGGTCTGCTCGGCTACGGCGGCTTCCAGCTCTCGCTGGTCACCATCGCCGGCCTGCCCATCCTCATCGGGCTCGGGGTCGAGTTCGCCATCCAGGTGCACAACCGGGTGGAGGAGGAGGCCGTCCTCGACAAGGCCGAGACCCCCTTCGCCGAGGCCCTCTCCCACATCGGACCGGCGCTGAGCGTCGCCACCGTGGCGGCCGTCATCGCCTGCCTGGCCCTGCTGGCGTCGAAGGTGCCGATGATCCGGGACTTCGGCGTGCTGCTCGCCGTCGGCATCGTGATGCTGTTCGCCTCGGCCATCGTCGTCCCGGTGGCGGTGCTGTCGATCCGCGAGCGCCGCTCCCCAACCGAGACCTACCGCCATCAGCGCCTCGTCGAGAAGGGCATGGTCGAGCTGAGCCGGCTGCCGACGGTGCTGGCCGTCCCGATCGTGGTCGTCGCCATCGGCCTGCTCGTGCTCGGCTTGTCGCTCGAGGAGAAGACGCCGATCCAGACCGACCCGCAGAAGTGGGTCGACCAGAGCAGCCAGAGCGTCAAGGACGTCGAGGCCGTCGCCGACCAGACCGCCACCGCGACCGAGCTCGGTGTGTTCGTCCAGGCTCCCGACGTCTTCACCGACGAGGTGGGCCAGTTCGTCACCGACCTGGGCACGGCCGAGCTCGGGGCCTACCCCGACACCCTCATCACCGCGTCGTCGCTGCCGACCACCGTCTACTACCTCATGAACTTCCCGGGGGTCAGCCAGCTGGCGCCCACTGGCGAGGACCTGCAGCAGGCCTACGCGGTGGCGCCGACGGAGATCCAGGAGGCCCTCGTCGCCCAGCAGGGCACCGCCGCCAACCTCACCTTCCGGGTGGGGCCGTCGTCGCTCGACGATCGCAAGGTCATCGTCGACGACATCCGCACCGAGACCGCAGCCGGTGGCTCGCTGCAGCCACCCGCCCAGGTCTCGGCCACCCCGGCCGGGTTGGCGGTGGTCGGCGTCGGGCTGTTGCAGAACCTCACCGACAACCGCCTGCTCCTCACGTTCCTCGCGCTGGCCGGTGTGGCCGTCTGGCTGCTGATTCGCTTCGCCAGCTTCGTCAAGGCCGCCCTGGTGTTCGTGCCGGTGCTGCTCGCGGTGGGCCTCGCCTCGACCGTGGTGTACCTGACGGGCATCACCGTGAGCCCCCTGACGACGGTGAGCGGGCCGCTCGTGATCGCCATCTGCACCGAGTTCGCCACGCTGATCATGTTCCGCCACCTGGAGGAGCGCCGACAGGGGCTGTCGCCCCGGGAGGCCATCGAGGTCGCCGCCGCCCGCACGGGACGGGCGTTCTTCGCCTCGGCCCTCACCACGGTCGGCGGCTTCGCCGTGCTGTTGTTCTCGCCGCTGCCGCTGCTCAAGGACTTCGGCGCCATCGTGGCCATCACCATCGCCATCGCCCTCGTCTCGGCGGTCACCGTGCTCCCGCCGGTGCTCATCTGGGCCGACCAGCGCGGCTGGGTGAAGCTGGCGCCCGGCGGCCTGCCGGTCGACGAGTCGATCCCGGTCGAGGAGCGCGCCGCGGTGAGCGAGCCCGACGGCCACTGACCGCTTCGGGCCTGGCTCGGGTCGCGCTCGGGCCAGGCCGACGCGTCGAGCGCCACCGGTAGCCTGAACCCCCGTGGCCGAAGACACCTCTCCCCAGATCGCGGGCCCCAACGCCTGGCTCGTCGACGAGATGTACGAGCAGTACGTGGCCGACCCCTCGTCGGTGAGCGAGAGCTGGCAGGACTTCTTCCACGGCTACCGCCCCACGGCCTCTCCTCGTGCCGCGGCCACCGTGCCCGCACCGGCCCCACCACCCGCACCGCCCGCACCGCCCGCACCAGCAGCGACATCGGCACCGACACCCGCGCCGGCCGCCAGCTCGCCGGCCGCCGCCGCGCCGGCCGCCACGGAGGCGCCCGGCACGCCCCTGCGGGGGGCGGCGGCTCGCATCGTGGCCAACATGGAGGCCAGCCTCGGCGTGCCGACGGCCACGTCGTTCCGCGAGGTGCCCGCCAAGCTGCTCGAGGTCAACCGCAAGATCATCAACGGCTACCTCGGCCGCACCCGGGGCGGCAAGATCAGCTTCACCCACGTCATCGGCTACGCCGTGGTGAAGGCGATCACCGACACCACCCCGGTGATGAACTCCTCGTTCGCCGAGGGCCCCGACGGCAAGCCCCACGTCGTGCGCCACGAGCACCTCGGGCTGGGGCTCGCGGTCGACGTCGAGAAGTCCGACGGGAGCCGCTCGTTGCTCGTGCCGTGCATCAAGCAGGCCGACACGCTCGACTTCGCCGGCTTCTTCGCCGCCTACGAGGACCTCATCCGCAAGGTGCGGTCCAACAAGCTTGCGCCCGACGACTTCAGCGGGGTCACCGTCTCGCTCACCAACCCCGGCACCATCGGCACCGTGCAGTCGGTCCCAAGGCTGATGCCGGGCCAGGGCCTCATCGTCGGTGTCGGGTCGCTCGACTACCCCACCGCCTATGCCGGGGCCGACCCGTCGACGCTCGCCGGGCTGGGCCTGTCGAAGGTGATGACCATCTCCTCGACCTACGACCACCGCATCATCCAGGGCGCCGAGTCCGGCCTGTTCCTCAAGCGGGTGCACGAGCTGCTCACCGGCGCCGACGGGTTCTACGAGGAGGTGTTCCGCTCCCTCGGGGTGCCCTACGAGGCCGTCGAATGGGCCCGCGACGTGAGCCCCATGGACCGCGAGCAGGTGATGCTCGACAAGCAGACGCAGGTCCAGCGGCTCATCAACGCCCACCGGGTGCGGGGCCACCTGATCGCCGACCTCGACCCGCTGGGCGTCGAGGAGCCCTACCTGCACCCCGAGCTCGACCCGTCGACCTACGGGCTCACCATCTGGGACCTCGACCGGGAGTTCCTCACCGGGGGCATCGCCGGGCGCCAACGCATGAAGCTCGACGACATCCTCCAGGTGCTGCGCGACGCCTACTGCCGCACCATCGGCATCGAGTACATGCACATCCAGGAGCCGGCCGAGAAGCAGTGGATCCAGGACCACGTCGAGGGCGTCCGCGTCGACCTGTCCGTCGACGAGAAGCACCACATCCTGAGCCGGCTCAACGCCGCTGAGGCCCTCGAGAAGTTCCTGGCCACCAAGTACCTGGGCCAGAAGCGCTTCGGCATCGACGGCGCCGAGGCGGCGGTGCCCGCGCTCGACGCCGTGCTGGCCGAGGCCGCCGACGCCCACATGGACTCGGTGGTCGTCGGCATGGCCCACCGCGGCCGGCTCAACGTCCTGGTCAACATCGTGGGCAAGAGCTACGAGCAGCTCTTCGGCGAGTTCGAGGGCAACATCGACCCCGAGTCGATCCAGGGCTCGGGCGACGTGAAGTACCACCTCGGCCAGACCGGCAAGTTCGTCAGCCCGCGGGGCAACAGCATCGAGGTGGAGCTGGCCGCCAACCCGTCGCACCTCGAGGCCGTCGACCCGGTCGTGGTCGGCATGGCCCGCGCCAAGATGGACCTCATCGAGCCGCCGGGCGACTACCCGGTGCTGCCCCTGCTGGTGCACGGCGACGCCGCCTTCGCCGGCCAGGGCGTGGTGGCCGAGACGCTGAACCTGTCCGACATCAAGGGCTACCGGGTCGGCGGCACCGTGCACCTGATCATCAACAACCAGCTGGGCTTCACCACGCCCCCGACGGCCGCTCGCTCCTCGGAGTACCCCACCGACGTCGCCAAGATGGTGCAGGCTCCGATCTTCCACGTGAACGGCGACGACCCCGAGGCGGTCGTGCGCGTCGCCCGCCTGGCGTTCGCCTACCGCCAGGCGTTCCACAAGGACGTCGTGATCGACATGGTGTGCTACCGCCGCCACGGCCACAACGAGGGCGACGACCCGAGCTACACCCAGCCGCTCATGTACAAGCGCATCGACGCCCGCCGTTCGGTGCGCAAGCTCTACACCGAGGCCCTGGTGAAGAAGGGCGACATCTCCATGGAGGAGGCCGAGGCGGCGCTCGACGACTTCCAGCACCGCCTGCAGGCCGCCCTCGACGAGACGCGGGCGCAGGCCCAGCCCGAGCCGCTCGAGTCGGCGCCCGAGCGCACCTTCCCGGGCGTGCGCCCCCACGTCGACACCGGCGTGGCGAAGGAGGCCCTCGACGAGATCTTCACCACCCTCGAGCGCGTGCCCGACGGCTTCACCGTCCACCCGAAGCTGGCCCGCCAGTTCGAAGCCCGGCACACCATGTACGTCGAGCACGGCGAGGTCGACTGGGCCCTGGGCGAGGCCTTCGCCTTCGGCTCGCTGCTGCACGAGGGCACGTCGGTGCGGGTGTCGGGCGAGGACTCGCGCCGGGGCACGTTCTCGCACCGCCACGCCACGCTCGTCGACTACGAGGACGGCTCGGAGATCACGCCGCTGGCCGGCACCGCCCGCGACGGGGCCCGGTTCTGGATCTACGACTCGCTGCTCTCGGAGTTCGCCGCGCTGGGCTTCGAGTACGGGTACTCGGTCGAGAACAAGGACGCCCTCGTCGTGTGGGAGGCCCAGTTCGGCGACTTCATGAACGGCGCCCAGGTGATCATCGACCAGTTCGTGGTGGCCGCCGAGGACAAGTGGGACCAGACGTCGGGGCTGGTGATGCTGCTCCCCCACGGCTACGAGGGCCAGGGGCCGGAGCACTCGTCGGCTCGCATCGAGCGGTTCCTGACGCTGTCGGCCGGCGACAACATCCAGGTCTGCAACGCCACGACCGCAGCGCAGCTGTTCCACCTGCTGCGCCGCCAGGTCCGCCGTGAGGTCCGCAAGCCGCTCGTGATCTTCACCCCCAAGTCGCTGCTGCGGGCCAAGGCGTCGCGCTCGCCGGTGGCGGCGCTCGTGCACGGCTCGTTCGAGGAGGTGCTCGACGACCCGGGCGTGCCCGACCCGGCGGCGGTGCGGCGGGTCGTGCTCGCCTCGGGCAAGGTGGCGGTGGAGGCGCAGGCCGAGCGCGACAAGCGGGGCGCGCCGGTGGCCATCGCCCGGGTCGAGCAGCTCTACCCGTGGCCCTACGAGGCCGTGGCCGCCCTGTTGGAGAAGTACGCCAACGCCGACGAGGTGGTGTGGCTGCAGGAGGAGCCCGAGAACATGGGCGCCTGGAACCACATCAAGGGCCGGCTCTACGAGCACCACGAGAGCACGCACCGCATCCGGCGGGCCAGCCGCCAGGAGTCGGCCTCCCCCGCCACCGGCGTGCTGGCCATCCACCAGGCCGAGCAGCGCGACCTCTTCGACGCCGCCCTCTCCGGCCTCTGACGATCCGCGCCCGCCGTGCGGTGTGACCGCCTCGGGGCCGTGGGGCAGTGAGGAGTCGGCGGGAGGAGGTTCAGGGGTCGGCGGTGAGGAGGTCGGTGGCGACGGCTTCCCAGAGGGCGGTGGAGAGCCCGAGCGACGTGGTGTCGATGCGCTCGTCGTCGCCGTGGAACATGGTGCCGTAGTCCTCGAAGGTCATCTGCTCGCTGAACAGGCCGAAGCCGTAGGCCGTGCCGCCGTCCCGTCGGAAGAAGCGGGCGTCGGTGGCGCCCACGGTGAGGTAGGGCACCGTCTCCGAACCCGGGTACCACTGCTGGGTGACCCGGGAGAGGGTGTCCCAGAGCGGCGTGTCGATGGGCGACTGGCTCGACTCGTCGTAGCGCACGGGCACGTACTCGACCCGATCGGCGAGGTCGCCGAGCGCGTCGCGCAGCTCGGCCATGGCCGCTGCCTCGTCGACGCCGGGCAACGTGCGGACGTCGACCTCGAGCTCCACCACGTCGGGGATCACGTTGATCTTCGTGCCACCGGCGATGACCGTGGGGGCGAGGGTGGTGTGCGTGCAGGCGTGGAACTGCCGGGCCATGCCCAGGGGCAGCCCGGCCAGCATCTCGTCGATGCCGTCGGCCGAGAGCAGCGGCTCGGTGATCTCGGGCGGGTAGCCCATCGACGTGATGAAGCGCTGCCACACGTCGTGGATGCGGGCCTGGGGCTGGAACCGGTCGAGGCGGCGCACCACCTCCGCCGCGGTGACCAGCGCGTTGTCGGTGCGGTAGGGCTGGGAGCCGTGCCCGGCCGTGCCGCCGACGCGGATCTTGCCCCACAGCGCGCCCTTCTCACCGACGATGACCGGCAGCTTCAGCCCGCTGGGGCTCGGCAGCGGGATGCCGCCCGACTCGGTGATCACGTAGTCGGCCGCCACCGCGTCGCGCTCGTGGCGCACCAGGTGCTCGGCTCCCCACTCCCCCAGCGCCTCCTCGTCGGCGACGGCGAGGTAGACGAGCGTGCCGCGGGGCCGGAACCCCGACCGCGCCAACCGTCGCACGGCCACGGCCATCGACGACGTGAGGTTCAACATGTCGACCGCGCCGCGCCCCCACACCTCGCCGTCGACCAGCTCACCGCCGAAGGGGTCGTGGCGCCAGTGGTCGGGGTTCACGGGCACGACGTCGGTGTGGCCCATCAGCAGCAGCGTCGGCGCGTGCGGGTCGCTGCCCTCGATGCGAGCGACCAGGCTCGTGCGACCGGGGGCGGAGTCGTAGGCCTCCAGGTCGAGCCCCGACCCCTCGAGGTAGCCGGCGAGCAGGTCGGCGTTGCGCTCCTCGCCGCCGGACTCGACCGTGCCGTCGTTCACGCAGGCGTTGCGGATGAGGCCCTGGAGCAGCTCGGTGCACTCCGCCTCACGGTCGATGCCCACGTCCCCCATCGACGGAAGCGTAGGCTGGTGGGAACAACCGAGCGATGGAGCGGCCCTGCCGCCCTGTCCGGCGCAGGCCCGACCGACGAACCCGAGCGGATCGGTTCGGCACCACCGCCGAACGGGTTGCGAGTCGCCCCGAGCTCCGCCGGCCTCGCCGGCGTCCCGGCCCCCGTCCCCGCGGGACCCCAACGGAAGCGACACAACCCCGAATGATCCGATCCCACGTGGTCGTCGATGGCTCGAACATCGCGACCGAAGGTCGCACCTCGCCCAGCCTGCGCCAGCTCGACGACGCCGTGAAGGCGTTCCTGGCCGAGCACCCCGTCGAGACCCTCACCGTGGTCGTCGACGCCACCTTCCCCAACCGCATCGACCCCTCGGAGCGCGCCGAGTACGAGGAGGCGCTGCTCGCGGGCGAGCTGGTGACACCGCCTGCCGGGGCCATCGGCCGCGGCGACGCCTTCATCCTGCAGATCGCCGAGAAGGTGGGCGCCACCGTGCTGTCCAACGACTCGTTCCAGGAGCTCCACGCCGTGCACCCCTGGCTGTTCGACCAAGGCCGGCTGATCGGCGGCAAGCCGGTGCCCGGCGTGGGCTGGGTGTTCCTCCTGCGCACGCCGGTGCGCGGGCCGGTCAGCCGTCGCGCCACCCGTGAGGCCAAGACCAAGGACCGTTCCCGACCGAGCCCCAGCGGTCCGAGCACGACGACGGCACCAGCCGCCGAAGGCACCAGCGGCCGCCGTCGACGCAGCGGGCGTCGGCGGGGCGAGGGCGCGGGTGCCGGCACCGACACCGGGCCGACCGTGCCGGCGAAGGGGCGAGAGCCGCGCAAGCCGGCCGAGCCGTTGAACGAGCCGCTGCCGTTCATCGAGTTCGTCGCGGCCCACCCCGTGGGTTCGACGCTCGACGGCGAGGTCGAGACCTTCTCCTCGCACGGCGCCTACGTGCGCGCCGGTGGAGCGCGCTGCTACGTGCCCTTGAAGCTCATGGGTGACCCCGCGCCGCGCGCCGCGCGCGACGTGCTCACCATCGGCGAGACCCGTCGCTTCGCGGTGCACTCGCTCGACACACCACGTCGTGGCATCGATCTGGCGCTCGTCGCGGGCAAGGTCGTTCGTCGCATCACCGACGAGGCCGCCGAGGTGGGCGAGGCTCCAGAAGGCAGGAAAACACAGGCTCGACGCGAGCCCTCCGCGGTGCTTAGCCGACCAAGCACCGTCGCTGACCAGCAGAAAGAGGCCGAGGGGATCTCCACAAACGTCGCCGATGTTGGTACAACTTCCCCACCCGACGAGAACGCCCAGGAGGCGACGGTGACCCCAGTAGCGAAGAAGGCGGCCGCGAAGAAGGCCTCCACCAAGAAGGCCGCGGCCAAGAAGGCACCGGCCCGCAAGACCGCCGCCAAGAAGACGGCCGCGAAGAAGACGGCTGCCAAGAAGACCGCCGCCAAGAAGACCGCGGCCAAGAAGGCTCCCGCTCGCAAGACCGCCGCCAAGAAGACGGCCGCGAAGAAGGCACCGGCGAAGAAGACCGCGGCCAAGAAGGCTCCCGCCCGCAAGACCGCCGCCAAGAAGACGGCCGCCAAGAAGGCACCGGCGAAGAAGACCGCGGCCAAGAAGGCACCGGCCCGCAAGACCGCGGCCAAGAAGACGGCCGCCAAGAAGGCCCCGGCTCGCAAGGCCACCGCCCGGCGCTGAGCCAACTCGAGTTGCATGCCGGTGCCCCGCTGCGGCGGGGCACCGGCGCGTCCGGGCCACGATTCCTCCGCTGGCGGAGCCCTCGGTACCCTGGCCCGCCATGAGTGCCCAGTTCATCTTCACCATGCGCGAGGTGAGCCGCTTCTACCCACCCGACCGCGAGGTGCTGAAGGACATCAGCCTCTCCTTCTACCCCGGGGCCAAGATCGGGGTGATCGGCCACAACGGCTCGGGCAAGTCGTCGCTGCTGCGGGTCATGGCCGGCGTCGACGACGGTTACACCGGCGAGGCCCGCCTCACCCCCGGGTTCAGCGTCGGCCTGCTGGAGCAGGAACCGCACCTCGACCCGTCGAAGGACGTCATGGGCAACGTCATGGACGGCCTGGGCGAGACGGCCACACTGCTCGAGCGCTACGACGCGGTGCTGGCCAAGTGGGCCGACCCCGACGCCGACTACGAGAAGCTCGGTGAGGAGCAGGCCGACCTCGAGGCGAAGATCGAGGCCAGCGGCGCATGGGACCTCAAGCGCACCATCGAGATCGCCATGGACGCGCTGCGGCTCCCGCCGGCCGAGGCCGACGTCACCACCTTGTCGGGCGGCGAGCGGCGCCGGGTCGCGCTGTGCCGGCTGTTGCTGAGCCGCCCGGACCTGCTGCTGCTCGACGAGCCCACCAACCACCTCGACGCCGAGTCGGTGGCCTGGCTGGAGCGCTTCCTGCGCGACTACCCGGGCACCGTGGTGGCCATCACCCACGACCGCTACTTCCTCGACAACGTCGCCCGCTGGATCCTCGAGCTCGACCACGGCAAGGGCATCCCTTTCGAGGGCAACTACTCCAGCTGGCTGGAGCAGAAGCAGGAGCGCCTCCGCATGGAGGAGAAGCAGGAGTCGGCCCGGGCCCGCACCCTCGCCCACGAGCTGGAGTGGGTGCGCATGGCGCCCAAGGCCCGCCAGGCCAAGGGCAAGGCCCGCCTGTCGGCGTACGAGCAGCTGCTGGCCGAGAGCCAGGCCGCGCAGGGCGGCGGCGACAAGCTGGAGATCTTCATCCCCTCCGGCGAGCGCCTCGGCGACCTGGTGATCGAGGCCGACCACCTCGACAAGGGCTTCGGCGACCGCCTGCTGATCGAGGACCTCAGCTTCCGGCTGCCCCGGGCGGGCATCGTGGGCGTCATCGGGCCGAACGGTGCCGGCAAGACGACGTTGTTCCGCATGATCACCGGCCAGGAGGAGCCCGACGCCGGCACGCTCACCATCGGCCCCACGGTCGAGCTGGCCTACGTCGACCAGAGCCGTGACGTGCTCGACTCGGACAAGACCGTGTACGAGGAGATCACCGACGGGCGCGACGTGGTGAAGCTGGGCAACCGGGAGATGAACGGCCGCGCCTACGTGGCGTCGTTCAACTTCAAGGGGTCCGACCAGCAGAAGAAGGTCGGCGTGCTCTCCGGCGGCGAGCGCAACCGGGTGCACCTCGCCAAGGTGCTGGCGCGGGGCGGCAACGTGCTGCTGCTCGACGAGCCCACCAACGACCTCGACGTCGACACCCTCCGGGCCCTCGAGGACGGCCTCGACGCCTTCGCCGGCTGCGCCGTCGTGATCAGCCACGACCGCTGGTTCCTCGACCGGGTCGCCACCCACGTCCTGGCCTTCGAGGGCGACTCGCAGGTCCGCTGGTTCGAGGGCAACTTCAGCGAGTACGAGGCGTTCCGCCACAAGGAGCTCGGCGCCGAGGCGGACCAGCCCCACCGCATCAAGTACAAGCCGCTGGTGCGATGACGACGGCCAGCGGCGGCGGCTCCGCTGCCACCGAGCTGCGCCCGCGGTCCGCGGGCCAGCCCAGGGTCAGCCCTCGCCTGGTGCGGCGCGTCGTGCTGGCCGTGTTCGTGCTCGGCATCGCCGGGATGATCGTGGGCTCCATCGCCGACAACAACGGCACGGCCATCACCTTCGGGCTCATCACCGCAGCGGCCGCGCTGGCCCTCGTGCTGGTGACCTCGGTGTCGCCCCCCGGGTCGTTGGCCAAGCCCGGCGCGTCCGCGAACCCCGAGGTCGACGAGCGCCTGGCCGCCGACCTCGAGGCCCGCATCGACGCCCTGGTGGCCGACGGCGCCGACGAGCAGGCCGTGCGCAAGCTGGTGGGCCGAGCCGTCGAGATGGGCCGCCGCAGCGCCTGACGGCCGCACCGGCCCCCTCCGCCGCCGGCCTTGCGAGCGCCCCGCTCACCCGTCCGCGATGATGGGCGCCGGGATCGACAGTGGGGGTAGGGCCATGACGTTGCGCGTGGTGGGTGCGGGGTTCGGCCGCACCGGCACCAACTCGTTGAAGCTGGCGCTCGAGCAGCTGCTCGGTGGCCGGTGCCACCACATGCACGAGGTGTTCGAGCGGCCCGAGCTCATGGGCCTGTGGACCGAGGCGGCCCAGGGCCGGCCGGACTGGGAAGCGCTGTTCGACGGCGACGTCGCCGCCGTCGACTGGCCGGCCGCCGCCTTCTGGCGCGAGCTCGTCGCCGAGTACCCCGACGCCACGGTGCTGCTGTCGAAGCGACCCAGCGCCGACGACTGGTGGCGCAGCGCCAGCCGCACGATCTTCCTCACGTTCGACTCCCCTGCCCTGCCGCCGGAGGCTCGGCCCTGGCTCGACACCGTCGGTGCCGTCATCGCCCGCCACGGCGTCGACCCCTCGAACGAAGCGGTGTCGAAGGAGGCCTACGAGCGCCACCTCGAGCTGGTCCGGGCCGAGGTGCCGGCCGACCGGCTCATCGAGTGGACCACCGGCGACGGCTGGGGCCCGCTGTGCGCGGGGCTCGGCCTGCCGGTGCCCGACGAGCCGTTCCCCCACGTGAACACCGAAGCGGAGTTCCGCGACAACCTCGGCCTCGGATCCTGAGCCCACCGACCCGACCGGCCCGGGGCACCGGCCGTAGGGTACGGGGATGACCTCGGCCCTCTCGCCCGGCGACGACGACCACACCATCGCCCGGGCGCTGGCCGAGGACGCCGGCCGGCTCCTCCTCGGTGTGCGCGACGAGATGACGGAGGAAGGCTCACCGATGTGGGCCATCAAGGATGCGGGCGACCTGCGCTCGCACGACTTCCTCGTGGAGGCCCTGGCCCGGCTGCGGCCCGACGACGCCGTGCTTTCCGAGGAGGGCCGCGACGACCGGGCCCGCCTCGGGTCGTCACGCGTCTGGATCGTCGATCCCCTCGACGGCACCCGGGAGTACGGCGAGGGCCGCATCGACTGGGCCGTCCACGTCGCCCTGGCCGTCGACGGTGCGCCCGCGGTCGGCGCCGTGGCCCTGCCCAGCGTGGGCCTGGTGCTCGACACCGGCACCCCGCCGGTGGTGCCGCCCCGTCCCGACGGGCGGCCGGTGCAGATGGCGGTGAGCCGCAGCCGGCCGCCGATGTTGTCGATGGCGGTCGCCGCCGAGCTCGACGGGGAGCTGGTGGCCATGGGCTCGGCCGGCTTCAAGGCCATGGCGGTCGTCACCGGGATGGTCGACGCCTACGTCCACGGTGGCGGGCAGTACGAGTGGGACAACTGCGCGCCAGCGGCGGTCGCCCTCGCCGCCGGTCTCCACGCCTCGCGCCTCGACGGCTCGCCGCTCACCTACAACCACGCCGACCCCTACCTGCCCGACCTCGTGATCTGCCGCCCCGAGCTGGCCGACGACGTGCTCGCCATCGTGGCGCAGTTCTTCTGACCGCCGGCCGAGGGCGCGCCCCGTGCGGCACGGGCTCGGCACCCGACCCGGGCATCGCCCTGGCCCACCCGTACACTCCATCGGCGATGGCCGCTCCCCCCGCCTCCACCACCGACCAGGCCGCGGCCGGGCCCGCCGACCTCGCCATCGGCTCGTTCTCCGACGACGCGCCCTGGCTCGTCGACCCCGAGGCCATGCCCTGGCGGGAGGCCGTCGACCAGATCCGCTGGCTCACCCGGCGCGACCTGCCCGAGCTGATCCGCCCCCGCCGCTTCCCCCGGGGTCGACGGGTGTTCACCGTCGTGCGGCGGCTCGGCACCGCGGTGGGCATGTGGGCCTGGAAGGGACGGGGCCGGGGCCGAGCGGTCAGCCGGGCCGATCTGTCACGGCGCTTGCGGGTCGCCGCCGAGCACCTGGGCCCCACCTACATCAAGCTGGGGCAGATCATCTCCTCGGGTGAGGGCCTGTTCCCCGAGGAGCTGGTCGAGGAGTTCAAGAAGTGCCGCGACCAGGTGCCCGCCGAGCCGTTCAGCGCTGTCCGGGCCACCGTCGAGAGCGAGCTGGGCTGCGCCCTCGAGGACGTGTTCGCCTCCTTCGAGCGCACGCCGCTGGCCGCCGCCTCCATCGCCCAGGTCCACGCCGCCACGCTGCGCACCGGCGAGCCGGTCGTGGTCAAGGTGCAGCGCACCACCGTGGCCGAGCTCGTGGAGCAGGACCTGGAGGTCATGGCCTGGCTCGCCCCCTTCCTCGTGGGCCGGCTGCCCTTCGCCGCGCTGGCCAACCCGCCCGCGTTGGTCGAGCTGTTCGCCGAGACCATCACCGAGGAGCTCGACTTCCGCCTCGAGGCCCAGAACATGCTCGACGTGGCCCGCAGCTTCGTGGAGCTCGGCCAGCGGGGCTACATCATCCCCCGCCCCCACCCCACCCTGGTCACCCGGCGGGTGCTGGTGATGGAACGCCTCGACGGGTTCAACTTCGACGACGTGGCGGCCATGAAGGACGCCGGCGTCGACACCCACGCCGTCGTGCGCACCGGCATGATCGGCTTCATGGAGGGCGCCCTCATCGAGGGCGTGTTCCACGGCGACCTGCACGGCGGCAACCTCTTCGTGATGGCCGACGGCAAGGTGGCCCTGCTCGACTTCGGCATCACCGGGCGCATGGACGACCTCAAGCGCCGGGCCTTCCTGCGCCTCATGCTGGGCGCCACCACCAACGACGTGCGGGTGCAGCTCGCCGCCCTGCGCGACCTCGGGGCCCTGCCGATGGACACCGACCTCGAGGCGGTCATCGCCGACCTCGACCTCGAGGGCCCCGCCATCGACCCCACCCAGCTCACGCCCGAGGAGATGATCCACGAGATCCAGCGGGTGGTGAAGCTGCTGCTGGGCTACGGCACCCGCATGCCCAAGGAGCTCATGCTCTACGTGAAGAACCTGGTGTTCCTCGACGGGGCCATCGCCCGGCTGGCGCCGGACCTCGACCTGTTCGCCGAGATCGCCGACATCACCATGTACTTCGCCCAGACCCACGGCGAGCGGCTGTTCGCCGACGTGGGCGTCGACCCCACCAGCTTCGAGATCGACCTCTCCGGGGTGAAGAGCAGCTTCGGGGTCGACCCGACCACCGAACGGCTCACCTACCGCGAGCTGCGCGAGCGCCGGGATCTGATCCGCAGCCGCTTCGAGAAGCGCGGCATCGCCTGAGCCCTGCCCGCTACGGCTGGCCCCGCAGCACCTCGGCCGCCGACGGCATGCGCTCGCGCGAGCAGTCGACCAGCACGGGCGCGCCGGGCGCCGCCGCGATCGCCCCGGGAGCGGCGTCGCTGGCGGGGTCGAGGGCGTGCAGCACGGCGTCGACGAACGCGGCCGGCTGGTCGTTCTGGACGTAGTGGTTGGCCTCGGCCACGAAGTACAGACGGTTGCGGCCGGGCTTGAACATGAGGTGCGCGTTCCAGACGTGGGCCGCCGCCCGCACGGGGGCGACCGTGTCGCCGATGCCCCAGACCACCGTGGTCGGGATAATCGAGGTGGCGAGGGCGGACAGCCACTGCTCCTCGTCGGCCGACCGCTCGACGAGGTACTGGATGGTCTCGTGCAGCACCGCCACGCCGTCGGCATGGGCGAAGGAGGCGGTGAGCGCCTCGACCTCGGGGTCGCCCGGGCCGCGTGCGGGGGTGAAGGTGGTGGCGCCCATCCCCTGGGCGAGCGCGTCGGGGGTGAGCACCGAGAGCACCTGCTCGGCGGTGGCCGGGTCGAGGACCAGCCGCTGGAACGTCGTGAGGTTCGACAGCGGCAGGAAGACGTTGCCGTTGCTGAGCACCAGGTGCTCGAGCCCCGAAGCCGAGGTGCCCTCCGCGGCCCGGGCGGCGTGGATCAGCGCCACGCTGTCGCCGCGGTCGTGCGCCACCACCACTGCCACCTCGGCACCCACCACCTCGGCGAGGTAGTGGTCGAGCAGGTCGGCGTCACGTGCCAGGCCGTAGCCCCAGCCCCTCGGCTTGTCGGAGAACCCGTAGCCGGGGAAGTCGAGGGCGCAGACGCGGTAGCGCTCGGCAAAGCGGTCGAGCACGTCGAACCAGTCGATGCTGCTCGTGGGAAACCCGTGCACGAGGGCCATGACCGGCGCCTCGGGATCGCCGGCTTCTACGTGGAAGACCTGCACCGCCTCGGCACCCTGGTCCGGCGGGGCCCACGTGAACCACCCGCCTCGCTCGCGCCACGCCTCGCCCCGACCGGTCGTCACCGCTCTCGACCCCGCACGCTCGTCCCCCTCGCTGGCGGATCCCACGGCGATTCTGGCAGATCCGGTGACAACACCGTCGACCGGTCGGTGGGACGTCGCGCCTAGCCTCGGAGGCGCCATGCGCCTCGTCATCGCCCGCTGCTCCGTCGACTACGACGGCCGCCTCTCCGCCCACCTCCCGCTGGCCACCCGCCTGATCATGGTGAAGGCCGACGGCTGCGTCGCCGTGCACGCCGACGGTGGGGCCTACAAGCCCCTCAACTGGATGAACGCCCCCAACCGCCTCACCGAGGAGGAGGGCCGGTGGGTCGTCACCAACCCCAAGGGCGAGACGCTGACGATCACCCTCGACGAGGTGCTGCACGACTCGGCCCACGAGCTCGGGGTCGACCCGGGCCTGCAGAAGGACGGCGTGGAGGCCCACCTGCAGGAGCTGCTCGCCGCCGACCCGTGCTCCATCGTCGAGGGCCTCAAGCTCGTGCGGCGAGAGTGGCCGACCGACATCGGGCCGGTCGACCTGTTGTGCCGCGACGCCGAGGGCGTGGCGGTGGCCATCGAGGTGAAGCGGCGAGGCGAGATCGACGGCGTGGAGCAGCTCGTTCGCTACCTCGAACGGCTCGAGCTGGACCCCACCCTGCGCCCGGTGCGAGGCATCTTCGTGGCCCAGGTGATCAAGCCCCAGGCCAAGGTGCTGGCCGAGGCGCGGGGCATCGCCTGCGTGGAGGTCGACTACGACGAGCTGCGCGGCATCGAGTCGAACGTGCTGAAGCTCTTCTGAGGCGCGGGCCTCGCGACGACGATCGAGCTCTTCCAACTGCCCGGCCTCCGAGCGGCAGCTCTGCCTGGCGGACGCGAAAACGGGTAGACGCGAGGGAGGCCGCAACCGAGCAGACGCGGTGGCTCGCTCGACGTCACCGGAGAGGACGAGATGTCACCAACGGTTCCCGATGTGACCCTGCGCAACGGTGTGCTGATGCCGATCGTGGGCTTCGGCGTCTACCAGATCCCCCCGGACGAGACGGAGAGCGCTGTCGCCACCGCGCTGGAGGTGGGCTATCGGCACTTCGACACCGCCGCGTCCTACCAGAACGAGGAAGGAGTCGGCCGGGCCATCGCCAGCAGCGGCCTGCCTCGGGAGGAGGTGTTCGTCACGACGAAGCTCTGGATCCAGGAGCCGGGCGAGGACAACGCCCGCGCCGCGTTCGAGGAGTCCCTCCAGCGCCTGGGTCTCGAGTACGTGGACCTGTACCTGATCCACCAACCGTTCGGCGACTACTACAGCTCCTGGCGGGCCATGCAACAGATCCACGATGAAGGGCGGGCACGAGCGATCGGCGTCTCCAACTTCCACCCCGACCGCCTCGTGGATCTCATCGACCACAACCGGGTCGCGCCGCACGTGAACCAGATCGAGGTGAATCCGTTCTTCCAACGCCATGACGAGCAGGAGCTCATGAGCGGCCATGGTGTGCAGCTCGAAGCGTGGGGCGGGTTCGCCGAGGGCAAGAACGGCCTGTTCACGAACCCACTGCTCGCAGCAATCGGGACGACCTACGGCAAGTCGGTCGGCCAGGTGGTTCTTCGTTGGCTCATCCAGCGCGAGGTGGTGACCATCCCGAAGTCGGTCCACCGGGGACGGATGGAGGAGAACCTGAACGTCTTCGACTTCGCTCTCACCGACGACGACATGGCGAGGATCGCTTCCCTGGACACCGGTTCCACCCAGTTCTTCGATCATCGAGATCCCGCCATGGTCGCCTGGCTCAACGGCCGGAAGGACGTCCGCACCTCGTCGGGCAGCGGGCCGCATCGTCATTGACGACCGCGAGGGCCGTGTCCTGCCGGAAGGCCGCGACCGAGCGCGGCGGCCGACCGGGGCGCGGTGATCACATCGGATCGAGCCGGGCGGCGATCTCGCGGTATCTCGAGACTGGGATGAGGTGCACTCCGTCGAACGCTCCGGAGTCGCGGACGTCCGACACCATCCGACACGCGAAGTCCAGGCCGGCGTCCCGGTCGGACTCGAGGGCGTCGATGAGCTCCGCGGGCACTGCCAGCTGTGGGATGTCAGCTGACAGCTTGCGGGCCATCGTCGCCGAGGGCGGCGCCATCACCCCGGCGTAGACCGGACCAGGGAAGTCGACGTGCTCTCGCCACGCCACCAGCTCCGGCACGGAGAACGAGACCTGCACGAACAAGGCGTCGGCGTCGTGCTTCCAACCCGGGACCGGTCCGTCGGGTCGGGCGGAGACGCCCAAGCTCAGCGCTCCTGCGACTGATCCCAGTGACTGCTCGAAGCGACGGGCCTCCGCGAGCATCGAGCGAACCGTCAGGTCGTCGGAGCGCTTCCCCGTCTCGGGACGATCGCCGTAGACGAAGAGGAACTGCCTCACGCCGTAGGCGGCAGCGGTGAGGAGGTCCCGTCGGAAGCCGAGGACATTGCGATCCCTGGCGTTCAGGCAGGCGATCGCGTCGCCGCCCATCAGGGCGACCTCGTGTGCGACGGCGATGCTCGAGACGGTCGCGCGACCGATGTGGTTGTCCGGGATGAGGAACGACGAAGCGACCCGGCTCATCGAACCGATCTGGTGCCTCACGTGCATGAGGTCCGGGCGGGTCGCCGGTTCCACCTCGCACACGATCTTGAAGTCTCGGCCGGACATCTGGCGAGGCTAGACCGAGGTCCCACGAACACGTCGCCTGTGTGCCGACGGTCGCGGGCAGCGCCGCAACCCAACGCGCGCCAGCGCACGCTCCCTCCGATGCCGCCGGCTCGCGGTGACGCCTCGGGACATCGGAGGCGGTCTCGGCGCGACTCATGCGGTCGTGAGGAACCGCACCCGAGCCGTCGACGTCGAAGCAGACATGAGACGCGTCGGTGTCGCTCTGATCTGCATGGGACTCGCAGTCGCGTGCTCCTCCACGGACACCGCCACCCCGGCCGGCCCGGCAGGCGCCAGCAGTCTCGCTCACTTCGACAACGGTGCCCTGACGTTCGACTACCCGGCCGCATGGACGCTGCAGGACGTCAACGACATGGCGAGCGCGTTCTCCACCCCCATCGCTCGACTGAGTTCGATGACGCTCCAGGATCCATGTGTGACCACCCAGGTCTCGGTCGGAACCCAGATCACGTGCGGCTTCCCCGTCTCTCAGCTCGACGACGGAGCCGTCCTGGTCTCGTGGGCCTCGACGCGATACCCGCAAGCGGCGGGATCACCACCCTCCGATCTCGGGACCCCGAACACGACACTCGCAGGCCGGGCTGCCCGAGTCGAGCACGACGAGCCGGGCGTGTGTGCCCCGATCGGGGCAGACGAGACGATCCTCGCTGTCCTCGACGCTGCGAACGGAGGCACCTTCCAGATGACCGCGTGCCTCAAGAACCCACGTCGCGCCGAAGCTGACGCGTGGGTCACGCAGATGCTCCAGAGCGTTCACGTGACCCCCTGAACGAACGGCGAACCCTGTCTCAGCCCGCCTGGGGTGGGAGACGCATGCGGCACTTCTGGAATGGAGCCGGAACCGGTGTCATGGACTCGGCGTCCAACGTCCCATGAGGACCACCGCGACGAGAGTGCGGATGTTGGCGGTAGGGCTTCTACTGCTCGTGACGTCTCACGTGCTCGTCGGTTGTGGGCTCGGCTCCGACGAGCGAAAGACGGAGCACTGCGGGACCGGGGCGGCTTGCGCCGTATCGCCAGACACGGCGGTCCCATAGCGCCGGGTCCGGGCAACCCGAATCAACGAGTGTCCACAGGACGAGCTGCTCTTCTACTGACCCGAGGAAGGTCGACGGGCGGTCGCAACCTTCTGATCGCCCATCGCCTTGATCGAGAGCAGCTCTGGAGCTGCGAGCAGGGCGACAGTGGCGAGGACCACGGTCATTCGCGAATTGCGCCACACCCGGACCCTCCCTGAGGGGGCAGCACAGATGACGGTCTCCTCCGCAACAGCACTCTGGACGCTGGCAGCTCGCCCTGTAGGTCGGTCATCAGTCGTTGGATCGGACCCTCGTGCCGCCCGCCGAGCTGCGGTTCCCGCCGTGGCGAGACCATACCTGGCACATGCCGCGCCGGCCCCGGCCACCGGAGGTGGGCCCGGGACGACATCGGGAACGACTCGCAGATCAGCGTGGCCGGCTTGCATCCCGACACCGGCGCTTCGATCAGGTCAGTCCCGGGCCCACCTAGGAGCCTAGGACTCGGTCGTCCGCGGCGCTGAGGCGCACTCCACAGCCCTGGCCTCGTCTACCTGATTCCGCAGCAACGGTGGCTGTGACGGACTCGGCTCGCGGCCTGCGCTCGCATGAAGGGTCAGGCGCCGCCGGCGACGACCTGGACGATGTTCCCGGTGAGCGGGACGCCCGTATCCGCCGTTGCCATGACCTCGATGGTGTTGGTGCCGACACCGGTGCTCGGGTACTCAACTGGACTGGACGCCTTGCCGACGCCGTCGGCTCGCACTTCACCGCCGGATTGGCCGTGCTCACCCCGGGCGGGGGCGTAGTCGATGAGCCACTGGACCTTTGAGCCAGGTTGCAGCCCTGTTCCGGTGAGCTTCCCTCCGCTGACGCACACCTGCGCACCATCCGATCGGATGCAGTTCTTGGCCGACGGGCTGGTTTCGCTCGAGCAGCTGGCTGGAAGGATCCCCACCACAACAATGGCGATGGCCGTGATCGCCGTCCGCCGAATCCGCACCCGAGCGAACGTACCAGCGGGCTGCAAGGCCATCCCCTCACGCCGGCTCGGTACCGCTATTGCTATGGCGGTCAACCGCCCCGGCGGAAGAGACTCGAGTCATGGAGTCGGGAGAGATCATCGAGCGACTGGCCGACCTCTATCTGGAGCTGAGCGCGGCTCGGCCGACGGGCCGGCTATGTCTGGGGTGGCTTCCTGGCCTTCACGATCTCGAGCAGGAAACCGCTCGGAGGCTGTGCGAGGTTGAACCGCTGTCGTTCTCGGATCCGCTCGTACTCCGGATAGTCCATCCACGCCGGACGAGCGTCCATTACGACGAGCTCCGGATAGGCCGACTCGATCTCCTCGACTGCGGGCGCGTCGAGGATCGCCCATACCGCACCCTGCCCGTAGACATACGAGACGAGATACTCCGGCATTCCGTCACGCCCTCCGTCGGCCGAGTCTCTCACGGATGACCCATTCCGCCGGGTCCGAGCGACGCGACCCGGAGCTCGTCTACGGGGTGACAGCTGCGTACGCGATGCCGGGTGGACGCAATCGCTCATTCTAAGGGTTGAGCGTCGCGACCGCGTCCTGCGGCGTCCCCACAAGCAGCCCGAGCCTCGCCAATTCCGCCCGCCTGCCACGGTCGATGAAGTCGCGACGGTTCCACATCAAGAACCAGCATCGACCAGCTACTGCGTGCGCGAGTAGGTGGTCGACATCGGACACGGCCTTTTCGAACGCGGCGAGGTTGTCGCCGGAGCCTGGGAGTTCGACACCGAATAGCTGTCGAAGCTCGGTGTCATCGATTCCGAACACGGAAGCACCGATGGCCGTGATGTCGAACCGTGCCGGTGTCCCGATGCTCGCGACGCCAAGGTCATCGAGCAGGCTGTCTCGTTGCGCAATCGCCTCACTTGACCGCCCGCGCGACCACTCTCGCCGGAGCAAGTCACTCGCTCGGGCCCAATCGATACGGCGCGCCTTCGCAAGTCTGAGAAGGCCTTCGATGGCGTCTGCTCGGTCCTGGTTCCGCGGACGGATTCCGTGCGACCACTGGTCGATGTCGATGCACACGTCCGAATCGAGCGTTACTCGCACCGGAAAGTCGCCGGGTACCTGTAGGAAAATGGCGTCCCCCAGGTCGTTTGCCCTCATCTTCGGAACCTAACGGTCGGATCACCTGCCCACCGGAGTCTCTCACCGACCATCCCATCCCGCCGGGCCTGGGTGATGTCCGAGCGTGGCAGCCGAGTGGCTGGCTACAGCGACATCATTCCGACGGCGATCGGAATCAGCGGTGCCTGTAGGAGAAGTGACGCCACAGCGGCGCGCTCGATGAGATGCGCACGGCTCAGGGCCCGGTGCCGACGGATCGTGACCCAGCCGACGGGGAAGACGATTGCCAGCAGGGCCCACACAACCATGGGCCAAGCGTTCCCATTGGCGGACAGCTGCACTGCTGCGAGGAGCCCCCCGATAGGGAGCACGCAGACGGCGAGCCCAACCACGAACACGAAGAAGGCCCATCCGGACGCGCCTGAGATGGGACGCTCGTCAAGCTTCCGCTCGGCGCCACCCACCGATGAACTATCCCAGAACGCCGGCTCTGCGGCGGCCTATTGCATCGGTGTGGCGGGCGGCCCCGTTAGCGCATCGTCGTCAGCGGGCTCGTCGCCGGGCGTCTCCTCGATCTGGGCCCGGTCGCCTCCGATGCGACCGAGCCCTGCGGTGGCGCCGCCCCAGCACAGAGCCAACACCGCGATGAGCACGAGTACGGCGATCTGACGGGAGGCGTCGGAGCCAGCCTTGGCCATAGCAAGCTGATCGTTCGCTGTGGTCGCCTGGACCGTCAGAAGATCCCGCGCAGTCCAGCCGTTCACCACCTGCTGTTGAGGGGCCGACGAGGCCGACTTGGCGTTGGTGGTGTCATCCGATAGGGCAGCTGCGATCTGTGTCGAGCGGTCCGGTGCAGAGGGCGACTTCGGTCGGAGAACCACAAACGAGACGATGGCCGCGAGCGCAAACACCACGAACCCAACCAGCCGGATCACCTTCCACCGACCACTCATGATTCCGCCTTTCAGCGCGGGAGCGCTGGTCCTCTGCCGAGTCCGCCATGAACCCAAACTGACCCTACGCCCAGGCTGTCCCCTGGCGGGTGACCTGACGAAACACCCCGATCGGCGATACCGGCAAGGTGTCCCCGATCGCCGGCTGTGGGTGCCATGCACCGGCATTCCTGAGCTGGTCAATCGGGGCACTGAGTGCGTCGAGCGACTCGAATCCCCTCGCCGTAGTACACGAGCACGCAATCGCCGGTGTGGACTTCGATGCCATCGAGGTTCGGGACGCAGTCCACGTCTGAGGCACGTTCTGCCCGTATGCACAGATCGCCGTTCTGCTCGACACTGACCACCTGCGCCAGCGTCGGCTTCCTGAAGTAGCCCGCGAGGGTGAGCATGCCGAACACCGACATTCCGACGAACACCACTGCTGCCAGGACGAGGACGACGCACATGCCCGTCGAAAGCGGTGACCGGCGTCGAACCGGCGCAACAGCGTCGGTCCAACGCACTCCGTCCCACCAACGGTGGCGGGCCGAGTCCCAAGGATCAGGGAACCATCCTGGGGCCGCGCTGCTCCGTCGTGACGCCGGGTCGTCGTCCACGAGGGTCAGTCTGCCTGAGCGTCAACGAGTGGACCTGCATCGACGCCGGGTCCGGGTGACGGGCACTGCGGTTCTGGCCGAAGTTGCGTACCACCTCTGGTGTGCGACCTCTGCCAGCGGAGTCGCGGGTATCCCAGTCCGCCGGGAGGGTGGCGTTCGCGAGGGTCAGCGCCCGCTAGTTCGGCCTGTCTCGAAAACGAGTTCGCCCCGAGACTCCGCGCTGGCCAGGTAGTCGCGATCTCCTGAGCGTGCTGCTGGTCGCTGGCATCCACTGAAAGGAGGTTGGCTGAGGACCACTCCATCAGGGCACCCAGTGACCTGAGGCGGTCCACCACCACCGAGGTGGGGTCGCTAGCAGCGCCGAACCAGACCCGGAAGACGTACCACCGGCTAGGCGACACGACCTCGCTGAGGATGTACCGGCGATCTCCTCTCGCCGTCGTCCGTACGACGTCTCCGAGTGCAACGTCGTAGAGGAAGAAGGGGATGCAGCAGATCTCAAGAAGGTCGTCGGGTCGCTGGCGGGCCCAGAGCTGCTCGAATCGGCCGGCCTCGGGAAGCGCTGCGTTGATGATGAAGTTCGAGCGGTCTCGCCAGACCGGATCAGCGTGCGTGCTGAACTGCTCCTCCGCCATCGGCCAAGTCTGCCGAACCGACCCAGGAACGTCACCTACCGCCAGGTCTGGGGACGAGACGCGGCCGTCAGTCCTGTGCGCCCATGATGCGGTCGAGCCTCGCTTGGTCTTACTGCCTCCGACCCGTCACGCGTTGCCAGAGGAAGAGGAGCATGAAGAAGATCGAGAACAGGGCGAGAGCGAAGAGCAGGAACGCGACAACCACTACCCACACCTGAAGCGGGGCGTCCGGCCCGTACTGCTCCCCCTGCGTTGAGTTCCCGGCGGGGTTGCTGAGCAGCATCGCGATCCCACCGGCTGTGAAGACGACAGCGCCGCACAAGCCAAGGACCTCGGGGTGCTTCTGAAGCGCCCAGCCCAGTAGGCCGGGAACGCGGTAGTGCGTCACCTCCGCCGAGGCCTCATCAGATGAGGAGATCTCCTCCGCCACGCGGCTTGTCTAGCAGGCACCGGACATCCCCGATCGCCGGGTGTGGGTCAGAAGCCACAAGCGCCCCCACCTACTTGGTGGGGACGCTTAGTGCGTCCCGGGCTTCGTCAGGGAAGGCGCCTACAGGCCAACAGCGTTAACGCCATAGACGGCCTGCTCATGGGTGAACTGGTCGCCGTACTCCGACTCGAGCTGTTGGATCAGGCCGGAGCGTGAGAATCCTTTGAAGTCCAGGTAGCTCTGTGCCGCCTTGGCCGCCTGCTCATTCCAGTCGACATTGAGGTAGTCAACGGCGAAGGTGGCGTCTTCGACTGAGAAGCCCTCGCCGTACTCCGACGAAAGTTGCCTGATAAGGCCGGCACGGGAGAAGCCCTTAAAGTTCAGGTAGCTCTCTGCGCTTCGCACGGCGTTGCGCTGCCCAGGTGTAAGTGGCGGCACCGTCGTGGTTGGCGCTGTCGTCGTGGTTGGCGCCGCCGTGGTCGTCGTTGTGGGAGCTGCGGTAGTGGTTGTGGTCTGCTTCGTGGCCGTCTCTGAGGAGGAGGCCTCAATGGCCTTGTCTTCGTTCTTCTTGCCGCCACCAGCGATGCCGGCGATCACTAGCAGGAGGAGGATGACCGCCGCCCCTCCTATCCACCACCACTTCTTGGACGACTTCTTCGCTGGCTCACCGGCAACTGGTGCGGTGTAAGTCGGCGGTGCTCCGCCCCCAGGAGGAGGAGGAGGAGGAGGAGGAGCGCCTGGCGGCGGCACGGAGGGCGAGGCACCGACCGGCTGCGTGGGGACCGTCGGAGGCGGAGGTGGCTGAATCCCCCGCGGAGGCGGGGGCTGAATCCCCGGCGGAGGCGGGGATGGCTGAATCCCCGGCGGAGGCGGAGGGGGCTGGGAGCCCCCAGGAGGAGAAGCTTCAGGAGGGGGAGGAAGGTCGCTCAATGGTCCGCCTTTCGATGTCGCCGCCGACTGTCGACGGCGCACAGTACCGGTGAGCAGGAGCCTCATGCGTTGATGATGTGATCGGCGCAGCGAAGCAGAAGCGGCTTCGACTGATGTGTCCCTACCGCCGGTTCGGTGATGCTCGACGGTGGCAGCGGCATCGTGCCGCCGACGGCCGTGCCGGGGCACGGCGCGGTTGGCCTCGAGCTGTTGGGCGGGGTTAGCGGAGTGGGTCCTGCCAGTTCGACGGGGGCCCGTTGCCGGGCCCGGGTGGTCGGGTGGTGTGGGTGCGGCCGTCGGGGTCGGTGACGCGCAGGGTGCCGTCGGGGTTGAGCTTGGCGTCCCATCCGTCTCTGTGAACGATGTGATGGTGCCTCGCACAGAGCAGCACGCAGTTGTCGACGGCGTCGGGCCCGCCGTGCTCGCGGTGCACCACGTGGTGGACTTCGCACCAGTCGATGGTGCGCGGGCAACCGCGGAACCGGCAGCGCCGGTCGCGGAGCATGACGGCGTCGCGCACCGATCGGGGCAGGCTGGCCATCGGCTGGCCGTAATCGAGCACGGTCGACCCGGTCGAGAGCACCCGGCGCATGGTCGAGTCGCAGCAGAACGCGGCGGCCAACGCCGGCGAGATGTCATGGCCCGACAGGGTGGCGGCGCCACCACCGCCCGGCTCACGTTGGCGCTGCAGGCCGGTCTGGTACCAGGCCCGCTCCGCCGCCGTCGTCGGGTGTGAATCGAGGTAGGCGTCGAGGGCGTCGGTGCTGGTGATGCCCAGCTCCCTCAGCGTGGTGGCGGCGAGGTCGGCGGCGTCGATCACCACGTTCACCCCGGGGCGTTGCCGACCGGGGTGTGCTTTGGGGGTGTCGTGGTCGCGCAGGAACCGGGCGCACAGCTCCACCAGCGCGTCGGCGAGACGTTCGGCGCGGGTGCGGCGCCGGCCGTCGAGCTCATCATCGGCGCGTCCGGCCAGGCGCAGCGCATCGGCCACGATGGCCCGGTCGTCACCCACCAGCTCGCCGCGCAGGCGGCTGCGGTCGTCGAGCAGCTCGTCGAGGTGCACGAACGACCGTCGGCTCTCCTCCTCGGGTGGCTGTTCGATGAGGGCGTCGGCCTTGGTGAACCAGTCGCGCAGCACCGTGGTGGTGCCCTCGATGTCGAGCCACCGCCACGTGCGCGCCATGCCCGCTTCGATGTCGGCGAACAGCTCGACGTGGCGGGGCTTGACCGCCTTGGCCAGCAGATCGACCTGACCACCCGACACCGCCCCGCCGGCATACGCCTCGGCCATCGCCGGCAACGCCGCCAGCCGCTTGGCGGTCCGCACCTGGCGGCGAGCGGTCGAGTCGCTCATGCGGCATTCGGCCACCAGCCAGCGGGTCATCGACGTCGCCCCATCGGCGTCCCACAGCTCCGCCGCGTCGTAGGCCGCCACCGCGGCGGTGATCTTGGCGTCGAGCCGGTCGCGCTGGGCGATGGCGGCGCGGATGGCGTCGCGATCGACGGGCACGTCGAGCGCCTCGATCGCCTCGCCCAGCTGGGCCACACCCCCATCCATGCGAACAAGCCTATTCAGGGGGTGTGACAGTCCTCGGCGCGAAAACCCAACGAAAACCACATCGAACGCTCAACCCACCCCCACCGCGCCGGAGAGCCCAGGGTTCGACATCGCCACCGGTGGACGGAAGGGCGCCAGAACGCCACATCTGTCCACAGGTAGAGGCCGGGGCAACGATCTGCGGGACGTCTGCGTCGTCGCCCGTCGACCGACGTTCACCCAGTCGTGAGGCCGGCTGAGCCGGCTGGTGGTGCTCGACTCGTCTACGGCAGCGGGCACTCCACGTCCACCGACACCGAGCGTCCGGCCGACACCAGCACGGGGCCGCCGGTGCACCCGACCCCGCCGACCGACGGCGACGCACCCACCAGCGAGTAGCGCCCCGGCGGCACCGACACCGAGAAGGCCCCGTCGTCGCCGACCTGCAGCACGACGGGATCGCCGCCGGCTTGCTCCGTTCCCGATGCGAGCTGGGTGACGGTGACCGTGCCCGAGAGAGGCTGGAACATCCCCGGTGGCGGCCCACCCCGCGCCGCGAACGTGCCCGTGATGGTGGCAGTCGCCGTCGACCCGGGCGAGCCGGCGGTCGTCTCCGGGGACGTGGCTTGACCGGACGAGGAGCAACCGGCGAGGACCACCACACCCGCGAGCCATGCGGCCGCGGCCGCTGCTCCTGCCGCTCGGTGCATCCTCGTGACGGTGGCCGTCCTCGCGGTCGGCCTCCGAGGGCCGGGTGCGCCGACGCCAGCGACCGACCCCGATCGGGCGCGTCGTGACGACCTACCGCTGAGCATCGAGCGCGGCGTGGTCGTCGACGGCGGTGCCGAGGCGCTCGAGGAGCACGGTCGTGATGGCAGGATCGACCATGAGGGTGATGCCCCACAGGTAGAAGCCGTGCACCATCCCCCGCCGCAGGCCCCGCGACACGTCGCCCTCCGACCCCGGGTCGACCCCGGCGGCTCGCAGGCGGGCGAGGTAGTGCTCGACGAGGTCCCGCTCCGACCGGCGACGGTCCTCCACGCTCAGTGTCGCCGCCACGTGGTACCCGACGTCGACCCACCACGGGCCCCGTTGCACGAGCTGCCAGTCGACCAGCGAGGGCCGGCCGTGGCCGTCGAGGTAGAGGTTGGCGGCGTGCGGGTCGCCGTGCACCACGCACCACGGCGCGGCTGCCGTGGCCTCGGCCGCCACCGCCACGAACCCGTCGTAGAGGCGCTGCGGGTCGCGCACCGCCTCGGGCACGCCGGCACCGATGGGGCCGCCGAAGTTGCGCTCGATCGCCGTGACACCACGGCTCTGGCCCAACCGCGCGAACCACGGGTCGAGCCAGGTCGTGGCACCGACCGTGGGGTCCATCCACGTGGCGGCGTGGAGCGTGGCCAGCTGCTCGAGGCTCTCGGCCGCCTGGTCGACCGTGTAGGGGCCGAGCGGGTCGAGGAACCGACCGCCGCCGGCCACGACATCGGCGGTGATCACGACGTTGGCCGACGAGGCGGCGTCGACGTCGGCGTAGACGCTCGTCAGCGTGCGCACCCCGGTGGCCGCAGCCAGGTCGCGGTAGAAGAGCGCCTCGGGCACCCCGGCCGGACGGGCGGCCTCGGCGTGCTCGCCGAAGTAGCCCTTGAGGCAGAGGTCGACGGGGAGGCCATCGGGCGCTGGGGACGTGCACTCGATCCGGAAGCGGGCGTTGGTGGAGATGCGGCTCACCACCGGGCCCGGCGTCACGGCCCGGACCTCGACGGCGTGGAACCGTGAGCCCAGCGCGGCGGTGAGCCACTCGGGCGACAGCGCCTCGTCGAGGGTCGTGGGCACCGGCGGCCGAGCGCGGGAGTCCGGTGTCGACGGAGAGCTCGTGGGGCGCGCCACGCAATCAGCTCCCCGACGCGTCCCCGCCGTCGCGCAGCTGTTGCCGCAGGCGGAACTTCTGCACCTTGCCCGACGGCGTGCGGGGCAGCTCGGCGGCGACATGGAGCGACTCGGGCCACTTCTGCTTGGCCAGGCCGCACGCAGCCAGGTGGGCCCGCACGTCGGCGAGCGTGGGCGCCGCCGCTCCGTCGCGCAGGCGCAGGAACGCTGCGGCGTGCTCACCGAGGCGAGGGTCCGGCGCGGCCACCACCGCCACCTCGGCGACGTCGTCGAGCAGCATCAGCAGCTTCTCGAGCTCCTGGGCCGAGATGTTCTCGCCGCCCCTGATGATGAGGTCCGACGTCCGGTCGGTGATCGTCAGGTAGCCGTCGTCGTCGAGCACCCCGACATCGCCGGTGCGGTACCAGCCCTCGTCGTCGAAGACCGAGGCGGTGAGCTCGGGGTCGGTGTAACCGACGAACAGCTCCGGTCCCCGCGTGTGGATCTGGCCGTCGGCGTCGAGACGGATCTCCACGCCCGGCGCGGCGTGGCCGTCGGTCGTGAGGCGCTTCACCTCGGGTTCGTCGGCGGCGGACCCGGTGACCGACGGGTGCTCGGTGCTGCCGTAGGAGCGGTGCACCGTGATGCCGAGGCGGGTGAGGCGCTCGGTGACGGCCACCGGCACGGGCGACCCGCCCAGGCCCACCACCGGCATGTGGGAGAGGTGCGCCTCGGTGAAGTCCGGGTGGTCGAGCAGGCTGGTGATGAAGTAGGTGGCGCCGCCCTTGACGCCCAGGTCCTCGTCGAGCATGAGCCGCAGCACCTCGCCGGGGTTCCACACGTCGATCAGGTGGACCGGCTCGGCCCGCACGAGCGGGCTGAGGAAGGCGCTGAGCATCCCGATGAAGTGCCCCACCGGCGCGCCGGTGAGCGGCGGAGGGCCGGGGGGCATCCGCGCAGCGAGGTCACGCGCCTCGCACGCGATGGTGCGGTGGGAGTGGACCACGCCCTTGGGGTCGCGGGTGGTTCCCGACGTGAAGGCCACGATGGCCGGCGCGTCGGGGTCGACGGGCACCGGCTCGGCCACGGGCGGGGCGTCGAGGAGCTCGTCGAACGGAAGGGCCCCGGCGGGGAGGGCCGCCGCTTCGGTCGCACCGACCACCGCCCACGGCGCCGGCCCACCACCCAGCAGCTCTGCGTAGGCAGCGAGGTGGTCGGTCGCGCCGAACCGGTCGGGCGTGACGACCAACGCCGGCTCGGTGACCCGCACGATGTGGGCCATCTCCCTGGGCCCGTAGAAGTGCACCACCGGCACGACGACGGCCCCGGCGTAGGCGCAGCCCCAGAAGGCGACAGCCGCCTCGCGCCAGTTGGGCAGCTGCACCACCACGACGTCGCCCGGCCCGACGCCACGGTCATGCAGTGAGCCGGCAAAGGAACGTGCTGCCCGGTCGACCTCACGGTTCGTGCCCCGCCACGGCCGTGCCTCGGAGTGCACGACGAAGGGCTGGTCGGCCAGGCGCTCGAGCCCGCCGGCCACCAGCTGGCCCAGGCTCTCGTCGGTCCACCAGCCCTCGTCGAGGTACCGCTGGCGCAGCGGCTGGGGCACCTCGCGCAGGTGCCATCGCAGGGCTGTGCCGTCCTTCGTGCCCATCTGCCCACCCCCCGGTGACCGACCGGACTCTACAACGCGGTTCCATGAGCGGCGAGAACGTCGTTCTGGTAGGAAGGCGGGATGGACCACGAGGCGTTCAGCGGGGTCAAGGTCGTCGAGCTGGCCCAGTGGGTGTTCGTGCCGGTGGCCGGCGCCCTGCTGGCCGACTGGGGGGCCGACGTGGTGCGCATCGAGCGCATCGAGGGCGACCCCTACCGGGCGCTGGCGACGCAGGGCATCGGCACCGACCGCGGCGGCGTGAACCTCTCGGTGGCCCTGGCCAACCGGGGGAAGCGGTCGATCGCCCTCGACCTGCGCGCCGACGCCGGCCGCCAGGTGCTGCACGAGCTGCTGGCCGACGCCGACGTGCTGCTCACCAACCTCCGGCCCGGCGCGCTCGAGCGCCTCGGGCTCGACGCCGACACCGTCCGGGAACGGTGGCCGTCGCTGGTCTACGCCCGCGGCCACGGCTTCGGCATGCGCGGCCCCGACGCCGACCAGCCCGGCTACGACGCCTCCGCCTTCTGGGCCCGGGGCGGGCTCGCCTACGTGCTCACCCCGCCCGAGCGCGACTACCCCATCTCCCAGCGCGGCGCCATGGGCGACCGCAACGGCGCCATGGCCCTGGCCTTCGGCATCGCCGCCGCCCTGCTCAAGCGCCACCGCACGGGCGAGGGCTCGGTCGTCGACGTGTCGCTGCTGGCCACCGCCATGTGGACCCTGTCGTCGGACCTGCTGGCCGCCCTCAACGACGGCGAGGTCACCCGGGTCCCGGGCCGGGGCCCGCAGCCCAACCCGGTGGTGGGCTCCTACCGCACCAGCGACGGGCGCCACGTGCAGCTGGTGTTCCTGGAGTCCGACCGGTACTGGGCCGCCTTCTGCCGGGCCATCGGCCGCGACGACATGGTCGACGACCCCCGCTTCGTCGACCTCGCCGCCCGGCGGGAGCACAGCGCGGCGTGCGTGGCCGAGCTCGACGCCGTGTTCGCCCGGCGCACGCTGGCGCAGTGGAAGGAGGTGCTGGGGCGCCTCGACGCGCCGTGGGCGCCGATGCAGGCGGTCGAGGAGCTGGTCGACGACCCGCAGGTGGTCGCCAACGGCTACGTCGGCGAGGTGCGCCTCGACGACGGCACCACCTACCGGCTCCCGGCCGTGCCCGTGCAGTTCGACGGCGAGGGCCCACCGCTGCGCCGGGCGCCCGAGCACGGCGAGCACACCGAGGCGGTGCTGCTGGAGCTCGGCTACGACTGGGACCGCATCATCGAGCTCAAGGACGCCGGGGCGATCGGTTGAGCACCGGCCGTCCCCCCCCCCGCCCCGACGAGCGGTCGGCGCCGTACTGGGCCGCCGCCGCCCGCCACGAGCTCACCGTCGCCCGCTGCTCGCGCTGCGGCGCCACGACGCTGCCGCCCGACCTCACCTGCCCGCACTGCGGCTCCACCGACCCGGCGTTCACCTTCGTGGCGACCACCGGTCAGGGCACGGTGCGGTCCTGGACGGTGGTGCGCACCTCCTTCCTCCCGGGCTTCGACGACGACCTGCCCTTCGTGCTCGTCGACGTCGAGCTCGACGAGCACCCCCACATCCGCCTGATCGGCCGCCTGCTCGACGGTGTCGACGCCCCGCTCCGAGCTGGCGCCGGAGTCGAGGTGGCCTTCGAGGACCTGGAGCCCGACGTGTCGGTGCCGGCGTTCCGGCTGGTCCCGTGAGCGGCCGGTTCGCCGCCAGCGGGCGCGTCGCCATCGCCGGGTACGCCCAGACGCCGATCGAGCGCCACGCCGGGCAGACGCTCGGCGCCCTGGCCGTCGACACGGCCCGCCGGGCGATCGCCGACGCCGGGCTGGAGGTCGCCGACGTCGACGGGTTCGTGGGCTCGTCGCTGCTGCCCACCGCCGGGGGCCACGCCGCCGAGGACGGCGTGAGCATCGTGTCGCCGAACTGGCTGGCCCAGCACCTCGGGGCCAACCCGCGCTACGCCGTCGGCTTCACCGGCATCGGGCAGCTCCCCGGGTCGGTCGCCCTGGCGGTCAACGCCGTCGCCAGCGGGGCGGCGGAGGTGGTGCTGGTGCACCGGGCCCTGCACAACCCCCCGTCCCGCTACCACGGCAACCCGATGACGGCCGCCGCCGGCCAGCAGCAGTGGACCGCCCCTCAGGGCTACTTCAGCCCGCTGGCCATGATCGCCCTGCCCTACAACGAGTACCTGCAGCGCTACGGCGCCCGCCGCGACGACATGGCCGCCGTGGTGGTGGAGGCCCGCAAGAACGGGGCCCGCATCCCGTGGTCGTACTGGCACGACCAACCCCTCACCACCGAGGACTACCTCGCCGCCCCCACCCTGTTCGACCCGGTGTGCCGCTACGACTGCGACATCCCCGTCGACGGCGTGGCCACCTTCGTCTTCACCACCGCCGAACGGGCGCGGCACCTGCCCCACCGGCCGGTGCACGTCGCCGGCTACGCCATGAGCGCCCTCAGCCGCCACCGGCTGCCGCTGCACTGGCCCCTCGACGACATCGTCGACGGGGGCGCCGAGCTGGCCCGCCGGCTGTGGTCGCACGCCGGCATCGGCCCCGCAGACGTCGACCTGCCCCAGGTCTACGACGGCTTCAGCCCCTTCGTGTGGCTGTGGCTGGAGGTGCTCGGGTTCTGCCCGCCCGGGGAGGCCCACCGGTTCGTGGCCGACGGCGGGATCGACAGCGACCGCCCGGGCGCGCTGCCGGCACTGAGCGGCGGGGGCGCGCTCGGCAACGGCCGCATGCACGGTGTGCCGCAGATGCTCGAGTGCTACCTGCAGCTCTCGGGCCGGGCCGGCGAGCGTCAGCGCGACGCCCACGTGGGCGTGGCCTGCCACTCCTCGCCGCACCACGGGGGGGCCGTCGTCTACACGCGCGACCCGGCCTGAGCGCCCGTGGACACCGGTGCAACGACGTTCTACTGTTAACGAGAACGCACTTGCGATCCGAGGGGGGACCGCGTGGCGCTGATCAACGAGGTGCGCAGCTACGTCGCGGGGCGCTGGGTCACCGGCGACGAGACGTTCGCGGTCGAGAACCCGGCCGACGAGACCCCCGTCGCCGAGCTCACCGCCACCCCCCGCGCCGAGGTCGAGCGGGCGGTGCTGGAGGCCCGCCGGGCCTTCGACTCGGGCGTGTGGTCCGACCTGCCGCCGGCGGAGCGGGCCAGCGTCCTGCGGGCCCTGCTCGACGAGCTCGAGGCGCACGGCCCTGACCTCGTCGACACGATGATGGCCGAGGCGGGCCAGCTGCGGATGTACGCCGAAGGGGCACAGCTGCGCAGCGGCCTGGCCCAGGGCCGGGGCTACATCGAGCTGTACCTCTCCATGCGCCACGAGGAGGCGAGCCCGGTCCCCGTCGACGAGCTCGTGGCCGGCCGGGTGGCGCTGAGCATCCGCCGCCACGAGCCGGTGGGCGTGGTCAGCGCCATCACGCCCTACAACGGTGCCCTCATCATGGCCTTCCAGAAGCTCGTCCCGGCGCTGATGGCGGGCAACTGCGTGGTGCTGCGGCCCAGCCCGCTCACCCCCATCTCGTCGCTGGCCTTCGGCGCGGCGGCCGAGGCCGTCGGCCTGCCGCCGGGCGTGCTCAGCGTGGTCGTCGAGCCGGGCGCGTCGGGTGCCGAGGTGCTCACCACCCACCCGGCCGTCGACATGGTCTCGTTCACCGGGTCGACCGCCGTGGGCCGCCAGATCCTGGCCCAGGCCGCGCCCACGGTGAAGCGGGTGGCGCTGGAGCTGGGCGGCAAGTCGGCCCAGATCTACCTCGACGACGCCGTCGCCCGCACGCCCATGGGCGCCATGCAGGTCGTCGCCCTCACCGCCGGCCAGGCGTGCGTGGCCGCCACGCGCATGCTCGTGCCCCACGACCGCAAGGCCGAGGTGCTCGAGCTGGTCTCGGCCGCCCTGGGGCAGCTGAAGGTCGGCCACCCGAGCGACCCGGCCGCCATGGTGGGGCCCCTGATCTCGGCCGCCCAGCGCGAGCGGTGCGAGCGGTACGTGTCGCTGGCCGAGGAGCACGGCGCCAAGGTGGTGTGCGGCGGACGGCGCCCGGACGAGCCCGAGCGGGGCCACTACTTCGAGCCCACCGTGCTCGACCTGCCCGACAACGCCAACCCCGCCGCCCAGGACGAGATCTTCGGGCCCATCCTCGGGGTGATCGGCTACGACGACCTCGACGACGCGGTGCGCATCGCCAACGACACCACCTACGGGCTGTCGGGCCAGGTGTACGGCGCCGACGTCGCCGCCGCCACGGCGGTCGCACGGCAGCTGCGCACCGGGGCGGTCAACGTCAACACGTCGGTGGTCAGCGCCTACGCCCCGAGCGGCGGCTACAAGCAGAGCGGTCTCGGCCGCGAGCGGGGCCCGGACGGCATCCGGGCCTTCCAGGAGGTCAAGCACATGTCGATCGGAGAGCTGCGATGAACGACTCCCTGAACCTCGACTGGCTCATCTCGGTCGACGACCACATCCTCGAACCGCCCAACGTCTGGGTCGACCGGGTGCCGGCCAAGGACCGCGACCGGGCGCCGCACATGGAGACGGTCGACGGCATCGAGGGCTGGGTCTACGACGGCAAGCACTACCCGAGCTCCGGGCTGAGCGCGGTGGCGGGCAGGACGAAGGAGGAGTTCAGCCCCGAGCCGCTGCCCTACTCCGAGATGCGCCCGGGCTGCTACGACCCGCGGGCCCGCCTGGACGACATGGACCGCGCCGGCATCCTGGCCTCGGCCGTGTTCCCCACCATCACCCGCTTCTGCGGCCAGCTGTTCATGGAGGCCAGCGACCGCGACTTCGGGCTGGTGTGCCTGAAGGCCTACAACGACTGGCTGATCGACGAGTGGTGCGCCGCGGCACCCGGTCGGTACATCCCGCTGGTGCTGATCCCCATGTGGGACCCACGGCTGGCCGTGGCCGAGCTCGAGCGCTGCGCGGCCAGGGGCGCCACCTCCTTCCTGTTCTCGGAGAACCCGTCCAAGCTCGGCCTGCCCACGATCCACGACAAGGACCGCTTCTGGGACTCGGTCATGGCCGCCGCCAACGACCTCGAGATGGTCGTGTCGATGCACGTCGGTTCGTCGTCGGAGGTGCCCCAGATCGCGCCGGACGCACCGTTCATGGCCAACCTCACGTGGGGGGCCATCCGCACGTCGGGGGCGATGCTGTCGTGGATCTTCAGCGGCATGTTCCAGCGCTTCCCCAAGCTCAAGATCGCCCTCTCCGAGGGTGAGATCGGCTGGGTCCCGTACTTCCTCGAGCGGGCCGAGCAGGTGCTCGACAAGCAGCGCCACTGGGTGAAGAAGGGCCAGCGCTTCATGGACCACGGTGGGGCGGGGGCGGTCGACCTCGACACCCTCGACGTGCGGGCCACCTTCCGCGACCACGTCTTCGGCTGCTTCATCCACGACGAGCACGGCATCGCCAGCCTCGACGAGATCGGCGAGGACAACGTGATGTGCGAGACCGACTACCCCCACTCCGACTCGACGTGGCCCGACTGCATCGGCAGCGTCCGGGCCCAGATCGGGCACCTGCCGGCCGAGACGCAGTACAAGATCCTGCGGGGCAACGCCGAGCGGCTCTACCGGTTCACCCCCGCCGAGCCGCCGGTGCTGGCGGGCGCCTGACATGGCGTGGTCCGTCACGGTCGATCGCGACCGCTGCATCGGCAGCGGCATGTGCATCGTCTACGCCCCGGGCACCTTCGCCCACGACGCCGAGGCCAAGGCCGTGGTGCTCGACCCCTCCACCGACGACCTCGCCGCGGTGCGCACGGCCGTCGAGGGCTGCCCCACCGGGGCGCTCCAGCTCACCGAAGAAGGAGAGTGACGCAGTGCTGCTCGACGGCAAGACCGCCATCATCACCGGCGCCGGGTCCGGCGTGGGCCGGGCCTCGGCCCGCCGCTTCGCCGAGGAGGGGGCACGGGTCGTGTGCGCCGACCTCGATGCCGACGCCGCCAAGGAGACCGTGCGCCTGGTCGAGCAGGCCGGCGGCACGGCCACCGCCGTGCGCACCGACGTGTCGAACGAGGACGACGTCGTCGCCATGGTGGCGGCCGCCGTCGACCAGCACGGCCGGCTCGACATCGTGTTCAACAACGTCGGCATCCCCACACCGCGGCTGGGCATGTCGTTCCAGGAGCACACCTACGACGACTACCTGAAGCTCACCAACGTGAACTTCGGGGGGGTCTTTCTCGGGTGCAAGCACGCCGTGGTGCGCTTCAAGGAGCAGGGCGACGGCGGGGTCATCCTCAACACCGGCTCGGTGGCCGGGCTCGTGGGCTGGGGCGGCACCGTCTACGGCGCCACCAAGGGGGCGGTGCACCAGCTCACCAAGGCGGTGGCGGTCGAGTGCGCCCCGTTCGGCATCCGGGTCAACGCCATCTGCCCCGCCGCTATGCCCTACACCGGCTTCATGGCTGCGGGCGGCATGGACCTGCCCGACGACCAGCTCGAGCAGGTGGCCCAGGCGGCCGGTGCCGGCCACCCGCTGGGCAAGCCCATCACGGCCGAGGACTGCGCCGAGGCGGCGGTGTTCCTCTGCTCGGACCGGGCCGCCAACATCACCGGCGTGCTGGTGCCGGTCGACGGCGGCTACGTGGCGAGGTGACGACGTGACCGACCTGAAGGCGCTCGACCGCGACCGCATCCGCACCCTGTTCGACCTCCGCACGGGCAGCAACGCCTGGAGCGGGGGCGACTTCATCGACGACCCGCACCCGATCTGGCGGCGCCTGCGCGAGCGGGCCCCGGTGCACGAGGGCACCCTGCACCGCCTCACCGGCTACCCGGGAGAGGCCCTCTTCCACGGCCTGCCCTACCCCGAGAGCCCTCACTTCACGGTGTTCTCGCTCGAGGCGTGCGAGGGCATCTACCGCGACCCCGAGCTGTTCGCCTCGTCGCCCAACGCCGGAGATCCCCGTCACAGCGGCGTGGAGAGCTCGATGCTGATGATGGGCGGAGCCGAGCACCGCCGGTACCGGGGCCTGGTGCAGCCCTCGTTCGTGCCGTCCAAGGTGCGGTGGTGGATGACGAACTGGATCGAGGAGACGGTGCAGCTGCTGATCGACGGCTTCGTCGACGACGGCCGGGCCGAGCTCAACGTCGACCTGTGCGCTGCCATCCCGGTGCTGACGATCACCGGGAGCTTCGGCGTGCCCGTCGAGCAGGCCCTCGACATCCGCGAGGCGCTGCGGGACCCGCAGCAGGTCGAGGCGCTCATCGCCCCGATCGTCGCTGCCCGCCGCGAGGCGCCGGAGGACGACCTCATCAGCGTGCTCGTCGAGGCCGAGTACGTCGACGACGACGGGGTGACGCATCGGCTGACCGATGCCGAGATCCACACCTTCGCCTACCTGCTGCTGGCGGCGGGCTCGGGCACGACGTGGAAGCAGATGGGCATCACCCTCGCCACCCTGTTGAACCGGCCGGAGCTGCTCGCCCGGATCCGCGACGACCGCGACCTCGTGCGGGCCGCCATCGAGGAGTCCACCCGGTGGGAGCCCACCGACCCCATGTTCTCGCGGTGGGTGACCCGCGACGTCGACCTCCACGGCGTGCACGTGCCGAAGGGGTCGGTGGTGCACATCGCCATCGGCGCCGCCAACCGCGACCCTGCCCGCTGGGACGACCCCGACGACTTCGACGTCGACCGGCCGCTCAAGCCGTCGCTCGCCTTCGGCAGCGGCCCCCACGTGTGCCTCGGCATGCACGTCGCCCGGGCCGAGATGACCACGGCCCTCAACGCCCTGCTCGACCGGCTGCCGAACCTGCGGCTCGACCCCGACGCCGAGCCACCGCAGGTGATCGGGCTCTACGAGCGCGGCGCCATGGACATCCCCGTGATGTGGGGCTGAGAGGAGCCGACCCCATGGGCGAGCCCGACTACCAGGCACCGGACCTCACCCTGATCGGCGAGGACCACATCCGCCGGTACCGCGAGACCGACGGCGAGGTGGGCTACCTCTGGAACGGCGTGCCGACCCTGCTGCTCACCACTGCGGGGCGACGCACCGGCCAGCACCGCACCTGCGCGCTCATCTTCGGCCGTGACGGCGACGACTACCTCGTGGTGGCCTCCATGGGCGGGGCGCCCGAGCACCCGCAGTGGTACCGCAACCTGCTCACCGACCCGCACGCCGAGATCCAGGTGAAGGCCGAGCACGTCCCGGTGGTGGCCCGCACCGCCGAGCCGGCGGAGAAGCCACGGCTGTGGGACATCATGGTGGGCGTGTGGCCGAACTACGACGTCTACCAGGCACGGACGCAGCGGGTGATCCCCGTGGTCGTGCTCACGCCGACGTGACGGGCTGGGCCGAGCGCCTGGCCGAGCGCTCGCCCGCGGTGCAGCGCTCCCGCGACCGCAGCATGAAGCAGGCGCAGGTCCTCGTCGACGCCGGCCGACGCCTGGCCACCGAGCAGGGGGCCTCGTTCACCATCCAGGACCTGGTGAAGGAGGCCGGGGTCGCGCTGCAGACCTTCTACCGGTACTTCCCCGGCAAGGACGAGCTGCTCCTCGCCGTGCTCGAGGACCTCATCGTGCAGGCCTGCGACGGCTTCCGGGTCCGGGCCGAGCACCTCGCCGACCCCGTCGAGCGCCTGCGGAGCCACGTCGTCGCCGTGGTCCAGCTGCTCGACGCGCTCCCGGAGGGCGACCCCGGCAGCCGCTTCGTGCCCTCGGAGCACTGGCGGCTGGCCGAGGTCTTCCCCGAGGAGGTCGACCAGGTCAGCCGGCCCTACACCGAGCTGCTGCGGGTCGAGATCGAGGCGGCCACGCAGGCCGGCTCGCTCCGGTCCGTCGACCCCGAGCGCGACGCCTGGCTGCTCGGCCAGCTGGTGATCTCGGTGTTCCACCAGCGCTCCTTCCTGGGCGCTGCCGACCCCGGCCTCGCCGACGCGGTGTGGCGGTTCTGCCTGCACGGGCTCGGTGCGCCCGCCACCGAGCCCGTGGGCGCGGCCGGCACCGGGTCCGCCACCCGGCGCAGGCGCTCCCCGCAACAGCGGTCGCGGTAAGAACGGTTTTCTTCTTTCGGGAAGAACGGTATTCTAGGTCCGTGCGGGCACACTGCCGCCCGCGCCGCCGGCTGGGGGGCCGGTGCAACGGTGGGGGGACCGATGCTGATCGATCGGAAGCGGACCGGCCGCACCCTGGTGGCGGCGATCGGGCTGGTGCTCGTGCTGCTCGCCGCCGCGTGCGGCAACTCCGACGGCAAGAGCTCGGCGACGCCGACCACCGCGACCGCTGGCGCCTCCGGCGCCTCGGGTGGCGCAGCGTCGAGCGACCTGAGCGAGCACGTGGCCATCTCCGGCGTGCCGGGCGTGACCGACACCGAGATCCGCTTCTCGGCCGTGGGCACCGACCAGGGCAACCCGCTCGGCACCTGCATCCTCCCCTGCTTCGTCGACGGGGTGAAGGCCTACTTCGACTTCCGCAACAGCGAGGGTGGCATCTGGGGCCGCCAGCTGGTGCTGAGCGAGGTGCTCGACGACGAGCTGGCCAACAACCAGGCCAAGTCGCTCGAGATCCTCTCGAACGACGACACCTTCGCCACCTTCTCGGCCCCGCTGGTGCCCGCCGGCTGGAACGACCTGGCCAACGCCGGCGTCCCCCTCTACACCCTCGCCATCCACCCGGTGCAGGGCCAGCCCCAGATCTTCGGCAACGCCCCCGCCCACTGCTACGACTGCACCTCGCGCCCGGCCGCCTACCTCGCCCAGCAGGCGGGCGCCACCAAGGTGGCGGTGCTCGGCTACGGCGTGAGCGAGAACTCCAAGCTGTGCGCCGAGGCCTACAAGGCGAGCATCGAGAAGTACACCAGCGACATCGGCGGCGCCACCGTCGCCTACTACAACGACAGCCTGGCGTTCGGCCTCTCCAACGGCGTCGGCCCCGAGGTGACGGCGATGAAGGACGCGGGCGTCGACTTCGTGCTGTCGTGCCTCGACCTGAACGGCATGAAGACCCTCGCCCAGGAGCTGCAGCGCCAGGGCATCCGCGACAAGGTGAAGCTCGTCCACCCCAACAGCTACGACCAGGACTTCGTCAAGGGCTCCGGCGACCTGTTCGAGGGCGACTACGTCACCGTGGGCTTCCGGCCGTTCGAGTCCGACGCCACCGGCAACCAGCTCGCCGACTTCCAGGAGTGGATGCAGAAGAGCGGCAAGCCTCTGAGCGAGCACGCCATGATCGGGTGGATCAACGCCGACCTGGCCTACCAGGGGCTGGCGGCGGCCGGGCCCGAGTTCGACCGCCAGAAGGTGATCGACGCGTCGAACCAGCAGCTGACGGCGTTCACCGCCGGGGGCCTGGTGCCGCCGATCGACTGGAGCCGCCAGCACTCCGCCCCCACCGAGGCCGACCCCGCTACCCACGGCTCCGACCCGGAGTGCGCGGCGGCGGTGGTGGTCAGGGGCGGCGCCTTCCAGACCCTCGGCGACCCGTCGACCCCCTGGGCGTGCTGGCCCGGCACCACGCGCGACTGGTCGCAGCCCACCCCGACCAACTTCCAGTAGCCGGCTCAGCGTTCCGCGGCGAAGCGGTCGCGGTCGGCCTCGCTGTCGAACCCGACCACCGCCCACGCCAGCTCCTCGTCGGCCCGGCGCATGGCCTCGGCCCGGTGGTTGCCGTCCTCGAGCACCAGCTGGCCGTCGCGGTACGTGACGACCAGGGGCGGCGGCTCCCAGCCGTCGTCGACCTTCTCGGCCAGGTCCTGCACGTCGTCGCGCCACCAGTCGTCGTCGACCGGGCACAGCACCGGCTCACCCGGGGGCCCGGCGAGGCGGTGCAGCTCGTGGATCGGCACCTGCACCGGCCCGAGCCAGCACCGCTGGCGATCGGCCAGCGCCTCGCCCAGCTCGGCGTTGTCGCTGCCCGGGCTGGCCAGGAAGCGGGCGACCCACCCGGCCAGCTCGTCCCGCTCCGCGGCCGCCCGGGCGGCCTGCACCGTTGCGTCGTTGCCCTCTGCCATGCCGGTGTTCCTTCCCCGGCCGGGGTGGGTCCCGCGCCGTCCGACCCCGGGTCGGGCGCCCTCAGGCGGGTCGGGCCAGGCCGAGGAGGTGGTCGGCCTCGTTGAACGAGTGCAACGTCCAGCGGTCGCGGTCGGGGTCGTGCTCCCACTCGGTGAGCCCGGTGTTCACCGGCTGCAGGCGGGCTCCGGTGCCCGGGTGCGGGATGGCGAACAGCACCCGCACCGACGCCATGATCACCCCGGCGTGGCAGACGGCCACCACCGTGCGCCCCGTGTGCTCGGCGGCCACCCGCTCGAGCATCGACCGCACCCGCTGGTGGAAGCTGTTCCAGCTCTCCCCCTCCGGCGCGAACACGCGGTCGGGCTCGGCCTCCATGTCGAAGCCGCCGTAGCGGGTGGCGTACTCCGCCCACTCCAGGCCGTCGGCGGCTCCGGGGTGGAGCTCGCAGAGGTCGTCGTGGTGGCCGTGGATCGCCAGGCCCAGACCGGGGGCGATGATCTGGGCCGTCTCGACGGCACGCGGCAAGGTGCTGGCCACCAGCACGTCGGCGTGCACCCGGCCCGAGCCGGCGAGGTGGTCCCGCAGGGCCTCGGCCTGCCGGCGGCCGTGGGGCGTGAGCCCGGCGCACCCGGTGGGCCCCCCGATCACCCCCTGGAAGCCGGCGTAGGCCTCACCGTGACGCACGAGGATCAGCCGCATGGCCGCACCCTACGGGCGCCGCGCACCGGGCCGGTCGCTCCCGGTGTGAGAAGTGCCGGTCGGGCGGTGCCGCTCGCCCGGCACCGCCCGACCGGACATCTCAGCGACCTCAGGTGGCGAAGGTGTGCCGCCCGCCGGCGAGCACGACGCGGCCGTCCTCGCCCTTGGTCTGGAAGGTGCAGTCGCCGTCGCCCACCACCCACATCTCGGTGGTGAGCTCCTCGCCCGGGAACACCGGCGAGGCGAACCGGCCCTCCATCGACCGGAACTTCGCCGGGTCGGAGCCGCACAGCGTGTGCAGCAGCGCCCGGCCGGCGAAGCCGTAGGTGCACAGCCCGTGCAGGATGGGCCGGTCGAAGCCCGCCAGCTCGGCGAACTTCGGGTCGGAGTGCAACGGGTTGCGGTCGCCCGAGAGGCGGTAGACGAGCGCCTGGTCGGCCCGGGTCCGGTAGGCCACGGCGAAGTCCGGGCCTCGGTCGGGCGGCGTGGCCTTGGTGCCGGACGGGCCGCGGTCGCCGCCCCACCCGCCCTCGCCGCGGATGAAGCTGGTGGAGCTGATGGAGAACAGCGGCGCCCCGGTGGCCTTGTCGACGCAGTCGACGTCGACCACGACGGCCGCCCCCGAGCCCTTGTCGTAGATGCCGGCGATGCGGCTGGTGCCGACCAGCGTGCCCTCCACCGGGATCTCGCCGTGGAGGGTGATGCCCTGCTCGCCGTGGACGAGCATGGCGAAGTTGAACTCACCGATGGCAGCCATGGCCTTCATGGCGTTCATGCCGAGCACCACGCCCATGGTGGGCAGGACCCGCTGGGGGACGTCGATGCTGTTCTCGGTGGTGAACGCCAGCTCGTCGGTGCCCGCACCGACCCCGAGGGCGTAGAGCAGGCCGTCCTTGGAGGTCCAGGAGTGCTCGGTGGGCTCTCCGGTGGCGCCGACGGCGTCGTGGTTGATGGGCATGGCCTCGCCTCCGGATCAGGTGCGGTCGGCGCCGAACATGTCGGCGTTGGGGCGGGCCTGCGACATGAGCTGCTCGACGAGCGGTCCGAGGGCGGAGGGGTCCTGCGAGCCCGTGACCTGCGGGCCGCGGTGCCACCCCTCGGACACCGCCAGCATGTCGCCGGCCACGTCGAACACCCGCCCGGTGACGCCGGAGGACTCCTCGCTCGCCAACCACGTGACGATCGGGGCGATCCACTTCGGCGACAGCGACTCCTTCATCTCGTCGGACGGCTCTCCGCCGCCAGCCAGGCCGATGGTGAGCCGGGTCATGGCCGCGGGGGCGATGGCGTTGACGGTGACGCCGTAGCGCCCCAGCTCGTCGGCGGCGATGATCGTGAAGGCGGCGATGCCGGCCTTGGCCGCGCCGTAGTTGGTCTGGCCCACGTTGCCGTAGATGCCCGACGGCGAGGTGGTGTTGATGATGCGCCCGTTGGTGGTCTCGCCCGCCTTGGAGCGGTCGCGCCAGTGGGCCGCGGCGAAGTGCGACGGCCCGGCGGTGCCCTTCAGGTGCACCTTGATGACGGCGTCCCACTCGGCCTCGGTCATGTTGGCGAGCATGCGGTCGCGCAGGATGCCGGCGTTGTTCACCAGCACGTCGAGGCGCCCGAAGGCGTCGACGGCCTGCTGCACGAGCTTCTCGGCGCCGCCCCAGTCGCTGATGTCGTCGGTGTTGGCGACGGCCTCACCCCCGGCGGCGACGATCTCGTCGACGACCTCCTGGGCCGGCCCGACATCGGTGCCCTCGCCCGACGCCGAGCCGCCGAGGTCGTTCACCACGACCTTGGCGCCCTCGGCCGCCAGCATCAGGGCGTGCTCGCGCCCGATGCCGCGCCCGGCGCCGGTGACGATGCACACCCGCCCTTCACAGAGTCCCGACACGATCGATCAACCCCCCACTCTCATGTGACGTCCGTGTTCGATCTTGCCACGGCCCCGGCGCTCGACCGGGCGCCGCACGTCAGACCTCGACGTCGTCGAAGGTCGGCGGGCCCTCCGGCCCCCAGTCGAAGCCGAGCACGTCGAGCCAGCGCGCCACCTCGGGCAGCCGGAACGAGACGGTGGCCGGGCCCTCGTCGCTCGTGAAGGCCACCTCGATCGTGGCCTTGTCCATCGCCCGGGCGTCGGGCGCCGAGGTGGTGACGCCGGTGATCGACGAGCGGGGGAGCAGGAACGTCTTCTTCGGGGCCCAGGTGACGAACACCAGGGCGTCGTCGCTGACGGCGAGCACCCCCTGGCCCCGCAGACCACCGGCCTCCTCGGGTTCGGAGCCGTGGCCGACGGCCTTGGGCTCGATGAGCCTCACCTCGTCGCGCCCGCCGAGCTGGGCCCGGGCCTCCTCGATCGCCGCGTCGCCCTTCTTCAACAGCACCGGGTTGAGCACCAGAGCGGCCACGACCACCACCACGGCGATCACGATGAGGACGATGATGAGGGTCATGCACTCGCTCCGCTGAGGCTCGGGGGCGGGAGATCCGTCGCGTCGCCCACCCGTGAGATGGTGGCAGACACGCCGGCCGAGGGGTGGGACCACCCCGACGCTGTCGCACCCCCTGCATAGGGTCGGTCCCATGGTCATCGCTCTGGCAACCGTGCTCGGCGTGGTCGTGGGCGCCGCCCTGGGGGCGTTGGGCACGTCGCTGCTCCGGCGCCACCAGGCGGCGGAGTTCCGCGCCCTGTCGTCGCAGGCCCTCGCCGCCAGCAACGAGCAGTTCCTCCAGCTGGCCACCACCCGCTTCGGTGCCCTGGAGGACGCCACCGAGCGCGAGGCGCGCGCCCGCGAGCGCGCCGTCGAGGGCCTGGTGCGCCCCATCGACGAGCGGCTGGGCGGCCTCCAGCAGGCGCTGGTGGCCCTCGACCGGCAGCGCGCCGCCGAGACGTCGCAACTGCGGGAGATGATCGGCCAGCTGCGCACCACCACCGAGACCCTCCACGGGGAGACGAAGGTGCTGGCCACCGCCATGAAGGACACCCGGGCCCGCGGCTCGTGGGGCGAGCTGCAGCTGCGCCGCGTGGTCGAGCTCGCCGGGCTGGTCGAGCACTGCGACTTCGTCACCCAGGCCACCGTCACGGGCGACGAGGGCACCCTGCGCCCCGACGTCGTGGTGCGCCTGCCCCAGGCCAAGGCGGTGGTGGTCGACGCCAAGGTCCCGATGCAGGCGTACCTGCAGGCCGTCGAGGCCGACGACCCCGACCTCGAGCGGCGCCTGCTCGACGCCCACGCCCGCGCCGTGCTCGCCCACGTCGAGGCGCTCCGCAGCCGCGACTACAGCCGCTACGTCGACGGCTCGATCGACTTCGTGGTCATGTTCGTGCCCGGCGACGCCTTCCTCTCGGCGGCCTTCGAGGCTCGCCCCACGCTGTTCGACGACGCCGTCGGTCGAGGCGTGTTCCTGGCCACGCCCGCCACCCTCATCGCCCTGCTGCGGGCGGTGGCCTTCGGCTGGCGCCAGGAACGGCTGGCCGAGAGCTCGGCCGAGGTGGCCCGACTCGGGCGTGAGCTGCACCAGCGCATCGGCACCTTCGCCGAGCACCTGGCCAAGGTGGGCGGCGCCATCGACCGGGCCGCCCGCACCTACAACGACGCGGTGGGGTCGCTCGAGAGCCGGGTGCTCGTCACCACCCGCAAGCTGTCCGACCACGGGGTGGCGCCGGCCGCGCCCCTGGCGCCGCCCGCCACCGTCGACACGGCCGTGCGGCCCCTCACCGCGGCCGAGCTGGCGGGCCCCCACCCTGTGCCCGACGACCTCGCCGGCTAGGCCCGATTGGTACGAGGGGCTCCTGGTCCGCCTACCGACCAGTCGGTAGAGTGCGGGGCGTGCCCCCCGCATCCCCCACCCCCGCCGACGCCGCCGACGCCCCCGCGCTCGTCGACGGCTCCGTCTCGTCGCTCGCCGACGAGACCACCGACCGCACGGGATCGCTCAAGCCGGTCCTCGACGTCATCCCGCCCGAGGCCTACGAGAACCCCACCTGGAAGGGCCTCGCCTACTTCGGCCGCGACCTGGTCATCTACGGCCTGGTCGTCGCCGGGCTGATCGCCTTCGACAACCCCCTCGCCGTACTCGGCCTCTGGTTGCTGTCGGCGCTGGTCGTCTCGGGGCTGTTCATCGTCGGCCACGACGCCGCCCACGGGTCGCTGTTCGCGTCGAAGCGGCTCAACCGGTGGGTCGGCACCGTCGCCATGCTCCCGTCGTGGCACGTCTACGAGGGCTGGGTGCTCGGGCACAACCGCATCCACCACGGCTACACCGTCCGGCAGGGCTTCGACTTCGTGTGGCACCCCTACACGCCCGAGCAGTACGCCGCCATGTCCCGCCTCGGCAAGCTGCGCCATCGCGTCGAGTGGTCGTGGTACGGCGCCGGCCTCTACTACCTGCGCGAGGTGTGGTGGCACAAGATGATCGTCGGCGCCCCGCCCGCCCGCTGGGCCGCCGCCATCCGCCGCGACCGCATCCTGGTGTGGAGCTTCGTGGCGGTGGCCTCCGCCGCCCTCGCCGCGGCGGGTTGGGCCACCTACGGCACGGTGCTCGGGGCGCTGTGGATGGTGGTGAAGGTCCTGGTGGTGCCGTTCCTGGCGTTCTCGTTCGTGATCGGCTCGTTCGTGCACGTGCACCACGTGCAGCCCGGCATCCGCTGGTGGAAGCGCCGCGAGTGGACCAAGTGGAAGGGCCAGATGGAGGGCACCACCGTGCTGCGGGCCCGCTTCGGCCTGAACTTCTTCGTGCACTGGATCATGGTCCACGTGCCCCACCACGTCGACATGCGCATCCCCATGTACAACCTCGAGCTGGCCACCGCCGCCATCGAGGAGGCCTTCCCCGGCACGATCCACGACGAGCCGCTGCGCTTCCGTGACTTCGTGGCCAACACCCGCCAGTGCCGCCTCTACGACTTCGACGAGGGCCGGTGGCTCACCTACCGCGAGGCGGCGGCCCGCACCGCCCCGCAGGCCGGGCCGGCCCCGGCTGAGGCCGCCTGACCAACCGCCTCAGCGCGCCGGCGGCCCGTCGACGGTGACGGTCTCGCCGTCGGCGTCGATGAGCTGGTACTCGACACCGCCCTCCACGACGGCGGCGTCGGCGGCGAAGGCCACCGAGAGCTTGTTGGCGGCGTTGCGCACCAGGTAGCACACCAGCTCCACCGCCTCGGCGGGCGACAGGGCGGCGCGCACCTCGGCCACCAGCTCGTCGGGCAGGGAGGGCCGGCCGACCAGCACGGCGTCGGTCAGGCGCAGGGCAGCCCGCGTGGCCGGAGGCAGGTCGGCGACGGCGGCCGGGTCGGCGGCGTCGAGCAGCTCGTCGCCGGCGCCGGCGGCGAGGGCGGCCACGTTGCGCACCGACTGGCAGCGGCGGCACTGGTGGTGTCGGGCCCCCCGCAGGCGCACCAGCTCGCGCAGCACCGGGTCGAGGGCGTCGAGCCGCGCCGTCGCCCGCAGCAAGGCGTCGATGGCCGCCATGGGATCGGCCGGCGCACCGCCCGACTGGCCTGCGCCACCGTCGTCGGCCCACGCCCAACCGGTGGACGGCACCGGCACGTCGAACAGCCCGCCCAGCGCGACCTCCGCCCGGAGACCCACGTCGAGCAGGTACAGGCCCTGGGCGAACGCCAGCACGCCGCCCTCGAGCGCCGCCGCGGCGGGGGCCAGCGGACCGGGCGCCACCCCGGTGACGTCGACGGCGAACTGCTCGGTGAGAGCGAGGGCAGCCCGGGTCCGGTCGTCGAAGGCCGGCGCGGTGGGCCACGAGCCGAGCTCGGCGACGGCCTCGGGCGCCGGCTCGCCCCACGGGCGTGCCCCGGCCTCGTCGGTCGCCCCGAGCAGGTCGGCGAGGCGCAGGCGGGCCAGCTCGAGCAGCGCCGGATCAGAGGCGGCACGCACCGCGCCGCACGCCTGCTGCAACGCGGCGAGCACCTCCGGGGCGTGGGTGGCTCGCGGGTCGCCGGTGACCGCCGCGCCCCAGCCCGACATCACGAGCCGCTGGCGTTCAGCCGCACCGGCAGGTGCTTGATGCCGTTGATGAAGCTCGACCGCAGCTGCTCGGGTGGACCAGCCAGCTCGAAGTCGGGCACCTGGCGGAACAGCTCCCGGAACAGCAGCGCGATCTCGCGCCGGGCGAGGTGGGCCCCCAGGCAGAAGTGCGGGCCCGGCCCGCCGAAGCCGACGTGCGGGTTGGGGTCGCGCAGGACGTCGAAGCGGTCGGGGTCGGTGAAGACGTCCTCGTCGCGGTTGGCCGAGCCGTAGAACAGCAGGACCTTGTCGCCCTCGTGCAGCTGGGTGCCCGACAGCTCGGCGTCGCGGGTGAGGGTGCGGCGCATCCACACCACCGGCGAGGCGAAGCGCACGATCTCCTCGACCGCGGTGGGCGTGACGCCCTCGACGTCGGCGGCCCAGATGGCCCGCTGATCGGGGTTCTGGCCCACCAGCGTCAGCCCGTGGCTCAGGGCGGTGCGGGTGGTCTCGTGCCCCGCCACCGACAGCAGGATGAAGAACGAGGCCAGCTCCTCGGCCGTGAGCTGCTCGCCGTCGACGGCCGTGTTGACCAGCGCGGAGGTGAGGTCGTTGGTCGGCTCAGCGAGGCGTTGGGCCCGCAGCTCGTTCATGAGCTCGACGAGCAGGGCGCCGGCGCCGAGGAAGGCGGTGACCGGATCGGTGCCCTCGGGGATGAACTCGGGGTCGCCGCCGGAGAGGATGATGTTCGACTGCTCGAGCACCATCTGCCGCTCGCTGGCGGGGATGCCCATCATGTCGCACACCACGATGAGGGGGAACGGGCTCGACACCTCGGCGACGAAGTCGATGACGTCGCGGTCGCGGACGCCTTCGACCACGGCCCGGGCCGTCTCGGCGACGTCGTCGAGCACCTTGTTGAGCATCCGCGGGGTGAACGTGCCCGACACGATGCGCCGCAGCCGGGCGTGGCGGGGATCGTCCATCGAGATCATGGAGCCGAAGTACTCGTTCATCTCGGCCGGCATGTCGAGGATCGACACCGCGCCCTGGGCCGACGAGTAGATCTCGGGCTGGCGGCTGATGGCGAGGACGTCGGCGTGGCGGGTGATGGCGTAGTAGCCGGGGCCCTTGGGGAACGGCGGCATCTCCGGCTCGTCGAAGAAGGCGATCGGCCGCTCACGCCGCAGGGTGGCGAACGCGGCGTCGCGCTCGGCCCACGGCTTGGCCCAGAACTCGATGTCGGACAGGTCGATGTCGTCGACGGCTGGTGCGGTGGTGTCGCTCATCGGCGGATGGTCCCCTCGTCTCACGTCGGCGCTCCCCCGACCCCGTGCGCGCCGACGGTACAGCGGGCGCTGCGACGGCTGCCATCGCTGGCACCGTCGCCCGTGCCTGGGCGTGCCGGGGCGTGCCGGCGAGCCGGCCGCTCGGCGGGAGACGCGCTCGTTCAGCGCAGGGCGATGTCGGGCCAGCGGTCGGCCCACGGCCGGGCCCGCTCGACCTGCCCGGCGACGCGAAGCAGCAGGTCCTCGCGCCCGTAGGCGGCGGCGAGCTGCACCCCGACGGGGAGGCCCTCGGTCGAGCGGTGCAGCGGCAGGCTGATGGCGGGCTGGCCCGACACGTCGAACGGGATGCCGAAGGCGGCCATCGCCGACCACCCCTCGGCCGTCTCCTCGATCGGGTGGTCGCCGGAGAGGCGGCCGAGCGGCGGCGGCAGCACGGCCATGGTCGGGGACAGCACCAGGTCGAACCCGCCGGTGGCGGTGGCGATGCGACGGCTCCAACGGGCGAGGACGTCGAGGTGCTCCACGTGCTCGGGTGCCGTCATGGCTCGGCCCCACGCCAGCGACATGGCGGTGAGCGGCTCGAGGTCGGTGGCCTCGGCGCCGACCCGCTGCTCCCACTGGCCGATGTCGCGTGCGACGGCGGCGGCGATCACCGCCCCGAGCGACGCCGGACCGTGGTCGTCGTGCAGCGAGGCGGCGTCGAGGGGCTCGACGGTGTGCCCGAGCTCCTCGAGGAGCTGGGCCGCGGCCGATGCGGCGGCGCTGCACTGCGGGTCGACGGGGAGGCCGCTCGGGGCCTCCCGCAGGAGCCCGACGCGGAGGCGGGGCACCTCCTGCTCGGCGACCTCGTCGAGCCACGGGCGCGACGGGGGCGGGGCCTCGTACAGGTCGCCCGGCTCGGGGCCGGCGGTGGCGTCGAGCACCGCGGCCGAGTCGCGCACGGTGCGGGTCACGACGTGCTCGTGGGTGAGCGGCCCCCAGAACTGGCCCCACAGCGGCGCCAGGGTGGTGCGGGCCCGGCTGGGCTTGAGCCCCACCAGCCCGCAGCACGAGGCGGGGATGCGGATCGAGCCGCCCATGTCGTTGGCGTGGGCGACCGGCACCAGCCCCGCCGCCACCGCGGCGGCCGACCCGCCGCTGGAGCCGCCCGGGGAGCGGGTGAGGTCCCACGGGTTGCGGGCCGGCCCGAAGGCCAGGGGCTCGGTGGTGGGCGACATGGTGAGCTCCGGCACCTTGGTGCGCCCGAGCTGCACGAACCCGGCGAGGCGGTAGCGGCGGGCCAGGCCGGTGTCGGCCTGGGACACCCAGGGGTGGTCGCGCAGCAGCGCCGTGCCGTGCTGGTAGCGGTCGCCCTCGGAGTGCTGCACCGCGTCTTTCAACAGGAACGGGACGCCTCGGAACGGCCCGTCGGGCAACGGGCCGGCGGCTTCGGCCCGGGCCCGCTCGAAGCGCTCGCTGACCAGCACGCCGAGCTGCGGGTCGAGGCGCTCGATGCGGGCGATGGCGAGCTCCACCAGCTCGGCCGGCGACACGTCGCCGGAGGCCACCAGCGCGGCCTGGGCGAGCGCGTCGAGGCGGAGGATGGCGTCGTCGATGGTCATGCCGGGAGCACCCCCGTGCGATCGGTGGTCTGGATGAGCTCGAGGCACTCGCCGTCGGGGCCGGGCCAGAACAGCACCAGCAGCAGGGGCAGGTCGTCGCCGACGGACAGGGTGGCGGTCGGGGCGAAGGGCACCGACCCGGCGGCGCGCACCACGGCCTCGTCGCGGGCGCAGTCGTCGGTGCTCCACGCCATGCGGAACAGGCCAAGCTCGTTGGCGGCGCGCACCCGGGCCGAGGTGCGGTCGACCGCCGGGTGCAGCCACTCGACGAGGGCGACCGCGAAGGCCGAACCGGGATCGGCCAGCCGGGCGACCTTCACGGTGGCGTCGTGGTCGAGCCCGTGCAGCACGCCCGGCTGGTCGACGGTGCGCGGCTCGCCGGCGAGCTGCAGGCTCATCACGTCGCGGTAGTACGCCAGCGAACGATCGAGGTCGGTGCAGTTCACGACGACCTGGGCGATCGACGTCGAGGAGCCCTCGAGCAGCTGCACCGGTGTGCCGTCGGGGTCGCGCACGATGGCGGTGCGGGGCCCGCCGCCCGCGTGGGCGTCCACCGGGCCGCCGAGCAGCGAACCCCCGGACGCCAGCGCCGCCTCCACCGTGCCGTCGAGGGTGGGCGTGGTGAGGCAGAGCCGGTTGAGCCCAGGCACCGCCACGGTGGGCGGCGGCGCACCGGTGGGCGCCGGGACCGTCCACTGCAGCAGGTCGAGCGCGAGCCCGTCGAGGCCGTCGTCGGACTGCAGCATCCACGCGTCCCACGCCACCTGCTCGAGGCCGAAGGCGTCGCCGGGCTGGGGCCGGCTCGGCACGGTGCGCACGACCCTCCGCAGCCCGAGCGCCTCGTAGAACGGGAGCGACCGACCGAGGTCGGCGCAGTTGGTGTTCACGTGGTAGATCCGCTGCCCCCCGATGGCCATGGCCCGACGCTACGCGAACGCCGCGCCGGCGACAGCGGCCCCTCCGCCCCGGCCCGGCCCCCTACCGCTCCCCTCCCCCTCCCCCGGCCCCGTTCTGGTGGAGATCTGGGTGCGCATGTGGTCGTAGATCTCCACCAGAACGGGAGGGGAGCCGGCCGCGAGGAGCGAGTCGGCCGTCGGGTGTGGTTGGCTGAGGCCATGGCCACCGCCACCACCATGGCGGGCGTCGTACGGGGGATCGAGGCCGACGGCTGCTCGGCGTTCCTCGGCATCCCGTTCGCCGCCCCACCCGTCGGCGAGCTCCGCTGGGCCCCGCCGGCGCCGGTCGAGCCGTGGCCGGGCACGCGCGACGCCACCCGACCCGGCCCGGCGGCGTGGCAACCGACCGGTGGGCCCCTCGACGACCTGGTCCCCGGGATGGGCAGCGCCGTGCAGGGCGACGACTGCCTCACCCTGAACGTCTGGACGCCCGCCGCGGACGGGGCTCGCCGGCCGGTGATGGTCTGGATCCACGGCGGCGCCTTCTCGATCGGCTCCGGGTCGCTGCCCGTGTACGACGGCACCCGCCTGGCCCGCGACACGGGCACCGTGGTCGTCACCGTCAACTACCGGCTCGGCGCCCTCGGGTTCCTCGCCCTCGACGCTCCGGGCACCGTGGCCAACGCGGGTCTGCTCGACCAGATCGCGGCGCTGCGGTGGGTGGCCGACAACATCAGCGCCTTCGGCGGTGACCCGGGCGGCGTCACGGTGTTCGGCGAGTCGGCCGGCGGTGGCAGCGTGCTCTCGCTGCTCTCCATGCCGGCGGCCGCCGGGCTGTTCCACCGGGCCATCGTGCAGAGCGGAGCGACCGACCTGCTGCTCGACGCCACCCGGGCCGCGGCGGTGGCCGGCCGCTTCGCTCGGTGCGCGGGCGTCGACCCCGACGACCTCACCGCCCTGCGGGCCCTCTCCCCCGCCGCCGTCCTGGCCGCCCAGGCCCAGGCCGCCGGCGAGCTGCTCGCCACGGTCGGCACCATGCCGTTCCACCCTTGCGTCGACGGTGAGGTGCTGCCGACGAGCTGGCTCGAGGCCGCTCGCGCCGGGGTGAACCCGGTGCCGCTGGTGATCGGCACCTCCCACGACGAGATGTCGCTGTTCGCCGGCTTCGACCCGGCGGCGGCGGGACTCGACGAGGCCGGGCTGCGCCGCCGCCTCGCCCGCGAGGCCGACGGCCGTCTCGACGTCGACGCGCTGCTCGGCGCCTACGGGGCGACGGGCACGACCGCGCCGCCGCGGGTGTGGTCGAGGGTCAGCACCGACCGGGCGATGTGGCTGCCGGCGCTGCGCATCGCCGAGGCCCGGGCCGCCCACGCGCCGGTGTGGATGTACCGCTTCGACTGGCCGGCGGCCGACGCCCGGCTCGGCGCGCCCCATGGCATCGACATCCCGTTCCCGTTCGGCAACGTCGACGTCGACGGGTGGCCGGCGTTCGTCGCCGACGCCGAGGCGGCCGCTGGTCTGGCCGCCACGCAGCAGCAGCTGTGGGCGTCGTTCGCGCGCGACGGCGTGCCGGGCGCGCCGGGGGTCGAGTGGCCCCGGTACGACTCGGCGCGGCGGGCCACGCTCGTGCTCGGCCGGGCGGTCGAGGTGCTCGACGACCCGAACGGACCGGTGCGACGGGCCTGGGCGCCGTGATGCCGGGGCCGGGCGTGGCCTGGCTCAGCCGCCGAGGGGCACCCGCAGCGACGTGTCGTCGGGGGCGAGGCCGGGCAGGCCGGCCCCGTCGACCACCTCGGTGAGCCCGATGGCCTCGCCGTCGGGGCCGCACAGCGACAGCACGACGGCGTCGGTGTCGCGCTCGACGACCAGCACGGCCTCGTCGACGGTGCGCGACGCGGCCGCCAGCAGCTCCTGGCCCGCTCGCACCACGAGCAGCCCGGTGCTGGCCGGCAGGGGGTCGTCGAGGCGCCACTCGGTGCCGAGCACGGCGCCCGCGTCCTCCCGCAGGGCGGCCGCCTCCACCTCGAGCGCGGCCCGGGCGGGGTCGGCCCCCTCGGCGAACGGCCCGGCGCCGGTGGGGTCGGAGGCGACGCTCTGGCGCCAGGTGCGCGTCGACCGGCCCCGCTCGAAGGCCCACAGGGCGTCGACCAGGCCCACGGCAGGAGCCGGCCCGCCGATGGCCGACCCCTCGGCGGCCACGCGGGCCTCGTCCCGGGCCGCCTCCAGCTCGAGGCGCAGGCGCTCGGCCTCGCCCCGGGCCTCCACCAGCTCCTCGTGGGAGGCGTCGGCCTGGGCGACCGCCGCCGCAGCCGCGGCCTCGGCCACCCGAGCCGCGCCCTGCGCCACCGCCAGCTCGTCGGCCCGGTGCGAGAGGTCCGAGCGGAGCCGCTGGACCTCACCGGACCCCTCGTCGAGCGAGCGCTTCAGGCGCGAGCGCTCACCTTCGAGCTCGGCGATCGACTCCTCGAACCGGCGGCGCTCCGCGGTCATCTGCTGGTGGCGCTCCTCCAGCGCCGCCTCCCGTTCGAGGCCCGCCGCCACCTTGGCCTCGGCCCCGTCGGCTCGGGCCACCGCGGCGGCCAGGCGCCGGGTGAGCACCCGCACGCGCCACAGGGCGGCGACAGCCACCACGGCGACCACACCCAACACGATGGCGAGGATCACGACGGCCACCCGGCGACCCTAGCCACACCTGACCACCACCGGCCGGACGTCGGATCCGGGGCATGCTGTCGTCTCCGGTCGACCCGCAGCGGCCGGGCACCACGGAGGGGACCATGGCCGATCGCATCGCCTACGACGAGTTCGCGTACTTCCACGAGAACGCCGAGGAGTACGGCATCGCCTACGACGGACCACCCGCCGTCCGGCGCCAGTCGGTCGAGGTGGCGCCCGGCCGACGGCTCTCCGCGCTGGTGTGGGGCGAGGGGCCGGCCGAGCTGGTGCTGCTGCACGGCGGCGCCCAGAACGCCCACACGTGGGACACCGTCGCCCTCGCCCTCGACCGGCCCCTCGTGGCGATCGACCTGCCCGGCCACGGGCACTCCGACGGCGGCATCGGGGGCAGCCTCGACGTGTGGGCGAACGCCGACGACGTGGCCGTCGTGGTCAGGGCCCTCGCACCCGGGGCGCGCGCCGTGGTCGGCATGTCCCTCGGCGGCATGACCGCGCTGGCCCTCACCGACCGGCACCCCGAGCTGGTGCCGCGCCTGGTGCTGCTCGACGTGACCCCTGGCGTCGACGGCGACAAGGCGCAGTCGATCGTGCAGTTCATCGACGGCCCGGAGACCTTCCCGAGCTTCGAGGAGCTGCTGGCCCGCACCATCGAGTTCAACCCCACGCGCACCGAGTCGTCGCTGCGCCGGGGGATCCTCCACAACGCCGTGCAGCGAGACGACGGCAGCTGGGTGTGGCGCTACCGCCGCTTCCGCGAGGAGGGCGGGGGCGGCGCCCATCCCGACTTCGGCGACCTGTGGGACGCGCTCGGCCGGGTGTCGGTGCCGCTCATGTTGGTGCGCGGCATGCGGGCCCAGTCGGTGGTCGACGACGCCGACGAGGCCGAGCTGCTGCGTCGCCAGCCCTCCGCCCGGGTGGAGCACGTGGCCGAGGCCGGTCACAGCGTGCAGGGCGACACGCCCCTCGAGCTGGCCGCCCTGCTCGACGACTTCGTGCCCTGACCAACCCACCTCCACCGCACCACGCGACAGGTGGCGCGGGAGCAGAGCGGCTCAGCGGAGGCGCAGCTGGGCGGCGCCGGTGATCGGGGGCAGGTCGAGGGGGTGCACCGGCCCGGGCGGGGCGCCCACCACGGCAGGGATGGCGTTCACGATGCGGTTGGCCGCGGTGGCGTTGCCCCCGCCGGCGGCTCCCGGCTCGCCCGGCTCGGTGCCGTGCACGCTGACGGTCAGGTCGGGGTGGCCGGAGATGGTCACCCGGTGCTCGCCGCCCGGGAACACCGGCCGGAGCCACTCCGGCGCGCACTCGTCGTCGATGCGGGTGACGTGCTCGACCACCAGCAGCGGGCGGCCGCCGACCGTGCCGGTCACCTCGAAGCGGAAGGCGCCGAGCGTGCCCTGCTCGAAGGTTCCCATGCCCGGGACCTCGACGGTGCGCTCCAGGGGTCGGCGCTCGACCGAGGTGGTGATGCCCTCGAGGTCCACGGCCAGCAGGTCGGCGAGGATGCGGACCATCGGTGCCCACACCATGAGCAGCGACGGCTCCTGCAACATGAGCGGCAGCGCGTCCATGGGGCCGCCCAGCCCGATCACGTCGCGCACCACGTCGGGCGCGTCGTAGAGGGCGTAGTCGAACAGCTCGTGCACCCGGATCTGCTCGATCGAGGCGCTCACCCCGCTGAGCAGCCCGGGCAGGATGTCGAGGGCCCACCCCGGGTCGATGCCCGACACGAACACGGAGGCGCCGCTCGCCGCGCACGCGTCGCCCACCACCTCGAGCAGCGGCGCCGGGGCCGACGGCGGGTGCAGCAGCGGATAGAACGACGTCGACACCACGTTGCGCCCCGCCCGCAGCAGCCGGTCGAGGTCGGCGTAGGCCTCCATGGGTCGAGTGTCGGCGGTGGCGGCGTAGACGACGCAGTCGACGTCGTCGCCCAGCGCCACCGCCGGGTCGTCGGTGGCCACCACGCCCAACGCCTCGATGCCTGCCAGCTCGCCGGCGTCACGGCCGACCTTGGCCGGGTTCGACACGACCACCCCGACCAGCTCGAGCTCGCGGTGGCCGGCCACGGCCCGGATGGCCGGCCGGCCCACGTTCCCCGTCCCCCACACCACCACACGCAACGCCATGACCGGCGACGCTAGGCGCCGGGCCGACACCCGCGTCGGGTCGAGCCGCCGTCGGGTGGGGACCGCGGCTACTCCACGAAGGTCGGCTGCGTGCGGGGGCGGCCACCGGGTCCGCTGTAGGCGAGGCCCACACCGGGCTCGCGCGCGAAGGCCACCGCGGGCATGGCGGCGAGCGCCGCCCGCCACGCGTCGATGAGCCGGTCCTCGGCCTCGTAGTCGAACGGATCGGTGAGCACGTGCTCCTCGGGCGCACCGGGGGCGATGGGGTGCTCGGCCAGCCAGCGGGCGGTGAGGGCCACGGCCTGCCGGGCCGGCACCACGTCGCGGTAGCCCAACCGTTGCCGAAGCAACGACGTGTCGAGCACCCGATGGGTGGTCGCAGGCTGGGCCAGCAGCGGCCGTGCCGGGGTGGCGAGCTCGTGGGGCATCGACACGATCTCGAGCTCGTGGCCGAGGGCGGCGGCCACCAGCTCCACCACCTGGCGGGTCGACAGCACCTCCTCGTCGCCGCAGTTGAACACGTGCCCCGCGGCGTCGTCGGGGCGGTCGATGCCGCACAGCACGGCGTGGGCGAGGTTCTCCGTGTAGCCGTGGTGGTGCAGCGTCAGCCCGTCGTCGGCGACGACGATCCGGCGCCGCCCGTCGAGGATGCGCCGCACGATGCTCCACTCCCGGGGCACGACCTGCAGCGGCCCGTAGGCGTACGGGTAGCGGAAGTGGGCGGCGTCGGGGTGGTGGCGGAACACGACCTCCTCGGTGCGGGCCACCCGATAGCCCTTCTCGTCCTCGGCCGGCTCGGCGACCGTCGGAGCCGACTCGTCGACCGGCACGGGCAGGCCCTCGGGCTCGAACAGCCACGGGTTCATCCAGCCGCGGATGGCCGGCACCCCGCCCACCGACACGAACCGGTCGGCCACCCCCACGGTGAGCTCGGCGATCCGGCGCAGGCGCCCGTACATGGCGACGACCAGGTCGAAGCGCCGACCGTCGAGCACGGCCGCCAGGGCATCGGCGTCGTAGGGGTCGGCATGGAGGTGGACCACCTCGTCGGGGGTCTCGGGGCGCTCGTGGGTGCCCCGGTGCAGGATCGTGACCCGCCAGCCACGCTCGACCATCCCCCGCACGATGTGGATGCCGGTGGGTCCGGTGCCCCCGATGACCAGCGCGGCGCCCACGTCCATGCCAGCGGAACCCCCAGAGTCGGCTCACGAGGTGAGCACGGTGACGACGTGAGCCAGCTTGGCACCCGACGGACCACCCGCGGGTAGGTGCCGGGGATGACGACGAACCGCAATCCCGAACGAGTGGTCCACACCGACGAGCCGGCCGAGGGCGGCGACGCCGAGGTGGAGCAGTCCCTGGCCGACCGCAAGGGACCGGCCCAGGCCGACGCCGAGGACCCCACGATGGGTGGGTCCTCCGACGGCGACACCGCCGCGTAGCCGCAGCGCTGCGGGCCCAGCCCTGGTCGGCCCGCGCCCGGCGACGCCGGCGGCGCCGGCCTGACCGGCCTGACCGGCCTGACCGGCCTGACCGGCCTGACCGGCCTGACCGGCCTGACCGGGCTGACCGGGCTGACCGGCCTGACCGGCCTGGTCGCGCCATCTGCCAGACTCGTGGCTCCGACGCACGAGCAAGGGGGCCGGTCATGGCGACCGATCAGAAGGTCGAGCAGGCGTGGGAGACGCCGTCGCACGACGAGATCCCGCAGATCAGCAAGATGCACGTCCAGGCCATGGAGAGCACCGACGACGACGCGGTGTGGGTCCAGGCGGGCATGCACCACGTGCTGATCCGCACGATCGGTCGCAAGTCGGGCAACGAGCACAAGATCGCCCTGCCGTTCTGGCGCGACCCCGACGGCGTGCGGGTGGTGGTGGCCTCCTTCGCCGGCGCCGAGGCGCACCCGGCGTGGTTCCTCAACCTGCGCGACCGCGACGCCAACCCCGAGGTGCTCGTGCGGGTGCAGGGCGGCCAGTTCTGGTCGGTGCCCGACATCCTCGAGCAGGGCGAGGAGCGCGACCGGCTCTGGGCGCTGCTGCTCGAGGACCGCGCCTGGTACGCCGACTACCAGACCCGCACCGAGCGCACCATCCCGCTGGTGCGCCTGCCCGAGACCCGTCCCTTCGAGGGCTGACCGTCCGGCCGCCCAGCGACGGGCGCAGCTGAGGGCCTGAGCGGCCGCAGCCGCCCGGCTGGGCCGCCGCAGCTGCCGGGGGGTGACATGAGCGAGCAGGGCGTGGAGGCCGACGGTCCGAGGGCGGCGCGCCGGCCCCTGCTGGTGCTGTTCCTGCTCACCGCGGTCATGTCGCTCGGCTACGGCGGCATCTTCACCCTGCTCGCCGACATCCGTGACCGCTTCGGCTTCAGCGACGCCGACGTGGGCCTCATCGCCTTCGCCGGGTTCGCCACCGGGTTCACCAGCCAGGTGCTCCTGGCCCGCTACGCCGACCGCGGCCACACCGCGCTCATGGTGCGCACGGGGGTGGCGGTGGCCGCGGCCGGGATGGTCGGCATGGTCGTGGCCGTCGACCTGTGGGCGTGGGTGGGCGCCCGCCTGCTCATCGGCCTCGGCTCGGGCATGGTCGGGCCGGCGGTGCGCCGCCTGGTGATCGCCGGCGACCCCGGTCGGGTCGGAGCCAACCTCGGCACCCAAACGGCCTTCGACGTCACCGGCTTCGTGCTCGGCCCGATCCTCGCCGCCGTGCTGGCCCAGCTGGTCGGGCTGCGGGCGCCGTTCGCCGCTCTCGCCGTGCTCTACGGGGCGGTGCTGGTCGTGCTGTCCCGCCTCGACCTCGAGGCCGGCGCCACCGGCTCGGCGACGCGCGCCGTGCGCAGCCTGCTGCGCCTGCCCACCGTGCAGTCGGCCCTGTGCACGGCCATCGCCTTCTACCTCACCATCGGGATGTTCGAGGCCCTGTGGTCGGTGCTGCTGCGTGACCTCGGCGCCGAGACGTGGCTCATCGGCCTGACGCTCAGCCTCTTCACCATCCCGATGATCCTCTTCGCGCCGAAGGGCGGCGCGCTCGCCCAGAGCCGGGGGCCGCTGCGGGTCGTGACGGTAAGCATCGCGGTCGCCGCGGCCTGCACCGGCGCCTACGGGTTCGCCCCCCTGTGGGCGCTCATCGCCCTCTCCGGCGTGCACGCCATGGCCGACGCCTTCACCCTCCCGGGCAACCAGGTCGCGGTCGCCATCGCCAGCCCGCCCGACCAGCTCGCCACCGGCCAGGGGCTCCTCGGAGCCACGGGCCTGGCCGTGGCCGGGATCGCCGCACTCGGCGGGGCCGCCGCCTACGACGCCTTCGGCCGGGGCCCGGTGTTCGTCGGCACCGCAGCGCTGATGGTGCTCTTCGTGCTGGCAGCTCGCTGGCGCTGGGCCACCGACGCGCCCGGTTCGGCCGTGGCGGTGGCCCCGGAGCCCGGCTGACAGGGGCGTCGGAAGGCCGGTCATCGGCCACACGTGCCCAGGTTCACGCCGGTCGCGCACCGGATCGCGCCGCCCGGGGTCGACCCTGGTCAGATGCCGTCCCTGGTGCTCGTCACGGTCGTGGCCACCGCCGTGGCCCTCGTGGCGCGCCGGCTGGACCGCTCAAGGAGGGCACAGCCGCAGGCCCGAGGCGGACCCGGTCACCCGCGCGATGGCCGCGCCGCCGACCGCTCCCGCTGGCTCACCGTGCCCGCGGCACCTCGGCCCTCGGCGGCCGACGGCGACTGGGCGCGGGAGCTCTTCGACCCGGGCGACGTCGCCGACCTGGTGGCCCTCGACGCGGCGATCCGCTCGGAGCTGGCTCGGGAACGCCACGCCCTCGTGCTGGCCCGGATGCCGGAGGGGCGGCGCGAGCGGCGGGTGCGGGCGCTGGTGTGGACCAGCGACGAGGTGCCGGCCGCCAGCCCGGAGGGCCGCCTGTCGTTGACCCTCGCCGACGGGACCTCGCTGGAGCTCGACGGCGTCTCCCACGCCACGGCCCTGTGGCTCGGCTACTGCCACGACGAGTTCGGCCTCGTGCTCGGCACCATCTCGCCCGGCGATTCGTCGTGGGCGGCTCGGCTGCACTCCTGCGGGTGGGACACCCCCGTCCGGGCGTCGCGGCTCCGGGTGTCCTGACCTCGACGGTCGCTACCGTCGACGCCATGCCCGTCCGCAGCGCCGGCCTGCTCCTGCACCGCACGTCGCCCACCGGGTCGACCGAGGTGCTCCTGGTGCACCCCGGCGGCCCCTTCTGGGCCCGACGCGACGAGGGCGCGTGGTCGATCCCCAAGGGCGAGTACGTCGACGGCGAGGACCCGCTGGCCGCGGCGCGCCGGGAGTTCTTCGAAGAGCTGGGCCGCGCTGCCCCCGACGGCCCGGCGGTCCCTCTGGGGGAGGTGCGCCAGAAGGGCGGCAAGCGGGTGCTGGCCTGGGCCGTCGAGGGCGACCTCGACCCGGCGACGGTGGTCAGCAACTCCTTCGCCGTCGAATGGCCACGCGGCTCGGGCCGCCTCCGGAACTACCCGGAGGTCGACCGGGCCGAGTGGTTCGGCCTCGAGGAGGCCCGCCGGCGGATCCTCGAGAGCCAGCGACCGCTGCTCGACGCGCTGGTCAGAGCAGCGACAGGACGTTCGAGCACGAGCTGAGCTCGATGCCGGAGTCGTCGACGGCGAGGTGCGTGACCACCCCGTCCTCGACGATGGCGGCGTAGCGCTTGGACCGCTTGCCGAGGCCGAAGCTGCTGCCGTCGAGGACCAGGCCCATGGCGTCGGCGAAGGCGCCGCTGCCGTCGCCCATCATGACGATGTCGTCGCCGACGCCCTGGTCGTTGGCCCAGGCCTCCATGACCCAGGCGTCGTTCACCGCCGTGCACACGATGGTGTCGACGCCCTTGCCCTTGAGCTCCTCGGCACCCTCCACGAAGCCGGGGAGGTGCACCTTGGAGCAGCCCGGGGTGAACGCGCCGGGCACGGCGAACAGCACCACCCGGCCCGTGCCGAGCAGCTCTCGCGAGGAGACCTTCTGGGGACCCTGCTCGCCCATCACGAACACCTCGACGTCGGGGACCTTCTCACCGGTGTGGATCGACATGGCCGGGCAGGCTAGCGGGGCACCGAAGTGCCTCCGGCCGTTCGCGGCGATCGAACCTCGTCGTCCTCGCTCCGATCCCGGTGGGTGTTCTGGCACCATGGAGGGCCATGGAGTTCTCGCTCCTCGGCGGGCTGGCGGTGCGCGACGGCGACCAGGCGATCGACCTCGGTGGTCCCAAGCAGCGCGCCGTGCTGGCCGCGCTGCTGCTCGAGCGCGGGCGGCCGGTGACCGCCGACCGCCTCATCCACCTGGTCTGGGGCGACGAGCCGCCTCCGCGTGCCGAGGGCTCGCTGCAGGCCTACGTGTCGAACCTGCGCAAGGTGCTCGAACCGGGCCGGCGGCCGCGCCAGCAGCCCACCGTGCTGGTCACCCGGCCCGCCGGCTACGCCCTGGAGGTCGACCCCGGCGCCGTCGACCTGTGGCGTGCGGCGGCCGCCGCCGAGCGGGGCCGGTCCCTGCTGGGGGCCGGTGCGCTGGAGCAGGCGATCGCCGCCCTCGACGAGGCGCTGGCCCTGTGGCAGGGGCCGCTGCTGCCCGAGCTCGCCGACGAGGCCTGGGTGGCGGACGCCACGGCGGGCCTGGTGCGCGACCGCGCCCGCGCCATCGAGGACCGCGTCGACGCGGCGCTGGCCCTCGGGCGCCACGCGGAGGTGGTGCCGCTGCTCGAGTCGGCGATCGCCGACGACCCCTACCACGAGCGCTTCCGCGCTCAGCTCGCCCTGGCCCTCTACCGGTCGGGCCGCCAACGAGAGGCGCTGGCCTCGCTCGACGGTGCCCGACGGGTGCTGGTCGAGGAGGTCGGCATCGAGCCCGGCCGCGAGCTGCGCTCGCTCGAGCAGGCCATCCTCGAGCAGTCACCCGCGCTCGACGCGCCCGGGCGCGGGTCGGTCCCAGCGCCGCCCGCGCGGCCCGCGCCCGCAGCGCCCGCAGCGCCCGCCCCTGGCGCGACCGCCGGCGGGGATGCCGCGAGCGCACTGGAGCGGCCCGACGGGCGCCCCTTCGTGGGCCGGTCGCACGAGCTCGAGCTGCTGGTCGAGGCGCTGGGCCAGGTCGGCCACCACGGCGGCCGGCCCGTCGTCATCAGCGGGGAGCCCGGCATCGGCAAGACCCGCCTGGCCGAGGAGCTGGCCGCCCGCGCCGGCGCGGCGGTCGTGGCGTGGGCCCGGTGCCCGGAGTCGGCCGCCCAGGCGGCCTACTGGCCGTGCGTCCAGCTCGGCCGCCAGCTCGCCGACGCCGGGGTGGTCGAGGGCGACCTGGTCGACTCGCTGCTGCCCGACGACGACGTCATCGACGGCGACCCGGTGGCGGACCGCCTGGCCCTGCACGCCGCCGTGGCGCAGGTGCTGGCCTCGGCGACCCGTCCCCTCGTGCTCGTCATCGACGACCTGCAGTGGGCGGACCCCGCCAGCCTGCGGGTGCTGGAGTTCGTCGCCGGCGAGCTCCGCCGCACGCCCACCCTGCTGGTGGTCACGGTGCGCCCGGTGGGCCTCGACGCCCCGGAACCGCTCGTCGACTGCCTGGCCGAGATGGCCCGGCAGCCCACAGCGCTGCGGCTCGACCTCGCCGGGCTGAGCGAGGCCGATGTCGGCCGCTGGATCGCCCTGCGCGCCGGCGAGCGCGCCGAGCCCACCGTGGCCGGCCTCGTCCACGACCGCACCGGGGGCAACGCCTTCTTCGTGGGCGAGGTGGTCGAGCTGCTCGCGGCCGAAGGCCGCCTCGCCGACGTCGAGACCGCCGCTCGCGCCTCGACGGTGCCGGCCGCGGTGCAGGACGTGATCCGGCGCCGGATCGCCAAGCTGCCGGTCGAGACCCAGCGGCTGCTCACCTCGGCCAGCGTCATCGGGCGCACGTTCGACCTCGACGTGCTGGCCGCAGTGGCCGAGACCGACCCGGGCACGGTCCTCGACCGGCTCGAACCGGCGCTCGACGCCGCCCTGGTGGGCGACCACGACCGTCCGGGGAGGTTCCAGTTCGCCCACGCCCTGGTGACCGACACCCTGGTGGCCGAGCTGAGCAGCATCCGCCGGGCCCGCCTCCACGCCGCCATCGCCAGCGCCCTGCTGCGCCTCCGCGGCGGGCAGCTCGACGAGGACGTCGTCGCCATCGCCCACCACGCCTTCGAGGGCGCGGCCGCCGGGGTGGCCGACGACGCCTACACCTGGTCGGTGACCGCCGCCCGCCTCGCTGCCGCCCGCCTGGCCCACGAGGACGCCGCCGACCACTGGCAGCGCGCCGCCCGAGCGGTCGAGGTGGCCCGCCCCCGCGACCTGCGGGCTCGCCACGACGCCCTGCTCGAGGCCGGCCGGGCCCTGCTGAGGGCCGACGCGGTGGCCCCCGCCTACGAGCCGCTGGTGGCCGCCATCGAGCTGGGCCTGGCCACGGGCGACCCGGCGATGGTGGCGGCCCCGGCCGCCGCCATGAACACCGAGGGCCTGTGGCTGGCGGGCGAGATCGCGCTGAGCGGCGTCGACGCGCTCGGTGCGCTGCAGCGAGCGGTGGCCGCCCTGCCCGACGAGCCCACCGTCGAGAAGGCCTTGGCCCTCGGCGCCCTCGCCGACAACGCCTACTGGCAGCTGCCGCCCGACGAGATCCAGGCGATCAGCGCCGAGGCGGTGGCCGTCGCCCGCGCCACCGGCGACCGGGAGGTGCTGGCCCGGTCCCTGCACAAGCGGAACCAGTCGCTGTGGCGCCCCAGCTGCCTGGCGCCACGGAAGGCCGCGGCGGAGGAGCTGCTGGCGCTGGTGGAGGCGGAGCCGACCACGCCCGAGATGGAGGCGGTGGCCCTCTTCGGGGCAGCCAGCGTGAGCTGGGAGGAGGGCGACGTCGGCCTCACCCGCCAGCGCGTCGCCCGCGCGCGCGCCATCGCCGCCCGGCTGGGCACGCCGGCCCTGGTCACCCAGCTCGGGTTCTTCCAGCTCGCCATCGACAGCACCTGCGGCGAGCTGGGGGGCGCCCGGGCCCTGCTGGAGGAGACCTACGAGCTCTACCGCCGCACCCGCCGCTGGGCCGCCGACCCGTTCCGGGCGGCGTACCTGACGATCGTCGGGTGCGAGCAGGACGACCTCGCCCTCGTCGACGAGGTCGCACCCGTCATCCTCCAGAGCGCCTACGCCCCCTTCTTCGGCGAGGCCGTGGCGCTCGCCTACCTCGAGATGGGCCACCCCGAGCGGGCCGAGCCGCTGGTCGCCTCGCTCCCGCCGCTGCTCGACACGTGGATGCTGCTCGGCTACGCCGGAGCGGCCGCCCACAACCGGGTGGCGCTCGGCGACCGAGCCGGCGCGCTGGCCCTGCGGGAGGTCCTCGAGCCCTACGCCGGACGCCTCGCCAGCGCGGGCACGGGCAGCGCCATCGGCGACGTCGACCTGGCGCTCGGGCGGATCGCCACCCTGGTCGGGGAGCCCGAGGCCGCTCGCGGCCACCTCGACGCCTCGGTCGAGCTCCTGGGGCGGGCCGGCGCCGTGCCCTGGCTGGTGCGGGCCCTGCTCGCCCGCCACGAGCTGACCGGCGACGACGCCGACCTGCACCAGGCCGCGGAGCTCGCCCGGTCCCGGGACCTGCCCCTGCTGCAGCGCCGCACGACCGAGCGCCAAGCGATCTCCAAGTAGCCCCAAGCCGGCCGCAACCGGCTCGTGTGACGGTCCCTCCACCACGACACGGAGGGGATCACCATGACCACGACCACCGCCACCGGCACACCCGACCTGACCGCCTACCGCTGCGTGCACCGGGCCCTGCGCGTGGGTGCCAGCAGCCTGGCCGAGGGGGCCACCGCCCTCCCCGGGGCGGACGAGGCCCGCCGCCGCGCCTACGCCCGCTACTGGCGGGGCTACGCCGGCGAGGTGCTCGCCCACCACACCATCGAGGACGACTTCTTCTTCCCGGCCCTGGTGGAGCGGGTGGCCGTGGCGGGCGACCTGATCACCCGCACCGACGCCGACCACCACCACCTCGACGACCTGATGGACGCCATCGGCGCCGCCGTCGACCACGTCCGCCGGGGCGATCCGGCGCCGGAGCTGGCGGTGCTGACCCGAGAGCTGGCCGAGCACATGGAGGAGCACCTCGACTTCGAGGACCGCGACGTCCTGCCGCTCTTCGAGCGCCACTTCGACGCCGAGGAGTACGAGGCCGTCGACGCCGCCGCCATGAAGTCGCTCGGCATCGGACGCCAGGCCGCGTTCACCGTGCCGTTCGTCGTGTCCACCATGACCCCCGAGCAGGTCGCGAAGGTCCTGGGCGGGGCGCCGATGCCGATGCGGGTCCTGTACCGGCTCACCCGCGGGTCGCACGCCCGCCTGACCGAGCGCGCCTTCGGGCGCCCGCTGGTGGGGGTGGCGTGATGCTGGCGACGTTCGCACGCACGATGTACCGGCGGCGGCGCCTGGTGGTCGCCGCCTGGGTGCTGGCCCTGGTCGGCACCATGGTGCTCGGCCGGGTGGCCGGCGGCGAGCACCGAGTCGACTACGCCATGCCGGGCAGCGACTCGGCCACGGTGCAGCAGCTGCTGTCGGAGCGCTTCCCCCAGCAGTCGGGCGACACCGTGCAGCTGGTCTTCGAGGCCCCCGCCGGCGTCGCCGACCCCGCCGTGGCCGCGCGGATCGACGCGGTGCAGGCCGAGGTCCGAGGCCTGGGGCACGTGACCGACGTGCGCCCGACGGCCGTCTCGCCCGACGGCACCGTGGCCCTCGCCACCGTGCAGCTCGACGCCACCACCGAGAAGGTGCCGGTGTCGGCCGTGGAGGCCATCTTGCACGCCGCCGCTCGGGGCAGCGGCGAGGGCCTCACCGTCGAGACGGGCGGCCCGGCGGCCCAGAACGCCGAGAGCACCGAGGCGGGGTCCGAGCAGATCGGCATGATCGCCGCCCTGCTGATCCTGCTCGTCGCCTTCGGTTCGGTGCTGGCGGCTGGCCTGCCGATCGTGGTCGCCCTGTTCGGGGTCGGCCTGTCGCTGGCGGTGGCCCAGCTGCTGCTGCACCTGTTCGTCATCCCCGACTGGGCCACCATGATCATGACGATGATCGGCATCGGCGTCGGCATCGACTACGCGCTGTTCATCGTCACCCGCTACCGCACCGCCCTGGGCGACGGGCACGGCCCCGAGGCCGCGGTGGTGCTGGCCATCACGACAGCGGGGCGGGCGGTGGTGTTCGCCGGCGGCACGGTCGTGATCTCGCTGGTGGGCCTGTGCGCCATGGGCCTCGACTACCTGTACGGCACCGCGGCGGCGACCGTCACCTGCGTGCTGGTGGTGCTGATCGCCTCCTTGACGCTGCTGCCCGCCCTGCTCGGGTTCATCGGCACGAACATCGACCGGCTGCGGCTGCCGTTCGTGAAGGGCGACCGGGGCGAGCGCGGCCTGTGGGCCCGTTGGAGCCACGTCGTGCAGCGCCGCCCGGTCGTCACCGGCGCCGCCGCCCTGGCCGTGCTGATCCTGCTGGCCGTGCCCTACGCCAGCATGCGCTTCGGGTACCCCGACGCCGGCACCAACCCGACGTCGCTGAGCAGCCGCCGGGCCTACGACACGGTGGCCACCGCCTTCGGCAAGGGCGCCAACGGCCCGTACCTGGTGGCGGTGGAGCTCGACGGCGACCCGACCGTGCTCGACCGGCTCACCTCGGCGCTGGCCGCCACCGACGGGGTGGCCGCGGTGCTGCCCGCCCGGCTCAACGACGCCGGCGACACCGCGGCGCTGACGGTGCTGCCCACGACCGGCCCACAGGAGCAGGCGACGGTGGACCTCCTGCACCGCCTGCGCGACGACGTCGTCCCGACGGCCACCGAGGGCAGCCCGGCCCGCGTCTACGTCGGCGCCGCCATCGCCGCCTTCGCCGACGAGAGCGCCTACATGGGAGCCCGGTTGCCGTGGTTCATCGCGGCGGTGATCGCGGTGTCGTTCCTCCTGCTGTTGGTGGTGTTCCGCTCCGTGCTGGTGGCGCTCAAGGCGGCGGCCATGAACCTGCTGGCCATCGGCGCCGCCTACGGGGTGATGGCCCTCGCCCTGCAGGGCGGCTGGCTGGGCAACCTCGTCGGGATCAGCGAGTCGACGCCGGTGCCGGCGTGGACCCCGATGATGATGTTCGCCCTGCTGTTCGGGCTGTCGATGGACTACGAGGTGTTCCTGCTGTCCCGGATCCGGGAGGACTACCTCGCCACCGGCGACAACGCCGGGGCCGTCGCCCGGGGCATGGCCCGCACGGGGCGGGTGATCACCGCGGCCGCCGCCATCATGGTCACCGTGTTCGCCGCCTTCATGCTCGGCGACCAGGTCATCGCCAAGGTCGTCGGGCTCGGCCTGGCCACCGCGGTGCTGGTCGACGCCACCGTCGTGCGCATGGTGCTGGTTCCCTCCACCATGGAGCTGCTGGGCGACCGCAACTGGTGGATCCCCCGCTGGCTCGACCGGGCGCTGCCCCACCTCGACGTGGAGGGCCACGACGAGCCGGTGCCGGCACCGCTCGAGCGCACCCGACCCGTCGAGGACCTGGTGCTGGAGCCGGCCGGCGCCCACTAGGCCCGCACCGCCCGCCCGCCCGGCTCGCTCCCTCCCCCCGCCCGGTGCCGTTCTGGTGGAGGTCTGCCCCCCGAATCGGGGGGCAGACCTCCACCAGAAGCGCGTCAGGAGGGCAGCTCGGCGGTGAGCTCCTCCTCGACCTTGTTCTTCAGCACCTTGCCGGTGGCGTTGTAGGGCAGGTCGTCACGGAAGGTGACGTGGGCGGGCACCTTGTAGGCGGCCAGCGCCTCGCCCACCCAGGCCCGCACGCCGTCGGCGTCGAGCTCGGCGCCCTCGTGGAGCACCACCACGGCAGCGACCTCCTGGCCCAGCTGGTGGTGGGGCACCCCCACCACGCACGCCTGGGCGATGGCGTCGTGCTCGACCAGCCGGTTCTCGATCTCGATGGGGTAGACGTTCTCGCCGCCGCGGATGATGAGGTCGCGCATGCGGCTCTCGAGCTGGAGGACGCCGTCGGTGAAGCGGCCGAAGTCGCCCGTGCGGTACCAGCGGTCGGCGTCGAGCGCCTCGGCGGTGGCCTCGGGGTTGTTCCAGTAGCCGAGGAAGACGCAGGCGCCCCGGATGCAGATCTCGCCGACCTCGCCGTCGGGCACCGGCTGGTCGTCGGCGCCGCGGATCTGGATCTCGCACAGCGGCTCGACGGCGCCGACCGACGCCGGGTGAGTGTCCATGGTGACGCCGCCCAGCCGGGAGCCCGAGCCGAGCGTCTCGCTCATGCCGTAGCCGACGCCGAAGCGGGCCCAGGGCATCTTGCGGGCGGCGAGCTTGAACAGCTCCGGGGCGAAGACCGCGCCACCGCCGCCGATGGTCACCACCGAGGTGGTGTCGAACTCGTCGAAGCGCGGGTGCTCGAGCAGCCGCCAGAACTGGGTGGGCACACCGCTCCAGGCGCCGACGTGGTGGTCCTGGGTGAGCTGGAGGTGGGTGACCTCGTCCCACTTGCCGACCGGCGGGAACACCATCTTCTGGCCGGTGGCGGTGGAGATCGACAGCGGCAGGGCGCCGGACACGTGGAACAGCGGCGACACGCACAAGGTGGAGGGCTGGGGCCGGGGCGGGGCGTCGGCCGGCGGCGGGTTCAGCACGAACCCCATGGCGCCGCCGAGGATGGCCGACTGGGCGCAGTGCACGAACTGGCGGTGCGAGATGGTGGCGCCCTTGGGCCGGCCGGTGGTGCCGCTGGTGAACAAGATGATGGCCGGGTCGTCCTCGGCGATCGGGGCCTCGGGCAGGGCGGGGTCGTCGTCGCGGGCCGGGCCGAGGAGCGCTTCGAGCTCGACCTCGTCGACGAGCACCACGCCGTCGGGCAGGCCGACCTCGCGCAGGCGCTCCAACCGGCGGGCGTCGGCGACGATCACCTTGGGCCCGGTGAGCTCGACGCCGTAGGCCAGCTCGCTCGGGGTCCACCAGCCGTTGAGGCTCGACACGATGGCGCCGCTGCAGACGGTGGCGAACCAGGCGACCGCGTAGGCCGGCACGTTGGCGGCGGCGAACCCGACCACGTCGCCCTTGCCCACGCCGTGGCCGGCCAGCACGTGGGCGATGCGCGCCACCGACGCGGCGGTGTCGGCGAAGGTCAGCTCCAGACCCCGGTCCGGGAACACCAGGTGGGGCGCGTCGGGGCTGCGCTCGACGACCGCCTGCAGCTGCGCCCGCAGGTTGGGGTAGCGCTGCTTGAAGACGGTGAGCCGGGTGCCGAGCACGTCCTCCTCGGCCAGCTCGAACGGGCTCCCGGGCGCGAAGAGCACCTCGGTGCCGGCCGGCGGTTCCCATCGGTGGGTGAGCTCCTGCACGTGTGACCCCCTGAGTCGGTACCCCGGAACCATAGAAGGCCGGGTGCCCCGCCTCGACCGGTCGGCCCCGGGTGGTCGACGGGTGAGGTCGTACGAACTGACCGCCGGGGGTCGACCGGGCGGCCTCTCGGCGATCTCAGCTGGTGAAGCGGCCGCTGCGGATCCGCTCGGCCTCCATCAGCTCGAGCTCGTGGTGGCCGGACACCACGATCTTCGGGTCGGGCACGAAGTCGAGGTCGAGGTTGCGGCCCTCGTAGTCGATCGACGAGAGGATCACCCGCATGGCGTTGAGCCTCGCCAGGTGCTTCACCTCGGAGCGGATCACCATCCACGGCGCCTCGGCGGTGCTGGTGCGCCTGAGCATCTGGTACTTCATCTCGGTGAAGTCGTCCCAGTGCTCCTGGGCCTGCACGTCGACCTCGCTGAGCTTCCACTGCCGCAGCGGATCGGTGCGGCGGCGGTCGAAGCGCCGTTGCTGCTCGTCCTTGGTGACGCTGAAGTACAGCTTCACCAAGACGGTGCCCTGGCGCACCAGGTCCTTCTCGAAGCCGGTGACGCCCCGCATGAAGTCGCCGTACTCCCGGTCGGTGCAGAAGCCGAAGACCGGCTCGACCATCGCCCGGTTGTACCAACTGCGGTCGAACAGCACCATCTCGCCGCCGTGGGGGAACTGGGCGACGTAGCGCTGGAAGTACCACTGCGTGCGCTGCTCCTCGGTGGGCTTGCCGAGGGCCACCACCCGGTAGTGCTTCTCGTTCATGTAGCGGGTCACCCGCCGGATGGTGCCGCCCTTGCCGGCCGCGTCGCGCCCCTCGAACAGCACGATCATCCGGGTGTGGTGGGCCTCGAGGTGGCGCTGCAGCTTGAGCAGCTCGACCTGGTAGGGCTTGAGCTCCTCGTCCTCGCGGTACCGGCGCACGGCTCGCCGCACGTCGGCCTTGCTCGGCTCGGTGATCGGGTCGATCGCTGCCACGGTGCCTCCGGGTCGTGGCGCGCGCTGTCCGGGGGCGGCGCCTCCCACCGAGTCAAGCGCGGCGAGCCGGTCCGGGTGAGGGCCGAAGGTCCCCGCCATGGTCCCCGACTCAGGGTGGCTGCTCCCCGTCGCGGTCGAGGTCGAAGTACCGGGCGAGGGAGGGGAACCGCCTCGGCAGGGCCCGCAGGACCGGCAACGAGAAGAACAGGTGCGAGACGCTGCCGAGCCGCTCGTAGACGACCGCGTCGAGGATGAAGCTCGACGCCATGATGCGCCCGAGGAAGAACATGTACCCGAGGGCGGCGACCGACGCGCCGATGCTCCCGGCCAGGGCGGTGCTGTGCGCCAGCTTGGTCGGCAGGTAGTACTGCATGAACCACTGCAGCGCGGCGAAGCCGGCGCCCACGCCCAGGGCCCCGGGCAGCAGCGCGCCGGGATCGGAGGTCGTGCGCGGGAGCGTGGCCGATACGAGGAACCACGCCACGGCGTAGAGGGCGCCGACGAGCAGCCAGGAGGTGGTGATCACGGCGAGGCCCTGGGTCTCGCGCAGCCGGTTCATCACCCCGGCGACGATCACGAAGAGGAAGATCAGCGTGGTCACGGCCACGGCCATCCGGAACGTGGCACGGCCCTGGCGACCGGTCATCCGCCAAGCGCCGGCCGAGCACGCCGCCAGCACCTTGGTGAGCGAACGGCCGCCCCAGACCGTCAGCCAGAGCGCGGCCACCAGCAGGCCCAGGGTGGTGGTGCGGCTCGTCGTCGTCGCCTCCTCGACCTGGTTCGCCAACCCCCCGGTGACGCCCCCCTGCTCGGCGATGGAGCGCACGCCGTCGTGGCCCACGACGAGCATGAGGATGCCGGTGACGAGCAGCATGGCGGGCACGAAGAACAGGAAGAGCCGCAGGGCGATGGCCGCGCCGAGCACCGAGGCGAAGGCGTCGCGGTCGCGCTCGTAGTACTCGACCGCCAGGTCGACCGGCATGGCCTCGGTACGCCGGCGCTCGAGCCACGCCTCACCCCGGCGCGCCACCTCCTCTCCCCGGGCGCGCAGGCGGGCGATCCGGCCCTCGGTCCCGGGCTCCCGCTCCGGGGGTCCGTCGTTCGGAGCTGGCTCGGCCACGGCTCAATCCTGCCCCGTGGTGGAGCGCCGGGCCGCACCCGCCCGCGCCCGGGCCGGCGGGCTCTCAGGTCAGCACGTAGTCGTCCGGGTCGACCGCCCGGGTCCACGCCCAGTAGGTCGGGATCGGCCACGGCGACAAGGTGAACACCTTGCCGTCGGGGTTCTTGAAGTGGCTGTGGCGCACCGACGGGTGGGCCCACACCATCTGCTGGATCTCGCTCTGGTAGCGCTCGGCGTAGTCGTCGTGCACGTCCTGGCGGACCTCGATGGTGCGGTGCCCGGTGGCCAGCACCTCGTGGATGGCACTCAACACGTAGTCGACCTGGCACTCCGACTGGTAGATGAGGCTCGCCCCGTGAGCGAGGTTGGTGCCGGGCCCGTACAGGCAGAACAGGTTGGGGAAGTGCGGCACGGTGATGCCGAGGTACGCCGTGGGCTCGTCGCCCCACATCTCGTGGAGCGCCACCCCGCCGCGGCCCACGACGTCGATGGGCATCAGGAACTCGTTGTGCCGGAAGCCGGTGGCGTAGCAGATGACGTCGGCGGGGTGGAAGGCGCCGTCGACGGTCACGATCCCGTTCGCCTCGACGTGGTCGATGCCGGTGCGCACCAGCTCCACGTTCGGCTTCTTCAGGCAGGTCAGCCACGACCCGTTGTCCTGCAGCATGCGCTTGGCCGAGGGCGGGTAGTCGGGGATGCAGACCTCGAGCAGGTCGGGGCGGTCCTGCAGCTGCGACTCGATCCAGGCGCCGAACAGCGTGCGCGTCTCGGCGTTGCCCGCGTTGATGGACCGGCCCCCGTCGTCCCAGTCCGGGTCGATGCGGTTGCGCTCGTTGCTCAGCCCCGACGCGGGGTAGAACATCAAGAAGCGGAACCAGCGCCCGTAGAACGGCAGGTGCCGGATCGCCCAGGCGTCGCCCTCCGGCACGGCCTTGTGGTAGTTCGCGTTGGGGAACATCCACTGCGCCGTGCGCTGGAAGATGGTGAGCCGGCTCACCTCATCGGCGATGGTGGGCGCGATCTGGAAGCCGCTGGCGCCGGCCCCGACGAGGGCGAAGTCCTTGCCGGCGATGTCGAGGTCGTCGGGCCAGCGGGCCGAGTGGAACGACGGGCCGGCGAAGTCGTCCATGCCGGGGATGTCGGGGTACTTCGGGAGGTTGAGCGCGCCCACCGCGCTCACCACGAAGCGGGCGTCGAGCGTCTCGTTTGCGCCGTCGGGGGTGCGCAGCTCCACCGCCCAGCGCTGGCGGTCGTCGTCCCACCGGGCCTCGGTGACCTCGGTGTGGAAGCGGATGTGGGGGCCCAGGTCGTACTTGTCGACCACCCGCTGGAAGTAGTCGCGCAGCTCGGGCTGCTGGCAGTAGTACTCGCTCCAGTGGTCGGCCGGCTCGAAGGAGTAGCAGTAGAAGTGGCTGCCGATGTCGACCCGGGCGCCGGGGTAGCGGTTGTCCCACCACGTCCCGCCCGGGCCGCCGCTCTTCTCGACGATGGTGAACGGGATGCCGGCCTGGGCGAGGCGGATGCCGGTGAGGATGCCGGCCTCACCGCAGCCGATCACCACGACGGGGCTGTCGGCCTTGACGTCGGCCGCGATCTCGTCGGCCCACGTGATGGCGCCGCTGTCGGCGCCGTCGAGGTGCAGGTCGTCGAGGAACAGCGGCACGACCTCGTGCTCGACGGGCGACCCGACGATGAACGACATCATCTCCTCGACCAGCTCACGGTCGGGGATGAACGGCTGGCACCCGCCGTCGCGGTAGGCGGCGATGGCGGGCAGCGCCCGGCGGCGCACCTCGGCCTTCTCCTCCTCGGTCATGTAGCCCTGGTACTCGTTGATCATGGCGCCGTGAGGGCGGACCTCACCCCGGACCCACGACGGGTCACCGGTCATGTGCACCAACGAGCACATCAGCGCCGGGATGCTGACGTCCTCGAGGCGGCGGGCGATGGTGGCGTCGTCGTCGGTGAACGGCGCGCCGGCGTGTGGATTGCGTTCCCCCTGGTTCACGCCCGCCACTCTCCCCCATCGGTGGCGCCCGTGCGAACCGCTTCGACGCTCACCTCAGCGCCCCCCGCCGGCCTCCCACAGGTCGAGGAACCGCTGGAGCGAGGCCGTCGGCCCCTCGGTGTCGCCGCTCGCCAGCACCTCGACGAGCAGGCCGCGCATGACGGCCACGCCGAGGCGCAGCTCGTCGACGTCGGTGCGCATGTCGAGGCGCTCGGCCAGCTGGGCGGCCAGGTCCAGCCACGGCGCGGTCAGCTGCTCGAGGAAGCCCTCGGTGCCGGGCCGGCCGTGCACGGCGAGCGCCAGCACCTCGAAGAACAGCCCCACGAACGGGCGCACGGCAGGGTCGGTGAGCTGGGCCCACTGCGCCTCGATGAGCTGCCGGGGGCCGAGGGTGGTGTCGGCCAGCACCTCCAGCGCCACCCGCTGCTGGTCCTCCATCGCCGCCACGATGGCGGCCACCAGGCCCTCGCGGCTGCCGAAGTGGTACAGCAGCATGCGGTGGCTCGTGCCCATCCCGGCGGCCAGCTCCCGCAGGCTCAGGTCGCTCATGCCGTGCACGGCGACGTGGGCCATGGCCGTCTCCAGCAGCGCGTCGCGAGCGGACGTCACCGGCCCCTCCCCTCGGATGCGTCGACCCTTGACGGCATGTACCAAATGGTACATGCTCGGAGCCATGATCACCAGCGAGCTCCTCATCGCCGCACCCGTCGAGCGGGTCTGGGACCTCACCGTCGACGTGGAGCGATGGCCCTCCCTCACCCCCACCATCACCCGCGTCGAGCGCCTGGACGAGGGCGAGATGCGCCTCGGCAGCCAGGCCCGGGTGAAGCAGCCAGCCCAGCGCGCCGCGGTGTGGACGGTCACCGACCTCGAGCCCGGCTCGCGGTTCGTGTGGCAGACGAAGGTGGGCCCGATCACCATGGTCGGCGGCCACCGCCTGCAGCCCACCGAGGCCGGGTGCCGCAACCTGCTCACGCTGGAGGTGTCGGGGCTCGGCAGCAGGCTGTTCGAGCGGTTGGTGGGCGGGCGGATCCGTCAGGCCATCGAGACCGAGAACCAGGGCTTCAAGCGCGCCGCCGAGGCGGTCGAGGCCGGCGAGGCCGGCGTCGTGGACGACCGGGTCGAGCACCGCTGACGACCCGCACCCGGTTCGCCCTCGTCCCGCTCCCGCCAGCGGGCAAGCTGTCGCCATGACGAAGGTCGTGCTGGTCCACGGAGCGTTCAACGAGCTGTGGGGCCCCAACGAGCTGAAGGCGCGCTGGCTGCCCGCGCTGCGCGACGGGCTGTGGCACCACGGCATCGACGTGGCCGACGCCGACGTCGCCGTGTGCTTCTACGGCGACCTGTTCCGGCGCGATCCCGAGGTCGAGGAGGCCGAGGCGGTGCGCCAGGCCCGGGCCGAGGTGTCGAAGGCGCTCGGTGACATGGACGGCGGGGGCGACCTGCTCGGCGCCATCCACATGGCGGCCAACACCGCCGCCTTCGACCGCACGGTCGACATGGTGACGACGATGGTGGCCCGACCGGACCTGGCCGAGCGGGTGCGGGAGCGCTTCGCGGCCGTGGTCACCGACGACACGCGTGTCGTCGTGGGTCACTCGCTCGGCAGCGTGGTCGCCTACCGGGGCCTCGCGAACGGCTTCGACCCGGGGGTGCACACGCTCGTCACCCTGGGCTCCCCCCTCGGCTCACCGATGGTGTTCGACACGCTGGTGCCCGCCCCGACCGGAGGCCTCGGCGCCTGGCCGGGCGGCGTGGCCCGCTGGGTGAACGTGGCGGCGGTCGGCGACAAGGCCGCCCACGTGGCCCGCCTGGCCGAGCGGTTCGGGCCGGAGGTCGAGGACCGGTTGGTCGACAACGGCCACCGGGCCCACGACCCCGAGCCCTACCTCAACAACCCCGTCACCGGGGGCGCGGTGGCGCGGGCGCTCCAGGGCTGAGCCGTTCGCCGCAAAGAGGTTCGTCGACGAAGGTCACACATACGAACTCTTGCAGACGAATCATAACATACGTATTGTGATTCGCATGTTGACCGGATCTCCCCTCTCCTCGGGCTCCCCGACGCAGCGAGGCGCCGACCGCAGTGCGGCCGGCGTCGCAGTGATGGCCGTGGCCTTCGCGGCGTCGATCGTCGCCGCCGCCGCGGTCGTCGCGACCCCCCGCCTCGAGCTGGTGCTCGCCGACGACCGGCCGTGGCGCCTGGCGGTGGGCGTCGACCGCCTGGCCGGCGTCCTGGTGGTGCTGGTGAGCGGCATCGGCCTCGTGGTGCAGACCTACGCCCGCCGGGCCCTGCGCTTCGACCCCTCGGCCCCGGGGTTCCTCCGGTGGTCGTTGGCCCTCACCGGGGCGTCGTTGCTGGTGGCCACCGCCGCGTCCCCGCTGGTGATGGCCCTCGCCTGGTGCGCCGGCGGCGTGGCGGTCGTGCGGCTGGTGGCGACCACCCGGATCGCCGCCGGCGGTGGAGGCGACGCGCTGCGCCGGCCCATCGCCGTGGGCGACGCCGCCCTGGTGCTGGCCCTGGCCGTCCTCGTCGCCGGGGCCGGCGCGGTCGACCTGCAGGCACCCGGTGAGGTCGCCGCCGCGGTCGGCGGGGGCTGGCCCTGGTACCTGGCGGCGATGGCGCTCGTGGTGGCCGTGGCCAGCCGGTCGGCCCAGCAGCCCTTCCACGCGTGGCTGCCCGCCACGGTCGCCGCCCCCACCGCGGTGTCGGCGCTGCTGCACGCCGGCGTCGTCAACGCCGGAGCCGTGCTGGTCCTGCGCCTGGGTGGCATGCTCGAGCCGTTCCCCGGCGCCTGGCTGGTGCTGGCGGGCCTCGCCGCCTGGACGATGGTCACCTCGGTCAGCGCCATGGCCGTCACACCGGATGCCAAGGGCGTCCTCGTCCGCTCGACCGCCGCCCAGACCGGCTTCTTGTTGCTGACCACGGCGGCCGGCGCGCCCGTGGCCGCGGTGGCCCACCTCGTCGGGCACGCCTGCTACAAGGCGGGCGCCTTCCTCGGCGTGGGCGGCGTCGTGAGCGCCCGCCACCGGGCGACCGTCATCGACCCGCCCCGCCCCGGCCGGGCCGCCGCCCTCGGGCTGGCCGGGCTCGCGGTCGCCGCTCCCGCCCTGGTGCTGGGTGCGTCGGTCGCCTGGCTGCCGGGCTACGACCCGTCGCTCGTGCTCGTCGCCTTCGCCCTCGGCACGGCCGCCGTCGCCCTCGCCGGCTGGCTGCGCCACCGTCCCGACGCTCGCGGCGTGCTCACCGGGGTGGCCGCGACCGCCGTGCTCGTCCCCGCCTACGTCGCCCTGCTGGCCGCCCTGGGCGCCTACCTGGAGCCCTCGCTCGCTGGGGCGGCCACCGTCGACGGCCTGGGCTGGCCGGCCCTTGCCCTCGCCGGGGTGGCCGCCGCGGCCCCGGCGGTGGCCACCCGCATCGCCCGCCACGTCCCGACCCCGCACCTGGAGGATGCCATGTTCCGCTTCGCCCTCGGCGCCGCCCGGCCGTCGACCCCGGCCCTCGTGCCCGTCCGAGTCCCCGTCAGGGAGCGCGCCGTCGGGGAGGTCCGGCGATGAGCGCCGCCGAGCAGGACCTGCACCCGTCCCCACGCAACCCGTTGGTGGCCGCCCCTGACCAGGCGGCGGGATCGGCGGCGCCGGCACCGGTCGGCGGCCTGCCCCTCGAGCCAGCGCTGGCCCCCGACGTCCTCAGCCCCCTCCAGGCGGCCCTCGAGCTGCTCCCGCCGGCTCCCCCGCTGAGCGAGCTGGCGGCCGTCAACCCCCTCGCCGGGCTCGACCACCTGCGCTTCGAGGACGCCGCGGTCGTGGCCGCCCACGTGTTCGGCGCCGACGCCTACCTGCCTCTCGGCGCCTACCGCGACGCGTGGGCCTCGGGCCGCATCTCGGCCGACGACCTGCGCCAGGCGTTCGCCCATCGGGCCGCAGCCGCCCCCGGCGGTGCCCCGCGGCCGCACGATCCGGTGGTCACCGACCCCCGCGTCGAGGTGACCGACGTGCTCGTCGCCGACCTCGACATCGCCCCCGAGGCGCCCGCACCGGCCCGCCAGCCGATGACGCCCGCCGAGTGGTGGGACGCCGCCACCGGCGATGCCGTGCGGGCCGAGGTCGACCGCCGTGTCGACCAGTGGGTGGGCCTGGCCCTGGGGCTCACCGGCGCCCGGCTCCGTGGCCCGGTCGAGCGCCACGGCCTCTTCGCTGCGTGGTGCGACGCGGCGGCCCGCGACCGCAGCCTGCCGGCGGCGGCCCGGCACCGGGTGGCCGCCCTGCACGGTGCGCCCGAGGCGGCCATCGTCGAGGCGCTGGTCCGCCTCGGGGTGCCCGACTCCGACGTCCACGACGTGGTCGTGGGTGAGGTGACCGCCCGACCGGGGTGGGCCGCCCGACTGGCGTGGGAGGCCGCGCACGGCCGCTACCGCCGCCCGCCGCTCGAGGCCCTCGCCGAGCTCGTCGCCGTCCGGCTCGGGCTCACGATGGCCCTGCTGCCCACGGGCGCGGCCGCCCCTGGCGCGCCCGAGCCGGCCGCCACCGCCGCCGGCGCCGTCGTCGGGCCGCCGCCCGAGGCCCGGGCCTGGGCCGTCGCTGTGCACCTCGGCGTCGAGCCGCGGCCCGAGGTGCTCGAGGCGATCGGAGCGGTGCTCTCCCACCTCGGGCCCGAGCGGCGAGCGCTCTGGCACGCCGCCCTCGAGGCCGGGCCCCGCCGTGCGCTCGTCGACGCCCTCCTCCCGCTCGGCACCCGCCCTCGGCGAGCGGCGGCGGTCGCTCGGCCGCGGCCGGCCGCCCAGGTGGTCTGCTGCATCGACGTGCGCAGCGAGGCGCTGCGGCGCCACCTCGAGCGGCTCGGCGACTACGAGACGCTCGGGTTCGCTGGCTTCTTCGGCCTGCCCATGGCGTGGCGCCGCCTCGACCGCGACCACGCCGAGGCCAGCTGCCCGCTCGTGGTCGAGCCGTCCGTGGAGGTCTCCGAGCGGGCCGCCGACCCGCACGACGCAGCCGCGCTGCGCCGCCGGCGCCACGGGGTGGCCGGGCTCGCCTCGGCGACGACCGGTGCGGCCAAGGGCGCCGTGTCGCCCTACCTGTGGGCCGAGGCGTTCGGCTGGGTCGCCGGGCCCGCGGCGGCCGCCCGGACCCTGGCGCCGACCGCGGCCGCCCGCCTCGCGGGGCGGGGCGGCCGCGGCGGCGACCGCAGGTCGGGTGCCGTCGAGGTCGACCTCGACGCCATCCCCGTGCGGGCCCGGGCGGAGCTGGCCGAAGGGGCCCTGCGCACCATGGGCCTCACGTCGGGCTTCGCGCCGGCCGTGGTCCTGTGCGGTCACGGCAGCACGACGACGGCGAACCCCTACGAGGCCGCCCTGCGCTGCGGGGCCTGCGGCGGGCGCGACGGCACCGACAACGCCCGGACGATGGCCGCGGTGCTGCAGGACCCGGAGGTGCGCCGCGCCCTGGCCGAGCGGGGGATCGCCATCCCCGACGACACGGTGTTCGTGGCCGCCGGCCACGACACCACCACCGACCGGGTCGCCCTCGTCGGGCCGCCACCCGCTGGTCTGCCCCGGCGCAGCGTGCTCGAGCGCCTCGCCGCCGACCTCGCGGCGGCGGGCGACGCGGTGGCCGCCGAGCGGGCCGGCGACCTCCCGGGCGCGCGACCGGGCTCGGCCCGCCGGGCCCGGCGGCGGGCATGGGACTGGGCCGAGCCGACGCCCGAGTGGGGCCTGGCCGGCAACCTGGCGTTCGTCATCGGTGACCGGTCGCTCACACGGGGCACGGCCCTCGGCCGGCGGGCCTTCCTGCACTCCTACGATCGCGACGCCGACCACGACGGCGCCCTGCTCACCGGGATCCTGGCGGGGCCGGCCCTGGTCACGCAGTGGATCAACGCCGCCTACCACTTCAGCGTCACCGCCCCGGACGTCTTCGGGGCGGGCAGCAAGGCGCTGCACAACCCGGTCGGTGTCGCCGGAGTCCTGTCCGGCCCCGACGGCGACCTGCGCCTCGGCCTCCCCCGCCAGTCGGTCGCCGCCGAGGCGCTCGTGCACGAGCCGCTGCGACTGCTGCTCGTCGTCGACGCCCCACTGGAGCGGGTCGAGCGAGCCCTCGACGGCGCCGAGCGCACGAGGGACCTGGTCGTCAACGAATGGGTCGCCCTCGTCGCCCGCGACGAGCTCGGCCGCTGGTGGCGCCGGGCCGGCGACGGCTGGCAGCCGACCTCACCGACCCCGCCCACCCTGCCCACCCTGCCCACCCCCACCACCCCGCCGAGCCCCACCACCGCCCCACCCGAACCCCGAGGAGCCACCCATGTCCCCCACTGAGCTCGCCCTGGCCGAACCGCCCCCCACCGTCCCGCTCGATCGGCCCTCGGCGCGAGCCGACGGTGTGGCCCTCGAGCGGGTGCTCACCACCCTGCGCGACCACGGGTTCGACCTCGTGGCGAACGGCGCCCACGTGCTCGGCACCCGCGGCACCGAGAGGGTGGTCGTGCCGGCCCACCACCCGGTGCTGCCCGACGCCGTGGCCCGGCGCCTCGAGTGGGGGCTGGCGCCCCTGCTCGGGCGCGAGTGGCTCGCGGCGACCGACCGGTCCACGACATCCGCGGGCCACCGCGACACCGGTGGGGACGCAACCGCTCCGCCGCCGGTGGTGCGCCTGTCGGCGGTCGCCGAGGCGACCGAGCCGGACGGCACCTGGTGCTCGTTCCTCGTCGAGGAGCCGTCGGTGATGGGCCACGGGCCCTCGGCCGAGGCCGCGCTGGTCGACGTGCGCCACGCGGCCGCGGTCTGGCTCGGGGTGCCGTCGTGGACGGTGGCCGTCAGCGACGCGCGCCGGAGGCCGTGAGGGCTCACCGAGGGGCCGGGAAGGCACCGGTATGATCCCGGCGCCCTGATCCCCGATCGCCGGAGGCGCGCTGGCGATGCCCGACGATCACCCCAAGCCGACGTGGACGTTCCTCACCAACCACGCCCACGTCCTCGTGTGCATCTCCGAGCAGCCCGACATCCGGGCCCGCGACATCGCCACGCTCGTGGGCATCACCGAGCGAGCGGCCCAGAGCATCATCTCCGACCTCGTCACCGAGGGCTACGTGACGCGCACCAAGGAGGGCCGGCGCAACCACTACGAGGTGCACCCCGACGCTCCCCTGCGCCACCCGCTCGAGCACGACCACACCGTGGGCGAACTCCTGGTGACCCTCGGCAAGCTCCGGCCCACCGCCCGCTCGGCCCGCTGAGCCCGAGCCCCGAGGACCCCCGCGCCCCCGAGAACCCCCGCGCCAAGCTGGTTCTGATCGTTCCGGGAACCGGAACGATCAGAACCAGCTTCGGCCGGAGTGCGACGGCGCCGGCGGCGCACCGGGCACGTCGAAGCCGAGCTCGTCGGCGTAGCACCACCACCAGTCCTCCCCGGGCTCGTAGGACCGGACGATCGGGTGGTCGGGGTGGTCGTGCCAGTGGGCGGTGGCGTGGCGGTTCGGGGAGCTGTCGCAGCACCCGACGTGCCCGCATCTCATGCACAGGCGCAGGTGGACCCAGCGGTCACCCGTGCGCAGGCAGTCCTCGCAGCCGTCGCTCGACGGTGTCACGTCGACCACCGTGTCCAGGTGCGTGCAGCTGTCGGCCATGTCGCCCTCCCCTGCGTCGAAGCGGACCTCCGGTGCCCTCCAGTGCAGCCCGGTCGCTCGGCCGCCGCCAGCGCGTCGCGGCACGGCCCCGCTACACGAACCGGTAGCCCATGCCCGGCTCGGTCACCAGCCACCGGGGGCGGGACGGGTCGGGTTCGAGCTTGCGGCGGATGGCGGCCATGTGCACCCGCAGGTGGTCGCTGCTGCGTTCGTTGGCCGGCCCCCACACCTCGAGCAGCAGGTCGGCCTGGCTGACGAGGCGGCCCCGGCGGCGGGCCAGCAGCTCGAGCAGCGACCACTCCGTCGGGGTGAGGTGGACCTCGACGTCGCCGTCGGGGGTGTGGCGCCGCACCTGCTTGGCCGCCAGGTCGACGCAGAAGTCGGCGGTGTCGACGACGGGCTCGTCGACCGCCGGCGCCGAGCGGCGCACCGCCGCCCGCAACCGGGCGAGCAGCTCGCTCATCCCGAAGGGCTTGGTGACGTAGTCGTCGGCGCCGGCGTCGAGGGCCGCCACCTTGTCCCGCTCGGCCTCCCGCACCGACAGCACGACGATCGGCACCCGGCTCCACGTGCGCAGCGACCGCACCACCTCCAGCCCGTCGACGCCGGGCAGGCCGAGGTCGAGCACGACGACGTCCGGGTGCCGGTCGACGACCAGCTGCAGCGCCTCTTCCCCCGACTCGGCGAGCTCGACGTCGTACCCCCGGGCGCGCAGGTTGGTGGACAGCGCCCGGCGGATCTGGGGCTCGTCGTCGACGACCAGCACCCGGGTCACGACGCCACCGGGAGCGAGACGGTGAAGGTGAGGCCTCCGCCGGGCGTGTCGTCGACGGACAGCTCGCCGCCCATCGCCTCGACGAAGCCACGGGAGACGGCCAGGCCCAGGCCGACACCCGAGTCCGCGGCGCCGTCGCCGAGGCGCTGGAACGGCTCGAACATCCGCTCGCGCTCCCGCTCGGGCACCCCCACGCCGTGGTCGACGACCCGCAGGTCGACGCGGGTGCCCACCTGGCCCGCTTCGACCCGCACCGCCGCCTCGCGCCGGGAGTGCAGCAGCGCGTTGGCCACGAGGTTGGCCACCACCCGCTCGAGCAGGTCGGGGTCCGCCACCACGCGGGGCAGTTGCTCGGGCACCTCGACCTTCACGCCGCGCGCCCCCAGCCGGGCGGCGTCGCCGCTGATGCTCATCAGCGCCCGGGGCACGACCTCCTCGAGGCCCACCGCCCGCAGCCCGGGCTCGACGATGCCGCTGTGCAGGCGGCTCATGTCGAGCAGGTTGCCGACCATGCGGTTGAGCCGGTCGGTCTCCTCCTCGATGGTGGCGAGGAACTCCTGGCGGTCGTGCGCGCTCCACTCCACGTCGTCCTGGAGGAGCGAGGTCACGGACGCCTTGATGGAGGCGAGCGGCGTGCGCAGGTCGTGGGACACGGCGCGGAGGATGGCTGTGCGGAGCCGGTCGCCCTCGGCGGCGGTCGCCGCGCTCTCCGCTTCGGCCCGCAGCTCGCGCTGCTCGAGGGCGGCGCCGAGCTGGGCGACGAAGGCGCGCAGGACCTGCACGTCCTCGCTGTGGAGGGCCGGGCCGTCGAGCACGAGGGTCGCCCCTCCCCTCAGCGCCAGGGTGGCGTGCCCGTCGGGCGAGGTGGGCACCGGCTCACCCGCGCTGGCCTCGACCACCCAGCTGCCGCCGTCTCCTCGCAGCACCGCCACGGCGTCGAGGTCGAACGTCGAGCGGAGGTGGCCGACGGCGGCCTCCAGCGGGTTCTCGGCCTCGACGAGGTTGCCGGCCACCGCGGCGATCGCCTCAGCCTCGGCGTGAGCGCGGGCCGCGTCGGCCGAACGGCGGGCCAGGCGGCTCACCAGCAACGAGACCACGGTCGCCACGGCGAGGAAGACCACGAGCGCCACCACGTTGTCGGCCTCGGCGATCGTCCACGTGTGCACCGGTGGGGTGAAGAACCAGTTGGTGACCAGGGACGCGGCGAGGGCGGCGACCACGGCCGGCCCCATGCCCCCGACCACCGCCACCGCCCCCACGAACAGCAGGTACACGAGCATGTCGGAGGGCAGGTTGAGGTGCGGGTCGACCCAGAGCAGCAGCAGGGTGAGCAGGGGCAACCCGACCGCGGCGAGGACCCAGCCGGCGATCTGGCGCTCCCGGCTGAGCGCGGACAGCCGGCGGCGTCGGTGCGCGAGCAGCCGCGGCCCGCCGCGCGCCGGGGCCTCGTCACCCGAGATCACGTGGATGTCGATGGGCCCGGCGGCTCGCACGACCTGGTTGATGACCGACCCGCTGAGCAGCTCGCGCCACCGGGGGCGGGCGCTGGCCCCCATCACCAGCTGGGTGGCGTTCTCGGCCAGGGCGAAGCGCACCAGGCTGTCGCCCGGGTCGGACCCCACCACCTCGTGGTAGGTGCCGCCCAGGTCCGTGAGGAGCACCCGGTGCTGCTCCAGCCGGTCCTCGCCGCCCTCGGCCAGGCCGGTGTCGGACCGCACGTGCACGCCGAGCAGCTCGGCGTGCGAGCGGGCCGCCATCCGAGCGGCGCGCCGGATGAGGTTCTCCCCGCTCGGCGCGCCGGTCACCGCCACGACGATGCGCTCGCGGGTCTCCCACGGCCGGCTGATGCCGTGCGCCTCGCGGTAGTCCTGCAGCGCCTCGTCGACCCGGTCGGCGGTCCACAGCAGCGCCAGCTCCCGCAGAGCCGAGAGGTTGCCCACCCGGAAGTAGTTGGCCAGCGCAGCATCGACCTTGTCAGCGGCGTAGACGTTGCCGTGCGCCATCCGCCGGCGCAGCGCCTCGGGGGCCATGTCGACCAGCTCGATCTGGTCGGCGGCGCGCACGACCTCGTCGGGCACGGTCTCCTGCTGCTGGATGCCGGTGATCTCGGCGACGACGTCGTTGACGCTCTCGAGGTGCTGGATGTTGACCGTCGAGATGACGTCGATGCCGGCGTCGAGCAGCTCCTCGATGTCCTCCCACCGCTTGACGTTGCGGCACCCGGGCACGTTGGTGTGCGCCAACTCGTCCACGAGGGCCACCTGGGGGCGCCGGGCCAGGACGGCGTCGAGGTCCATCTCCTCGAACACCGTTCCCCGGTACTCGACCCGGCGGCGGGGCACGACCTCGAGGTCCCGGATCTGCTCGAGGGTGCGCCGCCGGCCGTGGGTCTCCACCAGGCCCACCACGACGTCGGTGCCGCGGCCCTTGCGGCGCCAGCCCTCGTCGAGCATGGCGAACGTCTTGCCGACGCCCGGTGCGGCACCCAGGTAGATGCGCAGCTGACCGCGGGCCATGCGTCAGACGCTAGGCCCTGGCATCGCCAGGTGCCGGTGCTCGTCGAGGCACATCGCGACGACGTCGATCAGGGTCACGGCGGCGCGCAGCTGGGCCGGGCTCGCCGGCGCAGCCGACGCCGGCACCATCACGATCCAGCCGAAGATGTCGCCGTTGGCCGCCAGGCGCCGCTGCACGCCACTCGGGGGGAGGCCCTCACGGGCCACCGGCCAGCGGTAGAGGCCGAAGCGGACGGATCCGTCGTCCTCGAGCGCGCCCACGGGCAGGGGATCGCCCAGCCAGGCCCAGCGGCAGTCGGCCAGGTGCAGCAGCTGGCGCAGCTCGTAGGCGGCCCGCATGACGACGACGTCGGGGTCGTCGCCGCTGACGGCGGCGGCGACCACCCCGGACACCGCCGTGGCCGACTCGACGTCACGGCGGCGGATCCGGCAGACGACCCGCAGCGCCAGGAGGCGCCCGGCCACGAACACCACGGCAGCGACGGCGAGGCCGGCGGCCACCAGCTCGACCCAGGCGGGAGAGCCGCTCGAGTGCCCCGAGACGTAGTCGACGGCGAACATGGATCTGTTGTACGACGCCGACCCCGATCGGGGCAGGGGCGGGACGGGAAGATCCCCGGCAGCGCCGTCAAGAAGTCGTGAAGACTGTCGACATCGGCCCGCCAGGGGCGTTATCGATCCCGTGCGGGCCGATCCACGGACCGCCGACGGACACCTGCGAAGCCCGCCGACCGCCCTGAAGGAAGGACCCCATGGCCGACCTGTTGTTCGTCGCCGTGATCATCGGCTTCTTCGCCCTGTGCCTGCTCCTCGTCAAGGCCTGCGACCGGATCATCGGGCCCGACGAGCTCAGCGCGTCCGGCGCCGCGACCGGGGCCGACGAGCCCGCGGTCCCCGAGGTGGCAGCCCGATGAGCGCCGACACGGTGATCGGCCTGGTGCTGGCGCTCCTCATCGCCGGCTACCTGGTCGCCGCCCTCGTCATCCCCGAGAAGCTGTGATGAGCGGTCAGGGCTGGATCCAGCTCCTCGTGCTCGTCGTGCTGGTCGGGGCCACGGCGCCGTTCCTCGGCATCTACATCGCCCGGATCTACGGCGACGACGAGACCCGCCCCCTCGAGCGCGTCTTCGGACCGATCGAGAACGCCATCTTCCGGCTGTGCCGCATCGGCAGGCGCGAGCAGCGCTGGACCGGGTACACCATCTCGCTGCTGGCGTTCTCCTTGGTGTCGGTGCTGTTCCTGTACGCCCTCCAGCGGCTGCAGGGCGGCCTGCCGGGCAACCCCAACGGGCTCCCGGGGGTGCCGGCACCGCTGTCGTTCAACACCGCGGCCAGCTTCCTCACCAACACCAACTGGCAGAACTACTCGGGCGAGTCGACCATGTCGTTCCTCACCCAGATGGTCGGCCTGGCGGTGCAGAACTTCGTGTCGGCGGCGGTGGGGCTCACCGTGGCCATCGCCCTCATCCGGGGGCTGGTGCGACGCACGAGCCCGACGCTCGGCAACTTCTGGGTCGATCTGACCCGGGGCGTGCTGCGCATCCTGCTGCCCCTGGCGTTCCTCTCCGCCATCGTGCTGGCCAGCCAGGGCGTGGTGCAGAACTTCCACCAGGACCGCTCCGTCGCCACCGTGGAGGGCACCGAGCAGGTCATCCCCGGCGGTCCGGTGGCCAGCCAGGAGAGCATCAAGGAGCTCGGCACCAACGGTGGCGGGTTCTACAACGCCAACTCGGCCCATCCGTTCGAGAACCCCAACGGGTTCACCAACACCTTCGAGATGTGGCTCATCCTGGTCATCCCCGTCTCGCTGCCGTTCGCCTTCGGGCGCATGGCCAAGGACCGGCGCCAGGGCCTGGCCGTGCTGGCGGCGATGATGGCCCTCTGGCTCGTCGGTGCCCTCGTCGCCATGCACTTCGAGGGGGCCGGCAACCCCAACCTCACGTCGCTCGGGGTCGACCAGTCGATCACCAGCACCCAACCGGGCGGCAACATGGAGGGCAAGGAGACCCGCTTCGGGCCCGAGGCCAGCGGGCTGTTCGCCAACACCACCACCGGCACCTCCACCGGGGCGGTGAACGCCGCCCACGACAGCTTCACCCCCGCCGGCGGGGCGGTGCCGCTGGTGCAGATCATGTTCGGGGAGGTGTCACCGGGCGGCGTCGGTGCCGGGCTCTACGGCATGTTGATCTTCGCCTTGCTCAGCGTGTTCATCGCCGGGCTCATGGTGGGCCGCACACCGGAGTACCTGGGCAAGAAGATCCAGGCGAGCGAGATGAAGCTCGTCGTGCTCTACATCCTGTTCGTGCCGGTCTGCGTGCTGGGGTTCACCGCGGTGTCGATCGTGGCCGACTGGGCCCTCTCGTCGCTGCTCAACACCGGCCCCCACGGCCTGACGGAGATGACCTACGCCTTCACCTCGGCCGCCAACAACAACGGCTCCGCCTTCGCCGGGCTCAGCGGCAACACCGACTGGTTCAACACCACCCTCGGGATCAGCATGCTGGTGGGCCGCTTCTTCCTCATCATCCCGGCGATGGCGATCGCCGGCTCGCTGGTGCGCAAGCAGAAGGTGCCGCCGTCGGCCGGCACCTTCCCCACCGGCACGCCGCTGTTCGCCACGCTGCTGACCGGCGTCGTGGTCATCGTCGTCGGCCTCACGTACTTCCCCGTCGTGGCGCTCGGCCCGATCGTCGAGCAGCTCACCCAGGGCTCCTGACATGGAGGACTCCATGAGCACAACCTCCCCCGCGGCGCCGGTCGACGCCGCGCCGGCCGACCAGCGGCCGCCGAAGGTCCGCACCCGAGGGGCAGCGTCGCTCTTCGACCCCGCCATCATGAAGCGGGCGTCCGTCGACGCGCTGAAGAAGCTCGACCCCCGGCAGATGGCCCGCAACCCGGTCATGTTCGTGGTCGAGATCGGCAGCGTCTTCACGACCTACCTGTTCTTCAAGAACCTCGGCTCGGCCAGCGCGGCCGACAACTGGTTCACCGGGCTCGTCGCGCTGTGGCTGTGGTTCACGGTGCTGTTCGCCAACTTCGCCGAGGCGGTGGCCGAGGGCCGGGGGAAGGCCCAGGCCGACACCCTGCGCAAGACCCGCTCGGAGACCACGGCGTTCGTGCAGCAGGCCGACGGCAGCGTCGTCGAGAAGGCGTCGTCCGCGCTCGAGATCGGCGACCTGTGCGTGGTCGAGGCGGGCCAGCTCATCCCCGGCGACGGCGACGTCGTCGAGGGCATCGCCTCGGTCGACGAGAGCGCCATCACCGGCGAGTCGGCCCCGGTGATCCGGGAGTCCGGCGGCGACCGCTCGGCCGTCACCGGCGGCACCCGGGTGCTGTCGGACCGCATCGTCGTGCGCATCTCGGCCCGGCCCGGCGAGAGCTTCCTCGACCGCATGATCTCGCTCGTCGAAGGCGCCAGCCGCCAGAAGACGCCGAACGAGATCGCGCTCAACATCCTGCTGGCGGGGCTCACGCTGATCTTCCTGCTGGCCACGGTGACGCTGCAGCCCTTCGCCATCTACTCCGGCGCCGAGCAGTCGCTGGTGGTGCTGGTGGCGCTGCTGGTCTGCCTCATCCCCACCACGATCGGCGCCCTCCTCTCGGCCATCGGCATCGCCGGCATGGACCGCCTCGTGCAGCGCAACGTGCTGGCCATGAGCGGGCGGGCGGTCGAGGCGGCGGGCGACGTGTCGACGCTGCTGCTCGACAAGACGGGCACCATCACCTTCGGCAACCGCCAAGCCGCGGAGTTCATCCCCGTGGGCGGCTCCACCGAGGAGGAGGTCGCGGCGGCGGCGCTGGCCTCCAGCCTCGCCGACGAGACGCCCGAGGGCCGCTCGATCGTGGTGCTGGCGGAGCAGCAGTACCAGCTGCGGGCCCCCGACATGCCCGGCGCCGAGCTCGTGCCCTTCACCGCCCAGACCCGCATGAGCGGTGTCGACTGGAACGGCCGCTCGATCCGCAAGGGCGCCAACGACTCGATCGTGCGGTGGGTGACCGACCAGGGCAGGGAGGTGCCCCACGAGCTGGAGGTGGTCGTCAACGGCATCGCCACCAGCGGGGGCACCCCGCTCACCGTGGCCGAGGACGGCCGGGTGGTGGGGGTGATCCACCTCAAGGACGTGGTCAAGCCAGGGATGCGGGAGCGCTTCGACGAGCTGCGCACCATGGGCATCCGCACGGTGATGATCACCGGCGACAACCCCCTCACCGCGGCGTCGATCGCCGAGGAGGCCGGTGTCGACGACTTCCTCGCCGAGGCGACGCCCGAGGACAAGATGGCCCTCATCAAGAAGGAGCAGGCGGGCGGCTTCCTGGTGGCCATGACCGGTGACGGCACCAACGACGCCCCGGCGCTGGCCCAGGCCGACGTGGGCGTGGCCATGAACACCGGCACCCAGGCCGCCAAGGAAGCCGGGAACATGGTCGACCTCGACTCCAACCCCACGAAGCTGATCGAGATCGTGGAGATCGGCAAGCAGCTCCTCATCACCCGGGGGTCGCTCACCACGTTCTCCATCGCCAACGACGTGGCCAAGTACTTCGCCATCATCCCGGCGATGTTCGTGGGGGTGTACCCGGCGCTCGACACGCTCAACGTGATGAAGCTGTCGAACCCGCACTCGGCGATCCTGAGCGCGGTCATCTTCAACGCCCTCATCATCGTGGCGCTGATCCCCCTGGCGTTGCGAGGCGTGCGGTTCCGCGCCCTGAGCGCCTCGGCGATCCTGCGGCGCAACCTGCTGATCTACGGCGTCGGCGGCCTGATCGCCCCGTTCATCGGCATCAAGCTCATCGACCTGCTCGTGACCGCCCTGGGGGTCAAGTGATGCGACGCCAGATCCTCCCCGCCGTGCTGATGGTGGTGGTCTTCACCGTGCTGTGCGGCCTCGTGTACCCGCTGGTGGTCACCGGCGTCGCCCAGGCGGCGTTCGGCCACCAGGCCGACGGGTCGCTCGTCAGCTCGAACGGCCAGGTGGTCGGCTCCGAGCTCATCGGCCAGGGGTTCACCGGCGACCGGTACTTCTGGCCCCGGCCCTCGGCCGCCGGCGACGGCTACGACGCCCTGGCCTCGGGCGCCTCGAACCTGGGGCCCAACGACCAGACGCTGCTGGCCGACGTCGAGCAGCGGGCGGCCGACTACCGCACCGCCAACGGCCTGGCCGCCGACGCCCAGGTGCCGGTCGACGCGGTGACGGCGTCGGGCTCGGGGCTCGACCCGCACATCTCGGTGGAGAACGCCCGCCTGCAGGCGCCGCGCGTGGCCCGGGTGCGGGGCCTGGCCGTCGAACGGGTGCACGCGCTCGTCGACCAGGCCACCGAGGGCCCGTCGCTCGGGATCCTCGGCGAGAAGGCGGTGAACGTCCTGCGCCTCAACCTGCTGCTCGACCAGCAGGGGTAGCGCGGCGGCGCAAGCCCGTCCCCCGATCCTGGACAACGGCCACGCCGCGACCGGCTGGGGGACGCCGACGGCCGGCCCGGTGACTCCGCACCGGGCCGGTCGTCACGCGTGGTTCACGGGATGGTGCCGGGCTCGCCCGCCGCCCGGCGCGCCAGCTCGTCGAGCACGCCGGGCTGGGCCTTCATCGCCGTGCGGGTGGCGCCGCTGAGCAGCGCCGGCTTCAGCCGCGGCGCCGCCGAGCGGACCGCGTCGGCGCCCACCACCTCGAGCGCCGCCGCCAACGCCCGGTCCGGGCCGACGATCGACGCGCTCGACGCCAACAGCTCGGCCACGTCGGCGGCGAGCAGCACGTCGTCGACGGCCACCTCGCTGAACCCGAAGTCGATCAGCCACACACGCCGGTCGTCCCCCACGAACACGTTGGCGAGGCGCAGGTCGCGGTGCGCGATGCGATGGGTCCGCAGGACGGCGACCTGGGCCCACACCGCCCGGATCAGCTCGTCGAGGTCGGCGGCGTCGGGCTCGCGGTCGAGCGAACGCCCGGCGACCGCCTCGTAGGCGAGGGTGAAGCCGCCGGGCTCGGCGGTGGCGATGGCGAGCAGCGGCGGTGTGAGCACCCCGGCCTGACGGGCCACGAGCGCGACCAGGGCCTCGTGCTCGACGGTGCGGCGCAGCGAGGAGAACGGCCGCTCGTCGTGGAGGTCGCGCGGATCGATGCTGCGGTACAGGCGGAAGAGGAGGTCGGCGCTGCGCTCGTCGACCCCGAGGGTCTTCACGAACACCGGTGTGCCGTCGCCCAGCGTGCCGAAGTACGGCGTGGACCCGCGCGCGTCGACCGAGGCCGGGTCCAGCGCGGCCACGTCGACGCCCACGTCCCGGAGCCCCTGCGTCACGGCCTCCGGGGTAGGACGGCGAGACGGCGCTCCGACCAGCACCACGCTGGCCGCGCCGGCGACCCAGCCCGACAGCACCGACAGCACGATCTCGAACGACACCGGCGCCCACAGCAGGTGCTCGGCGACCACCGCGAGCGCAGCCGCCCACCACGCCCGACGCCAGCGCCGCGACACCCACGGCGTGACCGCGGCGGTGATGGCGACCATAGCGGTGAGGGCGAACGCCGACGGGCTCTCGAGCTCCAGATCCCGCAGCCACTGCTGGGTCTGGGTGACGGTGCCGGCGGCCTGGTCGCCGGAGGGACGCACCAGCCAGAACAGCGGCACGGAGATCGCCACGGCCAGCACGATCCCGAGCAGGAGGTGCCAGCGCCGGCGCAGCGCGGTGACCAGGCCGCCCACGACGACGAGAGCCAGGCCGAGCAGCTCCCCCGCGATCACGACCACGGTCACCAGGCCGGCGGGCAGCCGCTCGAGCCCGGCCAGCACGTCGGCGACGAACTGCGAGGCGGTGTCCCCGAACAGCAGGGACACCAGCGCGGCCGCCACCAGCAGCGCGCCGGCGACGACCAGGCGCAGGACGTCGGCCGGCGATCGCTCCACCGCTTCGGGTGCCGCCGTCATGCCAGCACCAGCCCCAGGGCGCCACCCACGACCAGGCCGGCGCCCAGGCCGGCGGTCACGTCGAGCGGGTTGTGGGCCCCGACGTAGACGCGACCGAGCATCACCAGCAACGGCAGGACGAACAGCGCCCATCCCCAGGAGCCCGGCAGCACGTCGACGACCACGCAGGTCACCGCCGCCACCAGGATCACGTGCCCCGACGGGAAGCTCGGGCCGGCGGTCGGTACGTCACCACCCCGCAGCACCGCGCCGGGCTCGCTGGTGCCGGGCCGCTGCCGCACGGCGAGGTAGGGGGCCATCCGGTGGCGCAGCACGCGCTCGGCCACGAGCTTGAGCGCCACGGCCACGACCACGGCGACGGCGACCCGCCACTCGCCGAGGAGGAGGGCGGCCAGGAGCCCGGCTGCGGTGCCCACCACGAGGTTGCCCATCTGCATCGGCACCCACAATGGCACGTACAGCCAGTCCGGTAGCCGGTTCACCTTCCGGAAGACGGCCGCCTCGGCCGACGGGATGGTCGCACCGCTCGCACCCACCACCGAACCGGCCAGGACCGCTCCTCCCACCAGCACGGACGTGAGATCCACGACGATCACCGGGCCAGTCCTACCAGCCGTCCGGCCCTCCTCGGTCGATCCACCGGGGAGATCCAGGGCTGATCGCTTGGCTACGGTTTCGCCCGTGGAGCCGCAGGCGAGCGCCCCCGCGCAGGGCCCGCAGGGCCGATGGGGTCGCTGGCTGCGCCGGGGCCTCCCTCCTTCGCTCGGCTTCCCCCTCGCCGTCCTGCTGCCGGCGCTCGTCGCGATCGTCACCTACCAGGTCGACGACCCCTCGTACCGCATCGGCAGCGCCTACCTGGCCACCGTGGCGGTGGTGGCCGCCCTCGCCGGCACGTGGCCCGCCGTCGTGGCCACCGCCCTGGCGTTCGTCGGGTTCTGGCTCACCATCGTGCCGCCGGCCCGGTCCTTCGACCTCGAGGCACCGGCCGGACCGGTGTCGCTCGCCACGTTCCTGCTCTCGGCGGGCGCCGTCGTGCTGGTCGTCCACCAGCGCGACCAGGCGGCCCGCCGGTCCGCCGCCTTCCAGCGCCGATACCGCCGCCTCGCCGACATGGGGCTCATCGGGGTGCTGTTCTGGCAGCTCGAAGGGCCCGTCACCGGCGCCAACGATGCCTTCCTGCGCACCGTCGGCTACTCGCGTGACGACCTGGAGGCGGGCCGCATCGACTGGAGGGCGCTCACGCCGCCCGAGTACGAGGCGGTCGACGAGGAGACGGTCGCCGAGCTGGCCGTCCACGGCTTCCACGAACCCTACGAGAAGGAGTACGTCCGCAAGGACGGCACCCGGGTGCCGGTGCTGGTCGGCACGGCGTTCCTCCAGGGCTCGGACCGGGAGGGGGTGAGCTTCGTGCTCGACGTCAGCGAGCGCTGGGAGCACGAGGCCGAGCGGGAGATGCTCCTGGCCGCCGAGCGCGAGGCCCGCCGGGAGGCGGAGACGGCGAACCGCCGCCTCGAGGTGGTGGCCTCGGCCTCTGCCGCCCTGATGGCCGAGGCCGACCCGGAAGGCGTCCTGCGCCGCCTGGTCACCGTCGTGGTGCCGGAGCTGGTCGACGTGGCGACCGTCTTCGTGCCCGAGGGCGACCTGCTGCGGCGAGCGTGGACGGCCCACGCCACACGGCCCGATCTCGCCGAGGTGCTGACCCTGCGCTTCCCCGTGACCGTGCGGTCGGGCTCGCCGGTGGCCGAGTGCTTCCGGACCGGGCGGACCGTGGAGGTGCCCTCCGTCCGGCCCGAGGGCAACCTCGACGTCAGCGCCGACACCGAGTACCTGCGCGCCGTCGCCGACATGGGCCTCACGAGCGGCGTGGTGCTGCCGGTGCGCGCCGGCGGCGAGGTGCTGGGGGTGCTCAGCCTCTCGGGGACGACGCGCCGGCCGCTCGAGCCGGGCGCCGTGCTGGCCGCGTCACAGATCGCCGACCGGGCGGCGCTCTCGCTGCAGAAGGCGCAGAGCCTGGCCGAGGAGCGCCGGGTCGCCACGATCATGCAGCGGGCCCTGCTCCCCGACAGCGAGCGGCACATCGAGGGCCACGAGGTCGGCACCTGCTACGTGCCGGCTGCCGTGGGCCGGGAGATCGGCGGGGACTGGTGGGACGTGCTGCCCTTGCCCGACGGGCGGGTGGCGATCGTGGTGGGCGACGTGAGCGGCCACGGCGTGCACGTCGCGCCGAGCATGGCGAAGCTGCGCCACTCGATCGACGGCGTGCTCACCCACGGCGCCGGCCCGGCCGACGCGGTGACCGCCGCCAGCAGGCTGCTCGAGGTGAGCCGGCCCGGCAGCTACGCCACCGCGTTCGTGGCCACCTACGACCCGCGCACCCGCACGCTCGTGTACTCGCGGGCGGGGCACCCCGCGCCGCTGCTGCTGCTCGACGACGAGGTGGTGGAGCTCGACCACCCGGGCGGCACGCTGCTCGGCCTGCAGGTCGGGGAGCGACACCAGACCGAGCTGCAGCTGCCGGAGCACTTCGAGCTCATCGCCTTCACCGACGGGCTGGTCGAGGAGCCGGGGCTGCCCTACGACGAGGGCGTCGCTCGGCTGGTGCGCGCGGCCCGGGCGCTCCCTGCGGGCCTCGCCGGGCAGCAGCGGGCCGAGCGCCTGGTGGCCGACGTGGTGGGCACCAGCGGTCGCGACGATGTCTGCGTCGTGATGGTCCGACCCAGCCCGGGGAGCTGACGTCCCCGACGGCGCCACCACCACCAGCGCCACCACCACCAGCACCACCACCACCACCACCACCACCACCACCACCGATGTAACGTCGTTATCCCACCGTCCGGGGCCCGATGGTCGATGTGTGCTTCCCGGCCGGACCGTCCGATCCCTCCAGGAGCGCCACCGTGCAGGTCAGCATCGGCAACGTCGCCATCAACGTCAGCGACCTCGAGCGCTCCGAGCACTTCTATGCGGAGGTGCTCGGCCTCGACGTGCTCGCCCGCATCGACGCCCCCGAGGTCGCCGAGGTGATCGTCGGCAGGAAGGGCGAGGGATCCCAGCTCATGCTGGCTCGACACAGCGAGCCGGCCGCGCCCGGTCCGGGCGGCGGGTTCTGGAAGGTGTTCGTGCAGACCGACGACGCCCCCGGCCTCTTCCGGCGTGCGGTCGACTCGGGAGCCGAGCCGGTGATGGAGCCCGTGCACCGGCCCCAGTGGAACGTCACCATCGCCATGGTGAGGGACCCCGACGGGCACCTCGTCGAGCTGGGCCAGATCCACACCGCCTGACCGTCGCCGGCGCCCGTAGGGTGGCCGCCATGGGCGACGACCTGGTGGCGTGGGGTGAGGTGACCGATCGCCTGGCGGCCCTCGGCCGCCGGCTGGCCGACGACGACTACCCGACCGAGGCCGCCGACCGCGCCGACGGCGTGGCCCACGTGCTGGAGCAGTCGCTCTGCTGGCTCGGGTGGTCGGTCTTCCACGCCGACCCCCGCCGACCCGCCTTCCACCGCCAGAACGACCTCGTCACCCAGTGGGGCGGGCCGAACGCCGACAACGTGTACCGCCACGCCCGAGTGGAGCCGGGCCGCCGCTACCGCATCCGGGGCCTGATGCACTCGTGCGAGGAGTTCATCCTCGCCGTGCGCGCCGGCTTCATGCACCTGCCCACGTGGGGCACCCTGGTGGAGGTCACCGCCTCCGAGCTCGGGATCGGCGAAGGCGACGAGATCGACATCGTGGTGGGCGAGGGCGGCGACGTCCCGCTGCCGGAGGGGTCGCTCACCGTGTCGATCCGGGAGTACTACTTCGACTGGCGGGAGGCCGAGCCCGCCACCTTCACCATCGAGTGCCTCGACGCCGACGCCGCTGCCCCGGCCGAGCGCCGCTCCCCCGCCACCCTCGCCACGCAGCTGCGGGAGGGCATCGACGGCGTCGTGCACTCCGTCGAGCACTGGAACCGCTACCTCCGCGAGCGTCGCGCCGAGGGCGAGGACAACCGGTTCCGGCCGCCGTTCGCCCAGGCCAAGGGCCTCGACGCCGCCCGCTACGCCTTCTGCTTCTGGGACCTCGGGCCCGACGACGCCCTCGTGGTCGAGGTGCCGCGGCCCCCGGCGCCCTACTGGACCTTCCAGCTCTACGAGATGGGCTGGTTCGAGCTGGTCGACGTGACCGAGCGGATCAGCTCCCTCAACCACACCCAGGCCCCCGTCGATGCCGACGACCGCATCCGGTTGGTCGTGTCGCACGTCGACCCCGGCGTGGCCAACTGGCTCGATGCCGGCGGCCGGCGCACCGGCCTGCTCACCTTCCGGGCGTTCTGGACCGACGGCGAGGTCCCCACCCCGGCGACGCGGGTGGTGCCCGTCGAGCAGGCGGCGGCCGCCCTGCCCCCGGCCACCCGCACGGTGGACAGCCGTCAGCGCTCCGAGCAGCTCGCCGCCCGCCGCCGCCACCTCGCCTGGCGCTTCCGCACCTGACCGGCGGGCCGCCGAGCCCTACCGCAGCATGATGGCGCCGCCGTCGGCCATGAGGGTCTGGCCCGTCATGTAGCGGCAGGCGTCGGAGAGCAGGAACGTGACGACGGGACCGATGTCGTCCTCGGCGTCGCCGTCGCGGGCGACGGGCTGGTTGGCGAAGGTGGCGGCGAACACGGCGGCCCGCTGGGGGTCGTCGGTCGGTGGGGTGCGGTGCGCCACCGACACCGGGCAGACGCAGTTGACGGTGATGCCGTGCCGGCCCCACTCGCGGGCCGCCACCCGGGTGAGGCCGCGGATCGCCTCCTTCGACGCCACGTAGGGCCCGTAGCCGGCGGCGCCGTTCAGCGCCCCGTTGGAGCCCATCGTCACGATGCGGCCCCAGCCCTGGTCCCGCATGTGCGGGAACACCGCCTGCATCAGCCACAACGTGCCCTTCGGCCCGGTGCCGTAGAGCAGGTCCATGTCGGCCTCGGTGACGTCCTCCAGCGGCGTGACGGAGCGGAACGTCTGGGCGTTGGCCACCAGCCCGTCGATGCGCCCGAAGCGCTCCACCGCGGCGGCGGCCAGCGCGAAGGCGCCGTCGCGGTCGGCCACGTCGCCCACCACCGCCAGGTGCTCCGCGCCCAGCGCGTCGAGCTCGGACGACACGGCGTCGAGGCGGTCACGGCGTCGGCCGGTCACGACCAGGTGCACGCCCCGGCGGGCCAGGTGGAGGGCCAGTCCGCGGCCGATGCCCCTGGACGCTCCGGTGAGGATGACGACCCGGCCGGAGACGTCGTCGTCGACGGTCATGTGGGAGCTCCCTCCGATGGGACCGAGAAGTGTGCGCAGTAGCGGGCGAACCGGGCCTGCTCGGCGTGGCGGTCGAGCCCCAGGTCGTCGAACGAGTACCGGTGCTCGCCCTTGGCGCCCTTGGGCCGCTCGGCCAGGTGCGCCACCATCGCCGCCTCGGTGGCCGGCGACAGCTCGAGGCCCACCGCGCTGTAGGTGCGCCGTACCGAACCCATGGGGTCGGCCACGAAGTCGGCGTAGCGCCCGTGGAAGGTGCGGGCCGGGTCGAGCAGGCCGTCCTCGTCGGCGGTCACCAGCGCGTCGAGGTAGCCGCCGTAGAGCTCGGCGTGGTAGCGACCGATGTCGGCCATGTCGACCGCGTCGCTGTGGGCCCACCGCAGTGTGGCCACCAGGCTCGACACGGACGGCAGCACGGTGAGCGGGTCTCGGTGGGTGACCACGATGCGGGCGTCGGGGTAGACGCCGAGCAGGGTGGGCAGGGCCCGCAGGTGGGCAGGCGACTTCAGCACCCACTGCACCTCGCCGAAGCGCCGCTGCAGCACCTGCAGCACCAGCCGGTGCATCTCGTAGGCCGGGGTGAGGTCGGCCGCAGCCAGGTGCTCCACGTAGCTCGGCACGTGGTAGCGGGCGGTGAGCTCCTCGGAGAGCAGCTCGAACGACATGGCCGAAAGGCACTCCTTGGCCATGCGCCCGCTGTAGGTGTGGATGGCGTCGAGGTTGGCGCTCACCGACGGCATGAGCCGCAGCTCCTGGTCGGCCAGCGCCAGGCGGCCGGGGTCCGGGAACCGGTCGGGATCAGGTGGCGGCACCGGGCGCAGCAGCTCCCATCCCTCGGGCACCCGGAGGGCCGGGTCGCACGACAGCAGCCCGTAGAGGATGGTGGTCCCGGTGCGGGGCGCCCCGGTGACGATCACCGGGCTGCGGACCTCCTCGTCGCGCACCCCCGGGTCGGCCTGCAGGTAGGCGGCCAGCTGGAAGCGCACCTCGAGCAGCCGCACGAGGAAGCGGCGGGTCATCCAGCGCCCCATCACCGTGAGGCGAGCCTCGTCCTCCAGCGCGCCGCAGGCCACGCCGAGCGGCACCAGGAAGCGGTCGTCGCCGTCGATGGCCCCCACGCCGGCATGGTGGTCGAGCCCCAGCCGGGCGCGGGCCTCGTCGAGCAGGGCGTCGGGGCGCAGGGGCCGGGCCGCCTCCTCGGCGATCGGGAGGACCTCGCCCCGGTTCACCGCCGCGACCCACGCCGGGCGCGGCGGCGGCTGCCAGCTCACGCGCTCCCCCGCTGCATGGGCGGATCGTACGCCGCACTCCCCCACGTTCGTTCTGGTGGAGATCTACGACCAGATGCACACGTAGATCTCCACCAGAACGCAGGCTCGGGATGGGTGTCACAGGCGCTTGGTGGACTGGAGCCATGACCGACGCACGCGCCCGCCTCCTCACCCTCGCCGCCGAGCAGCACGGGGCGTTCACCACCGCGCAGGTCGTCACGGCCGGACTCACGCACGCCGATCTCCGCCAGTGGCAGCGTGCCGGAGTCGTGGCACGGGTCGATCGGGGGGTGTGGGTGGTACGGGGGGCGCCGGCCACTCCCGAGCAGCGGGCCATGTCAGCCGTGCTCCGCCACGGCCATGGCGCCGCGCTGGCGCTCCACTCAGCGGCATGGCTCTGGGAGGCGCCCGGTCACCGACTCGACCCGCTCGTCGTCGCTCGCCGCCGCGACGAGCACCTACCACCAGCGGCTCGGAGCCGCACGTCCAGGCTCCTCACGGCGGTCGACGTCACGGTGCGGTCGCGCATCCCGGTGACGACGCCGGTGCGGACCGTCTTCGACCTCGCCGGCAGACAGCACCGCGAGCGGACGCGCCGCGATCTCAACCACCTCATGGGCCGGGGCCTGATCCGCCTGGAGCAGCTCGACGAGGCGCTCGAACGGCTCGCCACCCGCGGCCGGGCCGGCATCGTCGTCATGCGCGAGCTGATCGCCGAGGTCCACGAGAAGGGGGCTCCGGCGGGGAGCAACCTCGAGCTCGTCGTGGAGGACATCCTCGAGACCGCCGGCTTCCGGCACATGGAGCGGCAGGTGCCGATCTACGACGAGGACGGCTTGGTGGCTCGGGTCGACTTCGGCGATCGGCGCCGCCGCCTCGCCGTGGAGGTGGACAGCGACCGGTTCCACGGCGGGCTGCTCGACCGACAGCTCGACGCGACCAAGACCGCCAGGCTCGAGCGCATCGGCTGGACGGTCGTCCGCATCACCGAGGAAGCGGTGTGGTGGCAGCGCCCTGAGCTGATCACCCGACTCCGCCGGCTTCTCTGGACCAACCCTCCCCTGACCGCCGGCGACCCTGCCGCCTGAACGGCGTCCACCCGGGGTGACGAGCTCGTTCTTGACGAGCTCCTTCTTGACGAGCTCGTTCCTGACGAGCTCGTTCTGGTGGAGATCTACGACCAGATGCACACGTAGATCTCCACCAGAACGGTGCGACTGCGACCATCCGGTCCGGCGCCGGGCTCACTGACCCGCACGCTCGCTGCAGCGACCCCTCCTCATCGACGGCTCGGCGCCCGGCCTTGAGCCCGACCGGGGCGGCGCAGCGGCGCCCGCGCCCTCTCCGACCGCTAGCGTGCCCGTCGGTCCGAGAGGGGGAGGCACGAATGGCCGAGCTGGCCCAACTGGTCGATCCGCGGCACACCGCGGTGCTCACCATGGAGCTGCAGCGCGGGGTCAGCGGCGACCTGGCCACGTTGCCGGCCCTGGCCGAGCAGCTGCGCGCGACCGGCGTCATCGACCGGGCCGCCGACGTGTGCCGGGCCGCCCGCAGCGCCGGTGCCCGGGTGGTGCACTGCACGGCGGTGACCCGCCCGGACCGGGCCGGGCGGCTCGACAACTGCCGCATCCTGGCCGCCACCGCCAAGGGCGCCGACGCCATCGAGATCGGCACGTCTGGCGCCGAGGTGATGCCCGAGCTCGAGCCGTCGCCCTCCGACGTGGAGATGCCCCGCCTGCACGGGCTCACCCCGTTCACCGGCACGTCGCTCGACCGGGTGCTGCGCAACATGGGAGTCGACACCGTCGTCGCCGTGGGCAACTCGATCAACGTCGGCGTGATGGGCCTGGTGCTCAGCGCCGTCGACCTCGGCTACCAGGTCGTGGTCGTGAGCGACGCGGTGGCCGGCGTGCCGGCCGACTACACCCGGGCCGTGCTCGACAACACCATGGCCCTGCTCGCCACGGTCGTCACCACCGAGGAGCTGCTGGCGGCCTGGTCGCGGCCCGCCTGACCGGCCGTCCACCATCGACACAGGGGAACACGCATGACCGTCACGTCCTGGGACGACTACCCCGTCCACCAGTCCGCCGACTGGATCGCCCACGTCGCCACCAGCGACCGCAACTTCTACGACCGGTACTACTTCAACGCCTTCGACACCGGCGGCGAGTTCATGGCCGTGTTCGGCCTCGGCCAGTACCCCAACCTGGGCACCACCGACGCCTTCGTCACCGTGCGGTTCGGTGAGCAGCAGCACGTGGTGCGGGCGTCCCGCCCACTCGGCGACCGGGCCGACATGCGCATCGGCCCGCTGCAGGTCGAGGTGCTCGAGCCGCTCAAGCGCCTGCGCTTCGTGTGCGAGCCAACCGAGCACACGGTGGCCGCCGACCTCACCTGGGAGGGCTTCGGCCCCGCCATCCCCGAACCGAACCAGTTCATCCGCAACCGCAGCCGGGTCACCTTCGACACCCAGCGCCTGGCCCAGATGGGATCGTGGAGCGGCACCCTGTCGGTCGCCGGCGAGGACCTCACCGTCGACCCTGCCACCACCTGGGGCTCACGCGACCGCTCGTGGGGGATCCGCCCCATCGGCGAGAAGGAGCCGCAGGGCATCTACCGCGACACCTACCGGCCCGGCGGCATGTGGAGCTACTTCCCCATGCGGTTCGAGGATCACTCGATCTTCTACATCTGCTCGGAAGGTGCCGACGGCACCCGGAGCCTCGAGCAGGCCGAGCGCGTGTGGCTCGACGGCCGCATCGAGCAGCTCGGCCGCACGGAGCACGAGCACCACTTCTCCAGCGACGTCCCCCGCCTGCTCGACCACTCCACCGTAAGGTTCCCCGACGCCGGCATCGAGATCGAGGTGCGGTCGCTCCTACCGAACTACATCGCCCTCGGCACCGGCTACGGCCTCGAGCCCGACGAGTGGAACCACGGCATGTACCACGGCCCCGACACCGTGGTGCAAGGCAAGATCTACCAGGTGCCCGAGATCGCCCGGATCGGCGCCTACGCCGTGGTCGACCACGCCGCCCAGTTCACCTACGACGGCCACGTCGGCTACGGGCTCTACGAGCACGCCTTCTCCGGCGCCATGCCGAAGTACGGCCTGGAGTAGCCGGCGCCGGGGCCCGGCGCCGGCTGTCAGGGGCGAGGATCGCCCGGCACGTCGGCCTGCTCCTCGTCGCAGTAGAACTGCCGGGCCCAGCGCCGCTGCTCGAGGATGGGCCGCTCGCTCCTGGTCAGCACGGGCTGGGAGCGGTACACCTTGTTCTCCCAGATGGCGATGTCCTGGCTCACCCCGCCGCACAGCATCTCGGCGGCCTGCTCGGCGCCGTCGGGCCCGTTGGCCCGCGGTGCCGTGAACAGCCACCGGACGTGCACGTGCTCCTCGTCGATCGGGGTGGTCGACGACAAGAAGGTGGTGAACCCGGCGATGCGGAGCAGGCCGAGGCCCAGGCCGAAGCCCTCGCGCACGAAGGCCCCCTCGCCGCTCACCGTGCGCTTGTAGGTGCCGTCGACGACGAACTCCGTCTCCGGGATGGCGTCGGAGCCGTGCACGTACTGGAAGTGGGCGTAGTCGACGTTGTTCTCGGCCATGTCCTCGCACGCCACGGCGACCTCGAACTCACGCAGCACCGGCGGCAGCCACTCCGGGTCGTCGAGCTCGGGCACGACCGGCACCTCGTAGAACGGCGCCTCGTCGCGGGCGTGGTGCCAGGCCCAGACCAGGCCGTTGCGCTCCACCACCGGGTACGACCGGGTGCGGGCCTTGGCCGGGATCCGCTCCCCGCCGCCGTAGGGGATCTCGACGCAGCGGCCGTCGTCGCCCTCGAACAGCCAGCCGTGGAACGGGCAGCGCAGGCACCCGCCCTCCACCCGCCCGCCGACGGCCAGGTGGGCGCCCAGGTGGGGGCAGTGGGCGTCGAAGAGGTGGGCGCCGCCGGACTCGTCGCGGAACAGCACCAGGTCGCGGGCGAAGTAGTAGAGCGCCAGCACCCCGCCGACGGGCAGCTCGGCGCTCTCGACCACCGCGAACCAGCCGTTGGGCACCGGGAACGGGAACCGTCGGCCGGGCCGCCGGGTCACGCGAACCCGCCGGGCGGGGTCGGTGAGCAGCTCGGGGTCGCGCGCCATCGGGAACCCGACGGGCAGCGCGCCCGGCTCGCCCGGCTGTCGCACCGAGAACGTGCCGCCGCTCGGACCCTGCACCTGCTCGAGGTCGCTCACGACGCCAGCTCCATGGGGAGCTCCTGCAGCGGGACGTCGCCGTGGACCTCGCTCACCCGCGGCCCGATGCGCGCCACCAGCGGCGCCAACGCCTCCACGTCGAGGTCGTACACCCCGACCGAGTTGAGCCCGAGCATGCGACCGGTCTCCTCCACGGGGATGTCGCGGAACGCCAGCCGCACCCGCTCGCGGGTGTAGGGGAACGTGCCCTCGGGGTGGGGGAAGTCGTTGCCCCACAAGATGTTGCCCACGCCGATCTGGTGCCGACGGGCCAGGTCGTCACCGCCCGGTGTGGACGCGGCAAGGAAGATGTTGCGGTCGAGGTAGGCGCTCGGCGGCATCGACAGCTGCTGGCGGAACACGTCGCCGAACTTCTTGGTGTTGTGGCCGCCGTGGTACTTCTCGTCCATCTTCTGGATCTGGTCCGGCACCCACCACGCGCCGTTCTCGGCGATGACGTACCGCAGGCCGGGGTGGCGCTCGAAGACCCCCGACCACAGCAGGACCCACAGCGGCCGGGCCGCCCACCACCACGCCTCGGTGGCGTAGATGGGCAGGAACCCGGGGCCGACGTCGTAGTCGGCCGGCCCCGCCCCCGAGTGGGTGTGCAGCACCATGCCCAGCTCGGCGCACGTCGCCCACACCGGCTCGTACACCGGCTCGTGGTAGGCCGGCGCGTCGAACCACCGGGTGGGGATCATCACGCCCTTCAGGCCGAGCTCGTCGGCGGCGCGGATCTCGGCCACCGCGGCGTCGACGTCGACGGTGATGGGCACGATGGCCACCCCGATGCGCCGCAACGGCTCGGCCGCGCAGAAGTCGGCCAACCAGCGGTTGTGGGCGCGAGCACCGGCGAGCACCAGCTCGGGCTCGCTGTCGCGCCCGCTGGCCAACCCCGAGCCGAACGGCGACGAGGCGACCCGACCGGTGCCGAGCACGTCGGCGTCGGGGAAGAGCACCTCGACCGCGACCCCCTCGCCGTCGAGCTTGGCCGAGCGGACGTCAGAGTCGTAGGCGGCGCTCAGGCCGCCGTCGACGGTGTCCTCCTCGAACCTCGAGGCGAAGCCGGTGTCGGTGGTGCGGGTCATCTCCCGCAGCGCCTCGAGCTCGGCCTGGTGGGCGTCGAAGCGCTCGTGGTAGCGGCGCTCGAGGTAGCCCCGGTAGACCCACGCCGGCGGGCCGGCGTGGCCGTCGGCCGACACGAGCAGGTAGCGGTCGTCGTCCATGGTGGATCCCTCCTGTGCGGGAGCGCCCGGCTCAGCCGAGCGGTGTCGCCTCGTGCTCGGGGAGCCGGCCCTGCTCGAACGCCTCGGCCCGACGCCGCAGCTTCGGGCCGATCGTCTCACGGTCGATCATGTGGAGGAACTCCTCGTCGTCGCGCAGGCCCTCGACCACCACCCGGGCCAGCTCGTCGAGGTCCTGCCACGGCAGGTCGAAGCCGCCCTTGGCGGCCATGGCCTCCAACTTGGCCACGGTCATGGGCTCGGTGGGCCGTGGCTTCTCCCGCGCCAGCTGGGCCGGGCGGGTGCGATCGGACTCCCAGAGCCCGGTGCGCAGCAGCCCACCGGAGGGATAGAAGATCGACGCCCGCAGCTTGGTGCCCTCGCTGCGCAGCTGCTGGGCCAGGCACTCGGTGAGGATCGACACGGCCGCCTTGCTCGACGCGTACACCGACGCGGCTGGTAGCGGTTCGATGCCGCCGTCGCCCGACGAGGTGTTCACGACGTGGCCCGGCTCGCCCGAGGCGATCATGCGGGGCACGAAGGCCAGGATGCCGTGCACCACGCCCATGACGTTCACGCCGTGGACCCAGCGCCAGTCGTTCACGGTGGTCTCCCACACGTTGGCCGACGGGGCGCCGACCCCAGCGTTGTTGCACAGCAGGTGGCAGGCCCCGAAACGGTCCCAGGTGCGCTCGGCCAGCGCCTCCACCGACTCGGGGCTCGACACGTCGGTGACCACGCCGAGCACCTCGCCCCGCGCCGACAGCTCGGCGACGGCGGCGTCGACCCGCTCGGGCACCACGTCGGCCACCACCACCCTCATGCCCTCGTCGAGGAAGGCACGGCACAGCGCCGCCCCGATGCCCCCAGCCCCTCCGGTGACCACGGCGACCCGCCCGCTGAGTTGCATGCCTCTCCCCCGGTTCGTCCGACGACGATGCACCTCCGAACCAGGACTTCCGATCAGCTGGGTCCGGCGACCGCGTCAGCGTCTACCGAGGCTACCCGGCAGGGCCTTTCGGATCGGCCGGCGCCCAACGGTCGGTTCGCGTCGTCGATGCAGTCCGCATGACGAGCATGGCATCTTCGGTCATGACCGCCAGCTCGAAGCCGTCGTCAGCCGCGCGATGGAACGGGCCTGGGCCCCCGAGGCTGCCCCGACCGGCACGCTGATCGTCGATGTCGACTCGACGATCTGTGAGGTCCACGGCTACGCCAAGCAGGGCGCCGCCTACGGCTACACGCGGGTGCTGGGCTACCACACACCCTGTTGGCAGCCCGGGCCGACACCGGCGAGGTGCTCCACGCCGGGCTCCGCAAGGGCTCGCACACACCGCTCGGGGGATCGTGCCCTCCGAGCAGAAACACGCCGCTGGGCCAGCTGACAGAGGCGCGTCACTCAGGCGAGGCCAGGCCCTGCCACCACGAGTCGTCAACATCAGCGTCCTCGAGCTGCTCGACCATCGCGCGGAGATGCCGTACGAACCGCTCCGGTAGACGTACATCGTGTTCTTCGACGTGATGCGCCAAACCCTCCGGCCAGATGAACACCCCATCAGAGAACTCCAGAGAACCGACCTGCGCGTCGCAGAACCGGCACCGCGAATGCCCCATGAAGGCCCGCGCCACCATGGCGTGCCGCAGATAGCTGACCGTCTCAGCGCGCTCATCCGCGTCCCAACCCGGATCGACGAAGCAGCGAGGGTCAGGCCAGCCAGGCGCTCGATCCCCGAGGCAGTAACCGAGCCGAACGAGCCTCGTCACGTCAACCACCAGGCCTGAACCACTGCCAGCCGCCGCCGTCAAGGAACGTGATGCCCGTGCGGCTGCCCGCCAGGATGTCAGTGTGAAACAGTCCAGGTCGAGAGCAGTGACCGCGCATGCTCAACGATGTCGTCGTCGTACTCGTCCCGGTTCGTCGCCGAGTCCTCCCATTCACTTGCCAGTCCAATGAACGGCCGAATCGCAGGCTCAAACTGCTGGCACCTTGCGTGCGAGCGTCCACAGCTGACGGGCCCCTTCGACAGGCGCGACCAATCCGTCGACAATCCGCTCGAGGATCTCAACCGCGATCAGTCGCGCAGCTGCTTCATCAGAGATCGGTGGGTCACCAGCCTCTTGCAGCGATCTCTGCACCACATCATCGATCTCCTCCGAGGAAGCGTCGTTTGGAAGACAAGCCAGCGCCGTGAGTTCGTCGTCGGTGGCGACCCGTTCAGCGGCCCACAGAACGACATCCGAAGCAGCAACGAAGCCCAGCTTCCGCAACGCCCAAAGACGCCGCAGTTCGGCGAGCACGATCGGGCTCACTTGAACCCCAAGAGCGAAGAGTCGGGGAACTTCGTCTTGAACTCCGTCCTGACCCCAAGTACGTCGTTCTCATACCAGTGAACCGCCCGAGGTTACGTGCCGCATCTCTTCTGAGTTGGAAGGATGCGTGTCATGCCGAAGAAGATCGATCGGGCGGTCAAGGAGCGCTGTGTGCGCCAGGTCCTCGACCACCTGCAGGAGTACCCGTCGTTGACCGCGGCTGCTGAGGCGGTCGCCCGCCGGGAGGGTGTCGGGAAGGAGTCGGTGCGTCGCTGGGTGGTCCAGGCCCAGGTCGACGGTGGGCAACGCCAGGGCCCGACCAGCGAGGAGCTGGCCGAGATCCGACAGCTCAAGGCCAAGATTCGCCGCCTCGAGGACGACAACGAGATCCTGCGGAAGGCCTCGATTTTCTTCGCGGGGGAGCTCGACCCCCGCGACCGGTGATCGTGGCGTTCATCGACGAGATGCGCTGCGAGGGCCACGCGGTCGAGTCGGTCTGTCGGGTCCTGCGCCAGCAGGGTTGCCAGATCGCTGCGAGGACCTACCGGGCTTGGACCCAGCCCGGCCGAACCGTGGCCGCTCGCACGATCAGCGACGCCGTCGTCGAAGACGCTGTGCGTGGGCTGGCCTGGACCCTCGACGCCGACGGTCGCCGCAGGCTCACCCCCGAGGGGCTCTACGGGCGCCGCAAGATGACGGCGCTGGTGCGCCGTTCGTTGCCCGACGCCTCCCCCGGTGCGGTGGATCGGGCGATGCGAGCCCTTGGTCTGCAAGGGGTCCGGCGGGCCAAGGGGATACGCACGACGATCCCCGCGGCGGACGGCCGGCGTGCGGGGGACCTGCTCAACCGGGACTTCACCGCCGAGGCCCCGAACCGGACCTGGGTCATGGACTTCACCTATGTGCGGGCCTGGACCGGGTTCGTGTACGTCGCGTTCGTCGTCGACGTGTTCGCCCAACGCATCGTGGCCTGGAACGCAGCGAGCGCCAAAGACACCGACCTGGTCATGACCCCACTGCGCATGGCCATCTGGAAACGCGACCGAGACGGACACCCCATCGTTCCCGGTGAGCTCATCGGTCACGCCGACGCCGGCTCGCAGTACACGTCGGTGCGCTTCACCGAGCACCTCGCCCTCGAAGGGGTGCGGCCCTCGATCGGCTCGGTCGGTGACGCCTATGACAACGCGCTCATGGAATGCGTGATCGGTCTGTTCAAGACCGAGTGCATCCGCACCACCGTGTTCCACCCCGGCCCCTACCGGACCCTCGCCGAGGTCGAGTACGCCACGGCCGGCTGGGTCGACTGGTACAACAACCGGCGCCTCCACAGCACCCTCGACTACCTCACCCCAGTCGAGTACGAACAAGCCCACTACGCGACCCTCAACCGAGAGCCGCAACCCGCATGAGAGCGGCACAAACCTGGGGCGGTTCACAGTCCGAACCTCAGCAGTCGAGCCACGAAACCTCCCAACCCGCCTCGTCAAAGTAGATCTCGACGTCAACGATCGACTCCACCCAGGAGTCGTAGGCGTCGCCGGAGCGGTCAGGCCCGTCGTACGTGACGATTAGGTAGCCGCCAGATGCCCCGAAGTCGTCGAGGACTTCGACGTAGCGGCCTGCGTCGATGCCGCTGTCGATGCGTCCCACAGTGCCGAGTCGTAGATCCCGCATAGTCAGTTCACGAACGGAATGTGGTTGTTCACGGACGGGATTCGCGCCCCAGGAGCGTAGACCTCGAGGTGCACGTGAGGAACGCCCGGAGCGTGAGCGCCGGTCAGGGACCCGTCATCGATTCTGAACTGTCGCGTCCCGTCTGCGCTCCGGAAGACCCCACTTCCTGGCTTCCCAAGCTCTGTGTAGCCGTCGCCCACCCACTGCTGGCCGGCCTCAAGCGCTTCATCGGCGGTGAGCGTGTGTGCGCTGGTGAGATCCCGCGTCGTGGCGTTCGTCGTCTCCGCAATGACGTCGTCCACCGTGTTTGTGGCCACCTCTGTGCCAGCGCCAAGAGCGTCGGCAGCACCGCCGGCTTCAGCTGCTCCGAACCATCCGGCTATTCCGCCGGCGGCTGCCCAGCCTGCTGCTTGGGTCCAGCTCCAGCGGTCAGAGCCGGCGTTGGCCGCTGCGTAGTAGCCGAACCCTGCTGCTGCGCCGACGGCTGCACCGCAGACGATCGTTGCGCCGCACGCGATAGCGCCGAGTGTGGCAGCACCGAAGACGGCGACTTGGCCGATGATGCGGAGCGCCCCCATCGCCCACATGCCGGTGGGGTCGGTGGCGTTGAGGGGGTTGCCGCCGGTGTAGCCGTAGCGTTCACCGGTGAGGTTGTGGAGGGGATCGAGGCTGAGGAACTGGGCGGTGCCGGGGTCGTAGTAGCGGGCTCTGAGGTACTGGAAGCCGGTCTCGGGGTCGGTGTACTGGCCGGCGAAGCCGAATCTGGTGCCGAGGGCGCCGTTCGTGGCCGCGAGGTTGCCGTAGGGCGCGTAGGTGACGGCTCCGATGGTCGCGCCGGTGGCGTTGGTGGTGACGCGGACGGAGCCGAGCTGGTCGTGGTGGAGGTAGGTGACGGTGCCGTTGGGGTTGATCTGCTCGACGGGGACGCCGCCGGGTCCGTAGATGTAGCGGGTGGTCTGCCCGCTGGTGGTCTCGGTGAGCAGCAGCGGTACGGCGGGGTTGGCCTTGTCCCAGGTGTAGGTGGTGGTGACGCCGTAGGGGTCGGTCGTGGAGGTCCTGATGCCGTCGTTGTCGTAGCCGTAGGCCCAGGTGAGGGTGCCGACGAACGTGGCACCCGAGCACGCCCGCGCCGGATCAGCCGCCGCCGTGGCCGCCGGCAGGACCGACACGGCCAGCGCCGCAGCGACGAGCAGCGCCAAGAACCGGCCCACCACGGCTCGCGTCGACAAGCCCTGCCCCCTCCACTGACCTGGCACGCAACGTAGGACTGTCACCACAGTTGGTCAACCTTGTGAGCCGCTCATGCGACGGCGAGTAGAACTGACGTCGCATGTAGTCGAGCCGCCGCCCGGACGCGTCGGCCGAACCGAAGGGGGCCAGCGGCCGATGAAGCAGGTGATGGTGCACGGCCCCGACGACTGGCGGCTCGACGACGTGGCCGACCCCGCGCCCGGCCCTCGCGACGCGCTGGTGCGGGTGGCCGCCTGCGGCATCTGCGGCAGCGACGTCTCCTACGTGCACATGGGCGGCCTCACCGGTCAGCCGATGCCGCTCGGCCACGAGATGGCAGGCGTGGTCGAGTGGGTTGGTGACGAGGTCGACGCCGTCGCCGTCGGCGACCGCGTGGTGGTCTGTCCGTCCGACGCCGGCCACGGCCCCATGGGCAGCGGCGGAGCACAAGGGGGCCTCACGCCGTTGCTGCACGTGCCCGAGGCGGCCGACGGCCGGCGCCTGTTCCCGGTGCCCGCCGGGATGCCGCTCACGACCGCGGCGCTGGCCGAGCCCCTGGCGGTGGGCATGCAGGCGGTGAACCAGTCCGAGGCCAAGCCGGGCGAGACGGTGGCGGTGTTCGGCTGCGGGCCGATCGGGCTGATGGCACTGGCCACCCTCGCCGACCGGGGTGTCGACGACGTGGTCGCGATCGACCTCTCCCCGGCCCGGCTGGACCTGGCCCGGCAGATGGGCGCGGCCCACGTGCTCGACGCCTCCCAGGTCGACGTCTGGGAGGAGCTGAAGCGCCTGCACGGCACCGCGCCGTTCATGTTCGGCCCGACCGCCGGCACCGACGTGTTCATCGAGGCGTCGGGGGCCGACAGCGTGATCGGCGACGTGCTGCGCAACGGCCGCCGCGACGGCCGACTGGTGGTTGTGGCGTTGCACTACCGGCCGGTGGCGACCAACTACGTGGACGTGCTCATGAAGCAGTTCACGATCCGGGGGTCGATGGAGTACCCCGAGCGCTTCGAGGACGCCATCGAGCTGCTCGAGCGGCGTGACCTCTCCGCCCTCGTGACCCACACCCTCCCCCTCGAGCGCTTCGGTGACGGCCTCGCCGTGCTCGAAGGGTCGAAGGACTGCGGCAAGGTGATGATCACCATGGGGGACGAGCGGTGACCAACAGCGTGCGCTTCGACTTCCACGACACGACCGTGCTCGTCACCGGCGGCACCAGCGGCATCGGCCACGCCGTCGCCTCGGCGTTCGCCGGCGCTGGGGCGTCGGTCACCGTCACGGGCACCCGGGGCTCGGCCGACGACTACGACACCGATCTCTCGGCCTTCGCCTTCCGCCAGCTCGACACGCGCGACACCGACGCCGTCGACGAGCTCGCTCTTGGGCTCGGCACCCTCGACGTGCTGGTGAACAACGCCGGTGCGAACTTCCCCGACGGCCTCGACGAGTGGAGCCCCGAGGGGTTCTCGGCCTCGCTGGCCACGAACGTGGAGGGCGCCCAGCGCCTCACCGTCGGGGCCCGCTCGGCGCTGGCGGCCAGCACCATGGCCGGCGGCGCCAGCGTGGTGAACGTGGTGTCGATGACGGCGTTCCGGTCCACCACGATCGTGCCAGGCTACTCGTCGTCGAAGGCCGCGTTGCTGGCGCTCACCCGGAACCTGGCCGCCCACTGGGTGGGCGACGGCATCCGGGTGAACGCGGTGGCCCCCGGCCTGATCGACACGCCGATGACCGCTCCGATGAAGCCGTTCCCGGAGATGCTCGAGGCCGAGCTCTCGAAGCAGGCCATGCGGCGCATGGGCACCCCCGAGGAGGTGGCGGCCGCGGTGTTGTTCCTGTCGAGCGAGGCGTCGTCGTTCACCACCGGCTCCGTGCTCGCCGTCGACGGCGGCTACCTGGCCCTCTGAGACGACAGGGGAACCACATGGCGAACGAGATCCGCATCGACGACCTGCGCGAGCCGGTGCTCAACGACGTCCAGCGCATGGGCCTCGACCACGGCGAGCGCGTGCGCACCGAGCTGACCGTCGACGCCGTGTGCGAGGCGGCGGTGGCCCGCACCGGCCTCGACGACTTCGGGCCCGACGACTTCCGCGAGCGGCTGGGGGTCCAGCTCGCCGAGATGGACGCCGATCCCGAGCGCACCAGCCTCGGCCGCATGCTGATGTTCGGCGACTGCACCCGCTACGCGTCGAACCGGCTGCTCATCCGGGACCTGCTCAGGCGCCATCCCGAGATCCTCGACGTGCCGATCGAACGGCCGGTGATCGTCATCGGGCTCCCCCGCTCGGGCACCACCAACCTGGTGAACCTGCTGGCGGCCGACACCCGCTTCCGGTCGATGCCGCTGTGGGAGTCCTACGAGCCGGTGCCCAACCCCCACGAGCCGGCCGAGGTCGACGGCGTCGACCCTCGGTGGACCCGCTGCCAGCAGGCCTGGGAGGCGATGCAGGCCGGTGCGCCGTTCGTGGCCGCCATGCACCCCATGGAGCCCGACCACGTGCACGAGGAGATCGAGCTGATGCTGCCCGACTTCTCCTCCTACAACCTCGAGTGGGTGGCCCGAGCACCGCACTGGCGAGACCATTATCTGGCTCACGACCAGACACCTCACTACGCCTACATGAAGACGGTGCTGCAGATCCTGCAGTGGTACCGGCCCCGTGAGCGGTGGGTGCTCAAGTCGCCCCAGCACCTCGAGCAGATCGGCCCGCTGATGGCGACGTTCCCCGACGCCACCGTCGTGGTGACCCACCGCGACCCGGTGGCGGTGGTGCAGTCGACCATCACCATGAACACCTACGGGGCCCGCACCGCCTACCGCACCACCAGGCCGGAGTGGTACCGCGACTACTGGACCGACCGCATCGGGCGCCTGCTCGACGCGTCGATCCGCGACCGCGCCCTGCTGCCCGCCGACCGCACCGTCGACGTCTTCTTCCACGAGTACATGGCCGACGAGATGGGCACGGTGCAGCGGGTCTACGACGCCGCCGGCATCGAGCTCAGCGACACCGCCCGGGCCGAGATCGAGGCCTACCGGGCGGCCCACCCGAGGGGGAAGGAGGGCCGGGTCGTCTACGACCTGCGCGGCGACTTCTCCACCACGCCCGAGGAGGTGCGCTCCCGCTTCGGGGCCTACCTCGACGCCTTCCCTGACGTACGGATCGAGGTCACGTGAACGTCCAGGACCAGGTCGACCACCTCATCGACACCCGACCGGGCAAGGAGCTGCTCACGCCGGCCTACGACGACCCGGCCCACCCGATCGTCGACGGGCTGGTGTACCGCTCCGGGGGCACCACCGCCGCCTACCTCGTGCTCACCGACGGCGGGCGCATCATCGTCAACACCGGCATGGGCTACGAGGCACCGCACCACAAGCGGGTGTTCGACGCCGTGCGCCCCGGGCCCACCCACCTGATCGTCACCACCCAGGCCCACGTCGACCACGTCGGCGGTGTCGACCTGTTCCGCGAGCCGGGCACGACCTACGTCGCCCAGGCCAACAACCCGGCGTGCCAGGCCGACGACCGCCGCATCTCGGGCCTGCGCGCTCGCACCGCCGGCATCTGGTTCGACATGCTCGGCACCGACGCCCGGCGCATCGCCGAGCAGAACCCCGGCGTGTCGATGCGCCAGTCGGTGCCCACGCCCGACCTCACCTTCGACCGGCGCCTCGGCATGGACGTCGACGGGCTGCGCGTCGAGCTGCTCGCCGCGGTGGGCGAGACCGTCGACTGCTGCGTGGTCTGGCTGCCCGATCACCGCATCGCCCTGGTGAGCAACCTGTTCGGCCCGCTGTTCCCGCACTTCCCCAACCTGCACACGCTGCGGGGCGACAAGTACCGCTTCGTCGAGCCCCAGCTGGCCACCAACCGCATGGTGCGTGAGCTGCGCCCCGAGGTGCTCGTCACCGGCCGGCACGACCCGATCGTGGGCGCCGATCTGATCGAAGCGTCGCTCGAGCGCCTCCACGACGCCGTCACCTACGTGCACGACCGTGCCCTCGAGGGGTTCAACGCCGGCACCGACCCGTGGACCCTGATGCGGGAGATCACCCTGCCGCCGCAGCTGCGGGTGGGGCAGGGCTACGGCAAGGTGGCGTGGGCGGTGCGCACGTTCTGGGAGCAGTACGTCGGCTGGTTCACGCTGCAGTCGACCACCGAGCTCTACCCCGACGCCTCCGGGGCGGCCCTGGGCGAGCTGGTCGACGCCGCCGGACCCGATGCCGCCCTCGAGCGGGCCGAGGCGGCCCTGGCCCGGGGCGACGCCGTGCTCGCCATCCGGCTCGGCGAGGCGGTGGCCGCCGTTCGCCCCGACGATCCCCGCGTGCGCACCCTGATGGCCTCCGCCCACCGCCACCTGCTCGACCACGGTGGCGACGAGAGCTTCTGGGAGCACGGCTGGCTGCGCACCGAGCTCGCTCGCTGGGACGGCGACCCGGTCTGAACGGCGGTCGCCGCCCGGACCGGCCGGGCTCTATCCCAGCCCGACCGCGGCGGCCAGCAGCTCCATCGACCGCAGCCAGGCGTCGGTGTCCGACCGCCAGGGGGCGGCCACCACGTGCTGCACGCCGGCCGCCTCGAAGCCCTCCCGCTCGCGGCGGATCTCGTCGACGTCCATGCCCTGCGGGTCCCAGCCGGTGCGCAGCGAGATGGTGAACGACGCCGGGTCGGGGTGGTCGGCCCGCAGGCGGGCGATGGGCTCCGCCACCGTGTCGGGCTTGAGCCCGATGAGCTGGAAGCCCCGGCCGAACCGGGCGGCCCGGCGGTAGGCCGCCTCGCTCCCGCCGCCGATCCACACCTCGATCGGGTGGGCCGGCTTGGGGAGCACCCGCAGGTCCTCGAGGCGATAGTGCTCGCCCTCGTAGGACGTGGGGTCGGTGGTCCAGCACGCCTCGAGGACCTGGAGGATCTCGTCGGTGCGCCGGCCCCGGGTGTGGAAGTCCTGGCCGAGCGCCTCGAACTCGGCCTCGCTCCACCCCACGCCGATCGCCAGCTTGAGCCGACCGCCGGACAGGGCGTCGAGGCTGGCGGTGGCGTTGGCCAGCCAGAGCGGGTGGTACTGCGCGGCCACCAGCACGCTCGTGCCCAGCTCGACGCGCTCGGTCGCCGCCGCCGCCCAGGTGAGGGTGAGCAGCGGGTCGAAGAGGTAGGGCGACGGGTAGCCCTGCGACGCCGGTTGGGCGACGTGGTCGCTCACCCACACGTCGGCGAAGCCGAGCTGCTCGGCGAGGCGCGCCGCGCGGGTGACGGCCTCCGGGCCGGCGGCCCGGCCGAACTGCGGCAGGTGGATCCCGAACCTCATGCACGTGCTCCTGTCGTCGTGGCCCGAGACCCTACGACGCCGTCGGCTGTGCCAGGTTGTGCAGCCGTGGACGGCGACCCGCCCGCAGGCGACGGCATCGAGGAGCGGCTGACCCCGCCCGAGGGCGGGTGGCCGGTGCGCGTCACCTCCCGGGCGGCGCACGGCCGGGGGGTGGTCACCACCCGCCCGGTCGCCGCCGACGAGACGTGTGAGGTGGCGCCGCTCATGCTCCTCCCCCGCTCGGCCCGCATCGGCGACTTCGACCACGTCTTCGACGTCGACGGCCGCTCGGGCATCGCCGGCGGGGTGGTCTCGTTCGCCAACCACTCCTACGAGCCGAACTGCGCCTACGACATCGACGCCGAGGCCGGCCTCGTCACCCTGTACGCCCTGGAGGACCTCGAGGAGGGCGTGGAGGTGTTCGTGAACTACAACGGCGACCCGGCCTGCACCACGCCGGTGTGGTTCGACCAGTGACCACCCGGCGCCCGGCGTGACGCCGGTGGCGGCTGGTCGGGCCCGACCGCGGGCGCGTTAGCGTCGGTGCCATGCCGGCGCTCCGCTCTGCCACCACGACCCACGGCCGCAACATGGCCGGTGCCCGCGCCCTGTGGCGCGCCACCGGCATGACCGACGACGACTTCGACAAGCCCATCGTCGCCGTCGCCAACTCCTTCACCCAGTTCGTGCCGGGGCACGTGCACCTCAAGGACCTGGGCCAGCTGGTGGCCGAGGAGATCACCGCCGCCGGCGCGGTGGCCAAGGAGTTCAACACCATCGCCGTCGACGACGGCATCGCCATGGGCCACGGGGGGATGCTCTACAGCCTCCCCAGCCGTGATCTCATCGCCGACGCCGTCGAGTACATGGTCAACGCCCACTGCGCCGACGCGCTGGTCTGCATCTCCAACTGCGACAAGATCACGCCGGGCATGCTCATGGCGGCCATGCGGCTGAACATCCCGACGGTGTTCGTGTCGGGCGGGCCGATGGAGGCCGGCACGACCCGCCTCGCCGGCAACGAGGTCAAGGTCGACCTCATCTCGGCCATGGTCACCGCCGGCGACGCCTCGGTGAGCGACGAGGACGTCGAGCGGGTCGAACGCTCGGCCTGCCCGACGTGCGGGTCGTGCTCGGGCATGTTCACCGCCAACTCCATGAACTGCCTCACCGAGGCGCTCGGCCTCTCGCTGCCGGGGAACGGCACGCTGGTGGCCACCCACGCCGACCGCGAGCAGCTGTTCCGCCAGGCCGGGCGCACCGTCGTCGACCTCGCCGAGCGCTGGTACGGCAAGGACGACGCGTCGGTCCTCCCCCGCGCCATCGCCGACCGCACCGCCTTCACCAACGCCATGGCCCTCGACATCGCCATGGGCGGCAGCACCAACACCGTGCTGCACATCCTGGCCGCGGCCCAGGAGGGCGGCGTCGACTTCACCATGGCCGACATCGACGCCCTCAGCCGTCGCGTGCCCAACATCTGCAAGGTCGCCCCCGCCACCGACCGCTACCACGTCGAGGACGTGCACCGGGCGGGTGGCATCCCCGCCATCCTCGGCGAGCTCGACCGGGCCGGGCTGATCGACACCTCGGCGCCCACGGTGCACTCGGCCACCCTGGGCGACGCCCTCGACCAGTGGGACCTCATTCGCCCCACCTGCACGCCCGAGGCCAGGGAGCTGTGGCGGGCGGGTCCGGCCGGCATCCCCACCCAGGTGGCGTTCAGCCAGAGCACCCGCTGGCCCTCGCTCGACACCGACCGGGAGCACGGATGCATCCGCTCGGTCGAGCACGCCTACACCCGCGAGGGCGGCCTCGCCGTCCTCTACGGCAACGTCGCCCTCGACGGCTGCATCGTGAAGACCGCCGGCGTCTCCGAGGACATCTTCCGCTTCTCGGGGCCGGCGAAGGTGTACGAGAGCCAGGACGCCGCCGTCGAGGCCATCCTCGGCGAGGACGTGCAGGCCGGCGACATCGTGGTGATCCGCTACGAGGGCCCCAAGGGCGGCCCGGGCATGCAGGAGATGCTGTACCCGACCTCCTACATCAAGAGCCGCGGCCTCGGGAAGGCGTGCGCGCTGCTCACCGACGGCCGCTTCTCCGGCGGCACCTCGGGGCTGTCGATCGGGCACGTCTCGCCCGAGGCGGCCGAGGGCGGCGCCATCGGCCTGGTGCGCGACGGCGACCGCATCGTGATCGACATCCCGGCGCGCACGATCTCCCTCGACGTGCCCGACGACGAGCTGGCCCGCCGCCGCGAGGCGCAGGAGGCCCGAGGCGAGCAGGCGTGGACACCGGTCGACCGCGACCGGCACGTGTCGCTGGCCCTGCAGGCCTACGCCGCCCTCACCACCTCGGCGGCCCGGGGCGCGGTGCGCGACCTCTCCCAGATCCGCCGGGCCTGAGGCGGCCCCGTCCGCACCGGGCGCCGCGCCGCGAAGGTGCCGCCGCCACCCCGGACGCGCCGGTGGCGCAGGCCCCGCAGGACCTGCGCCACCGGGTCACGGTCGTGGCCGTGGACGCCGCCGCGTCAGAGCTGGGCGATGCGGTTCGAGTCGAGCTTGGCCCGGTCGAGGGCCGGGCCGGTGACCTTGCCGGCGATGGCCGGGTCGCACGTGTAGGTGTTCGGCTCGCTCGGTGACACCCGCACGTAGGTCGTCCCCTGGAGCTTCAGCACCAGGCCGCACTCGCTCGGCAGGTTCTGGCCCGGGTTGGACTGGGCGTGGAGGCCACCGCCGGTCCACTCGGTGGTCGCGGTGAGCTTCTCGCCCACGCACTCACGGGTGAGGTTCGACCCGCACGCCTTGGCCGCCGTGGCCCACAGCAGGAACGCCGAGGCGCTCTGCTCGCCGAGCTGGTTGACGTCGCCGCCGTACTGCTTCATGACGTCGAGGTACTGCTGCGTCGCCGGGTTGTCAGCGGCCTCCTCGAGCGGCGTGTACGACTCCCGCAGGTAGACGTTGTCGGCGAAGCCCGTCGAGTTCCAGTTCTTGAACGACTCGTCGTAGAAGTTGGCGTCGACGTACCAGATGGGCTTGAAGCCGATCTGGTCGGCGGCGGTGAGCGCGTTCTCGAAGTTCGGGTACGGGCTGCCGACGAAGTACACGATCTCGGCCCCGCAGTCCTTCAGCTTCTGCACGAAGGGCTTCCAGTCCGACTCGCCCTGGATGTTGTACTGCTGCGGGCAGGGCAGGAACGAGAAGCCCAGGTTCGTCCAGGCGCTCTCGACCTTGTCCTTGGAGTCGATGGTGGCCGAGTAGTTGGCGTACATCGACGCGATCTTGTCGACCTTGTCGGGGTACTCGTCCTTGAAGTACAGCGCCGCGGTGGTGTTGGTGTAGTCGGCCGGGATGGGGAAGGGCTCCCACTTCAACGGCCCGTTGGCGAACGCCGGGCTCACCGCGTAGCCGGCGACGGAGGGCAGGCCGCACCCGCGGCGCACCGTCTCCTGGGAGGCGTCGAGCGAGAAGCCCTGGCCGACCAGGAAGAAGTCGCTGGCGCACGCCTCGGTCATGGCGTTGTTGACCTCGGTGATCTTGGCGTCGTGGTAGTTGCCCTTGATCTTGCGGCCGTTGATGCCGCCCTGGTCGTTGCACCAGGAGATGAACGCCTTCATGGCGTCGGACATCTGGTGGTTGAGGCCCGGCGAGTTGGCGAAGCCGGCGTCGTCGCCGTAGCCGAGGGTGATCTCGGTGTCGGTGACGCCCTGGGCGGTGGCGCCCTTGGCGTCGCCGGGACCGCAGGGCGAGTCGATGGTGCCGAACTTGCCCTCGGTCGACGCAGCCGTGGTGGCGGTGCCGCCCTTGCCGCCGTCGTCCGAGGAGCTGTCACGGCCGCTGCCGCACGCCCCGGCGACCAGCGCCAGCGTCAGAGCGACCGCCACGGCCACTGCTCGAGTCCTGGTTCTCAACAGACCCCCCTTGGTCGGATGGAAGCGGCCGGGCGGTCCCGGCCCCGTGCGCCGAATATACGTTATGCGTGACGGCGGTCACAACACCCGGCGAACGGTCGAGCACGCAGCGTCACGTCCCGCCGTCGACGGACACCTTCGGCTCGGCGAACAGCACGTCGACGCAGGCGTCGAGCTGGACGAGCACCTCGGCCATGGACCACGAGCCGAGCGACCAGCCCCGCAGCAGGTTGAACAGCACCGCCAGCGCGATGGTCTCGATGGGCTGGCGGTAGCGCTCCTCGACGCCGGTCAGCGTGTCGTGGATGACACCGGTGGTGGTGCCGGAGAACTGCCGGAACAAGGCCGCGACCTCCGGGTCGTCGGAGGACTGCAGCACCACCACGAGCCCGAAGAACCGCGGGCTGCGCTCGAAGGCGGTGACCGCGCTGCGCAGGGTCTTCTTGAGGCGCTCCGACGGGTGGGCCGCGGTGCGCTGGATGGTGCGCTCGTAGCGCTGCTGGAAGCTCTCCCCCCACTGGATGAGCGCGGCACCGAACAGCTGCTCCTTGGACGGGAAGTAGCGGTAGAGCGTGCCGAGGGCGACGCCCGCCCGCTCGGCCACCAGGCGCATGTGGATGCTGTCGTAGTCGTCGGTGCCCAGCAGCTCGACCGCGGCGGCCACGATCCGGGCGCGCCGGGCTCGTTGCCCGGCGGGGAGGTCGTCGACCACGAGGCCGTCCCGGCGAGCTGCGGCGGTGGTGGGTCTGGCCATGGGGGCGGTCAGACGATCGTCTGGCCGCTCTCCTTGAGCAGGGCGCTGTTGGGGTTGTCGGGGAGCCGGTCGAGGGGCTGGGCGATCTCCTCGACCGTGGGGCCGTACTGGGCGGCCAGCGGCGCCAGGGCCTCGAGGTCGAAGTCGTAGAGCTCGGCGGCGTTGCCGGCGAGGATCTTGCGCATCTCGTCCTCGCCGACCGCGTGGAAGACCTGGCGCAGGTGCTCGCGGCTGAACGGCGGCGTGCCCTCGTCGTGGGGGTAGTCGCTGCCCCACATGTACCGGTCGAGCCCGATCACGTGACGGGCCTCCACGTCGGCCATGCCCGGGAAGCTGGCGCCCACCCAGCAGTTCTGGTGGAAGTACTCGGTGGCCGAGCGGGGCAACGCGTTGTCGGCGGTGTACTTCAGCTCACCGATGGCTCCCTTGCGGACGCTGGCCAGGATGGCGTCGAGCTGCCGCAGCATCGGCGGCACACCGGCGGCGGCCGCCTCGGTCATCACGAACTTGAGGCGGGGGAAGCGCTCGAACACGCCCGAGAGCAGCATGTGCACGAAGGGCCGCAGGCTGTAGAAGGGCACCTCGCTGATGAGCAGCAGGGGCGTGGCGGCGAAGCGCCCGTAGTTGGGGGAACCGGTGCCACCGTGGAGGTTCACCACGATCTCCATGTCCTGGAGGGCGGCCCAGAGCCGGTCGTAGTGGGGGTCGTAGAGCGGGCTCACCCAGGTGACGTCGGGCGCCACGTTGGGCAGCAGGATGCCGCCGCGCAGGCCGTTCTCCTTGATCCAGGTGGCGTCGGCGATGGCGTCGTCGATGTCGTTCAGGAAGATCTGGCCGATGCCGGCGCGCTGGGCGGGCTTGCGGTCGCAGAAGTCCTTCAGCCAGCGGTTGTGGGCGTGGATGCCCGCTCGGCGGTGGGCGTAGTCCTCGGGCTTGGGCGGCCCGGCGAAGAGCACGAAGCCGGGGTAGAAGGGCGGCACGGTGTTGGGGAACACGACCTCGCCCACCACCCCGTCGGAGAGCTGGTCGGCGTCGCGGCGCTCGTCGTCCCAGTTGCGGATGCGCAGGTCGGTGTCGCGCAGGTCCTTCCACGGGTTCTTGTACTCGCCGCGCCAGGCGTCGAAGTCGTCGCGGAAGGCCGGGTCGAGGTACTCCCGGTACTGCTCGTGGCTGCCGCCGGCGTGGCAGTCGGCCGAGATGATCGTGTAGCGGTCGGTGGCGGTCGTGACGGTCATGGCGACCCTTCCCAGGACGGACGGCTCGGCGGGCAAGCGAACTGAAACCTGATTCTATGCGATGGGGCGCGCCCGGTCACCTCCGGTCACCTCCGAGCGGCTCCGACTGCGGAGCCCTCCCGGCGGACCGGGCTCAGGCGGCCTGCTCCTCCAGCAGGCGCTCGGCCCACCGCAGGCCCTGCTCGTAGGCCACCGGGTAGACCGCCCGGCCGCGTGCCGCTTCGAACAGGTCGAGCGGGTTGCGCCCCACGAACCGCGCCGCCGCCCGGTTCGGCCGGATGAGGGTGATCACCCGGTCCCTGTGGCGGCGCCGCCAGCCGCGCAGCTCGCGCTCGAGCAGCAACCCCGTGGTGCGGCCCATCAGCCCCATGTGGGGCCCGGCGAGCGGCGCCACGACGATCACGGACTCGGCGTGGGCCGCGGCGTCGAGGCAGGTGGTCGACCACATGCCACCGTCGACGTAGAGCGTGCCGTCCACCCGGTGAGGCGGCAGCAGGCCGGGAACGGCCGAGGAGGCGGCGACGAGGTCGGCCAGCGGGTGCAGGGCGCCGTTGAGGATGTGGCGGCGCCCGGAGCTCAGGCACACCGCCGACACCGAGACCAGGGAGTGGCTGGCCTCGCCGAACACGAGGCGAGCCCGGTCGGACAGCGCGTCGCGCTGGCGGCTGGGGATCGCCGGAGGCTCGAGCTTCGACATCTCCTCGTAGGTGACGCCGAGGGCGATGGCGGCCGCGGTCCACGAGCCGGCCGAGGTGCCGAGCGCGGGGGCCGTGGCGACCGGAATGCCGCCGTCCTGGAGGCCACGGGCGATGCCGGCGGTGTACCCGATGCCGTAGACACCGCCTCCGCCGTAGACCATCGCCAGCGGGTGCAGGCCGGTGGCCACCGCCGGAGAGCCCTCCAGCGCGACGTCGCCGAGGTCGCCGAGGTCGCCGAGGTCGCCGCCGTGCTGCTGGCTCACGATGTCGCCCACCCGACCCGCGTCCCGCCCCTCCGACTGGGAACGGCACACGACGTCCGACACCGGCTCTGCTCCAGTTGCATCACGTCGCCTTTTCCACTCTCGGTGGGAACCTGAACGTCAGGCGCAGCCTATGACGTTCGTCACAGGTTGTCCCGCATCTAGGAGAGCAGAGCACGCAGGCTGCGCGCGAAGCCAGCCAGGAGCACCTCAGGGTCGGGCACCACCCCGGCGTCCACGGTCACGCAGATGCCGAGCCGATCGCGATAGGAGAGCACGCCGACGATGGTGGCGATGTTCCCGGTGCCGACGACCACCGGGTACATCTCCAGCACCCGGGCTCCCATCAGGTACAGGTCGTCCGCCGGCCCGGGGAGGTTCGTGACGGCGAGGTCCACCACCGGCTGCCGGTCCAGCACGGCACGCCCGAAGGGCCGCAGCACGCACGGGGGCATCGCCAGGGCCAGCTCGAAGACCCGGGCGCCGAGCGACGTGTGGGCGTTGCGCTTCAGCGGCCCGAGCACCTCGTGGATCACCCGGAGGCGGCCCACCGGGTCGCGCAGGTCGACGGGGAGGTCGGCGAGGAGGATGGAGAACTCGTTGCGGACCTCCCCGGCGAGGTCGGCGCCGTGCACCGACACCGGCACGATCACCCTCGGCGATCGCACCCTGCCCGACGGCGCCGTCGCCGCCACGTAGTCGGCCACCGCCCCCGTGGTCATCGTCATCACCACGTCGTTGACCGTCGCCGCGTGGGCCTGGGCGACCTGGTGCACCTCCTCCAGCGACACGCTCGTCCACGCCACCTCGTGGCGCGGCCCGACCGGCCCGCTGAACGGCGGCCTGACCCCCGCCGACGAGCTCGGCGTGGTGATGTGCGACGTCACGTCGAGGAGCGCCCCGAGGGTCTGGGGCAGCGTGTGCGGGTCGGTCGCCAGCGACGCGGCGCGCCGAGCGGCACCCGCGAGCGCCCGGGTCCGGGCCGCGGCCCCGGTGGCCACGGAGTCCACCAGCCCGGCGGACGGCTCGGGCTGCCACGGCGACGGCGGTGGCAGCGGCCGGGGCTCCGGGGTCGGGTCGAGGAAGCGTGTCGCCAGCTCGAGCAGGGCCATGCCGTCGACCAGCACGTGGCTGGCCCGCAGCACCATGGCGACCCGGTCGCCCTCGACGCCGTCGATGAGCCAGATCTCCCACAGCGGACGGGACAGGTCGAGGGGTTGCTGGAGGATCCGGGCGATCTCCCGGCGCAGCGCGCCCGAGCCGCCGTAGGACGGCAGGACGGTGCTGCGGATGTGGTTCGAGAGGTCGAAGTCCGGGTCGTCCTCGAAGGCCACCGCCATGTGCAGCGGGAGCTGGCGCACCCGCTGGCGCAGGCGAGGAGCGTCGGCGAGGCTGGCCTCGACCCGGGCCGTCAGGTCGGCGAGGCGCAGCCGGCCGTCCGAGTCGTGGAGCGGTCCCCCCTCGATCAGCGCCAGGCCGGCGACCTGCAATGGGAGATCGGGCCGCTGGACCCACCACAAGGTGGCGTCGGAGGCCGGCAGCACGTGGAGCGCCATGCCTAGATGGTGCCGCCCCGGCGCGGTGGCCGGAAGGGTCCTATCTCACAGCCTCGCCAGGGCGCCGGGCCGACCTCCCCTCAGGCACGGAAGGGTCGGCCGTCGAAGCGGTCGACGCTCGTGAACCCCTCCACCGGCTGGCGGCGCAGGCGCGTCACCTGCCGCACCGGGTGGCCCAGCGCCACCAGAGCGGCGAGCGCCCATCCGTCGGGGAACCCGAGCAGGTCCTTCACGGCCGGCTCCTGGCGGCACAGCGCGGTGGTGATGACCCCACCCAGGCCGGCGTCGCGCGCCGCCAGCAGCACGTTGTGGCAGAACGGGTACACCGACGCGCCACCCACGATGCTCTGGCGGTCGAGCCCGTTGTCCATCACCGCGAGCTGCGAGAGCTCGACCACCACGGCGAGCAGCACCGGGACCTCGTCGAGGTGGTCGGCGAAGGGCATCGGTGCCGGGGTCGCCCGGGCCTCGTCGAGGTCGACCGCGGGGCCGGCCCAGCGGCCGTGGTCGAGCGGGGCGAACGGCACCAGGCCGGCGTGGACGTGGGCCATGTACTCCCGCCAGGCGAGGACGTAGAGGTCGCGGATCCGGCGGCGCAGCTCGCTGTTCTTCAGCACGATCACCTGCCAGCCCTGGCGGTTCCCGCCGCTCGGCGCGAAGCGGGCCGCGTCGAGGATCCCGTAGAGCACCTCGTCGGGCACCGCCTCGTCGGTGAACTCCCGCGTCGCCGGGGTGGTCCGCATGACCTCGCGCAGCTCCATGGATGGAGCTTGCCACCGTCCCTCCCCAAGCTGGTTCTGTTCGTTCCGGTACCCGGAACGAACAGAACCAGCTTCGAGCAGGCAGGCAGGGCGCGCGGGGCGGGCGGGGAAGGGTCGGCGCCGTGCTAGTCGAGGGGCTCGGCCCGCTCCTCGGCCTCGAGCCACAGGCGCCGGCCGATGGGGTGGCGGGCCTCCTCGGCCAGGTGGGCGACGAGCCCCGCGGCGCGAGCGACGAGCACCACGCCGCGCACGCTGGCCGGCGGGATGCCGAGGTCGACCAGCGCGGCACCGCCCGCACCGGCGCCGTTGATCGGCAGGCGGCGGCCGCTGACCTGCTCGTTGGCGGCGGCGACGAGCCGGAGGAGTCGCAGGTGCGGGCCGAGCAGGCCCTCCTGCTCGGCCAGCTCGTACAGGCGCGGCGTGCGGGGGTCCTCGACCCGGTGGACGGGGTGGCCGAGCCCCGGGACCCGCCGCCCGTCAGCCCGGCACCGCTCGACCGCCGCCTGTGCCACGCCCTGCAACGTGGCGTCGTCGAGCTCCGAGTCGGCGAGGTCGGCGAGGTCGCCGAGGTCGGCGAGGGCGGCGGCCAGGAACTCCGCCGTGTCGCCGGTGGGGCCGAGGAAGACGCTGCCGGCGCCGAGCAGCCCGGCGGCCACCGCGGCCTGAGCCGCCTCGGGGGCGCCGGTGTAGGTGAGGCGGGCGGCGAGGGCGCTCGGCGTGAGGCCGTGGTCGGCCAGCGACACGAGCACCACGTCGAGCATGCGGCGCTGGGCCTCGGTGGCCTCGCGTCCGACGATGAGCAGGTAGGCCAGCTCGGTGAGGGTGAGCCGCCCCATCACCTGGCTCGGCAGGTCGAGCCCTCCGACGGTGATGGTGTCGGGGGTCGCCGCCCCGATGGAGCTCCGCAGCCAGTGCTCGTCGCCAGCGTCGTGGTCAGCCACGGCGGCCATCCTGCTCCATGTCGAGGTCCTCCATGTCGACCTCGGCCTCGGTCCGCTCGGTGGGGAGGCGGTGCTTGGCCAACCGTCCGGTCGGGGTGTGGGGCAGCTCGGCGACGACCTCGTAGTAACGGGGCACCTTGAAGGCGGCCAGCAGCCCACGGGCCAGCGCGTCGAGCGACGCCGGGTCGACGTGCCGCCCGGTGACGGGCACCAGGAAGGCCTTCACGTCCTGCTCGGAGAGCTCGCTCGACACGCCGACCACCGCGGCCTCGGCCACGTCGGGGTGCTGCTCGAGGGCGGCCTCCACCTCCGTCGGGGAGAGGTTCTCCCCGCGCCGGCGGATCACCTCCTTCTTGCGCCCCACGAACGTGTAGGTGCCGTCGCCGTCGTCGGTCACCAGGTCGCCCGTGCGCAGCCAGCCGTCGACCAGCACCGCCGCCGTCTCCTCGGCCATCTCGAAGTACCCACGCATGGTCGCCGGGTTGCGCAGCTCGAGCTCACCCACCCCGTCGGCCCCGACCTCGCGCATCCGCGCGTCGTTGACGTGCCCGAGCGTGGGGTGCTGGCGGGCCGAGCCGAGGGCGCCGTAGGGCCGGGTGCCGTGAGCCCAGAACAGCCCGTAGGTCGACTCGGACATGCCGTAGCCGCACTTCACCTCCAGGCCGAAGCGCCGCTCGATCTCGAGGTGGCGCTCCTTCGACGGTGACGGGCCCGTGTAGCAGAGGCGCAGCGGCGTTTCGGCGTCGTCGGGCCGCTCGGGCTGGCGCATCAGGATCTCGAGCATGGCGCCGATGGAGTTGAACTCGGTGGCGCCGAAGCGGCGGGCCTGGTCGAGGAAGCGGCTGGCCGAGAAGCCCGGCAACAGCACCAGGCCCGCCCGCAGCGCCACCGAGCCCAGCGTCGAGTAGGCCGGCGCGTTGATGTGGAAGAGGGGCAGCGAGGTCATGAGCCGGTCGTCGCCGGTCAGGCCCATCCACCACGGGAAGCCCTCTCCCGCCATCACGTAGGCGAGGTGGGTCTGCATCACGAGCTTCGACCGCCCCGTGGTGCCCGAGGTGGGGATCATCACGGCGACGTCCTCGGGCTCGACGTCGGCCGGTCCCCGCCCGTCGGGCTCGGCGGTGAACAGCTCGGCCACGTCGACGAGCGGCCGGGCGGGACCGCCCTGGTCCGCCAGTGCGGCGGCGACGGTCGCCATGAGCCCGGCGTCGGTGACGATCAGCGCGGGGCGGGCCTGGCGCACGAACCCGGCCAGCTCGGCCGGTGTCGACCGGGGGTTCACCGGCAGCTGCACCGCGCCGGCCTCCATGATCGCCAGCCAGGCGAGCAGGTGCTCGGGCAGGTTGCGAGACGTGACCAGCACCCGCTCGCCCGGACCCACCCCGTGGGCCCGCAACCAGCTCGCCGCTCGCTCGATGCGGGCCTGGGCCTCGCCGAAGGTCAAGGTGACGTCCTCGGCGAACAGCCAGGGCCGGTCCGGCGTGTCGTCGACCGCGGCCCGGAAGAAGGCGGGGATGGTCCGTCGCACGCCCCGAGTGTCCCATCCCCACCCACCGGTGGCTCGATCCATCACCTCATGAGGCCACCGATCGAGCCAGCGAACCCCGACCACCCCACCGCTGGCTCGATCCATCACCTCATGAGGCCACCGATCGAGCCAGCGAAGCTCCACCAGGGCACCGGCGGACCGGGGTCGGTACCCTCGGGCCATGACGCCGCCCGATGCCGCCGAGCTCACCCGCCTCGCCGAGCGCCGCCGGGACCTGCGGCAGCGCTACGTGCTGCCCGCCGACGACCGTCCCCCGTCGACGGGCCAGGGCGTGCACCACCTGGCGCTGATCTGCTCCGATCCGGAGACCACCATCGGCTTCTACCAGGGCCTGCTCGGCTTCCCGCTCGTCGAGCTGTTCGAGAACCGCGACTACCCCGGCTCGAGCCACTTCTTCTTCGACATCGGCAACCGCAACATGCTCGCCTTCTTCGACTTCCCCGGCCTCGGCCTCGAACCGGTGCCCGAGGGCATCGGTGGCGTCCAGCACGTGGCCGTCTCGGTCACGCCCGAGGTGTTCGAGGCGGCCAAGGCCAAGCTGGCCGACGCCGGCGTCACCTACGTGGGACCTGACATGGGCGTCGAGGAGTCGATCTACTTCAAGGACCCCGACGGCATCCAGGTCGAGCTGATCCGCCAGCCGCTGTTCGAGATGCCCGAGTCGGCACCCGAGGAGGAGTGACACCCGTGGACCGCCCGCACCTCACCGAGGACCACGAGATGTTCCGTGCGTCCTTCCGGACCTTCGTCGACAAGGAGGTCACCCCCCACACCGAGGAGTGGGACAAGGCCGGCATCGTGCCCCGGGAGCTCTTCACCGCCGCCGGCGCCCACGGCTTCCTGGCCATGGCCGCGCCCGAGCAGTACGGGGGCGGCGGGGTCGACGACTTCCGCTACAACCAGGTGATCGCCGAGGAGCTGGCCTACGCCGGCACGGGCGGGGCGGGGCTCGGCATCACCCTGCACAACGACATCTGCCTGCCCTACTTCTTGCACCTCACCACCGACGAGCAGAAGGCCAGGTGGCTCCCCGGCATCGCCTCGGGCGAGCTGATCACCGCGGTGGCGATGACCGAGCCGGGCATCGGCTCCGACCTCGCCGGCATGTCCACCAGCGCCCTGCGCGACGGCGACCACTACGTCGTCAACGGCTCGAAGACCTTCATCACCAACGGCATCAACGCCGACCTGGTGATCACCGCGGTGAAGACCGACCCGTCGCAGCGCCACAAGGGCATGAGCCTCGTCGTCGTCGAGCGCGGCATGGACGGGTTCGAGCGGGGCCGCAACCTCGACAAGGTGGGCCTCAAGTCGCAGGACACCGCCGAGCTGTTCTTCAACGACGTGCGGGTGCCGGTCGACAACCTGCTCGGCACCGAGGGCATGGGCTTCGTGCACCTGGTCGACAACCTGGCCCAGGAGCGGCTCTCGATCGCCGTGGCCGCGGTGGCCGGCGCCCGCCAGGCCCTACGCTGGACCCTCGAGTACACCCACGACCGCACCGCGTTCGGCCAGCCGGTGGCGTCGTTCCAGAACAGCCGCTTCGAGCTGGCCGACATGGCCACCGAGGTCCAGATCGGCGAGGTGTTCGTCGACCGCTGCGTGGAGCTGCTGGTGGCGGGGCGCCTCACCGTGGAGGAGGCGGCCATGGCCAAGTACTGGACCACCGAGCTGCAGAAGCGGGTGGTCGACCGCTGCGTGCAGCTCCACGGCGGCTACGGCTACATGCTCGAGTACCCCATCGCCCGTGCCTACCTCGATGTGCGGGTGCAGACGATCTACGGGGGCACCACCGAGATCATGAAGGAGATCATCGGCCGCTCGCTCAGCCGCTGAGGCCTGGTCCCCCGGGCCCCGACCGATCGCCCTTCGGAGCAGCCGTGGCCCTCGACCGCTGCTCGCTCGCTGCCTTCGCCGCTCTCGCCGGGCGATGCGGTGTCGAGCCGGAGGCGGCAGGCCGCCTGCACGAGCGGCTCGTCGCCCGCCACGCCGAGCCCCACCGCCGCTACCACACGCTCGACCACGTCGACGCGGTCCTGGGGCACCTCCAGGTGACGGCGGCGATGCTCCGCGACCGGCGCACCGTCGAGCTGGCCGCCTGGTACCACGACGCGGTCTACGACCCTCGCCGCACGGACAACGAGGCGGCCTCCGCGGCGTGGGCCGCCGCGGAGCTGCGCGCCGCCGCTTGCGACGAGGTGGTCGTCGGCGACGTCGTCCGACTCGTCGAGGTCACGGCTGGTCACCAGGCCGCCCGGCCGGACGAGGTCGCCCTCTGCGACGCCGACCTGGCGGTGCTCGGTGCCGGCCCGGCGGCCTACGACCGCTACCGCGCCGCGGTGCGCGAGGAGTACGGCTTCCTCGACGAGGACACGTGGCGAGCCGGGCGGTCGAGCGTGCTGCGCTCGCTGCTGGCCCTACCCCGCCTCTACGGCACCCCGGCCTTCGCCGACCGCGAGGTGCAGGCCCGCCACAACGTCGCCGCCGAGCTGCGCTCGCTCACCGGCTGAGCCGGCGGTCGGACGCTCACCCGACCTCATCCGGTGCCGCAGGCCTGAGCTCGGTGCGCTCGGATGGCCCCTGCGGCAGGAGGTGCCTCGCTCCCGTCAGTTGGGGTTGGGTGGCGTGGGGCCGTAGCGGGGGGCGGGTGGGGTCTTGGTGGGTTGGGTGCGTCGGAGGGCGAGGTGGCGGCGGGCGAGCACGGCGTCGATGGCGTCGCCGAGCAGGAGCACGTCGCCGTGCCAGCGGGGTTGGCGGGCGGTCTCGGCCGGGTCGGCACCGAGGGCGAGGCGCCGTTGGGCCAGTGTGTCGGGGGCGGTGAGGGCGTCGGGGCCGGGGTCGCGCCCGGTGTGGGGGTTGGCGAGGATCTCGGTGCCGTCGGGCCGCCAGTGGTGGAACCCGCCGTGGTCGTCGATGGTGATCCACACGCCGTGGAGGTGGATGGTGCGGTGGTGGGTGAAGCATTCGAAGACGAGGGCTTCGACGTCGTCGTGGCCGCCGGCTCTGCGGTGGTGGAGGTGGTGCATCTGCACGGCGGTGGCGGTGCAGCCGGGCCAGGCGCAGTGCCGGTGACGGGCCATGACCGCCCGCCGCAAGCTGGCCGGGATCGGGTTCTTGCGCGGCCCGAGGTGCAGGGGGTTGCCGTCGGTGTCGTCGATCACGGTGAGCAGCCCGGCGTCGCAGGCCAACCAGCGGGCCACGTCACGGCGCACCCGCACCCCGGCCGGTTCCAGCTCGGCCATCTCGAGGCGGGGCGACGGCCGCCCCTCCGCTCGTTCGGGCGGCGGATCGCCGTGCCGGTCGCCCTTGTCGGGGTCGGGGAGGTCGGGGCCGTAGAGGGTGTCGATGCCGACGTGGACCACCACGGTCGTGGCGAACCCCGACGCCTGCACACCTTCGGGCTGCTCCGTGGCGGAGCGTTCGGCCAGGCGCAGCAGCCCCTCGGCCCGCCACTCGGCGGTCGAGAGCTTCTCGATCGGCCGGTCCTCGTCGCACGCCGGCCGCCCGTGCGGGTCGTTGGCCTGCGCCGGGTCCACCACCGCCGCGACCTCGCGTTCGCGACGGGCCTGGCGGGCTTCGGCGTCGATCGAGGCCAGCACCAGCTCGCCGCGCACGTGGTCGAACCGGCAGGTGATCTCGATGCCGTCGTCGTCACGGAACACCACCACCGTCGGCCGCGGATCGTCGGTCACGCCCGCGGCGTCACCGGGCTGGTCGCCGGGCTGTTCGGCGACGTCTCGGGTGTCGACCTTGCGCCACGCCCCGCAGATCCGCTGGGTCTGCGCCACCGTGGCGTGCACCGCCAACTCCACCAACGCACCCTCGGTGTCGGGCGCTGCCACCTTGGCCACGGCCTTGGCCTTGTCGAAGCTCAACGTGCCATCGGCGACCGCTTCGGCCAGCACCGGCAACTCCCCCAACGCGCGACCCACCGCCACCAACGCCTTGGTCCGCGACGGGTTCATCTCGCAGTGCCACCCGGCGAAGCGCTCCACACTGTGGCACTCCCAGCGCGAATGGATCCCCCGCCGTTCCACCTCGGCCATCACCGCCGCCAGGTTCGCCTCCGCCGCCGAGATCTCCCCAGCGAGCTCACGAGCCCGCTCCGTCAGGGCCTCGTCTGCCATCCGAGAGACCTGCTCGAGGAGCCGAGACGCCACCCCACCCCGCTGCTCGGCCACCACACACATCGAGTCGGCACCGATGGTGAACATGAGTTCGATGATAGCCGCAGACGCGCTCGTGCTGCAACGAGAACATCAGTCTTTTCCTGACTTTTCCGCGCAGAGCTTGCCAGGGCAGAGGGCAGCGAGACCCGAGGCAGATCAGCCGCTCACGACAGCAGATCTGCCTCAGGAACGAGCCGGTGCCGGTGGTGAGTGCGGACGGCCGCGGGTCAGTGCGCTGCGGCCGGTTGGAAGAGCTCCACCACGTTGCCCGAGGGGTCGAGCAGCAGGACCTGCTTGCCTCCCGGGCCCTCGACGATGTCGTTGCGGAACTCGGCACCGGCAGCACGCAGTCGAGCGACCTCGGCGTCGATGTCGTCGACGACGAAGTGGATGCGGTTCCAGCCACCCGGCCCCGGCTTGGCACCGTCGGGCATGGGCCGTCCCGCCGAGCTCTCGGGACCGGCGAGCAGCAGCCGCAGGTTGCCTCGCCGCACGTCGGCGAACGCCGGAGCAGCGTTGGTCAGCGGCTCGAAGCCCAGCAGGTCGGTGTAGAAGGCGAGCGACGCCTCGACGTCGGTGACCATGTAGCGGACGCTCACGATGCCATCGGTCAGCACGGTTGGTACCCCCCTGGGGTGCGGGCGGCCGGGAACGGCCCGCCGGATCAGTCGGCCTTCGCCGAGAGGCCTCCGTCGACGGGGATGACGGCCCCGTTCACGTACGACGCCTCGATGGCGGTGAGGGCCACGATCATGTGGGCGATCTCCTCCGGCCGGGCGTAGCGACCCACCGGCACGTTGCGCCGGGCGTAGGTGTCGCGGGCCTCTTCGGGGATCACCGCGGTCATGCCGGTCAGCGTCGCCCCCGGGCACACGGCGTTGGCCGTGACGCCCTGCCGCCCGTAGTCGACGGCGAGCGAGCGGGTGAAGCCGACCACCCCGTGCTTCGACACGGTGTAGGGCCCGGTGCCGCGGCTGGCCCCCAGCCCCTCGGTCGACGCCACGTTCACGATCCGGCCCGAGCCGTTGCGCAGCAGGTCGTCGATGCAGGCCCGCACCATGAGCATGGTGCCGGTGAGGTTGACGGCGAGGGCCCGCTCCCACTCGCCGAGGTAGGCGTCGTCGGTCAACGGGCCACCCGCGGCCACCCCGGCGGCGTTCACCAGGATGTCGACCGGGCCGAGGGTGCCGCGCACCTCGGCCACGCCGGCGTCGACCGACGCCGGATCGGCGACGTCGACCCGCAGGCCGGCACCGGTGCGGTCGAACACCGCCACGCTGACGCCTCGGGCCTCGAGCAGCTCGACGGTCGCCCGCCCGATGCCGCTCGCCCCACCCGTCACGATGGCCACCCGTCCGTGCACGTCCACCCCCCCATGGGCCCACGCGGCCCCCTCGCTCCCCGTCGTCGGTGTCGGTTGCACCCTACGGCCCTCGGCGCCGGCAGGAGCGCGCCGGGTGGCCCATACTGTCGCCGTCGGCGGGGCGCGCCCCGGCGAGGGGGAACACCGACGAGGGGGACCGCACGATGACCACCCATCCGCGCGAGGAGATCGAGGCGGCCTGGGCCGAGTACCAGCGCCTGGGCGTGGGCAGCCACGACTGGCCGGCCTGGGCGAAGCTCTTCACCGACGACGCCCTCTACGAGGAGCACAACCTCGGCACGTTCCGGGGCCAGCCGGCGATCGAGGACTGGATCGTGGCCTGCATGAAGGACTACCCGGCCATGACCCTGTGGATCGAGTGGTACGCCATCGACGGCGACCGCATCAGCTTCTACATCTGGAACAACCTGCCGGACCCGTCGGGGACGGGGAAGCGGTTCGGGTTCCCGAACACGACGTTCCTGCACTACGCCGGCGACGGGAAGTTCGACTTCGAGGGCGACTACTACAACCCCGCCGACGCCGAGCGGGTGTTCGGCGAGTGGTTGAAGGCCGGTGGGCGGCGCGACACCCCGCCCGACCGCTCGCTGCAGGGCATCGATGGCTGGGCGCCGCCGGTGCCCGAGCCGGCGTTCCCGCGCGAGGAGGTCGAGGCCGAGTTCGCCAGGTACCGCGAGCGCGCCGCCACGGCCGTGGCCACGGGCGACTGGGACCAGTGGGCCGACCAGTTCACCGACGACGCCCACTACCGCGAGCACCACTACGGCTACTACCGCAGCCAGGAGGAGATCCGGGACTGGATCACCGGCGTAATGCAGCCGTTCCCCACCATGGAGTTCCCGGTGAGCTGGTACACGATCGACGGCAACCGGGTGAGCGCCCTGATCCCCAACATCCTCCCGGCGCCGCAGGGCGACGACGGCTACTACGGCTTCGACGTCAACACCATCCTCCACTACGCCGGCGACGGGAAGTGGAGCTACGAGGAGGACGTCTACTCCCCCAGGGAGGCCGAGCAGGTCATCGGCCGGTGGATCGCCGCCGGAGGGGTGATCCCGAGCTGACCACGGGCCGGGCCGACGTCGCCCGATAGCCGGAGGCCGGAGGCCGGTCGCCGGTGGCCGGCCGAGCCTGCCGAGGGGCGGGACCCGACAAGCTCGACCGGCCGGACCGGCAGGTCGCAGCGGTGTGCGGCCGGCTCAGCCGGCGACGGCCACCTGGTGGCGGCGCGCCTGACGGGGCATCCGGCGCCCCAGCTCGCGCTGGGCCGCGTCGTGCACGGTGGGCTCGGGGTCGTCACACAGCCGCTCCACGACGGCCCGCGGGGCCGCCACGTTGGCCGCGACCTTCGCCCGGACCACGGGGTGCGGGTCCGAGGCGAACATGGCGTACAGCGCGGCGTCGATGTCCTGGCGGGCCGCGACGACGGCCCGGACCTGCGGGCGGTCGGAGGTGACGGCGGCCTCGACCATCCAGCGCATCGAGGGATGCGAGGCCACGACCTCGGCCGCCCCTTCTCCGGCCGGACCCCAGAGGGCGACGTCCTCCACGATCTCGCGGTCGAGGAGCGCCAGGCGGAGGCACTCGGTGTCGAGCAGCGCCGCCAACCCGACCTGGGCGTCGATCTCGCTTCGATCTGCCATGGCTCGCACCACCAATCTGGGCCGAACGGCCCATTGCTTCGGCCGGCAGTAGGCCGAACGACCTACTCGCTGTCTGTATGTAACCACAAACGCGCGCTGTAGTGGTGAAACTTCTCACAGTGATTACCCCGAGGCGGGGATGCCCATGCCGCGTCCGGCCGCCGTCGAGGGCTACGGTCCCGCCCCATGCGACTCGAGGGGAAGGTTGCCGTCGTCACGGGAGGCGCCAACGGCATCGGCCGGGCCTGCTGCGAGCGGTTCGCGGCCGAGGGCGCCGACATCGTGGTGGCCGACGTGCTCGACGGTCCCGGCCAGGAGGTGGTGGCCGCCGTGGAGGCGGTCGGGAGGCGGGCGGTCTTCGTGCGCGCCGACGCCGCCAGCCCCGAGGACAACGAGCGCAGCATGCAGCGCGCGGTCGAGGAGCTGGGCGGCCTCGACGTGCTGGTCACCTCGGCTGGCATCTCCGGCAAGGGCTACGTCAGCACCGACGACACCCAGGCGCAGCTGCAGCGCATGGCCGCCGGCGGGTCCACCTTCGCCGACCCGGTGCAGGCCTTCACCGAGCTGCCCCTCGCCGACTGGCAGGCGGTGCTCGACGTGAACCTCACCGGCACCCTGCTCGCCCTGCAGTCGGCCGCCCGGCGGATGACCTCGGGCGGGTCGATCATCACCCTGGCCTCCATCGCGGCCAAGCAGCCCGAGGCCGGCACGCCCGCCTACAGCGTGTCGAAGGCGGGTGTGTGGATGCTCACCAAGTTCGCCGCCCGCTCGCTCGCCCCGCTCGGCATCCGGGTGAACGCCATCGGCCCGGGCTTCATCGACACCAACATGACCGCCGTGGTCCGGGCGACGCCCACGCTGCAGGACCGCTTCATGGCCCAGGTGCCCATGGCCCGCTTCGGCACCCCGCGGGAGATCGCCGACACGGCCCTGTTCCTCGCTTCCGACGAGTCGTCCTACACGACCGGCGAGATCTTCCACGTCGACGGGGGCTTCTACACGGAGTGACCCGGCGAGCGGGGGTGCCTACGCTCCACCCATGATCGAGGTTCCCGAGGGCGAGCTCTACCTGGGGGAGGCCACCGGCGCCGACCACCACCGCAACGGCACGCCGGTGCTGCTCGAGGCGGCCGACCTCACGACCCATGGCGTCATCGTCGGCATGACCGGATCGGGCAAGACCGGCCTGGGGGTCGGCCTGATCGAAGAGGCGCTCCTGCAGGGCGTGCCGACGCTCGTGCTCGACCCGAAGGGCGACCTGGGCAACCTGCTGCTGACCTTCCCCGACCTGTCGGCGGAGTCCTTCGCCCCGTGGGTCGAGGGTGCCGATCCGGCACAGGTCGCCGCTGCGTGGCGAGAGGGCCTGGCCGGTTGGGGCATCGACGGCGCCCGGGTGCAGGCGCTGCACGACGCCGCCGACTTCACGATCTACACCCCGGGCTCGACGAGCGGCGTGGGCCTCGACATCGTCGGCGGGCTGCGGCGCCCGGCGGCCGAGGCCGACCCCGAGGCGGTGCTCGACGAGGTGCAGGGGTACGTGTCGGGCCTGCTCGGGCTCGTGGGCGTCGCGGCCGACCCGCTGTCGAGCCGCGAGCACATCTTGTTGTCGAACATCGTCCAGCAGGTGTGGGCGGCCGGCCAGGACCTCGACCTCGCCGGCCTGGTCGGCCTGGTCCAGTCGCCGCCGCTGCGGAAGCTGGGCGTGTTCGAGATCGACCAGTTCTTCCCTCCGGCCGACCGCACGGCGCTGGCCCTGCGCCTCAACGGGCTGCTGGCCTCCCCCAGCTTCGCGGCGTGGGCCCAGGGCGAGCCGCTCGACATCGACGCGATGCTGCGGCCGGGCGAGAGACCCGGGTGCGCCGTGGTCACCCTGGCGCACCTCTCCGACGAGGAGCGCCAGATGGTCGTCACCCTGGTGCTGTCGAAGCTGGTGACCTGGATGCGCCGGCAGCCCGGCACCGACCGGCTGCGGGTGCTCGTGTACTTCGACGAGGTCGTGGGCTTCGTGCCGCCGACCGCGGCGCCGCCGAGCAAGGCGCCGATCCTCACCCTGCTCAAGCAGGCCCGGGCGTTCGGCGTGGGCCTGGTGCTGGCCACCCAGAACCCGGTCGACCTCGACTACAAGGCCCTGTCGAACGCCGGCACGTGGATGATCGGCCGGCTCCAGACCGAGCAGGACAAGGCCCGGCTGCTCGACGGCCTGGCCGCGGCGGCGGGCGGGGTCGACACCGCGGCGCTCGGGGGCACCATCGCCGGGCTCGACAAGCGGGAGTTCGTGCTGCGACAGGCGGGCAGCGACGCACCGAGCACCTTCACCACCCGGTGGGCCATGTCGTACCTGCGCGGCCCGCTCACCCGCGAGCAGATCGCCACCTTGACGGCGGCCCGTCGGCAGGCGCCGACGGCACCGGCGAACGGGGCGACAGCGACACCGAGCGCGGCGGCGGCACCCGCCACCGATGCACCGGCTGCCGCGGGCGGCGCCCCCGCCCCCGCACCGGCTGCCGCCGCGGTCGCCGCCCCCGCCCCGGCGCCGCCGGGCGGCGACGCCACACCCGTGATGCCGTCCGTCGCCGACGGGGTGGCGGTGCGGTGGCTCGACCGGGCCGCCCCTTGGGCGGCCACCGTGGGCGCCGACCCCACCTCGAGCACCCTGGACGCCGCCGTGGTGGCGAGCGTCGACCTGCTCTTCGACGACACCAAGGCCGACCTGCGACACACCGAGCGCCTCGAGGCGGTGCTGTTCCCCCTGTCGGACCCACCCGACATGAGCTCGCTCGTGGCGGTCGACCACGACCCCCGCGACTTCCTGCCCGGGCCACCGACGGGCGCGAGCTACCGCATGCCCGACGCGCCCGTCGACCGCAAGGCCTACTTCACCTCCGTGCAGAAGGAGCTGGTGGGCCACCTCCTCGCCAGCCGCACGACCTCGTTGCTCACCAACACGGAGCTGAAGCTGTTCAGCCGACCGGGCGAGACGGCCGAGCAGTTCGCGGCCCGCTGCGACGCGGCGGCCGACGCCGGCGCCGACGCCGAGGGGGCGAAGGTGGCCCAGGCGTTCGAGGGCCGGGTGGCGCGTGCCCGTGACGCCCTCGCCGCCGCCCAGGACCGGCTCGACCAGGCCGAAGCGGCCAAGACCAGCCGCCGCAACGACGAGGTGCTGAGCGGCGTGGGCGAGGTGCTCGGCTCGCTGTTCGGCAGCCGCGGCAGCATCGGCGGCATCGCCCGCAAGGCCGGCGCCGCCGCCCGCCGCCGGGGCCGGTCGAACGAGGCGACCACCCGGGTCGACTCGGCGTCGAACCGGGTCGAGGAGAAGCAGCAGGCAGTGGTCGACCTCCAGGCCGACATGGACGAGCAGCTCGCCGCCATCGCCGACGAGTGGGACGCCAAGGCGGCGGCGATCGAGCCGTTCGAGGTCCCCCTCGAGCGGACCGACATCCGGGTCGCCGAGCTGTTCCTGGTGTGGGTGCCCGTGCCCGCCTGAGGGTCTCAGGCGTTCACGGTCGGGTACTGGGGACGGTGCGCCCGAGGGCACGGGCGGCCTCGGGCACGAACGGCTCGGGCGCGTACGGACCGACGCTCGTGGCCCGCAGCTCGAGCTCGGGCAGCACGACCGAGGGGTCGAGGGTGTCGAGCCACACCACCGCGTCGGCGACCTGCTCGGGGTCGAGGGCGTGCATGGCGAAGTGGACGGTGTCGAGCATCGGTGTGGCCACCGGTGCGGGGGTGACCGTGTGCACGGCGATGCCGTCGCGCTCGACCTCGCCGGCGAGGGCGGCGGCGAACGCGTTGAGCCCGGCCTTCGACGCCGAGTAGGCGGCCTTGCCGGGCTGGGGCGCGTGGGCCGAGGACGACGACAGGAACACGATCCGGCCGCCCGCCTGCATGGCGGGCAGCAGCGCGTGGGTGATCAGGAACGCCGAGCGCAGGTTGGCGGCGAGCACCCGGTCGAAGGTCTCCACCGTCTCCTTGCGCACGAAGGTGCCGTCCATGGCCCCCGCCGCGTGCACCAGCAGGTCGACCGCGCCCACCTGGCGGGCCACACGGGACACGTCGTCGGCGTCGGCGCAGTCGCCCGCGACCCAGCCGGCCCCGAAGGACTCGGCCGCCTCGGCCAGCGGCTCGGCCCGCCGGGCGTTGAGCACGACGTCGTACCCACGCTCCAGCAGCTGGCGCCCCACGGCGAGGCCGATGCCGCTGCTGCCCCCGGTGACGAGGGCACGCCGGCCCGACCTGCGCTCACCGGCCTCGATCGTCGGTCCTGCCATCGGTGGCCGCCTTCCTCCCGTGCGTCGGCCCTTCCCGTGCGGTCGGCCGCTCCTGCGGTCGGCGCCGACGCTAGCGGGCCCCTACACCATCACACCGAGCTCGGCGTCGGCGTGGCCCTCCATGAAGCGGACCATCGCCGGGAGGTAGCTGCGCACCGGCGGGCACGACACGCCGCTGCCGGTGAGGTCGCGTTGGGTGTTGGTCGTGTCGTAGTGGGTGGGATGCACGAAGTAGGGCACGGCGTCGGCGGGGATCCGCACGAACGCCTCCAGCGGGCCGACGTGGCGCAGCGCCCACATCGTCGCCCGCCGGGGGAGGTGCACCCGCACCCCGCGCCGTCCGGTCGCCCGGCACAGCTCGTCGAGCAGCTCGTCGACCGTCAGCGGGCTCGGGTCGGCCAGCTGGTAGGTGGTGCCGACCGAGGCCTCGAGCTCGGACAGGTGGGCGATGGCGTCGACGACGAAGTCCGACGGCACCATGTTGAACCTCACCATCGTCGGGTCGCCCACCACGGGCACGAGAGCCCACCTCGGCTGGCGCAGCAGCCACTGCACGACGAAGTAGGGCCCGTCGAACTTCTGCGTCTCCCCGGTGCGAGAGTCCCCGACGACCACGGCGGGCCGGTAGACGGAGGTCGGCAGGCCGGCGGCGCGGGACTCGTCCACCTCGGCCTCGGCGAGGAACTTGGTCTCCTCGTAGAAGTTGTTGAACGACTGGCCGACGTCGAGGTCCGTCTCGCGGAACGGCCCGCAGTGGCGCCCGCTCACGTAGCACGTGCTGACGTGGTGCAGCCGGGTGAGGTGCTCGCACCCCTCGGCGAAGCGCACCACGTTGCGGGTGCCCTCCACGTTGACCCGCATCGCCAGCTCCCGGTCCACGCCGAGGTCGTAGACGGCGGCCAGGTGCCACACCTGGGTGGTCGACGAGGCCAGGTCGAGGGCGGGGTCGAGCCCCAGCCCGGGGCGGGTGATGTCACCCTCGACCAGCTCGATGCGGCCCTCGAGCGACGGGTCGACCTGCACCAGGTCCCGCACCCGCCCGGCGGCCAGGCCGGCGAACTTGGGTTGCACCAGGCACACGGCGCGCCGCTCGGGGCGGCCGGCGAGCACGAGCGGCAGCAGGCGGCTCCCGAGGAACCCCGGGAACCCGGTGACGACGACGGTGTCCATGGAGACCTCCTCAGCGCCAGCCGATCGCCTTGAGCACCCTCAACCCGGCGGTCATGGCGGCCGCGAAACCGGCGTCGCCGAGCTGGCGGACCGGCGGGGCGAGGTTGGCCAGCCGCTGGTGGGCGATGGTCTGGGCCTCGGTGTACTTGGTGAGGCCCTGCGCGCCGTGACGTCGCCCGCTGCCGGAGTCGCCCATGCCGCCCATCGGCGCGTCGATGCTGCCCCAGGCCGCGGCGTAGGCCTCGTTGACGTTCACCGTCCCGGTGCGCAGGCGCGCCGCCACCCGCCGGCCGCGCCGGGCGGAGCGGGTCCACACGCTGGCGTTGAGGCCGTACACGGTGTCGTTGGCGCGCTCGACGGCCTCCTCGTCGGAGTGCACCCGGTACACCGACACCACCGGCCCGAAGGTCTCCTCGGCGAAGCACGTCATCGACGGCGTCACGTCGGCGAGCACGGTGGGCTCGTAGAAGTACGGCCCGAGGTCGGGGCGGGCCCGGCCCCCCGCCAGCACGGTCGCGCCGGCGGCGACGGCGTCGTCGACGTGGCGGCGGGTGGCGTCGAGCTGCTCGGCGGAGGTCAGCGAGCCCATCTGGTGGGTGAAGTCGTAGCCCGCACCGATCGGCATGGCCTTCACCGCCTCCACGAACCGGGGCACGAACGCGTCGTGGATCGCGGCGGCGACGTACATGCGCTCGGCGGAGATGCACAGCTGACCGCTAGAGGAGAAGCACGCCCGCACGGCACCCTCGACCGCCCGGTCGAGGTCGGCGTCGTCGAGCACGATGATGGCGTTCTTGCCGCCGAGCTCGAGCGAGCAGTCGACGAGCCGGCGCCCGGCCTCCGCCGCGATCGCCCGACCCGACGCGGTCGACCCGGTGAACATCACGTAGTCGGCGACGTCGAGCAGTGCGGGGCCGATCGCGCTGCCCCGGCCCAGGACGACCTGCCACAGGTCGTCGGGCAGGCCGGCCTGCCGGGCGAGGTCGAGCATCCGCAGCGTGGTGAGCGCGGTCTGGTTGTCGGGCTTCTGGACCACGGCGTTGCCGGCCAGCAGCGCGGGGATGGTGTCGCCGGCACCGAGGCTGAGCGGGTAGTTCCACGGCGAGATGACCGTGACGACACCCCTCGGGTGGTGCAGCTCGCGCACGCTCGTCAGCCCGGGGATGAGCCCGGACCGGCGCTTCGGCCGCAGGATCGCCGGTGCGGACCGGCCGTAGTAGCGGCACGTGACGGCGATGTCGCCGACCTCGAGGAAGGCGTCGCGCCGGGCCTTGCCGTTCTCCGCCTGGATGAGGTCCATGAGCTCGTCGCGGGCGTCGAGCACGAGGTCGTGGAGGCGCAGGAACACCGTCGCCCGGACCGACGGGCTCAAGGCGGCCCAGGTCGCCTGGGCGCGGCGGGCGGCGGCGGCCGCCCGGGCGACGTCGGCGGGGGTGGACTGCGGGAGCTCGACGATCGGCGTGCCGCTGAAGGGGGCGCGGGTCGTGACCGTGGGGGCGCCGTCGCCCGCTCGCACCAGCGACGTCAGGCGTCGGCGCAGCTCGGGCGTGAGGCTGGCGGGCAGGCCCGGCCCCGCGGCGCCGGGCCGACCGGCCGTGTCCGCAGTGGCGTGGAGATCGGTCGCGCTCATGGTGGTCGCACCCCCGGTTGGCCGACAGCTCCATCAGAGCCCTGCTCGCCGGTCGGCGCCAGGGCCGATGGCCCTCTGCGACGCAGCACCACGGTCGCGCGGCCGCGGCGGGTCAAGCGTGGTGGGTCGAGCGTGGTGGGTCGAGCGTGGTGGGTGGAGCGAGGCGGTGGCCACCGTCGTCGGCGGCCACCGCCGGCCGACCACCGCCGGCTCAGCCGGAGGTGGTCCGGTAGTCGCCGAACCTGGAGTCGCGCTCGGTGAGGGCCGTGGTGAGGCCCTTCTCGCGGGCCGCGCCGGTGAACTCGGCCATCGCCTTGGTGTGGGTGCCGAGGGCGCACAGCTCGGTGCCGGCGCGGATGCCGCTGCGCATGCCCATGTGGTCCATCTGGCGGTGGACGACGCGCTTGTTGAGCTGCACCACCTCGGGCGGGAGGCTGGCGATCCGTTCCGCGAACTTCACCGTCTCGGCGTCGAGCTGATCGGCGGGGAAGCACTTGTTGGCCCATCCCTCGCGCACCGCCTCGACACCCGAGATGGAGTCACCCGTGACCATCATCTCCATGGCCCGGCGCATCCCCAGCAGCCAGGCGTGGAAGTGCATGTCGGGCACGCCGAAGCGCACCGCCGGGTAGCCCATCTGAGCGTCCTCCGCGATCACGATGAGGTCGCACCCGGTGGCCAGCTCGCTGCCACCGGCCAGGCAGTAGCCGTGCACCTGGGCGATCACCGGCTTGGCCAGGTCCCAGATGCCCATCCAACCCTCGGTGACGTGCCGCGGCCACTGGCCGTCGCCACCCGGCGTGTAGAAGGGGTACTCGTGGCCCTCGTTGCCGTCGCCGAGGTCGTAGCCGGCGGAGAACGACGGCCCGGCGCCGCGGATGATCTGCACGTGCACGTCGTCGTCCTGGTCGCCCTCGCGCAGCGCCTCGAGGATGGCGCCCCGCAGCGGGTGGTTGAGCGCGTTGCGCTTCTCCGGCCGGTTCATGGTGATGCGCCGCACGTGCGGCGCCGGCTCGTCGATGAGCACCCAGTCGGTCATGTGTCGCCCCCTTGTCCGGGCGCACCGGTCGTGCGCCCTCGTGGTGGCATGTTGCCAGCGCCGGTGCGGCCGGCGCCCACCCGGACCTCGGGGAGCCGGGACCGGATCCGGTCGGAGTGGGCGGTGACCTCCGCCCGGATCGCCTCGCGGTGTTGGCCAGGCGCCCCGCGGGGTGCGGCCCGTCACCCTCAGCCGGAGCCCGCGGTTGCAGCGGTTGCCGCCGGTGGCGGTGCGGGCGCGCCCGGCCCGCCCTCGGCCGAGAGCCGACCGGAGACGACGCCGGCCGCCAGGGTCACGCCCAGGGTCACCACCGCCATGGCCAGCGACCAGATCCGCAGGTTCCGGCGCCGGCGGCCGTCGGCCATCGACGAGCGGGCCCGCAGGTACAGCGCCGTCACCGCAGCGGCGAGGCCGGCGGCGGCGAAGCCCACCACGGCACCGGCCGCGTGCTGCTCGCTCAGCACGCGGCCCGCCGGGAACGCCACGAACAGGGCGGCGCCCAGCACGAGGGTGAACGCGGCACCGATCCCGTCGCCGAGGTCGGGACGGGGCCCGGCCCGGTCGCCGGCGGCCAACGGCGCGGTGCCGACCTCGGTGCGCAAGTCCCCGGCGGCATCGGCGAAGCCGACGGTGGCACCGTGCGCCGCGCAGGCGGCCCGCAGGAAGCCGTGGCCGTCAGGGGCGAGGCCGTCGGACCGCTCGATGCAGCCCGGGTCCTCACAGCGGTCGGCGAAGGCGACCCGCAAGATGCGCTGCCGGCTGGCCCGCATCCCACGCTCGGCCTCGATGACGGTGCCGGCCAGCTCCACCCGGGCCAGGGCCCAGCCGGCTCGTCGGGGGCCCACGGCGGCGTCGAGCATGGACCGGTCCGGCACCGACCAGAACCCGCACTTGCACCCGGGCGCCGGGGCGTCGTGGTCGCTCGACTGGCACCGGGCGGTCGCCTCCGGGGCGAACACCACGGGGTAGGCGGCGGTCGCCCCGCCCGGGCCGCGGTGGTCGATGATCGACGCGCAGAAGATGCGGTCGTCGATGCGCAGGGTGCGCACCCAGCGCCACCCGGTGAGGGGGTCGGTCCCGACGACGACCTCGAGGCCGTCGAGGGACGTCTCGTCGTTCACGGCACGCTCCGGCGCGGCGGCTCAGCCGGCGGCCGAGGCGGGCTCGGGCGCCTCGACCGGCGCCGGCGCGCCCGGCCGGGCCGGGGTGGCCGGCTCGACGAGGGGCTCGGGGCTGGCGGGCACCGACGGGGCGGGCTCGATGATGTGGACCTTCCGGTCGTCGCCGATGTCGGCCATGGCGCAACTCCTCTCCGAGAGGGACCCCCTGATGGTGGCCCCATTCCCCGTCGACGTGCCTGTCAGTCCGACGATCGTCGCGCCGTCGTAGCGTGCAGGGCCATGCCCACACCCCGCTTCGTCCCCTCCCTCGAGCACCCCGACGACGCCGAGGCGTCGGTCACCGTGGTGGTGCACCACAGCGGTGTGATGGTGCTCGACGACCACCCCGACGCCGTGGCCGAGGGAGCCGCCCGCCTCGTGCTCGGCACGCTCGACGGGGCGGCGTGCTGGGCGGTCGACCTCGACGCCGAGGGGGTGGCCGGCGCGGCGGTCGAGAGGCTGGCCGGCAGCTTCGTGCCGCTGATGGGCCTGCACGGCCAGGTCGACGAGGCCCGCTGGACGCTCGCCGGGCGGGCCGTGCAGCTCGTCGAGTGGGAGCGCACCCACCGCTTCTGTGGCCGCTGCGGCACCCCGACCGAGCCGGCACCGGGCGAGCGGGCCCGCCGGTGCCCGGCCTGCGGCCTGCTCGCCTTCCCCCGGCTCGCGCCGGCGGTCATCACCCTCATCGAGCGCGACGGCCAGGCGCTGCTCGCCCGGGGCCGGGCCTTCCCCGTGCCGATGTACAGCTGCATCGCCGGTTTCGTGGAGCCGGGCGAGACGCTGGAGGAGGCGGTGCACCGCGAGGTCCGCGAGGAGGTCGGGGTCGAGCTGGCCGACGTGCGCTACACGGCCAGCCAGCCCTGGCCGTTCCCCCACTCGCTGATGATCGGCTTCGAGGCCACGTGGGCCTCGGGCGACATCGAGATCGACGACCACGAGATCGTCGACGCCGCCTGGTTCTCCCCCGACGACCTGCCGATGATCCCGCCGCCCATGTCGATCGCCCGCACCTTGATCGACCGCTGGCTCAGCCGGGCGGGCTGAGCCCGGGCCTGTCGCCGCCGCCTCGCCCCGTCGCCGCCTGCCGGGTCGGGCGCCGGCAGGCGCGCTCGGCTACTCCGCCACCGCCGCCGGCTCGGCGCCGTAGGTGGGCACGGCTCGGGCGCCGTGCTCGCTGCGGACCACGGCGAGGAACCGGTCGATGGCCCGCAACGTGTGAAGGGTGCGCACCGACGAGAACAGGTCCCACGCGTGCTGGGCGCGGGGCAGCTCGGCGTACACGACGGGCTGGGTGGACGCCGCTCGCAGCATCGCTGCGAACGAGCGCGCCTGCTCGACGGGGACGAGCGTGTCGTTGGTGCCGTGGAGGAGGAAGAACGGCGGTGCGTCGGGGCCGACCCAGCTCATGGAGCTGGCCTGCTCCCACACGTCGCGGGCGTCGGCGAGGTTCGACTTGAACACGAACCGGGCCAGCATGTCCTCCATGTCGGAGCGGCCCGAGCCGTCGCGGTTGGTGAAGTCGTAGACCCCGTAGAGGGGCACGGCGGCCTGCACGCTCGTGTCGGCATCCTCGAAGCCGGGCTGGAACTCGGTCACCCCGGCGGTGAGGGCGGCCAGCGAGGAGAGGTGGCCACCGGCCGAGCCGCCGGTGATGACGACGAAGCTCGGATCGCCGCCGTGCTCGGCGATGTGGTCCTTGACCCAGGCGATGGCCCGCTTCACGTCGACGATGTGCTCGGGCCACGTGCCCTTCGGCGAGAGGCGGTAGTTGAGCGCCACGCTCACCCAACCCCGCTCGGCGAGGTGGGCCATCAGGGCGGCCCCCTGCTGCTCCTTGCTCCCGGTGATCCACGCCCCGCCGTGCACCTGGATCAGCACCGGCGCGCCGGCGTCGGCCGGGAGGTCGGCGCGGCGCCACACGTCGAGCTGGTTCCGCCGACCGAACTCGCCGTAGGTGATGTCTCGGCTGGTGGCGTAGCGGCGCCGCAGCGGCGGCAACGGGTTGACGAGCTGGCGGCGGGTGATCGGCACGTCGGCGGGTGGGGCGAAGCTGGCGGCCATGCGGCTGCGGTAGTCGGCGCCGAGGCCCTCCACCAGCGCCGCCTCCAGCACCTCGTCGGCGTGGGCGCCGACCCGGTCGAGTGCGACCAGGCCCGCCCACGAGGCGGCGGTGAGGGCCAGCCCGGCCCGGCCCGCCCGCGACCGCAGCCCACCGGCGGCCACGAAGCCGGCGGTGGCGAGCGCCTCCCAGGCCAGCGTGTGCAGCGGCATCTCCGAAACGGTCAGCCCTCCGGGGAAGGCCAGCACCGACGCTCGGCCCCGGCGGCTGAACGGGTGCCAGGCGTTGAGGGTCTGGGCCGCGCCGAGGGCGCTGACGGCGAGGAACGCCTTCCCCGCCTTCTGGGCCCGTTGGTCGGATCGAGACAGCGCCACGTCACTCACCGTCCCAGCATGCCGCGGAGTCGGCGCTGACACGACCGCGGGCCGCTCGCCGATCGGGGCGGGGCGACGCCCGGGCCGGCGATCCGTAGGCTGCGGTGCAGCGGCACCGGGCCGACCAGGACGGCCCGGACCACACCGGAGGAAGCGGCATGAGCCAGCCGAGCGAGTACGACGTTCCCGACCAGACCGGGCGGGTGGTGGTGGTCACGGGGGCCAACAGCGGCCTGGGGCTGCAGACCAGCACCCGGCTGGCGCAGGCCGGGGCGACGGTCGTGATGGCCTGCCGCAACCCGGACAAGGCGGCCGCAGCCCTCGAGCAGGTGCGCCAGCTGGCTCCGGCGGCCGACGTGTCGACCCTGGCCCTCGACCTGGCGGCGCTGGCCTCGGTGCGGGAGGCGGCCGCCCGGCTGCTCGAGGAGCGGGACCGCATCGACGTGCTCGTGAACAACGCCGGGGTGATGGCCGTCCCGCGCACCGTCACCGCCGACGGCTTCGAGACGCAGTTCGGCACCAACCACCTCGGCCACTTCGCGCTCACCGGCCTGCTGGTCGACCGGCTCATGGCCACCCCGCACAGCCGGGTCGTGAACGTGTCGAGCAACGCCCACAAGATGGGTCGCATGCGGTTCGACGACCTCATGGGCGAGCGCCGCTACGAGCGCTGGTCGGCCTACGGCCAGTCGAAGCTGGCCAACCTGCTGTTCACCTTCGAGCTCCAGCGCCGGCTGACGGCGGCCGCCTCCGGCACCATCGCCGTGGCCGCCCACCCGGGATGGGCGGCCACCCACCTGCAGACGACGGGGCGGGGCATCACCAGCGGACCCTGGTTCGCGGTCAACCAGCTGGCCAACCGGTTCCTGGCCCAGAGCGACGCCATGGGTGCGCTGCCCACGATCCACGCCGCCACGTCGCCCGACGTGATCGCCGGCGGCTACTACGGGCCGGGTGGCGCGTTCGAGTCGCGGGGCCTGCCGACCCAGGTCGACCCCACGGGCCGGGCCCGCGACGCGTCGGCCGCTCGGGAGCTGTGGGCGAGGTCGGAGGAGCTGACCGGTGTGCGCTTCGAGGTGCTCGACGCCGCCGTGCAGCAACGCTGAGCGCTCGACCGCCCGGCCCTCCGGGGTCAGCGCTTGTGGACCCTGCCGCCCTTCATGACGAACCGGACCTGCTGGGTCGTGGTGATGTCGCTCAGCGGGTCGCCGGGCACGCCGATGACGTCGGCGAGCATCTCGGGCGCGATGCGACCGAGGTCAGGGGCCTCGATCAGCTCGGCGCTGACGGTCGTCGCCGCCCGGATCGCCTGCAGCGGCGTCATGCCCCGCTGCACGAGCACGACCAGCTCCTCGGCGTTGCGGCCGTGCCAGATGGCGGGGGCGTCGCTGCCGCTGGCGATCTTGACGCCGGCCTCGATGGCCTTGGAGAGCGACTCCTTGGCCTTCGGGAAGATCTCGGCCGCCTTGGCCCGGGTGGCTGGGGGGTGCCGTGACACGTCCCAGCCCTCGGTGAGGGCGTTGGTGGACACGAGGAAGGTCCCCGTGTCGACCAGCCGCTGGATGGTGCCGTCGGTGATCGTGAAGCCGTGCTCGATGCAGTCGATGCCGGCGTCGAGCGCGGCGTTCACGGCGTCGTCGCCGTGGCAGTGCGCTGCCACCCGCAGCCCCCGACGATGGGCCTCGTCGGCGATGGCGGCCAGCTCCTCGGTGGAGTACTGCTGGGCCCCGGCCGGCCCGAGCGAGGACACCACGCCGCCCGACGCGCAGCACTTGATGAGCCGGGCCCCGTGCTTGACCTGGTAGCGCACGGCCTTGCGCACCTCGTCGATGCCGTCGGCGATGCCCTCCTCCACCGACAGCGGCATCATGTGCGGGGCCAGCCCGCTCTGCGCGCTGGGATCGAGGTGGCCGCCGGTGGGGCAGATGGCGTGGCCGGCGGGCACGATGCGGGGCCCCTCGACCCAGCCGGCGTCGACCGCCTCGCTCAGCGCCACGTCGAGCATGTAGCCGCCGGTCTTCACGAACAGGCCGAGGTTGCGCACGGTCGTGAACCCGGCGTGCAGCGTGCGGCGAGCGTTGACGGTGGCCCGCAGCGTCATCTTCACCGGATCGGTGACGACCGGATCGGTGAGCCCGGCGCCCGGTCCGCCGAGGACGAGGTCGACCTCCATGTCCATCAGGCCCGGCAGCAGCGTGAGCTCCGGCAGGTCGATCACCTCGTCGGCGTCGGCGGCCAGGCCGGGCTCGTTGCCGACCGCGGTGATGCGATCGCCCTCCACGCACACCTGCACACCCTCGATGACCTCGCCCGCGTCGATGTCGAGCACGCCTCGAGGCCGCAGCACGACCACTCTCGGATCCGGCATGGAGCTCCCCTCCTCGTCGGCGGCCGAGGCTACCCACGGCGACCGGTGCCGCCTGCCACGGACACGTCGAGCACCGGACGTGCGCTCGTTGATCGCCGTGGAGCGGTGGCGGGTCGTTCGCCTCTGCCCGTCGGCCCACCGACGCACGACGATGCACCTGCGCGTCGCGCGCGCTCCCGGAAGGGAGGTCCTCATGGACTGGGATCTCGGCATCGCAGGGGTGGGCGTGCTGCTGGCCATGTCGCTGGCGTTCGGCCTGGTGGCCCAGCTGGTGGCCGGGCGGGGCACGACGCGGTGGATGTGGCTCGTCGGCGCCGTCACCTTCTTCGTCCTGGGCCTGCTCATCAGCGAGGGGTGGTTCGGCTGGGCCACCGAGGATGAGCTGCAGCCGAACTACGACGGGCTCTCCTTCGACGAGACGCTCCTCGCCATCTTCCCGAGCACGGCGGTCGTGCTGGTGGCGCGCCACCTGATCCGCCGCCGCTCACGACCGACCGGGTCGACCGGGCTCACGTGACCCAGTCCGGGTCGCCGGTGAGCTCCACGTTGAGCCACAGGTCGAAGGGCAGGGCGGCGAGGCGCCGCTCGAGCGACCGGCGGATGCGGTCCTCGGCGGCCACGTCCCACTCACCGCCCTCGACCAGGAAGTCCACCTCCACGTAGAGCTTGCGGCCCACCTTGCTCATGCGCAGGTACGGCTCCTCGAGCCCGAACTCGCGGCGGACGCCGTGCACTGCGAGCCGCACCGGATCGGCGATCTCGGGCGGAGGGGCGCCCTCGAGCAGCTCGACCACGGTGGTGCGGACCATCCGGATCGGCGTCGGCACGAGGAACGCGCAGCTGACCAGCACCAGCGCCGGATCGACGTAGCGGCCGGCGTCGGCGCCGTCGCCCCCGCTCAGCACGGTCGCCGCGGTGAAGGCGACGATCATCGCCGCCCCGAGCATCGCCGAGGCCATCCACTGGGCGGCCTCGGCGGCGAGCAGCTCCGAGTGGTGCGCCCGCCGCCGGACGAAGAGCCATGTGCCGGTGACGGCGACGGTGCTGATGACGGCGTAGACGATGGCGGAGCCGGCCGACACGTCGCTGCCCCCGTCGACGATGACCAGCACGGCGTCGATCGATGCGTAGAGGCAGGTGCCGAGCAGGGCCAGGCCCTGCACGGCGATCACGAGCGGCGCGAGTGCCTCCCGCCCGAACGGGTAGCGCGCCGTGGCGCCGCCGGCGACGAGCCTGGAGGCGATCATCGCCAGCCAGGTCAACAACAGGCCCAGCACGCCGTAGACGCCGTCGAAGAGGATCACCTGCGACGACGCGGCGATGCCCCACCCCACGCCCATCACCGACAGCGCACCGGAGGCCGCCATCGACCACCGCAGCGCCCGCTGCTCGATCGCCGTCACCGCGGCCAGGTCCGGTCGGCTCTCGTCCATCAGGCGGGCCCCGGGCCGCAGCTCTGCGATGGGCGGGTCTCGTTCATCGTCCTACCTCGGGCCGGAGATCGTGCGGTCGGGCTGGCCGCAGCCACGGGCGTCGACATCGTCGCCCACGGCCAGCCGCGCCGAACAGGGACCTGCGGCACCCCGACCTCGCGCCGACGACGGGACCGTCGTCGCAACGGCGTGAGCCGCTGGGTCGTTCGCGACGCGAGGCTCACCCGTCGGGTGGGGCGCGGTCGTCGCCGGGCGGGCGGTCCGGGTCGTGGCCGATGGCGTGGTCGGGTCGATCGTGGTCGGGGTGGGTGGTGCGCCAGCGGTTGTGGTGGGCGCAGCCCCAGCGGCCGTTGTCCTGGGTGGTGGGGCCGCCGTGGGCGGCGGGGTGGATGTGGTCGGCTTCGGGTCGTTGGGGGACCTCGTCGCAGCTGCGGTGGAAGCAGGTGCGGTCGCGCACCTCGAGCGCCCGTCGGAGGGCGCCGCGGAAGAACCGGCGTCGTTCGCCGACGTCGAGCACCCGCGAGGGCGGGTCGAACACGATGCGCTCCACGTCGGCGTCGGTGAGGTGGCGTGCCGCGGTGCCGGGGGTGAGGGCGGTGCGGTTGAACAGCTCCAGCACCGGCCCTTTGAGGGTCTCCAGGCCGACGACGACGGTGAACAGCGGGGCGGGGCGGCGGCCGTCGGCGGGGGCGGTGCGGGCCCGGGTGGCCATCTCCACCAGCGCATCAGCCCGGCGCTGCGCCGGCGTGCGCTCCAGCTCGGCCGGGGTGGGGGTACGTCCGAGGCGGTGGCGGGCGGCGGCCCAGTCGGCGTCGAACAGCTCCTGGTCGATCTCCCGGAGCGTCTCGTCGATGATCGCGCCCGAGACGCGGTCGAGGGTGAGCTTGCCGAACCACATGCCGGCGAAGGACTGGTTCAGGTGCACTTCTCGCGCTGCGTGCTCGGCCTCGGCGCCCTGTTCGGCGCCGTCGGGATCGACGGCCTGCTCCCAGCGGTCGCACACCGAGGTGAAATCGGTGAACCCGACGCGCAGGGCGGCGTCGAGCAGCACCCGGTGGTCGGCGTCGAACACGGCCCGCGTCCGCGGCGTCCGCTTCCCGAGCAACGTCACCACATGGGAGCGATCGAGCTGCCCGTCGGCCCAGGCCTGCTCGATGTCGGGCAGGGCCCGCAGCGCCCTCGCGTGGCGGACCCGTTGGCGGGCGACCCCGATCGGCAGGCGTTGGGTCCACGCCACCCACGCCGCCGCGGTCTTGGCCCCCGACGGCTCCCACGCCCGATCGGCGTCGAAGCGGCCCAGCACCCTGGCCTCGGCCACGTCGAGACGGCCCCGCAGCCGCTGCAGGCCGCCCAGCGCTTCGCCCAACACCGCACCGTCGATGCCGTCGAGGTCGATCGCGGCCAGCTCGGCCAGCACCGCACCCGTCCGCTCCAACAGCTCGCACAGATCCCCGGCCGGTGCCGCTGCTGGCATGGTCATCCCCCTCTCTCTCCGGGCCAGGACGCTCACCGCGGTGACGTGGCGTCGCACATGGGCGGGGACCGTGCCGGTCGAGCAACCGACAGGCCGGTCCCGAAAGGGGAAGACCCACAGCATATCGAACTGATGTACACGGCGCAACCCCGAACGGCAGATTCCTCGGCCGGATCGCCGCCTCTACGGCCTCCTCGGCGCGGCAGCACCGCGGCGTGGGCAGTGGCCCTGCTCCGGCCCGCCACGGCGGCCACCGCCGGCAGCGATCGGGGATCAGCTCGCTCGGGCCTCTGGCTTCCCGGTCTCCCCCGAGACCACCACCTGCCGGCCGCCGGCCCGCTTGGCCTCGTACATCGCGCTGTCGGCCCGGCGCAGCAGGTCACCGAGGCGGGCATGGGGGCTGGCCACCACCCCCGCGCTGGCGCCGATGAGGACGGTGTGGCCGTCCACCGCCAGCGGCGCGCTGCAGGCCTCGACGAGGCGGTGGGCGATGGCCGTGACCACGCCGAGGTCGGTGTCGGCGCTGACGACGACGAACTCGTCGCCACCGAGGCGGGCCACCACGTCCACACCTCTCACCGATCGCTGGAGTCGCCGGGCGGTGTGGCACAGCACCTGGTCACCGACCTCGTGCCCGAAGCGGTCGTTGATGCCCTTGAACCCGTCCAGGTCCACGTACACGAGGCCGGTCGTGCCCTCGGGCGGTGAGCCCTGGAACATGGCGTCGAGCAGCGCCCGGTTCGCCAACCCGGTCAACGGGTCGTGGGTCGACCGGTACTCGAGCGCCTCGTGGGCGCGCACAAGCTGGGTGACGTCGGTGGCCTGCACCGCGAGGTAGAGCGGCGCGCCGTGCCGATCGGAGATCACCGTGCCGGTGAGCTGCACCATCGCCGCCTCGCCGGCACGGCCCCGGAGCGCCACCGGCACGGGGAACGCTCCGCTCGACCGGAGCGTGCCGAACACGTCGGCCGGCACCGGCGCCCGCTCGTCGAGCAACGAGTCGAACGACTGCCCGGCGAGGGAGTCGCTCGTCGCGCCGGCGAGGCGCTCGAGCTCCCGGTTCACCCGCAGGATCCTCCCGTCGAGGGCCACCTGGGCCAGGCCCACCGGCGCGCCGTCGAACATGGCGGCGACCCGGGCGGAGGCCTCGTCGATGACCGCGGCCGTCGGCCTCCGGTCGCGCGACCGACGGCCCGACATCACGATGACCAGCTCGCCGGTGTCGAGCGCGACGTTCGACGCGATGAACTCCAGCTGCTCGACCTCCCCGTCGCGGTGGAAGACCCGGTAGGTCACCGGCTCCTTCACCCCCGATCCCGTCGCGACGGCGCTCGACAGCAACTCCATCCCGAGGGGGATGTCGTCGGGGTGCGCGAGCTCGCTCGCGTGGCGGCCGACCCAGTCCTCGGGCCGGTGCCCGAGCACCCGCTCCATGGCCTCGTTGGCCCAGAGGACGAACCCCAGCTGGTCGAGCACGACCACGACGTCGGGCAGGTGGCGCGCGATGTCCACGACGAGCGCACCGACGGCCGCTCGACGCTCCGGGGCCGAACCGGCCTCCTCGGTCTGCGCGAGTCCCACCGATTGGGTATCGGCACCCCCGCCGACACCTGTAGAGCAGGGCCGGCGCCGGTTCAGGCGCGCCTCCGGTCGAGCAGGTCGTGGAGCGTGCGCTGGAGCCCGTCGTCGAGGCGCAGGAACTCGACGCCGTAGCCGACCACACCGGGCCGGCGACCGGGGACGCGACGACGGACCTTCGCCGCCGAGTCGTGCCCGTCGACCCGGATGGCGATGTCGGTGCCCGGCTGCAGCTCCGGCTCGTCGGGACCCTCCACCAGTGCGCCGGACACCGAGACCTCGACGATGCGGGCCGAGCGCTCGACCACCTTGGGCGACCGCAAGCCGAACAGGCGCGCCGAGGCCGATCGGAACCGCAGCACCACGTCGATCGGCTCGACGTGCACCCGGGTGCCGATGCGACGTTCGACCCCTCGCTGCCGCTCCATGCGGGCGATGCTGGCACCGCTGCGTCCCGCTGGTGGTGATGCGAGCGCGCACTGCGCCAGGGGTGCGACCGCGAGCAGGGCCGCTGTGCTACTCCGGCTCCAGCGCCGACACCGCCGGCGCACGACAGGAGGACGGACATGCCGACCGACGACGGCCTGGAGGCCGCCCGGGCCATGCGCCGAGCGATGCTCGGCGACGCGTACGTCGACGCCCAGACCGCCGACGAGAACCCGACGCTCCGGGAGTTCCAGGACCACGTCACCGCCCAGGCGTGGGGCGTCTGGGCCCGGGAGGGCGCCCTCAGCACGCGGGACCGCAGCCTGCTGGTCCTGGCGATGACCGCGGCCCTCGGGCGCATGGAGGAGTTCGCCCTGCACGCGAGCGCCCGGTCCCGCACCGGCGTCACCGACGACGAGCTCGACGAGCTGCTCTTCCAGATCGCCGCGTACTGCGGAGCGCCAGCGGGCATCGCCGCCAAGCGGGCGCTGCTCGCCGTGCGCGCCGGCGAACGGCACGACCCATGAGCGCGCCCCGACCCGGCTTGGTACCGTCCTGCGGCCAGTGCCGACCCGGCGCTGCCAGTGGGGGACGGGAGGCTGCGGATGCAGACGCTGTCGGAGCGCGTGCAGCGCCACGGTGACGAACCGGCGCTGGCCGACGAGTTCGGGTCGTGGACGTGGGCGGAGTACGACGCCCGGCTGAACCGGCTGGTCGACGCCCTGCGGAGCCAGGGGTTGGGCGTGGGCGACACCCTGGCGCTGCTCGGCGGCAACCGGCACGAGTGGTGCGAGGTGGCAGCGGCGACCAACGCCGCCGGCGTCACCCTCGTCCCCGTCAACTGGCACTTCTCGATCGACGAGGTCGCCTACATCCTCGAGAACTCGGGAGCGAGCGCCGTGGTGGCCGACGCCGAGTACGCCGAGACGGCGGCGGCGGCGGCCGAGCAGGCCGGCGTCCGGGTGCGCATCGCCTTCGGTGGGCCCATCGAGGGCTTCGCCGACTACGAGGAGCTGCTCGCCGCGGCCAGCCCCGACGAGCCCACCGACCTGGTGGCCGGGGCGACGATGTTCTACACGTCGGGCACCACCGGTCGGCCCAAGGGGGTGCGGTCGTCGGCGTTCGCCGCGGGCGGCGACGTCATGGAGCGCATGCGCAACCTCGGTGTGGCCATGAGCCTGTACCGCATGCCGGTCGACGGCGTCGTGCTCAGCAACGCCCCGCTCTACCACGCCGGCCCCTTCGCCATGACGCTCGTCCCGTTCCTGCTGGGCTCGAGCCTCATCTTGCGGCGCAAGTGGGACGCCGAGGAGACGCTGCGGCTCATCGACGAGCACCAGGTCACCAGCTACTACGCCGTGCCGACCCACTTCACCCGGCTGCTCCGCCTCCCCGACGAGGTCCGCGGCTCGTTCTCGGGCCAGAGCCTCCAGTGGGTGATCCACACGGCGGCCCCCTGCCCTCCGCACGTGAAGCAGCAGATGATCGAGTGGTGGGGCCCGGTGGTCTACGAGGTCTACGGCGCCAGCGAGGGCGGCGTCGCCACCGTGGTCGACTCCCACGAGTGGCTCGACCGGCCCGGCACCGTCGGCAAGGCGCTGCCGGTGTGCGAGCTGCTCGTCGTGGGCGAGGACGGCCGCCGCCTCGGGCCCAACGAGACCGGCCGGATCTTCGTGCGCAGCCTGCTCGGCACGGACTTCGAGTACCTCGGTGACGAGGCCAAGACCGACGAAGCGCACCTCGGGCCCGGCGTGTTCTCGTTCGGCGACGTCGGCCACCTCGACGACGACGGGTACCTGTTCCTGTCCGACCGGCAGATCGACATGATCATCTCGGCCGGCGTGAACATCTACCCGGCCGAGATCGAGGCGGCGCTGTCGACCCATCCCTGGGTCGTCGACGTCGGGGTGTTCGGCGTGCCCGACGACGAGTACGGCGAGCAGGTGAAGGCCGCCGTGGAGCTGGTCGACGGCGTCGATCCCGAGGCGGCGGAGGCCGAGCTGCGGGACCTGTGCCGAGACCAGCTCGCCGGCTACATGGCGCCGCGCTCGTACGACTTCGGGCCCCTCCCCCGCACCCCGACGGGCAAGCTGCTGAAGCGCAAGCTGCGCGCTCCCTACTGGGAGGGCAGCGGCCGCCGCATCTGAAGCTCCGAGCCCCGCCGGTGCGGTCACCCGGTCCGGCGCCCTGACCGCTCAACTGGCGGGGCCCGCCGGCCGATGCCTCCAGGGTCGCCTGCACCTGCGAGGGCACCATGACCGACGAGCTCACCCACCTGCGCCTGCCGACGGGCGCCATCCGGCGCGCCCGGCGGACGATCGCGTCGTGGGCCGCCGTGCTGTGCGCCCTCGTGGCCGTCGTCGCCGTGGCCCCGGTCGCCACCGCGCCCACGGCGGGCGCGGCGACGAGCTGGTGGAAGCCCACCGCCGCCCGACCCCTCCGGCTGGGGTGGGTCCTCGACGGGCCCCTCGACGTGACCGACCCGTCGAAGCTCACCGCCGACGTGTACGACATCGACCCGGACCAGAACCCCAAGTCCACCGTCGACCTGCTGCACCGGCTCGGCAAGAAGGCCATCTGCTACATCGACGCCGGCGTCTACGAGGACTACCGGTCCGATGCGGGGAGGTTCCCCGCCTCGGTGATCGGAGCTTCCGACGACGGGTGGGACGGCTCCTACTGGCTCGACATCCGCCAGGTGGCGGTGCTGGCCCCGATCATGAAGGCCCGCATCGCCCGGTGCGCGCAGCACGGCTACGACGCCGTGGAGCCCGACGAGATCACCGGCTACTCGAACGTCTCGGGCTTCCCGCTGACCTACGCCGACCAGATCCGGTACAACACCGCGGTGGCGTCGTGGGTGCACGCCGCGGGGATGTCGGTCGGGTTGAAGGGCGACATCGAGCAGGCGCACGACCTGGCGGCGGTGTTCGACTGGACCCTCAACGAGGAGTGCTACATGTACGCCGAGTGCAGCGCCTACCGGGGCGGGCTGGGCAACTTCACCGCGTCGAACAAGGCCGTGTGGATCGCGGAGTACCCCCGCGAGTGGGGTGCGTCGCGGTGGGCGGCGTCGTGGCCGAAGGTGCAGGCCTCTGCCGCCGCCCGCCACTGGAACGTCGCCGCCTACCGGCTCGGCCTCCCGGCCAGGGGCACCACGACCTACCCCACCACCCGCTGGTGACACCACCTGGACTTCATGGCGGCCTACCCGCCGGAGATCCTCGGTGTCCTGCAGTCGATCATCGACCTCGCCGGGCGCCCCGACCACCTGCGCAGCGTCCTCACCTACATGACGCGCCAGTCGCTCCAGCGAGCGTGGGCCGAGCTCGCGCTGGAGCGTCCCCTCGTGGTCGGCCCCGTCGCCACGTGCGTGCCGTTCGAGCGGTCGAAGGGCTACGCCCCCGCGGAGGTCGCCGACATCATCCAGTCGCTCCGCCTCACCGTCGCGGTCAACGCCCTGGGCCTGCCCTCGGTCACGCTGCCCGTCGGTGAAAGCGAGGGCCTGCCGCAGGTGGTGCAGATCATCGGGCCCCGGTTCCGCGAGGACCTGTGCCTCGACGCCGCCGCGGCCGTGGAGGCTCGTGCAGGAGCGATCACCCCCATCGACCCTCGAGGGCCCTGGAGCGCCTGAGCCGCGAGCCCGACCCCTGGGCGCCTCGAGCAACGGCACCGCCTGGGCCGGTGTGTGAGGCTGGCGCCATGACGAGCAGCCCGACCGCCGACGTGTGGGAAGTGATGTCGACCGCCCGGAGCATCCGGCGCTTCACCGACGAGCCGGTCGACGACGCCACCCTGGAGCGCTGCCTCGAGGCGGCGACGTGGGCACCGTCGGGTGCCAACGCGCAGGCGTGGCGCTTCGTCGTGCTGCGCTCCCCCGAGGCCCGCGCCGTGGCGGCACGGGCGGCGGCCGAGTCGCTCGCCGTGATCGAGCCGGTGTACGGCATGACCCGCCCGGCCCCCGACGACCACAGCCGACGGGCCCGGGTGAACCGTGCCACCTACGAGCTGCACGACAGGGCGGGCGAGCTCACGTCCGTGCTGTTCACCCAGTTCCGCTACGAGACGGCCTCGGAGCTGCTGCTCGGCGGGTCGATCTACCCGGCCATGCAGAACTTCCTGCTCGCGGCCCGGGCGCTCGGCCTGGGCGCGTGCCTGACGAGCTGGGCGTCCTACGGCGGCGAGGTCCTGCTGCGCGAGGCGCTGGGCATCCCGGAGGGGTGGATGCTCGCCGGGCACGTCGTGCTCGGCTGGCCACGGGGTCACCACGGCCCGGTGCGGCGCCGGCCGCTCTCGGAGGTCGTGTTCCGGGACCGCTGGGACCCGACCCACGACGACGTCGCCGTCCGCCGTCCGTAGACCGGCGGCCGCTGGGACCGGCGGGAGCCGGGGCCGGCGGCGGCACCGTCGAGCGGTCAGGCCAGCCGGTAGCGCAGCAGGGTCATGCCGTCGGCGCCGTGGTCGAAGACGGGCACCACGGCGGCGCCGACGCGCACGTCGTCGGGCGCGGCCCCGACGATCGTGGTGGTGAGGTGCACGCCCTCGGGGAGCTCGACCACGGCGATGACCTGGGGCACCTCGTCGGCGAAGGCGGGGAACGTCGCCTGGGTGGCCGCACTGAAGGTGAACACCACCCCGGCGCCGTCCACCGTGCGCCACTCGAGCCGGCCCGAGAGGCAGTGGCTGCAGCGCGACCGCGGGTAGAACACCCATCCGCCGCAGTCGGCGCAGCGTTGGATGCGCACCTCCTCGGCCGCGAGGCCGTCCCAGAACGGTCGGCTGGTCGGCGTCGGCACCGGACGGGGCTTGACCAGCGCAGGGGTGGTGTCGTGGCTCACGGTCAAGCTCCCTGCAGTACGAGGGCGGTCTGCTCACTCATCACGCCACCGGTGCCGGTGACATAGGCGGTGTCGTGGCGGACCAGCTGCCGCTCGCCGGCCCGGCCCTGGATCTGGCGGACGGCTTCGACGATGTGCGACATGCCCCCGGCCAGGCCCGCCTGGCCGAACCCGAGCTGGCCGCCGTGGGTGTTGCACGGGAAGTCGCCACGGTAGGAGAGGTCGTGCTCGCGGACGAAGGCCTGCCCCTCGCCCTTTCCGCAGAACCCTGAGTCCTCGATCGAGAGCAGGGCGGTGATCGTGTAGCAGTCGTAGAGCTGCACCATGTCCATGTCGGCCGGGCCCAGACCGGCCATGGCGAACGCCGACGCGGCCGCGGCGGCCACCGGCGTGTGCGGGAGGTCGGGCGCGTAGGTCGGCGTCTTGTGGGTGAGGCGCTCGCCGAACCCGATGACGGCCACCGAGCGGTGGTCGGTGCGGCGGGCCCGGTCGGCCGAGCACATGACCAGCGCCGCGCCGCCCCGGGCACACGGCATCACGATCTCGAGCATCCGCAGCGGCGTGGCGATCATCCTCGACGCCAGCACGTCGTCGACGCTGACCGGCTGGCCGAAGAACACCGCGTCGGGGTTGGCGCAGGCGCTCACCCGCTGGTCGGCGGCGACCTTGGCCCGGGCCCGCTCGTCCCAGCCGTAGAGCTCGTGGTAGCGCTGCGCGTACATGGCGAACCCGCAGTTCTGGGCGATGTTGCCGTAGGGGATCTCGAACTCGGCCTGCGGCGATCCCCATGCGTTGCTCGACGCCCCGAACAGGATGCGGTCGTCGAACGGCGCAGGCTTCGGCGAGGGCGGCACGGCGGAGCCGACCACGGCCATCACCACCACCTCGCACAGCCCGAGCTCGATGGCGGAGGCCGCCCGCCACACCATGCCCGCCGGCGTGGCACCGCCGAGGTCGACCCGCTCGGCGAGGTTCACCGACCAGCCCATGTACTCGGCGATGGTGGCCGGCACGAACGTCGACGACTCGAGGAGGTCCCCGCCGCACACCAGGCCGTCGACCTCGCGGCTGTCGATGCCGGCGTCGTGCAGGGCGGCGGCAGCCAGGTCGGCCCACTGCTCGAGGGTGAGCTTCGCCTGCCCGGTGAAGCGCCGCTCGGAGCGCTCCTGCGCGTAGCCCACGATGTGGGCGTCGCCCCTCAGTCCCATGACGTCCTCCTCGCACCGCCCGCTGCGGCACGGCCCCATTCTAGAACACGGTTCTAGTCACTGGCGAAGCGGCGCCCAAGCGTCCTCCGCGTGGCTCGGACCGACCCTGCCGCACGGACACGTGCCGCGGCATCTGCGGCGGTGTGGTGGACTGCCGCCATGGCCGAGAGGATCGAGATCAGCCGGGACATCGCCGCGTCGCCCGAGGCGGTGTACGCCGCCATCTCCGACGTCACCCGCATGGGCGAGTGGTCCGAGGAGTGCTACGCCTGCGAGTGGCACGAGGGCGTGGACGGGCCGGCCGTCGGCGCCACGTTCGACGGGCACAACCGCAACGGCGAGCACGAGTGGACGAGCCAGGGCAGCGTCATCGAGGCCGAACCGGGTCGTGCCTTCGCCTTCGAGTGCTCGATGTTCGACTTCCACTTCTCCACGTGGGGCTACCGCATCGAACCGACGGCGACGGGTTGCCGGGTCACCGAGTGGAGCGAGGACCTTCGCCCCGAGTCGACGCTCGAGTTCAGCCAGCAGATGTCGGGCGTCGTCGACCGGGCGGCACGGAACCGCCGCACGATGAGCGGCACGCTCGAGCGGCTCGCCACCGCCGTCGAGGGCTGACCGGCGCTGCTGCCGTGGCCGGGCCTCAGCTGGTGGGCTCGAGCACGAACACCGGGATCGACCGCTCGGTGGCCGCCTGGTAGTCGTCGTAGGCGGGCCACACGCTGACGGCCCGCTGCCACCACGCCGCCTTCTCGTCGCCGGTGGCCTCCCGGACGGCGAAGTCGCGGACCTCGGTGCCGTCCTGGAGGCGGGCGACGGGGTTGGCCCGCAGGTTGTGGACCCACTGGGGGTTGGTCGGCGCGCCGCCCTGGGAGCCGATCACCGCGTAGCGGCCCTCGCCGTCGGCCACCCGGACCAGGGGCGTCTTGCGGACCTTGCCCGACTTCGAGCCGAGGGTCCACAGCACGATCCACTGCTCGCCGACTACCGCGCTCGGCTCGGCGCCGCCGGTGCGCTCGTAGCGCTCGACCTCCTCGGCGATCGGCCCCCACGGGCTGGGCTCGTACTCGGCGTCGAACGATGACGATGGCATCCCTGCGTCTCCCCTGCCGCCGTGTCGGCCACGGCGTCGAATCGAACGACCGGAGGTTACCGACCACCGCACCGACGGCCCGACGCCGTCAGACGCAGCGCCGACACGTCACGGGGCGGACGCGCTCCTCACCACCAGCACCGAGCCGACGGTGCCCTGGTAGAGGAAGCTTCCCGGTGCGATGGTGCCCGCGAGCTGCAGCGGGTCGCCGGCACCGGCCGGCAGCTCCTGGGAGGCGAGCGTTCCCCCGCTGTCGGCATCGAGCACGGTGTAGGCGAACGGCGGGTGCTGCCCCGGCGCGCCGGCCGGGTCGGCGGCCGCCGTGAACGTCACGATCGTCCGGCTGGAGGTCGACAGCCGCGGGACGGCGGCGGACCGGGTGTCGGTGTCCCACACCACGTCGCACCCGGAGCCGTCCTGGCGGACGTCGACGCGGGTCATGCCGCCCTGGAACGGCGCGTCGGCCGGGTCGCTTGGTCCGGCGCCCTCCGGCAGCCGGGGATAGGCGTAGCCGTAGGTCCCGGCGACCACCACGGTGCGACCGATGCCGACCGGCGAGTTCTCCGAGCCGGGCCCGCCGCTCCCCAGGACCTCGGTGGAGCACACCGGCCGGCCGGCGTCGGGCCCGCTCGCGTGGATCACGAGCAGGTGCACCCGGGGCGACGCATCGTCGACGACGGCGACGTAGTCGGACCCGTCGGTCGGGCCGAGGAACGTCGGGGTGGAGCCGGTGCCCTGGGCCAGCATGCCGGGCTTCCGGGCCGCGCTGCGCTCGTACGGGGCCCGCCACACCACGTCCGGGCCGCCGCCGGCGACGGCACGCAGCAGGTACACCGCACGGTCGGTGGCCACCGCGGTGCCGACGGGCGCGGTCGAGATGCCGTTGGTGACGCGCTCACCGTCGTCCAACCTCGTCGTGCGGACCTGCCCGTCGTCGGTGTCGACGGCCCCCACGACCCCACCGCCGGTGGCGAACCACACGAGGCCGTCGTAGTCGGGGGCCAGGCCGGTGACCGCGTCGCGGGCGGGCAACGATGCGCCGAGCGGCACCCGCTGGTCGACGGTGAGCGTCCACCCTTCGGCCTGGCGCTGGTGCGCGACCCGGAGCAGGTCGCCGGCGCCGTCGACGAGCACCATGCGGTCGTGCTCGTCCAGGTAGCCGTACACCCCGCCGAAGAGGCTGCCGCCGGCCAGCTCGTGCGATGCCAGCGGAGCGCCACGGGCCGGGTCGAGGAGCAGCACGACCGGCCGGAGGTCGGCCACGCGGGTGCACAGCGCCACCGGCATCCCGTCGCTGCCGACCAGGATCGTGGGGCACACTGCGCCGACCGGCACCACCGTGACGTCGACGGGACCGCTGCCCGGCCCGGGCAGGTCCGTGGCATCCGACGAGCCGCTGTCGGCGTGCATGGTCGACGTGGCCGCCGGGCCCAGGAACGGGTTGGGCGGAAGGGCCGGCCCGAAGGTTGTGTCGGCGGGCGACGGCGACGCGCCGTCCTCGCTCGTGCCACCGCTGCACGACATCGCCGACACGGGAAGGAGCACCACGACCAGCACGACCCGCACGACCAGCAGCATCGACGGAACAGGTGCTCGCGGGAGTCGGGGGCCGGGTCGCACGTCAGCCGTCCGGGACGACGACCGGGACGACGAGCTGCTCGAGGACCAGGCGCTCCTCGTCGAGGTCGACCTCGGGCTGCACGAGCAGCGACACCATGACGCGCACGACCCACCGTGCGCGCCGTCGGACGTCCGGGTCCGCGCCGTCGCCCAGGAACGACGCGGCGAGCCCCCCGATCACCTCGGAGGCGGCGGCGACCTGCGCCGCGGTGCCGGCGCCGCCCGTGGAGAACCACGCCGCCAGCGTGGGGTCGGACCGGACCTGTGCCAGCGCGCTCACCATGGCGGCGACGAGGCGCTCCCGCTCGTCCGACAGCCCCTCGACCTCACGGGCGACCACCGCCGCGACCCGTCGGGTCTCGCGGTGCACGAACGCTCGCCGCAGCGCGGTCCGGTTCTCGAAGTAGCGGTACAGCGTGGCGCGGGAGCACCCGGCCGCCCCGGCGACGTCGGCCATGGTCACCGACGCCACGCCCCGCTCGGCGAAGAGCCGGCCGGCCGCATCGAGCAGCTGCTCGGACGCCAGCGCCTCCCGTTCGGCCTGCAACCACGGCGCGCCGGTCACGGGACCGGGCCGGGGTCGAAGGGCAGCGTCTGGTACCGGCGGACGTAGTTGCCCGGCGCGAACTCGCCACGCGCCGCGTCGACCACGAAGCCGGGGCAACGACGCAGGAGCTCCTCGAGCGCGACCCGGGCGACCAGGCGGGCCACGGCCGCGCCCAGGCAGTGGTGGGCGCCGTAGGAGAAGGTCAGGATCTGCCGCGGGCGGCGGTCGACCCGCAGCTCCTCCGCGTCGTCCCCGAACTCCCGCGGGTCGCGGTTGGCCGACCCGTACAGCAGCAGGACCTTGCGCCCGGCCGGCACGGTGACGGCACCGATCGTCACGTCGCGGGTGGCGGTGCGGGCCAGGCCCTGCACGGGGGACGTCAGCCGCAGCAGCTCCTCCACCGCGTCGGCCACCAGCTCGGGGCGCTCGATCAGCTGCCGTCGCTGGTCCGGGCGAGCGGTGAGCAGCTCCGCCGACCCGCCGAGCAGCCCGGTCGTCGTGTCGTTGCCCCCGGCGACCATGGTGAAGGCGAACCCCAGGATCCGCAGCACGGACAGGTCCTCCCCGGCGTCGAGGGCGCCGACCAGGTCGCTGATCGTGTCGTCGCCAGGCTCCCGGCGGCGTCGCTCCACCAGCTCGGCGAAGTAGCCGAACAGCTCGCCCACGGCCTGCGGCGCGGCGAGGACGTCGCCTCCGGCGTTCGAGGCCACGATGGCGTCGGTCCAGGCGTCGAAGCGGCCGCGGTCGGCCTCGGCGACGCCCAGGTAGTGGGCGACCACCATCGACGGCAACGGCTTGAACAGCGCGGCGATCACGTCGCCGCCCCCTTCGGAGCGGAGCCGCTCGAGGCGCTCCACGACGAAGTCCCGCACCACCGGTTCCAGCGCCGCGACCCGTCGGGGGGTGAACCCCCGGGCCACCAGCCGGCGGAAGGCGGTGTGCTCCGGCGGGTCCAGCATCACCATCGGCCGCACTTCTTCGAGGCCGGCGTTCTCCAGCTCGTCGTACTGGAAGGTCAGCCCTTGGGCCGACGAGAACGCGGCGGTGTCCCGGGCGGCGGCGAAGACGTCCCGGAACCGCGACAGGACCCAGTAGTCGCCCGCCTCGACGTGGTGCACCGGGTCGCGGTCGCGGAGCGCGGCGTACATCGGCCACGGCTCCCGCCACGACGGCCCCGACCGGGGCACGAACTGAACCTCGTGAGACGTTGTGAGCGACATGTCTCAAGCCTGCGGCAGATGGCTCCCGGCGTCAACCGGGTCGCCCGGCCTGCACCGGTTCGGGGTTCAGCTCGCAGGGACGAGCTCGAGCGGGAGCGACTCGATCCGGCGCACCATCAGGCTGCGGTGGTGGCGGACCTCGGCGCCGGGTTCGAGGGTGAACGACCGGGTCCGGGCGAGGAGCCGCTCCAGAGCCACCCGCACCTCCATCCGGGCCAGCGGCGCGCCGACGCACAGGTGCGGGCCCCAACCGAAGCCGACGTGCTGGCGCGGGTTGGGGCGTTCGACGTCGATCGCCTCGCCACCGAGCTCGGCGACGCGGTTGGCCGCGGGCCAGACGAGCACGAGACGAGAGCCGGCGGGGAGGTCGACCCCGCCGAGCTCCGTGTCGACGACGACGCGGCGGTAGTGGCCCCGGAACGGAGGCTCGACGCGGCACGCCTCCTCGACGAACGCCGGGATGAGCGACGGGTCCGAGCGGAGGCGGCTCTGCAGTCCGGCGTCGTCGGCGAGGGCGCGCACCGCTGCGCCGAGCAGGCTCGTGGTCGACTCGCCGCCGGCCGCCAGCAGGATGGCGAGGATGCCGAAGGCCTCCACCTCCTCGAGATCGCCGGCGGCCACCGCCCGGGCGCACAGCCCGGCGACGGTCGACGGGTCCGGATCCGACGACGCACGAGCAGCGGCGAACGCCTCGATCGCCGGGCCGAGCTCGACCAGCTTCGCCTGCAGGGCCGGGAGCTCGTCGTCCGCCGCGAACCCGCCGATCAGCTCGACCGAGGCGTACCCCTGCGCCTTGAGCACCGGAGCGTCCTCGTCGGCCACGCCCAGCAACCGGGTGACCATCAACATCGGGAGCGGCTCGGCGACCTGGCCCATCCACTCCACGCGGCCCGCCGCCAACGCCGGATCGAGCGCAGCGTCGACCAGCTGGCGGAACTCGTCCTCACGCGAGCGGATCGACGCCGTCGAGAGGATGCCGCTCAAGACGGCTCGATGGCGGGCATGGTCGGGCGGGTCCGCGGTCGCCAGGATCCCGAGAACGTCCTCGTCGTGGCCCGCCTCGCCGATGGGTGGTCGCAACCCCGCGACGCCGTCCTGATCGCAGAAGAGGAACTCGCCCGTCCGGCTCGAGAAGCGCGCCGGGTCCGCCACCACCTCCTTGATCAGGTCGAGCCGCGTCACCAGGAACGCATCGGTGCCCTCGACCCGATGCACCGGATCGTCGGTGCGCAGCTCACCGAAGTAGGCGTGCGGGCACTCCACCACCGCGTCGTCGAAGAGGCGATCCGAACCCGACATCCCCAGCCCTCGTCTTCGAGCCCGTCAGAGGTGCCCGTACCGTAGACGACTGCTCTTCTCGAACGCGGCCCTCACCCATGCGCGTTCCGCCGTCCGGCGGCGTGGGTGTGCTGTGATCTGACGGCCGCCCGTCCCGGGCGGCGGGGTCAGCGGATGCGAGGGGTGATGCGGGGCTGGTTCTCGAAGGCCTCGTTGCCGGCGCGCATGACGTCCTTGTCGGTGGCCGTCGACAGGATCGACGGTGCCATCGACGCCGCCCCCAGCGGACCGAGGTCGTTGGCGGCCCACACCGCCCGCAGGGTGCCGGCCGAGACGTTCGGCGGAAGGCTTGCGACCGACTCGGCCAGCCAGGCGGCCTGCTCGTGGAGCTGGTCGGCCGGCACCACCTCGGTGACGAGGCCGATCTGCAGGGCGGTCTGGGCGCTGATCCGCTCCCGGGCGCCGAGCAACGAGAGCCGCAGCACGTTGCCCAGCGAGATGTGCTGGAGCAGCTTCATCGGCTCGTACACGGCGGCCTGGCCGTAGGTGACGTGGGGGTCGAAGAAGGTGGCGTGCTCGGCGGCGATGATGATGTCGCACTCGGCGATCATGTAGAACGCACCGCCGCAGGCCATGCCGTTGACCGCGCAGATCACCGGCTTCCACAGGTCGTTCGCCTTGGGTCCAAGGTCCAGCCCCGGATCGTCGTACATGTAGTTGTTCGAGGTCCCGTAGAAGGTGTCCCGCTCGAACACCACGTAGGTGTCGTCGGCGTTGCGGTCGATGCCGACGCAGAAGGCCCGATCACCGGCGCCGGTGAGCACGATGCAGCGCACGTCGTCGTTCTTGCGCAGGTCACGCCACAGGCCGCGCATCTCCGCCTGCATGGTGCTGTCGAAGGAGTTGAGGGCCTGGGGCCGGTTGAGGGTCACCCACGCCACACCGTCGCTCTCGGAATAGAGGAGCGTCTCGTAGTCCGTCACCTGCGTCACCTGCCGTTCCGTCTCGTCCTGGGTCGCCCCGCAGGATGGCACGTCCGCCGACCGCCGACGGACGGCACAGGCCTCGCCCCGCAGGGACGACCGAGCCGCACAGGGCCCGATCCGAGGAACTTCTTCACGGTTCGGGGTTGCGTCGTGTACATCAGTTCGATATGCTGTGGGTCTTCCCCTTTCGGGACCGGCCTGTCGGTTGCTCGACCGGCACGGTCCCCGCCCATGTGCGACGCCACGTCACCGCGGTGAGCGTCCTGGCCCGGAGAGAGGGGGATGACCATGCCAGCAGCGGCACCGGCCGGGGATCTGTGCGAGCTGTTGGAGCGGGCCGGTGCGGTGCTGGCCGAGCTGGCCGCGGTCGCCCTCGACGGCATCGACGGTCAGGTGTTGGGCGACGCGTTGGGTGGCCTGCAGCGGTTGCGGGGCCGTCTCGACGTGGCCGAGGCGCGGGTGTTGTCCCGGTTCGACGCCGAGCGGGCGTGGGAGCCGTCGGGCGCCAAGACGGCGGCGGCGTGGTTGGCGTGGACTCAGCGGCTGCCGATCGGGGTGGCGCGCCAGCGGCTGCGCCACGCAAGGGCGATGCGGGCGCTGCCCGACGTCGAAGCGGCGTGGGGCGACGGGGACCTGGACCGGTCCCATGTGGTGGCGTTGCTGGGGAAGCGCACGCCGCGCACGCGCGTCGTGTTCGACGCCGACCACCGGGTGCTGCTCGACGCCGCGCTGCGGCTGGGGTTCAAGGACTTCACCAGCGTGTGCGACCGGTGGGAGCAGATCGTCGATCCCGACGGCGCCGAAGACGACGCCGCCGCCGAGCACGCAGCGCGGGAGGTGCACCTGAACCAGTCCTTCGCCGGCATGTGGTTCGGCAAGCTCACCCTCGACCGGGTCTCAGGGGCGATCATCGACGAGACCCTGCGCGCCATCGACCAAGAGCTGTTCGACGCCGACTGGGCCGCCGCCCGCCACCGCCTCGGACGCACCCCCACCCCGGCTGAGTTGGCCCGCACACCGGCGCAGCGGCGGGCTGACGCGTTGGTGGAGATGGCCACCCGGGCCCGCACCGCCCCCGCCGACGGCAAACGGCCCGCCCCGCTGTTCACCGTCGTGGTCGGCCTGGAGACGCTCAAGGGCCCGGTTCTGGAGCTGTTCAACCGCACCGCCCTCACCCCCGGCACCGCGGCACGCCACCTCACCGAGGCAGACGTGGAGCGCATCGTGTTCGACCCGCCGTCGCGGGTGCTCGACGTCGGCGAACGACGCCGCTTCTTCCGCGGCGCCCTGCGCCGGGCGATCGAGGTGCGCGACCGGGTGTGCTTCCACCCCAGCTGCGACGAGCTCCCCCAACGACCCGAAGCCGACCACATCCACCCCGCCGCCCACGGCGGACCCACCACCCAGGACAACGGCCGCTGGGGCTGCGCCCACCACAACCGCTGGCGCACCACCCACCCCGACCACCCACCTCCCGCCGACGGCGACCGGCCCGACGACGACCGCGCCCCACCCGACGGGTGAGGTCAGGCGTCGGGCCACCAGCGGCGGCGCAGCGCGAGGGCGACGTAGACGAGGGCGACGAGGACAGGGACCTCGATGAGCGGCCCGATCGTGCCGGCGAGCGCCTGGCCGGACGTGATGCCGAACACGGCGATGGACACGGCGATGGCGAGCTCGAAGTTGTTGCCAGCCGCGGTGAACGCCATCGACACCGCACGGTCGTAGGGGTACCGCAGGCGATGACCGGCCGCGAAGGCGGCGGTCCACATCACCGCGAAGTACACCACCAGCGGCACCGCCACCCGAGCGACGTCGGTCGGGTTCGAGGTGATCTCGTCGCCCTGGAGGGCGAAGAGGACGACGACGGTGAACAGCAGCCCGTAGAGGGCGACCGGTCCGATGCGAGGCAGGAAGCGCTGCTCGTACCACTCGACGCCGCGGCGGGCTTCTCCGATGCGGCGGGTGAGGTAGCCGGCGGCGAGGGGCACGCCGAGGAAGACGAGCACGGAGCGGGCGATGTCCCAGGTCGACACGTCGAGGCCCTGGGTGTCGAGGCCGAGCCACCCGGGCAGCACCGTGAGCAGGAACCAGCCGTAGGCGGCGAAGGCCAGGATCTGGAGGATCGAGTTCACCGCGACGAGCCCGGCCGCCAGCTCGCGGTTGCCGAAGGCCAGGTCGTTCCAGATCAGCACCATGGCGATGCAGGGGGCGATGCCGACGATGATCAGGCCGGTGCGCAGCTCCGGGAGGTCGGACAGGAACAGCCAGGCGAGGGTGAACATCAAGAGTGGCCCGACGAGCCAGTTGAAGCCGAGGGTGACCGCCATGGCACGGTCGCGGGTGACCTCGGCGCCGACCTGGCGATAGCGCACCTTGGCCAGCACCGGGTACATCATCGCCAGCAGCCCGAGGGCGATGGGCAGCGAGACGGTGCCGATCTTGACCGCGTCGATGGCGTCGTCGAGCCCCGGCACCGCTCGGCCGAGCAGCAGCCCGCCGACCATTGCGGCTCCGATCCAAAGAGGCAGGAAGCGGTCGAGTGTCCCCAGGCGCGCGGCGACGTGCCCCTCGACGACCGGGGCGCGGTGCTCGCCGGCGCTCACCCGCAGCAGGTGCCGGCGGCCGCCTCGTCAGCCGGCCGGCCCAAGGTCACCGGCTCGGAGACGGGGGCGCAGCACACACCCTGGTCGCCGACCACGGAGTTGGCCATCTGCTCGGCGTCGCCGGTCTTGACGTACCACTCCCATGCCGCCCCGTCGGGATCGTGGACCCAGGTCTCGGTCTTGGTCGCGTAGCAGCACACCGTGTCGTCGACCCCGGTGGTGGCCAGGCCCTCGCCGGCCAGGCGCGCTTCGGCCGCTTCCACCTCGGCTCCCGTGGTGGTCTCGACCCCGAGGTGGTTCAGGGTGCCGCCCTCGGGCGCCTCGATGAGCACGAGCTTGAGCGGCGGGTCGGCGATCTCGAAGTTGGCGTACCCCGGCCTGCGCTTGGCGGCCGGCATGGCGAAGAGCTTCTCGTAGAAGGCCACGGCCGCCTCGACGTCGGAGACGTTCAACGCCAGCTGCACCCTCGACATGGCAACCTCCCAGAGCTGTGATCGACAACCGTCGATGGATCCACCATACTGGACCCATCGACGTCTGTCGATGGGTCCCGTCGAGCGGAGGTCCGCATGGGCACATCCCCACCAGCGTGCTGCGCCCCGGTCACCGGCCAGGTGCTGGGCGAGGCCGAGGCCGTCGAGCTGGCCGAGACGCTCAAGGCCCTGGCCGATCCGGCGCGCCTGCGGCTGCTGTCGCTGATCGCCGCCAGCGACGGCGGCGAGGCGTGCGCCTGCGACCTCATCGGCCCCGTCGAGCGCTCCCAGCCGACCGTCTCGCACCACCTGTCGACCCTGGTCGACGCCGGCTTCCTCGTCCGGGAGAAGCGTGGCCGGTGGGCGTGGTACCGGATCGTGCCCCAGCGCCTGCAGGCCATCTGCGACGCCCTGTGCCCGTGACCACCGCCGGCTCCCCCGCCGACGGACGGCCCGGGGTGCTGTTCGTGTGCGTCCACAACGCAGGCCGGTCCCAGATGGCGGCCGCCCTGCTCGCCCACCACGCCGGCGACCGGATCGTCGTCCGGTCCGCCGGCACGGCGCCGGCCGAGCAGCTCAACCCCACGGTCATCGAGGCCATGGCCGAGGTCGGGATCGACCTGGCCGCGGCCGGGGCCCGGCCCAGGGAGCTGAACGACGACGCCGTGCGGGCATCCGACGTCGTCATCACCATGGGCTGCGGCGACACCTGCCCCGTCTACCCCGGCGTCCGATACCTCGACTGGGAGCTCGACGACCCGGCCGGGCTCGGCCTCGACGACGTCCGCCCCATCCGCGACGACATCGACCGGCGAGTCCGGGTCCTGCTGACCGAGCTCCTCGGCCCGCCGCCGGCCTGAGGCCCCGAGGGCCGGGGCCGAGTCAGCGTGACGATCCGAAGCTGCTGACGAACACCGCGAGCGCCTCGCGCTCCCGCTCGAAGGCGGCGGCGAGCTCGGCCCGCTCCGGTGTGTTCAGGAGCCGCTTCACCAACGACAGCGCCCCGACGGGGTGGCGCGCGAGCCGCTCGGCATGGTCGTAGGTGACCGCGAGCAGGTCATCGGGCTCGCAGAGCTGCCACGCCAGGCCGATCGCCAACGCCTGTTCGGCGGTGATCCACTCCGACGACAGGAGCGTCCACGCGGCCTGCTGGCGGCCGAGCAGCTTCGGGAAGAGGTAGCTCGAACCGGCCTCGGTCGGGGCTCCGAGCTCCGTGAAGGGGCACCGCAGGCGGGCCGAGGTCGACATGAACACGACGTCGGCGAAGGCCAGCATCGTCATGCCGAACCCGACCGCGTAGCCGTTCACGGCCATCAGGAGAGGCTTGGGGAAGTCGGCCAGCGTGTCGAGCAGCCGGTCGAAGCCGCTGCCGTCGCCGGTCGCCTGTGTGTCGTCCCTCTCCTGTCGGGGCTCGGCCAGCGCCTTCAGGTCGGCGCCGGTGCTGAAGGCTCGCCCGTTGCCGGTGAGGACGACCACCCGCACCTCCGGGTCGGCGGCCGCCGCCGCGAGCGCGTCGGCGAGGTCCACCACCAGGCCACCGTCGAAGGCGTTGAGCCGCTCGGGGCGGTGCATCGAGATCGTCCGGACCGGGCCCTGATCGGCGATGCGCACGTTGACGAGGTCGTCCACGACCACCAACGTACGCACCGATCCACCTCATGGCCGCCCGGAGCGGGGCGACGTGCCCCTCGCAGCTTCAGAGCTCGGCGAGGCGCGGCGCGACGTGCTCGACCAGCTCGGTGGTGAAGGCGACGGGGTCGCCCATCGGCATGACCTCGACGGTGGACACGCCGAGCGCGGCGTAGCGCCCCATCGTGGCCAGGAACGCGTCGGGGTCGCGTGCCGGGTCGTCGACGGTGGCCAGGATCGTCCGGTCGACGGTGGCGGGGTCGCGGCCCTCGGCCTCGCAGTGCCGGTCGAGCACCTCGAGCTTGCGAGCGACCTCCTCGGGTGACGAGGCGAACAGGTTGCAGGCGTCGGCGTAGCGGGCCACCAGCCGCAGCGTCTTGCGCTCGCCGCCGCCGCCGACGAGCAGGCGCGGCCGTGGCGAGCTGAGCGGCCGCGGCGAGCAGATGGTCTCGGCCAGCTGGTAGTGGGTGCCGTCGTAGGGGCCGTCGTCGTCGCTCCACATCTGCAGGCAGATCTGCAGGGTCTCCTCCAGCCGCTCGAAGCGCTCGGCCACCGGCGGATAGGCCACGCCGAGGCCGCGGTGCTCCCGCTCGTACCAGGCCGCACCGATGCCGAGCTGGGCCCGGCCGCCGGAGAGCACGTCGAGGGTGGTCACGATCTTGGCCAGCAGCCCGGGGTGGCGGTAGGTGACGCCGGTGACGAGCAGGCCGAGGCGCATCCGCTGGGTCTGCCCGGCGAGGAACCCGAGGGTCGTGTACCCCTCGAGCATGGGTTCGGCGGCCGAGCCCATCTGCTCCATCTGGAACCAGTGGTCCATCAGGGTGAAGGTGGTGGCGCCGCCCTGCTCGGCGATGCGGGCCGTCTCCCCGAGCGTGGGGGCGATCGCCCCCGGGCCGCCCGGGACGCCGAAGTTCACGAAGTGGATGCCGAGGTCCATGAGCGCTCCTCTCAGCCCGCCCAGGGACCGACGCCGCCGATGTGCTCGGCCGTGATGTGGATGACGTGGCCGGGGGGCGGGTCGTCGAACGGCGGGAACTTCACGCCGGACCCAACGTAGACCTCGGCGAGGCGCTGCAGCAGCTCGGGAGCGCCGCCCTCCACGAGGCGAGCGGTGCCCCGGACGAGCACGTAGTTGGTCATGCCCACCGGGTTGGCGCCTTCGGCCTCGACGGTGAGTGTGACTCGCGGGTCGCGGGCGATGTTGCGCACCTTGCGGCCGCCCATGAGGTGCCCGGCGACGATGTCGTCGCCGTCGAGGCCGATCCACACGACGCTCGCCTGCGGGCTGCCGTCGGGGTCGACGGTGGTGAGGTGGCCGAGCCGCCCGGCGGTGAGCGCTCGGCGGAGGTCGTCGGTGAGGGTCGCGGCCATGGACCCACCGTGACAGAGACAGACCTGTCTGTCTAGTGCTAGCTTGGCGCCATGACCGCTGCGGCCAGCGAGCCCGCCAGGGACCGCGTCCTGCGCGTGGCGGGCGAGCTGTTCCCCCAGCTCGGCTTCCACGCCGTGGGGATCGACCTGGTCGTCGAGCGCGCCGGTGTGGCCAAGGCGACGCTCTACCGGCACTTCCCGACCAAGGACGCGCTGATCGCCGCCTACCTCGACGCGGCCAACCAGCGGTTCTGGGCGTGGTTCGAGGCCTCCCTCGACCCCACGCTGCCCCCGGCCGAGGCCCTCGCCCGCGTGTTCGACGCCGTCGCCGCCCTGTCCACCAGCCCGGTGTGCCTCGGGTGCAGCTTCCAGAAGGCGGCCGCCGAGTTCCCCGAGGCCGACCACCCGGCCCACCACGTGGCCGTGGCCCACAAGGACGCCGTGCGCGCCCGCCTGCGCGACCTGGCCGTCGCCGCGGGCGCGGCTCGGCCCGACGAGCTGGCCGACGAGCTGCTGCTCGTGATGGACGGCGCCTTCGCCGCGGCCCGCATGTACGGCCCCGACAACCCCGGCCGTCACGCCGGCACCGCCGCACGCGCCCTCATCGACCGAGCTCTCCCCTGGCTCGATCCATCACCTCATGAGGTCATCGATCGAGCCACCGATCGCTGAGGTCGTCGGGTAGACAGTCGGTAGCCCCCGGCCAGGAAGCCCCGCTCGGGCGACGACAGGAGAGCGCGTTGACGGAGACAGCGGCAACCCCGACGACCCGGCAGGCGATCGCGGCGATGGCCGAGTCGCTCCCGATGCACGACCGGCAGGACTTCGACGATGCCACTCACGGGTTCGTCGCCCGGTCGGACCGTCGCCAGGTCACGGCGGCCGACGGGCGGGTGGTGTGGGACCTCGACGCCTACGACTTCCTCCGCGGGGCCGATGCGCCGGACACGGCGAACCCGAGCCTGTGGCGCCAGGGCCAGCTCCTCATCGAAGACGGCCTGTTCGAGGTCGTCCCCGGCATCTACCAGCTGCGCGGCTACGACCTGTCGGTGATGAGCGTCGTCGAGGGCGACACCGGCGTCATCGTCATCGACCCGCTGATCAGCGCCGAGACGGCCGCCGCCGCCTTCGCCCTCTACACCGAGCACCGCGGCGAACGGCCCGTGAAGGCGATGATCTACACCCACTCCCACGTCGACCACTTCGGCGGCGTGAAGGGCATCATCACCGAGGAGCAGGTGGCCGCCGGCGAGGTGCAGGTGATCGCCCCCGAGGGGTTCCTGCACCATGCCATCGCCGAGAACGTGTTCGCCGGCACCGCCATGACCCGGCGCGCCGGCTACATGTACGGCGCGGCGCTCGAGCGCGGCCCTGCCGCGCAGATCGGCGCCGGCCTCGGTCAGACGACGTCGACCGGCACGGTGACGCTCATCGCCCCGACCCTCGAGATCACCCACACCGGCCAGCGGCTCACCATCGACGGCGTCGAGATGGAGTTCCAGATGACGCCCGGCACCGAGGCGCCGGCGGAGATGAACTTCTACTTCCCGCAGCACCGTGCCCTGTGCACGGCGGAGAACACCTCCCACACGCTGCACAACATCGTGACCATCCGCGGCGCCCTGGTGCGCGACGCCCACGCCTGGGCGCACTACCTCACCGAGACGATGGACCTGTGGGGCGACCAGCTCGACGTGGTCTTCGCCTCGCACCACTGGCCGACCTGGGGCCGCGAGCGCGCCGTCGAGTTCCTCTCCATGCAGCGCGACATGTACCTGTACCTGCACGACCAGACGCTGCGGATGATCAACCAGGGCTACACCGGTGCCGAGATCGCCGAGACGCTGCCCATGCCGCCCGCGCTCGAGGCCCAGTGGCACACCCACGGCTACTACGGCTCGGTGAGCCACAACGTCAAGGCGGTCTACCAGCGCTACATGGGCTGGTACGACGCCAACCCCGCCAACCTCTGGCCCCACCCGCCCGAGGCCGTGGCCACGCGCTACGTCGAGGCGATGGGCGGGCGCGACGGCGCCCTGGCCGTCGCCCGCCGGGCGTGGGACGACGGCGACTACCGCTGGTGCGCCGAGGTCGGCAAGCACCTCGTGTTCGCCGACGACACCGACACCGAGGCGCGCGAGCTGCTCGCCGACGCCTTCGAGCAGCTGGGCTTCGGCGCCGAGAACGGCACGTGGCGCAACGCCTTCCTGGTGGGCGCCACAGAGCTGCGCTCGGGCAACCTCGGCACGCCGGTGTCGGCCGGCACGAGCATGGCCGGTGCGCTCACGGTGACCCAGGTCTTCGACAGCATCGGCGTCCGGGTCGACGGCCCACGCGCCTGGGACGAGCACCTCCGCATCGGCTGGCGCATCACCGACGAGGACAAGACCTACCTGGTCGAGCTGCGCAACGGGGTGCTGAACCACCGGACGGTGCCCGAGCTGCCAGGCGACGTCACGGTGTTCGAGCTGACCCGCCGGAGCCTCATCGGGCTCGTCACCGGGAGGATCGATGCGGCGGCCGCCATGGCGGACGGCACGGTCACGGTGTCCGGCGACGCCTCCGTGCTGGCCCGCCTCGTCGGCCTCCTGGCCCCGCTCGATCCGGGTTTCTCCATCGTCACGCCCTGAGCGGGTCGGTCCCGTCACGAGAAGCGTCACGGAACGCTCGAGGCTGGCGTGCGAGTCCCTTGTGTGCCTGCCCCTTGCGTGGATGTCCGAACCGTGCTTACCTACAACCATATGGTTGTAGGTCTACTGCAGGCCGAGCGGGCCGACCGGGTCTTCCACGCCCTGGCCGACGGCACCCGGCGCGACATCGTCGTGCGCACGCTCGAGGGCGAGCACTCGGTGTCCGCCCTGGCCCGCCGCTACCCGATGAGCTTCGCCGCCGTGCAGAAGCACGTCGCCGTGCTGGAAGAGGCGGGACTGGTGACCAAGCAACGCAAGGGACGAGAGCAACTCGTGCGCGGCAACGTCGACACCGTCCGGCTCGCCGCGCAGCTGCTGGACGCCCTGGAAGCGGTGTGGCGCGAACGCGCCGACCGGATGACCGAGATCCTCGCCGACCCCAATGGAGGAACCCCATGACCGTCACCAACGTGCACAAAGACCCCGACGCCCTGACGATGGCCATCACCGTCGAGCTCGACGCCCCGGTCGAACGGGCGTGGCAGCTGTGGGCCGACCCGCGCCAGCTCGAGCGTTGGTGGGGCCCGCCCGGGTACCCGGCGACCTTCGTCGACCACGACCTCACCGTCGGCAGCCGAGCCACGTACTACATGACGAGCCCCGAGGGTCAGAAGCACTTCGGCTGGTGGGAGGTGCTGGCCGTCGACCCGCCGCGGCGGCTCGAGGTGAGGGACGGCTTCGCCGACGACACCGGCAAGCCCAACGACGACCTGCCGGTGGGCACGATGGCGGTCACGCTGGCCGAGCGGGGCGACAGGACCGAGATGGTCATCACGTCGCACTTCCCGACCCTGCAGGCGATGGAGCAGGTGCTCGCCATGGGACAGGAAGAAGGGATGATCCAGGCGATCGGCCAGATCGAGGGGATCCTGGCCGACACCCCTTCGTCCTAGCCGTCAGCCGACTCGCCGGCGGCCGTCGACGCGGACCACTCCGCCGCTCAGCACGACGACGGAGGCTCCGCCACGCGGCTCCATCACACCCACGGCACGCTGCTCACCGCGAAGGCCCGGGTCGCCGACCCGGGCCTTCCCGAGTCCTCCGAGCGTCCGATCGCGTCAGTGCGCCGCGACAGAGCCGGCGCCGCGTTCATCCCGGCAGCCCTGCAGGAGCAACCGAGCACCACGCCTGGCGACCATGTCGGGCTCGGTGACCCTTGCTCTGGCCTCCTCGACGGTGAAGAGCCCTCGGGTCAGACAGTCCTCCACGATCTCCTCCAGCCGGCCGGGGGCGAGCTCCGGAGCGATGTCGATGACCGTCCGCAGCGCGGTGGTGACCCGGATGCCGTCGATCTCGGTGATGTCGGACTCCGGGATGTCGTCGTAGTGGACGACCACCGCCTGACCCCCGACCCACCTCTCCTCGGTCAGGCAGCCGTTGGCATCCACTCCAACAGCCCCCAACCCGTCGACGTCGTCGCCCTCGTCGTCGTCCTCGTCGAAGATCACGTCCTCGTCGAACCGGCAGCCGCAGGAGAGCATCTGGCCGGAGCACACCGGACACCGCTGGATGTCGCAACCTGGGTGGTGGAACCCACCCGGCTGAACGCCGCAGTCGCCGCATCGGGATCTCGCGGACCAGCCGCGCTCGCGTCCCCACGGGATCATCCGGATCGGTGTGCCGCTTCGGTGCAGCTCTTGCTCCGAACAGGACTCCGCCGTCGTCATCTCACGGTGGCACCACTCGCACACCGCCATCAGCAACCGACCTCGTCGGTGGCGGCGATCTCCCTCACCATGTCGCCTTCCTCTCGTCGCAATGCGAAGGGCCTCCCGTGAGGGAGGCCCTTGGAAGCACGTGCTTCGATGGTGGCGGGGGCCCGAACCGCGCGTTGACTGCAACGCTGCGGCTGGAGCCCTGACGGTCCAGGCCCGGTCTACCGACCTCGTGAGCACCTGTGCAGGCGACCTGAAGCCCCGTCCCGGCCCTGCGCTCACGACCGCCATTGGCACTCGCGTCCTTCACGTCGTCGCTGGGCAGGGGCCAAGCAGCAACTCTGTCATACCCCCCGGTTATGGTCATGGCGACGCACCCGACGGGCACCGTGCCACCGCGGCTACCGTGCATCACCCACCATGTGATCAGTATCCCCGTATCTCAGTAGGCGGGGATCTAGAGTGCGGATCGGGTCCTCCGGGGCCCCCGGAGTTCGCCGTCACCGTCATCCGGTGACCAGAACCTGGAAGCAGTGCAATGAAGCGGCCACCCCTTTCCGCCTTTCCGGAGCGTCCACAGAACATGCCCGACTCGACTACTCATGACAGCCCTCGCAGCGGTCGCGTGAAGCCCATCAGAGTCACAGTTGACCTTGATCCGGTCGACTACGACACACTTAGAGAGTTCGCCTTCGGGGCGCGTATGACTCACACTGATGTTCTGCGATCCCTGGTACGGCTCCTCGGCTCGGAGGAGATCGGTGACCAGGTG